>NZ_VJNB01000001.1 GCF_007556595.1 Tepidimonas alkaliphilus
TCGGCCAGCAGCAGCGCCTGCAGCCGGTTGCACCCGTACGACGGGTGCGCCAGCGCCAGCTCCACGATGCGCTGCACCACCTGCGCCGGTGTGCTCATCGGGTGGCTCTTCGGGATCGGCGGCAGATTCTTCAGCCCCTCAATCCCATGCGTCTGAAAGCGGCGCTTGTACTCGTAAAACGGCGTGCGCGTCATGCCCCGGCGCCGGCACGCCTCACTCACATTGCCCAGCGCCTGCGCCAGCTCCAGCACCGACAGCCGCTGCTGCGCCAGCTTCAGCTCCGCGTTCGTCCTTCTCTCCTTTCGTCGATCCGTTATGTCAGGAAAGAAGGTTTAGAGTACATCTTATGCAGACCTGCGTGGGGTAAGTGCGCCCAAATGGGGCGCGCAAGCCCCCGGCGGGGCTGCAAAAGGTCCCGGCGGGGGCCGAAACGGCTCCGCAAGACCCTCGAAACGAGGCCCGAACCCATCACATGAAACCCAAGGCCCAGCCGCGGCGTCAGCTGCGGGGGGTGAGCAGACCTTCCTTTAGGGTGGGGGAGTGGACAGAGGGCTTGTCGGCCTTATACAGACGGACCGGAACGCACGCGCAAGCGCAATCCATTGGGCAGAGGAGTCGATTGACGAAGCACGTCTTCGGCCAGCCAAAGCGCTGAGCGCTGGGCGCGCTCGGCCACCAAGGGCAGCGGCAGTTGCACGTAGTCGTCATTGAAGACCTCGAAGCTGTAATCACCCTGGTAGCCGATCTGGTCGAGCTTGAGTACCAGCTGCACCAACTGCTCGCTGTGCACGCCTTCGCCCGGAAACACGCGGAAGGTTCGCGCGGTGGTCATACGCTCTTCGAATGTGCGTGCCTCCTGCCACATGAAGTCGGCGAGCTGCACCAGAAAAATCTTGTCCGGTTGCAGGTAATCGATTTCGTCCAGCGGAGTCTGCGCGGCGAAGATGTGGAACGAGTCGATGCCAAGCCCGAGGTTGGGGCAATCGGCGCGCACCACCGCTTCCCAGGCAGTGGTGAACTCATTGACATGCCGCCCCCAGGACAGGGCTTCGTAAGCGATCTTGATGCCATAGGGAATGGCCAACATGGCGAGCTTGCGCAGATCGCGGGCAATGTGTGCCAGATCGCCGCTGGCATGGCGCGAGGTGGACGAACAGACCAAGAGCACGTCGCACCCCAGCGCCGCGCACATCTCCAGCATGGCCTTGGCGATGTCCACTTTATAGTGGTGCAGGTGGCCACTCAGGCCCTCGAAATCGCGCAGCACCTGAAAGCCCGTGCCCCGCAGCCCGCTGGCCTGTACCGCCTTGACGGCTGCCTGCCAGCCGCCCGGGTGGCCGACCAGGTCGTTGGCCTTGAGCATGACCTGGCTGAAGCCGGCCGCCTGTATCGCTTCCAGCTTGGCCTCCAGCGGTCCGGCCAGGCTGATGGTGTC
Source organism: Tepidimonas alkaliphilus (assembly GCF_007556595.1). Lineage (GTDB taxonomy): Bacteria > Pseudomonadota > Gammaproteobacteria > Burkholderiales > Burkholderiaceae_C > Tepidimonas > Tepidimonas alkaliphila. The sequence goes on from NZ_VJNB01000001.1 coordinate 1,436, forward strand.
CATGCCAAAGCGGGCAATGGTCTGCTCGATGGAATGGGTCCGGCGCCACATGATTCAAGCGCCTCCGGCTTCGCTGTGCACCAGCTCGAACACGACCGAGCCCAGATAGGTTTTGGTGATGGCGCCCCGGGGGTCGGTGTGGGCCTCAGGCGTCTCCACGAATTCCACGCCCAAGCCGCGCAGGGCCCGTACCGCAGCCAACACATCCGGCACGCCCAGGCCGATGCGCTGCAGGCGTTCGCTCGTATCGAACACGTTGGGCTCGGGCTCGACGAGCTGGATCAAGAAGCCGCGGGTGGCCGACAGCGCCGGCACACGCAACAACTTGCCTTTGGGCATGATGCCGAAGCGTTCCTCATCTGGAATCGGCTCGGCGCCCAGGAGCTCGCGGTAAAACTCGATCCAGTCGTAGCTGCGGCCGGGGCCGATGTATTGCACGATCCCGAAAAAGTGGATGCCCGCCGTGGCTTGCGGATGCTGGTCCACTGTGGGGATGGGAACGAAATCGACGTCGTAGATCGAAAAATCCTGATAGCGGTCCACCAGATAGATGCGGCTGCCGCCCGCGCCGTGGATGGCGGGGATGTTGAGCTCCATCACCTCGGGATGGGTGGGGACCGCCCATGCGCCCCGTTCCAGCATGTAGTCGTAGGCGGCGCGGGCATCGCGCACGCGCAGCGCGATGGCCGAGATGCTGGGAGCCTCACCGCCATGGTTGGCGGCTCGGGCGTCATCGGGATGGGCGTTGACGACGATGTTCAGGCCGCCTTGTCGATACAGCAGCACCTCACGCGAGCGGTGTCGGGCAATCGGGCGAAACCCCATCATCTCCAGCACCTGCCCCAGTGCCTGTGGCTTGCCAGTGGCGTATTCGATGAATTCCACCCCGTCGAGGCCGATGGGGTTGGACGCGTCGCTGAACGAGGCTTGCAACGGTTCACGGGCTGATGCGGTGGGCTTGATCAGGAAGTCGCTCACGGGTGGCCTCCGATTCGGTGGGTCAGTAGCTCAGGCGGGCCAGCGCCCGCAGGTGGTCGGCGCTGGTGCTGGGGTAGCCGAAAAACTCCAGATAGGCCGGAATCTGCTCGAACAGCATGTCAGCGCCCACCTGGATGCGGCAGCCCCGCGCCTGTGCGGCGGCGAGGAAGGCGGTCATTTCGGCGCGCATCACCACTTCGCCCACAAACGTTTGCGCCGAGAGCCGATCCATGTCGATCGGCAGAGGGTCGCCCTCGTTCATTCCCAGAGGCGAGGCGTTGACCACCAGGTCGCAGCCTTGCGGGTCACGTGTGTGCAACCGTACCGACAGGGTGGGGAAGTGCGCCTGCAGGCGGGCGGCCAGGGCTTCGGCCGCCTGTGGCTGGATGTCATACAACCCCAGGCGGCTCACGCCCGCGGCGGCCAGCGAGGCCGCGATCGCGCTGCCCACGCCGCCGCAGCCCACGATCAGCGCCCGGGCGCCTTCCAGCGCCAGGCCTTTGCGCCGCAGGCCGCGCACGAAGCCTTCCCCATCGAACAAATCGCCCACGAGGCGCCCGTCTGCGCCGCGCTTGACGGCGTTGCAGGCACCGGCTACCTGCACCGTGGGGCTGGCTTCGTCGAGCAGCGCCACCGTGGCCACTTTATGCGGCATGGTGATGAGGGCGCCGCGCACGTTCTCCAGCCGGAACAGGCTGCGCAACAGATCGGGATAGGCCTCGGGTCTGCAACCCATGGGCACCACCACGGCATCAATGCCGCTGGCCTCGAAATATGGGTTGTAAATCATCGGCGCCTTGAAACTGTGCGTGGGGTAGCCGATGTGGGCGATGAGTTCGGTGTTGCCGGTGATCATGGCCCAGGGGTTATTTGCGCAATTTGCTCAGTTCGGCCATGATGGCATTGACCGTGGCCTCGCCCACATTGGCGCTGTGCTTGGCGATGACGGGTTTCATGCGCTCGCGCAGCTTGGCCACTTCGGCGGGGGGCAATTCGGTCACCTGCATGCCGGCCTTGCGCAGGTTCTCCAGCGTGCTGGCCACGGCGGCACGGGATTGCTCGCGTTGGTATTTGATGGATTCGGCCGCGGCTTCGCGCAGGATGCGCTGCTCATCGCCGCTCAAGCGATCCCAGAAGCGCTTGCTGACCAAGATGGACTGCGGGTTGTACTGGTGGTAGGTGAGGGTCAGATAGCGCTGAACCTCGTAGAGCTTGGCGCCGTAAATGGTGGCCAAGGGATTTTCCTGACCATCCACGGCCCGTTGCTCCAGGGCGGCATATAGCTCTGGGAAGGGCAGCGGGGTGGGGTTGGCCCCCAAGGCGCTGACCCAGTCCACGTTGATGGGGTTGGGGATGACGCGTAGCTTCAGGCCGGCAATATCTTCCACCCGGTTGATGGGGCGGCGGCTGTTGGTGATGTGCCTGAAGCCCAGCTCGTAGTAGCCCAGCGCGACGAGACCGCGCTCTTCCAGTTTGGCGTGAAGGCTGCGGCCGAACTCACCGTCCACCACGGCATCGGCCTCCTGCGGGTTGGCAAACAGGAAGGGAAAGTCATAGACGGCGAAGTCGCGCACCAGGCTGGCCAGGATGCCTGAATTCATCGAGGCCATTTCCAACGTGCCGCCTTGCAGGGCCGATAGGTTGGCCTGGTCGCTGCCCAAGGCGCCACCCGGGAAGATATTGACCTTCAGCGTGCCGCCCGATTTGGCCTCAACCAGTTCGCCGAATTTCTCCATGCCCATCACGATGGGGTGACCTTTGGCGTTCTGATTGGCAAATTTGATTGTCTTGGTCTGTGCGGCGGCCAAGCCGACGGTAGCGACGGCGGCTACCGCGAGAGCGGTTTTGAGGAATAGTCGCTTCATGGTGTCTCCTGCGGGTAGGGCGGCACGCGAAATGGGGATGGGACATAGCCGGCGTGCCGGTCGGCCTGATCCCAGACGGCATCAGGAATAGAACCAGCGGTACGGAGCGATCACGATTTGCGGGAACAGCACCAGCAAAAACAGCACGATGATCTGGGCTAAGAGGAAGGGCCAAACCCCGTGGGCGACTTGTTGAATCTTCATCTTGCTTACTCCGGCCACCACGTTAAGTACCGTGCCAACCGGCGGCGTGATTAAACCAATGGCACCGTTCATCACGAACAGTGCACCGAAATACACCGGGTCGATGCCGGCAGCCTTGACAACCGGCATCAGAACCGGGGCGAGAATCAAGATCATGGGAGTCAGATCCATGGCCATGCCAATGACCAAAATCAGCAACATAATCACGATCAGCAGCAAGGTCGGGTTGTTTATGAAGGGCTGCAGGATGTCGATGAGTTGCCCCGGTAGGTTGGCCACGGTGATGAGCCAGGCACTGACCGCGGCGGCAGCCACGAGGAACATGATGATGGCGGTGGTCTTGGATGCGGCCAACAACACCTGATAGAGCTGCTGAAGGTGCATTTCGCGGTACACCGCGGTGGCCACGAACAGCGCATAGACCGCAGCCACCACGGCCGCTTCGGTGGGGGTGAATACCCCCATCTTCAGCCCCACCAGAACGATCACGGGCAAACCCAATGCCCAGGTCGATTCGCGCAGGGCCTTCCACATCTCGGCGCGGCTGGCTCGCGGGGGCGTGGAAGCGCCTTCTTGGCGGGCCACCAGCCACCAAGTGATAGCGATGGCGATCCCCATCAGGATGCCGGGCACGATGCCGGCGATGAACAGTCGTCCGATGGACACGTTGGCGGCGACGCCGAAAATCACGAACGGAATCGAAGGGGGGATCACTGGGGCAATGATCCCGGCCGAGGCGATCAGGCCGCCGGAGCGGGCCCGGTTGTGGCCGGCCTTGACCATCATGGGCATCAGCAGCGCTGCCAGCGCCGCCGTATCGGCCACTGCCGATCCGGACAGCGACGCCAGCAACACCGCCGCCAGGATGGTGACGAAGCCCAGGCCGCCGCGCACGTGGCCCACCAGGGCCAGCGCCAGATTGACGATGCGCCGCGACAGACCGCCGACGTTCATGATCTCGCCGGCCAGCATGAAGAAAGGCACCGCTAGCAGCGGAAAGCTGTTTGCGCCTTCAAGCACGTTTTGCGCCAAAATTTGGGCATCGAAGAGATCCAGATGCCACATCAGCGCCACGCCGGAGAGCAGCAGGGCATAGGCAATCGGAATGCCTATGGCAATGGCGCCGATCAGCGCGCCAACGAAAATCAGAACAGTCATGCAGGCATCCCGGTCAATTTTTGGGGGCGGGGGAGGCGGATGCAGAGGCTACGGACGGCTCCAGCCCGTGCGGGCTGTGCATTTGCGCCAGGGTCAGGCGACCGGTGCTTATGCGCCAGATGTCGATGAGCAGCAGGCAGCCAGCCGAAGCGGCAAACACCACGCCGCAGCCATACATCCAGCCCATCGACCAGCCTGTCACCGGGGCCTGCACATCCCAGTTGATGCGGGTTTGCGCTAAGCTGCCCTGGAACATCAGCCAGGTGGCAAAGAGCATCAAGCCGTGACCGACCAGCAGGCCCATGCGCTGCCCCAGCGGCGGCAGCCGTGCGATCAGCATGTCCACGCCCATGTGGGCGCGTTCCCGGATGGCCACCACCGCCCCCAGGAACACCAGCCACAGAAACAGCCAGCGCGAGAGTTCCTCGGACACGGCAATGCCGGAATTGAAGCCATAGCGCAACACCACGTTGCCGAACACCATGACGACCATCGCTGCCAGGCAGAAGGCCATGATGGCGCCGAGCACACGGCAATAGTGGTCCACTATGCGATCGACCATAGGTGTCTCCTTGGATCGTGATTGTGTACGAACTAGTTAGTTTTTTTATTAGGGTAAACCATGACCCCGTGGCAAACGGCGGGTGAAAAGAGGGGTCAGCGGTCGGCGCGCAGGTAGCGGACCACCATCTCCACCGCCAAGGCGCGGCGATGCGCCACCACGTCGGTGTCTGGGCGGTCGCGCTTGAAGATCAGGTCGAAGGTGTGGCGGTTGGAGACGTTGAAAAACGCCAGCGAAGAGATGGCCCAGTGGATGTCCAGCGGGTCCAGGCCAGGCCGAAACACGCCTTCGGCCACGCCACGGTCATAGAGCTGGCGAATGGCTGTGATCGCCGGGGTGTTGAGCTCCTGAATGAAGCGGCTTCGGGCCAGGTACTGGCCACGGTGGATGTTTTCCGACATCACCAGCCGGATGTAGGGCTCATTGCTGTGGTGGTGGTCGAAGGTATAAGCCACCAGGCGGCGCAAGGCCTCCTCGGGAGGAAGGTCTTCCAGGTGTAAGGCGGCCTCGTTCTGTCGCATCCGGCGGTAGGACTCCTCCAGCACCGCAAGGTACAAACCCTCCTTGCTGCCGAAGTAGTAGTAAATCATCCGCTTGCTGGTGTGGGTGGCATCGGCGATTGCGTCGATGCGTGCCCCTGCCAGCCCCTTTTCGCCGAACTCCTGGGTAGCCACTTCCAGGATGTTGGCCATGGTGCGCTCAGGGTCGTTGGTGCGGGTGGTCGCCCGCTTGCGGACAGCACGGGACGTGCGGGCGGAGGGGGAGCGCGTAGCAGAATGTACCATCCGGTTCATAGCGGCAGTATATGCCGCCTGCTCGGCCTGGCGCTTCAGCTTGTCCGCTGCTCAAGGAAGCGCTGCGCGTCCAGCGCCGCCATGCAGCCGGTGCCGGCGCTGGTGATGGCCTGGCGGTAAACGTGGTCTTGCACGTCGCCGGCGGCGAACACCCCTGGCACGCTGGTCATCGTGGCCATGCCGTCGCGGCCGCCGCGCGTGACGATGTAGCCGTCTTTCATTTCGAGCTGGCCGGCGAAGATCTGCGTGTTGGGGCTGTGGCCGATGGCAATAAAAACGCCCTGCAGCGCCAGCTCCTCGGTGGCGCCGCTTTGCACATGGCGGATGCGTACGCCGGTGACCGCCTTGCCATCGCCCAGCACTTCGTCGAGCACGTGCCAAAGTTTCAGCTCGATCTTGCCTTCGCGCACCTTGTCCATCAGCTTGTCCACCATGATGGCCTCGGCGCGGAAGGTGTCGCGGCGGTGGATCAGCGTGACCTTGCGCGCGAGGTTGGCCAGGTACAGCGCCTCCTCCACGGCGGTGTTGCCGCCGCCGACGACGCACACATCCTGCCCGCGGTAGAAGAAGCCGTCGCAGGTGGCGCAGGCGCTCACGCCTTTGCCCAGGTAAGCCTGCTCCGACGGCAAGCCCAGGTATTTGGCCGAGGCGCCGGTGGCGATGATCAGGGCGTCGCAAGTGTAGGCGCCGCTGTCGCCGCTCAGTGTAAAGGGGCGGCGCGACAAATCGGCAGTGTGAATATGGTCGAACACGATTTGGGTGGCAAAGCGCTCGGCGTGCTGCTGAAAGCGCTGCATCAACTCCGGGCCTTGCACGCCGTGGACGTCCGCCGGCCAGTTGTCCACCTCGGTGGTGGTCATGAGCTGGCCGCCTTGCGCCAAGCCGGTGATCAGCACGGGCTTCAGGTTGGCGCGCGCGGCGTAAATGGCCGCCGTGTAGCCGGCTGGGCCGGATCCTAAGATCAAAACGCGGGCGTGCAGGGTTGGGGTGCTCATGCGCGGCATTGTAAGCAAGCCCTTGGGTTAAGCTTGTAACCATATGAGCCGATCCTCCAATGCGTTTCATGCGGACTTGGCCGCCCCACCGCTGCGCGGTCTGCGTCGCTTGGCGCAAGAGCTGGGCTTGCTGGTCGCCGGCGTGATCTGGGGGTTTGCGGCGCTGGCGTTGGCGACCCAGCATCCCGGGGACCCCGCCTGGACGACCTCCGGGACGGGCGTGGGTTATCGCAACGGGGGCGGGCTGCTGGGTGCCTGGGTTGCCGATCTAGGCTATGCGTTGTTCGGCGCGTCGGTATGGTGGCTGGTGCTGGCCGGCGGCTGGAGCTGGCTGTCCGCCGCGCGGCGCTGGTTGCGCGCGCAGCGCGCGCCCTCTGCGTCGGGGCTGGAGCCTGCGCACGTGTGGCAAGCGGCAGGGCGCGCTGCCGCGCTGGCTGGGGTGCTGGCGGCCAGTTGCGTCATCGAATGGTCGCGCTTGACGCGCTGGGATGCGTGGCTGCCTGGGCATACTGCCGGCGGCGTGCTGGGCGCGCTGCTGGGGCCCTGGGCGCTGCGCGGGTTGGGTGACGTGGGCTCGGTGTTGGTGGCGCTGGCGCTGTGGGCGGGGTGCTTGCCCGTGGCGTTGCGCTTTTCATGGGCGCGGGTGGCCGAAGGCATCGGCGCAGGGGTAGAGTGGGCGTGGCAGCGCTGGCGCGCGCGGCGCGAGGCGTATGAGGACGCGCGCATCGGCGCGCAGGCGGCCCGCGCGCGCTCGGCGCCCCCCCCGCACGGGGCCGAGCCATCCTTATCCCCGCCGCCACCTTCTCCTTCCGTGGCCGGTGAGGCGGTTGAAGGCCGCGCCGCGGCAGACCCCAGGCCATCGGCGCCCGCCGCCGTGGGCGAAGGCGCCAGCGCCGCTCGCTCAAGCGCGCCGCGACTGCAAATTACCCCGGCTGCGCAGGCGGTGGAGCCCAGCGCGCGCGCGCTGCAGGAGCGCCAGCAAGCGCTGTTCGCCGAAGGCGAGTCGCCGCTGCCGCGGCTGGAGCTGCTCGATCCCCCGCCGCGCCAGCAAGCCACCGTGGCGGCTGAGACGCTGGAAATGACCAGCCGCTTGATTGAGAAAAAGTTGGCCGATTTTGGCGTGGAGGTGCAAGTGGTGGCGGCGCAGCCTGGCCCCGTCATCACCCGCTACGAGATCGAGCCGGCCACGGGCGTCAAGGGCGCGCAGATCGTCAATCTGGCCAAGGACTTGGCGCGCTCGCTGTCGCTGGTGTCGATCCGCGTCATCGAGACCATCCCTGGCAAGAGTCTGATGGCGCTGGAGCTGCCTAACGCGCGCCGCCAGACCATCCGGCTCAGCGAGATCTTGGGGTCGCAGGTCTATCACGAGGCCAAGAGCCTGCTGACGCTGGGCCTGGGCAAGGACATCGCTGGCCATCCGGTGGTGGCCGACCTGGCCAAAATGCCGCACCTGCTGGTGGCCGGCACCACCGGCTCGGGCAAGTCGGTCGGCATCAACGCCATGATCCTGAGCCTGCTCTACAAGGCCGAGCCCAAGGACGTGCGGCTGCTGCTGATCGACCCGAAGATGCTGGAGCTCAGCGTCTATGAAGGCATCCCGCATCTGATCGCGCCGGTCGTCACCGACATGAAGCAGGCCGCCAACGGCCTGAACTGGTGCGTGGCCGAGATGGAAAAGCGCTACCGCCTGATGAGCAAACTCGGCGTGCGCAACCTCGCGGGCTACAACGCCAAGATCGACGAGGCCGCGCAGCGCGGCGAGTCGATCCCCAACCCTTTCAGCCTGACGCCGGAGTCACCCGAGCCGCTGGCACGCCTGCCGTACATCGTGGTGGTCATCGACGAGCTGGCCGACCTGATGATGGTGGTCGGCAAAAAGATCGAGGAGCTGATCGCCCGCCTGGCGCAGAAGGCGCGCGCCGCCGGCATCCACCTGATCCTGGCCACGCAGCGGCCCAGCGTCGACGTCATCACCGGCCTCATCAAGGCCAACATCCCGACGCGCATCAGCTTTCAAGTCAGCAGCAAGATCGACAGCCGCACCATTCTCGACCAGATGGGGGCCGAGGCGCTGCTCGGCATGGGCGATATGCTCTACCTGCCCGCTGGGGCAGGGCTGCCGACGCGCGTGCACGGCGCCTTTGTCAGCGATGAGGAGGTGCACCGCGTGGTGGCCTTTTTGAAAGAGCGCTACGGCGAGCCCGACTACCTGGACGACGTGCTGGAGGCCCCCGCTGGCGACGGCTTGGGCGGCGCTGACGGCGGCGAAGCGGAGGGCGGCGAGAAGGATCCGCTGTATGACCAGGCGGTGGCCATCGTGCTGCAGGATCGCAAAGCCAGCATCAGCTACGTCCAGCGCAAGCTCAAGATCGGCTACAACCGCGCCGCCCGGCTGCTGGAGGACATGGAAAAGGCTGGCTTGGTCAGCGCCTTGACCGCCAGCGGCCAGCGTGAAATCTTGGTCGGGCAGCGCCCCGATTAACCGCCCGCGCGGGAACCACCGCAGCCCAAGCGCACCGAAGCCACCATGCTGTCACGACGCACCCTGCTGGCGGCCGCTGGCGCCGCCCCCCTGACGATGCTGACCCCCGCCGCGCGCGCGCAGGGCGAGGGCCTGCGCGATCTGGAGGCGTTCCTCGCCACCGTGCAGCAGGGGCGCGCCACCTTCACACAGACCGTTACCGCCCCCGGGCGCGACGGCCAGCCGCCGCGCGTGCGCACCAGCCGCGGCGAGTTCAGCTTCCTGCGCCCGGACCGCTTCCGCTTCCGCTACACGCACCCCTTCGAGCAGGACATCGTCGCCGACGGGCAGACGCTGTGGCTTTATGACCCTGATTTGAATCAAGTGACCGCCCGTCCCCAGGCCGAGGCGTTGAGCCAGACGCCGGCGGCGCTGCTGGCCGCCGGCGCCGACCTGCGCGCGCTGCGCCAGGCGTTCGAGCTGCGCGAGGGCGAGCCGCGCGACGGCCTGCACTGGGTGGAGGCGATCCCGCGCGCGCGCGACGGCGCCATCCAGCGGGTGGCGGTTGGCTTTCGCGCCGGCCAGCTGGAGGCGCTGGACATCCTCGACGGGCTGGGCCAGCGTTCGGTGCTGCGCTTCGGCCCGCTGCAGACCCGTGGCGTGACGGCGGCGCAGTTCCGCTTTCAGCCGCCGCCGGGGGCGGAGGTGGTGCGCCCGTGACGGCGCCGCACGTGCCGCTGGCGGAGCGGCTGCGTCCGCGCACGCTCGCCGAGGTGGTGGGGCAGGCGCACCTGCTCGGCCCCGGCATGCCGCTGCGGCTGGCGTTCGAAAGCGGCCGGCCGCACAGCTGCATCCTGTGGGGGCCGCCGGGGGTTGGCAAGACGACGCTGGCGCGCCTGATGGCGCAGGCGTTCGACGCCCAGTTCATCGCCTTAAGCGCCGTGCTGGGCGGCGTCAAGGACATCCGCGACGCGGTGGAGCGCGCCGAAGCCGCGCGCCGCGGGCTGCGCCCGCAGCCGACGCTGGTTTTCGTCGATGAGGTGCACCGCTTCAACAAGGCGCAGCAGGACGCCTTCCTGCCGCACGTGGAAAGCGGCCTGTTCACCTTCGTCGGCGCCACCACCGAAAACCCGAGCTTCGAGGTCAACGCCGCGCTGCTGTCGCGCGCCACGGTCTATGTGTTGCAGCCGCTGGCGGAGGCCGACCTGCAAGTGTTGATCGACCGCGCGCTGGACAGCGGCGAGGCGCCGGCGCTGGATGCCGCAGCGCGCCGGCTGCTCGTGGCCTACGCCGACGGCGACGCGCGCCGGCTGCTCAACACCCTGGAGACGCTGGCGGTGGCCGCGCGCGCCCAGGGCCGCGCAGAGGTGGACGAAGCCTGGCTGCTGGCGACGCTGGGCGAGCGGCTGCGTCGCTACGACAAAGGCGGCGACCAGTTCTACGACACCATCAGCGCGTTGCACAAAAGCGTGCGCGGCAGCGACCCCGACGCGGCGCTGTATTGGTTGGCGCGCATGCTGGACGGCGGGGCTGACCCGCGCTACCTGGCGCGCCGGCTGATCCGCATGGCGGTGGAAGATGTCGGTCTGGCCGACCCGCGTGCGCTGCGGCTGGCCTTGGACGCCGCCGAGACTTATGAGCGGCTCGGCAGCCCGGAGGGCGAGCTGGCGCTGGCGCAAGCGGCGGTTTATCTGGCCGTGGCGCCCAAAAGCAACGCGGTGTATGCCGCCTACAAGGCCGCGCGCACCTTCGTGGCGCGCGACGGCACGCGGCCGGTGCCGCTGCACCTGAGGAATGCCCCCACCGCGCTGATGCGCGGGCTGGGCCATGGCCGCGGCTACCGCTACGCGCATGACGAGCCCGACGCGTTCGCCGCCGGCGAGCGCTACTTCCCCGACGGCATGGCCGAGCCGCGCTTTTACGAGCCGACGCCGCGCGGGCTGGAATCGCGCATTGGCGAGAAGCTCGCCGAGCTGCGCCGGCGCAACGCCGAGGCGCGCGCTGGCGGCGGCGAACATCATGATAACTCACGCTAATGCAAACGCTAAAACATCGATCCGGCTGCTGGAAAACCCGCAGTGGGGCGGAAATGGCTTGGGGCAAACCCTGATTTTGCGGCGCCGATTGAGGGCAAACCAGCAACCAAGCCGTCTCGACGCTTGGCTACAATCCGCGCACTTCAACCCGCCCCTGGGGCTGCCTTGCAGCCAGCACTGGCGGGTTTTTTGCTAATCCGAGGCGGGCGGCCCTTTGCGGTGGGGTGGCCTGGTTCTCACAACGGAGAGCGTTCATGGAAGTCTTGCTACAGCAGATCATCAACGGTCTGGTGCTGGGCAGCATGTATGCGCTGGTGGCCTTGGGCTACACGATGGTGTACGGCATCATCGGGCTGATCAATTTCGCCCATGGCGACGTGCTGATGGTGGGCGCGCTGACCAGCTGGACCCTCATCACCTGGGCGCAGGCCGCCTCCCCCGACATGCCCGGCTGGGCCATGCTGGCCCTGGCGGCGCTCATTTCGATGCTGGTGTGCGCGCTGCTCAACTTCAGCATCGAGAAGCTGGCCTACAAGCCGCTGCGCAACTCCCCGCGGCTGGCGCCGCTGATCACCGCCATCGGCATGAGCATCCTGCTGCAGACGCTGGCGATGATCATCTGGAAGCCCAACCCCAAGTCCTACCCGACGCTGCTGCCGAGCGAGCCGTTCAACCTCGGCGGCGCGGTGATCTCGCCGACGCAGGTCACGATCCTGGCCACCACCGCCATCGTGCTGTCGGTGCTGATGTTCATCGTCAACAAGACCAACCTCGGCCGCGCGATGCGCGCCACCGCCGAGAACCCGCGCGTGGCGGCGCTGATGGGCATCAAGCCCGACGTCGTCATCTCGGCCACCTTCGTCATTGGCGCGATGCTGGCGGCGATCGCCGGCATCATGTGGGCGTCCAACTACGGCACGGTGCAGCACTCGATGGGCTTCATGCCGGGCCTGAAGGCGTTTGTGGCCGCGGTGTTTGGCGGCATCGGCAACCTGGCCGGCGCGGTGGTCGGCGGCGTGGCGCTGGGGCTGATCGAGTCGCTTGGGGCCGGCTACCTCGGGCCGCTGACCGGCGGCTTCCTCGGCAGCCAGTATTCGGACATCTTCGCGTTCATTGTGCTGGCCATCGTGCTGACGCTGCGGCCCTCGGGCCTGCTGGGCGAGCGCGTCGCCGACCGCGCCTGACGACCGGAAGGAGTTTCCCACCATGACGCAAGCCTCCGCTCCTTCCAAGGGCCGCTACGTCGCGTTTGCGGCGGCGGCGCTGGCGATGCTGGTGCTGCCGCTGCTGCTGCAGGCCACCGGCAGCAACTCGTGGATGCGCATCGTTGACGTCGCGCTGCTGTATGTGATGCTGGCGCTGGGCCTCAACATCGTGGTCGGCTTTGCGGGCCTGCTGGACCTGGGCTTCATCGCCTTCTTCGCGGTCGGCGCCTACCTCTACAGCCTGCTGGCCTCCAGCCACCTGGCGGACAACTTCCCCGCCATCGCGGCGATGTTTCCGAACGGCATCCACCTGAGCTTCTGGATCGTGATCTTCCTGGCGGCGATCCTGGCCGGCCTCACCGGCCTGATCCTGGGCTATCCGGTGCTGAAGCTGCGCGGCGACTACCTGGCCATCGTGACGCTGGGCTTCGGCGAAATCGTGCGCATCTTCATGCTCAACCTCGACCGCCCGATCAACATCACCAACGGGCCCAAGGGGATTGCCGGGGTGGACGCGGTGACGGTGTTCGGCCACAACATGGGCCAGCGCCTCACCGTCTCGTTGGGGGACTGGAGTTACACCTTCGAGTCGGTGACGCTGTATTACTACCTGATCCTGTTCTTCGTCGTGCTGACGGTGGTCATCTGCTACCGGCTGGCCGACTCGCGAATCGGCCGCGCCTGGATGGCGATCCGCGAGGACGAGATCGCCGCCAAGGCCATGGGCATCAACACGCGCAACCTGAAGCTGGCGGCGTTTGGCACCAGCGCCACCTTCGGCGGCGTGGCCGGCGTGCTGTTCGCCTCGCTGATGCGCGGCGTCTATCCGGAGTCGTTCGTGCTGATGGAGTCGGTGATGATCGTGGCGATGGTGGTGCTGGGGGGGCTGGGCCACATTCCGGGCGTGATCCTCGGCGCGCTGCTGCTGGCCGGCCTGCCGGAGCTGCTGCGCCACCTGGCCGGCCCGCTGCACCACCTCACCGACGGGCGGCTGGCGCCGGAGATCCTGCGCCAGCTGCTGATCGCGCTGGCGATGATCGTCATCATGCTGCTGCGTCCGCGCGGCCTGTGGCCGGCGCCGGAGCACGGCAAGGCGCTGAGCAAGTGAGGAGCACGGCATGACGGACACCATCCTGAAAGTCAGCGGCGTCTCCAAGCGCTTCGGCGGCCTGCAGGCGCTCTCCGACGTCGGCATCGAAATCAAGCGCGGCCAGGTCTATGGCCTGATCGGCCCCAACGGCGCCGGCAAGACGACCTTCTTCAACGTGCTGACGGGCCTCTACACCCCCGACAGCGGCCGCTTCGAGCTCGACGGCAAGCCCTACACCCCCACCGCCGTGCACGAGGTGGCCAAGGCCGGCATCGCCCGCACGTTCCAGAACATCCGGCTGTTTGCCGAGATGACGGTGCTGGAAAACGTCATGGTTGGGCGCCACGTGCGCACGCGCTCGGGCATCCTGAGCGCCATTCTGCGCACGCGCGCGTTCAAGGCCGAGGAAAAGGCCATCGCCGAGCGCGCCATGGAGCTGCTCGACTACGTCGGCATCGCCCGCTACGCCGACTACAAGGCGCGCACGCTGTCGTATGGCGACCAGCGCCGGCTGGAGATCGCGCGCGCACTGGCCACCGATCCCAAGCTGATCGCGCTGGACGAGCCGGCCGCCGGCATGAACGCCACCGAGAAGATGCAGCTGCGCGAGCTGATCGAGCGCATCCGCGCCGACGGGCGCACCATCCTGCTGATCGAGCACGACGTCAAGCTGGTGATGGGCCTGTGTGACCGCGTCACCGTGCTGGACTACGGCAAGCAGCTCGCGGAGGGCACGCCGGCCGAGGTGCAGAAGAACCCCAAGGTCATCGAGGCGTACCTGGGCACGCAAGGACACTGAAGATGGCGAACACCCTGCTGAAGGTCACGGGCCTGAAGGTCTCCTACGGCGGCATCAAGGCCGTCAAGGGCATCGACCTGGAGGTGCGCGAGGGCGAGCTGGTCACGCTGATCGGCTCCAACGGCGCGGGCAAGACCACCACGATGAAGGCCATCACCGGCATGCTGCTGGCCGAGGCCGGCGAGATCGTTTACCAGGGCCAGCCGATCCGCGGCGTCGGCTCTTGGGATCTGGTCAAGCGCGGGCTGGCCATGGTGCCGGAGGGCCGCGGCGTCTTTACGCGCATGACCATCGTCGAAAACCTGCTGATGGGCGCCTACACGCGCCGCGACAAGGCCGAGATCCAGCGCGACATCGAGCGCATGTTCGCGCTGTTTCCGCGCCTGAAGGAGCGCAAGGATCAACTCGCCGGCACCATGTCCGGCGGCGAGCAGCAGATGCTGGCGATGGCGCGCGCGCTGATGAGCCGCCCCAGGCTGCTGCTGCTGGACGAGCCGTCGATGGGGCTGTCGCCGATCATGGTGGACAAGATCTTCGAGGTGGTGCGCGACGTGCACGCGCAGGGCATGACGATCCTGCTGGTGGAGCAAAACGCCCGCCGCGCGCTGCAGGTGGCCGACCGTGGCTACGTGATGGACTCCGGCGAGATCATCATGCACGGCGAGGCCAAGGCCATGCTGGACGACCCGAAGGTGCGCGCCGCCTACCTCGGTGAGGCCGCGGCGGCCTGACCGGGCGCGCCCCCGCGGCGCGCGCCTCTCTACAATTCAGGCTTTCAAAACGAGCGCGGGCCTGGCTGCCGTGGGCACGCAGGCGCGCCGCTTGAGTTGCCGCGCTGGGGCCGCCCGTATCGAAGGGCGGAGCGCGGCTTAGGCTTTTGGCATCATGACCGACACCTCAACGTCCCCCGCCCACGCCGACGACAACCACCTGATCGCCGAGCGCCGCGCCAAGCTGGCGGCGTTGCGCCAATCCGGCGCGCCGGCCTTCCCAAACGACGTGCGCCCGCAGCACCGCGCCGAGCAGCTGCAGGCCGAATACGGCCACATGAGCAACGAGCTGCTGGAGCCGATGCGCGCGCGCGCCAGCGTCGCTGGCCGCATGATGCTCAAGCGCGTCATGGGCAAGGCGAGTTTCGCCACGCTGCAGGACGCCTCCTTCGGCCCCACCGGCGGGCGCATCCAGATTTACGTCACCAAGGACGGCGTCGGCGAGGCGCTGTATGAAGCGTTCAAGCACTGGGACCTGGGCGACATCGTGTGGGCTGAGGGCACGCTGTTCAAGACCCGCACCGGGGAGCTGTCGATCAAGGTCGAGCGGCTGCGCCTGGTGGTCAAGAGCCTGCGCCCGCTGCCGGACAAATTCCACGGCGTGCACGACCAGGAGCTCAAATACCGCCAGCGCTACGTGGACTTGATGACCGACGTGGCGGCGCGGCAGCGCTTCGTGGCGCGCAGCCAGGCCGTCACCGCGCTGCGCGAGCACATGGTGGCGCACGGCTTCCTGGAGGTGGAAACGCCGATGCTGCACCCGATCCCCGGCGGGGCCAACGCGCGGCCCTTCGTCACGCATCACCACGCGCTGGACCAGGACATGTACCTGCGCATCGCGCCGGAGCTGTACCTGAAGCGGCTGCTGGTCGGCGGGTTTGAGCGCGTGTTCGAAATCAACCGCAACTTCCGCAACGAAGGCATCAGCGTGCGCCACAACCCCGAGTTCACGATGATGGAGTTCTACGCGGCGTACTGGAACCACGCCGACATGATGGCCTTCACCGAAGACATGATCCGCCGCGTGGCGCGCACGGTCTGCGGCGACGGCAAGCTCGTGTATCAGGGGCGCGACGTCGATCTGGAGCAGCCGTTCGAGCGCCTGACGATCCGCGAGGCCATCCTGCGCCACACCGACGCCGGCGAGCGCGTCGATGACGCCGACTGGCTGCGCGCGCAGCTGCGCAAGCTCGGCGTGGACGAGGCCAAGGAACGGCTTGGCGAGCGCAGCCTGGCCGGCCTGCAGGTGCTCTACTTCGAGGAGGTGGTGGAGGACAAGCTCTGGCAGCCGACCTTCATCTGCAACCACCCCACCGAAATCTCGCCGCTGGCGCGCGCCAGCGACGCCGACCCCAGCATCACCGAGCGGTTTGAGCTCTACATCGCGGGGCGCGAAATCGCCAACGGTTTTTCCGAGCTCAACGACCCCGAGGACCAAGCGGCGCGCTTCCACGCCCAGGCGGCGCAAAAAGAAGCCGGCGACGACGAGGCCATGTATTTCGACGCCGACTACATCCGCGCGCTCGAATACGGCA
Source organism: Tepidimonas alkaliphilus (assembly GCF_007556595.1). Lineage (GTDB taxonomy): Bacteria > Pseudomonadota > Gammaproteobacteria > Burkholderiales > Burkholderiaceae_C > Tepidimonas > Tepidimonas alkaliphila. The sequence goes on from NZ_VJNB01000001.1 coordinate 17,888, forward strand.
TGCCGCCGGCCGGCGGCTGCGGCGTCGGCATCGACCGGCTGGTGATGCTGCTGACCGACAGCGCCAGCATCCGCGACGTGATCCTGTTCCCGGCGCTGCGGCGCGAGACCTGAGCGTCGCGCGTGGGCCTGCGCCGCCGGGCGGCGTCAGGCGGCGTAGGGCTCCAGCGCCTTGCGCAGCTTCTTCAGCGCCGCCGCCTCGATCTGGCGGATGCGCTCGGCGCTGACGCCGTACTCGTCGGCCAGCTCCTGCAGCGTCTTGCCGCCCTGGCCGTTTTCGTCCACGTCGAGCCAGCGCGCGCGGATGATGCGGCGCGAGCGCTCGTCCAGCTGCGCCAGCGCTTGCTCGATGCCGTCGGTGGCCAGCCGCTCGCGCTCGCGCGCGGCCAGCACCTCGGTCGGCTCGTGCCGGTGGTCGGCCAGGTAGGCGATCGGCGCCAGCGCATCTTCGCCCTCGTCGGCTGGCAGCGGATCCAGCGCGACGTCGGCGCCGCTTAAGCGCGCCTCCATTTCGACGACGTCCTCGCGCCGCACGTTGAGGTCGCGCGCGATGGCGTCGATTTCCGCCGGGCTGAGCCGTTCGCGCGTCTCGGCGGCGTCGGCCTTCAGGCCGTTTTTCAGCGAGCGCAGGTTGAAGAACAGCTTGCGCTGCGCCTTGGTCGTGGCGACCTTGACCATGCGCCAATTGCGCAAGATAAACTCATGAATTTCCGCTTTGATCCAATGCACCGCGTAGCTGACCAGGCGCACGCCCAGCGCGGGGTCGAAGCGGCGCACGGCCTTCATCAGGCCGATGTTGCCTTCCTGGATCAGGTCGGCCTGCGGCAAGCCGTAGCCGAGGTACTGGCGCGAAATCGCCACCACCAGCCGCAGGTGCGACAGCACCAGCTTGGCCGCCGCTTCCAGGTCGCCGCGCTCGCGCAGCCGGCGCGCGCATTCGCGCTCCTCCTCGGCGCTGAGCATCGGAATGCGGTTGACGGCGCTGATGTAAGCGTCCAGGTTGCCCAGCGGCGGCAGCGTCAGGCTCGTGCTGCTCCACGAAGCCGCCGGCAGCGTGGCCGCGGCGCTGGGCGCAAGGGCGAAGGACGTGGCGCTCATCGGTTCTCCTCTTCCGTGCGAGCACAGGGCTCATGTTAGCACTCTCTTGGATCGAGTGCTAAAGCCCAGGTTCCCTCATGGATGGACGCCGCCGGGCGCGTGCGGGCATCCTTCGGGCTCATGTGCTTACGGGCGTTCAAAGGGGTGTGGACAGGGGCGTGGATCACGCGGGGGCTCGGGCGCGCCCGGCGCTGGATCGCGGCCCTGGCCGGCTGGCTGTGGACGGCATCCGCCCCAGCCGCGGAGGCGCTGCAGACTAAGGAAGTGGCGCGCGGGCTGGAGCGCCCGTGGGCGGTGGCCTTCCTGCCGGACGGGCGCTTCCTCGTTGCCGAGCGCCCTAAGCGGTTGCTGCGCTTGCGGCCCGGGCCGTGATCCGCGGCTTGATCGGCTAGACTTCGCCGCGCAAGCGATGAGCCAGCCGCGAACGGCGGACGGCCTAAACGCTTGGGTTTGGAGGGGCAAAGATGAACCATCAAGGCGTGCGGCGTCTTGGGGCGGGAGCAGGGCTGGCGTGCGCGGCGCTGACGCTTGCCCACGCGGCCTGGGCGGCTGAGGGTGCGCTGTCGGCGTGCGAAGCCGCGGCGCAGGAGCGCAAGCTGGCTGGCGCGGCCAAGACGTCGTTTGTCAAGAAGTGCCAGCAAGAGGCGCAGACGCGCTGCGAGGCGCAAGCCGGTGAGAAAAAGCTGGCCGGCGCCGCCCGCGCGAGCTTCGTGACCAAGTGCGTGCGCGAAACCGGCCCGCAGGGCCAGTGACGGCGCGATGGCGGTGCTGACGCTGCAACAGGCGGTGCGCGCCCACGCCACGCTGGCCGACGTGGCCGAGCGCGCGTGGGCCTCGGCGCGGCTGCTGCGCCGCGTTGCGGCGCACTTGCCGCCGCTGCTGCGCGAGCAGGTGCTGCCCGGCCCCTTGGACGAGCGCGAGTGGTGCCTGCTGGCGGCCAACCCCTCCGTGGCGGCCAAGCTGCGCCAGCTGGCGCCAGTGCTGCTGGCGGCGGCCCGCTCGGCGGGCTGGCCGGCGCTGCAGGCGGTGCGCGTGCGCGTCTCAAACCCCGTTTCGCGTTGAGCGCAGGCGGCGGGCCGAGGCGGGGCAGCCGCTACAATGCCCGCTCATTCGAAGGCAAACCGCGCTGGTCGGCATGTTGCCGCAGCGCGGTTGGGGGTTTTATGGCCATCCCATTCCTCACCAAGATTTTTGGCAGCCGCAACGACCGGCTGCTCAAAGGCTACCGCCGCATCGTCGAGCGCATCAACGCGCTGGAGGCGCCGCTGCAGCTCCTCAGCGACGAGCAACTGCAGGCCAAGACCGCCGAGTTCAGGCAGCGCCTGGCGCAGGGGCAGTCGCTCGACGACCTGCTGCCGGAGGCGTTCGCGGTGGTGCGCGAGGCCAGCCGCCGCGTCATGCAGATGCGCCACTTCGACGTGCAGCTGATGGGCGGCATCGCCCTGCACCAGGGCAAGATCGCCGAGATGCGCACCGGCGAGGGCAAGACGCTGACCGCCACGCTGCCGGTGTACCTCAACGCCCTGACCGGCAAGGGCGTGCACGTCGTCACCGTCAACGACTACCTGGCCAGCCGCGACGCCGAGTGGATGGGTCGGCTCTACAGGTGGCTGGGGCTGACGGTAGGCGTCAACCTGCCGCTGATGAGCCGCGAGGCCAAGCAGGCCGCCTACGCCGCCGACATCACCTACGGCACCAACAACGAGTTTGGCTTTGATTACCTGCGCGACAACATGGTGTATGAGCCGCGCGACCGCGTGCAGCGCGGCTTGCACTACGCCATCGTGGACGAGGTGGACTCGATCCTGATCGACGAGGCGCGCACGCCGCTGATCATCAGCGGCCAGGCCGAGGACCACACCGAGCTCTACGTCAAGGTCAACCGGCTGGCGCCGCAACTCAAGCGCCAGATCGGCGAGGCCGACCCCCGCACCGGCGAGGGCGTCATCGAGCCGGGCGACTTCACGGTCGATGAAAAATCGCACCAGATCCACCTGACCGAGCAAGGCCACGAGCGCGCCGAGGAGCTGCTGACGCGCGCCGGGCTGCTGCCGGAAGGGGCCTCGCTCTACGACCCGGCCAACATCACGCTGCTGCACCACCTGGTCACGGCGCTCAAGGCCCACCACCTGTATCACCGCGACCAGCACTACGTGGTGCAAAACGGCGAGGTGGTCATCGTCGATGAATTCACCGGGCGCTTGATGGTGGGGCGGCGCTGGAGCGACGGCCTGCACCAGGCGGTGGAGGCCAAGGAGGGCGTGGCGATCCAGCCGGAAAACCAGACGCTGGCTTCGATCACGTTCCAGAACTACTTCCGTCTGTATCAGAAGCTGGCCGGCATGACCGGCACCGCCGACACCGAGGCTTACGAATTCCAGCAGATCTACGGGCTGGAGGTGGTGGTCATCCCGCCCAACAAGCCGAGCCAGCGCCGCGACGAGCAAGACCGCGTTTACAAGACCACGGCAGAAAAATACCGCGCCGTGGTGGAGGACATCCGCGCCTGCCACGCGCGCGGCCAGCCGGTGCTGGTGGGAACCTCCTCGATTGAAAATTCGGAGCTGCTGTCGCAGCTGCTGCAGCGCGAGGGCCTGCCGCACCAGGTGCTCAACGCCAAGCAGCATGCGCGCGAGGCCGAAATCATCGCCCAGGCCGGCCGCCCCGGCGCCATCACCATCGCCACCAACATGGCGGGCCGCGGCACCGACATCGTGCTGGGCGGCAACCTCGAGAAGATGATCGCCGCGGTGGAGGCCGACCCGGCGCTGGACGAGGCCGCCCGGGCGCAGCGCATCGCGCAGCTGCGCCAGCAGTGGCAGGCCGACCACGACAAGGTCAAGCAGCTGGGGGGCTTGCGCATCATCGGCACCGAGCGGCACGAGAGCCGCCGCATCGACAACCAGCTGCGTGGCCGCGCCGGCCGTCAGGGCGACCCCGGCTCCAGCCGCTTCTACCTGAGCCTGGACGATCCGCTGATGCGCATTTTTGCCGGGGATCGCATCAAGACCATCATGGAGCGGCTCAAGATCCCCGAGGGCGAAGCGATCGAGGCCGGCATGGTCACCCGCGCCATCGAGAGCGCGCAGCGCAAGGTCGAGGCGCGCAACTTTGACATCCGCAAGCAGCTGCTGGAATACGACGACGTCGCCAACGACCAGCGCAAAGTCATCTACCAGCAGCGCAACGACATCCTGGACGCGCAGGATCTATCGGCCCAGGTGGCGGCGCTGCGCGAGGGCTGCTTCACCGACCTGGTGCGCCAGTTTGTGCCAGCCGGCAGCGTCGAGGAGCAGTGGGATCTGCCCGGCCTGCAGCAGGCGCTGGCCGAACGCTACGGGCTGACGCTGGACCTGGTGGCCGAGGTGCAGCAGGCCAGCGAGATGGACGACGAGGACATCGTGCGCCGCGTCGTGCAGGCCGCGCACGACGCCTACGAGGCCAAGGTGCAGCTGGCCGGGGCGGAGGCGCTGCGCCCGTTTGAGCGCGTGGTGCTGCTGCAGACGCTGGATCAGCACTGGCGCGAGCATTTGAGCGCGCTGGACTACCTGCGCCAGGGCATCCACCTGCGCGGCTACGCGCAAAAGCAACCCAAGCAAGAATACAAGCGCGAGGCGTTCCAGCTGTTCGGCCAGATGCTGGACGCGGTGCGCGACGAGGTCACGCGCATCCTGATGAACGTGCGCATCCAGACGCCGGAGGAGATGAGCGGCGCGGCGCAGCAGATGGAGGCGCGCGCCACGCACCTGACCAACGTCACCTACACCGCGCCGACCGAGACCGGCGAAGCCGAGACCACCGCCGATGCCGGGCTGCTCGCCCGCCCGCCGGCACCGGCGCTGCCGCGCGTCGGCCGCAACGACCCCTGCCCGTGCGGCAGCGGCAAAAAATACAAGCACTGCCACGGCAAGCTGACCTGAGGGCGCGGCGGCGCATCCAGGCGCGCGCCGGGCGCCCAGCGGCGCAACAGGGCGCATCCAGCGCGCAACAGGCCTGTGCTATCGTTGTGAGAGGCCGGCAGGCGCCGCCTTCGCGAAGTTCCACGACGCGGGCTTGATCAACCGCTGAGGCGCCACCGCCGCCACGTTACAAGGTTATCAGGTGGAGGGAATCGGCATGCGCTTTCGGGATTGGAGCATCGGCTGGCGCATCGCGCTGGCGGTGGGGGTGATGGCGCTGGGCATGGTGCTGACCGGCGCGGTGTTGTTTGGGGTGGATCAGAAGGTGGTCAAACCCAAGTTGGCTGAGTTGGAGCAGTCCAACCAATTGGCGCTGGCCGCCACCGAGTGGGGGCAGCTGGCGACGATTCAGAATCAGCGCCAAGTCATCATCGCGCGGTTTGGCTTGCAAAATCCAGAGTTAAAGCAAGCCGTGGAGGCCAACATCGAAAAAACGCGCGTGCGCATCGATGAGCTGCAGGATAAGCTCAGACGCGAGATCGCCGCCACGGGTCAGCAAGCGGTCTTTGCCGAAGCGGGCCGAGTGCGCGACGAATACCTGCGCTTGCGCGACGACTTGAGCCGTGCGATCGAGGCGAACGACGCCGCGGCCATCGAACGGCTGATTCCGCAAGTGCAGCGCAACGGCGACGCTTACGCCGCGGCGGTCGGCAAGCTGGCCGAGGGGCTGCAGCGCGAGGCAAAAGAAGCGCAAGCCGATGCGGAGGCCGCGCAGCGCATGGCGGAATGGGGGGTGCTGGTGGTGATAGCCGCCTCATTGTTGGTGGGCGTGCTGTTGGCGGTGGGCATCGTGCGCGGCATCACGCGCCCGCTGGCCCGCGCGGTGGCGCTGGCCGAGGCGGTGGCGCAAGGCGACTTGACGCAGCGGGTGGAGGCGCACTCGCAAGATGAGGTCGGCCGGCTGCTGGCGGCGCTGGCGCGCATGCAGCAGGCGTTGGTGGAGGCGGTGGTGCGCATCCGCGAGGCTGCTGCCAGCGTGGATCACGGCGCGGCGGAAATCGCCGCCGGCAACCAGGATCTGTCGGCGCGCACCGAAAGCGCCGCCTCGAGCCTGGAGCAGACCGCCTCCAGCATGGAGGAGCTGACCGAGACGGTGCGCCACAGCGCCGATTCCGCCCGCACCGCCAACCAGCTGGCGGCGCAGGCGGCGCAGACCGCGCGCGAGGGCGGGCAGGCGGTGCAGGAAGTCACTGCGACGATGCAGGGCATCGAGACGGCCAGCCAAAAGATCGCCGACATCACCAACGTCATCGACGGCATCGCCTTCCAGACCAACATCCTGGCGCTCAACGCCGCGGTGGAGGCCGCGCGCGCCGGCGAGGCCGGCCGGGGCTTCGCGGTGGTGGCCGGCGAAGTGCGTCAGCTCGCGCAGCGAAGCGCCCAGGCCGCCAAGGAGATCAAGGCCCTGATCGACGACAGCGTGCAGCGCGTGCAGCGCGGCGGCCAGCAGGTGCAGGTGGCCGCCGGCACGATGGAGCAGATCGTGCAGGCGATCCAGCGCGTGGCCGACATGATCGGCGAGGTGTCCGCCGCCGCCAACGAGCAGAGCGAAGGCATCGCGCAGGTCAACGCGGCGGTGGGCCAGCTGGACCAGGCCACGCAGCAGAACGCCGCGCTGGTGGAGCAGGCGGCGGCTGCGGCGGCCAGCTTGCGCCAGCAAGCCGAAGAGCTGCTGCGCACCGTGTCGCAGTTCCGGGTGCCGGGCGGTGCGGCGGCCAGCGTGGCCGCGCCCGCGGCGCGGCGCAGCCCCGCGCCCGCCGCCGTGGCCAGCGCCAAGCCTGCGCCGCGCGCCCCGGCCCTGCGCTCGACGTCCGCGCCGCCGCCTGCCGCGCCGGCGGCAGCGTCCGCCGCGCTGCCGGCCCACCCGCCGGCGCGCGCCGCCGCCGCCGCCCCCGCCGATGAGGGCGATTGGGAAACGTTTTAACGCCACGGTCAGCGGGGGTTTTCGACTTTGCCGTCCACCGAGTCCTTTGCGTTTAGCGACTTGCTGACGGTGGCCGCGTGGCGCCGCTCGTGGGTGCTGCGGGTGGCGGCGGCGTCGCTGGCGGTGGCGCTGCTGGCGGCGGGGGTGGGCGGGTGGCTGGCGCGGCGCGACCGCGCCGAAGAACTGCAAGCCCACTGGAGCGCCGAAATCGACCGCGTAGCCCGTTCGGCGCAGGGCGCGTCTGGGCCGGCGTCGGCCCAAGCGGCCCGGTTGGTCGCCGATTTGATGGAACTCGGCTTTGACGCCGCTGCGGTGCTGGACGCGCAGGGTCGCCGCTTGGCCTACCAAGGCCCGCACGCCGACGATTGGCTGCGCCAGCCGCCGACGCTGGCCGATGGCCGCGCGGCGACGCAGGCCGTGGGGGTGATCCGGCGCACGGTGCCGCGGCCCCATGGGGAGCCGGCCTGGACGGTGCACGCCCTGCGCACGCTGGCGCCGTTGGAGCAGCGCCTATTGCAGCGCGACACCACGCGCGAGGTGCTGGAGGGCGCGCTTGTGGCGGGGCTGGCCGCGCTGCTGGGCGGCGGCGTCACGATTCCGGTGCTGGCGGGGCTGTGGCGCGACAACCAACGCAAAACCCAGGCGCTGGCGGGGTCGTATCTTTCCACGATGGAGGCGCTGGGCCGCGCCATCGCCCGGCGCGATTCCGACACCGGGGCGCACAACTACCGCGTGGCGTGGATGGCCGCCGAGCTCGGTCAAGCCCTTGGCCTGGATCCGGAGGCCATCCGTTCGTTGGTGCTGGGCAGTTTTTTGCACGACGTCGGCAAGATCGCCATCCCCGACCGGGTGCTGCTCAAGCCCGGGCGGCTGGATGAGGAGGAATGGCGCATCATGCGCACGCACGTCGCGCAGGGCGAGGCGATTTTGGAAGGCATCGAATGGCTGGCGGGCGCGCGGCAGGTGGTGGCGGCGCACCACGAGCGCTGGGACGGCAGCGGCTACCCGCGCGGCCTGGCCGGCGAGGCCATTCCCTTGGCGGCGCGCATTTTCGCGGTGGTGGATGTGTTCGATGCGCTGACCTCCCGCCGCCCGTATAAAGAACCCTTCGCGCTGGCCCAGGCGCTGGAGATGATGGAGCGCGAGCGCGGACGGCACTTTGATCCTGCGGTGTTGCAGCGTTTTCTGGAGCTGGCCCCCGGTTGGCATGCTAAGCTGCAAGGCTTGGATGAGGCGCAGTGCCGCGCGCTGCTGCACGCGCAACTGCGGCGCTGGTTCGACGGGCACGCGCCCGCCGCTTCGGCGCCTTGCACGCCCGGCTAAGGCAACCCATGGCTGTTCAACTTTGCCCCCCCGACCCCGCCAAGCTGCACCCGGTGCCCGGCCTGCGCCTGGGCGTGGCCGAGGCGCACGTGCGCAAGCCCAACCGCAAGGATCTCACCGTCATGCTGCTGGACGACGGCAGCGCGGTGGGCGGCGTCTTCACCCGCAACCGCTACTGTGCTGCGCCGGTGCAGGTCTGCCGCGAGCACCTGGCCGCGGGGCCGGGCATCCGCGCGCTGGTGGTCAACACCGGCTGCGCCAACGCCGGCACCGGCGAGCAGGGGCTGGTGGATGCGCGCACCGTCTGCATCGCGCTGGCGCAGCGGCTCGGTGTGGCGCCGCAGCAGGTGCTGCCGTTTTCTACCGGCGTCATCATGGAGCCGCTGCCGGTGCAGCGCATCGTGGCCGGGCTGCCGGCGGCGCTGGCCGATGCGGCCGAGGACGGCGCGCACTGGCTGCGCGCCGCCGAGGGCATCATGACCACCGACACCGTGCCCAAGGCCGCCAGCCGCCGCGTGACGATCGACGGCGTGCCGGTGACGGTGACCGGCATCGCCAAGGGCGCCGGCATGATCCGGCCGAACATGGCGACGATGCTGGGGTTCGTCGCCACCGACGCGCCGGTGGCCCCGGAGCTGATCGGGGAACTCGCCCGCCGCGCCGCCGACGGTTCGTTCAACCGCATCACGGTCGATGGCGACACCTCCACCAACGACTCCTTCATCGTGATGGCCACCGGGCGCGCGGCGCTGGCGCCCATCACGTCGCTGGACAGCCCCGCCGGGCAGGCGCTGCAGGCGGCGGTGACGGAGGTGGCGCGCGAGCTGGCGCACGCCATCGTGCGCGACGGCGAGGGGGCGACCAAGTTCATCACCGTGCGCGTGGAGGGCGGGCGCGACGCCGAGGAGTGCCTCAAGGTCGCCTACGCGATCGCGCACTCGCCGCTGGTCAAGACCGCCTTCTACGCCAGCGACCCCAACCTGGGCCGCATCCTGGCGGCGGTGGGCTACGCCGGCATCGAGGACCTCGACCAGGGCCGCATCGAGCTGTTCCTGGACGACGTGCACGTCGTCACGCGCGGCGGGCGCCACCCGGCCTACCGCGAGGAGGACGGCCAGCGCGTGATGAAGCAGAGTGAAATCACCGTGCGCGTGGACCTGGGGCGCGGCACGGCGGCCGAGACCGTGTGGACGTGCGACCTGAGTCACGATTACGTCAGCATCAACGCCGACTACCGCAGCTGAGCCGATGAACGAACGATTCGAACGGCTGCTGGCGCGCGCCGAGGCGCTGATCGACCGCATCGAAGCCATCCTGCCGCAGCCGCTGTCGGCCCCGGACTGGGGCGCGTCGGTGGCGTTTCGCTACCGCAAGCGCGGCGCGCACGGCGTGCTGGAGCCGGTGCGGCACGTGGCCTCGATCCGGCTCGAGGACCTGCAGGCCATCGACGAGCAGAAGGCCAAGGTGCAGCGCAACCTGGAGCGCTTCGTGCGCGGGCTGCCGGCCAACAACGTGCTGCTGACCGGTGCGCGCGGCACCGGCAAGAGCTCGCTGATCAAGGCGTGCCTGAACGAATACGCCCCGCAGGGCCTGCGCCTGATCGAGGTGGACAAGGGCGACCTGACCGACCTGCCCGACATCGTCGAGGTGGTGGCGCCGCGGCCGGAGCGCTTCCTCGTCTTCTGCGACGACCTGAGTTTCGAGGAAGGCGAGCCGGGCTACAAGGCGCTGAAGTCGATCCTCGACGGCTCGGTGGCCGCCGCCAGCCCCAACGTGCTGATCTGCGCCACCAGCAACCGCCGCCACCTGCTGCCCGAGACGATGCGCGACAACCTGGCCGCCACCTACGGCGACGACGGCGAGCTGCACCCGGGCGAGGCGGTGGAGGAGAAGGTCTCGCTGTCGGAGCGCTTCGGCCTGTGGGTGAGCTTCTACCCGTTCAGCCAGGACGAATACCTGGCGGTGGTGCGGCAGTGGCTCGCCGCCTACGGCGTGCCGGAGGCGCAGTGGGACGAGGCGCGCCGCGCGGCGCTGGTGTGGGCGCTGGAGCGCGGCGCGCGCAGCGGGCGCGTGGCCTACCAGTTCGCGCGCGACTGGGCGGGCCGCACGCCCGCGGAGGGGGCATGACCGCGCCCGCCGCGCCGGCGCCCGACGAGGTGCTGGTGGTCGATGCCGACCGGCCGCGCGCGCCGGGCCCGCGGCCGGTGGTGGACGTGGCGGTCGGCGTGCTGATCGACCGCGACGGGCGCTTCCTGCTCACCACGCGCCCGCCCGGCAAGGCCTACGCCGGGCACTGGGAGTTCCCCGGCGGCAAGGTGGAGCCGGGCGAGACGGTGGAGCAGGCGCTGCGCCGCGAGCTGCAGGAAGAGATCGGCGTGACGATCGGGGCGGCGCAGCCGTGGCGCGTGCTGGAGGCCGACTACCCGCACGCGCGCGTGCGGCTGCACGTCTGCCGCGTGTTCGACTGGCGCGGCGAGCTGCAGATGCGCGAGGGGCAGACGTTCGCGTGGCAGACGCTGCCGGTGACGGTGGCGCCGGTGTTGCCCGGCACCTGGCCGCTGCTGCGCTGGATGGAGCAGGAAGCCAGCGCGCCGATCGATGCAGGCTATGGATGTCATCGGGAATGACCCCCTTGCCAGGGCCGCGGTCCGTCGCTACGCTGAGGGCAATCCCGGGGAGTTGCCGGGATGAGTGGAAGGAGAACCTCGATGGCACGATTGACGCCGTTTCGTTTCCCGCCGGGTACCTGCATCGCGCAGGCGCAGCCGCCGCAGCGCCCGGCGGTGACGCTGCAGTCGCCCGGCGTGACGGTGATGACCGACCTGACCGAGGTGCGCGCCGCCACCACCACGCCGGACGAGACGCTGCGCGCGGCGCGCCAGACCATGATCCACCAGGGCGTGCGGCTGCTGTTCGTGGTGCAGGACATGCCGTGCGTCGAAGGGCTGGTGACCGCCACGGATTTGGAAGGCGAGCGGCCCCTGGTGGCAGCGCAGCGCCGCGGCGTCACCTACGACGAGCTGGTGGTGGCCGACGTGATGACGCCGCTGGCGGAGTTCGACGCCGTGGATTACGACGACCTCAAGCGCTGCAGCGTGGCCGACGTGATCGCGACGCTGAAGGCGGTCGGACGGCGGCACCTGCTGGTGGCGGAGAAGGCCGGCGCCGGCCACGGGCCGTGGATCCGCGGCATCATCTCGCACACGCAGATCGAGCGCCAGCTCGGCCAGCCAATCGACGTGCTGGATCTGGCGAGCAGCTTTTCGGAGATCCGCGCGTCGTTGGCGGCCTGAATGGCGTGGCCTGGCGTCAGTGCGGCGGCGCCTCCGGATCCGGAGCCGGGGGCGTCGGATCCGGCACCCGGTAGGCCTCGCTGGCCCAGGCGCCCAAATCCACTTGCTTGCAGCGTGCGCTGCAAAACGGTCGCCAGGGGTTGTCCGGCGCGTAGCGCGCCGGTTGCCCGCAGGCTGGGCAGCGCACGGTGCGCGGCGTGAAGCCGGGGGAGGGCTCGGGTGTGCTCATCCGGGTCAAACTCCGTTGGCGCTCGGCCACCGCGCCACCTCCCACCCGACGATCTGGCGCTTCGTGGGGCTGAACTCCACGCCGAGTTCGATCACCTCCTCGATGCCCGGCGCGCCGCGGTGCTTGGCGGCGTAATCCTTGGCCTTGAGCTGGCGCATCGCCTCGCCGGTGGGGGCGTCGCCGTCGATGACCTTGAACTCGATCACCCACGCGCGGCCCGCATGGCGGATGACGAGGTCGCACTGGCCCGGATTGGAGACCTCCTCCGGCACGATGTCCAGGCCGAGGCTTGCCAAGTGGCTGTAGAAGACGCTGGCGTAATAGCCCTCATACTGGGCGATGGGGTTGGCGCGCACCCAGTCGTGCGGGATGCTGGCGTAGAGCCGCTCGAAGTGCGCGCGCAGCGCGTCGGTATCCGCCGCGCGCAGCATGCGCACCACGTCGGTCAGGCGGCCCTCGGGGCGCTGCGGCAGCCAGGCGCGCAGCAGGGTTTCGTTGAGCGCGGCGCGCACCTCGCGGTTGGGCACGCCGAGCTCGTATTCGGTCACTCCATCACAGACCTCCACGCGCTGGATCGTGAGGTAACCGGTCTGCCACAGCAGCGCCTCGGGCTCGATGGCCTCCACGTCAAAGGCGGAGAGCAGCTGCTCGCTGGCGTAGAGCCGCTCCAGCTGCGGGGTGTAAAAGCCCCGGCGCTTTAGCCACTCCACGAGAAAAGTCGGCGTGCCGGTCTCAAACCAGTGCGCGCGGAATTGCCGTTCGGCCAGCAGCAGCAAGACGTCAAAGGGGTTGTAAACGCTCACCGGACCCCAGCGGTAGCCGTTGTACCAGCGCCGGATCTCCTCGCGATCCAGTGCCTGGCCTTCCGCCGCGGCGGCCTCGAGCTCCGGCGCGAAGACGGTGTCGATATCCTCCTCGGTGTAGCCGCAGAGCGTGCCGTATTCGGGCGACAGCGTGATGTCGCGCAGGTTGTTGAGGCCCGAGAAGATCGAGACCTTGCTGAATTTGGACACCCCGGTCAGCAGCACAAAGCGCAGGTCGGCGTCTCTTCCCTTGATGACGCTGTAGAGGTTTCTCAAGCCCTCGCGCATGGCGCGGGCGATCTCAGGGGCCTCGAGGTTGTCGAGGATCGGCTTGTCGTATTCATCGACCAGCACCACGGCCTGGCGCTGGTGCTGCTCAGCGGCGCGGGTGATGAGCTCGGTGAAGCGGATGTGCGGGTCTTCGCCGACAGGCGGCAGGCTCACGCCGAGCCGGGCGGCGTTGGTGTCGAGCTGATGGTGGATGTGGGCTTCGAGCTTGGCGGCTTCGGCTAGCCGACCCTCGGCAAAGCTGATGCGGATGACCGGATGGGGCTTGGCCCAGTCCCAGTGGTCGGCAAGGAAGAGCCTCTCGCGCGGCGCCGTGCCATCCGCGCCGTCGTGCGCGTCGAACAGCTGCCGCTTACCCTCGAACGCGCAGGCGATCGTGTCCAGCAGCAGGCTCTTGCCGAAGCGGCGCGGGCGGGAGAGAAAGTAGAACTTGCCGCTGTCCGCCAGGCGCGCGACGAGCGGCGTCTTGTCCACGTAGTAGTAGCCGCCCTCGCGGATGTCGCGCAGGGTCTGGATGCCGATTGGCAGTTTGCGGCGCGAGCCCAATGGTGTCATGGCGGTTCGTCAGGCGCAAAGGTGGATTTCGAATTCGGCATCGATGTCGGTGGCAGGCTCCAGCTTGCCCTCGATGTTGCGGCGCAGCAATCGCACCGAAACCAGCAAGCGGTTGCCGCTGATTTCCGGGACGAGGCGCAAGCCGGGGTCGAGCCAGACGCGCAGCAGCTGAAAGGTGCGACTTTGCGGCAAGTTTTGCTGGAATTGCCCACGCGCCGCAAACACCTTTTGCGCCACCGCCGACTCTCGCAACAGCTGCAGCAGCAGCTGCACCGGCTGCCCGAGGCAGGCCACCGACTGGGCCCACTGCAACAGGTCGGCTTGGCGCTCGGCAGCGGGGCGGTGCTGCCACTCGTGATAGGCCGGCAGGTCAAACGCGCAAGTGCCCCCAGGGATCCCGATTCGGTTGCGCAAGGTTGCCAGCCACTCCACCCCGCCCAACGCATGCCCCAAGCGGCCTTCGTCGTCACGCAAGGCGGCGTGGCATTGTTCGATTTGCGTCAGCACCCGCTCCAGGGCGGCTTCGGCGATGGTGGGATGGCCGCGCAGCGCCTCCAGCTGCTGGCGATGGCGATCGAGATCCTTCAGGATTTCGGTCTTCAGGTCGGCGCGTGCGCCGACCTCGAGAATCTCGAACAGCGTCTGCAGCGCGTGATGGTGGTCCAGCGGATGCTCACGGGGCACCAGCACGCCCAGCCGGTGCAGCAGGTGCTCCAGGCGCAGGTAGGTGCGGGTGCGCTCGTTAAGGGGGTATTCGTAGAGGATCACGGGGTCATGATAGCGGCATTCGCCGCTGCGCCCAGGCGCGCAGCACCTGCGCACGCAGGGCATCCAGATCGGTGGCGGCGCCGTTGGCCAGCACCACATCGGCGGCGGCCAGCCGCTGCGCGCGGCTGGCCTGCTGCGCCAGCACCGCTTCCACCTGCGCGCGCGGCCAGCCGCTGCGCGCCATCACGCGCGTGATCTGCGTCTCGGGCTCGCAATCGACGACCCAGACCCGGTCGCAGCGCTGCCGCCACGCGTCCGACTCCACCAGCAGCGGCAGATCCAGCACCACGGTGTCGGCGGCGCTGGCGGCCAGGCGCCGGTCGATCTCGGCGCGCACCAGAGGATGGACGATCGCTTCCAGCCGCGCCTTGGCCTGTGGGTCGGAGAAAGCCAGCGCCCGCATGCGCGCGCGATCCAGCGCGCCACTCGCGTCGATGAAAGCGGGGCCGAAGGCGGCGCGGATCGGCTCGATGGCGGCGCCTCCGGAGGCGGTGACGGCGCGCGCGATCGCGTCGGCGTCGATGACGTCGGCGCCGAGCTCGGCGAGCATGCGCGCCACGGTGCTCTTGCCGCTGCCGATGCCGCCGGTCAGCCCGATGCGCAACGGGGCGCCCATCACGCGAGCCCCACCCAGCCCAGCACCGCGCGCGGGCCGAGCGCCCACACCAGCAGCCCGCCGAAGGCGAGAAACGGCCCGAACGGCACGTAGCGGCCTTCGCGCAGGCGCCCGAGCGCCTTCATCGCCAGCCCCACGACGGCGCCCAGGAGCGAGGCCACCAGCACCAGGGGAATCAGCGCCTGCCAGCCGAGCCACGCACCGAGGGCCGCCAGCAGCTTGAAGTCGCCGTAGCCCATGCCTTCCTTGCCGGTGAGCAGCTTGAACGTCCAATAGACGCTCCACAGGCTCAGGTAGCCGGCCACCGCCCCCCACAGCGCATCCGGCAGGGCCTGCCCCGTCCAGCCGAGCGCTGCGGCGATCAGGCCCGCCCAGACGAGCGGCAGCGTGATGTCGTCCGGCAGCAGCGTCGTGTCCCAGTCGATGCAGGCCAGCGCCAGCAGCGCCGCCGCAAAGCCCGCCCAGGCCAGCGCCGCCGGCTCCAGCCCGTAGCGCCACGCGCACCCGGCGAACAGCGCGCCGGTGGCTGCCTCCACGAGGGGGTAGCGCCAGCCGATCGGCGCGCCGCAGGCGGCGCAGCGGCCGCGCTGCAGCGCAAAGGACAGCAGCGGCACGTTGCGCCACCACGGGATCGGCGTGCCGCACTGCGGGCAGTGCGAGCGCGGCGCCAGCAGGTCGTAGCGCGGCGCCTCGGCGACCGCCTCGCCGCGCAGCGCCGCGCATTCCGCCGCCCAGCGCCGCTCCAGCATCCGCGGCAGGCGGTGGATGACGACGTTGAGGAAGCTGCCGACCAGCAACCCCAGCAGCAGCGCGGCGGCGATGACGAGGGTGGATTCAGGCGAAGTCGGCAACGTCAGCATCGGCGGGGTGGCGGCAACCAGGCCGACAGAGTGTAACCCGCCTCAGTGGCGCTCTAGGCCGTTGCGCCCAGCAGCCCGCGCCGCTCGATGAACGCCACCACCTCGTCCACGCCTTGCAGGGTCTTGAGGTTGGTCATGACCCACGGGCGGCGCTCGGCGTCGGGCCGCATGCGCGCGGTGTCGGCGGCCATGACTTCGAGGCTTGCGCCGACGTGCGGGGCGAGGTCGATCTTGTTGATGACCAGCAGGTCGCTGCGGGTGATGCCGGGGCCGCCCTTGCGCGGGATCTTCTCGCCGGCAGCCACGTCGATGACGTAGATCGTCAGGTCCGACAGCTCCGGGCTGAAGGTGGCGGCCAGGTTGTCGCCGCCGCTTTCGACGAAGACGATGTCGGCGTCCGGAAAGCGCCGCAGCATGCGGTCGATGGCCTCGAGGTTGATCGAGCAGTCCTCGCGGATGGCGGTGTGTGGGCAGCCACCGGTCTCCACGCCGAGGATGCGCTCGGGCGGCAGCGCGCCGCTGACGGTGAGCAGGCGCTGGTCTTCCTTGGTGTAGATGTCGTTGGTGATGGCGACCAGATCCCAGCGGTCGCGCATGGCCTTGCACAGCATTTCCAGCAGCGTGGTCTTGCCGGAGCCGACCGGCCCGCCGATGCCAACGCGCAGCGGCGGCAGCGGCTTGGTGCGCCCAGGGATGGCGTGCAGCGGGGTGGTGATCACAGGGGCGTTCATGAGCGGAACAGGCGGCTGTATTGCGTTTCGTGGCGGGCCGACAGGATCGCCAGCATCGGGGTGAAGGATTGGCGCTGCGCGGCGGGCAGCGTGGCCGCCTGGGCGACGAGCGCCGGCAGCGCCGCGCGCAGCCGCGCCAGCAGCCGCTGGCCGGCGGCCTGGCCGAGCGGCACGGCCTTGATGGCGGCCTGCGCCATCGCCTCGCACCAGGCAAAGCCCGCCGCCAGCAGCGCGCGCGCCACCGGCAGCGCCGGTGGCGTGAGGCTCGCCAGCGCCCAGGCGTAGGCCACCGGGTAGGTCGGCTGGCGCAGATCCTGCGGCACGGCTGCCGGCGGCGGGGCGGGGTGCAGCTCGGGCGCCAGGCTGCCCAGCCACTGCACCACGGCGTGGCCCTGCTGTTCGGTCTGCAGCCGCAGCTCGGCGCTTTCGCGCGTGCGCCGCACCCAGCCGTCCAGTTCGCGCAGGGCGCTCCAGTCGGCCTGCCGCCACGCGGCCAGCGCCGCCGCCGTCACCGCCAGATCGGCGCGCGCCGGCGCCAGCCGCAACTGCGCCTGCAGCCAGGCGGCGGCGCTGGCCTCGTCGCGCACCAGGCCGGCCTCCACCGCCGCCTCCAGTCCCTCGGAATACGAAAAGCCCCCCAGCGGCAGCGCCGGCGAGGCCAGCCACAGCAGCGCCAGCAGCGCTCCGTCGTCGGTCGCGCTGGCTTCGGGCGCAAGCGGGTCAGGGCGCATGCCGGTGCCCGTGGTCGTGGCCATGGTCATCGTGGTCATGGTCGTGCCGGTGCCCGTGGCCATGCGGATGCGCGTGACCGGGGTGGCCGTAGGCGCCGCTTTCCGGCTCGAACGGAGCCTCCACCTCGGTGACGTCGAGGTGCAGCCCGCGCAGCAGGTCGGCCAGCACCGGGTCGCGCTCCAGCTGCAGGTGGTCGGGCTCGATCTGCAAGGCGACGTGCCGGTTGCCGAGGTGGTAGGCGGCGCGCAGCAGGTCCAGCGGCGTGCCGTGCCGCGGGCACGCCGTCACGCGCAGCAGCGGCTCTGGCGCCGCCTCCACGCGCAGCAGGCCGCCGTCGGCCAGCACCAGTGCGTCGCCGCCGCGCAGCACGGTGCCGCGCGGCAGCACGACGCCGATGCGCCGCCCGAGCGTGTCGGTGGCCTCGAAGCGGCTGCGCTGGCGCTGCGCCCAGTCCAGCACCAGCGCAGGCGCCCGCGCCAGCAGCGCGCGCGCCAGCCCGCCGCCGCGCGGCAGCACGCGCGTGGCCAGCAGCGTCGTCGAGGAGGTGGAGGCCATCGTCATCGCGCTCACCTTTCAGAACAGGAAGTAGCGCTGCGCCATCGGCAGCACCGCCGCCGGCTCGCACACCAGCAGCTCGCCGTTAGCGCGCACGGCGTAGGTCTGCGGGTCGATTTCCATCACCGGCGTGGCGTCGTTGAGCACCATGTCGCGCTTGCCGATGCCGCGGCAGCCGCGCACCGCCACCAGCGGCTTGCGCAGGCCGTAGCGCGGCCCGACGCCGGCGGCCAGCGCCGCCTGCGACACGAAGGTCAGCGACGTGCGCGCCACCGCCTCGCCGAAGGCGCCGAACATCGGGCGCAGGTGCACCGGCTGCGGCGTCGGGATGGAGGCGTTGGGGTCGCCCATCGCGGCGGCGGCGATCAGGCCGCCCTTGACGACGACGGCGGGCTTGACGCCGAAGAAAGCCGGCTTCCACAGCACCAGGTCGGCCCACTTGCCGACCTCCACCGAGCCGACCACGTGCGCCACGCCGTGCGCGATCGCCGGGTTGATCGTGTATTTGGCCACATAGCGCTTGATGCGGAAGTTGTCGTTGCGCGGCTCGTGCTCGATGCCGCGCGCACGCCCCGGCGGCGGGGCCAGCCAGCCGCGCTGCACCTTCATCTTGTGCGCGGTCTGCCAGGTGCGCGTGATGACCTCGCCGACGCGGCCCATCGCCTGGCTGTCGCTGCTCATGATGCTGATGGCGCCCAGATCGTGCAGGATGTCCTCGGCGGCGATCGTCTCCTTGCGGATGCGGCTTTCGGCAAACGCCAGATCCTCCGCGATGGCCGGGTCGAGGTGGTGGCACACCATCAGCATGTCCACGTGCTCGTCCAGCGTGTTGACGGTGTAGGGCCGCGTCGGGTTGGTGGAGGACGGCAGCACGTGCGGCTCGCCGACGATGCGCAGGATGTCCGGCGCGTGCCCGCCGCCGGCGCCCTCGCAGTGGAAGGCGTGGATGGTGCGGCCCCGCGTGGCGGCCAGCGTTTCCTCGACGAAGCCGCTTTCGTTGAGTGTGTCGGTGTGGATGGCGACCTGGGTGTCGGTTTCCTCCGCCACCGACAGGCAGGTGTCGATCGCCGCCGGTGTGGAGCCCCAGTCCTCGTGCAGCTTCATGCCGATGGCGCCGGCCTCGATCTGCTCGCGCAGGCCTTCCGGGCGGCTGGCGTTGCCCTTGCCGAGAAAGCCCAGGTTCATCGGGAACGCCTCGGCCGCCTGCAGCATGCGCTCGAGGTGCCACGGTCCCGGCGTGCAGGTGGTGGCGTTGGTGCCGGTGGCCGGGCCGGTGCCGCCGCCGGTCATGGTCGTGATGCCCGACATCAGGGCTTCCTCGATCTGCTGCGGGCAGATGAAGTGGATGTGGCTGTCGTAGCCGCCGGCGGTGACGATCATGCCCTCGGCCGCCAGCACCTCGGTGCCGGGGCCGATGACGATGTCCACGCCCGGCTGCGTGTCGGGGTTGCCGGCCTTGCCGATGGCGACGATGCGACCGTCGCGCACGCCGATGTCGGCCTTGACGATGCCCCAGTGGTCGATGATCAGCGCGTTGGTGATGACCAGGTCCACCGCGCCCTGCGCGCGGCTGCGGGGGCTCTGCCCCATGCCGTCGCGGATGGTCTTGCCGCCGCCGAACTTGACCTCCTCGCCGTAGCCGCCGGCGCGCAGCGTCAGATCGTCTTCCACCTCGGCCCAGAGCTCGGTGTCGGCCAGGCGCAACCGGTCGCCCACCGTGGGGCCGAACATTTCCGCATAGGCGCGGCGCGGAATCGTGGCCATCGTGCCTCAGCCTCCGTGTGCGTCGTCGTCCAGCGGCCCGTTGACCAGACCGCGAAAGCCCCAGGCCTGGCGCGTCCCGCCATACGGCACCAGCTCGACGGTGCGCTGCTGGCCCGGCTCGAAGCGCACCGCGGTGCCGCTGGCGATGTTGAGGCGCATGCCGCGCGCGGCGGCGCGGTCGAAGGCCAGCGCCGCGTTCACCTCCGCGAAGTGGTAGTGCGAGCCGACCTGGATCGGGCGCTGGCCGGTGTTGCTGACCACCAGCGTGACGGTGGGCCGGCCGGGGTTGAGCTCGAGCTCGCCGTCGGCGGTGAGGATTTCGCCGGGGATGACACGTTCGGCGGCGGTCATCGTCGATCCCTCAGCGGGCGAGCAGCGTGTAGAAGCCAGCCAGCGCGACCAGCGCGCCGCTGGCGCGCGGTGCCCAGGCGTGCCAGCGCCGCAGCGTCACGCCCAGCGCGATGCCCAAGGCGTGCAGCACCGCGGTGCTGAGGACCATCCCCGCCAGGGCCGCGCTGCCCTGCAGCTCCTGCCCATGGGCGGCGCCATGAAACCACGCAAAGCCTGCCACGATCGCCGCCACCACCGGGGCCGGCCAGGCGGCCTGCAGGGCGATCAGCAACCCGATGACGACCATCGAGGCGACGATCATTGGCTCCACCGCCGGCACCGCCAGGCCGTGCTGGGCGCTCCAGGCGCCCAGCCACAGCACAGCCGCGAAGCTCAGCGGCGCCAGCCAAACGCGCGCCGTGGCCAGCGCGCTCCAGACGCCAACGGCCAGCATCACGAGCAGGTGATCCAGCCCGCTCCAGGGGTGCATCAGACCGGCCAGCCAGCCATGGTGGGCGCCCATGTCGACGCCGGTATGGGCCCAGACGGTGTGGGCCGCCAGCCCGAAGCCAGCAGCCGCCAGCGCCGGGCCAGCGCGGCGCGTCAACGCCAGACAACGAAACGAGGACGTGGTCATGGGAACATCTCCTGCTTTGCCGAGGGGGCTCAAGCGATCGGCTGGTGCACGGTGACCAGCTTGGTGCCGTCGGGGAAGGTGGCCTCGACCTGGATATCGTGGATCATCTCCGCGACGCCGTCCATCACGTCGTCGCGCGTGAGCACCTGGCGGCCTTCGCTCATCAGCTGCGCCACCGTCTTGCCCTCGCGCGCGCCCTCCAGCACGTAGGCGCTGATCAGCGCCACTGCCTCCGGGTAGTTGAGCTTGAGCCCGCGGGCGCGACGCCGTTCCGCGAGCAGCGCGGCGGTGAAGATCAGCAGCTTGTCCTTTTCGCGCGGGGTCAGATCCATGTCCGGGATGAAGCAAGCCGTGTGCCAGCCTGATGCGGCGTGGCACGAAAGCTGCAAGCCAGCCGCGCATGCCACCCGTTTCCAGCAACGTCGAGCCGCGCCCGGCGCCGTCGGCGCCGATCGCGCCGGTGCGCCGCGCCTACCATCGCTGGGTGGCCAGCGAGACGCTGGAAGACTACGCGCTGCGCTACACGCCGTTGCGCTTTCGCCGCTTCAGCGCCGCGCGCGTGGCCAACATGGCGTTCGGCGTGGCCTCGTTCCTGGTGCTGGAGGCGGTCGGCGCCACGCTGATGCTGCAGTTCGGCGTCGTCAACGCGGTGGCGGCGATCCTGGCGGCCGGGGCGGTGATCGCGCTGGTGGGCTGGCCGATCAGCGTGGCCGCGGCGCGCCACGGCGTGGACATGGATCTGCTGACGCGCGGCGCAGGCTTCGGCTACCTCGGCTCGACGCTGACCTCGCTGATCTACGCCACCTTCACCTTCATCTTCTTCGCGCTGGAGGCGGCGGTGATGGCCTACGCGCTGGAGCTGGCGCTGGGCATCCCGCCGTCGTGGGGCTACCTGCTGTGCGCGCTGGTGGTGATCCCGCTGGTGACGCACGGCGTGACGCTGATCGGGCGCTTTCAGCTTTGGACGCAGCCGTTGTGGCTGGTGCTGATGCTGCTGCCGTGGGCAGCGGTGCTGGTGCAGGATCCGGGCTCGGTGGCGCGCTGGCTGCACCGAGATGGTGCGATCGAGGCCGCCGGAGGATTCGACTGGCACCGCTTCGGTGCGGCGCTGACGGTGGCGCTGGCGCTGGTGACGCAGATGGGCGAGCAGGCCGACTACCTGCGCTTCATGCCGCCGCCGCACCCCGCGCGGCGCTGGCGCTGGTGGGCGGCGGTGGCCGTCGGCGGCCCGGGCTGGGTGGTGCCGGGGGTGCTGAAGATGCTGGCGGGCGCGTGGCTTGCCCATCTGGCGCTGGAGCGCGGTGTGGACGCGGCGCACGCGGTCGATCCGAACCAGATGTACCGCGTCGCCTACGAGCACCTGCTGCCGCCTGCCTGGGCGGTGGCGGCCACGGCGCTGTTCGTCGTCGTCTCGCAGCTCAAGATCAACGTCACCAACGCCTACGCCGGGTCGCTGGCGTGGAGCAACTTCTTCTCGCGCCTGACGCACCACCACCCCGGGCGCGTGGTCTGGATGGCGTTCAACATCGCGCTGGCCTGGCTGCTGATGGAAATGAACGTCTTTCAGGCGCTCGGGGCGGTGCTGGGGTTGTACGCCCACGTGGCGCTGGCGTGGCTGGTGGCGGTGGTGGCGGACCTGGTGGTGCTCAAGCCACTGGGCTGGTCGCCGCGCGGCCTCGAATTCCGCCGCGCGCATCTGGTGGACGTCAACCCGGTCGGGGTCGGCGCGATGGTCGGCGCCTCGCTGCTCGGGGTGGCGGCGCACGTCGGGATGCTCGGCGCGCTGGCGCAGGCGTTTTCGGCGCTGGTGTCGATGGGGGCGGCGTTCGGGCTCGCGGTGCTGCTGGGCGCCTGGACGCGCGGCCGCCATCACCTGGCGCGCCGGCCCGATCCGGCGGTGGCCGGCGCCCCACCGGGCGCGTCGGGCACGCCGGCGGTGCTGCGCTGCGTCGTCTGCCAGGGCGACTACGAAGGGCCGGACATGGCGCGCTGCCCGGCCTACGGCGGCTGGATCTGCTCGCTGTGCTGCACGCTGGATGCGCGCTGCGGCGACGCCTGCAAGCCGCACGCGCGGCTGGGCACGCAGCTGCGCGCGTGGCTGCGGCGCTGGCTGCCGCGGCGCTGGCTGCCGTACCTGGACGCCGGGGTGGCGCACTACCTCGTGCTGCTGGCGGTCACCGCGCTGGTGCTGGCCGGACTGCTGGCGCTGCTGGCGCAGCAGGATCTGCGCCACGCGCAGGCGCTGGGCGCGCCGGCGACGCTGATTCACGAGGCTTATCGCAAGGTCTACGTCGTGCTGCTGGCGCTGGCGGCCGTGGTGGTGTGGTGGCTGGTGCTGGCGCAGCGCGCGCGCCACGTGGCGCAGCGCGAATCGAACCGCTACACCCGGCTGCTGCTGCGCGAGATCGACGCGCACCGCCGCACCGACGCGCAGTTGCAGCGTGCGCGCGAGCAGGCCGAGGCGGCGCGGCGTGCCGCCGAGCGCGCCAACGAGGCCAAGAGCCGTTACTTGAGCGCCATCAGCCACGAGCTGCGCACACCGCTGGGCGCCATCATGCTGTACGTGCAGGCGCTGCAGCGCGACGCCGCGCTGGAGGCGCGCCAGGCGCACGCGCTGGCGATGATCCAGCGCGCCGGCGAGCACGTGTTGTCGCTGATCGAAGGCACGCTGGACCTGGCGCGCATCGAGGCCGGGCGGGTGACGCTGGACCTGCGCCCGACCGACCTGCGCGCGCTGCTGGAGGAGGTGGCCGCGCTGCTGGCGCCGCAGGCGCGCGCCAAGGGGCTGCGCTTCGCGCTGGAGGGGCCGCCGCGCTGGCCGGCGGCGGTGCGCACGGATGCGGCGCGGCTGCGCCAGGTGCTGCTCAACCTGCTCGGCAACGCGGTGCGCTACACCGACGCCGGCACCGTGACGCTGCGCGTGGCCTGGGCGCGCGAGCTGGCCACGATCGAGGTCGCCGACACCGGCCCGGGCATGAGCGCCTCGGAGCTGCAGCGCGTGTTCGAGCCGTTCGCGCGCGGGGCCGCGGCCAGCCGCGCCGCCGGCGCCGGGCTGGGGCTGACGATCGCGCGCATGCTCACCGAACTGATGGGCGGCGAGCTGACCGTGCACAGCGCGCTCGGGCAGGGCACGACGTTCCGGCTGCGGTTGTACCTGCCGGAGGTGGCCGCCCCCGCCGTGGCCGCCGCGACCGCGTCCGGGGCGGCGCCGGCGGCGCTGCCGCCGCCTGCCGCGCTGTCGGCCTGCCCCGGGCTGCACGCCTGGCCCGCGCCGCTGCGCGCGGCGCTGCTGGAGCGCGTGCGGCTGGGCTGGGCGCGCGGCGTGCTGCGGCTGCTGGATGAGGCGCCGCCGCTGCCCGGCCTGGAGGCGGTGCGGCAGGCCGCGCGCGCGCTGGAGTTCGACCTGCTGGAGCGATGGCTGATGGAGGCAAGCGACGATGCGACCGCACGTGCTGGAGAGTGAGACCGGCCCGCTGGTGCTGATCGTGGACGACGTGCCCGAGAGCCTGGCGGCGCTGCACGACATGCTGGACGAGACCGGCTACACGGTGCTGGTGGCCAGCGACGGCCCCACGGCGCTGCTGCGCGCGCGCCAGGCGCGGCCCGACGTGATCCTGCTCGATGCGCTGATGCCGGGCATGGATGGCTTTGAGGTGGCGCGCCGGCTCAAGGCCGACGAGCGCACCGCCAGCATCCCGATCCTGTTCATGACCGGCCTGACCGAGACCGAGCACCTGATCGAGGGGCTGGCCGCCGGCGCGGTGGACTACGTGACCAAGCCCGTCAAGCCGCAAGAGGTGATCGCGCGCATCGGCGTGCACCTGCGCACCTCGCGCCAGATCCGCCAGGGCTCGATGGTGCAGCAGCAGGCGCGCAACGCGCTGGATGCGTTCGGCTTTGCCACCATCACGGTGCGCATGCGCGACGGCCGGCTGCTGTGGCAGACGCCGCTGGCGCGCGAGCTGCTGTGGCGCTACTGTGGCACCGAGGCGCCGGTGACGCCGGAGCCGGTGCTGCAGTGGCTGCGCCGCCACGGGCCGGACCTGTGCCGGGGCGACCCGGCGCCGGCGGAGCCGCCGCGCCTGACGCTGACGCAGGGCACGCGGCGGCTGACGCTGCGGCTGTACCGATCGGTGGATGATCCGGCTGACACCAGCGCCGACAGCGAGGGCGGCCACTGGCTGATCGTGATGCAGGAGACCTCCGACACCAGCGTGCTGGAGGCGCTGATGAGCACCTTCGGCCTCACCGCCCGCGAGGCCGAGGTGCTCTACTGGGTCGTGCAGGGCAAAATCAACCGCGACATCGCCGACATCGTCGGCGCCAGCCCCGCCACCGTCAAGAAGCACCTGGAGCGCATCCACGCCAAGCTCGGCGTGGAGACGCGCACCGCCGCGGCGGCGCTGGCGCTGCAGCGCGTGCCGCAGCTGCGCCCGGGCGGGATTTAGCCCGCCCCGTTCGACACGTTTATTGACGGCGGAACAGCGCCACCAAGTCGTCGCGCAACGGCACTTCGGCCACCGCCGTCAGCTTGAATTGGTCGCCGTCCAAGGCCAAGCGGTTCAGCGTCGCTTTCTTGGCATCCAGATTGAGGGTTCCCACCGCCATGCTGCTTTTGCGCAGGTAGTCGGCCACCCGGGGATTGCGCGCCACGATGTCCTGCGGCTGTTTTTGCGCCCAGGTCGTCACGTGAAAGACCAGCGTACCTTTGTATTGCTGGGCTGCCAGCTCTTCCAACGTTTTTTCCAGCAGCGCCACATTGTCGTCGCGCTTCCATTCACCCCCAAAGGCCAGATAAACCATGTCGGCGTTGGCCAGGCGCTGAACCGCAGCGGGGATGTCGCTTGCTTCGCGCACCGACTCCATGGTGAAGGCTCCTTTGGGATGCGTGCGCAGGTAGCCGCTGCCGATGCCGCCGGCCAGCGTGCTGCAAATGGCCGACCGGTTGGCAATGACGCCCAGCGTCGGCATGGGCATCACCTGGCCCAGGGCTTCGCCAACCGTGCCGCCGGCCATGGCGCGGATGGTTTGCAATTCCCCCATCGTCAGGGGTTTTTTCTCTTGAGCCCAAGTTGGGCTGGCGGCTGCTGCCAACAGGCTAAGGCCAAAGATCCAAGGGGTGGTGCGTCGCATGATTGGAACTCCTTTCAGATTGTTGCAGGGTTACTGGGAAAGTAAATCGTCCGAACTCAACGACTCAACAGGTAATGCACGACCGCGTCACGATCGGCGACGTTGCCGACATAGAACGGGTGCGGCGCTTGCCCCCCGCGCTGAGGATCGAGCAGCCAGCGCAGCGCCTCCAGCGTGTCGCGACCCTCCACGCTGCCGTCGTGCAAAAAGTCTTTGCGGCCATCCAAGCCCAGCAGCAAGGGTTGCGCGTAGCCGACTCGCTCGCCGCGCAGCGAGGCGTTGATCACCACCACCTCGTTGTCGTAGCTTGGGCGCGGCCCTTGATCGAAGCTTTTCTGCACCGGCGACAGCGGCGCGGGACGGCTGAGCAGCACTTGAGGCCGATAAGCCGGGTAGAGGGTGCTGAGCGGCTGCACCGCCGTTTGCACCGGGCGATTGGGGTCGGCGGTGTGGCAGCTGGCGCATTGCTGCGCAAACACTTGTTGGCCGCGCTGCACCAAGGCCGGATCGAGCTGGCGCTGGGTGCGCGGCGCGGCCAGCTGGTCGGTGTAGGCGCGCAGCGCCGCCAGCTTGGCGGCATCGACGCGCACGCCCACCACGCCCGCCGGATCGCCGATGGGGCGACCCGTCGGTTGCGCGCGCACAAAAGGATAGCGGCCAGCCAGCCCGCTGCGTTCCAGCACGGCACGGTAGCGTTGGTGGATTTCCTGACCCACCGGCCCCGCCAGCGTGGTCAGCAGTTGCGCACCGCGCTCGGTGGCCAGCACGGTCGGATCCAGCGCGACCGTGTAAACGTAGTTGTTGAAATCGTCCAGGTTGGCGAACGTGCCGGCATGCCCCCACGGCGCGGCCAAGTCGGTGCGGAAAAACGCCTGCGTGTAAGCGGTGTTGTTGATGCCGTCGGGCAGGGCATCGAACGTGCCGGGGCCGTAGTGCCGCTGTCCCTGCCGGTCGGCGCCGGCCAGGTAAGCGCGCGCCTCCTCATTGGTGTCGTTTTGAATGCCGGCAAAATCGGTCTTGCCGATGCTGGCGCCGTTGAGGGATTGGAAAGCCAGTTGCAGCAATGGCAAATAAGCCACTGGGTTGTCGGCTGCCGCCAGAATCTTGCCGACGTCAAGATCGATCGCGTTAGGGCCATCGATACGGCGACCAACCGAACCGGCCAATCCCGCGAATCCAGCCGGCACCACCGAGTTGTCGGTGCGGCTGTGGCACAGCGCGCAGCTGATGCCAATCTTGTCCCCGCGCGCGAGGTCAAGCCGGTCGTTCGGGTTGTATTGCGGCGAGCTGCCCAGCGGTTTGCGCCGTCCTTGCGCATCCACCGGCACGACGCCGATCACCGCCCCTTCATTGATCAGCGTCAGCGTCACGGCTGGATCGGCCAACACGGTTTGTTGCGGATCTTTGCCGTTGCGAATTTCAGCCAGCGCCTTGGTCAAGGCTTGGGCGGTGGCAGGACTGAGCGCTTCGACGTCCACGTTCAGACCCAACCCGAGGGCTTGCAGCGGGGTGAGGCCGGCTTTGACCAGCCCCTGGGGCAAGCGCATCGCATCGGTCCAAAAGCCTTCGTTGCCAAAGGTTTCGTAGCGGAACACCTCGCGTCCGAGGGCCACCGCCGCGCGGTCGGGCCCGGCCTCGGCGCTGCTGGGGCCGTCGCCGCCGCCAAGGCAGCCCAGCAGCGCTAAAGCAGCGCCAGCGCTCGCCGCCAGCGCCAGCGGCCGGCGCAGCCGCACCAAGTGGAGTTTGAGCGTCATCGGGGTCTCCTTGTCAAAGCAGGGCGGAGCATTCCGCCCTCAACCCCTAAAACGGCGCTCAGCCCCGTTTGGATGCAAAACCTTTCATTAAGTAGGGTTTTGGCTTGCCGCCGGCGCCGATGGCCACGGCGCCAGGTAGCGGACGGGCCCGGTGGGCGTGCCGGTGGGCGATCCCCCCGCCGGCTCAAGGCTGACAGCCAAGGCTTTGAACGCCACCTCGCCCGGGGGCGTGCGCACGGGGGTTGCGTGGCCTGGCGGGGCAAGCCCCAGCGAGATCGGCTGTCCCTCCACCGGCACGGCCCACAGCTCCCAACTGCGCTGCGGACCCGGGTCGGCCTGACGCGGCACGATCACCTGCCAGACTTGCGCAGAGGGCTGCGTGACGACGATGACGCCAGCGGCGGGGTCAGGCTCGGCGGGTTGCAGGATGGCTACGGTGGCCCCCAAAGGATCCTGCGGTCGCAAGGGCCAGGCGACCACAGCCAGACTGATGGCCGCCGCGGTGGCGACGGCAGCCCAAGCAGGCCACAACCATGCTCGCAGCCGTCTTGACGGACGAGCCACAGCAGGCGGTGGGGCCGCAAGACCAGCTAACCGAGCGGCGATCCGATCCCAAACCGCCGCCGGCGGCGCCTCTCGCGGCGCCGGCGCCAGTTCGCTGAAGCGCTGTTGCCAGCGTAACACATGCGCTTGCAACAGCGGATGGGCGACCATCAGGCGCTCGAAACGGCGTCGCGCGCCTCCCCTTAAGGTGCCGATGACGTAAGCGCCGGCCAATTGCTCGGCCAACGGTTCGCGCAGGATGTTCATACGGTGGGATGTCCGACTTGCTGCAGGCAGTCGCGCAAACCCAACAGGGCGCGTCGCACCCAGCTTTTGACGCTGCCCAGCGGCGCGCGCAAGTGTTGCGCGAGCTCCAGGTGGCTCAGGCCATGCATGTAGGCCAAGATGACGCTTTGGCGCTGCACCGGCGGCAGTTGTTGCAAGCAGTCGTGCAGATGCCGTTGCGTGCGTCGTTGGTGCCAGACCTCTTCGCCGCCGTCGTGTTGCGCCCAAGCGACTGCTGGATCGCTTGGCTCGTCGTCGCTGAGCGTCTCGCCGGCGGCAGTGGCCGCAGCCGCTGCCGGTGTGTTCTCGAGGGACACGACGGGACGCGCGCCGCGCAAGCTGTCGATGGCTTTGTTGCGGGCAAGGGTCAGCAGCCAAGCCCAGGGATGCCCCAAGCTGGCTCGATAGAGCTGCGCCTGCTGCCAGACAGCCAGATACGTTTCTTGCAGGGCGTCTTCGGCGGCGGCACGATCAGGCTGGATGCGCAGGATGACGCCGAACAGCCGGGCTGCGGTGCCGTCGTAAAGCCGCCGCAGCGCGCCGGCGTCATGCAGGGCCACGCGTGCCAACAGGTCAGCCAGCTCGTCAGGTGAGAAAGAGTAAGCCCGCGTCATCGCTTGGGGTTTTCTAAGGGCGCGCTGCTCTCTAGGGATTGAAAGGTCTTGGTGACCGCAGCAACGGGGCGCATCGTAGCGCAAAGCCCAGCGCGGCGGTTGAGGCGCCCTACGCCATCTGGCGTACAGACGCGGCGGCGCGCGGTGCCTAGCATGGGGGGCGTTTGATCCCTCCCGTCGCTTCCCAACCTGCGGAGAACCACCATGATGCAACGTCGCTCCACGCTCAAGGCCCTGTCCGCCGCCGCCGCGATGGCCGCTTTCGGCCCCTGGGTGGCGCGGGCGCAAGGCAACGCGCCGATCAAGGTCGGCATCCTGCACTCGCTGTCGGGCACGATGGCGATCTCCGAGACGGTGCTCAAGGACATCGCGCTGATGACCATCGACGAGATCAACGCCGCCGGCGGGGTGCTGGGGCGCAAGATCGAGCCGGTGGTGGTCGATCCGGCCTCCAACTGGCCTCTGTTTGCCGAGAAGGCGCGCCAGCTGCTGACGCAGGACAAGGTGGCCGCGGTGTTCGGCTGCTGGACCTCGGTCAGCCGCAAGTCGGTGCTGCCGGTGTTCGAGGAGCTGAACGGCCTGCTGTTCTACCCCGTGCAGTACGAGGGCGAGGAGCTCAGCAAGAACGTCTTCTACACCGGCGCGGCGCCGAACCAGCAGGCGATTCCCGCCGTGGAATACCTGATGAGCAAGGACGGCGGCAGCGCCAAGCGCTTCGTGCTGCTCGGCACCGACTACGTGTATCCGCGCACCACCAACAAGATCCTGCGCGCGTTCCTCAAGTCCAAAGGCATCCCCGAGTCGGACATCATGGAGGAGTACACGCCGTTCGGCCACAGCGACTACCAGACCATCATCGCCAAGATCAAGCAGTTCGCCGCCGCGGGCAAGAAGACCTGCGTGATCTCCACCATCAACGGCGACTCCAACGTGCCGTTCTACAAGGAGCTGGGCAACCAGGGCCTCAAGGCCACCGACGTGCCGGTGGTGGCCTTCAGCGTCGGCGAGGAAGAGCTGCGCGGCGTCGACACCAAGCCGCTGGTCGGGCACCTGGCGGCGTGGAACTACTTCATGTCGATCAAGAACCCGACCAACGACGCCTTCATCAAGAAGTGGGCCGCCTACGCCAAGGCCAAGAACATCCCGGGCCACAAGGACAAGCCGCTGACCAACGACCCGATGGAGGCCACCTACATCGGCATCCACATGTGGAAGCAGGCGGTGGAGAAGGCCAAGAGCACCGAGACCGACAAGGTCATCGAGGCCATGGCCGGGCAGACCTTCGACGCCCCGAGCGGCTTCAAGGTCAAGATGGACGAGCGCAACCACCACCTGCACAAGCCGGTGTTCATCGGCGAGGTGCGCGCCGACGGTCAGTTCAACGTCGTCTGGAAGACCAAGGGGCCGATCCGCGCCCAGCCGTGGAGCCCGTTCATCCCCGGCAACGAGAAGAAGAAGGACGTGCCGGAGAAGGCCTGACGCCGGCGGGAGGGCAGGGGATGACGATGCGCGCATGGCGGCATGGGGCGGCGACGCTGCTGGCCGTGCTGGGCCTGCTGCTGCCGCGGCTGGCCCCGGCGCTGACGCCGGAGCAGGCGCTGGCGGTGGCCGAGGGGACGGTGGCCGAGCGCGTGCAGGCCATCACGCAGCTGGCCGCCGCGCCGGATCCGGCGGCAGCGGCGCTGCTGCGTGCGCTGCAGGACGAGCGCGTGCGCGTGCTCGAGGGGCAGGTCTGGATCGAGCAGCCGGACGGCAGCGCGGTGCGCGCCGACAGCGGTGCGCCCGAGCCGCTGCCGCCCGCGGCCGAGGCGCCGCTGCTGAACAACCGGCTGCGCGCGGCGCTGGCGCTGGCGCTGGCGGCGCTGGATTTGCAGGAAGCCGACCCGCAGCGCCAGCGCGCCGCCGCCGCGACGCTGCGCCGCGCCCTGCTGGAGGAGCCGGACGAAGCGTTCGCGCCGCTGCTGCGCGCGGCGCTCGACCCGCAGCGCCAGCCGCCGCTGGACGGACGCGCCGCGGCGCTGCTGGCGCAGGCCCTGGCGGCGGTGGAGCTGGCCGATGCCGATCCGGCGCGCCGGCGCGTCGCCGCCGGGGTGCTGGGCGGCAGCGGCGAGCGGCAGGCGCTGCCGTTGCTGCAGCAGCAGCGCGCGCAAGAAACCGACCCCGCGGTGGCGCAGGCGCTGCGCCAGGCGCAGCAGGCGCTGGAGCGCACGCTGGCGCTGGCCGAAATCGGCGGCACGGTGTTCACGGGGCTCAGCCTCGGCTCCATCCTGCTGCTGGCGGCGCTGGGGCTGGCGATCACCTATGGCCTGATGGGCGTCATCAACATGGCGCACGGCGAGCTGATCATGGTCGGCGCCTACGCCACCTACGTCGTGCAGCAGCTGTTTGCGCGCCTGTGGCCGCAGTGGTTCGACTGGTACGTGCTGGCGGCGCTGCCGGTGGCGTTCCTGACCGCGGCGCTGGTCGGGGCGGCGATCGAGCGCGGCGTCATCCGGCACCTCTACGGCCGGCCGCTGGAGACGTTGCTGGCCACCTGGGGCCTGAGCCTGATCCTGATGCAGGCGGTGCGCAGCCTGTTCGGCGCGCAGAACGTCACGGTGGAAAACCCCGCGTGGCTCAGCGGGGCGCTGACCCTGCCCGGGGGGCTCGTCCTGCCGTGGAACCGGGTGGCGATCCTGGTGTTCGCGGCGCTGGTGCTGGCGGCGGTGGCGTGGGTGCTGGCGCGCACGCGGCTTGGGCTGTTCGTGCGCGGCGTGACGCAGAACCGCCCGATGGCGGCCTGCATGGGCGTGCCGACCGGCCGCGTCGATGCGCTGGCGTTTGCCTTCGGCTCCGGCGTGGCGGGGCTGGCCGGGGTGGCGCTGAGCCAGATCGGCAACGTCGGGCCGGACCTGGGGCAGGCCTACATCATCGACTCCTTCATGGTCGTGGTGGTCGGCGGCGTCGGCCAGCTGGCCGGCACGGTGCTGGCGGCGCTGGGGCTGGGGCTGCTGAACAAGCTGCTGGAGGGCTGGGCCGGCGCGGTGCTGGCCAAGATCGCCGTGCTGGTGCTGATCGTGATCTTCATCCAGAAGCGGCCGCAGGGGCTGTTCGCGCTGAAAGGAAGGCAGGCATGAACACCGCCGCATCGACCGCAGGGCCGCAGCCGGCCAGCGCGCACGGGCCGCGGCTGCTGGCGCCGCAGGCGCGCGCGCTGTGGCTGGCCGTCGCGCTGGTGGCCGGGGTGGCGCCGCTGCTCAACCTCGCGGTGCCGCCCGACAGCGTCTGGCACCTGAGCGACCACTGGATCACGCTGCTCGGCAAGATCATGTGCTACGCCATCTGCGCGCTGGCGCTGGACCTGATCTGGGGCTACACCGGCATCCTCAGCCTCGGGCACGGGCTGTTCTTCGCGCTGGGCGGCTACGTGATGGGCATGTACCTGATGCGCCAGATCGGCACCGACGGCCACTACGGCAGCGAGCTGCCGGACTTCATGGTCTTCCTCGACTGGAAGGAGCTGCCGTGGCACTGGGCGCTGTCGCACAGCTTTGCGGCCACGCTCGTGCTGATCGTGCTGGTGCCGGGGCTGCTGGCGTGGGTGTTCGGCTACTTCGCGTTCCGCTCGCGCATCCAGGGGGTGTATTTCTCGATCATCACGCAGGCGCTGACGCTGGCGGCGATGCTGCTGTTCTACCGCAATGAGACGGGCTTCGGCGGCAACAACGGCTTCACGGACTTCAAGCGCATCCTGGGCTTTCCGATCACGACCTCGGAGACGCGCGTGGCGCTGTTCGTCGTCACGGGGCTGACGCTGATCGGCTGCTACCTGCTGGCGCGCTGGCTGGTGGCCAGCAAGTTCGGCCGCGTGCTGCAGGCGATCCGCGACGCCGAGGGGCGCGTGATGTTCTGCGGCTACGACCCGCTGCCCTACAAACTCACGATCTGGACGCTGTCGGCGGTGATGTGCGCGCTGGCCGGGGCGCTGTATGTGCCGCAGGTCGGCATCATCAACCCGCGCGAGATGAGTCCGGCGGCCAGCATCGAGATCGCGGTGTGGACGGCGGTCGGCGGGCGCGGCACCCTCATCGGCCCGATCGTCGGGGCGTTCGCGGTCAACGGCGCCAAGAGCTGGCTGACGGTGGTGGCGCCGGAGGTCTGGCTGTACGCGCTGGGCGCGCTGTTCGTGGCGGTGACGCTGTGGATGCCGCAGGGGCTGGTCGGCCTGTGGCGGCGCTGGGTGCGCCGCGCGCCGCGCGGGGAGGGGGGCGCATGACCCCGGATCTGCTGCAAAGCGGCGCCGAGCGCTGGCAGCGTGCGCAGCGCCGCGCCGAGTCCGAAGGCGCCAGCGGCGGGCGTGCCGCGGCCTTCGCCCACCCGGTCGCGCCCGGCGCCATCGACACCAGCCACGGCCGCATCCTCTACCTGGACGACGTGCAGGTCAGCTTCGACGGCTACAAGGCGCTCAAGGGCCTCAGCCTCGACATCGCGCCCGGCGAGCTGCGCGCCATCATCGGCCCCAACGGCGCCGGCAAGACGACGATGCTGGACGTCATCACCGGCCGCACGCGCCCGGACCGCGGCAGCGTCTTCCTCGGCAGCACGATCGACCTGCTGCGCTACCGCGAGCCGCAGATCGCCGCGCTGGGCGTGGGGCGCAAGTTTCAGAAGCCCACGGTGTTCGAGCCGCTGACGGTGTGGGAAAACCTGGAACTGGCGCTGGCGGGCGACAAGCGCGTGCGCGCCAGCCTCACCTTCCGCCTCGGCGCCGCGCAGCGCCAGCGCCTGCAGGAGCTGCTGGCGCTGATCCACCTGGAGGACGCCGCCGGACGAGCCGCCGGCACGCTCAGCCACGGGCAGAAGCAGTGGCTGGAGATCGGCATGCTGCTGGCGCAGGAGCCCAAGGTGCTGCTGCTGGACGAGCCGGTGGCCGGCATGACCGACGACGAGACCGAGCGCACCGCGCAGCTCCTCCTCAAGCTCAAGGGGCGCCACACGCTGGTGGTGGTGGAGCACGACATGGGCTTCGTGCGCGCGATCGCCGACAAGGTCACCGTGCTGTGCGACGGCGCGGTGCTCACCGAAGGTTCGTTCGAGCAGGTGGCGCGCGACGAGCGCGTCATCGAGGTCTATCTGGGGCGTTGACGGTCATGCTGGTGATCGAGGACGTGCATCAGTACTACGGCGGCTCGCACACGCTGCGCGGCGTCAGCCTGCAGGCGCGCGCGGGCGAAATCACCGTGGTGCTGGGCCGCAACGGCGTGGGCAAGACCACGCTGCTGAAGAGCCTGATGGGCCTGGTGCCGATCCGCCAGGGCCGCATCGCCTTCGACGGCGCGGAGCTGGCGGGCCAACCGGTGCACGAGCGCGCGCGCCGCGGCATCGGCTACGTGCCGCAGGGGCGCGAGATCTTCCCGCGCCTGACGGTGCGCGAAAACCTGCTGATGGGGCTGGCCAGCCGCCCCGCCGGCACCGCGCTGCCGGCGCAGCTGTTCGAGCTGTTTCCGGTGCTGGCCGAGATGCAGGGCCGCCGCGGCGGGGACCTTTCCGGCGGGCAGCAGCAGCAGCTGGCGATCGCGCGGGCGCTGGCGGCGCGCCCGCGCCTGCTGGTGCTGGACGAGCCGACCGAAGGCATCCAGCCCAACATCATCCAGGCCATCGGCCGCGTGCTGCGCCAGCTGGCGCGCCAGGGGCTGGACGGCGAGCCGATGGCGATCCTGCTGGTCGAGCAGTACTACGACTTCGCACGCGAGCTGGCCGACCGCTACGTGGTGCTGGAGCGCGGCGCGGTGGTGGCCAGCGGCAGCGGCGACGAGATGGACGCCCACGGCGTGCGTGCGATGGTGGCGCTGTAGCGGATCAAACCCGCCACAGCCGCAGCGGCGGGGCCTCCAGGCCCCACGCCTGCCGGCGCAGCACGGCGCGCAGGCGTTGCCACAGCGCCATCAGCGGCTCCACCACCTCCGCCAGCCCGCGCACCACCAGCACCCGTTCGTGCGGGCAGGTGGCGCCGGCGGCCACCGGCTCGAGGCTTGCGGGCAGCTGCGCGCGCACGGCCTGTAGCAGCCGCTCGCGCTCGGCCTCGGTCCACGGCGTGCCGCGGGCCAGCACCAGCGTGCCCAGGGCGCGCCGCCCCGCCAGGCCGGGGCCGCCGTCCAGCAGCCAGCGATCGGCGGCCTCCAGCCGCCCTTCGTCGAGCCAGACGTCGTCCACCGCCATGCGCTGGTGCAGCACGCCGGCGGCGAACGGCGCGCCGGCCTGCGGCAGGCCGAGCGCGCACACCTCCCACGCCAGCAGCTGCGCGCCCGGGGCGAGCTCGGCGTCGAAGGCGTTGCGCGCCAGGCAGCCGGGGTAGGCGATCGTCTCCGCCGGCAGCCACTCCAGCCGCGCGCCGTCGGACAGCCGCGCGCGCACCTTCTGCGCCGCCGGCGCGCCGTCGCTGCGGTAGAAGCGCGTCGCCCCGGGCGTGGTCACCAGCACGTGCGCGCCGGGGCCGACCTGCACGTCGATGGCCAGCTCGTCGCCGCCGACGAGGCCGCCCGGTGGGTGCACCAGCACCGCGTGCACCACCGCCGGGCCTTCCGGGTGCAGCGTCTGCAGCACGCGCAGCGGCCCCTCGTGCGCGAACGCCAGCCGGCTGCGCCCGCTGACGGCGCTGCCGTGCAGCTTCAGCCGTGCCTGCCAGCCCATCGGCGCGGCCAGCCGCGGTTCAGCGCTGCACCGCGGCGGCGGCCACCGCGGTCATGTTCAGCACGCGGCGCACGGTGGCCGCCGGCGTCAGGATGTAGGCCGGTGCGCGCACGCCCATCAGGATCGGGCCGACCGTCACGCCGCCGCTGGTGGTGGTCTTCATGACGTTGTAGAGGATGTTGGCCGCATCCAGGTTCGGGCAGACCAGCAGGTTGGCGCTGCCCGACAGCGTCGAATCGGACAGGAAGCGCGCGCGGATCTCGGGCTCCAGCGCCGCATCGCCATGCAGCTCGCCGTCGCACTCGATCTCCGGGTGCGCGGCGACGAACAGGTCGCGCGCGGTGCGCATCTTGCGCGCGCTGGCGCGCTTGGACTGCCCGAAGGTGGAGTGCGACAGAAACGCCACCTTCGGCACGATGCCGAAGCGCTGCACCTGCTGCGCCGCCATCCAGGCGATCTCGGCCAGCTGCTCGGCGCTGGGGTCCTCGTGCACGTAGGTGTCGGTGATGAAGATCGGGCCGCGGTCGGTGTTGACGGCGTTGAGCGCGGCGTAAAGCGTGGCCCCGGGCGCGCGGCCCAGCACGGCGTCGATGCGCTCCAGGTGCGTGGTGTAGGTGCCGACCAGCCCGCAGATCAGCGCGTCGGCATCGCCCAGGTGCACCATCAGCGAGCCGATGATGGTGTTGGAGCGGCGCACGGCGGCCTTGGCGACCTCGGGCGTGGCGCCGTCGCGCTTCATCAACTGGTGGTAGGCCTCCCAGTACTGGCGGAAGCGCGGGTCGTCCTCGGGGTTGACGTTCTCGACGTCCAGCCCAAGCCGCAGGTGCAGGCCGGCGCGGCGGATGCGCGCCTCGATGACGGCCGGCCGGCCGATCAGGATCGGCCGCGCGATGCCTTCCTCCAGCGCCAGCTGCGCCGCGCGCAGCACGCGCTCGTCCTCGCCGTCGGCGTAGGCCACGCGCGCCAGCGGCTGCTGCCGCTTGGCCACGGCGAAGATCGGCCGCATCAGGATGCCGGTCTGATAGACGAAGCGCTGCAGACTTTCGCGGTAGGCGTCCAGATCCTCGATCGGGCGCGTGGCCACGCCCGACTCCGCCGCCGCCTGCGCCACCGCCGGCGCGATGCGCAGGATCAGCCGCGCGTCGAACGGCTTGGGGATCAGGTAGTCGGGGCCGAACTGCAGCTCCTGCCCGGCGTAGGCGGCGGCGACTTCATCGCTGATCTCGGCCTTGGCCAGCTGCGCGATCTCGCGCACGCAGGCCAGCTTCATGGTCTCGGTGATGCGGGTGGCGCCACAATCGAGCGCGCCGCGGAAGATGTAGGGAAAGCACAGGACGTTGTTGACCTGGTTGGGGTAGTCGCTGCGCCCGGTGGCGATGATGCAGTCGGGCCGCGCGGCCTTGGCAACCTCCGGGCGGATCTCCGGCTCCGGGTTGGCCAGCGCCAGGATGATCGGGCGTTCGGCCATTGTCTTGACCATCTCGGCGCTCAGCACCCCGGCGGTGGAACAGCCCAGGAACACGTCGGCGCCGCGCACCGCGTCCGCCAGCGTGCGCGCGTCGGTGGCGCGGCAGTAGCGCTGCTTGGATTCGTCCAGCCGCCCGGCCAGGGCGTCCTCGCGCTGCGTGTGGATGACGCCCTTGGAGTCGCAGACGGTGATCAGCTCGGGCCGCGCGCCCAGCGCCACGAACAGGTCCAGCACCGCGATGGCGGCGGCGCCGGCGCCGCTCACCGCAATGCGCACCTCGCCGATCTGCTTGCCGACCAGCTCCAGCGCGTTGATCAGCGCCGCCGAGGCGATGATGGCGGTGCCGTGCTGGTCGTCGTGAAACACCGGGATGTTCAGCCGCTCGCGCAGCTTGCGCTCGATGTAGAAACAGTCCGGCGCCTTGATGTCCTCCAGGTTGATGCCGCCCAGCGTCGGCTCCAGCGCGGCGATGATCTCGACGAGTTTGTCCGGATCCTTCTCGTTGAGCTCGATGTCGAAGACGTCGATGCCGGCGAACTTCTTGAACAGGCAGCCCTTGCCCTCCATCACCGGCTTGCCGGCCAGCGGGCCGATGTCGCCCAGGCCCAGCACGGCGGTGCCGTTGGTGATGACCCCGACCAGGTTGCCGCGGCTGGTGTACTCGGCGGCCTTGCGCGGGTCGGCGGCGATTTCCAGGCACGGATAGGCCACGCCGGGGGAGTAGGCCAGGCTCAGGTCGCGCTGGTTGGACAGCGCCTTGGTCGGCGTGACGGACACCTTGCCGCGCGTGGGGCTGCGGTGGTATTCGAGCGCGGCGTCGCGCAGGGCTTGTTCGGCGGGGGTCATGGCATGGAGCGCAGCGTGGGTGGACGGTGAACGACGCAGACCCCAAAGGGGTCAGGGGCCTACCGCCAACAAAAGCGAAAGAGGCCACCATGAGCACCGAGTGTAGCGAGCCCACGTCGCCGGCGGTCATGACTACAATGCACATTGTGAACATCAACGTGGGTCATCGCCGTGGGCTGTTGGGCCTGGTCGCGCTGGCGCTGCTGTGGGCCGCGCTGGCGCCGGCATTGGCCCAGGCGTGGGTGGGCTCGCCGCGCGCCGACGAGCGGGTGCAAATCTGCACCAGCACCGGCATGGCGTGGGTGTCGTTGGACGCCGGCCTAGCCGCGCCTGATGACGGGGCTGCAGCGACGATGACGTCGTGCGACTGGTGCCTGCTGCATGCAGGGCCAGGATTGCCGCCGCCTCCGGAAGGATGGCCTGCGCCGTCCCGCGAATCCGGCATGGCTTGGCCGGCGTGGGCGACCGCTTCGCCGGCGTCCAGGTTGGCGTTGTGGTGGCACCCTCAGCCGCACGCGCCCCCTCGCTTTCTTTGACGCGGCGCCACCGCTGGGGTTGCAGCCCCAGGGCAGCGCGCATGCAGCCGCGCTCGGCCCACGCTGAGGGGTTCAGCGCGGCGCCGTTGGCTTGCCTGGTGTCAAGGAGGCTGTGGGTTGATGAATGGTGTTTCCCTTTCGAATGGGGCTCGCCGCGGCTGGCTGCGCGGCGTCTCCGTCGCGCTGATGATGGCGATCGCCCCGTGGCTGGCTGGCTGCGAGCGTGGCGGCCCGAAGGATGCCCTGCGCGGCATCGACGTGACCGGCGCGCCTTACGGCAAGACGCTGGAGCTGACCGACCAGCACGGGCAGCGTCGCACGCTGCAAGACTTTCGCGGCAAAGTCGTGATGCTGTATTTCGGCTTTGTGCAGTGCCCTGACGTCTGCCCGACGGCCCTGGCGCGCACCGTGGAGGTCATGCAGCGCTTGGGGCCAGACGCCCAGCGCGTGCAGCTGCTGTTCGTCACGGTTGACCCCGAGCGCGACACGCCTGAGCTGCTGCGCGAATACCTGGCCGCCTTTCACCCTTCGTTCCTGGGCTTGACCGGCACGCCGCAGGAGATCGCGGCCGCCGCGCGTGAATTCAAGGTCTATTACGCCAAGGTGCCCACCGGCAGCGGCTACACCATGGACCACTCGGCGCAGACGTATTTGATCGATCCGCAAGGTCGCTTGCGCATCGTGCTCAAGCACGAACAAACCGCCGACGACTACGCGCACGACATCGCATGGCTGCTGCGCGAAAGCGCCGGATGACGCTGCGTCCGTGACGCCGGGCGCGTCAATCGTCCTCTTAACTTCCTCTTTTTTCAGGAGAATGACCATGACCCGCACACTGCTTCAATCCGCTGCCGTGGCGCTGCTGGCGCTGACCGCCGCCGCCTGGGCGCAAACCGTCAAAGTGGAAGATCCCTGGGTGCGCGGCACGGTGGCGCAGCAAAAAGCCACCGGCGCCTTCATGCGCCTGACCGCGCCGGAAAACATGCGCCTGGTGGCCGGCGAGTCGCCGGTGGCCGGCGTCGTCGAGATCCACGAGATGGCGATGGACGGCGACGTGATGCGCATGCGCGCCATCCCGGGGCTGGCGCTGCCGGCCGGCCGGCCGGTGGAGCTCAAGCCCGGCGGCTACCACGTGATGCTGATGGATCTGAAGCGCCCGCTGGCCGGCGGCGAAACGGTGCCGCTGACGCTGGTGTTTGAAAACGCCGCCGGCCAACGCGTGCGCCAAGAGGTGCAAGCCAAGGTGATGGCGCTGGGCGCGCCCGCTGGCGGCATGGGCGGCGGGCAGGCCGGCCATGGCGGTCACCGTCACTGACGTGGGGGAAGGAGGGTTGCGATGAACGTTATCAAGACCGTGCGCGCGGGTCGTCACGCCAGCCGCGCCTTGATCGCAGCGCTGCTGCTGGCGGCTGGCGCAATGGCCAGCGCCCCTGCGCTGGCGCGCAGCAGCGTGGTCGATGAGTCCACGCCGATCGTGGAGCTGATGCCGCTGCTCCTCAAGCACGAGGCGCAGCTGGGCCTCACCGACGCGCAGCGCCAGGCGCTGGAGCAGTTTCGCAAAGACGCGATGCCGCGCCGCGTCGCGCTGACCCAGCGCATTCGCGAGCTGCGCGGGCAGCTGCGGATGGCGATTTTGGAGGCGGCGCCGCCCGCGCGCCGTGACGAGCTGCGCCAGCAGCTCGTGCAGGCCGAGCAAGAGCACCTGCAGGCGCGCGAGCGCTGTGCCGATTTTGTGCGCTCGACGCTGACGCCAGAGCAGTTCGCGCGCGTGCGGCAGTGGTATTTGGACAGCTTGCCTTGAAGCCGATCGCAGCGACCATGTCAACCAGCGACCTTCAATCGCGGCCTCTTGCCCCGCCTTCGGTGGTGGCGCTGGCGCCGCAACAGATCGTTTTTGATGTGGGAGGGCGCGACGGTCCCTGGCGGGTGGTGCGCGGTCTGCTGCGGCTTGACCGTGTTGGACGGGATGGCCCTCTGTTGGTGATGCTGGCCGAGCCGGGCGACTGGCTGGGCATTGACGCGTTGGCCGGGCAGCCGCACGGCTGGCGCGCCACGGCCATCACCCCTGTCGTGTTGCAGGGGCCCTGGCTG
Organism: Tepidimonas alkaliphilus; assembly: GCF_007556595.1. GTDB lineage: Bacteria > Pseudomonadota > Gammaproteobacteria > Burkholderiales > Burkholderiaceae_C > Tepidimonas > Tepidimonas alkaliphila. Next base: position 58,291 of record NZ_VJNB01000001.1, read on the forward strand.
GCTGCCGACGAGACGCAGCGCGCCGCCTGGTTGATCGAAGCGCTGTTGCAACAGCCGGAGCGTGCCCATGCGATGGCGCTGCTGCGCACCGGATCGGTGCGCCAGCGCTTGGCTACGCTGCTGAAATGTCTGGAGCGCCCCGACGTGCTGGGCGACGGGCGTGGGCTGGCCGGGCTGCGCGGGCGTCTGCCGCCGCTGCGGGTGCTGGCGGAATTGGTCGATGCCAAACACGAAACCGTTTGCCGCGCGTTGGGCGAGCTGTTGCCGCGCCCGCGCAGCGCTGCCGCCGCGCCCTGGTCGGCCTCGCTGCCGGCGGGGTGACCCGCCAACGACGCTGCCTTCGCTCGATGGGACTGCAGCCTAGCGGGCCGACGTCGGCGGTTGCGGGCTGTTAAGGGCGGGCGGGCTGGCGGCGCTGGCGCCGCGGGCAAAGGTCACCACATGATCGACCGCGGCGCGCAGCCCGATCCACTCGCCGATGGCGTGGTCGTGGTGCGACGGCACTTGCACCTGCAGCAGTTGCCCGTCGGCCAGCCGCACGGTGTAGAGAAACGCCGCGCCGCGAAACGCCTTGCGCACGATTTCGCCGCGAAACGGGGAGGCGTCGTCGTGCACGATGTCGTCGGCGCGCAGCAGCACCTCGCAAAGGCCGTCCGGGAAGGCGCTGGGCAGCGGGCATTCGGCAATATCCTCCAATTCGCCCAGCGGCGTTTGCACCACCACGCGCTCGCCGCGCGCCACGATGCGCGCCGGCGCAAACACGCCATGCCCAATGAACTCGGCCACAAAGCGCGTGGCAGGGCGATGGTAGAGCGTGTAGGCGTCGTCCCACTGATGCAGCCGGCCTTCGTGCATGACTCCGATCAGGTCACCCAACGCGAACGCCTCCATCTGGTCGTGGGTGACGAACAGGGCGGTGATGCCGGCGGCTTTCAGGATGGTGCGCAGCTCTTGCGCCAGCCGCTCGCGCAGATCGACGTCCAGGCTGGAAAAGGGCTCGTCCAGCAGCAGCAGGCGGGGCCGTGGCGCCAAGGCCCGCGCCAGCGCCACCCGCTGCTGTTGACCGCCGGAGAGTTCGTGCGGGTAGCGCCGCTCGTAGCCCTGCAGCCCCACCAACGCCAACACTTCCGCCACGCGCTGCTGCCGCTGCAGACGCGTCCAGCGGTGCAGACCGTAGCCGACATTGTCCGCCACCGAGAGGTGCGGAAACAGCGCGTAGTCCTGAAACACCATGCCGATGCGGCGCGCCTCCGGGGGCCAATGCACGCCGCGGGCGGCCACGGTCTGACCCTCCAGCGTGAGCTGGCCTTCGTCCAAGCGCTCCAGCCCCGCCAGCGCACGCAGCAGCGTGGTTTTGCCGCAGCCCGACGGGCCGAGCAGCACCCCAAGGGCTCCGGCTGGCAGAGCCAGCGACACGTCATCCAGGGCCGCGCGGGGGCTGCCCGGGTAACGCAGTCGCGCGTGCTCCAGTTTGAGAAACATGATTCGACATTGTAGATAATGTGCATTCTCATTCACTGCAAGCAGGCATGGTTGCTCGTTCAGCGCTGTCATGGTGGCGTGCGGCCCGGCAGGCCCCGGCGTACGCCGCCGTCGGTCGCAGCTGGTTCGTCCCAGCGGCGTTGGCCTTGCTGGCGGCGGTGCTGGCCTTGCCGGTGTTGGCGTTGCTGGTGGCGGCGTTGAGCTGGAACGACGCTTCCTGGAGCGTGCTGCGTTCAATGGCCGCCACCACGTTGCCGGGCTATGCCGGCGCCACGCTGGCGCTGTGCGTGATGGTGGGTTTGGGGGTGGCGCTGGTGGGCAGCGTCACGGCGCTGACGGTGACGGTGTTTGACTTTCCGGGCCGCCGCAGCGCGCAGTGGCTGCTGCTGCTGCCGCTGGCCATGCCGGCGTATGTGACGGCCTACGCCTACACCGATTTTTTGCAATTCTCGGGGCCTGCGCAAACCTGGCTGCGCGAGACCTTCGGGTTACAGGGGCGGGTGTTGCCGGAGGTGCGCTCGCTGTGGGGGGCGGCCTGGGTGTTCACCTTCACGCTCTACCCCTACGTTTATTTGTTGGCGCGCACGGCCTTGGCCGATCGGGCCGCAGCGCTGCTGGAGGCCGCGCGGCTGTTGGGCGCGCCGCTGAGACGGCGGCTGCTGACGGTGGCGCTGCCGCTGGCGCGCCCGGCCATTGTCGCCGGGGTGGCCTTGGCGCTGATGGAAACGCTGGCCGATTTTGGGGTGGTGAGCTACTTTGGCGTGCAAACGTTGACGGCTGGGGTGTTCAAAGCCTGGCTGGTGATGGATGACCAAGTGGCCGCCGCCCAGTTGGCTTGGCTGTTGCTGATGATGGTGGCGCTGCTGCTGGCGCTGGAGCGCGTCTCGCGGCGCCGGCTGCGCTACAGCTCCAATCGGGTTGATCGCGCTGCGGCTGCGGAAGCGCGCCCCGTGCGGCTGCGTGGCGCGGCGGCGCTGGCGGCCTGGCTGGTGTGCGGGTTGCCGGTGGGGCTGGGTTTTGGCCTGCCGGTGCTGTTCATGCTGCGACCGCTGATTGAAGGCTGGGACGTTCTGCCTTGGCAGTCGTTTGGCGGCTGGGCGCGCAACAGCCTGACGCTGGCGGCCATGGCCGCCGCGCTGACCACGCTGGGGGCGCTGGCGCTGGCATACGCCCAGCGGCAGCGGCCAACCCCGGTGGTGCGGCTGGCGGTGCGCACGGTGGGGCTCGGGTACGCGGTTCCGGGGGCGGTGTTGGTGGTGGGGCTGCTGCTGCCGGTGGGTTGGCTGCAAGCCGCGGCGCCGCAGGCGCCTTGGGCCTCGTGGGTGACGGCCACGGTGTTGGGGGTGCTGTGGGCTTATTGGGTGCGCTACACGGCGGTGGCGCTGCAATCCCTCGAAAGCGGCTACAGCCGCGTGCCCAGCAGCTTGGACGATGCGGCGCGTTTGCTGGGCCGGCGCGGCTGGCGTTTGTGGGCCAGCGTGCATCTGCCCTTGCTGCACCGTTCGGTGTGGGCAGCGGCGTTGCTGGTGTTTGTGGATGTCATGAAGGAACTGCCGGCCACCCTGGTGCTGCGGCCCTTCGGCTGGGATACGCTGGCGGTGGTGGCGCATCAAATGGCGCGCGATGAACGCTTGGGCGAAGCGGCCCTGCCGGCGCTGACGCTGGTGCTGGCGGGCTTGGTGCCGGTGCTGCTGCTGAGCCGCGCGCTGCGCCGCGGCGAGACGACGGCTTGTTGACCGTGCGCTGGCGGCGCCCGTGGCTTGCCTGGGGGCCCCCCCGCCAGGAATCGAACCTGGATTTGCCGCTTAGGAGGCGGCCGTTCTATCCATTGAACTACGGCGGGCTGTGAAAGGTGCAGCCGATTGGGGCTTGCCTTCAAACGAACTTTTTAGTGTAACCGACCTGCAGGCGAATGAGGCTACAGAGTCCAAGCCCAAGCAGGGCCGGCTAGCGCGGACGGCAGCGTCGGATGGCGTTGCAGGGGCGCTTCAATCGAAACGCCGCCGGTAGAGCAGCTCCAGCGCGTTGTCGTCACCAGCGCGTCCGCGCAGCGTCAAATAGCGCGACAGGTCGTAGAGCACCGACACCGTGCCCGTCAGGCCAAGCAGGCTGCGTTCGTAACCCAGGTAAAGCTGCTCCGAGAGCCGCTTGCCCAAGCTGACGCTGGCGGCGCGCACGTTGCCGTCGGCGTCGCGGCTGCCGGGCTCCAGCGTCAGCTCGTCCAGCCCCAGCGCCTGGGGCAGACCCGCCATCGTCGAGCCCCCGCGGCGGTCCCATAGCGCCTGCGCGGCGCGCTGCAGCAGCGCGGCTTGCGCGCCGGGCCCGCTCAGCGGTCGGCCCAGCGCCAGCCACGCCAGGATGTCGGTGTCCGGCAGGCTGGGGTCGGCGTAGAGCCGCACCACCGGCGCTTGGGCGCGACCTTCGATGTGCACGCCGACCGTTTGCTCGCTGAAGCGCCGCACGGCTCGCACGTCCAGTTGCGGGTCGTCCAGCGCCCCGTTGAAGCGCAGCAGACCGCGCTCGATGTCCAGCGTTTGCCCCCAAGCTTGGTAGCGACCGCGCACAGTGCGCACCTCGCCGTCGAGGCGCGCAGGTTGCTCGCCGCGTTGCCGCCAGCGCAGGTTGCCAGTCAGGCCGGTTTGCAGTCCGCGCCCCTGGAGTTCGGTGTCGGTGCCGAGGTCCAGGGCCAGCTCAACGCGGCCATCCCAGCCCGCCGGCCAGGGACTGCGCCGCGCGGGCTGCGGTTGCCCGCGCACCACCACGTCGTCGCTCAAGCGCGGCTTGTCTGCCGGGGGCAACAGCCAGCGCGCCTGGTCGAGTTGCAGCTGCCCTTGCACATCGACGAGCCGTGCGCGGGTGCGAATCTGCAGGTCGCCCGACAGCCGCACGCGGCGATCGGCGCGCGCCAGCGCCAGCCAGCGTCGGGCTTGCAGGGTGATGTCGGCCTGCGCCAAGGACCAGCCGTCGGTCCAGCTCAGCTGCCCGCGACCTTGCAGACCTCCGTCGGGCTCCCCGGCGGGGTTTGGCCAGTGCAGTTGCACCAGCTGGAGCCTGTGCTCATCCAAGCGCGCCTGCAAAACGCCGCCGCGCCAGTCGATGCCCTCCGTGCGCACCGCCAGCTCAAGGTCGTGGCCGAGCAGCTCGCCGCGCAGGGCCGGGCGGGCCCAGGCGCCGCCCACGGTGCCTTGTCCCTGTAGTTGCCCTCCCACCCGCCAGCCGGGCGGCAGCCACGGGGTGAGCAGTTGCAACGGCGGGGCTTTCAGGTTCCAACGCCCCTGCCAGCGTGTCTCGGGCGCCAGCGGCCACCACGCGGCGGCGGGCTCAGGGTTGGGGGTTGAGGGTTCGGCCTGCAAATCCAGCTCCAACTGGCCGGCGCGCTCGCTGTCCCACGCCAGCGCCGCTCGCCAGCGCTGGGGGCTGGCGTCCAGCTGCAGGCGGGCGCGACGCACGCCCGCCTGCCATTGCGGGCCTTGCGGGCCGTCGGGCTGCAGCTTGAGATCCCCGGCAGTGCGCTCCAGCACGCCTTGCAGCTGCGCAGAGCTCAGCGCCGCCTGCTCTTGCAGTTGGATTTGCCATCGCGCGCCCAGCGCAAGGTCGGCGCTGGGTTGCAGCGGCGCTTCGCGCGGCCACGGCCGCCCCCACCAAGCCAGCCAGGCCGGCAACGCAGCCACCTCAACTTGGCCCGAGCCGCGCCAAGTGCCGTTGTTCTGGCGTTCGATCGCGTCCCAGCGCAGCAGGGCCTGCGCCGCGCTGACGTCACGCGCACGCGCGCGCAGCGTCCCTGAGTCCAAGCGCACCAAGGGTAGCGCGGGGCTGAGGCCGCGGAGTTGGACGGGCTCGAGCCGAAGCTCCAACGAGCGTGCGCCCCATTGCAGCTCCGTCTGTCCCTGCAATTGGGCCTGCGCGCCCGCCCCTTGCAGGAGGAGCTGGCCCCGCTGAACCTGCCATGCCGCCGGGGCGTCGCGGGCGGGCGGGCGCAGCCCCGCGACCGCCAGCTCTAGCTGCCAAGGGCCGGGTTCGGGCTGCAGCAGGGGCCAGCCGCGCCAGCCCTGCATGCGCAGACGCAGGCGGCCTTGCCAGCCGGTCAGCTGCCGCTGAAGGCGGTCGAGGCTTGCCCCTCCAGCGTGGGGTGACAGTCCTGCCAGACCACGTTGCAACGTGGCTGGCAACCGCGCCAGATCCTCGATCTCGACGCTGAGCGCTCCCGATGCCTGGCTCGGCAGGGTTTGCCGCGTCCAGATCAGCGAGCCGGCCCAAAGGGCTTGCAGGCCATCGACGCGAAGCTGCGCGTCGTCCAGCTGCAGCCGCTCGTTCGGCTGCCATTGCCCGCGGGCCAGCCAGCTCAGCCAGCCATCTTGCCCCTGCACCCGCCAGCGCTGCGGCCCGTTGGGTGTGGAGGCGGGTTCCAACTGCGCCTCGGCCTGCAGCCGCCGCGGCGGGGCGGCGCTCCACAGCGCCGGCAGGGGCAGATCGTGCAGGCGCAGCGCCAACTGCAGGGGATGCGCCGGCAGCGCTCCCCAAGGGGTGGCCACAGAGGTCAGTCGCATGCGGCTGCGCAAGTGCAAGAAACCGGAGCCCACGTGCAGTTGCAGCTCAGGCAGCTCCAGATCCTGGCCGTGCCGATGCGCTTGCACGCGCAGCCGCTCCAACGGCAGCCCGCCACGATCCCACGGCGCGGGCTGCAGGTTGCGCAGCTCGGCTTGCAAGGTCCAACGCTTGGCATCGGTTGGCTGCCCGCGCAGCCAGCCGTGCAGGGCGGAGCGGGGCGCCCGTGGCCACAGCAGCGCCAGATTGAGGGCGTGCAGATCGGCTTCGATCCGCCTCAGCGGCTGCGCCGCCCAGGGGGCCAGCTCAGCCCTTAACACCGCACCGGCGCGGCTGTCTGGTTGCTGCGCCTGCGCCTGCAGCGTTAGCCGAGCCTCAGGGCCGGCCAACGTGCCCTCGGCCTGGGCTTCGATGCGCAGCCGTTGCGGCGGCAGGGAAGTGCGAGTGGCCTGCGCCTGCGCCGCCAGCTGCAGCCGCACCGTTTGCGCGCCGGTGGCTTGCCACTGCAGTTGGCCGTCCACGGCGGCCTCCCAGCGGCCCCAGGGCGCCTGGCTCAGCAGCCTGGCGTGGAAGACTCGCAGGATATGCTGCGGCCCTAGGGCGGGCTCGACGTGGTAACGGTAATCCGCTTGCACCCCTTGCAGATGGCCGTCCGCGCCCCACAGCAGCTCGTCCACATGAAGGGATACCGTTGCCGTTTGCAGCCATGGCAGGCGCAGGTCGGGTGGCGGAGGGGAGAGCGGCGCGGGGGGGCGGCGGTCGTCGACTCGCACGCGTTGCGCGGCCAGCTCCGCCAGAGCCAGGCGGCGCTCGCGGCCAAGCCGGGCCCAGTGGTCATCGGCCCAGTGCCAGCGCAAACCTTCGACCGTCACGGTCAGGCGGTCCTGTTGCCATTGCAGCCAGGCGATGCGCCCGCCGCGCAGCAGCGCGCCTTCGGCCTGGCGCCATTGCAGCTGCATGCCTGCCGGCAGCATGCGGGCAGTCCAGGCCAGCAGTTGCGCCACCGATCCCTCCCGGCTGGCCCACAGCAGCAGCGCCGCGGTGGCCGCCAACGCCAGCGCCGCCGCCGTGCCCAGCGCCAGACCCAAGGCCGCGCCGAGGTGTCGCCACGGGCGCGCCTGCGCCGCAACGGCTGGGGTGGGTTCGCGGGGTGCGGGAGCTGCGCGCATGGCCGCTAGAACGCAAAGCCGACGCTGACGTGCAGGCGAACTTGGCGGGCTTGCACGCCGTAAGCGGCCTCCACGCGCACCGGGCCGACGGGGGAGCGGTAGCGTACGCCAACGCCGACGCCCGAAAATGTTCGCATCGTTGCATGTCGGTCGCCGATGGCGGCGACATCGACAAACCAGACCCCCTCCCATAGCCCCGGCGCGGAACCCTCTAGCGCCCAGGGACGCTGCCATTCCACGCTGGCGCGCCACAGCCGCCGCGCGGGCTGAACGCCCCCGCCGGGCTGCGGCACGCCCAGACTGCCCGGGGCGTAGCCGCGCACGCTGCCGTCCCCGCCAGCCAAAAAGCGCAGTCCCGCCGGAACAGCCACTTCCCTGGCGGCCCAGACCTGTCCGGCCTCCGCGCTGGTCACCACGCGGCCCGACAGGGTCGGCGTTGGCCAGATCTGGGTCCAGCGGGCTTTTAGCCGCGCGTAGGGGCGACGCCGCTCCACCAGGGTGCCGCCGACAGCCGCCTCGATCGCCAGTCCGTGCCCCTGTTCAGGATCGTCCAAGGCATCAAAGGCGCGGCGCACCCAGGTGATGCCAGCGCTGAGGCTGCGCGCGCGCTGCGAGGGGCCGTGGGCGCGGTTTTCCCGCGAGGCATCGCCTTGCACGAACCCGCTGCGCTGCCAGGTCAGCCCCGGCTGCTCGCGCGCGACGCGCAGCTGCTGCGTGGCCAGTCGCGCTGGGCCGTCGTCGCGCCAGCCCAGCTGTAGCCCGCCGCGCCATTGCCAGCCTCGGGCGTCAAGCCAGCCGGTCCAGTCGCTGTTGAGTTGGCGCTGAGGCGCGGAGAGCAGCAGGCTGTGGCGCGCCGCCGCATCCACGCCGGGTACGCGCAAATGGGCATGGTCGAGCTGCAGCCGCGCTCCCCGCTCGCTGGTGTAGCCCAGCGCGGCGGTGAGCTGTTGCCGCGGGGCTTCGCGCACTTGCAAGCGCACGGGGTAGGCGGCAGGGTCGCCATCGTCATCCAGGCGGACGAACGCCGCGTCGTAGTGCGGGCTGGCGCTGACGTGCCGCTGCACCGCCTGCAAGACCGCCTCGTCGTACAGCTCCCCGGCGCGCAAGCCAGCCAGCTGCGCCCAGCGCAGCGCCTGTTGCGCGGGGTAGCGCTGCGCGCCTTCGACGCGCACTTCGCCCCAGCGCACCGGCGGCCCGCTGGCCAGCTCCGCGTGCAGGTGCGCAGCAGCGGTTTCGGGATCGATGTCGGCCAGGGTATGACGCCAGGCGGCTTGAGGGTAGGCGCGTCGCCGCACGGCGGCCAAGGCGGCTCGCTTGGCGTCATCCCAGCCGGCTTGGGTGAAGGGCTGCCCGACGGTCAGCGACCAGGCCGTGCGCGCCTGCGCTTGGAGCGCGGGGTCGGGTGCGCCGTCCGGCCCCAGCACGCGCACGGCGATGCTGGCCACTTGGGTGCGCGGGCCGGGTTCGACCCGCAGGTGCAGCTCGGGCGGGCCTGAGGCGCTGGGGCGCAGCTGCGCCTGAACCTCAGGGCTGAAATAGCCTTGCGTGGTCAGCAAGCGCCGCGCATCGGCGGGCGCGTCGTCGGCCAGGCGTTGCAGTTCCTGCGGGCTGAGGTCGGCCTCTTCGCGAAACCGCTGGATGTCGAGGTGCTGGCGCAGCCAGCTATCCAGCGGCGCTGGGGCATCCACCACCAGGGTAAACGCGGGCGGTGGGGCCGACGGCGCGGTGGTCGGCGCCGTCGGTGCAGTGGCGCAGCCGGCCACCAGCGCCGCCAGGCTGAGTGCAGCCGCGCTCAACCCCCGGTGGCCGCGGGGCGGGCGAGCCGCGCTGGCCGGCTTGGGATTTGAATCGATTGCGCCCTGCCGTGGTCGCACGAGGGTGCCCTTATCGCGACAGCAGCCGCATGGCCTCTTCCAGACCGCGCAGGGTCATCGGAAACATGCGGCCGCCAACCAACTGGCGGATCAGCCCGATGCTCGGGCGGTACTCCCACAGGGCCTGCGGCTCGGGGTTGAGCCAGACGTGGTGCGGGAAGGCGTGCGTGAGGCGCTGCAGCCACTCGGCGCCGGGCTCCTCGTTGTGGTGCTCGACGCTGCCGCCGGGCTGCAGGATCTCATAGGGGCTCATCGTTGCGTCGCCGACGAGGATCAGCCGCCAGTCCTTGTTGTAGGTGCGGATGAGGTCCCACGTCGGCAGCTTCTCGGCGTAGCGGCGCCGGTTGTTCCTCCACACGTAGTCGTAAACGCAGTTGTGGAAGTAATAGAACTCCAGGTGCTTGAATTCGGCCCGCGCCGCCGAGAAGAGTTCCTCCACGCGCGGGATGTGCTCGTCCATCGTGCCGCCGACATCCATCAGCAGCAGCACCTTCACGCGGTTGTGGCGCTGCGGCACCATCCTGAGGTCGAGCCAGCCGGCGTTGGCCGCCGTGGCGCGGATGGTGCCCGGCAGGTCCAGCTCCAGCTCCGCGCCGTCGCGCGCGAAGCGCCGCAGCCGCCGCAGCGCCATCTTGATGTTGCGCGTGCCCAGCTCCTGCGTGTCGTCGTAGTCGCGGTAGCTGCGCTGCTCCCACACCTTGACGGCGCTCCTGCCCCCGCCCTTGCCGCCGATGCGGATGCCCTGCGGGTTGTGGCCGCCGTGCCCGAACGGGCTGGTGCCGCCGGTGCCGATCCATTTGCTGCCGCCGGCGTGGCGCTCCTTCTGCTCCTCGAGGCGTTTCTTGAGCTCCTCGAACAGCTCGTCGTAGTCGTAGCGCGGGGCGTTGGCCCTCTGCTCGTCGCTCAGCAGCCGCTGCAGCGTCTGGCGCAGCCAGTCGGCGGGGATCTCCCGGGTGAAGTCGGCGATCTGCTCCACCCCATGGAAGTAGGCGGCAAAGGCGCGGTCGAACTTGTCGTAATGCCGCTCGTCCTTGACCAGCGTGGTGCGGGCGAGATGATAGAAGTCCTCGATCGAGCAGGCGTCCTCGCTCAACGGCCCGACCACGCCGGCCTGCAGCGCCTCCAGCAGCGTCAGGTACTCGCGCACCGACACCGGCAGGCCCGCCGCGCGCAACGTGTAGAAGAAGCCGGTCAGCATGGCGCTGGCTCCTCGGTCGCGGCAGGACCGAGCCAGCTTTCGACCTGCAGGCCGGGCACGCGCCCGAACTCGCCCAGGTTGTGGCTGACCAGCGTCAGATCCTGGGCCAACGCATGCGCTGCCAGCCACAGGTCGTTGCCGCCGATCGGCGTGCCCTGCGCCTGCAGGTGGTGGCGGATGCGGCCGTAGTGCGTGGCAGCCTGCTCCGGCAGCGGCAGGATCGGGATGGCTTGCGGCAGCTTGTCAAGCCGCAGCGCCAGCACGCTGGCGCGCCGGCTTTCGCCCAGACGCTGCAGGCCAAAGCGCAGCTCTCCGACGGTGACCACCGAGACCGCGAGCGTATCCGGTGCGCAGGCCATCAGGCGCTCGGTGAGCCCGCGGTCATGATCGCGTAGAAAGCAGCTCACCGTGTTGGTGCCCAGCAGCCAGGTCATCTTGGGGCCGGGGTGCCGAGCAGCGCGTCCCAGTCGCGGTCCTGCGGCGCTTCGGCGCGCGCGTCGGCCAGCGCGGCGTCCCACGCCTGCGCTTCCTCGGGCGGCAGCGGCGGCCAGTCGCCCAGCGCCTCGGCCAGCGTGCGGCGCTTCTCGCGCAGCACCACCTCGTCGCCCCGGCGCAGGATTTCCACCGTCTTGCCCTGGAAGCGGAACGCCTTGGGCAGCCGGACCGCCTGGCTGTTGCCGGACATGAACACCGCGGCTTCGGGCATGGCAGGCTCCTCGTTGGATATACGCAAAGTGTATATCCAGGGGTCGTTCGCGCCAGCGCGCCGGGATCAGCGGTTGCGCTGGTTCATGAAGACAAGCTTTTCGAGCAGCACGAGGTCGTGCTCGTTCTTCAGCAGCGCGCCCACGAGCGGCGGCACGGCGATCTGGCCTTCGCCGGCGGCCAGCTGCTGCGGCGCGATATCCTCCGCGGCCAGCAGCTTGAGCCAGTCCAGCAGCTCCGAGGTCGAGGGGCGTTTCTTCAGGCCCGGCAGCTGGCGCACGTCGAAGAACACCTTCAGCGCCGCGGCCACCAGCTCCTCGCGCAGGCCGGGGAAGTGCACCTCGACGATGCGCCGCATCGTCGCCGGGTCGGGGAAGCGGATGTAGTGGAAGAAGCAGCGCCGCAGGAAGGCGTCAGGCAGCTCCTTCTCGTTGTTGGAGGTGATGAAGACCAGCGGCCGGTGGCGCGCGCGGATCGTCTCGCGCGTCTCGTGGCAGTGGAATTCCATGCGGTCGAGCTCGCGCAGCAGGTCGTTCGGAAATTCGATGTCGGCCTTGTCGATCTCGTCGATCAGCAGCGCCACCGGGCGCTCGGAGGCGAACGCCTCCCACAGCACGCCCTTGACGATGTAGTTGCGGATGTCGCGCACGCGGTCGTCGCCGAGCTGGCTGTCGCGCAGGCGGCTGACGGCGTCGTACTCATAGAGCCCGTGCTGGGCCTTGGTGGTGGACTTGATGTGCCACTGCAACAGCGGCAGATCCAGCGCCCGCGCCACCTCTTCGGCCAGCATGGTCTTGCCGGTGCCGGGTTCGCCCTTGAGCAGCAGCGGGCGTTGCAGGCGGATGGCGGCGTTGACCGCCAGCAGCAGGTCGGGGGTGGCGACGTAGTGGGCAGAACCCTCAAAGCGCATCATTAGGGTTTCCTGGATGACGGTCGGGCAGGGGGCTAGGGAAAATCCTGCCTCATGACGGGGGGCTCATCCGCTGGGCTGAGCACGCAGTCTATATAATCGGATATTGATTTTTGTCAAACATCGTTGCGATGGTGCCAGCAGTATGAAACGAGTGCCGACCTTCCTGCTTCCTTTAGCGGCAGCCGCCGCGATGTTGATGGGCGCTTCCAGCGCTGCGGCCCAAGCGGCAGGCGACGCCAAGGCGGGAGAGGCCAAGGCCGCGATGTGCATCGGCTGCCATGGCATTCCAGGCTATCAGAACAGCTTTCCAGAAATTCATCGCGTGCCGATGATTTCGGGGCAATCAGCAGGCTATATCGCGGCGGCCTTACAAGCTTACCGCAAGGGGGATCGCAAGCATCCGACGATGCGCGGCATCGCCGGCTCGCTTTCCGATCAAGACATCGCCGATTTGGCGGCGTTTTACAGCGGCCACCACCAAGCCAAGGCGCCCGAGCAGGTGCGCGCGCCGTCGGCGACGGTGGCTGCGTTGATCGAAAAAGGGGCATGCGCCTCATGCCACGGGGCCAACTTCAGCACCCCGATCGATCCGAGCTACCCGAAAATTGCCGGGCAGCACGCCGACTACCTTTACGTGGCGTTAAAGGCTTACAACATCCAGGGCAACCCGCACATCGGTCGAGCCAATCCGATCATGGCTGGCATCACGCAGCAGTTCAGCCACGCTGAGCTGAAGCAGATCGCCAACTACCTGGCCGGCTTGCCCGGCGAGCTGGCCACCAAGGCGCAGCCGCGCTTTCGCTAAAGCTCAGACAGCTTAGCCCGGCGGTCACCCACGGCGTGGCCGTGGGCATCATCCTTGAGGTCAAGGCCCCATTTAGGGGCTTTTGCGTTTTCTGGCCATCCCGGCTTGAGCCGTCGCGCGCGCCATCAAGCGAGCTCAATTCTTTTGCTTGCAGCGGGTTGGGGTAGAATCCATAGTTTCGTCCAGGCCGCTTCGGTCTGGTGGTGCAACACGATTGGATGGGGGATTGAGCCATGCAAGGGCTTCATCTGACGGCTGATCTGTATGACTGCCGAGGGGCCGACGGTCTGATGACCGACGCGGCGGCGCTGGCCGAGCTGTGCCGGCGCCACACGATCGGGGTGGGGCTGACCCTGGTCGACGAGAAGTGGTATCCGTTTCCGCCGTACAACGGCCAGCCCGGCGGCGTCACCGGCATGCTACTGCTGGCCGAGTCGCACCTGGCAGTGCACACGTGGCCGGAGCGCCGCGCGGTGACGCTGGACGTCTACGTCTGCAACTTCACCACCGACAACTCGGCCAAGGCCGAGGCGCTGTTGCGCGAGATCGTGGCGGCCTTCGAGCCCGGCCGCAGCGAGATCCACCGCCTGCAGCGCGGCAGCGAGCAGCGTCCGCCGGCGGAGACGATCCTGGAGGCGCTCAACGACGAGGGCGATGCGGTCTACGGCTACACCAGCAGCGAGCGGGTGCTGAGCCGCCGCAGCCCGTACCAGACGATCGAGCTGATGCGCACGCCGCGCTTCGGCCTGGCGATGCGCATCGACGGGCACTTCATGACCTCCGAAGGCGAGGAGTTCTACTACCACGAGTGCCTGGTGCACCCGGCGGCGGTGGCGCATGGCGCGCCGCAGCGCGTGCTGATCATCGGCGGCGGCGACGGCGGCGCGGCGGAGGAGGTGCTCAAGCACCGCAGCGTCGAGCGCGTCGTGATGGCCGAGCTGGACGGCGACGTGGTGGCCATCGCCAAGGAGCATCTGCGGGCGGTGCATCGCGGCGTCTTTGACGACCCGCGGCTGGAGGTGCGCATTGGGGACGGCCTGCAGTTCGTGGCCGAGACTTCGGAGCGCTTCGACCTCATCCTGCTGGATCTGACCGACCCGGAGACGCCGGCTGGTTCGCTCTATCAGGAGCCGTTCTTCCGCTCGCTGAAGCGCATCTTGAACCCGGGCGGGGCGGTGGTGCTGCACACCGGCACGCCGGTGTTCGAGCCGCAGCAGGTGCGCCGCATCAACGCCGAGCTGCGCGCGGTGTTCGAGCAGGTGCACCCGTTCGGGCTCTATATCCCGCTCTATGGGGCGTACTGGGGCTTTGCCATCGCCTCCGACCGGCTGCAGCCGCGCGCGCTGGATGCGGCCACGCTGCAGGCGCGCGTGGCGGCGCTGCCGAACCTGCAGTACTACAACGCCGAGGTGCACCCGGCGCTGTTTGCGCTGCCCACCTACTACCGCAAGCTGGTGCAGCCGCAGGAAGGGGACGCGACCGCGGCCCCCAAGGGCTGCTGCGCGGAGGCGGCGCTGGCCTGAATGCGCCGTTGCGCCGGATCCGGCGCAACGAAGAGGCGGCGGGGTGTCGGTCCGCCTCGTCGGGCCGACTTTTCGGCGGGGCCGACCCTTGACAACGGCTGTTGGCCGTTGGCGGGCCATCCAAGACCGCCGCCGCGGGGGCATCAGACCGCGGCCAGCCCCAGCCGCGCGCGGTGGCGCTCGATCTGCTGCCACACCTGCTGCGGCGCGGTGCCACCCAGCGTGTTGCGCGCCGCCAGGCTGCCGGCCAGGCTCAGCACGTCATAGACGTCGGCCTCGATGCCGGGGTGGAAGCGGCGCAGCTCCTCCAGCGGCAGCTCGCTCAAGTCCACGCCGCGCTCGCTGGCCCAACGCACCGCCGCGGCCACCGTCTCGTGCGCGTCGCGAAACGGCACGCCCTTCTTGACCAGGTAGTCCGCCAGGTCGGTGGCGGTGGCGTAGCCGCGCCGCGCCGCGGCCTCCATCGCCTCGCGGTTCACCGTCAGGCCCCCCGAGCGCTGCCCGGTGGCGGGGTCGCGCTCGCCGCCGATCATGTCGGTGAAGATGCGCAGCGTGTCCTTCACCGTGTCCACCGTGTCGAACAGCGGCTCCTTGTCTTCCTGGTTGTCCTTGTTGTAGGCCAGCGGCTGGCCCTTCATCAGCGTCAGCAGCGCCATCAGGTGGCCGACGACGCGGCCGGTCTTGCCGCGCGCCAGCTCCGGCACGTCGGGGTTTTTCTTCTGCGGCATGATGGAGCTGCCGGTGGTGAAGCGGTCGGCGATGCGGACGAAGCCGAAGTTCTGGCTCATCCACAGGATCAGCTCCTCGCTCAGGCGGCTGACGTGCACCATGATCAGCGCGGCGGCGGCGCTGAACTCGATGGCGAAGTCGCGATCGCTGACGGCGTCCAGGCTGTTCATGCACAGCTGCGGCTCGCCGTGTTCATCCACCATGCCGAGCGTGCGCGCCACGCGCGCGCGATCCAGCGGGTAGGTGGCGCCGGCCAGCGCCGCGCTGCCCAGCGGCAGGCGGTTGGTGCGGCGGCGCACGTCGGCCAGCCGCTCCTCGTCGCGCGCGAACATTTCCACGTAAGCCAGCAGGTGGTGCGCGAAGCTCACCGGCTGCGCCACCTGCAGGTGCGTGAAGCCCGGCAGGATCACGTCCACGTGCCGCGCGGCCACCTCCACCAGCGCGGCCTGCAGCTCGCGCAGCAGCGCGGCGATGGCGTCGATCTCGTCGCGCAGCCACAGGCGCACGTCGGTGGCCACCTGGTCGTTGCGGCTGCGGCCGGTGTGCAGCCGCTTGCCGGCGTCGCCCACCAGCTGCGTCAGCCGCGCCTCGATGTTGAGGTGCACGTCTTCCAGCTCCAGCCGCCAATGGAAGGTGCCGGCCTCGATCTCGGCGGCGATCTGCGCCATGCCGCGCTGGATGTCGGCCCAGTCCTGCGCGCTGAGGATGCCCTGCGCCGCGAGCATCTCGGCGTGGGCCAGGCTGCCCTGGATGTCGGCCTTCCAGAGGCGCTTGTCGAAGAACACGCTGGCGGTGTAGCGCTGCACCAGCTCGCTCATCGGCTCGGAAAACAGGGCCGACCAAGCATGCGACTTGGCTTCAAGTTGGGACGATGGCATGAGGGAGGATCAGACTGGACGCCGGCGTGCCGCCAAAGGTATAAAGCAAGGGGTGCAAATCCAATGCGCCTGGCCTGCACGAAACTCGCAAGATTTTAACGAGGCCACGAGGGAGCAACGAAAGCCATGGTCACGCGGGTGCTGGTGGTGGACGACGAAGCGCTGGCGCGTCAGCGACTGGTTGACATGCTGGCCGAGCTGGAACCCCAGGCCATTGTGGGTGAGGCCGGTGATGCCGCCGCCGCGCTGGTGCGCCTGGATCAGGAGCCGTGGGACGTGGCCCTGCTGGACGTGCAGATGCCCGGCTTGGATGGCTTGCGTTTGGCGGCGCTGTTGCGGCAAAAGCCTTCGGCGCCAGCGTTGGTGTTCGTCACCGCGCACGCGGAGCACGCCATCCAAGCCTTTGAGCTGGACGCGGTGGACTACCTGACCAAACCGGTGCGGCTGCAACGCCTGCGCCAAGCGCTGGATAAGGCGCGCCGCTGGCGCGCCCATGCGGGTTCCGCGGAGACGGCGGCTCGCGGCGGCGCAGCGGCGCCGTCCAGCCCGCCGGCGCTGATCATTCACGAGCGCGGACGCACCGAGCGCGTCTGGCTGGATGATGTGGTCTATCTGAAAGCCGAGCTGAAGTATGTGACCGTGCGCACGCCGCAACGCAGCTACATCTATGACGGCGCGCTGCACGAGTTCGAGCGCACCCAACCCCAGCGCTGGTTGCGCGTGCACCGCAATGCGCTGGTGGCGCGTCAGCGCCTGCGCGCGCTGGAGCGCGTGCATGAGCGCAGCGCCAGCCCCCAGGGCGAGGCGTTTGACGGCTGGGTGGTGCGGCTGGACGGCGTGCCGGAACGCCTGCAAGTTTCACGCCGCCAGCTGGCGGCGGTGCGCGAGGCGCTGCGCGGCGAGGGCGCCGTGCTAGCATCGGATGCATGACTGCCGTTGCCGCGGCCATTGGGCCCTATCCAGCTGACCCCAGCCTCGACCTTACGATCGCCACGCGCGAAAGCCGCTTGGCCTTGTGGCAGGCTGAGCATGTGCAAGCCCGCCTGCAAGCCGGCGGCCACCGCGTGCGGCTTTTGGGCATGACCACGCGCGGCGACCAGATTCTGGATCGGGTGCTTTCCAAGGTCGGCGGCAAGGGCCTCTTTGTCAAAGAGCTGGAGGTGGCGCTGGAGGAGGGGCGCGCCGACCTGGCGGTGCACTCGCTCAAAGATGTGCCGATGGAGCTGCCGGCGGGCTTCGCGCTGGCGTGCGTGACGGCGCGCGAGGATCCGCGCGACGCCTGGGTGTCTTCCCTCGGCGACGGGCCCGAGGCGCTGCCGCAAGGCGCGGTGATCGGCACCTCGAGCCTGCGCCGCCTGGTGCAGCTGCGCGCCTGGCTGCGGCGGCTGGGCCGCGACGACGTGCGCATCGAGCCGCTGCGCGGCAACCTCGACACACGCTTGCGCAAGC
The DNA here is from genome assembly GCF_007556595.1 of Tepidimonas alkaliphilus. Classification (GTDB taxonomy): domain Bacteria; phylum Pseudomonadota; class Gammaproteobacteria; order Burkholderiales; family Burkholderiaceae_C; genus Tepidimonas; species Tepidimonas alkaliphila. The sequence continues at coordinate 75,561 of NZ_VJNB01000001.1, forward strand.
TGGATGAAGGGCTCTATCACGCCATCGTGCTGGCCGCCGCGGGCTTGAAGCGCCTGGGCTTGCAAGCGCGCATCCGGCGCATCCTGGAGCCGCACGAGCTGTTGCCAGCCGCAGGCCAGGGGGCGCTGGGCATCGAGATCCGGGCCGAGCGCGCCGACGTCGCCGCGGCGTTGCAGCCTCTGGCGCATTGGCCCACATGGTGCGCCGTGGAGGCCGAGCGATCGGTGTCGCGCGCGCTGGGGGGCAGCTGCTCGGTGCCGCTGGCGGCTTACGCGCAATGGGCAGGATCGGTTCCGCAAGCCCCCGGCGAGGCAGGCTTGCTGACCTTGCACGCCCTATGGGGCGATGCGCAGCAGCCCGATCGGCTTTGTCGCGTTGAGTTGCAGGCTGAAGCGGCCTCGCTGGAGCAGGCGCGCGCCCTGGGCGAGCAGGCCGCCCGCGCTCTGCTTGAGCAAGGGGCGCGGGTGGCTCCATCCTGTTGAACCACGCCCTGGCGATCTCGATGGCTCGCCGCACCGTGGTGGTGACCCGGCCGCAAGGCCAAGCGTCGGCGTGGGCGCAGACGCTGCGCGCCGCGGGCTGGCCCGTGCAGTGGCTGCCGCTGCTGGCGATCGAAAGCCTGCTGGAGCCCGGCATGCCGCCGCCTTGGGCTGAAGGAGCCCTGGATGATGCGGTGATGGTGGTCAGCCCCACGGCGGTGGAGGTGATGCGCCGCGCGGGCTGGCCCCCGCCGCCCGAGCCGATGCGCGGCTGGGCGCCGGGCCCGGGCACCGCGCGCGCGCTGCAGGCTTGGGGGGTGCCTGCGAACCGCGTGGACAGCGTGGCCCCTGATGCCGACCAGATGGACAGCGAAACCCTATGGCCGCGCGTGGCGTCTCAGGTGCGCCCTGGGTGGCGGCTGTTGGTGCTGCGCGGAATTTCCGAAGACGGTCGGATGGGGCGTGACACCTTGCTGCAGCAGGTTCGGGCTGCGGGGGGGCAGGCCCGGGAGGTTGCGGTTTATCGACGCCAAGCTCCGCGCTGGACCGCCGCGCAACGCGCGCTGGCGCAGCGCTGCGCGCAGGATGCGGTCTGGCTGTTCAGCAGCGCGGAGGCGGTGACCCACCTGCGCCGGCTGCTGCCGCAGCAGCGCTGGCAGGATGCCTTGGCCCTTGCCACCCATCCCCGCATCGCCGAAGCCGCCCAGCAGGCCGGATTTGGCCGCGTGCAGACCGCGCGTCCCGATCTGCGCGATGTGCTGCAAGCTCTAGAATCGATGGGGTGAACGACACCCTGGCCTCTGCAGCAAACGCGTCGGCTCCGCCCGTGTCTTCCCCCCGGTGGGCCAAGGCGTGGCCGTGGCTGGCCGTGGGCCTAGCCGGCGCGGCGTTGGCGGCCAGCGCGGTGCTGCTGCAGCGCTTGGGACGCACGCAGGAGGAGCTGGCGCGGCGCACCCAGCAGCTGCAAACCGAGCTGGCCGCAGCGCGCGCTCAAACCGAACAAGCGCAGACGCTGGCCCAGGACTTGCAGGCGCGCCTGGGGGTGCTGGAGCTGCGCGTGGCCGAAGTCAGCCTGCAGCGCAGCCAGCTGGAGGAGCTGATGCTGGCGGTGTCGCGCTCGCGCGACGATGCGCTGGTGCAGGACCTGGAAGCCGCGCTGCGGCTGGCCATCCAGCAAAGCGAGCTCACCGGCAGCGTGCAGCCGATGGTGTCGGCGCTGCAGGGCGCGCAGCAGCGCATCGAGCGCGCGGCGCAGCCGCGGCTCAACCCGGTGCAGCGCGCCATTGGGCGCGATTTGGAGCGCATCCGCGCCGCCACCCTGGTGGATGTGCCAGCGCTGGTGGCGCGGCTGGACGAGCTGGCGCGCGCCGTCGATGAGTGGCCGCTGCGCAATGATCCCCCCGCCGCGCGTCCTGCATCGAAGCCGCCGCGCGCTGCGGCGCAGACCACCGCAGCCGCCCAGTCGGCGCAGCCGCCTGCCGATGACGCCTGGGAGCGGCTGCGCTCATGGTTGCAGGCTCAAGCCCAGTGGATCGGGCAGCGCATTCAGCATGCCGCCGGTGAGCTGGTGCGCATTCGCCGCATCGAGCACCCTGACGCCTTGCTCCTTGCGCCTGAACAAGCTTATTTTCTGCGCGAAAACGCGCGACTGCTGCTGCTCAACGCCCGTCTGGCGGTGCTGGCGCGGCAGTTCGATGGCGCTCGAGCCGATCTGCGCGTGCTGCAAACGCACGTGCGGCGCTACTTCGACACCGAGGCGGCGCTGATGCAGCCTGTGCTGCGCGCGCTGGACGAACTGCTGCGCGATCTGCGCCATGACCACCTGCCCAGACCCGAGGAGACGCTGGCGGCGCTGGCGGCCGCGGCGGGAGGGCGTTGACATGCGCGCGTGCCGCTTGCGTCGGCGGGCCGCGGGGAGGTCGGCGTGAAAAGCATCTTCGGCTGGCTGCTCTGGGCCGCGTTGGCGGTGGCCGCCGCGCTGCTGATGGGCGACAACCCGGCAACCGTATCGCTGTTTTGGCCGCCGTGGCGCGTGGATGTGTCGTTCAACCTCGTCGTCATCGCGCTGGCGCTGGGCTTTGCGCTGCTCTACGGCGCCTTGCGTGGCGTGGCGCTGCTGCGCGACCTGCCCCGGCGCGCGCGGCGCTGGCGCGCCTTGCAGCACGAGCGGGCCACGGTTGGACTGCTGCTGCAAGCGCAGGGGCATTTGCTGGCGGGGCGCTTTGTGCGCGCGCGCAACGCCGCCCGTGAAGCGATCGAGCGACTCAACCAGCCGGATGCGCCTGCCGCCCCATGGCGTGGCGCGCTGTGGGTGCTGGCCCACCTGGCGGCGGCGGAAAGCGCCCATGCCTTGGGCCAGACGGCGCAGCGCGACGCCTGGCTGCAAGCGGCGCTGGCGCCCGAACACGGTCACGACGCCCCCTCGGCGCGTGAGGGCGCCTTGCTGCGCGCGGCTCAATGGGCGCTGGAGGCGGGCGATGCCGCGGCGGCGGCGGAGTATCTGGCCGCTTTGCCGCAGGGGGCAGCGCGGCGTATTCAAGCGGTGCGGCTGCGCTTGCGGTTGGCGCAGCTGCGTCACGACACTGCAGCTGCCCTTGAGATGGCGCGCCTGTTGGCCAAGCACCGCGCGCTCTCCCCTGAAGCCGCCCAGACCCTGTTGCGCAGCTTGTGGCGTGACGCCGTGCGCGCTGCAGCCGATGCGCAAGCGCTGCTGGCCATCTGGCGCGGTCTGCAAGGCAGCGAGCGCCAGGATCCCCAGCGCGCGCTGGAGGTGCTGCGCCGGGCGCAGGCGCTGGCTTGGCCGGCCTTGGACGGCGGCTTGCCGCGCGTGGTGGATGAGGCCATCCGCGTGGCCTGGGCTGGCTACGACCGACTGGCCGAGTCCGAGCGCTGCCAATGGGCTGAGCAGCTGGATGCCTGGCTGCCGCAGCTGGAACCTCACTGGCTAGCCCGGCTGGAAGAAGCGCAACAGCGCTGGCCGCAGGATCCGGTGCTGCAGTATGTGGCGGGGCAAGCGTGCCGCGTGCGCGGCCTGTGGGGCAAAGCCCAGCTGCTGTTGCAGCAAGCGGCGCGCGGGCTGCCGCCGGGCCGGCTGCAGCGGCGCGCCTGGGTGGCCTTGGCGGAACTGGCGCAGCAGCGTGGCGAGCCGCTTGCGGCCCAGCAGGCTTGGGAGCAAGCCGCTCGCGCCGATCTTTGACAGCCCGAGCGCGACCATGCCCAGCACGGCAGGCGCAGGTCTCAGCCGGGTTTTCAGCAAATGCATCAGGAGGTGCGGCGCCAACGCTGCCTGCGACGCCGTTGACGCGCCCAGCGCACCTTCAGCACCCAGATGCCGTGCACCAGAACGTAAATCAAAATCGCGCTGACGGTGGCCACGATGGCCAGCCCCAGCACCAAGGGCTTGCCGACGTCGGTCACCCAATCCCACAGCGCCACCAGCGCATCCCACCACGAGCCTTGGGCGTGCGCGGCATCGTCCGGAAACGATGGGGGGGATTCATCCGCTTGTTCCGAGGGCCGCCCCAAAATGGCTTGTCCGAGTTTATAGGCGCCGTAATACACAGGCCCGAACGTAACCGGATTGGTGACCAGCGTGCTGGCCACCGCGGCGGGCAAATGGGCGCGCAGCAGCACCGCCAGCGTGGCCGCAAACGGGATCTGCGCCACCGGGATCAGCAGCCCGAAGAACACCCCCAACGCCAGCCCGAGCGCCAGCCCGCGTCGGCTGAAATGCCACAGGCGCGGGTGATGCAGGCGCGGGCCAAGCCAGCGCAGCCAGCGCATTTGGTGCAGCCGTTCACGGCTGGGCAGCAGGGTTTGCAGGCGGCGGATCATGGGGCGAACGAAACAATCGCTCGATTGTCGCGCATGCGCGGCAGACCTGCCGGCTGCCCCACGCGGTATGCTTGAGGGCTCATGGGCCTGCTGATAGGATCATTTTGGCGCGCGGTGGCGTATGGCTTGCACCCGCGCGTGATCGCCTTGTCTCTGCTGCCGCTGGCGCTGATGGGGGTGGCGTCGTTCGCGCTGGGCTACTTTTTTTGGGACCGCGCGGTGGACGCCATGCTCCACTGGTTGGAGTCCTGGTCGTTGGTGGAATTTGTGTTCGCCTGGCTGGACAGCGTGGGGCTGACGGGGCTGCGCGCGGTGGTGGCGCCGCTGTTGGTGCTCGTGCTGGCCACCCCGCTGATCGTGATGGGGGCGCTGTTGCTGGTGTCGCTGACGATGACCCCGGCGTTGGTGGACTGGGTGGCGGCGCGGCGCTTTCCGGATCTGCAGCGGCTGCGCGGCGCCAGCTGGTGGGGCAGTCTGGCGTGGTCGGGATGGTCCACTTTGCTGGCCCTGCTGCTGCTGGTCATTACGTTGCCGCTGTGGCTGATTCCGCCGCTGGCGTTGGTGCTGCCGGCGTTGATCGGCGGTTGGCTCACGCAGCGCGTCCTGGCCTTCGACGCGTTGGCCGAGCACGCCAGCGCCGCGGAGCGCCGCGCGCTGATGCAGCGTCACCGCCTGCCGCTGCTGGCGATGGGCGTGGCCAGCGGCCTGCTGAGCGCCGCGCCCAGCGTGTTGTGGGCTTCGGGGGCGATGTTCATCGCGCTGGCGCCGCTGCTGCTGCCGCTGGCGATCTGGATTTACACCCTGGTGTTCGCGCTGGCGTCGCTTTGGTTTGTGCATTATCTGTTGGCGGCGCTGGCGGCGCAGCGCGCGCAAGGTTCGGTCTCTGGCGCAACGCCGCCGGCTTGCGCGCCGGCGCCTGTCCCCGCCTGCGCATCCGACCGCGTCATCGACGCGCCGGCGCGCGTGCTGCCGCCGGCCAGCCCGCCCCCCGAACCCCAGTCCTGATTCCTCCTGCATGAACCCCATCCCCCGCTTCGGCCTGCTCGTCATCGGCGACGAGATCCTCTCCGGCAAGCGCCAGGACAAGCACCTGAGCCGCTTCATCGAGCTGCTGCAGGCGCGCGGCCTGGCCTTGGCCTGGGCGCGCTACGTCGGCGACGACCGCGCGCTGATCACCGACGCGCTGCGGCAAGCCTTCGCCGGGTCCGACATCGTCTTTTCCACCGGCGGCATCGGCGCCACGCCCGACGACCACACGCGGCAGGCTGCGGCGGCGGCGCTGGGCGTGGAGCTGACGTTGCATCCCGAGGCCAAGGCTCTGATCGAGCAGCGCATGCGCGAGGTCGCCGCCGAGCAGGGCGTGCCGTTCGAGCCGGATCGCCCCGACAACGTGCAGCGGCTGCAGATGGGCGTGCTGCCCATCGGGGCGACGCTGATCCCCAACCCGTACAACAGGATCCCCGGCTTCACCTGCCGCGGGCCGGGTGGCGGCGTCGTGCACTTCCTGCCGGGCTTTCCGGTCATGGCGTGGCCGATGGCCGAGTGGGTGCTCGATACGCTCTACCCGCACCTGCACGGCCTGGCGCGTCTGTGCGAGCGCTCGGTCATCGTGCTGCGCGCGATGGAGGCGGCGCTCACCCCCCTGATGGAGCGCATCGAGGCGCAGTTCCCCGGCGTCAAGGTGTTCAGCCTGCCCAGCGTCGACCATCCGCAGTACGGGCGCCACATCGAGCTCGGCGTCAAGGGTTCCGCCGAGGCGGTCGAGCCGGCCTGGCGCGCGCTGCTGGAGGGCCTGCGTGCCCAAGGTCAGGCGCTCGGCCCCGAACTGGTGCGCTGACGATGCACCAACTTCAGGCATTGCACTATTGTGGTGCAATCTTCGTTTCGGTGAGGTCGGTCCGTGGCCGTCACACCGTCGTCACCCTCCGCCGCCACCCTGTGGCACGGATTCTGCTTTCCTTTCAGCACCGTTTTTTGACCCCCTGATCCAACAAGGAGCACTGGCATGGCCAAGACCGTCGCCGACGTCATGAACATGATCAAGGAAAACGACGTCAAGTTCGTCGATTTCCGCTTCACCGACACCCGGGGCAAGGAGCAGCACGTCACCGTGCCGATCTCCGCCTTCAGCGAGGACAAGTTCACCTCGGGTCATGCCTTCGATGGTTCGTCGATCGCCGGCTGGAAGGGCATCGAGGCCTCCGACATGCTGCTGATGCCCGACCCCAACACGGCCAACATCGACCCGTTCTACGAGGAGACGACGCTGTTCCTGCAGTGCGACGTCATCGAGCCGAGCGACGGCAAGGCCTACGACCGCGACCCGCGCTCGATCGCCAAGCGCGCCGAAGCCTACCTGAAGGCCTCGGGCCTGGGGGATACCGCCTATTTCGGTCCCGAGCCGGAGTTCTTCGTCTTCGACAGCGTGACTTGGAACACCTCGATGGGCAAGGTGGGGTACGAGATCGAGGAATACGAGGCGTCATGGAACACCGGCACCAAGTATGAGAACGGCAACCGCGGCCACCGCCCCGCGGTTAAGGGGGGCTACTTCCCCGTGCCGCCGGTGGACAGCTCGCATGACATGCGCGCCGAGATGGTGCTGATCCTCGAGAAGCTCGGCATCCCGGTGGAAGTGTTCCACCACGAGGTGGCCGGCGCCGGCCAGTGCGAGATCGGCACCAAGTTCAGCACGCTGGTGGAGCGCGCCGACTGGACGCAGACGCTCAAGTACGTGATCTGGAACGTGGCCGAGCGCTACGGCAAGACCGCCACCTTCATGCCCAAGCCAATGGCCGGTGACAACGGCAGCGGCATGCACGTGCACCAGTCGGTGTGGAAGGACGGCAAGAACCTGTTCGCCGGTGACGGCTACGCGGGCTTGAGCGACTTCGCGCTGTACTACATCGGCGGCATCATCAAGCACGCCCGCGCGCTCAACGCCATCACCAACCCGACCACCAACAGCTACAAGCGCCTGGTGCCGGGCTTCGAGGCCCCGGTCAAGCTGGCCTACTCGGCGCGCAACCGCTCGGCCTCGATCCGCATCCCCTACGTGGCCAACCCGAAGGCGCGCCGTATCGAGGCGCGTTTCCCGGACCCGATGGCCAACCCGTACCTGTGCTTCGCGGCGCTGCTGATGGCCGGTCTGGACGGCGTGGAGAATAAGATCCACCCGGGCGAGGCCGCCACCAAGGACCTCTACCACCTGCCGCCGGAGGAGGACAAGCTGGTGCCGACCGTCTGCCACAGCCTCGACCAGGCTCTCGAGTATCTCGACAAGGATCGCGCCTTCCTGACCAAGGGCGGCGTCTTCACCGACTCGATGATCGACGCCTACATCGAGCTGAAGATGCAGGAGGTGACCCGGTTCCGCATGGTGCCGCATCCGGTCGAGTTCGACATGTACTACAGCCTGTAAGGCAGGCGTTGACGGCGCCCCGGTAGGGGCCATCCGATGATGGCGGGGCGGCCGGCGTGCCGCCCCGCGGCGTTTTCGGGGATACTGTGGTGCATGGCCATGCGAGCGAATCCGAAGCGATGCGGGATGGGGGGCGCCGTGCTGGCGGCGGCGCTGGTGGCTGCCGTGCCGGCGCTGGCCCAGGGCGGCAAGATCTGGCGCTGCGGCAACGAGTACACCAACAACCCCGGCGCCGACCCGGCCGCGCGGGGCTGCCGCGAGGTGCTGGGCGGCAACCTGACGATCGTCGAGGGCACGCGCCCGGCGCCGCCCCCCGGAGCCGCAGCCGCAGCGGGTTCATCGGCGGGGGCGGGTAGCGGCGCCGCCAACGGCGCGGCGCGCACGCCGGCCGAGCGCGTGACCCCGGACCAGCAGCGTCAGCGCGACCTGGAGGCGCGCCGCATCCTCGAGCAGGAACTGCGGCGCGCGCAGGAGCGGCTGGAGCAGGCGCGCGCCGAGTGGGCGCAAGCGCAGGCGGCCCGTCCGGCCGGGACGCGTGGCGAGGCGGCTTCAGGGTCGGCGCGAGCTGACGAATTGCGCGCCCGCGTCGAGCGCGCCGAGGCCGACGTGGCGGCGCTGCGGCGCGAGCTGGCGCGCCTGCCGGCGGCCGACGCCCGCTGAGCGCCCGATGGCCCGCGCGCACCCCCCCGCCGAATACGCGGCGCTGGACCTGCTGGCCACCCTGGTGGCGGTGGTCGACGGCCAGGGCTGCATCCGCTTCGCCAACCACGCGCTGGAAGACGCCATCGGCCTGTCGCGCCGCAACCTGCTCGGCGTCGATCTGGCCGACTGGCTCATGCAGCCGCAGCTGTGGCGCAACGCGCTGGACGGCGCGCAGGCGCACGAGTACGCCGTGGTGCGCTACGACACGCAGCTGCGCCGCCTGCTGCGTGAGCCGCTGCCGGTGCACCTGGTGCTGGCCGCCACCGAGTCGCGCGAGCAGCGCGTGGTCGAGATGCTGCCGCTGGAGCAGCAGGCGCGCCAGGAGCGCGAGGAGCGGCTGCTGGAGCAGGCGCAGGCCAACAAGGAGCTGATCCGCAACCTCGCGCACGAGATCAAAAACCCGCTGGGCGGCATCCGCGGCGCGGCGCAGCTGCTGCAGCTGGAGCTCGGGGATCGCGCCGACCTGGCGGAGTACACCGACGTCATCGTGCACGAGGCCGACCGGCTGCAGGCGCTGGTGGACCGGCTGCTGGCGCCGCACCGCCGTGCCCCGCAATGGGGCGAGGTCAACATCCACGAGGTGTGCGAGCGCGTGCGCGCGATCCTGCTGGCGGAGTTCCCGCGCGGTCTGGAGGTGGTGCGCGACTACGACACCTCGATCCCCGAATTCCGCGGCGACCGCGAGCTGCTGATCCAGGCGGTGCTGAATCTTGCCCACAACGCCGCGCAGGCGCTGCGCGAGCGCATCGAGGCGGGGGATGCCCGCATCACGCTGCGCACCCGCGTGCAGCGCCAGGTGACGTTCGGCAAGCGGCGCGTGCGGCTGGCATTGGAATTGCATGTGATCGACAACGGCCCCGGCGTGCCCGAGGACATCCGCGACCGCATCTTCTATCCGCTGGTGTCCGGGCGCGACGGGGGGACGGGGCTCGGCCTGACGCTGGCGCAGACCTTCGTGCAGCAGCACCAGGGCCTGATCGAGTGCGACAGCCGGCCCGGTCACACCGATTTCACGATCCTGATCCCGCTGTCGTAGGCCGGCGGGGCGGGGTCGGCAGCGTCGAGGCTTGCCCATGAAACCGATCTGGATCGTCGACGATGACCCCTCCATCCGCTTCGTGCTGGAGAAGGCGCTGGCGCGCGAGGGGCTGGCCACGCGCAGCTTCGATGCGCCCAAGGCGGTGCTGGACGCGCTGGCCGACGGCGCCGACGAGGGGCCGCAGGTGCTGGTCAGCGACATCCGCATGCCCGGCACGAGCGGCCTCAAGCTGCTGGAGCAGGTACGCCGCCAGCGCCCCGGGCTGCCGGTCATCATCATGACCGCCTACTCCGACCTGGACAGCGCCGTGGCGGCGTTCCAGGGCGGCGCGTTCGAATACCTGCCCAAGCCGTTCGACCTGCCCAAGGCGGTGGAGCTGATCCGGCGCGCGGTCGAGGAGAGCCTGCGCGAGGAGGAACAGGCCGCCGAGGCGATCCAAAGCGCCCCCGAGATCCTGGGCCAGGCGCCGGCGATGCAGGACGTCTTCCGCGCCATCGGGCGGCTCAGCCAGAGCCACGTGACGGTGCTGATCACCGGCGAGTCCGGCACCGGCAAGGAGCTGGTGGCGCGTGCGCTGCACAAGCACTCGCCGCGCGCCGGCGGGCCGTTTGTGGCCATCAACACCGCCGCGATCCCGAAGGACCTGCTGGAGTCCGAGCTGTTCGGCCACGAGCGCGGCGCCTTCACCGGCGCGCAGGCGCAGCGCCGCGGCCGCTTCGAGCAGGCCGAGGGCGGCACGCTGTTCCTCGACGAGATCGGCGACATGCCGCTGGAGCTGCAGACGCGCCTGCTGCGCGTGCTGTCGGACGGGCACTACTACCGCGTCGGCGGCCACGCGCCGCTGAAGGCCAATGTGCGCGTCATCGCCGCCACGCACCAGAACCTGGAGCAGCGCGTGCGCGAGGGCGTGTTCCGCGAGGACCTGTACCACCGCCTCAACGTCATCCGGCTGCGCCTGCCGCCGCTGCGCGAGCGGCGCGAGGACATCCCGCTGCTGGCGCGCTTCTTCCTGCAGCAAAGCGCCCGCCAGCTGGCGGTGGAGCCCAAGCGGCTGTCGGATGCGGCGCTGGCGGCGCTGCAGGCGTTTGACTTTCCCGGCAACGTGCGCCAGCTGGAAAACCTCTGCCACTGGCTGACGGTGATGGCCCCGGCCCAGGTGGTGGAGGTCAAGGACCTGCCGCCGGAGGTGCTGCAGGGGCTGGCGGCCGCCCAGCCGGCGCCCGCTGCCGCGCCCGGCGGGTCGTGGCCGCAGCCCGCGGCCGCCGCGGCGGTGGCCGCTGCGGCCGCCCCGGCACCCGGCTGGGAGGAGGGCCTGCGCGCCGAGGCGCAGCGGCTGCTGGCCGAGGGACGGCGCGACGTCTGGGATACGCTGACGCAGCGCTTCGAACGCTGCCTGATCGACGCCGCCCTGCAGACCACGCACGGCCGCCGCATCGAGGCCGCGCAGCGCCTCGGCATCGGGCGCAACACCATCACGCGCAAGCTGCAGGAGCTGGGGATGGGTTGAGTCGCGGCATGGAGTGAGGCCGCCGCCGTCGCCCCGGCGCGCCGGGGCGGGCGCGCGGTTAGCCGTCGAGCGTCAGCACCACCGGCGCGTGGTCGCTCGGCTGCGCTCGCTTGCGCAGCGCGCGCTCGATCGTGCAGGCGCGCACCAGCGGGCGCAGCGCCTCGCTGACGAGGATGTGGTCGATGCGCAGGCCGCGGTTCTTGACGAACGCGAGCTGCCGGTAGTCCCACCAAGTGTAGGTGCCGGGCGGCGGGTCGAACAGCCGCAGCGCGTCGTGCAGGCCCAGCTGCAGCAACGCCTGCAGGTGGGCGCGCTCCTCGTCGGTGCAGTGGATGGCGCCGCGCAGCCCTTCCGGATCCCAGACGTCGCGGTCGTCGAAGGTGATGTTGAAGTCGCCCAAGAGCACGAGGCGCGGATGGCGCGCCAGCTCGCCGGCCAGCCAGCCGCGCAGCGCCTGCAGCCAGCGCATCTTGTAGGCAAATTTGTCGCTGCCGGGCGCCTGCCCGTTGGGCACGTAGACGCCAACCACGCGCAGCGGTGCGTCGGCGCCAGCGGGCTGCACGGTGGCGGCGATCAGGCGCGCCTGCTCGTCGTCCAGGCCCGGCAGGTTGCGCTGCACGTCGGTCAACGTGCCGGGCGCGCGCACCAGCAACGCCACGCCGTTGTAGGTCTTCTGGCCCAGCCAGGCGGCGTGGTAGCCGGCCTGCGCCAGCGCCTCGTGCGGGAACTTGTCATGCGGCAGCTTGAGTTCCTGCAGCGCCACCACGGCGGGGGCGCGCTCGGCCAGCCAGTCCAGCAGCTGCGGCAGGCGCACCGCGAGCGAATTCACGTTCCAAGTGGCGATATCCATGGGGCGGTGGGTGGAAGGGGGGGGCGAAGCGAGCGAGGGTCGAGCGAGGTGGCGGCGGACGTTTCAGGGGGCTTGCTGCAGCCACGCCAGCTCGGCGGCGCTAAAACCCGCGCGCTGGCGCGCCTCCGTGTTGAGCGGCGGACGCGGCCGCGGGGCGCGGTACTGTCGCATCAAGTGGCGGAAGTGCGGCAGCGGCTCCAGCCCGCGCTGCGCGCACAGCCAGCCGTACCAGCGGTTGCCGATCGCCACGTGGCCAACCTCGTCGCGCAGGATGACGTCGAGGATCGCCGCCAGCGCCAGCGCCTGCGGCGTGCCGGCCTGGCGCAGCTTGGCCTGGATCGGCGGCGTGGCGTCCAGCCCGCGCGCCTCCAGCGTGCGCGGCACCAGCGCCATGCGCGCCACCACGTCGCCGGCGGTGCGCGCGCACATCGTCCACAGGCCGTCGTGGGCGTCGAAGTCGCCGTAGGCCCAGCCGCGGCCGCCGTCGGGCCGCGGCAGCGTGGCCAGGTGCTGGCGCAGCAGGTCGAAGTGCTCGGCCTCCTCCGCGGCTACGCGCCACCAGTCGCGGTAGAAGTCGGGCGGCAGGCCGTCGAAGCGCCACACCGCATCCAGCGCCAGGTTGATGGCGTTGAACTCGATGTGGGCGATGGCGTGCGCCAGCGCCGCGTGCCCCTCCGGCGTGAACGGGGAACGCGCCGGTACCTCAGCCGGGTCGACCAGCCGCGGGCGCGACGGGCGGCCCGGCAGCGGGCGATCCGGCGGGGGTGTGAGCATGGCGTGCAGGTCGAGCCAGCCCGACTGCGGCCAGCCCGCCGCCGACCACGCGAGCCAGGCCGCGCGCACCCCGGCCACCTTGGCGGACGGATCCGGTTCCGTAAGCCAGTGCAGCGCCTCGGCGCGCATGTCGCGGGCGGTGGCGGAAACGGTGGACGGCGCAGCGGGCATCGATAGAATTCTAAGGATGGCGATTTACCAGCTCGACGACCTGCGTCCCGACCTGCACCCCACCGCCTGGGTGGCCGACAGCGCCCGCGTGATCGGGCGCGTGGCGCTCGGGGCCGACGTCAGCGTCTGGGACGGCGCCGTGCTGCGCGGCGACAACGACCCGATCACGATCGGCGAGGGCAGCAACGTGCAGGACGGCAGCGTGCTGCACACCGACGTCGGCGTGCCGCTGACGATCGGCGCGCGCGTCACGATCGGGCACATGGTGATGCTGCACGGCTGCACGATCGGCGACGAGTCGCTGATCGGCATCGGCGCCATCGTGCTCAACGGCGCGCGCATCGGCCGCCACTGTCTGGTGGGGGCGGGTGCGCTCGTCACCGAGGGCAAGGCGTTTCCGGACGGCGTGCTGATCCTCGGCAGCCCGGCCAAGGTCGTGCGCAGCCTGAGCCCCGAGGAGATCGAGGCGCTGCGCTTGAGCGCCCGGCACTACATCGACAGTGCGCGCCGCTTCCGCGCCGGCCTGCGCCGGCTGGACGCCTGACGGCAGGGGCGGCGCGCGTGTCGGAATTGCAGCGCTTCCTGTTCGACGGCGTGCCGGTGCGCGGCGCGCTGGTGCGGCTGACCGGCGACTGGCAGGCGCTGCTGCAGCGCCGCGCGGCCTGCGGCGGCTACCCGCCGGCGGTCGCGGCGCTGCTGGGCGAGATGACCGCCGCCGCGGTGCTGCTGCACACGCACGTCAAGTTCGCCGGCACGCTGGTGCTGCAGATCCTGGGCGACGGGCCGGTCAAGGTGGCGGTGGCGGAGGTGCAGCCGGATCTGGCCTTCCGCGCCACGGCCACCGTGATCGGCGAGGTGGCGCCGCAGGCGCCGCTGGCGGACATGGTCAACGTGCTGGGGCAGGGCCGCTGCGCGATCACGCTGGACCCGCGCCAGGCGTCGCCGAACCTCAAGCCGTACCAGGGCATCGTGCCGCTGGTGGATGCGTCCGGCCGCAAGCTGCCGCGCCTGGCGGACATGCTGGAGCACTACATGCGCCAGAGCGAGCAGCTCGACACCCGGCTGGTGCTGGCGGCCGATGAGCGCACCGCCGCCGGGCTGCTGATCCAGCGCATGCCGACCACCGGCGAGGGCAACCTCGCCGGCACCGCGGCGGTGACCGCCGAGGGCGACGCGCTGGACGCCAACGAGGACTTCCGCCGCCTGGCGCTGCTGGCCGGCAGCCTCAAGCCGGAGGAGCTGCTGACGCTGGACGGCGACACCATCCTGCACCGTCTGTTCTGGCAGGAACGGCTGCTGCGCCTGGCGCCGCAGGGGCAGGCGAGCCAGCCACATTTCGCCTGCACCTGTTCGCGCGAGCGCGTGGCGGCGATGCTGCGCGGGCTGGGCGTGTCGGAGGTGGAGGCGATCCTGGCGGAGCAGGGCGAGGTGGACGTAGCGTGCGAGTTCTGCGGCCAGCGCTACCGCTTCGATCCGGTGGATGCGGCGCGGCTGTTCCTGGAGCCGGCGCAGCACTCCCCCGGCAGCGACCAGCTGCAGTAGGGCGGCCCGCTCACGGACGCGCGCCGACGGCGGCTGGGCGCTGGATCTGCACGAAGATCTCGTCGGGCTTGACCAGCCCCAGCTCCTGGCGCGCGATCTCCTCCACCGTCTCCAGCCCCTCGCGCAGGTCGCGCACCTCGGCGGCGAGCCGCTCGTTGCGCTGGCGCGCCTGCTCGTTGGCCAGCTCCAGCTCCGCCAGCTCGCGCCGCAGCGCGCGCACTTCCGCCACGCTGGCCCGGCCGAACCAGATGTGCCCCTGCACCAGCGCGAGCAGCGCCAGCAGCAGCAGCGTCACCCAGCGCGCCGGGCGCATCGGGGTCGTCCGGTTGCGGTCAGCGCAGGTTGTAGAACGCGTCCCGGCCCAGGTAGACCGCCACGTCGCCCAGGTCCTCCTCGATGCGCAGCAGCTGGTTGTACTTGGCCATGCGGTCGCTGCGGCTCATCGAGCCGGTCTTGATTTGACCGGCGTTGGCGCCGACCGCGATGTCGGCGATGGTGCTGTCCTCGGTCTCGCCGGAGCGGTGGCTGATGACGGCGGTGTAGCCGGCGCGCTTGGCCATCTCGATGGCCGCAAACGTCTCGGTCAGCGTGCCGATCTGGTTGATCTTGATGAGGATGGAGTTGGCGATGCCCTTGGCGATGCCTTCCTTCAGGATCTTGGTGTTGGTGACGAACAGGTCGTCGCCGACCAGCTGCACCTGCTTGCCCAGCCGCTGCGTCAGCAGCGCCCAGCCGTCCCAGTCGCCCTCGGCCATGCCGTCCTCGATGCTGACGATCGGGTATTTGTCGCACCAGGTGGCCAGCATGTCGGTCCATTCGGCAGCGCTGAGCGCCAGCCCCTCACCCTCCAGGTGGTAGCGGCCGTCGCGGAAGAATTCGCTGGAGGCGCAGTCCAGCCCCAGCGCCACCTGCGTGCCGGGGGTGTAGCCGGCCTTCTCGATCGCTTCCAGGATCAGCTGGATGGCGGCCTCGTGGTTGGCCACGCTGGGCGCAAAGCCCCCTTCGTCGCCGACCGCGGTGCTCATGCCGCGGTCGTGGATGATTTTTTTGAGCGCATGGAACACCTCGGCGCCCCAGCGGATCGCCTCGCGGAAGGAGGGCGCGCCCACCGGCAGGATCATGAACTCCTGCAGGTCGAGGTTGTTGTTGGCGTGCGCGCCGCCGTTGATGACGTTCATCATCGGCACCGGCAGCGTGGTGGCGGCGCTGCCGCCAAAGTAGCGGTACAGCGGCAGACCGGATTCCTCGGCGGCGGCGCGCGCCACCGCCAGGCTGACCGCCAGCATGGCGTTGGCGCCGAGGCGGCTCTTGTTCTCGGTGCCGTCCAGCTCGATCAGCGTCTTGTCGAGGAACGCCTGCTCGCTCGCGTCAAGCCCCAGCACCGCTTCGCTGATCTCGGTGTTGATGTGCTCGACGGCCTTCAGCACCCCCTTGCCGAGGTAGCGGCTGGGGTCGCCGTCGCGCAGCTCGATGGCCTCGCGGCTGCCGGTGGAGGCGCCGGACGGCACGGCCGCACGGCCCATCACGCCCGACTCCAGCAGGACGTCGCACTCGACGGTGGGGTTGCCGCGGCTGTCCAGGATTTCGCGTCCGACGATATCGACGATGGCGCTCATATGTGGGTTCCTTCGTTGCGTGGGATGGTGGGAAACGGATCCATCAAAGGGCCGGGAGGCGGGCCCTCAGGCCGCACCCTCGACGGCGATCATGCGCATGACGGCAGCCCCGGCGCGCGCCTCGCGCGCGCGGCGGTATTCGGGCGAGTCGTAAAACGCGCGCGCCGCCTCCACCGACGGGAAGCGCAGCACGACGATGCGGCTGGGCTGCCAGCTGCCTTCCAGCACGGTGACCGCGCCGCCGCGCACCAGCACCTCGGCGCCGTGCGCCTGCATGGCGGCGCTGGACCAGCGCTTGTATTCCTCGTACTGTTGCGGATCGGTGACGTCAACGTCGGCGATGATGTAGGCGCTCATGATGGTTCGGTGGGGGTGTCGAGGGCGCGCTGCAGCACCAGGCCGGCAAAGCGCAGCAGGGTGTCCAGTTCGCGGTCGATGACCGCGCGCGCAATCTCGGGGTCGAGATCCTGGTATTCGTGCACCAGCACGTTGCGAAACGCCACCATGCGGCCCAGCTCCGCCGCCAGCGCGGCGTCGATCCAGCCATGGCGGGCCAGCGCCTGGAACGCGGCGCGCGCGCCTTCGGGCGCGCCCAGCCGCGCCTCGGCCACGATCAGGTTGGCCATGTCGATGGCCTGCTCGCAGGCGCGCTGGACGTTGAGCAGCGCCGCATCCTGGTGCGTGAAGTCGTGCGCGAAGTCGTCGGTGGCGGCGCGCTCGGCGCGCGCCCGCTGCACGGCGCGCTGCAGCCGCTGGGCCTTCTGGGCCAGCACCTCGCGCAGCGTCGGCGTCACGCGGCGGCCTCCTGCAGCTCGGTGGCAAGCCGGCGCAGCGCGGCGCGGCGGGCCGGCTGCAGATCCTGCCAGTCGCGCAGCACGCGCGCCCACAGGCGCCAGGCGTCGCGCTCATCCTGCGCCAGCAGCAGCCGCCCGCTCGAGAGGACGATGAACTGCGTCACGGTCGGCGCGCGCGCCAGATCCAGCAGGTCCACCTCGCGCCCGAGCCGCTCGCCGAGCCGCGCGGCGGCCTGCAGCCAGCGTTCGGCGGGCAGCGGCTGGGCCAGCCACACCGCGACGTCCAAGTCGCTGTCGGGGCGCAGCGCGTCGCGCGTCGCACTGCCGTGCAGCCAGGCCAGCGTCGCCTCCGGCAGCGCGTCGCGCAGCGCCGTGCGCAGCGCCTCGTCGAGCGGGTGGGCCTGCGGCGGCGTCATGCGGCGGCGAACTCCGCTTCCAGCAGCGGCTGGCGCTTGACGACGGCGTCCAGCTCGCGCAGCGACTCCAGCAGCGGCCGCATGAACTTCAGCGGCACGGCGTTGGGGCCGTCCGACAGCGCCCGCGCCGGGTCGGGGTGCGTCTCCATGAACAGCCCGGCGATGCCGACCGCCACCGCGGCGCGCGCCAGCGGCGGCACGAACTCGCGCTGGCCCCCGCTGCTCGTGCCCTGGCCGCCGGGCAGCTGCACGCTGTGGGTGGCGTCGAACACCACCGGCGCGCCGCTTGCGCGCATGATGACCAGGCTCCTCATGTCCGACACCAGGTTGTGGTAGCCGAAGCTGTAGCCGCGCTCGCAGGCGAGGAAGTTGTCCTCCGGCAGGCCCTTTTCGCGCGCGGCGGCGCGGGCCTTGTCGATGACGTTTTTCATGTCGTGCGGCGCGAGGAACTGGCCCTTCTTGATGTTGACCGGCTTGCCGGACTGCGCCACGGCGCGGATGAAGTCGGTCTGGCGGCACAGGAAGGCCGGCGTCTGCAGCACGTCCACCACCGCCGCCACGGCCGGCACCTCGGCCTCGGTGTGCACGTCGGTCAGCACCGGCACGCCAATCTCGCGCTTCACTTTGGCCAGGATCTCCAGCCCGCGCTCCATCCCGGGGCCGCGGTACGACGCGCCGCTGGAGCGGTTGGCCTTATCGTAGCTGCTCTTGAAGATGAACGGGATGCCGAGCTGCGCCGTGATCTCCTTGAGCTGGCCGGCCACGTCCATCTGCAGCTGCTCGCTTTCGACCACGCACGGGCCGGCGATGAGAAAGAACGGTCGGTCGAGCCCGACCTCGAAGCCGCACAGCTTCATGCGCCGGCCTCCTGCCGCTGGCGCTGGTGCTGCAGCGCCGCGGCGATGTAGGCGTTGAACAGCGGGTGGCCGTCCCACGGGGTGGACTTGAACTCCGGGTGGAACTGCACACCCATGTACCACGGGTGCACGTCCTGCGGCAGCTCGATGATTTCGGTGAGCTGCTCGCGTTGCGTCAGCGCCGAAATCACCAGCCCCGCCTGGCGCAGCCGATCGAGATACTGCGTGTTGGCCTCGTAGCGGTGGCGGTGGCGCTCGGTGACCACCGGGCCGTAGATCTGGTAAGCGAGCGTCCCGGGGAGCACGTCGGCGCTTTGCGCCCCCAGCCGCATCGTGCCGCCGAGGTCGCCGCCCTCGCTGCGCTTCTGCAGCGTGCCGCTGGCATCAAGCCACTCGTCGATCAGGGCGATGACCGGGTGCGGCGTGTGCGGGTCGAACTCGGTGGAGTTGGCGCCCGCGAGCCCCGCGACGTGGCGCGCGAACTCGATCGTGGCCACCTGCATGCCCAGGCAAATGCCCAGGTACGGCACCTTGTGCTCGCGCGCGAACTGGGCGGCGCGGATCTTGCCTTCCACGCCGCGTTTGCCGAAGCCGCCGGGCACGAGGATGGCGTCGAAGCCGCCCAGGCGCTGGCCGACGTCGCCGCTTTCCAGCGTCTCGGAGTCGATGTAGCTGATCGCCACCCGCACGTGGTTTTTCAGGCCCGCGTGGCGCAGCGCCTCGTTGAGCGACTTGTAGCTGTCGGACAGATCGACATATTTGCCAACCATGGCGATGCGCACTTCGCCTTGCGGGTGCTCGACCTCATAGACCAGGTCGTCCCAGCGCTTGAGGTTGGCCGGCGGGGTGTGCAGGCGCAGCTTGTCGCAGATCAGGCCGTCGAGCCCTTGCTCGTGCAGCACGCGCGGCACTTTGTAGATGGTGTCCACATCCGGCAGCGAGATGACCCCCCACAGCGGCACGTTGGTGAACAGGCTGATCTTCTCGCGTTCCTCGTCGGGGATGACGCGGTCGGCGCGGCACAGCAGCGCGTCGGGCTGGATGCCGATCTCGCGCAGCTTTTGCACCGTGTGCTGGGTCGGCTTGGTCTTGAGCTCGCCGGCGGCGGCGATCCACGGCACGTAGGTCAGGTGCACGAAGGCCGAGTTGTTCGGCCCCAGGCGCAGGCTCATCTGCCGCGCCGCCTCCAGGAACGGCAGCGACTCGATGTCGCCGACCGTGCCGCCGATTTCGGCGATCGCCACGTCCACGCCCTCGGCACCGCGCTGGATGAAGGTCTGGATCTCGTTGGTGACGTGCGGAATCACCTGCACCGTCTTGCCGAGGTAGTCGCCGCGGCGCTCCTTTTCCAGCACCGACTTGTAGATCTGCCCGGTGGTGAAGTTGTTGGTGCGCTTCATCCGCGTGGTGATGAAGCGCTCGTAGTGGCCCAGATCCAGGTCGGTTTCGGCGCCGTCGTCGGTGACAAACACCTCACCGTGCTGGAACGGGCTCATCGTGCCCGGATCGACGTTGAGGTAGGGGTCGAGCTTGATCAGCGTGACCTTCAGGCCGCGCGACTCCAACAGCGCGGCCAGCGACGCCGAGGCGATCCCCTTGCCCAGGGATGACACCACGCCGCCAGTGACAAACACGTATTTGGTCATGACGAGGGGCGGGCCGCGCCTCGGCCCGTCGGTGAAAAACCGATTATAAAAGCCGCCTCTGGCTCGCCGCGCGCTATAGTGCAGCCGCATGAAGGAGCTGCACGACAAGCGCATCGTCCTGGGATTGACCGGCGGCATCGCCTGCTACAAGGCGGCGGAGCTCGCGCGCCAGCTGGTGCAGGCCGGCGCCCAGGTGCGCGTGGTGATGACCGAGGCGGCGGCGCAGTTCATCACGCCGCTGACGATGCAGGCCCTTACCGGCCACCTGGTCGTCTTGAGCCAGTGGGACGCGCGCGAGCCCAACGCGATGGCGCACATCAACCTGGGTCGCTGGGCCGACGCGATCGTGGTGGCGCCGGCGAGCGCCGACTTTTTGGCGCAGCTGGCGCAGGGCCGCGCCGGCGAGCTGCTGGCGCTGCTGTGCCTGGCGCGTCCCGCCGAGCGTGTGCCGCTGCTGCTGGCCCCGGCGATGAACCGCGAGATGTGGGCGCACCCGGCCACGCAGCGCAACGTCGCGCAGGCCGCGGCCGACGGCGCGGTGGTGCTGGGCGTGGGGCAGGGTGAGCAGGCGTGCGGCGAGGTCGGCGATGGCCGCATGCTGGAGCCCGAGGAGATTGTCGAGGAGCTGATCGCCCACCTGCAGCCGAAGCTGCTGCGCGGCCGGCGCGTGCTGGTGACGGCGGGGCCGACGTTCGAGCCGATCGACCCGGTGCGCGGCCTCACCAACCGCAGCAGCGGCAAAATGGGCTTTGCGCTGGCGCGCGCGGCGCGCGAGGCCGGCGCCGAGGTGACGCTGGTGACCGGCCCGGTGCACCTGCGCGCCCCGCGCGGCGTGCGCCGCGTGGACGTGCAGACCGCGCAGCAGATGCTGGAGGCCGTGCTGGCCGAGGTCGAGGCCGCCGACGTCTTCATCGCCGCCGCCGCCGTGGCCGACTGGCGGCCGGCGCAGGCCGCCGAGCGCAAGCTGAAAAAAGACGGCAGCGGCGCGGCGCCGACGCTGGCCTTCGTCGAGAACCCGGACATCCTGGCCACCGTGGCGGCGCTGCCGCGCGCGCGCCGCGGCGAGCTCTACTGCGTCGGCTTTGCCGCCGAAAGCCACGATCTGCTCGCGCACGCGCAGGCCAAGCGCGCGCGCAAGGGCGTGCCGCTGCTGGTGGGCAACATCGGCCCGGCCACCTTTGGCCGCGACGACAACGCCCTGCTGCTGGTGGACGAGCGCGAGGCGGTGGAGCTGCCGCCGGCGCCGAAGATCACGCTGGCGCGCCAGCTCGTCGGCGAGATCGCGCGCCGGCTCGGCCTGCCGTGTGAGGCGGACTGACGCGGCCGAGGGGCCCGGCCGTCACGGCCGTCGGCTCGGTCGGCGGGGTCGCTCAACCCGGCAGCGGTCACGCGGCGGCCGGCCTCAGGCCGCCGCCGGCCGGATGCGGAACCACAGCGCGTACAGCGCCGGCACGAACAGCAGCGTGATCGCCGTGCCGACGGCCACGCCGCCGATCAGCACGTAGGCCAGCGGCCCCCAGAAGCTGTCGTGCGTCAGCGGTACGAAGGCCAGCACCGCCGCCAGCGCCGTCAGCACCACCGGACGGGCGCGCTGCACCGCCGCTTCGACCACGGCGTCGAAGGCGCTCAGGCCAGCTTTGAAGTTGTCGGCCACCTGCTGCGTGAGGATCAGCGTGTTGCGCATCAGGATGCCGGCCAGGCCCGTCAGCCCCAGCAGCGCCACGAAGCCGAACGGCTGCCAGAACACCAGCAGCGCCAGCACCGCGCCGATCAGCCCCAGCGGCGCGGTGGCCACGACCATGAAGGTGCCGGCAAACGAGCGCATCTGCAGCATGATGAAGATCAGCATCGCCGCCACCATCAGCGGCTGCAGCTTCTGGATCGAGAGGTTGGCCTTCTCGGACTGTTCCACCGAGCCGCCGATGGCCACGCGGTAGCCGGGCGGCAGTTCGGCGCGCAGCGGCTCCAGCGCCTTCCAGACGGCGGCGGTGACGTCGTTGGGCTGCGCGCCACGCACCTCGGCCTGCACGGCCACGAACGGCTCGCGGTTGTAGCGCTTGATGACCGGCTCCTCGTAGCGCACCTCCAGCTGGCCGAGTTGCGCCAGTGGCACCTTGCGCCCGTCGCGGTTGAGCAGCTCGAGCGACCCGACCGTCTCGGCGCTGGGCCGCGCGCCAAGCACCGCACCGCGCGCCATCAGCTCCACCGTGCGGTTGCCGATGCGCAGCTGCGTCACCGGCACGCCGTCGAGCAACGTCTGCAGCTGCTGCGCCACGTCCTGCGGCGTGAGGCCCAGCAGCCGCAGCCGGTCGGCGTCGGCGCGCAGCGCCAGCACCGGCACGCGCTCGTCCCATTCCAGGTGCGCATCGACCACGTGCGGGTTGGCCGCCATCACCTCGCGCACGCGGTGCGCGACGCGGCGCAGCTCCACCGGATCGGGCCCGAAGACGCGGAACTGCACCGGCCAGGCCACCGGCGGGCCATACAGCAGCCGCGCCACGCGCACGCGCGCCTCGGCAAATTCGCCGCGCTGGATGTGGTCTTCGAGCGTGGCGATGATGCGGTCGCGGCTCGCCTCGTCGTGCGCGACGACGATCAGCTTGCCAAACGCCGGGTTGGGCGGCTCCGGGTTGGCGGAGATGAAAAATCGCGGCGCGCCTGCCCCGACGTAGGCTGACAGCGTCTTGACCTCCGGCATCGGCGCCAGGATCGCCTCCAGCCGGCGCACGGTCTGGTCGGTGACGCGGATGCTCGTGCCCTGCGGCAGATAGACGCTGACCAGCACCTCCGGGCGGTCGCTGCTGGGGAAGAACTGCTTGGGCACCACCTTGGCCATGGCGAGCCCCGCCAGCGCCAGCAGCGCCACGGTGGCGGCCACCACCGTCTTGCGCTGCGTCACGCACCAGGCCACGACGGCCCGCAGCCGGCGGTAGGCCGGGGTCTGGTAGAGCTGGTCGTGGCCGTGGCGCGCCTCGGGCGGCACGTCGCGCAGCATCTTCACGCCCAGGTAAGGGGTGAACGTCACCGCCACCAGCCACGACACCAGCAGGCTGATCGCCAGCACCCAGAAGATGTTGCCGGCGTATTCGCCCACGCCCGAGCGCGCAAAGCCGATCGGCAGAAAGCCCGCCACCGTGACGAGGGTGCCGAACAGCATCGGCGCGGCCGTCACGTTCCAGGCATGAGCGGCGGCGCGCACCCGGTCCCAGCCTTCTTCCATCTTCACCAGCATCATCTCCACGGCGATGATGGCGTCGTCCACCAGCAGGCCCAGCGAGATGATCAGCGCCCCCAGCGTGATGCGGTCCAGGTTGATGCCCATGGCCTTGAAGACCACGAAGCTCAGGCCCAGCGTCACCGGCACCGCGATGCCGACGATCAGGCCCGCCCGCAGCCCGATGGCCAGCATGCTCACGCCCATCACCACCGCCACCGCAACCAGAAACTTGATCTGGAACAGATTGACGGCCTTGGCGATGGCGTCGGCCTGGTTGGTCAGCTGCGTCAGCTCCAGCCCGAGCGGCAGCTCGGCCTTCTCGCGCTCCAGGTAAGCATGCAGGCGCTCGCCGAGCTGCAGGCCGTTTTCCCCTTTGTTCATCACGACGCCGATCAGCACCGCGTCCTGCCCGCGCGCGCGCACCAGGTAGCTGGGCGGATCTTCGTAGCCGCGGCGGATGGTGGCGATGTCGCCCAGCCGGATCACCTTGCCGCCGGCACGGATCGGCAGCCGCGCCAGCGCCTCGGGGTCGGAGAGGTCGGCGTCGAGCCGGATGTGCAGGCGCGGGCCGTCGGTTTCCAGCCGGCCGGTGGGCACCAGGCGGTTGCTGGCGTCGATGGCCTCGAAGATGGCCTGCGGCGACAGGCCCAGGTTGACCAGCCGCGCGTTGTCGAATTCCACATCCATGCGCTGCGTGCGCTCGCCCAGCAGCAGCGCCTTGTGCACGCCGTCGATGCGCTGGATCTGGTCGCGCAGCCGCTCGGCCTCGCGCACCAGCTCATCGTGCGGCAGCTTGGGCGCGGTCAGCGCCAGCAGGCTGAAATAGACGTCGGCGAAGTCGTCGTTGGCCACCGGGCCGATGACGCCCGCGGGCATCTCGCGCTGCGCATCCCACATGCGCTTGCGCACCTGGTAGAACAGTTCCGGCACGCGCGCCTGCGGTGTGTAGTCGTGGAACTCCACCTGCAGCGTGGCCTGCCCGGGGCGGATCGTGGTCTCGATGCGGTAGAGGAATTCAACCTCCTGGATTTTTTTCTCCAGCCGGTCCACCACCTGCTCCTGCAGCTGCTGCGGCGTGGCGCCGGGCCAGGCCACATTGACCTGCATCACGCGCACGGTGAAGGCCGGATCCTCCGCACGACCCAGTGTCGCAAAGGCGTAGATGCCGCCCAGCACCGACAGGATCAGGAAGAAGAGCGTGACGGCGCGCTCGCGCACCGCCAGCGCCGACAGGTTCGGAAAGCTCATCGCGCGCGCTCCTGCACCGTCATGCCCTGCTGCAGCAGGTGCGTGCCCAGCGCCACCACGCGCTCGCCGGCCTGCAGCGGCGCGGCCACGACGGCGTGCCGGTTATCGACGCGCAACACGCGCACCGGCACCGTCTCCAGCTTGCCGTCGCGCACGCGCCAGACGCGCGGCCCTTCGGCGCGTTCATCCAGCGCGCCCACCGGCACGCGCCAGGTGCCGACCGGGCTGGCACCCGCGTCCAATGGGGCGGTCGGCTGGCCCGGCAGCGCGAACTGCGTGCTGACGACGCTGCCCAGCGGCAGCTCCGCCGGCAGGCCGTCGGCGCGGTAGCGCGCGCGGCGCGTGCGCGCCAGCGTATCCACCATCGGGGCGGCCTCGCGCAGGGCGAGCGCCACCGTGCGCCCGTCCGGCAGCCGCGCCTGACCGGTCGCGGGCGGGGTGACGGTCTCGGGGAAGAACACCTCCACCTCGCGTGCGCCGGCCTGCGCGAGCGTCGCCACCGGCTGGCCCGCCGCCACCACCTGGCCCGGCTGACCGGTGACCTCGGTGACGACGCCGGCCGCCGGCGCGCGCAGCTGTGCGTAGGCGCGGCCGTTGCGCACCTGGGCGAGCCGCGCCTGCGCGGCGTCGCGGCGGCTGGCGGCCTCGCGCGCGGCCAGCTGCGCGCGGTCGGTGGCCTGGGCGCTGACGAAGCCCTGCGTCGCGAGCGTGCGCACCCGCTCCAGATCCGCCTGTGCGGTGCGCAGCGCCGCTTCGGCGGCGGCCACGTCGGCCTCGGCGGCGCGTACGGCCTGCTCCAGATCCGACGGGTCCAGCTCGAACAGCACCTGCCCGGCCTGCACGCTCTGGCCCGCGTCCACGCGCCGCGCGGCGATGCGCCCGCCGACCTGGAACGCCAGCGGCGCCTCCACCCGCGCGCGCACCGTGCCGGACAGGCCCAGCCCCGAAGCCGTCAACGGCTCCACCGCCGCGGTGGCCACCACCGGCGTCGGCGTCTCGGCGCGCGGCGTTTCGATCCGCTGGCAACCCGCTGTCAATCCCATCACGATAAGGCCAACTACGCTCAAGCTGGCGCGCCGCAAGGCCATAACCTTCACGGTGGTGTTCCTCCTAAGCGGTGTGCAGTGCACTAATTATGAAACGCTATCGTATAGTAAATGCCATGACCCCACCGCAAACAGGCATGCGCATTGGCCAGCCTGGCCGCCCGCTGGACGCGCGCAAGGACGAGCTTATCCTGCAAGCCGGGCGCGAGCTGTTGCTGCGCGGCGGCCCGCTGGCATTGACCATGGAGGCGGTGGCGCGGGCCAGCGGAGTTTCCAAAGCCACGCTCTACCGCCGCTGGCCGCATCGCGAGGCTCTGCTAGAGGCGCTGGTGCTGCGCGAGGCGCAGCCGCTGTTGAGCATGTTGGAAGGCACCCCCACGGACGACGCCGGGCTGGCCGCCAAGTTGGAGGCGTTTTTGGATTCGATGCTGGCGTTGATGGGACAGCCGGGTTATCGCGCTTACCTGCAGGCGATTGTGGCGCTGCCCCAGCAGCAAGCCGACTTGCAGCGCATCTGGTGGCTTGGCCCGCATCAGACGATGGAGTCGGTGGCGGCCTTGTTGCGCCGCTATGCCGCCGCGCAGGGCCGCCGCTGGCCGGCCGCTGCGCGTGATGCCGAAACGCTCATCGGCATGGCTATCGGCCTGGAGCAAGCGCGCATTCTTTACCGTCAGCGGCCGTGGCGGGCCGATGCGCGGCTTCGACGGCGCCTGATACGAGCGGTGGTGGCCAGCTTTTTGGGGCGTAGGTCGGCCGGGATTGCGGTCTGCGAGGGTAACGTGGGACGAGGATAAGGTCGATTAGCTCGCTTGCATTGCCTGCAGGGCGCCTGCGTTGTCCAGTCCATCGATTGCCAGTCGTTTGGTGCGGCTGGTGTGCCCACGAACGATGCGCACGCACGAGCGGGGCACCCCACATCGCTCAGCCACGAAGGCGATGAGCGCCTCGTTGGCCGCGCTGTCCACCGGCGGGGCGGCGAGCTGGATCTTGGGCAGACCGCCGTGCAGGCCCGCAAGCCGCGTCTGGCGCGCGCCGGGCTGGCAATAGATGGTGAGGGCAGCGGTGACGTTGGGGTCGCGCTTGGCCATGGCCACATGGGCCTGGATGCTAGCAAAGAGCCCGCGCGAGGCGGGCTTAAGCCTTGATTTTCCTGGTGCCGCAAAGAGGATTCGAACCTCCGACCTACTGATTACGAATCAGTTGCTCTACCAGCTGAGCTATTGCGGCTTGGCGACTTGCCCGGTTTGAGCGGACGATATCGCTTAAACCACCATTATACCGCTGTTGCGGGGGCTGGCTGGCCGTCGGCCTCGAGGTGGTAGCGCGTCACGCGCTCGACCTCGTTTTTGGAGCCGAGGATGACGGCCACGCGGTCGTGCAGGCCCTTCGGCTCGATGTCGAGGATGCGCCGGCGCCCATCGGTGGCGGCCCCGCCCGCCTGCTCGACGATCCAGCCCATCGGGTTGGCCTCGTACATGAGACGCAGCTTGCCGGGCTTGTTCGGCTCGCGCTTGTCCCACGGGTAGAGGAACACGCCGCCGCGCGTCAGGATGCGGTGCACGTCGGCCACCATCGAGGCGATCCAGCGCATGTTGAAGTCCTTGCCACGCGGGCCCTCCGCGCCGGCCAGGCACTCCTCGATGTAGCGGCGCACCGGCGCGGCCCAGTGGCGCCAGTTGCTCATGTTGATGGCGAACTCGCGCGTGTCCTCGGGGATACGAACCTGGTCTTGCGTCAACACCCAGGCGCCCTGTTCGCGGTCGAGCGTGAACATTGCCACGCCGTTGCCGACGGTGAGCACCAGCGTGGTCTGCGGGCCGTAGATGCAGTAGCCGGCGGCGACCTGCTGGCGCCCAGGCTGCAGGAAGTCGGCCTCGCTGACCGGCTCGATGACGGCGGGATCGTCGTGCAGGCGCTTCAGCACCGAGAAGATGGTGCCGATGCTGACGTTGCAGTCGATGTTGCTGGAGCCATCCAGCGGGTCGAACAGCAGCAGGTATTCGCCCTGGGGATAGCGGTTGGGGATCGGGTGGATGCCGTCCAGCTCCTCGGAGGCCATGGCCGCCAGATGCCCGCCCCATTCGTTGGCCTCGATCAGCACCTCGTTGGCGATGACGTCGAGTTTCTTCTGCACCTCGCCCTGGACGTTCTCGGTGCCGGCCGAGCCGAGCACGCCGCCCAGCGCCCCTTTGCCGACGGCGATGGCGATGCGCTTGCAGGCGCGCGCGACAACCTCCAGCAGCAGCCGCAGCTGTGGCGTGATGACGCCGTGCACGCGCTGCTGCTCGATCAGGTAGCGGGTCAGCGAGATGCGGGACTCGGACATGGTGGCGACTCCGGGCGGAAAAGGGCAGGGGGTCAGTCGGCCAGCGCGCGCGTGACGACCTCGCGCACGTCGGTGCTGAGCGGCTCGTGCGCGGCCACCGCCTGCAGCGCGGCCTGCGCGGCGCTGCGGTAGGGCTCGGCGAGCTTCTTCCAGCGGTCCAGCGCGCGCGCCAGGCGCGCGGCCACCTGCGGGTTGAAGGCGTCGAGCTCCAGCACGCGGTCGCGCCAGAAGGCGTAGCCGGCGCCGTCGGCGCGGTGGAAGCCTGCCGGGTTGGCGTGGCAGTAAGTGTGGATCAGGCTGCGCGCGCGGTTGGGGTTGCGCAGGTGGAAGTCCGGGTGCTGCAGCAGCGCCTGCACGCGCGGCAGCGCGTCGCCGCCGCGGTCCGGCGCGCCGGCCTGCAGCGCGAACCACTTGTCCAGCACCAGCTCCTCGTCGCGGAAGCGGGCGTGGAACTGCTCCAGCGCGCGCGCCGCCAGCTCGTGCCCGGCCGTGACCAGGGCGCTGAGCGCCGCGTAGCGGTCGGTCATGTTGGTGGCGTCCTTGAAGCGCTGGTAGGTCTTGCCGGGCCAGACCGGGTTGCCGTTGTCGCGCGCGGCCAGACACAGCATCTGCAGCGCGAGGCCCGCCAGCGCCCGCCGGCCGGCGCTGACCGGGTCAGGCCGGTAGGCGCCGTTGTCCTTGTGCTGTTCGTAGGCCCAGATCCAGTCCTCGTGCAGCGCGTGCGCGAGCTGGCGGCGCATCGCCTCGCGCACCGCGTGGATGCGCTGCGGATCGACCGCGTCGAGCTGCTCGGCGATGTAGGTCTCGGCCGGCAGCGTCAGCACCAGCTCCTTGAACGCCGCATCCAGCGTCGGGTGGCGCAGCACCGCGCGCATCGCCTCGAGGAACGGCGCATCCAGCGGATCGTGCACCGGGCCGTCGGCGCGCACCGCCGCCAGCGCCCGCCGCAGCGCCAGCTGCTGGCCGGCCTCCCAACGGTTGAAGGGGTCGGTGTCGTGCGCCAGCAGCGTGCGCAGCTCGTCGTCGCTCAGGTCGTGCTCCAGGATCACCGGGGCGCTGAAACCGCGCAGCAGCGACGGCACCGGTGCGGCGTCCAGCCCCTCGAAGACGAGGGTGGTCTGCGGCTCGTGCAGCACCACCAGCCGCTCGGTCTGCGGCAGCGCGCGGCCCTGGGCGTCCAGCAGGCCCATGGCCACCGGAATGACGAACGGCTCCTTGACCGGCTGGCCCGGCGTCGGCGGGCAGCTCTGCCGCAGCGTCAGCGTGTAGGTGCGCGCCTCGGCGTCGTAGTGCCCGCGGGCGTGCACGCGCGGCGTGCCGGCCTGGGAATACCAGCGCTTGAACTGCGGCAGCCGGCGCGCCAGCTCGCTGTCGGGGTTGGCGTCCGCCATCGCCTGCGCGAAGTCGTCGCAGGTGACGGCCTGCCCGTCGTGGCGCTCGAAGTAGAGCTTCAGGCCCCGCGCGAAGCCGTCGCGGCCGACCAGGGTCTGCATCATCCGCACGACCTCGGCGCCCTTCTCGTACACCGTGACGGTGTAGAAGTTGTTGATCTCGGCGTACTGGTCGGGGCGCACCGGGTGCGCCATCGGGCCGGCGTCCTCCGGGAACTGCACGGTGCGCAGCACGCGCACGTCCTCGATGCGCTTGACAGCGCGCGCCGAGGGGCTGCCGGCCATATCCTGGCTGAATTCCTGGTCGCGGAAGACCGTCAGCCCTTCCTTGAGGCTCAGCTGGAACCAGTCGCGGCAGGTCACGCGGTTGCCGGTCCAGTTGTGGAAATACTCGTGCGCCACCACCGACTCGATGTTGGCGTAGTCGGTGTCGGTGGCGGTGGCCGGGTTGGCCAGCACGTACTTGGTGTTGAAGATGTTGAGGCCCTTGTTCTCCATCGCGCCCATGTTGAAGTCGCCCGTGGCGACCACCATGAAGCGCTCCAGGTCCAGCGGCAGGCCAAAGCGCGTCTCGTCCCAGGCGATGGCCGCCATCAGCGACTGCATCGCGTGTTCGGTCTTGTCGAGGTCCGCCGGGCGCACGTAAATCTGCAGCAAGTGCTCGGTGCCGTGGCGGCTGACGATCGGCTGGCTGCGGCAGACCAGGTCGCCGGCCACCAGCGCGAACAGGTAGCACGGCTTGCGGTGCGGATCGACCCATTTGGCGTAGTGACGCCCGCCGTCCAGCTCGCCGCTTTCGACCAGGTTGCCGTTGGACAGCAGCACGGGATAGCGCTTCTTGTCGGCGCGCAGCGTCACGGTGTAGGTGGCCATGACGTCGGGCCGGTCGAGGAAGTAGGTGATGCGGCGAAAGCCCTCGGCTTCGCACTGCGTGAAGAAGGTGCCCTGGCTGACGTAGAGGCCCATCAGCTGGGTGTTCTTCTCCGGCGCGCAGGTGGTGAAGATTTCCAGCTCGAACGGCTCGGGGCCTTCGGGCAGGGCCTCCAGCACGAGCTGGCTGCCATCGATCCGGAAGCTGGCGCCCTGGCCGTTGACCAGCACCCGCGCGAGGTTCAGCTCCTCGCCGTCCAGCCGCAGCGGCTGCGCCGGCACGTCGGGGTTGCGGCGCACGCGCATGCGGTTGAGCACGCGCGTCTTGGCCGGGTCAAGGTCAAAGGTGAGATCGACGGTGTCGATCCAGTAGGCCGGCGGCGCGTAATCCTCGCGGCGCACGATACGGGGGGTGCCTTCACGCATGGCGGTCATGGGTGCGTTCCTGATGGGGGAGGGGCTCAGACGCCCTGCTTGAGCGAGGCTTCGATGAACACGTCAAGGTCGCCGTCCAGCACCTTCTGCGGCGTGGAGACTTCGACGTTGGTGCGCAGGTCCTTGACGCGGCTTTGGTCGAGCACATAGCTGCGGATCTGGTGGCCCCAGCCGACGTCGGTCTTGCTGGCCTCCAACTGCTGCTTGGTTTCCATGCGCTTGCGCATTTCCAGCTCGTAGAGCTTGGAGCGCAGGCGCTGCCACGCCAGGTCGCGGTTGGAGTGCTGGCTGCGGCTGTCCTGCGCGGTGACGACGATGCCGGTGGGGATGTGCGTCAAGCGCACCGCGGAGTCGGTCTTGTTGACGTGCTGGCCGCCGGCGCCGCTGGCGCGAAACGTGTCCACGCGCACATCGGCCGGGTTGATCTCCACCTCGATCGAGTCGTCGATTTCCGGATAGACGAACACCGAGGCAAACGACGTGTGGCGCCCGCCGGAAGAATCAAACGGCGACTTGCGCACCAGCCGGTGCACGCCGGTTTCGGTGCGCAGCAGTCCAAAAGCGTAGTCGCCCTCCACGCGGATGGTGGCGCTTTTGATGCCCGCTGTCTCACCCGGCTGCTCGTCCTCCACCGTGGCCTTGAAGCCCTTGCGCTCGGCGTAGCGCAGGTACTGGCGCAGCAGCATCTGCGCCCAGTCGCACGCCTCGGTGCCGCCGGCGCCGGCCTGGATGTCGATGAAGCAGTTGTTGGGGTCCGCCGGGTTGTTGAACATGCGGCGGAATTCGAGCTTCTCGACCTCGGGCGCGATGCGCGCCACGTCGGCCTCGATCGTTTCCAGGCCCGCGTCGTCGCCCTCGGCGCGCGACATCTCGAACAGCTCGGCGTTGTCGGCCAGCTCCTGCGCCAGCCGGTCCAGCACCAGCACCACGTCCTCGAGCGACTTCTTCTCCTTGGCCAGCTCCTGCGCGCGCTTGGGGTCGTTCCAGACGCCCGGATCCTCCAGCGCGGCGTTGACCTCCGACAGCTTCAGCGCCTTGGCGTCGTAGTCAAAGAAACCTCCGCAAGTCGGCGACGCGCTGCGTCAGGTCCTGCAGGCGGTGGGCAAGAGCGTTCAAGCGTTCGGCTTCCATGGCTGCGTTCCGTGCGGATCCAGTCTCGGTTCGATGACAAACCGCGGATTTTCGCACGGAGGCGCCGCTTCGGGGGCGGGCGGCACGCGCCGTCAGTCGCGCCGGCCGAGCTGCGCCACCAGCATGCCGGCGACGATCAGCGCCGCGCCGCCCCAGCCGCGCCAGCCGATCGCCTCGCCCAGCACCCACCAGCCGCCCAGCGCCGAGAACACCCCTTCGCTGCTGTAGATGATGGCCGCGTGCGTCGGGTGGGCGTGGCGCTGCGCGATCACCTGCAGCGTGTAGGCCACGCCGATCGAGAGGATACCGCCCCAGGCGATGGCGCCCGCTGCGGCCCACAGCGCCGCCGGGCCCATCGGTTCGGCGCGCGCCAGCGCCACCGCCCACGACAGCGCCGCGGCCACCAGGTACTGCACCAGCGACAGCCGCAGCGCATCGTGACGCCGCGCGTAACAGCCCACCAACAGCACATGCACCGCCCACACCGCTGCGCTGCCGAGCTGTAGCCAGTCGCCCGGGGCGATGGTGGCGTCGGGCTTGACGCTGAGGAAATACAGCCCGGCCGTGGCCAGCGCCACCGCCAGCCACACCGGCAGGCCGACGCGCCGCCCGAACAGCGCCAGCAGCAGCGGCACCAGCACCACATACAGCCCGGTGATGAAGCCGGCGTTGGATACGCTCGTGCCCAGCAGCCCCACCTGCTGCAGGTTGATGGCCACAAACAGCACCAAGCCCAGCAGCGCGCCGTCGCGCCACAGCCCCGTGGAATCCAGCACGGGGATGGCGGCGAACGGCCCGCCGCGCCAGCGCCACAGCGGCGCAATCAGCAGCAGCCCCAGCGTCAGGCGCGCGGCGGTGTAAGCAAACGGCCCGACGCTGTCCATGCCCATCTGCTGGGCGACGAAGGTCGAGCCCCAGATGGCGGCGGTCAACAACATCAGCGCGTCGGTCAGCCAGACGCGTGGCGCTGGGTTCAAGTGTCAATCCTCCCTTGCCGGAGCAAGCGCCTTGCAGCCTGCCGGCGTTGAATCCTAGGGGTGACCTGTTGCAGCCCGTCAACCCAAGTGCGACGCAATCAGTGCCGCCACCTGGCCAGGCTGATCGTGATGCAGCATGTGGCCGGCATCGTCCACCCGCTCGATGCGACAGTGGCGCACCACCGAAAGCCTTTCATGATACTGCGCCAGCGAATATTCGCCGCGCTGGAACCACTGCGCCAGGCTGTCGTCGCTGCCCTCGACCACCAGCACCGGCGCCTCAATGGCAGCCCACGTCGCCAACACCTCGTCGAGTCGGTAGGGCTGGCTGCTGCGCACCTTGTGGGCGGCGTCGCCCAGGATGACCCATTCGCCGTCAGGTTGGGCCGGGTCGAGCGGACGCGCCCAGTGGGCTGCCAGCCAGCGTGCGCGCTCAAGCGGCAAGCGCGGGTTGGTTTTCATCAGCCGTGCGGCCACCCCATCCAGCCCGCGGTAGGTTTTGAGCCGGATGTCGCCTTGTGCGTATCGTCCCAAATCATCCAGCCAGCGAGCCAGGTGGCGCGGCGCCTGGGCCGGGTCGCTGGCCGGCAGGCCAAACCCCTCCAGATTGACCAGCCGACGCACGCGTTGCGGGCGCACGCCAGCGTAGAGCATGGCGATGTTGCCGCCCATGCTGTGACCCACCAGATCCACCGGTGCATCTGGCGCGCGACCGAGCTGCGCGTTGACATGGGCGATCAGGGCGTCAAGATCGCCAAGGTAGTCGGCCAGCACGTAATGGTCGCCCAAGCCATACGGCGGAGGAAAGTGATCCGGCGGGAGGTGAGCCGCCCGAGATAAGCCAAACCCGCGCCAGTCCGGCGCGATGCACCAACGCGGCGGCGCCAGCGCTTCCACCACCCATTGCCACGAAGCCGACACGTCCATCCAACCGTGCAGCAACCACAGCGGCGGCTGTTCGGGGTCGGGCCGGCCCCACCAGCGCAGGTGGTGGCGCACGCCGCGCAAGGTGACGTAGGCGCTGCGGCTTGTCCGCGCAAGAGCATCCATAACTTGACAATTATTCCGAGCGGCAGCCCTTTCACGGACGATGGCCGTCATGCTGGCGACAGCGCCCGCCGACCCCGTGCGCGGCGGCCGTCCGCGCACAGCGCAGGCGGCGCTGGCACAATCCGCGCTGCAGGAGGAGTTGCCCGTGCCCGAATCGACGCCTTGGGTGGCTGCCGCGGTGGCGGCGCTGTTGGCTTACTTGGTGGGCTCGCTGTCGTTTGCCGTGCTGGTCAGCCGCGTCATGGGCCTGGCCGACCCACGCACTTACGGCAGTGGCAACCCGGGGGCCACCAACGTGCTGCGCAGCGGCAGCAAGGCGGCAGCGCTGTTGACGCTGCTGCTGGATGGACTCAAAGGCTGGGCGCCGGTGTGGGCGAGCGCGCGCTGGGGATCGAACTGGGGCCTTGCCGACGGCGCGCTGGCCTGCGTCGGGTTGGCCGCATTTTTGGGGCACTTGTTTCCCGTGTGGTTCCGTTTTCGAGGCGGCAAAGGGGTGGCCACGGCAGCTGGGGTGATGCTGGCATGGGTGCCGCCGCTGGGCTTGCTGGTGGTGTTCACTTGGGTGGCGGTGGCGCTGACGCTGCGCTATTCGTCGCTGGCCGCCATCGTGGCGGCGCTGGCGGCGCCGCTGGGTTACGGTTGGTTGGATGGCTTGTGGTGGGAGGCTCGGTTGCCGATCGCGGCGGCGATGGTGGCCATGGTGGCGCTGTTGCTCTGGCGGCACGCCGGCAACATCCAACGCTTGCTGGCAGGACAAGAAAGCCGCATTGGCGAGCGCAGCCGCGCAGCCAAGTCCAGCCCTCCGCAACGACCTGGCTGACGCCGCAGGCGCAGGCGGCGTTAGCCGGCTGCGCGCCAGCCCGAACGTTGAGCGAGTTGCCGCCCCCGCTCTTGACGGCGCGCCGGCTTTGCCTTGCCAGGCTTTGCGACAATCGCGAGCATGCAGGTCGAATACCAAGCGCCGCTGCAGCGGCTCAACACGTTTGGGATCGCGGCGCGCGCGCGTTGCCTGGTGCGCGTGCGCAGCGAGGATGACGTGCGGGCGCTGCTGCGTCAGCCTGGCTGGGACTGGCAGCACACCTTCATTCTTGGCGGCGGCAGCAACATCGTGCTGGCGGGCGATGTGCAGCGCACCGTTTTGAAGGTCGAAATCCCCGGACGGCGCTTGCTGCGCGAGGACGAGCGCGGCTGGCTGGTGGAGGCGGGCGCTGGCGAGCGGTGGCACGATTTTGTCGTCTGGACGCTGCAGCAGGGCTGGCCAGGCTTGGAGAACCTGGCGCTGATCCCCGGCACGGTCGGGGCGGCGCCGGTGCAAAACATTGGCGCTTACGGGGTGGAGCTGCAAGACCGCTTTCACTCGCTGGACGCGATCGATCTGGAGACGGGCGAGACCTTCACGCTGCACCACGAGCATTGCGCCTTTGGCTACCGCGATTCGGTTTTTAAGCACGATCGGCCCGGCGCGCGGGGCATGGGCTTGCGGGGGCGCGCGTTGATCACGCGCGTGCGCTTCTGGCTACCACGGCGCTGGCGTCCTGAGCTGTCCTACCAAGATTTGCAGCGCAAGGTGGCCGAAACCGGGATCCAGCAGCCCTCGCCGTGGCAAGTGTTGGAGTGGGTGTGCGCCATCCGCCGCGCCAAGCTGCCCGATCCGGCGGTGTTGGGCAACGCCGGCAGCTTTTTCAAGAACCCCACGGTCA
The DNA here is from genome assembly GCF_007556595.1 of Tepidimonas alkaliphilus. Lineage (GTDB taxonomy): Bacteria > Pseudomonadota > Gammaproteobacteria > Burkholderiales > Burkholderiaceae_C > Tepidimonas > Tepidimonas alkaliphila. Next base: position 110,600 of record NZ_VJNB01000001.1, read on the forward strand.
CCGCCGAGCAGTGCGCCGACATCATCGGTCGCGACCCGCGCGTGGTTCACTACCCGATGCCCGACGGCAGCGTCAAGCTGGCCGCCGGTTGGCTGATCGATGCCTGCGGCTGGCGCGGCAAGACGGTTGGCCGAGCGGGGGTGTATGAGAAGCAGGCGCTGGTGCTGGTCAACCGCGGCGGGCCCCAGGATCCATGCTCAGGCGGAGAGGTGATGACGCTGGCGCGGTTGATCCAAACCAGCGTCTATGAGCGTTTCGGCATCCGGTTGGAGCCGGAGCCGGTGTGCGTGGGGTAAGCGCCGCTGCGGCGCTCAAGCCGCCAGCGCCAGGGCGGCTTCCTGAGCGGGCGCTTCGCTGCAGCGCGCGTGCGGGCGTGCCGCCATCGCCTCCAGCGTCTCGACCATGGTTTGCGCGCTCAGCTGCCCGGCGCGCACCAGGCGGCGAAAGTCCTCCAGCGCACTTTGACGCCGCCGCTCGATGCGCTGCGCCTGCGCCGCAGCGGGCTCGTCAACTGCGCGCTCGGCAGCGGTCAACACCGATACTGTCAGCCAGCGCTGCTGATATCCGCATGTGGGGCAGATCAACCCCCGGCGCTGCGCCACCAACACGCCTATGTAGCCGCCAGCCAAGGCGTGGCGGCCATCGCGGGCGTGCGGGCAGGTCAGCGGGTAGGCGGGGGAAGGCGCCACGCCCGCCTGGGCACGGTTGATACGGTCGATCAGTTCGGCATCAAACGGCGCAACGAGCCACATGAATGCTTGCTCCTACGAGGCGACTCCCAACTGGAGCCGTTGCTGGAGCGCAATTGTGCGGGCCCTTGCCGTCCTCCCCAAGGCGGCCTTGCAATGCCAAACGCTTGTTACACCCCGTTACGCGGCGGCGTCGCATCGCCTGTGTCGGGGGTCAGGCGCAGCCAGCCTCCTGCCGGGTCAGCCCCCAGCAAGCCGGTTTGGCAGTAGAGAGTGAGCTTGTCGCGCGTGTCGGCGATGTCGAGGTTGCGCATCGTCAACTGCCCGATGCGGTCGCGTGGACTGAACGCAGCGGCGCCCTTTTCCATCGTCAGCCGCTCGGGGTGGTAGGTCAGATTGGGGCTTCGGGTGTCGAGGATCGAGTAGTCGTTGCCGCGGCGCAGCTCCAGCGTCACCTCCCCGGTGATGACGCGCGCCACCCAGCGCTGCGCCGCCTCGCGCAGCATGATGGCCTGCGGATCGAACCAGCGGCCCTGGTAGAGCAGGCGGCCGAGCTTGCGGCCATTGTCGCGGTACTGCTCGATGGTGTCCTCGTTGTGGATGCCGGTGAGCAGCCGCTCGTAGGCGATGAACAGCAGCGCCATGCCGGGGGCTTCGTAGATGCCGCGGCTCTTGGCCTCGATGATGCGGTTCTCGATCTGGTCGCTCATGCCCAGGCCGTGGCGCCCGCCGATGCGGTTGGCCTCGAGGAACAGCTCCACCAGGTCCGGGTATTCGCGCCCGTTCAAGGCCACCGGGCGGCCCTCCTCGAAGCGCACCGTGACCTCCTCGGGGCGGATGTCGCAGTCCTCGCGCCAGAACGGCACGCCCATGATCGGGTTGACGATGCGGATGCTGGCGCTCAGGTGCTCCAGATCCTTGGCCTCGTGCGTGGCGCCCAGCATGTTGCTGTCGGTGCTGTAGGCCTTTTCCACCGACATGCGGTACTCGAAGCCGTGACGGATCAGAAACTCGCTCATCTCTTTGCGGCCGCCCAGCTCGTCGATGAACGCCTGATCCAGCCACGGCTTGTAGATCTGCAGTCCGGGATTGGTCAGCAGGCCATAGCGGTAAAAGCGCTCGATGTCGTTGCCCTTGTAGGTGGAGCCGTCGCCCCAGATGTGGACGTCGTCCTCCTTCATGGCCGCCACCAGCATCGTGCCGGTCACGGCGCGACCCAGCGGCGTGGTGTTGAAGTAGGTCACGCCCGCGGTGCTGATGTGGAACGCCCCGCACTGCAGCGCCGCCAAGCCTTCGGCGGCCAGCTGCGGCCGGCAGTCCACCAGACGCGCCTTCTCGGCCCCGTAGGCCAGCGCGCGCTTCGGGATGGCATCGTAGTCCGGCTCGTCGGGCTGGCCCAGGTTGGCGGTGTAGGCATAAGGGATGGCGCCTTTCTGGCGCATCCACAGCAGCGCGGCGCTGGTGTCCAGGCCGCCGGAGAAGGCGATGCCGACCTTGCGGCCAACAGGCAAGCTTTGCAGGATGACGGACATGGTGGTTGGTTATGTAATCAAGCGTCAATCGTGAGGAGCGAACCCCGCCGGACGCCATATGACGTTAGCCCCGTTGGCGCACAGGCCGAGGCCGTGTGGCGGGGCGTCCGACGTGGTTGCCGCCCCCATTGTAGGGGGGCGAAGGCGTCTGGCCAGGCGCAGCCGGCGGCTCTAGTGTCGCTGCGCCCACGCCTGTGCATCGAAGCCTGCGCTGATGGCGCCATCGCTCCATTCCACCACCGGGCGGCGAATCACGCTGGGCTTGGCCAGCATCAGTGCGCGGGCGCTGGCGGCGTCGGTGACGCCGGCCCGCGTGGCTTCATCGAGTTGGCGCCAGGTGGCGCCACGGCGGTTCAGCAGCGCCTCCCATCCCAGCGCGGCCAACCATGCGTCCAGACGGCTCTCGGGCACGCCTTGCTTTTTGAAGTCGTGAAAGGTGTAAGCACGCTGCTGCGCTTGCAGCCACGCGCGCGCTTTTTTGACCGTCTCGCAGTTGGGGATGCCATACACGGTGATCATGGCCGCCATCGTAGCGCAGCGCAAGGCGGGCGGCGGTGTTGGCACAATGCGGGCGGTTCGCGTTGCCCCCCTCCAAGACCATGACCGACCCGACCCCGACCTCCGTCGATGCTCCGTCCGCCGATGCCCCGCTGGCCGTCTGGCTGGCGCATCTGGAGCGCCTGCACGGGCAGCGCATCACGCTCGGGCTGGAGCGCGTGCGCGCGGTGGCCGCGGTGATGGGCGCGGCGCTGCAGCCGGTCTGCCCGGTGATCACGGTGGCCGGCACCAACGGCAAGGGTTCCACCTGCGCGATGCTGGAGGCCATCGCCCGCGCCGCCGGCTACCGCACCGGGCTCTACACCTCGCCGCACCTGGTGCGCTTCGAGGAACGCGCGCGGCTGGACGGCCAGCCGCTGGCCGAGGCGCGGCTCGCGCCGTCGTTCGCGGCGGTGGAGGCGGCGCGCCGCGTCGCTGGCGACGTGGCGCTGAGCTACTTCGAGTTCACGACGCTGGCCTGCGTGCACGCGCTGCTGGCGCAGCGGCCCGAGGTGCTGATCCTGGAGGTCGGCATGGGCGGACGGCTCGACGCCGTCAACCTGTGGGACGCCGACTGCGCCGTCATCACCAGTATCGACCTCGACCACATGGAGTACCTCGGCCCCGACCGCGAGGCCATCGGCTACGAGAAGGCCGGCATCCTGCGCACCGGCCGGCCCGCCATCGTGGCCGACCCGGCGCCGCCGCGCAGCGTGATCGACCGCGCGCGCGAGATCGGCGCCGACCTGTGGCTCGCGGGGCGCGACTTCCGCCACGGCGGCGACCGTCAGCAGTGGCACTGGCAGGGACGCGCGCGTCGCTACGCCGGGCTGGCGTTTCCGGCGCTGCGCGGCGTCAACCAGCTGCTCAACGCCAGCGGCGCGCTGGCGGCGCTGGAGGCGCTGCGCGCGCGCCTGCCGGTCACCGCCCAGGCGGTGCGGCAGGGGCTGGCCACGGTGGAGTGGGCGGGGCGTTTCCAGGTGGTGCCGGGGCAGCCGGTGCTGGTGCTGGACGTGGCGCACAACCCGCACTCGGCGGCGGCGCTGGCGGACAACCTCGACGCGATGGGCTTTTACCCGCAGACGCTGGCGGTGTTCGGTGCCATGGCCGACAAGGACGTGGCGCCGATGCTGGCGCGGCTCGACGCGCTGGTGGACGGCTGGCATTTCTGCGACCTGCCGACGCCGCGCGCCGCGCCGGCCGAGGCGCTGCGCCAGCGCTGGCAGGGGCTGACGCGCCGCGCCGACGTGGCCGCGCAGGTGCACCCCGGGCCGGCCGAGGCGTTGGCCGCCGCCGTGGCCGCCGCGGACCCCGCTGGTAGAATCGTGGTCTTCGGATCGTTCTACACGGTGGGGGGCGTGCTGCAACATGGGTTGCCGCGCCTGGGCGCCAAGCACCTGCAAGCCTGAAGCATGTTCCAATTTGGCTCGCGCTCGTCCCGCGCCGCTGCCTCGTCGGCGGGCGATGCGCCCCCCGACGCCCCCAGCCTGGAGGCGCTGCGCCGCCAGGCGCGTCGCCGGTTGATCGGCGCGGCGGTGCTGGTCGGGGCCGCGGTGATCGTGCTGCCGTGGCTGCTGGAAGCGCAGCCGCGTCCGGTGCCGGTGGACGTGGCGATCGAGATCCCGCCGCGCGACGCCGCAGCGCCGCTGCCCGCGCCGGGCGTCGCGCCGGCCCCGGCGGCCGAGCCGGTGGAGCAGGTGGTGCTGCCGTCGCCGCGAGCGGCGCAGGCGCCAGCCCTCGCTGCCCCGGGCTCCCCGTCCGTGGCATCGGCGTCCCCGGCTGACTCGGCTGCTGCGCCCGCCCCGGCCCGTCCAGCGCCGCTGGCTGCGGTGTCGGCGCCGCAGCCTTCGGCCACAACGTCAGCCACGCCTCCTGGCCCGGCAATGGAGGCCGCGAAGGTGCGCGTCGTCGTGCAGGTCGGCGCCTACGCCGAGGCCGCGCGCGCGCAGGAAGTGCGTCGGCGGCTGGAAAGCGCTGGCCTCAAGACCTACACCCACGTCGCCGACACCCCTCAGGGCAAGCGTATCCGCGTGCGCGTGGGGCCGTTCGACAGCCGCGCCGAGGCCGAGAAGGTGGCCGAAAAGGTCAAGGCGTTGGGCCTGCCGGCGGCGGTGCTGACGCTGTGACGATGGCGCTGGTGGACTTGGGATTGCTCCTCGTGATGAGCGCCTCGGTGCTGATCGGCGGCTGGCGCGGCTTGCTGTTTGAGGCGGTGTCGTTGATGGGGTGGGTGGCGGCCTTTGTCGTCGCGCAGCACGCGGCGCTCCCCATCGGCCAGGCGCTGCCGCTGGAAGGCTGGGGCGAGCCGCTGCGCTACGCCGTCGGATTTGCGCTGGCGTTTGTGGCCGTGGCGCTGGCGGCCGGTTGGCTGGCTTGGCTGTTGCGCCGCGGGGCCATGGCCTTGGGCTTGCGTCCAGCCGATCGAGCGCTTGGCGCCCTGTTCGGCGCGTTGCGCGGGGTGGTGTTGTTGCTGGGGTTAACCTTGCTGGTCTGGCAAACTCCGTGGGCTCAATCGACGCCCTGGCGCGCGTCGGTGGGCGTGCGTTGGCTGGAGCAGGGCTTGCAGGCGTTGCGTCCTTACGTGCCGCCGCCGGCGGCGGTGTATTTTCCGTAACGAGCGGCAAGGGGCCGATTCATGTGTGGCATCGTCGGGGTGGTCAGCACCCAACCGGTCAACCAGCTGATCTATGACGCGCTGCTGCTGCTGCAGCATCGAGGGCAGGACGCTGCGGGCATCGTCACGCAGCTGGGGCACAAATTTTTCATGCACAAGGCCCGCGGCATGGTGCGCGACGTCTTTCGCACCCGCAACATGCGCGCGCTGCCCGGCAATTGCGGGCTCGGTCAGGTGCGCTACCCCACGGCCGGCAACGCCAACAGCGAGGAGGAGGCGCAGCCGTTCTACGTCAACGCGCCATTCGGCGTCGTGTTGGCGCACAACGGCAACCTGACCAACGCGCAGCAGCTGCGCCAGGAGCTGGTGCAGACCGACCACCGCCACATCAACACCGAGAGCGACTCCGAGGTGCTGCTCAACGTGCTGGCGCACGAGCTCGGGCGCGCTTCGCAGGGCGGCGCGCTGCAACTGGAGTCGATCTTCGCGGCGGTGGCGGCGGTGCACCGCCGCGTGCGCGGCAGCTACGCGGTGGTGGCGCTCATCGCCGGCCACGGCATGCTGGTGTTTCGCGACCCGTATGGCATCCGCCCGCTGTGCATCGGCCGCGGCCCGGACGGCACGGTGATGGCGGCCAGCGAGTCGGTGGCGCTAGAGGGCACCGGCCATCGTTTCGAGCGCGACGTCGCGCCGGGCGAAGCGATTTGGGTCACGCTCGATGGGCAACTTCACGCGCGCCAGTGCGCCGACGCCCCGCGTCACCACCCCTGCATCTTCGAGTTTGTCTATCTCGCGCGGCCCGATTCGGTGATCGACGGCATCTCGGTCTATCAAGCGCGGCTCAACATGGGCCAAGCGCTGGCCACGCGCGTGGTCTCCACCATGCCGCCCAGCGAGATCGACGCCGTGATCCCGATCCCCGAGTCCAGCCGCCCAGCGGCGATGGAGGTGGCGCGCCTGATTGGTCGTCCCTATCGCGAAGGTTTCGTGAAAAACCGCTACGTCGGGCGCACCTTCATCATGCCCGGGCAGGCGGTGCGCAAGAAGTCGGTGCGCCAGAAGCTCAACGTGATTGCCAGCGAGTTCGCCGGGCGCAACGTGCTGCTGGTGGACGACTCCATCGTGCGCGGCACCACCAGCCGCGAGATCGTGCAGATGGCGCGCGAGGCCGGCGCGCGCAAGGTCTATTTGGCCAGCGCCGCGCCGCCGGTGCGCTATCCAAATGTGTATGGTATCGACATGCCGACGCAGCAGGAGCTGGTCGCCCACGGTCGCTCGGTGGAGGAGGTGCGCCAGCTGATCGGCTGCGATGCCCTGATCTACCAAGATTTGGAGGCTATGAAGCGCGCGGTGGCGGCGCTCAACCCTCACCTGCAGGGGTTTGAGGCCTCGTGCTTTGATGGCCACTACATCACCGGCGATGTGACGCCTGAGCAGGTGGAGGCGATGAATGCGCCGCGTTGCATGCCTGCGCTCGAAGAAGACGACGGCGGCGGCTCGCGTTTGACGCTGCCCAGTGTTCAGGAGGTTTGACTGCGTGGCGCTGCATCCCGAAACCGCCGCGGTGCGCGTGGCCGTGCCGCGCTCGCCGTACGGCGAAAACGCCGAGGCGCTGTTTCTCACCAGCGGCTACGTGCAGCCCAGCGCCGAGGCCGCCGCGGCGCGCTTCGCCGGCGACGAGGACGGCTACACCTACGGCCGCTACGGCAACCCCACGACCGCCAGCTTCGAGCAGCGGCTCGCGGCGCTGGAAGGCACCGAGGCGGCGATCGCCACCTCCTCCGGCATGGCGGCGATCCTGATGCTGGCGCTGGGCTTGCTGCAGGCCGGCGACCACGTGGTCTGCTCGCGCTCGATGTTCGGCGCCACGATCAAGCTGATCGGCAGCGACCTGGCCAAGTTCGGCGTGCAGGCCACCTTCGTGCCGCAGACCGATCTGGACGCCTGGCGCGCGGCGGTCACACCCCGCACGCGCCTGCTGCTGGCCGAAACCCCCACCAACCCGCTGACCGAGGTCTGCGACATCGCGGCGCTGGCCGACATCGCCCACGCCGCCGGCGCCTGGCTGGCGGTGGACAACTGCTTTGCCACGCCGGCGCTGCAGCGCCCGGCCGAATTCGGCGCCGACATCGTCATCCACTCCGGCACCAAGTTCCTCGACGGGCAGGGGCGGGTGATGGCCGGCGCGCTGTGCGCCAGCCGCGCGCTGGTGGAGGAGAAGTTCCTGCCGGTGCTGCGCAGCGCCGGCATGACGCTGGCGCCGTTCAACGCCTGGGTGGTGCTCAAGGGCTTGGAGACGCTGCACCTGCGCGTGCGCGCGCAAAGCGCCACGGCGCTGGCGCTGGCGCAGTGGCTGCAGGCGCACCCGGCCGTGGCGCGCGTGCATTACCCCGGGCTGCCCGGCCACCCGCAGCACGCGCTGGCGATGCGCCAGCAGGGCGGCTGCGGTGGCGCCATCGTCGCCTTCGAGGTCAAGGCCACCGGCCCCGAGGAGGGCCGCGCGCGGGCGTTCGCGGTGCTGGATGCGCTGCGGCTGGCGTCGCTGTCCACCAACCTCGGCGACACCAAGACGCTGTGCTCGCATCCGGCCAGCACCTCGCACGGGCGCCTGACCGAGGCGCAGCGCCAGGACGCCGGCATCACGCAGGCGCTGATCCGCGTCTCGGTCGGGCTGGAGCATCTGGACGACCTCACCGCCGATCTGGCGCGCGGCCTGGACGCGCTCGTCTGACGCGCCGGAGCCACCTTCCGATTCCGATCCATCATGACGCCACGAGTCCGCACCCGCTTCGCCCCGTCGCCGACGGGCTTCATCCACCTCGGCAACATCCGCTCGGCCCTCTACCCGTGGGCATTCGCGCGCGCGCACGGCGGCGACTTCATCCTGCGCATCGAGGACACCGACCAGGAGCGCTCCACCGACGAGGCGGTGCGCGTGATCCTGGAGGCGATGGAGTGGCTGGGCCTCACCCCCGACGAGGGGCCGTACTACCAGATGCAGCGCATGGAGCGCTACCGCGAGGTCATCGCGCAGATGCTGCAGGCGGGGCTGGCCTACCACTGCTACATGACGCCTGAGGAGCTCGACGCCCTGCGCGAGCGTCAGATGGCCGCCAAGCTCAAGCCGCGCTACGACGGCACCTGGCGCCCGGAGCCGGGCAAGGTGCTGCCGACGCCGCCCAGCGGCGTGCTGCCGGTGATCCGCTTCAAGAATCCGCTGTCGGGCAGCGTCGTGTGGGACGACAAGGTCAAGGGCCGCATCGAGATCCGCAACGACGAGCTCGACGACCTGGTCATCGCGCGCCAGGCGCCGGTGGGCGAGATCGGCGTGCCGACCTACAACTTCTGCGTCGTCGTGGACGACATCGACATGCGCATCACGCACGTCATCCGCGGCGACGACCACGTCAACAACACCCCGCGCCAGATCAACATCATCCGCGCGCTCGGCCACGAGCCGCCGGTGTACGCCCACCTGCCCACCGTGCTCAACGAGCAGGGCGAGAAGATGAGCAAGCGCCACGGCGCCAAGCCGGTGACGTGGTACCGCGACGCGGGCTTTTTGCCCGACGCCATGATCAACTACCTGGCGCGGCTGGGCTGGAGTCACGGCGACGACGAGATCTTCACGCGCGAGCAGTTCCTGCAGTGGTTCGACCTCGACCACCTGGGCAGGAGCGCGGCGCAGTTCGACGAGGCTAAGCTGCGCTGGGTCAACGCGCAGCACCTGAAGATGACGCCCAACGAGCGGCTGGCGCCGCTGGTGGCCGAGCAGCTGGCGCGCCGCGGCGTGCAGGCCGACGAGCGGCTGCCGGCGATCTGCGGCCTGTTCAAGGACCGTTGCGACACCACGGCGGCGCTGGCGGACTGGGCGCAGCCCTACTACTTGGCGCCGACGCCGCGCGCCGAGGACTTGGCGCAGCACGTCACCGGCGCGGTGCGCCCGGCGCTGGCGGAACTGCGTCAGCGCCTGGCCGACGCGCCGTGGACGGCGGCCGACATCGCCGCGGCATTGAAGGCGACCCTTGCCGCCCACGGCCTGAAGATGCCGCAGCTGGCCATGCCGGTGCGCGTGCTGGTGATGGGCGTGGCGCAGACCCCGTCGGTGGACGCGGTGCTGGCGCTGCATCGGCGCGAGGACGTGCTGGCGCGGCTGGCTGCGGTCTGAAGACGCTGGCGCTGGCAAGGTCGGACGGCCTTTTTGCAGCCGAGGCCGAAAACGTGTCGAATTTATGGCTATAATTCAAATCTCGACAGCGCACGATGGCTCAAAGGCGTTAACGCTTAAGCCGTCCAAGCTTCGATTCCCGTGGGGGTATAGCTCAGCTGGGAGAGCGCTTGCATGGCATGCAAGAGGTCAGCGGTTCGATCCCGCTTACCTCCACCACCGGATACCCGACCCTATCGTCTAGAGGCCTAGGACATCACCCTTTCACGGTGAGTACCGGGGTTCGAATCCCCGTAGGGTCGCCACGGATTTTGCTGGAGCGGTAGTTCAGTTGGTTAGAATACCGGCCTGTCACGCCGGGGGTCGCGGGTTCGAGCCCCGTCCGCTCCGCCAGTCGTTTGTGACTCGACGACCCTATCGTCTAGAGGCCTAGGACATCACCCTTTCACGGTGAGAACCGGGGTTCGAATCCCCGTAGGGTCGCCATTGATCGTGCTGGAGCGGTAGTTCAGTTGGTTAGAATACCGGCCTGTCACGCCGGGGGTCGCGGGTTCGAGCCCCGTCCGCTCCGCCAGCGCGAATCAACCGCAAGCCGACCACCGCCCGCGCGGTGGTTTTTTTACGGGCGCGCCGTCGGCATGACCGCAGGGGCTCAACCGCATGGTGTTCTTGGGTATTGAAACCTCGTGCGACGAGACCGGTGTCGGCGTGGTGCGGGCGTGCGGCTCGCAGCCGCCTCAGCTGCTGGGCGCGGCCTTGCACAGCCAGGTCGCCATGCACCGCAATTACGGCGGCGTGGTGCCGGAGCTGGCCAGCCGCGACCACATCCGCCGACTGCTGCCTCTGCTGGACGAGGCGCTGGGGCAGGCCGGCTTGACGCTGCACGATGTGCAGGCGGTGGCTTACACGCGCGGCCCGGGTTTGGCCGGGGCGCTGCTGGTTGGGGCCGGCGTGGCCTGCGCGCTGGCCTGCGCGCTGCAAGTGCCGGCGCTGGGCGTGCACCACCTCGAGGGGCATTTGTTGTCACCGTTTTTGAGCGCCGACCCGCCCGCGTTTCCATTCGTGGCGTTGTTGGTCTCCGGCGGACACACCCAGTTGATGCGGGTCGAGGGCGTGGGGCGTTACCAGCTTTTGGGGGAGACCATCGACGACGCCGCCGGCGAGGCGTTTGACAAAGCCGCCAAAGTGCTGGGGCTGGGCTACCCTGGCGGGCCGGCGCTGGCGCGGCTGGCCGAGCAGGGCGATCCGGCGGCGTTTGCGCTGCCGCGCCCGCTGTTGCACAGCGGCGGCCTGGATTTTTCTTTTGCCGGGCTCAAGACCGCGGTGCTGACGCAAGCGCGCAAGTTGGGCCCGGAGCTGGCCGCGCGCAAGGCCGACCTGGCCGCCTCCACGCAGGCGGCGATCGTCGAAGTGCTGGTGCATAAGGCGTTGGCGGCGCTGCGCTTGACGGGCCTGAAACGGTTGGTGGTGGCTGGCGGTGTGGGCGCCAACCAGTGGTTGCGGGCTCAGCTTGCGCAGGCGTGCGCGCGCCAGGGGGTGCGGGTGCATTACCCGGAGCTGACGCTGTGCACGGACAACGGCGCGATGATCGCGCTGGCCGCTGCCATGCGCTGGCAGGCCGGCGGCTGGCTGCCGCAAGGCGACGGTTGGGCGTTCGATGTCAAACCGCGCTGGCCGCTGGAGCCATGGTCGCTGGCGGCGCCGGCGCGTTAGCCGACTTAAGACCCCACTCGGCTGGCGCACCTCTATCTGTAATTATGAATTACGAAATGCTACAATCGCCGTGCATGTCAACCTGATCGACTTGTTGTCCACGGAGCAAGCATGACCCCAAGTCTGGCAACCATTTCATCCAAACCAACGCGCCGCGCTGCGCTGGGAGCCCTGGCGGGGCTGGCGGGGGCGTGGGCAGCCTCGGCCTTCGCAGCGTCTGCTCGCGCTGCGGCGCCTATTCGTGTGGCGTTGGTGGAGGCGCTGTCCGGCCCGATAGGCAACGCGGGCGAGGCGGTTTTTCGCAACTTGGTCTGGGCATGCGAGCGGGTCAACGCGCGCGGCGGCGTCGATCTGGGCGGGGGCGTGCGCCGACCGCTGCAGATTGTGCGCTACGACAGCAAAGGTCAGCCGCAGGAGGCGCTGTCGGCGTTGCAGGCGGCGCTGGACGATGGCATCACCATCGTCGCTCAGGGCAATTCCTCGGCGGTGGCGGCGGCGTTGATCGAGGCCATCCATCGCCACAACGAGCGTGATCCGCGGCGTCAAGTCGTGTTCCTCAACTACGCGGCGGTCGATCCGGTGTTGACCAATGAACGCTGCAGCTTTTGGCACTTCCGCTTTGACGCGCACGCCGATATGCGCATGGCGGCGCTGATGGGGGTGTTGCGGCGCGACGCCGAGGTCAAAAGCGTTTACTTGATCGGGCAAGATTACAGCTTTGGTCAAGCGGTGTTGCGCGAGGCGCGGCGTCAACTCGCGCTGCAGCGTCCCGATGTGCGCATCGCGGGCGAGGACTTGCACCCCCTGGCCCGCGTCAAAGACTTTGCGCCTTACGTGACCAAGATCAAGGCCAGCGGCGCGCAGGCCGTCATCACGGGCAACTGGGGCAACGACTTGACACTGCTGGTGCGCGCGGCGCGCGAGCTGCAATTCGAGGGCAAGTTTTACACTTTTTACGGCAACGCACTGGGTGCGCCGGCGGCCATTGGCGAGGCCGGCGTCGGCAAGGTGATCGCGGTGGCGGACTGGTTTCCAAACGCCCCTGGGGAGGAGTCGCGCCGCCTGGTGGAGGCGTTTCGCCAGCGCTTTCCGAATCCGGCAGATGATTACATCCACTTGCGCATGCAGCTGATGATCGAGGCGCTGGCGCAGGCGCTGGCGCGCGCGGCGCGTGCAGGCGGTGCGCTCGGGCCTGATGGCGCGCCGACGGCGCTGGCGCTGGCGCGCGCACTGGAGCAGGCCGATGTCACCCTGGCTGGTCAGCGCCTGCGCATGCGCGCCGAGGATCATCAAGCGCAGCAACCCTTGATGGTGGCGGTCATGGAGCGTCAAGGCGCCCCGGGCGTGCCGTTTGATGTGGAGGGTTCAGGCTACGGTTTTCGGGTGTTGCAGCGCATCGAGGCGGACGAGGCGCAGCAGCCTCACACTTGCCGCATGACTCGACCCGCCGCGGCGGGCGCTGAGAAGATATAATCCTAAGCTTACCTGGCCTTTGGCAAGTAGAGGCTAGGCGCACGTGACGTTGCGGCAACAAAAGGCGCGGTCAGTCCTCATGGCTGCGCGTGCTGCGTGTCACGCAAGTTGGCAAGGAGTTGATAGGCATGATCACATCGAAGGATAAAGCGCAGGTCATTGCAGAGCACGCCCGCGGCGAGCGCGACACCGGCAGCCCCGAGGTCCAGGTGGCGCTGCTGACGGCGCGCATCAACGACTTGACGCCGCATTTCAAGGCGCACCCGAAAGATCACCACGGTCGTCGCGGCCTGCTCAAGCTCGTCAGCCGCCGCCGCAAACTGCTGGACTACCTCAAGTCGAAGGATGCGCAGCGGTATCTGGCGTTGATTCAGAAGCTGGGTTTGCGCAAGTAAGATTAAGATACGCCACGCTTGCACGGTGGCGTGGATGGCTTGATGAGGCTGCCGGCGCCCGGGTTATTTGCCGCGGGCGCCTTTTGTCATCCAAACCCGTTCGAGCGATGGTTGGTCCTCTTGTCGCCGCCCAGAGCGAAGCTGTGTCATTCCAGCGCTGGCTGCACGCCGGCTCGCGCTGGAATGGCATCGTGTTCTGAGCAGGCGACGTCCCTTGAAGGAATCGTTCCATGAGCCTGTTTCAGAAACACACCAAAACTTTTCAGTGGGGCCGTCATACGGTCACCATGGAGACTGGCGAGATCGCCCGCCAGGCCACCGGCGCCGTGCTGCTCGACATGGACGGCACCGTCGTGCTGGCCACCGTCGTCGCCCGTCCCGAAGCCAAGCCGGGCCAGGACTTCTTCCCGCTGACAGTCGATTACGTCGAAAAAGCCTATGCTGCCGGCAAGATTCCCGGCAGCTTTTTCAAGCGCGAAGGTCGCCCGAGCGAATACGAGACGCTGACCAGCCGCCTGATCGACCGCCCGATCCGGCCGCTGTTTCCGGACGGCTTTTTCAACGAGGTGCAGATCGTTGTCCACACGCTGTCGCTGAACCCGGACGTCGATGCCGACATCCCGGCGATGATTGCCTCCAGCGCCGCGCTGGCCATCAGCGGCATCCCGTTCAACGGGCCGATTGGTGCGGCGCGCGTCGGCTACATCAACGGCGAGTATGTGCTCAACCCCGGGCCGGCGCAGCGCGCCAACTCGCGTCTGGATCTGGTGGTGGCCGGCACCGAATCGGCGGTGCTGATGGTGGAATCGGAGGCCGATCAGCTGCCCGAAGATGTGATGCTGGAGGCCGTCATGTTCGGCCACGAGCAGGGCAAGGTGGTCATCGAAGCCATCCACGACCTCGTGCGCGTGGCCGGCAAGCCGGCGTGGGACTGGCAGCCGCCGCCGCGCGACGAGGCACTGATCGCCAAGGTCACCGAGCTGGGCGAGCAGCGGCTGCGCGCGGCCTACCAGATCCGCAACAAGCAGGCCCGCACGCAAGCGTTGCGCGAAGCTTACGCGGCGGTCAAGGCCGGCTTGACGGAGCAGGGCGTCGCGTTCGACGAGGTCAAGGTTGACGGCCTGCTGTTCGAGATCGAGGCGCGCATCGTGCGCCAGCAGATCCTCAGCGGTGAGCCGCGCATCGACGGCCGCGACACGCGCACCGTGCGCCCGATCGAGATCCGCACCGGCTTGCTGCCGCGCACCCACGGCTCGGCGCTGTTCACGCGCGGCGAGACGCAGGCGCTGGTGATCGCCACGCTGGGCACCGAGCGCGACGCGCAGATCATCGACGCGCTGTCGGGTGAATACCAGGACCGCTTCATGCTGCACTACAACATGCCGCCGTTTGCCACCGGCGAGACGGGGCGGGTCGGCGCGCCGAAGCGGCGCGAGATCGGCCACGGTCGCCTGGCCAAGCGGGCGCTGGTGGCCTGTCTGCCAAGCAAGGATGAGTTCCCCTACACCATCCGCGTCGTCTCCGAGATCACCGAGTCCAACGGTTCCTCGTCGATGGCCACCGTTTGCGGCGGGTGCCTCGCGCTGATGGACGCCGGCGTGCCGATGAAGGCGCACGTGGCCGGCATCGCCATGGGCCTGATCAAGGAAGGCAACAAGTTCGCGGTGCTGACCGACATCCTGGGTGACGAGGACCACCTCGGCGACATGGATTTCAAGGTCGCCGGCACCACGCAGGGCGTCACGGCGCTGCAGATGGACATCAAGATCCAGGGCATCACCAAGGAGATCATGCAGGTGGCGCTGGCCCAGGCCAAGGAGGCGCGCCTGCACATCCTGGCCAAGATGCAAGAAGCCATCGCGGGTGCGCGCGAAGAGATTTCGATCTACGCCCCGCGGCTTTATACGATGAAGATCAACCCGGAGCGCATCCGCGACGTGATCGGCAAGGGCGGCGCCACCATCCGCGCCATTACCGAGGAGACCGGCACGACGATCGACATTGCCGAAGACGGCACCATCACCATTGCCTCCACCGACGCCGACCGCGCCGCGCTGGCGCGCAAGCGCATCGAGGAGCTGACCGCCGAGGTGGAAGTGGGGCAAGTCTATGAAGGCACGGTCACCAAGCTGCTCGACTTTGGCGCCCTGGTCAACATCCTGCCGGGTCGCGATGGTCTGCTGCACATCAGCCAAATCGCCAACCAGCGCATCGAAAAGGTCAGCGACGTGCTGCAAGAGGGCCAAGTGGTCAAGGTCAAGGTCATCGAGACCGACGACAAAGGCCGCGTCAAGCTGTCGATGCGCGCGCTGCTGGAGCCCGGCGCGCAGGCGGCGCAGCAGCAGCAACAGCAGCAGCAGTGACGCACGGTTCCACGACGGCGCGCGGGGGACGGCGATGGCTCACCTGATGAACGCGATTGAGATCAGCGCCCCGGGCGCGCCCGACGTGCTGCGGCTGGCGCAGCGCCCTAGGCCGCAGCCGCGCGACGGCGAGGTGCTGATCCGCGTGAGCGCCAGCGGCGTCAACCGCCCCGACGTGCTGCAGCGCCGCGGCGCCTACCCGCCGCCGCCCGGCGCCTCCGACGTGCCGGGGCTGGAGGTGGCCGGCGCCATCGAGAGCGGCGACGTCAAGGCGATGGAGGCTGCCGGGCTGCGCATCGGCCAGCGCGTCTGCGCGCTGCTGGCCGGCGGCGGCTACGCCGAATATTGCGTCGCACCGGTCGGCCAGGTGCTGCCGGTGCCGCGCGGCTGGACCGACGTCGAGGCCGCCGGGCTGCCGGAGACCTTTTTCACCGTCTGGAGCAACGTGTTCGACCGCGGCCGGCTGCAGGCCGGCGAGACGTTGCTCGTGCACGGGGGCGCCAGCGGCATCGGCGTGGCGGCGATCCAGATGGCGCGCGCCTTTGGCGCGCGCGTGCTTGTCACCGTCGGCAGCCGCGACAAGGCAGAGGCCTGTCGGCAACTCGGGGCTGAGCACGCGATCCTCTACCGCGAGCAGGATTTCGTCGCCGAGGTGCAGCGCCTGACCGCCGGCCGCGGCGCCGACGTCATCCTCGACATGGTCGCCGGCCCCTACGTGGAGCGCGAGATCGGCTGTCTGGCCGACGATGGTCGGCTGGTCATCATCGCGGTGCAGGGTGGCGCCGAGGCGCGCTTCGACGCCGGCCAGGTGCTGCGCCGGCGGCTGACCATCACCGGCTCGACGCTGCGGCCGCGCCCGGTGGCGTTCAAGGCGGCGATCGCGCACGCGCTGCGCCAGCGGGTCTGGCCGCTGTTGGAATCGGGAGCGATCCGTCCGGTGGTGCACCGTGTGCTGCCGGCGGCGCAGGCCGCCGAGGCGCATGCCTTGATGGAGTCCGGCGCGCACATCGGCAAAATCATTCTGGATTGGACGGCGCCGCCGTCCTGAACACGCTCTGGAGGACGCTTTCGTGACGCGCAAGCTGATTGCAGGCAACTGGAAGATGAACGGCAGCCTCGAGGCCAACGAGGCGCTGCTGCGCGCTGTGCTGGCCGGATTGCCAGCGGCGCTTGGGGCCGATGTGGCGGTGTGTGTGCCGGCGCCTTACTTGGCGCAGGTGCAGGCGCTGTGCCAGGGCAGCCCGGTGGCCTGGGGCGCGCAGGACGTCTCTGCGCACGAGCGCGGCGCTTACACCGGCGAAGTGAGCGCCGCGATGCTGTGCGACTTTGGTTGCCGCTACGTCATCGTTGGCCATTCGGAGCGGCGTCAATACCACGGTGAGACCGATGAGGTGGTCGCGGCCAAGGCGCAGCGGGCGCTGTCCGCGGGTTTGACGCCGATCGTCTGCGTCGGCGAAACCCAGGCGCAGCGCGACGCAGGGCAGACGGAAACGGTGGTGCAACGCCAGCTCGCCGCCGTGTTGCAGTCCGTGGGCGCTGCGGCAGCCGGCATGGTGGTCGCCTACGAGCCGGTGTGGGCGATCGGCACGGGCCGCACCGCTACGCCAGAGCAGGCGCAGGCGGTGCACGCGCTGCTGCGCGCGCAGCTGCGCGCGGCGCTGCCGGATGATCGAGCGGTGCGCATCCTCTATGGTGGCAGCATGAACGCCAGCAACGCCGCGGCGCTGCTGGCTCAGCCCGACATCGACGGCGGTCTGGTTGGCGGGGCCTCCCTGAAGGCGGACGAATTTCTGCGCATCGTGGCCGCCGCAGCTTGATGCGGCTCGATCGATGGGCCGGGCCGCCCGCGGGTGAGGCAGGCTGTTTGGCCAGCGCGGTCGATCTTTCTCGAACCCAAGAAAGGGCAAGCATGAACGTTTTGCATACGCTGCTGGTGATCGTGCAAGTGCTGTCGGCGCTGGCGATGATTGGCTTGGTGCTGGTGCAGCATGGCAAAGGGGCCGATGCGGGCGCGGCCTTTGGCGGCACCTCCGCCAGCCTGTTCGGCGCCAGCGGCGGGGCCAATTTTTTGTCCCGCAGCACCGCGGTGCTGGCCACGGTGTTTTTGGCTTCCACCTTGGGGTTGGCCTTCATCGGCTATCAGCGTCCCCAAGCCGCCGCACCTGGCTCCAGCGTGCTGGAGCGGGCTGCGCCACCGGCGCCGGCGGCCCCGGCTGCGCCAGCCGCGCCGCCTGCAGGCGCAGCCGATCAGGCGTCGCAAATTCCGGGCAAGTGAAGGTGGCAAACGGGCTGTGACGAAGGGCCCGTCAAGCGCTGGGTTTTCCGGCTACAATTCGCGGGTTCGTCGTCGATGGATGCGCTGCGCAGCCGGTGAGGTGCAGCCAGATCCGGCCCTCGACGATGCCGCCCTTGCCGACGTGGTGGAATTGGTAGACACGCTATCTTGAGGGGGTAGTGGCGAAAGCTGTGCGAGTTCGAGTCTCGCCGTCGGCACCACAGAACCATCACAACAAGGGCGCCTTCAGGGCGCCTTTTTTCGGAGACGACCGTGAGCCTCGAGCAGTATCTGCCCGTGTTGCTGTTCCTATTGGTGGGATTGGCGGTGGGCGTGCTCCCTCAAGTGGTGGGCTATCTGCTCGGGCCGCAGCGTCCCGACCCTGAAAAAAACTCCCCCTACGAATGCGGCTTCGAGGCGTTTGAAGACGCGCGCATGAAGTTCGACGTGCGCTACTACCTCGTGGCTATCCTGTTCATTCTGTTCGATCTCGAAATTGCCTTCCTGATCCCGTGGGCGGTGGCGTTTGCCGATATTGGCGCCACGGGCTTTTGGGCCGGGGTCATGTTTTTGATGATCCTGGTGGTGGGCTTTGTTTACGAATGGAAAAAAGGGGCGCTGGACTGGGAGTGAGCATTGAGGCTCTCCCGCCGGCGCTCGCGCGCCGTCCGACAGCTTAGGACGGCGCAGGCCAGGAGCAGACGCATGATCGAGGGTGTGTTCAAGCAGGGTTTTCTCACCACCAGCTACGACGCGGTGGTGAATTGGGCCAAGACCGGCTCCCTGTGGCCGATGACGTTTGGTCTGGCGTGCTGCGCGGTCGAAATGATGCACGCGGCCACCGCGCGCTACGACATCGCCCGCTTCGGCGCCGAGGTGTTCCGCGCCAGCCCGCGCCAGTCGGATTTGATGATCGTGGCCGGCACGCTGTGCAACAAGATGGCCCCCGCGCTGCGCAAGGTGTATGACCAGATGGCCGAGCCGCGCTGGGTCATCAGCATGGGCTCGTGCGCCAACGGCGGCGGCTACTACCACTACAGCTACAGCGTGGTGCGCGGCTGCGACCGTATCGTGCCGGTGGACGTTTACGTGCCGGGCTGCCCGCCGACGGCGGAAGCGCTGCTGTACGGGATCATCCAGCTGCAGCACAAGATCCGGCGCACGCAAACCATCGCGCGCGTCTGACGGACAAGGCTGGGCAGGAGGGGCAAGCGATGACACAAAGCTTGGATGTCGGGCGCTGGGCCGCGCTGGCGCAGCAGACCGAGCGCCCAGCGCCGGAGGCGGTGCATGACGCCGTGCAGGCGGCGCTGGACGGTCTCGAGGCGCGCGTGGAGCTGCAGCGCGGCGAAGTCACAGCGGTCGTGCCGGCGGCGCGCTACCACGAGGCGATGCTGAGGTTGCGCGACGCCGACGGCTGCCGCTTCGAGCAGCTGATCGATTTATGCGGGGTGGATTACTCCACCTACGGCGACGGCCGCTGGGAAGGCCCGCGCTTTGCGGTGGTGGTGCATCTGCTGTCGGTGACCTTGAACCAGCGGGTTCGGGTGCGCACATTCTGCCCGGATGATGACTTCCCCATGATCGATTCGGTGGTTGATGTGTGGCCTTCCGCGAATTGGTATGAGCGCGAAGCGTTCGACCTGTTCGGCATCGTCTTCGAGGGCCACCCCGACCTGCGCCGCATCCTGACCGACTACGGCTTCATTGGGCACCCGTTCCGCAAGGATTTCCCGCTGTCCGGGCACGTCGAGATGCGCTACGACCCTGAGCGGCGCCGCGTGGTGTATGAACCCGTGACGATCGAGCCGCGCGAAATCACCCCGCGCATCATTCGCGAGGACGCCTACGGGGGGCTGCACTAAACGGCGCGCCTGCGGCGCCCGAGCTGGATCGCAGACATGGCAGAGATCAAGAACTACACCCTCAACTTCGGCCCGCAGCACCCCGCCGCCCACGGTGTGCTGCGCCTGGTGCTGGAGCTCGACGGCGAGGTCGTGCAGCGCGCCGACCCGCACATCGGCTTGCTGCACCGCGCCACCGAGAAGCTCGCCGAGCACAAGACGTATATCCAGTCGCTGCCCTACATGGACCGGCTGGACTACGTCTCGATGATGTGCAACGAGCACGCCTACTGTCTGGCGATAGAGAAGTTGCTCGGCATCGAGGTGCCGATCCGCGCGCAATACATCCGCGTGATGTTCGCCGAAATCACGCGGCTGCTGAATCACTTGATGTGGCTCGGCTCGCACGGCAACGACTGCGGCAGCTCCACTATTCTCCTCTACTGCTTCCGCGAGCGCGAGGATCTGTTCGACATGTATGAGGCGGTGTCTGGCGCGCGCATGCATGCGGCTTACTTCCGCCCGGGCGGGGTGTATCGTGACCTGCCGGACACGATGCCGCAGCACAAGCCCAGCCGCGTGCGCAGCGCCCGCGCCACCGAGGAGCTCAACCGCAACCGCCAGGGCTCGCTGCTGGACTTCATCGACGACTTCACGCAGCGCTTCCCCAAGTACCTGGACGAATACCACACGCTGCTGACCGACAACCGCATCTGGAAGCAGCGCACGGTTGGCATCGGCGTCGTGCCGCCGGAGAAGGCGCTGGCGCTGGGCATGACCGGCCCGATGCTGCGCGGCTCCGGCATCCCGTGGGATTTGCGCAAGAAGCAGCCGTACGAGGTCTATGATCGGCTGGATTTCGATATTCCAGTCGGCACCAATGGCGACACCTACGATCGCTACTTGGTGCGCATGGAAGAAATGCGCCAGTCCAACCGCATCATCAAGCAATGCGTGGATTGGCTGCGCGCCAACCCCGGCCCGGTCATCACCGATAACCTGAAGGTGGCGCCGCCGAAGCGCGAGGCGATGAAGGCCGACATGGAGGCCCTCATTCACCACTTCAAGCTGTTCACCGAGGGCTTCCACGTGCCGCCCGGCGAGGCCTACGCCGCGGTGGAACACCCCAAGGGCGAGTTTGGCATTTACCTGATCAGCGACGGCGCCAACAAGCCCTATCGCCTCAAGATCCGCGCGCCGGGGTTTGCGCACCTCTCGACGCTGGACGAGCTGGCCCGCGGGCACATGCTGGCCGACGCGGTGGCTATCATCGGCACGCTGGACATCGTGTTTGGAGAGATCGACCGATGAGCACCGACACCCCCCGCCCCGTCGAGCCGATGGCGCTGTCGGAGGCGACCAAGCAGCGCTTTGCGCGCGAGGTGGCCAAGTACCCGGCGGATCAGCGGCAGTCGGCCGTGATGGCGTGCCTGGCCATCATCCAGCAAGAGCAGGGCTGGGTCAGCCCCGCGGCGGAGCTGGCGGTGGCCGACTACCTTGGCATGGCGCCGATGGCCGTGCACGAGGTCACGACCTTCTACAACATGTTCAACACCCAGCCGGTGGGGCGTTTCAAGATCAACGTCTGCACCAACCTGCCGTGCGCGCTGCGCGACGGGGCGCGCACGCTGAAGCTGCTGGCCGACAAGCTCGGCGTGGAGCCGGGCGGCACCACCGCCGACGGCTGTTTCACGCTGCAGCAATCGGAGTGCCTGGGCGCGTGCGCCGACGCGCCGGTGCTGCTGGTCAACGACCGGCACATGTGCAGCTTCATGACGCCGGAGAGGCTGGATCAGCTGATCGAGGGGCTGCGCGCGGCGGCTGCGGAGGAGCGGGCATGAAGGTCGAGGCTTTGCTGAAGCAGTTCCAGGCCACTGGGGTGCAGACCTGCTTCCACGGGCGCCACATTCAGCCGCAGATTTACGCCGGGCTTGACGGCACCAATTGGCGGCTGAAAGACTACGAGGCCCGCGGCGGCTACCAGGCGCTGCGCAAGGTGCTCGGCAAGGATGGCGGGCCGGGCATGACGCCGGATGAGGTCATTGCCGAGGTCAAGACCAGCGCCCTGCGCGGTCGCGGCGGCGCGGGCTTTCCCACGGGCCTCAAGTGGAGCTTCATGCCGCGGCAGTTCCCGGGGCAGAAATACCTGGTCTGCAACTCTGACGAGGGCGAGCCCGGCACGTGCAAGGACCGCGACATCCTGATGCACAACCCGCACATCGTCATCGAGGGCATGCTGATCGCCGCCTACGCGATCGGCGCTTCGGTCGGCTACAACTACATCCACGGCGAGATCTTCCAAGTTTATGAGCGCTTTGAAGAAGCGTTGGAAGAGGCGCGCGCCGCCGGCTACCTCGGCGACAACATCCTTGGCAGCGGCTTCAGCTTCCAGCTCTACGCCCACCATGGCTGGGGCGCTTACATCTGCGGCGAGGAGACGGCGCTGCTGGAGTCGTTGGAAGGCAAGAAGGGCCAGCCGCGCTTCAAGCCGCCGTTCCCAGCGAGTTTTGGCCTCTACGGCAAGCCGACCACCATCAACAACACCGAGACGTTCGCCGCGGTGCCGTGGATCATCCGCCACGGCGGCCAGGCCTACCTGGAGGTCGGCAAGCCCAACAACGGCGGCACCAAGATCTTCTCGGTCAGCGGCGACGTCGAGCGCCCCGGCAACTACGAGATCCCGCTGGGTACGCCGTTTGCCAAGCTGCTGGAACTCGCCGGCGGCGTGCGCGGCGGGCGCAAGCTCAAGGCTGTGATCCCCGGCGGTTCCTCGGCGCCGGTGCTGCCGGCCGAGATCATGATGGACTTGACGATGGACTACGACGCCATCGCCAAGGCCGGCTCGATGCTGGGCTCCGGCGCCGTCATCGTCATGGACGAGACGCGCTGCATGGTCAAGTCGCTGCAGCGGCTAAGCTACTTCTACATGCACGAATCGTGCGGCCAGTGCACGCCGTGCCGCGAAGGCACCGGCTGGCTGTGGCGCGTGGTGGATCGGATCGAGCGCGGGCTGGGTCGTCCGCAGGATCTGGAGCTGCTCGACAACGTCGCCGAAAACATCATGGGCCGCACGATCTGCGCGCTGGGGGATGCGGCGGCGATGCCGGTGCGCGGGATGATCAAGCACTTCCGCCACGAATTCGAGTACCACGTCGAACACAAGACCTGCATGGTTCCGGCCTATGTCTGAGGGAAGCCCCGCCATGGTGGAAATCGAAATCGACGGCCAAAAGGTGGCGGTGCCGCCCGGCAGCATGGTCATGCATGCGGCCGAGAAGGCCGGTGTCTATATCCCGCACTTCTGTTACCACAAGAAGCTGTCGATCGCGGCCAACTGCCGCATGTGCCTGGTCGATATTGAAAAGGCCCCCAAGCCGATGCCGGCCTGCGCCACGCCGGTGGCGATGGGCATGGTGGTGCGCACCAAGAGCGACAAGGCGGTCAAGGCGCAGAAGGCGGTGATGGAGTTTTTGCTCATCAACCACCCGCTGGACTGCCCGATTTGCGATCAAGGCGGCGAGTGCCAACTGCAAGATTTGGCGGTGGGCTACGGCGGCACGCGCTCGCGTTACGAGGAGGAAAAGCGCGTCGTCTTTCACAAGAACGTCGGGCCGCTCATCGCCATGGAGGAGATGAGCCGCTGCATCCACTGCACCCGCTGCGTGCGCTTCGGGCAGGAGATCGCCGGCGTCATGGAGCTCGGCATGAGCCACCGCGGCGAGCATTCCGAGATCGAAACTTTCCTCGGCGCCTCGGTGGATTCCGAGTTGTCAGGCAACATGATCGACTTGTGCCCGGTGGGAGCGCTGACCAGCAAGCCGTTCCGCTACGCGGCGCGCACGTGGGAGCTGGCGCGGCGCCGCAGCATCAGCCCGCACGATTCCACCGGCGCCAACCTCGTCGTGCAGGTCAAGGGCGACCGCGTGCTGCGCGTCGTTCCTTACGAGAACGAGGCTGTCAACGAATGCTGGATCGCCGATCGTGACCGCTTTAGTTACGAGGCGCTCAACAGCCCCGACCGCTTGACCCAGCCGATGGTCAAGCAAGGAGGGCAGTGGAACGAAGTGGACTGGAAGACGGCCCTGGAATTCGTCGCCCAGGGCCTACAGGGCGTGCGCGAGCGCCACGGCGCCGGCGCGCTCGGCCTGCTGGCCAGCCCGCACGCCACGGTGGAGGAGCTGTGGCTGGCGCGCGCGTTGATGGCGGGGCTCGGCAGCTCCAACATCGACCACCGCCTGCGCAGCCACGCATTCGATCACGCCGCGCCGGCCGGGCGGGCGCGCTGGCTCGGGCTGCCGATTGCCGAACTGTCCTCGCTTGACCGCGCGCTGGTGGTCGGCTCCAACCTGCGCAAGGATCATCCGCTGTTCGCGCAGCGCATCCGCCAGGCGGTGCGCAAGGGTGCACAGGTCTCGGCGCTGGCGGCGCAGCGGCCGGACTGGGCGATGCCGTTGCACGCGGTGCTGCAGGCGCCGGCCACGCACTGGGCCGAGACGTTGGCGCGCGTGGCGGTGGCGCTGGCCGAGGCGCTGGGCGTGGCGCGCCCGGCCGGCACCGAGGGCGTGACGGCCGACGAGACGGCGCGCGCCATCGCCGCCTCGTTGCGCGGCGGCGAGCGCAAGGCGGTGCTGCTCGGCAACGCGGCGGCGCACCACGAACGGGCCGCGAGCCTGCTGGCGCTGGCGCAGTGGATCGCGCAGCACACCGGCGCGCGCTGGGGCTACCTGACGGAGGCCGCCAACACGGTGGGCGCGCAGCTGGTCGGCGCGCTGCCGGGCGAGGGTGGGCTGGATGCGCAGCGCATGCTCGGCGGGGGTCTCAAGGCTGCCGTGCTGCTCGGCGTGGAGCCGGGCGCCGACACCGCCGGCGACGGGGCGGCGCTGCGCGAGGCCGAGCTGGTGGTGACGCTGAGCCCGTTCAAGACCAACCTCGAGCTCAGCGACGTGCTGCTGCCGGTGGCGCCGTTCACTGAGACCTCGGGCTCGTTTGTCAACGCTGAGGGACGGCTGCAGAGCTTCCAGGCGGTGGTCAAGCCGCTGGGGCAGACGCGCCCGGCGTGGAAGGTGCTGCGGGTGCTGGGCAACCTGCTGCAGCTGAGCGGCTTCGACTTCGAATCGTCGGCGCAGGTGCTGGCTGCGGCGCTGCCGGGCGTGGCCGACGGCGGCTTCGTGCCGGCGGCGCGGCTGGACAACGCGACGACGGCGCCGATCGACCTGACGCCGGCGCAGCGCGTGCCGTGCGTGGCCTCCATCTACCAGCTTGACGCGTTGGTGCGCCGCGCGCCGGCGCTGCAGGCCACCGCCGACGCCCGCGCCGCGCGTGTCGCTGCCGCTGAAGGAGTGTGCGCATGATCGACGCCATCTACCAAGGGGGCTTGGGTCTGAGTCAAGCGGCGTGGTGGACGCAGGCCGGCTGGCCCGTGCTGTGGATCCTGATCAAGATTGCGGTGCTGCTGACTCCCCTGATGCTGTTGGTTGCCTACCTGACATGGTGGGAACGGCGTCTGCTGGCGTGGATGCAGGTGCGACTCGGTCCCAATCGCGTTGGGCCGTTTGGGCTGCTGCAGCCGATTGCGGACGCGCTCAAGCTCCTGACCAAAGAGCTGATTCGTCCGACCGCGGCCAATGGCGGGCTGTTTCGCCTGGGGCCGGTGCTGGCCATCATGCCGGCGCTGGCCGCGTGGGTGGCGGTGCCGTTTGGGCCCGACGTGGTGCTGGCCAACGTCAACGCCGGTTTGTTGGTGATTTTGGCCATCACCTCAATCGAGGTCTATGGCATCATCATTGCCGGCTGGGCGTCCAATTCCAAATACGCCTTTCTTGGCGCACTGCGTGCGTCAGCCCAGATGGTCAGTTATGAAATCGCCATCGGCTTTTGCTTCTTGGTGGTGGTGATGACGGCCGGCAGCTTGAATCTGGCGGACATCGTGGCCTCGCAATCGCGCGGTGTGGGCGCCGAGATGGGGTTGAGCTTTCTCTCGTGGAATTGGCTGCCGCTGTTGCCGATTTTTATGGTTTACTTGATTTCGGCGGTGGCGGAAACCAACCGTCACCCGTTCGACGTGGTCGAGGGCGAAGCTGAGATCGTGGCCGGCCACATGGTTGAGTATTCCGGCATGGGCTTCGCAATCTTCTTCCTGGCCGAGTACGCCAGCATGTGGCTGGTTTCGATCCTGGCGGTGCTGATGTTCTTGGGCGGCTGGCTGCCGCCAATCGACCATCCGGTTTTCCACGCAGTGCCAGGCTGGATTTGGCTGGGTCTCAAAACGTTCATCGTGGTGTCGATGTTCATCTGGATTCGCGCAACATTCCCGCGTTTCCGTTATGACCAGATTATGCGGCTGGGATGGAAAATCTTCATTCCAGTTACGCTGGTTTGGCTGCTGTTGGTGGGTGCTGTCATGCAGACACCGTGGAATCCTTGGAAATAAACCTGGAGGCACGCCGCATGTCCGCCAATGCCGTCGCGCCGTTTTCGCTGAAAGATTTCTTCAAGAGCTTTCTGCTCCTGGAGCTGTTCAAGGGCATGGCCCTGACCGGTCGTTACGCGCTGCGCCCCAAGGTCACGCTGCAGTATCCGGAAGAAAAAACGCCGCTGTCGCCGCGTTTTCGCGGCCTGCACGCGCAGCGTCGTTATCCCAACGGCGAGGAGCGTTGCATCGCCTGCAAGTTGTGCGAAGCCGTGTGCCCGGCGATGGCCATCACGATTGAGTCGGCTCAGCGCGAGGATGGCACGCGCCGCACCACGCGCTACGACATTGACCTGACCAAGTGCATCTTCTGCGGTTTTTGCGAAGAGGCCTGTCCGGTCGATGCGATCGTCGAGACGCACATCTTTGAATACCACGGAGAAAAGCGCGGCGACCTCTATTTCACCAAAGAGATGTTGCTGGCGGTGGGCGATCGCTACGAAAAAGAAATCGCCGCGGCAAAAGCAGCCGATGCCAAATACCGCTAAACTTCAAGCCGCCTCCTGACCGGATTGACCATGGACTTTGTTGCCGGCTTTTTTTATGTTTTTTCAGCGGTGCTGCTGTTTTCCGCATTGCGCGTGATCACGGCGCGCAACCCGGTGCATGCGGTGTTGTATTTGATGCTGGCGTTTTCGCAGGCGGCGGCGCTGTGGTTGTTGCTGAAAGCCGAGTTTCTCGGCATTGCGCTGGTTTTGGTGTATCTCGGCGCGGTGATGGTGCTGTTTCTGTTTGTCGTCATGATGCTGGATCTCAACGTCGATGCCATGCGCGCTGGCTTTTGGCGCCATCTGCCGCTGGCGCTTATTCTGGGCGGGGTGGTCAGCATCGAGTTGATCGCCGTGGTGTGGGCGGGTTTTCCCACCGCCGTGGCGGATCCTTCGGTGGCTGCGCGCGCCATGCATGCACCGGATCACAACAACACTTACGAGTTGGGGCGGCTGTTGTTCAGTGAATACCTTTACCCTGTGCAGGCGGCAGCCGTGATCCTGTTGGTGGCGATGGTGGCGGCGATTGCGCTGACGCTGCGCGGGCGTAAGGACACCAAGACGATCGATCCCGGCGTGCAGGTGCGGGTCAAGGCTGAGCAGCGGCTGCGGGTGCTGCCGGTGCCGGCGGCCCGGGTGGCGGCGCCCGCGTCCACGCCGCAGAAGGAGGAGGGGGCATGAGCTCGCTCGGTGCTTTGAGCGTTGGCCATTTTTTGGCCGTGGGTGCGCTGCTGTTTGCGCTGTCCGTGGTTGGTATTTTTCTCAATCGCAAGAATCTGATCGTGCTGCTGATGGCCATCGAGCTGATGCTGCTGGCGGTCAATCTCAATTTCGTCGCCTTCGCCCACTACCTTGGTGATTTGCACGGACAGGTGTTCGTGTTTTTCATCCTGACCGTGGCCGCGGCCGAATCGGCGATCGGTTTGGCGATTCTGGTGCTGTTGTTCCGCAACCAAGCTTCGATTGACGTGGAGTCGTTGCACAGCCTGAAGGGCTGATCGATCAGTCGGCCTTCCATCGACGGCGCAAAACATCATGACCACTCTCTCTGCAAGCATGCTGCTGGCCGTGCCGCTGGCGCCTCTCGCTGGCGCCGCTGCGGCCGGTATTTTGGGGACCCGCCTCGGTGGCAACGTGCTGGGTCGGCGCGCCGCGCACAGCTTGACCATCCTGGGCGTGCTGGTGTCGTTCATCCTGTCGGCGATCACGCTCAAGCGCGTCGCGCTCGACGACGCCTACTTCGACCAGACGATTTACGAGTGGATGGTCATCGGCGGCCTGAAGATGGAGATTGGCTTCCTGGTCGATGGCCTGACCGCGATGATGATGTGCGTGGTGACCTTCGTGTCGCTGATGGTGCACATCTACACCATCGGCTACATGGAGGACGACCCGGGCTACAACCGCTTCTTCGCCTACATCTCGCTGTTCACGTTCTCGATGCTCATGCTGGTCATGAGCAACAACCTGCTGCAGCTGTTCTTCGGCTGGGAGGCGGTGGGCCTGGTGTCGTACCTACTGATCGGCTTCTGGTTCAACAGGCCGACGGCGATCTTCGCCAACATGAAGGCCTTTCTCGTCAACCGGGTCGGCGACTTCGGCTTCATCCTCGGCATCGGGCTGCTGGCGGCCTACACCGGCACGCTGAACTACAACGAGATCTTCGACCAGGCCGACAAGCTCGCCACGATCGAATTCCCGTGGTACGTCTTCGGGCAGGAGGCGATGCTGGTGACGGTGATCGGCATCTGCCTGTTCATCGGCGCGATGGGCAAGAGCGCGCAGTTTCCGCTGCACGTCTGGCTGCCGGACTCGATGGAAGGCCCCACGCCGATCTCGGCGCTGATCCACGCCGCGACGATGGTGACGGCCGGCATCTTCATGGTCGCGCGCATGTCGCCGATCTACGAGCTGTCGGATGCGGCGCTGAACTTCATCCTGGTGATCGGCGCCATCACCGCGCTGTTCATGGGGTTCCTTGGCATCATCCAGAACGACATCAAACGCGTGGTGGCGTATTCGACGCTGTCGCAGCTCGGCTACATGACGGTGGCGCTGGGCGCGTCGGCCTACTCGGTGGCGGTGTTCCACCTGATGACGCACGCGTTCTTCAAGGCGCTGCTGTTCCTGGCGGCCGGCTCGGTCATCATCGGCATGCATCACAACCAGGACATCCGCTGGATGGGCGGCGTGCGCAAGTACATGCCGATCACCTGGATCACCTTCCTGCTCGGCACGCTGGCGCTGATCGGCACGCCGTTGTTCTCCGGCTTCTATTCGAAGGACGCGATCATCGAGGCGGTGCACTTCAGCAACCTGCCGGCCTCGGGCTTCGCGTACGCCGCGGTGCTGGCCGGGGTGTTCGTGACGGCGTTCTACTCGTTCCGCGTGTACTTCCTGGTCTTCCACGGCGCCGAGCGCTACGACCAGAACCCGGACGCGCACCACGGCCACCATGACGACCACGGCGATGGCAAGCCGCACGAGTCGCCGTGGGTGGTGACCGCGCCGCTGCTGCTGCTGGCGGTGCCGTCGGTGGTGATCGGCTACTTGACGATCCAGCCGATGCTGTTTGGCGAGTTCCTCGCTGCCTCGATCGAGGTGCACGCCGACCAGCACCCGGCGATGGCCAAGTTCGCGGAAATCTTCCACGGCCCGCTGGCGATGGCGCTGCACGCCTTCAGCACGCCGCCGTTCTACCTGGCGCTGGCCGGGGCGGTGTCGGCCTGGTACCTCTACATGGTGCGGCCTGAGCTGCCTGGCCGCATCGCGCAGGCGCTGCGGCCGCTGGTGGTGGTGCTGGAAAACAAGTACTACATGGACTGGATCAACGAGCACGTCATCGCGCGCGCCGCGCGCGCCATCGGTGTGGGACTGTGGAAGGGGGGGGACCGCGGCGTCATCGAGACCGGCGTGGTCAACCTGAGCTGGAAGGTCGTCGGCGCGCTGGCCGCGGTGGTGCGGCGGCTGCAAACCGGCTTCCTGTACCACTACGCTTTCGTGATGATCGTCGGCGTGGTGGCGCTGATGACCACCTACGTCTGGCTCGCCCGCTGAGGAGAACGCACGCATGGGTCTGCTGAGTCTGGCGATCTGGACGCCGATCGCTTTCGGGACGGTGCTGCTGGCGCTGGGGCGCGACGAGCACGCGCGCGCCGTGCGCTGGATCGCGCTGGTGGGGGCGCTGCTGGGGCTGGCGGTGACGGTGCCGCTGGTGGCCGGCTTCGACGCCTCCTCCGCCGCGATGCAGTTCGTCGAGAAGGCGCCGTGGATCGAGCGCTTCAACGTCCACTACCACCTCGGGGTCGACGGCATCTCGCTGTGGCTGGTGCCGCTGACGGCGTTCATCACGGTGATCGTCGTGCTGGCCGGCTGGGAGGTGATCACCGAGCGCGTCAACCAGTACATGGGCGCGTTCCTGATCCTGTCGGGCCTGATGATCGGCGTGTTCGCGGCGCTGGACGCGATGCTGTTCTACATCTTCTTCGAGGCCACGCTCATCCCGATGTACATCATCATCGGCATCTGGGGCGGCCCGAACAAGATCTACGCCGCGTTCAAGTTTTTCCTCTACACGCTGCTGGGCTCGCTGCTGATGCTGGTGGCGCTGGTCTACCTCTACAACGTCTCCGGCAGCTTCGACCTGGCGACGTGGTGGGCGCTGCCGCTGCCGGCGGGCGTGCAGACGGCGCTGTTCTTCGCGTTCTTCGCGGCGTTCGCGGTCAAGGTGCCGATGTGGCCGGTGCACACCTGGCTGCCGGACGTGCACGTGGAGGCGCCCACCGGCGGCTCAGCGGTGCTGGCGGCGATCATGCTCAAGCTCGGCGCCTACGGCTTCCTGCGCTTCTCGCTGCCGATCACGCCGGATGCGTCGCACGAGTGGGCGCCGCTGGTCATCGGCCTGTCGCTGGTGGCCGTCATCTACGTCGGCCTGGTGGCGATGGTGCAGCATGATATGAAAAAGCTTGTGGCCTACTCGTCGGTGGCGCACATGGGCTTCGTCACGCTGGGCTTTTTCCTGTTCAACGACCTGGGCGTCAGCGGCGGCCTGGTGCAGATGATCGCGCACGGCTTTGTGTCGGCGGCGATGTTCCTGTGCATCGGCGTGCTCTATGACCGCGTGCATTCGCGCGAGATCAAGGACTACGGCGGGGTGCTCAACACGATGCCGGCGTTCGGGGCGTTCGCGGCGCTGTTCGTGATGGCCAACGCCGGCCTGCCGGGCACGGCCGGCTTCGTCGGCGAGTGGATGGTGATCCTGGCCGCGGTGCGCGAGAACTTCTGGATCGGTCTGCTGGCAGCGACCTCGCTGATCCTTGGCGCGGCGTATTCGCTGTGGATGTTCAAGCGCGTCTATCTTGGCGCGCCGGTGCACGAGCACGTCAAGGTGCTGAAGGATCTCAACGCCCGCGAGTACCTGATCTTGGCGCTGCTGGCGTTGATGGTGCTCTACCTCGGCATCCATCCGAAGCCGTTTACGGACGCCATGGAGCCGTCGGTGCAGCAATTGCTGCGCCACGTGGCCGTCTCCAAGCTGATTTGAACCGACTGGGCCACCGGTCCAACTTGACAGCCTGACCAAGAAAGCGACTTGCCGATGATCGATGCCATCAGTTGGGCGACCGCCGCACCGGAATTGCTGCTGTTGGTGATGGCGTGCGTGATCGCCCTGTTCGACCTTTTTGTCGATAGCCCGCATCGCGAAGCGACTTACCGCCTGACGCTGCTGACCCTGGCGGCGGTGGCGGGCCTGGAAGGCTACCTTGCCGTCAGCGGCGCCACCTTGGTGGGGTTTGGCGGCATGATCGTCAGCGACCCGATGGCGGCGTGGCTCAAAGCCTTTGCCAGCGTGGCCTTGATGGTGACGCTGGTGTATGCCCGCCCGTATGCGGGCGCGCGCGACATGCTGCGCGGCGGCGAGCTGTTCACGCTGTCGATGTTCGCGCTGCTGGGCATGTTCATCATGATCAGCGGCCACCACTTTTTGGTGCTGTACCTCGGCCTGGAGTTGCTGACGCTGTCGAGCTACGCGCTGGTGGCGCTGCGCCGTGACGATGCGCGTGCCACCGAGGCGGCGATGAAATATTTTGTGCTTGGCGCGCTGGCCAGCGGCTTTTTGCTCTACGGCCTGTCGCTGGTGTATGGCGCCACCGGCAGCTTGCACGTGCCGACGGTGGCGCAGGCGGTGGCCGCTGGCGTGCGCGAGCCGCTGGTGTTGACGCTGGGCGTGGTGTTCGTCGTCGCCGGGCTGGCGTTCAAGC
Source organism: Tepidimonas alkaliphilus (assembly GCF_007556595.1). GTDB lineage: Bacteria > Pseudomonadota > Gammaproteobacteria > Burkholderiales > Burkholderiaceae_C > Tepidimonas > Tepidimonas alkaliphila. The sequence goes on from NZ_VJNB01000001.1 coordinate 142,421, forward strand.
TCGGCGTGGTGCCGTTTCACATGTGGGTGCCGGACATTTATCACGGGGCGCCGACCGCCATTACGCTGCTGATCGGTGGCGCGCCCAAGCTTGCGGCGTTTGCGATCTTGGTGAGGCTGCTGGCCGAGAGCCTGCCCGGCGTGGCGACGGACTGGGAGTCGATGCTGGCGGTGCTGGCGGTGCTGTCGCTGGTGGTCGGCAACCTGGCCGCGGTGGCGCAGCGCAACGTCAAGCGGATGCTGGCGTTTTCCACCATTGCGCAGATGGGCTTTATGCTGCTGGCGTTGGTTGGCGGCATCGGCGGCGGCGCCGGCTTGGCCGGCGAAGCCTGGGGCGCCGCGATGTTCTACGTCGTCACCTATGTGCTGACGACGCTGGCCACCTTCGGCGTGATGCTGCTGCTGACGCGCACCGGTTTTGAGTCGGAGGAGCTGGGGGATTTTGCTGGTCTCAACCAGCGCAGTCCGCTGTATGCCGGCGTGATGGCGGCCTGCTTGCTGTCGCTGGCCGGCATCCCGCCGCTGGTTGGCTTTTACGCCAAGTTGGCGGTGTTGCAGGCGCTGCTGGCGGTTGGGGGAGGGCTTTACGTAGGGCTGGCGGTGTTTGCCGTGCTGGCCTCGCTGGTCGGCGCGTTCTACTACATTCGCCTGATTAAGGTGATGTATTTCGATGCCCCGCAGCAAAGCGCGCCGATCGAGGCGCCGCTGGAAGTGCGTGCGGTGCTGTCGGCCAATGGCGCGCTGGTGTTGCTGCTGGGGCTGTTGCCGGGCGGGCTGATGGCGCTGTGCGTCCAGGCCGTGCGCGCGGTCTTGTAACGCCGGCTACACTCCCGGCATGAGTCTGCAAGCCGCCGTCTGGCTGGTCATCGTTTTGGCTCTCGTGGGGGCCAATTTGCCGTTCATCAACCAACGCTGGTTGGCAGTGCTGCCGGCGCGGGGGGGTGTGAAGCCTTTGTGGGGCCGGCTGCTGGAGCTGGCGCTGTTTTATTTTCTGGTGGGCGCGGTCGCGCTGGCCCTGGAAGCCCATCTGGGTCAAATCTATCCGCAGCGCTGGGAGTTTTATGCCGTCACCGCGTCGATGTTTGCGACCTTGGCCTTCCCGGGCTTCGTCTGGCGCTATTTGGTGCGGCGTTAAATACCGTGCATTTCGATCCTCAACCTGACCATTTGGTGGAAACCCCGCTGCGGCAGGAGACGCTGTGGCAGGGCAGCTTTTTGTCGCTGCATCGCGACGAGGTGCGCCTGCCCGATGGCGGTACGGCGCGGCGCGTGTACCTGACCCACCCCGGCGCGGTGATGGTGGTGCCGCTGCTGGACGATGGCCGGCTGGTGGTGGAGCGCCAGTATCGTTACGCCGTTCGACGCGCGTTCATGGAGTTTCCCGCGGGCAAGCTCGATGCCGGCGAGGGCGGCTGGGCGTGCGCCGCGCGCGAGCTGCGCGAGGAGACCGGCTACCAGGCCGACGAGTGGGCGCGCGCCGGCGTGCTGCACCCCTGCATTGGCTACGCCAATGAGGTCATCGAAATCTGGTTTGCGCGCGGGCTGCGCCACGGTGCGCGCACGCTGGACGAAGGCGAATTCCTCGACGTGCTGGCGCTGACGCCGCAGGAGCTATTGGACGCGGTGGCGCGCGGCGACCTCACCGACGGCAAAACCCTGGTTGGGTTGCTGTGGTGGCAAAACGTGGCCAGCGGGCGCTTCGTCCTCGACTGGCGTCCGGCTGCGCACTGGGCACCCTCGGCCAGTGGTGGCGCATCATGAAGGTGCTGGATTTGAGCTGCGCGCACGGCCACGTGTTCGAAGGGTGGTTCGCTTCCGAAGAGGACTACCGCCAACAGCGCGAGCGCGGCCTGATCGAATGCCCAGTGTGCGGCGACCGTGCGATCGACAAGCGCCTAAGCGCCCCCTATGTGCAGACGCGCCGGGTCGCAGAGCAGCCCAACGCTGCCGCTTCGGTTGCCGATCCGCAAGCGGCGCAACTGGCTGAGCAGCTGCGCCGCTTGCGCGCGTGGGTGCGCTCAGCAGAGGATGTGGGGGAGCGTTTCGCTGCCGAAGCGCGCGCGATGCACGAAGGCCACGCGCCGGCGCGGCGCATTCGCGGGCGCGCGAGTCTGGCCGAAGCCGTCGAGTTGTGGGAGGAGGGCATCGCGGCGCTGCCGCTGCCCGACAGCCCGCTGCTGGATGACCAAGCGCTGCACTGAGAGCGCCTGGCCTGAGGCCCTTGGAGCGGCGGTCGAGCATCGTCCCGTTGCTTTATGGATACAGTCCGCGCAAGTCTCGCGCGCGCAAAATGCGCTCGCAGGCCACGATGAAGGTGGCGGTGCGCAGCGTCACGCCCTTGTCATCGGCCACCTGCCAGACGGCGTCCAGCGCTCCCTTCATGACGGCCACCAGGCGCTCGTTGATCTCCTGCTCGCTCCAGAAGAAGCTGGAGAAGTCCTGCACCCACTCGAAATAGCTCACCGTCACGCCGCCGGCATTGGCGATGACGTCGGGCACCACCAGCACGCCGCGCTCGGTCAGGATGTCGTCCGCGGCCGGCGTGGTGGGGCCGTTGGCGCCTTCGATGATCAGCCGCGCCTGGATGCGGCCGGCGTTGGCCTCGGTGATCTGCTGCTCCAGCGCCGCGGGGATCAGGATGTCGCACGGCGTGTCCCAGAACGCATCGCGCGCCAGCGGCTCGGCCTCGGCAAAGCCCGCGACGCTGCCAGTGGCCTTGACGTGGCGCAGCAGCGCCGGGATGTCGAGCCCCGCCTCGCGGTAGAGGCAGCCGGCGTGGTCCTGCACCGCCACCACGCGCGCGCCGGCCTCGGCGAACAGCCGCGCCGCGATGCCGCCGACGTTGCCGAAACCCTGCACCGCCACGCGCGCGCCGGCCACGTCCAGCCCGATGCGCCGCGCCGCCTCCGCGCCGACGGTGAAGACGCCGCGGCCGGTGGCCTCATGCCGCCCCAGCGAGCCGCCCAGGCTGATCGGCTTGCCGGTGACGACGCCGGTGACGGTCTCGCCGACGTTCATGGAGTAGGTGTCCATCATCCACGCCATCACGCGCTCGTTGGTGTTGACGTCGGGGGCGGGGATGTCCTTGGTCGGGCCGATGATGAGGCCGATCTCGCTGGTGTAGCGCCGCGTCAGACGCTCCAGCTCCGGCAGCGACAGGCGCTTCGGATCGACGCGGATGCCGCCCTTGGCGCCGCCGAACGGCACGTTGACGGCGGCGTTCTTGATCGACATCCAGGCTGCCAGCGCCATCACCTCCGACAGCGTGACGTCCTGGTGGTAGCGCACGCCGCCCTTGCCGGGGCCGCGCGAGGTGTTGTGCTGCACGCGATAGCCTTCAAAGTGCGCCACCGTGCCATCGTCCATTTGGATCGGCACATCGACCACCAAAATGCGCTTGGGGCGCTTTAAGGTTTCGACCCAGCGCGCCAAATTGCCCAGATAAGGCGTGACGCGATCGACCTGTTGCAGGAAAATGCCCCAAGGGCCGAGATGATGGACGTCCAGGTAGGACGGCAAGGCATGGGGTTGGGCCACGCCGGGGACGGTGTCGCTCATGGCAAACCGCATCAGTGGTTGAACACGGCGTGCAGCTTAGCGGCGGGCAGGAGTGTTGTCCAACGCCAGTGTGAGATGAGGCCATGCAGGCCATGCATAGCTCGCAAGGGTTCTTTTTTTACAACCATGGACCATGCATTTTCGACCGGCAAGCCAGCTGAGGCGCCCGGGCCGTGCGCCGACTGCGGCCAAGAGGTGAGCGTTTCCAATTCGCCGGCGGCGTTGTCGGGCCTTCAGCCGGCAAGGTTGCGGGCTTGGTTTGCCAACCCGCCTGAATGGCAGCCTGATGCGTGGGCGCAGGATACGCCGCCCGCCGGCGCGCGCCGCTGCGCGGCGGTGCTGCTTGGCCTGGTGGCGCGGGCCCAGCCCAGTGTGCTGATGATCCGCCGCCCGGCCCACATGCGCACCCACGCTGGCCAAATTGCATTGCCGGGCGGACAATGGGACCCTGAGGATCAAGGCGATCCGTGGCGCTGCGCGCTGCGCGAGGCGCAGGAAGAAGTTGGCCTTGACCCCCGCCAAGTGCAGCGCCTGGGTGAGCTGCCGATTCACCGCACCCACACCGGCTTTGACATCACTCCGGTGGTGGCCTGGGTCCAACCCAGCCCGTCTTGGCGCGCCCACCCGCAAGAGGTGCAGGAGGTGTTCGAAGTGCCGTTGCACTTTGTGCTTGATTCCGCCCACCACCATCGGCACGAAGGGTGGATCGGCGGGCAGCAGCGCCGCTGGTGGTCGATGCCTTACCGCGACGAGGGCGGACAGGAACGGCTTATCTGGGGAGCCACCGCGGCCATTTTGCGTAACTTTTATCTTTTCGTGCGGGCGGCCAGCGCCGCTATGATGCGGGCATGACGCTGTTTGCCCTGCTGCTGACGCTGTTGATCGATCAAGCCTGGCGCCCGGCGCTGGCGTGGCAGCCAACGTGGAACGCGTGGGGCTGGTGCGATGTGGTGCGTCGTCAGCTCGATGCGGGGCACAGCGCCCATGGCTGGCTGGTCTGGGCCGCCGCGGTCGGCGTGCCGGCCCTGGCAGTCGCCGCGGTGCACCACCTGTTGTGGCAACTGCATGGATTGCTGGCTTTTGCCTGGAACGTGATGGTCCTGGTGGCCACGCTGGGCTTTCGTCACTTTAGCCACCCGTTCACCGAAATTCGCCTGGCGCTGGAAAGCGGCGATGAAGGGCGCGCGCGCGCGCTGTTTGCGCAATGGCGCGGCGGCACGGCGGTGGATTGGCCGCGCCAGGAGTTGCTGCGCCGCGTGATTGCCTATGCTGCGTTGGACGCCCATCGATACGTGCTGGGGGTGGCGGTGGCTTTTGTGCTGCTGGCGGCGCTGGGGCTGGGGCCGGCCGGCGCGTTGGCGTATCGACTGGCGCAGCGGTTGGCCCAGCAGTGGGGGGGGCCGAGCGGCCCGGCCGAGGGTGATGTCGTCAGCCCGGCGGTGGCCGCAGCCGCGCGGCTAGGGTGGCATGCGATCGATGCTTTGCCCGCGCGCGCCTCGGCGCTGGCGTTTGCGGTGGTGGGGCGCTTTGAGGACGTGCTGGAGCGTTGGCGCGTGCACGCCACCGGCTGGCTGGATCCTAGCGACCCTTTGCTGCTGGCGGCGGTGGAAGGGGCGATCCACGTGCGTTTGCTGCCGCGCGAGCCCGGGGAGGCCGGGCTGGTCGGTGAAGGCAGCGAACCGCAACTGAATCACCTGGCGGCGCTGGTGGGGCTGGTGTGGCGCAGCGTCGTGCTGGGGCTGCTGGTGCTGGCGTTGGCGTTGTTGGTGCGGTTGTTTTGACCCTCAGCCTCGCGCAAGCTGTGTTGCGTTCGTTCAGGCTCAGCCGTGTGCTGGGCGCGCCGCCAGCTCCTCATAGAGGTTGACGTAAAGCTGCCAGCGCCGCGGTGACAGGGGCCCATGCGGCTGCAGCGCCGCGCGCACCGCGCAGCCCGGCTCCTGCCGGTGCGTGCAGTCGAGGAAGCGGCATCCGCCCAGGTGCGCCGCGAGGTCCGGCATCAGCGCCGCCAGCCGCCGCGGGTCCAGGTGGTGCAGCCCGAAGGCGTGAAAGCCCGGCGAGTCGATCAGGGCGCCGTGGCGCGCCGCATCCAGCCAGTACCACGTGGTGTGCGTGGTGGTGTGGCGGCCTGTGCCGAGTGCCCGCGAGATCGTCTGCGTCTGCGCCTGCGCGCCCGGCGCCAGGCGGTTGACCAGCGTGCTCTTGCCGACGCCGGAGGCCCCCATCACCAGTGTGACGCGCCCCCGCAGCCGCGCGGCCAGCGCCTCGAGCCCTGGGTCAGCGGGGTCGAGCAGCGCCAGCGGCAGCACCGTCTCGCCCATCGCGCGGTACGGCTCCAGCCGCTGCCAGGCCTCGTCGAACGCCGGCTGCACGTCGCGCTTGTTCAGCGCCACCAGCGCTTCCACGCCGGCGTCGCGCGCGGCGATCAGCGCGCGCGCCAGCTGTTCCTCCGACATCGCTGGCTCGGCGGCCAGCAGCACCAGCACCTGATCAACGTTGGCGGCGAACACCTTGGTGCGCAGCTCGTCCTGCCGGCGCAGCACGTTGCGCCGCGGCAGGACGGCCTCGATGACGCCGTCGTCCCCGCTGGGCTGCCAGCGCACGCGGTCGCCCACCACCGCCTCATGGCGCTTGCCGCGCGCGTGGCAGCGCGTGCGCGCGCCCGCGGCATCCTCCACCAGCAGGTGGCGCCCGTAGGCGGCCACCACCAGCCCTTCGCGCAGCGGGGCGGACGCGGCGTCGGTGCGGGCAGGGTGTTGGCGCCTCATGCGGCCTGCGGCACGGGGTCGCCCAAGCGCTGCAGGCGCTGCAGCAGCGGCGGGTGGCTGTAGAAGAAGCGCACATACCACGGGTCGGGCGTCAGCGTGGCGGCGTTGTCGCGGTGCAGGATCAGCAGCGCCTCGCGCAGCGCCGCCGCGCTGGTGTGCCGGGCGGCGAAGGCGTCAGCGGCGAACTCGTCGCGGCGCGACAGCGCCGCGCCCAGCGGCGCGATGAACACGCCCGCCAGCGGCAAAACCAGCAAGAACAGAATCAACGCCAGCGCGGCGTTGCCGCCCAGCAGGTCCGGCGTGACGCCCAGGCCGAAATAGAACCACGGCTGCTGCGCCAGCCAGCCCAGCAGCGCCCAAGCCACGGCGCTGGCGGCGGCCAGCCACGCCAGCCGGCGCGGGATGTGCCCGAGCCGCGCGTGGCCGAGCTCGTGCGCCAGTACGGCCTCCACCTGTGGCGGGCTGAGCTGTTGCAGCAGCGTGTCGAACAGCACCACCCGCTTGGCCGTGCCGAGCCCCGTGAAGTAGGCGTTGGCGTGCGCGCTGCGGCGGCTGCCGTCCATCACGAACAGCCCTTCGGCGCGAAAGCCGCAGCGCTCAAGCAACCGCTGCAGCCGCTCGCGCAGCGCCGCGTCGGCCACCGGCTCGAAGCGGTTGAACAGCGGCGCGATCCAGCGCGGCGCCACCACCATCAGCGCGAGGCTGAACGCCATCCACAGCGCCCACGCCCACAGCCACCACCAAGGGCCGGTGCGCTCCATCAGCGCCAGCAGCAGCGCCACCAGCGGCAGGCCCAGCGCCGCGCCCACCAGCGTGCCCTTGACGCCGTCGGCCAGCCACAGGCGCAGCGTCGTGCGGTTGAAGCCGAAGCGCTGCTCGAGCCGGAACGTGCGCCACCACGCCAGCGGCAGCTCCAGCAGCGCGCCGATGACGAAGAACGCCGCCACCAGCGCCACCTGCTGCGGCAGGCCCGGGCCGAGCCACGCCAGCAGCGCCTGGTGCAGCGCCTCCAGCCCGCCCAGCAGCGTCCAGCCGGTGACCAGCGCTGCCTGCAGCAGCGCCTCCCACAGGCTCAGGCGCGTGCGCGCCAGCGTGTAGTCGGCGGCGCGGCGGTGCGCCTCGGCGCTGACGTGGCCGTCGAGTTCCGGCGGCACGCGGTCGCGCCAGCGCGCCACGTGGCGCATCTGGCGCGCCAGCAGCCAGGTGCGCAGCGCCAGCTGCGCCAGCAGCAGCGCGACAAAAGCAAGGCTCAACGCCAGCTCAGGGGGTAGGGTAACCTCCATGAACGGCGAGTCTAGATCAAAGCCGCGCGCCAGATCGGCGACAATGGCGGCATGAACGACGCCGCCCCCCTGCCCGAGACGTTGGACACCGAGGCGCTAGCGCTGCCGCGCAGCGACCAGAACCTGGTGTGGATCGATTGCGAGATGACCGGCCTGGATCCGGAGCGCGACCGGCTGCTGGAGATCGCGGTGATTGTCACCGGCCCGCAGCTGACGCCGCGCATCGAAGGGCCGGTGCTGGTGATCCACCAGGACGAGGCGGTGCTGGACGCGATGGACAGCTGGAACAAGGGCACGCACGGCAAAAGCGGGCTGATCGACAAGGTGCGCGCCAGCACGCTGACCGAGGCGCAGGCCGAGGATATCCTGCTCGAGTTCATCGCGCGCTACGTGCCGAAAAACAGCTCGCCGATGTGCGGCAACAGCATCGGACAGGATCGGCGCTTTTTGGTGCGCTACATGCCCCGGCTGGAGGCGTTCTTCCACTACCGCAACCTGGACGTCAGCACGCTAAAAGAGCTGGCCAAGCGCTGGCGTCCGGAGATTTACAAAGCCTTCCAGAAGCAGCAGCGCCACACGGCGCTGGCCGATGTGCACGAGTCCATCGACGAGCTGGAGCACTACCGGCGGCATTTTCTGCGCATGGCCGAATAAGCGGGTTGGGATGCAACCGTCATGGATGCGGTGACCGCGGCGGTTTTGTGCGATAATGACCAGCGCAGCGGGTAAAGAACCCGCTGCTTTTTTATTCGATCATTGCATCTGCTGCTGGCGCGGTCCACGACGGGAACAGGCGCGGGGTGGTCGGTGTAATGTCTGCCCCACTCCCAAGGAGCCTTTCCCTTGAACACCGATTCTTTACACGCCAATTCGAGTGCGCCCGCCTCGGCAGCGGGGTTTGCCGCCCTGGGGCTGCATCCCGCTTTGCTGCGGGCCGTGGCGGAGCGCGGCTTTGAGACCCCCACCGCGGTGCAGCAGCAAGCCATCCCACTAGCGCTGCCGCAAGCCGACGGCGGCTGCGCCGACTTGATCGTTTGCAGCCAGACCGGCAGCGGCAAAACCGCAGCTTACCTGCTGCCCCTGCTGCATGGGTTGTTGCAGACGTCTGGCGCGGCGGCGACGGCGTCGATAAAAGCGTTCGGCAAGCCTGCCGAGTCAGCAGCGCGCCCATCGGTCTTGGTGTTGTGCCCGACGCGCGAGCTGGCGCAACAGGTGGGGCGCGACGCCGTCGAGCTGCTGCGCCATGCCCGCTTCCTGCGGGTGGCGACGGTGGTAGGCGGTTTGCCATACCGGCAGCAACTTCAGCGGCTAAGCGGCGTGCACCTGCTGGTGGCCACGCCGGGCCGCCTGCTGGATTTGCAGCGCAGCGGCCGCCTGCGGCTCGATGCCGTGCAGCACTTGGTGTTGGACGAAGCCGACCGCATGCTGGATCTGGGCTTTGCCGACGATCTGGCGGCCATCCATACGCTGACCGCGGCGCGACGGCAGACCTTGATGTTTTCCGCCACCATGGCGCCGCCGGTGCAGCGCCTGGCTGCGGGCGTGATGCGCACGCCGCGCCAGGTGATGCTGGCCACGCCGCAGCAGCGGCACGCCCACATTGAGCAGCGCCTGCATTGGTGTGACGACGCGCAGCACAAGCGCCGACTGCTGCACCACTGGCTGCGCGACGCCACGCTGCAGCAGGCGATTGTGTTTGCCAGCACGCAAGTGGAGTGCGACGCGCTGGCCGATGAGTTGCAACAGGCAGGCTTTGCCGCGGTGGCCCTGCACGGCGCCATGCCGCAAGGGGTGCGTCAGCGCCGTCTGCAGGCGCTGCGCGAAGGGCGCGTGCAAATTTTGGTGGCCACCGATGTGGCCGCCCGCGGCATCGATGTGCCCAGCATCTCGCACGTATTCAATTACGGCCTGCCGATGAAGGCCGAGGACTACGTGCACCGCATCGGGCGCACTGGCCGCGCGGGTCGCCAAGGGGTGGCCGTGACGATGGCCGAGCCGCGCGACCGACGCCGCTTGGCCGCCATTGAAGCGCTGCGGCGCGAGCCGATTCCGGAGCACACGGTGGCGGGCTTGGAGCCGCAACGCACCGTGTCGCGGCAAGAGCGTCAACGCGCCCCCCGCGGCCGCCGGTCAACCCTGCATTCGCGCTCGTCCGCCCGGTCGTCTCAAGGCGGGGGGCTGGCCGGTCACCGGCCCCCGAAAGCCGCGGTGCGACGCTCAGGCTGATCCCCCGAGGCGGGGCGGCGCCGGCGTCACATCAGCACGTGCTCGCCGGCGTTGTTGACGCCCAAGATGACGTAGTTCACCCGGCGAATGTCCATCAGCTGCGTGCCGCCGGCGTAGCTGATGGAGCTTTGCAGGTCTTCTTCCATTTCGCGCAGGGTGTCGGCCAGCTTGCCTTTGATCGGCTCCAGAATGCGCTTGCCTTCGATGTGGCGGCGCTCGCCTTTGTTGAAGTCCGAGGCCGAGCCGTAATACTCTTTGTAGAGCTTGCCATCCACTTCCACCGTTTGCCCGGGCGACTCCTCGTGGCCGGCCAGCAGCGAGCCGATCATGACCATCGTCGCGCCAAAGCGGATGCTCTTGGCGATGTCGCCGTGCTCGCGAATACCGCCATCGGCGATGATGGGCTTGGTGGCCACGCGCGCGCACCATTTCAGCGCCGACAGCTGCCAGCCGCCGGTGCCAAAGCCGGTCTTCATCCGCGTGATGCAGACCTTGCCCGGGCCGATGCCGACCTTGGTGGCATCAGCGCCCCAATGTTCGAGGTCGATGACCGCCTCCGGCGTGCCAATGTTGCCGGCGATCACGAAGCTGCCCGGCAGCCGCTCTTTGAGCAGCGCGATCATGCGCTGCACGCTGTCGGCATGGCCGTGAGCGATGTCGATGGTGATGTATTCAGGGGTGAGCCCCTCGGCCGCCAGGCGCTGCACCGTCTGCACATCGTGGGGCTTGACGCCCAGCGAAATCGAGGCATACAGCCCGCGGGCATGCATGCGCCGGGCAAACGCGACGCTGTCCACGTCAAACCGGTGCATGATGTAGAAATAGCCGTGGCTGGCCAGCCACTCGGCCAACGGCTCGCTGATGACCGTCTTCATGTTGGCTGGCACCACCGGCAAGCGAAAGCGCCGCGGCCCCAGCGTGACGCTGGTGTCGCACTGAGAGCGGCTGTCCACCCGGCATTTGCGGGGCAGCAGCCAAACATGTTCGTAATCAAAGATTTCCACGGCGTCGGGCAGGGCACAAAAAACCGGGCCGCCTCATGCGGGCCCGGTGCTTGATTCTAGCCCGCTGGTGCTAGGATCGCAGCGTCCGATTCCATGGGGCTGCTGGTCGTGCGTTTGGGTATGAACCCCTCCACCCTGATTGGCATGGTCGCCAGCGTGGCGTTGCTGGCGGTGCTGATCTTCTTCGCCGCGGACGATCCCTGGCTGTTTGTCGATCTGCCGGGGCTGGGCATCGTCCTGGTCGGCACGATGGCCGCCACCTTTCTCAGCTATCCGATGAAGGAGGTGCTGCGCGTCTTCGGCCTGATGCGCATCGTCATGCGCAACGAGCGGCTCTACACGCAGCGCGACATCGAAGAGCTGGTGGACATCTCGCGTCTGTGGATGCGCGACGACCCGGTGGCGGTGGAGCGCGCGCTGCCACGCGTGAAAAACCCTTTTTTGCGCACCGGCGTGCAGCTGGTGATCGACCGCATCCCGGAAGAAGATATCCTGGACCTGCTGCAGTGGCGCATCTCGCGCATGAAGGCCAAGGAAGCCGCTGAGGCGCAGCTGTTTCGCGTCATGGCCAGCTACGCGCCGGCTTTTGGCATGATTGGCACGTTGGTGGGGCTGATCAACCTGATGGACGTGGTGGCCAGCGGCGATCTGGTGGTCATCGGGCGTCAGTTGGCGGTGGCGCTGATGACCACGTTTTACGGCATCCTGCTGGCCAACTTGGTCTTCAAGCCGATTGCGGTTAAGCTGGAGCGGCGCACCGAGCAGCGCATCGTGTTGATGAACATGGTGCTGCAGGGCATTTCGATGATGTGCGCCAAGCGCAGCCCGTCGTTGATGCGCGAGACGCTGCATTCGTTCGTGGCGCATGTCGAGGATGAGATCGACGACCGCGGCGCCGCGCCAGGCGGCGGCCATGGCGCGCGCTCCGGCGCTTCGGCTGGCGGCGCGCGTCCGCCGCAAGGGTGAAGCGGGATGCCCGAGTCTGCTGCGCCGCCTCCTGCCAGCAGCCGCGTCGCTGCGAGCGGTTCGCCGATGCCCACCCCGGCGCGGCTCAGTCCGCTGCAGCGCGGGCGCTTCCAACGCTGGCACGCCGAGCCCGATCCGCCGCAGGAAGAAGAAGGCTGGCTGCTGACCTACCTCGACGTGATGACGCTGCTGCTGGTGATGCTGGTGGTGATGCTGGCGTTTTCCGAACCGATCACGCGCAAGCCGCCGCTGGGTCGCCCGTCGGCGATCGCCAGCGGCTCGGCTGAGGCCGCGGGCCGCCAGCCGCCGCTGCCGCCGGCGGGCGGCAACGTGGCGCCGCCGCTGGCGCCCTCGCAGGCCGCCAGCCAGGGGCCTGGGCCGCACCCGCCGCCGGCCCCCCCCAGCGGCGGCGCTGCCGCGCCCGCCACGGCAGGGCAAGCCGCCGCGCCCGAAGCCGCCGCCCCCATCATCGACGACAGCGTGACGCTGTTGCGCCGCGACGATGGGCTGATTTTCCGCATTCCATCCGAAGTGTTGTTTGCCCCGGGCGAAGCCGAGCTGACGCCCGCCGGCAAGACCGTCATCGACCGCCTGCTGCCGGCGCTTAACCGGCTGCCGGACTACACGGTGGTCGTGGAGGGCCACACCGACAACGTGCCGATTCAAAACGCGCGTTTTCCGTCCAACTGGGAGCTGTCGGCGGCGCGCGCCAGCAGCGTCGTGCGCCACTTGGAGGCGCGCGGCATCAACCCCACGCGCCTGCGCGCCACCGGCTTGGCCGACACGCGCCCGATCGCCCCCAACGACACCGCAGCCAGCCGGGCGCAAAACCGCCGCGTGGAGATCACGCTGGAGCCGCCGCTGCGTCCAGCCCGCTGATCGGGCCTTCGTTGAGCGCGGACTGAGCGAGGCCGCGCCTACAATGCCGCGCATGAACGACGCCCTGGCCTGGCCGCAGGAGGGCGGCGACGCGCGCGCTGCCCCGGCCCTGTCTCCCGACCATCCACTGCTGCGCGGGCTCAACCCCGAGCAGCTGGCGGCCGTGACGTTGCCGCCGCGCCACGCGCTGGTGCTGGCCGGCGCCGGCTCGGGCAAGACGCGCGTGCTGACGACGCGCATCGCCTGGCTGCTGGCCACCGGGCAGGTCGGCCCCGGCGGCGTGCTGGCGGTGACCTTCACCAACAAAGCCGCGCGCGAGATGCTGACGCGCCTGACCGCCATGCTGCCGCTGAACGTGCGCGGCATGTGGATCGGCACCTTCCACGGGCTGTGCCATCGGCTGCTGCGCGCGCACCACGCCTCGGCGGGTTTGCCGGCGACGTTTCAAATCCTGGATACGCAGGATCAGCTCAGCGCCGTCAAGCGACTGCTGAAGGCCGCCGGCGTGGACGAGGAACGGTTGGCGTCCAAAGAGCTGCAGGCGTTCATCAACCACGCCAAAGAAGACGGCTTGCGCCCGCATGATCTGGTGCCCCGCGACCCGCACACGCGCCTGAAAATCGAGCTTTACCAGCGCTACGAGGAGCAATGCCAGCGCGAGGGCGTGGTGGACTTCGGCGAGCTGATGCTGCGCAGCTACGAGCTGCTGCGCGACCACCGGCCCCTGCGCGAGCATTACCAGCGGCGCTTCCGCCACATCCTCATCGACGAGTTCCAGGACACCAACCGGCTGCAGTATGCGTGGCTGAAGCTGCTGGCCGGCGAGGTCGAGGACGGTCGCTTCTTGCCGTGCGGCAACGCGGTGATGGCCGTCGGCGACGACGACCAGAGCATCTACGCCTTCCGCGGCGCGCGCGTCGGCAACATGGCCGACTTCGTGCGCGAGTTCGGCATCGAGGCGCCGATCAAGCTGGAGCAGAACTACCGCAGCGTCGGCCACGTGCTGCGGGCGGCCAACCACCTGATCGAGCACAACCGCCAGCGCCTCGGCAAGCGGCTGCGCACCGAGCGCGGCGACGGCGAACCCCTGCGCGTGGTGGAGCTGGCCAGCGACTTTGAGGAGGCGCAGTGGGTGGTGGAGGAGATCCGCCAGCTGCTGCGCGACGGCGTGCCGGCGCACGAGATCGCCGTGCTCTACCGCAGCAACGCGCAGAGCCGCGCGCTGGAGGGGGCGCTGTTCCAGGCCGGCGTGCCGTACCGCGTCTGGGGCGGGCTGCGCTTCTTCGAGCGCGCCGAGGTCAAGCACGCGCTGGCCTACCTGCGCCTGCTGGACAACCCGCGCGACGACACGAGCTTTTTGCGCGTCGTCAACTTTCCGCCGCGCGGCATTGGCGCGCGCACGGTCGAGCAGCTGCAGCAGGCCGCGCGCGAGGCCGGCTGCGCGCTGGCCGATGCGGTGACGTTGGTGGGGGGCCGCGGCGGCGCGGCGCTGACCGCCTTTGTGGCCCAGCTGGACGTGATGCGCGAGCGCGGCGCGGGGCTGGCGCTCGCGGATCTCGTGCGCACGGTGCTGGACGACAGCGGGTTGCTGGCGCACTACCGCGGCGAGCGCGACGGCGCTGAGCGCATCGAGAACCTGGAGGAGCTGGTCGCCGCCGCGCACGCCTTCGTGCAGCAAGAGGGCTTTGGCCGCGATGCGCCGGGCGCGGCGCCGGTTGCCGATGCCGACGGTGAGACCACCAGTCCGCTTGCGGCGTTCCTGACGCACGCGGCGCTGGAGTCCGGCGACCACCAGGCGCAGGCCGGGCAGGAGGCCGTGCAGCTGATGACCGTGCACGCCGCCAAGGGGCTGGAGTTCGATGCCGTCTTCATCACCGGGCTGGAGGAGGGGCTGTTTCCGCACGAGAACAGCCTGACCGCGCACGACGGCCTGGAGGAAGAGCGGCGGCTGATGTATGTGGCGATCACGCGCGCGCGCCAGCGCCTCTACCTGACGTGGGCGCAGACGCGCATGTTTCACGGCAGCACCCGCTACCACATCCCAAGCCGCTTCCTCGACGAGCTACCGGCCGATAGTCTGCAGTGGCTGAGCCCCCCGCGCGGGCGCGGCTGGGGTGCGCCGCAGCCAGCCTGGGGCCGCAGTGCGCTGGGGCAGGACGACGTCCGCCCAGCCGGTCTGGCCGGCCTGCCGCCGGCCGCCGCTGCGGCGCCGCAGGCGCCGGTCAGCGCCGCCGGCGCCGCGATCCGCACCGGCATGGCGGTGTTCCACCCCAAGTTCGGCGAAGGGCAGGTGCTGGCGGTGGAGGGTCGCGGCGCGGACGCGCGCGCGCACGTGCACTTCCGCCGCCACGGCCCCAAATGGTTGGCGCTGGCGGTGGCGCGGCTGACGCCGGTGGAGTGATGGCGCGGGTGGCGTGAAACCGTCGCCTACGCCACCGGCGTGCCGTCGTCGTGGACGAAGCTGTCGCGGAAGGTGTAATACAGCGACGTGAAGAACGCTGCGCTCAGCAGCGAGGCCACCGGAAACATCAGCGCCTGGATCAGCGTGGCGCCGCCCACGATGCTGCTGAGCAGCACCAGCAGCAGCGCCACGGCGAAGAACACCGCCGCCCAGCCGAGGATGAACACCGCCAGCGCCGCCTTGTTGGCCCAGCAGGCCACGAAGCTGAAGAACAGCGCCTTGACCGGGTGCACGCCATGCCAGTGCACCAGCGCCGGCGCGTGCCAGAACAGCAGCCCGAGCGGCAGGTAGAGCACCGCCTGCCATGCCAGGTTGCGCAGCAGCACCGGGTCATCAAGCCGCGGGCGGCCGTCCTCGCCTGGCGTCAGGCCCTCGGCGCCGCCGCCAGCCAACAGCGTGGCCAGCGCGATCACCAGCAGCGAGCCGACCGCATACAGGCCGCCCAGCAGCAGCATCGCGCGCGCGCGCTCGCGCCCGGCTTGAAACGCGCTGGCCAGCACGGTGGGCATCGGAAAGCGTCCGCGCTCGGCCTGCTGCGTGGCGGCCATGATGCCAAGGGTGGCCGCCGGCAGCAGCGCCAGCGCCAGCGGCGCGCCCAGCAACGGAATCATGGCCAGCACGCTGACCAGCAAGATGAACATGAAAAACAGCCCGGCCATCGCCAGCGGCTGGCGTGCAAACGTGCGCAGCCCCTGCCGCACCCACAGCCAGCCGGTGCGCGCCGGCACGCGTTGCAGCCTCATGCGCCGGCCTCCGCGCGGCGCGCGCGCAGCACGCGCTCGAAGTGCGTCGGGTCGTGCGGCTTGAGCACGCTGGCCGGCCGCGGCAGATACCAGTCCCACAGCCGCGAGATCCAGAAGCGCAGCGCCCCGGCGCGGCGCAGCGCCGGCAGCAGCGCGCGCTCCTCCGCCGTAAGGGGGCGTACCGCTTCGTAGGCTTGCAGCAGCGCCTGCGTGCGCGCCGCGTCGGCGGCGCCGCTGGCCAGGTCGATGCACCAGTCGTTGAGCGTGACCGACAGGTCGAACAGCCAGGTGTCGCAGCCGGCGAAGTAGAAGTCGAACACGCCGCTCAAGCGCCCGTCGTCGAACATGACGTTGTCGCGGAACAGGTCGGCGTGCACCGGCCCGCGCGGCAGGCGCCGGTAGGCGTCGCTGGCAGCCACGGCGTTCTGGTAGGCAAGCTCGTCCTGCAGCAGCGCGGCCTGCTGCGGCTGCAGGTGCGGCAGCACCACCGGCACGGTCTCGTTCCACCACGCCAGCCCGCGCAGGTTGGGCTGCTGGCGCGGGTAATCCTGCGCCGCCAGATGCATGCGCGCCAGCATCGCGCCGACCTGCGCGCAGTGCGCCGGGCCTGGGTCGAGCACGCTGGCGCCGCGCAGCCGATTGACCACCGCGGCCGGCTTGCCGCGCACGGTGTGCAGGATCTGGCCGCTGGCGTCGGCCTGCGGATCCGGCACCGGGATGCCCTTGCCGGCCAGGTGCTTCATCAGGTGCAGGTAAAACGGCAGCTGCGCGTGCGTGAGGCGCTCAAACAAGGTCAACACCCACTCCAGGCGCTGGCCATCGCGTTCGGTGCTGACGAAATAGTTGGTGTTCTCGATGCCGCCGGCGCAACCGACCATGTCCGTCAGCCGGCCCAGACCCAGCTGCTGCATCAACGTGGCCGCTTCCTCGCGGCTGACCTCCGTGAAGACCGCCATGGCCTCAGAACGCCAGCACGCGCCACTGGCGCTGACCGGCGCCGCTGCGCCGGTCATCCTGAGCTGGGTCGATCGGACGCACCTCGTAGCCCGGCACCGCCGAGCGCGTCTGCACCTCGATGCTGCGGGTGCGTCCGCCGATGCGCAACTCTTCGATGCGGCTGTATCCGTCGGCGTGGATCAGACGCTCGACTTTTGGCTCAGGTCCACCCGATGGGGGGGTGCGCACGCCCGATTCCCCCGCGGGCTGCGCGCAAGCCCAGCCGCAAACTGCGAAGATGATGATCATCAGCCAAGCGCGGCGTTGGGCGGGGTGAGCTCGGTATGGCATACCCCTGCATTGTAGGCAATGTCGCCGCAAAGCTGCGGATACGATAGCGGCAATGGACGAAGCCCACGATGATGCCCCGCTGCTGGTGCTGGTGGACGGCTCCAGCTACCTCTATCGCGCCTACCATGCGATGCCGGATCTGCGCGCGGTGCCGGGCGACCCGGCGAGCCCGCCCACCGGCGCCATCCGCGGCATGCTCAACATGCTGCAGGCGCTGGCCAAGACCCATCCGACCGAGCACCTGGCGGTGGTGTTCGACGCGCCGGGGCCGACGTTTCGCGAGGCGCTCTACCCGGACTACAAGGCGCACCGCGCGCCAATGCCGGACGACCTGCGCGCGCAGATCGAGCCGATCCTGGAGGTGATCGGGCTGCAGGGCTGGCCGGTGCTGCGCGTGCCGGGGGTGGAGGCCGACGACGTCATCGGCACGCTGGCGCGGCTGGCCGCGCAGCAGGGCTGGCGCGTCGTCATTTCCAGCGGCGACAAGGACCTGAGCCAGCTGGTCGATGAGCGCATCACCATCGTGGACACGATGAGCGGCAAAGTGCGCGACGCCGCCGGGGTGGAGGCGGAGTTCGGCGTGCCGCCGCGGCTGATGCTGGATTTCCAGACGCTGGTCGGCGACGCGGTGGACAACGTGCCGGGCGTGGACAAGGTCGGCCCGAAGACGGCGGCCAAGTGGCTGCAGGCCTATGGATCGCTGGACGGCATCGTGGCGCACGCGCACGAGATCAAGGGCGCCGCCGGCGAGCACCTGCGCCGGGCGCTGGACTGGCTGCCGAAGGGCCGCGAGCTGCTGCGCATCCGCACCGACTGCGACCTGGCCGCGCACGTGCCGGGGTGGCCGAGCCTGGAGGCGCTGCGCCGCCGCCCGGCCGACACGGCGGGCTTGCGCGCGTTCTACGAGCGCTACGGCTTTCGCAGCCTGGCGCGCGCGCTGGACGAGGAGGCTGGCGCGCCGGATGCCCCGGCGCAGGCGGCGCTGCCGATGCAGGCGGCGCCGCTGCGCTGCACGGTGGTGCAGGACCGCGCCACGCTGCAGGCGTGGGTCGAGCGCCTGCGCGCGGCGCCGCTGGCGGCGCTGGACGCCGAGACCACCTCGCTGGACGAACTGCAGGCGCGGCTGGTCGGGCTGTCGCTGGCGGTGGCGCCGGGCGAGGCGGCCTACATCCCGCTGGCGCACGAAGGGCCGGATCGCCCCGCGCAGCTGCCGCTGGAGGAGGTGCTGCAGGCGCTGCGGCCGTGGCTGGAGGACGCCGCCGCGCCCAAGCTCGGCCAGCACGTCAAGTATGACCTGCACGTGCTGGCCAACCATGGGATTGCCGTGCGTGGTTACGTCCACGACACCCTGCTGCAGAGCTACGTGCTGGAGGCGCACAAGCCGCACAACCTCGACAGCCTGGCCGAGCGGCACCTGGGCCGCAAGGGCCTGACCTACGAGCAGGTCTGCGGCAAGGGGGCGCAGCAGATCCCCTTCGCGCAGGTGCCGCTGGAGCGCGCCGCCGCCTACGCCTGCGAGGACGCCGAGATGTGCCTGGCGGTGCACGGCGTGCTGTGGCCGCGCCTGCAGGCCGAGCCGGCGCTGCAGCGCATCTACCGGCTGGAGATGGACGTCACGCACGTGCTGCTGCGCATGGAGCGCCACGGCGTGCTGATCGACGCCGCGGAGCTGCGCCGCCAGAGCGAGGAGCTGGGACGGCGCATCGCCGAGCTGGAGGCCGAGGCGCACGCGCTGGCAGGGCAGCCGTTCAACCTCGGCTCGCCGAAGCAGATCGCCGAGGTCTTCTACGGCAGGCTCGGCCTGCCGGTGCTGAAGAAGACCGCCACCGGCGCGCCCAGTACCGACGAGGAGGTGCTGGAAAAGCTCGCCGAGGACTATCCGCTGCCGGCCAAGGTGCTGCAGCACCGCAGCCTGGCCAAGCTCAAGAGCACCTACACCGACAAGCTGCCGGCCATGGTCAACCCCGCTACCGGGCGCGTGCACACGCACTACGCGCAGGCGGTGGCCGTCACCGGGCGGCTGGCCAGCAACGAGCCGAACCTGCAGAACATCCCGATCCGCACGCCGGAGGGGCGGCGCATCCGGCGCGCCTTCATCGCCCCGCCGGGCTGGCGGATCGCCAGCGCCGACTACTCGCAGATCGAGCTGCGCATCATGGCGCACCTGAGCGAAGACGCCGCGCTGCTGAAGGCGTTCGCCGAGGGGCAGGACGTGCACCGCGCCACCGCGGCCGAGGTGTTCGGCCTGCCGCCCGAGGCTGTCAGCCCCGAGCAGCGCCGCTACGCCAAGACGATCAACTTCGGCCTGATCTACGGTATGAGCGCCTACGGGCTGGCCAAAGCGCTGGGCATCGACGCCACCGCGGCGAAGAACTACATCGAGCGCTACTTCGAGCGCTTTGCCGGCGTGCGCGCCTACATGGAGCGCACCCGCGCCCAGGCCAAGGCGCGCGGCTGGGTGGAGACGGTGTTCGGCCGGCGCCTGTTCCTGCCGGAGATCAACTCGCCCAACGGGCCGCGCCGCAGCGCCGCCGAGCGCGCCGCGATCAACGCGCCGATGCAGGGCACCGCCGCCGACCTGATCAAGATGAGCATGGTGGCGGTGCAGCGCGCGCTGGACGAGGCGGGCCTGCGCACCCGCATGATCCTGCAGGTGCACGACGAGCTGGTGTTCGAGGTGCCCGAGGACGAGCTGGAATGGGTGCGGCGCGAGGTGCCGCGCCTGATGGCCGGCGTGGCCACGCTGCGCGTGCCGCTGGTGGCCGAAGTCGGCATCGGGCCCAACTGGGAGCAGGCGCACTGAGGCGAGCCGGACTCAAGCGTCGGTTGCGCGCAGGCTAGCGCTCGCCTCCAGACTTGACAGTCTAAGGCTTAACCCAGACGATTCGGCCCAGTCCACGGGTTCAACTCGACAGCATGCCCCCTGCTCAAACGCGTCCTTACCTTGAACGCTTTTTTGACGGCGAGCTGGATCGATTGGGCGGCTGCATCCGTTGCCGCGGCGCGCAGGCGTGGCACGGCGCGCTGCGCATGGCGTTTCAGCCGATTGTCGATGTGGGCGAACGTTCGGTGTTCGCCTACGAAGCGCTGGTGCGAGGGCCCGAGGGCGAGCCTGCGGGCGCGGTGCTGGCCACGGTCGCAGACCATCAGCTTTACGCTTTCGATCAGACCTGCCGCGTGCTGGCGATCGCTACCGCGCAACGGTTGGGCCTGACGACGCGGCTGTCGATCAATTTTTTGCCCAACGCGGTTTATGAGCCCGCCACCTGCATCCGGCTCACGCTGGCGGCGGCGCACAAGGTTGGTTTTGATCCGCAGCGGCTGGTGTTCGAAATGACGGAGGCGGAAAAGATCCGCGACCCGCAGCACGCGCTGTCCATCGTGCGCGATTACCAAAGCCGCGGCTTTTTGACCGCCATCGACGACTTTGGCGCCGGCTACTCGGGGTTGAACCTGCTGGCGGAGTTTCAGCCGCAGCTGGTCAAGTTGGACATGGCGCTGGTGCGCGACATCGACCGCCACCGCGCGCGCCAGGCCATCGTCGGCGGGGTGCTGGGCGCCTGCGCCGCGCTGGGCGTGCGCGTCATCGCCGAAGGGGTGGAGACGCGCGCCGAGTACGACCAGCTGCGCGCGATGGGCGTGACGCTGTTCCAGGGCTACCTGGTCGCGCGTCCGGCGCTGGAGGCGCTGCCGCAGCCCGACTGGCGCGCGCTCGACTGAATCGCCGTCGCTACACCGAGCGCGCGCACGGCAGCCCCGGCGTGGTGCACCACTCGCTCCAGCCGCCGGCCATCAGCGCCGGCGCCGGCAAGCCCGCAAGAAGCAACGCCACCACGTGTGGCACGGCGCTGACGCCGCTGCCGCAATGGACGATGACCCGGGCCGGATCGCGGCCGGCCAGCAGCCGCTGCCACTCGGCGCGCAGCGCGTCGGCTGGCTTGTAGCGGCCGTCGGCGCCGAAGTTGTCGGTGAACGGGCGGTTCAGCGCCCCGGGGATGTGTCCGGCCACCGGGTCGAGCGGCTCGGTTTCGCCGCGATAGCGCACCGCCGCGCGCGCATCCACCAGCGTGATGCCCGGTTGGCCCAGTCGCGCGGCCACTTCGGCCACTGTCACCAGCGCCACCCGCGGCGCGGCCAAGGTCAAATCGCCAACCGGTCGTGGCGGCGCCGGCCCAGGCCCGGTGGCGACGGCGCCGCCTGCGGCCAGCCAGGCCGGCCAGCCCCCGTCCAGCAGCCGCACGTCGCGCAGCCCGCACCAGCGCGCCAGCCACCACAGCCGCCCGGCGATCATGCCGCCCTGGCGGTCGTAGGCCACCAGGGTATCCCCCTGGCGCATACCCCAGGCGCGCAGACGCTGCAAGAATGCCTCGCGTGTCGGCAGCGGATGGCGTCCGCCGCTGGCGCAAGGCTCAGCCGGGCCCGCGCTTAAATCGTCGTCCAAATGAGCGTAATGGGCGCCGGGGATGTGCCCTTCAGCATACTGCCACCCGCCCGCAGCCGGGTCGGTCAGCTCAAAGCTGCAATCCACCACGCACAAGGCCTCTTGCGCCTCGAGCCGCTGGCGCAGCGTGGGCGCGTCGATCAGCGGGTGGATATCGTCGTTGACGGACGAGGCGGGCAAGGCGGTCATGTCACGCATGCTCCTCGGCCGGCAAGCGTGGCGCGGCGCGCTGGCGCAGAAACGTGGCCGCCGCGCCACTGGCCACGATCAGCCCGATGCCGATCCAGCCGCTGGCCGGCAGCCGGTCGTCGAACAGCAGCAACCCATACAGCGCCGCAAACGCGATGCCGAAGTATTGCAGGTTGGCCGCCAAAAGCGTTGCGCCACTGGCGTAAGCGCGCGTCATGCACAGTTGCCCGAGCATCGCCAGCAGTCCGATTGGCAGCAGCCACAGCGCCTCCTCGCGCAGCAGGGGGCTGGCGCCCAGCGCGAGCGTGCCTGCAAAGCCCACCACCGCAGCGGCCACCGAGAACCAAAACACCGTGCGCGTTTCGGGCTCGCCTGCGCGCGCCAGCGCCGCCACCTGCAGGTAGGCCAGCGCGGCGCTCAACCCCGACAGCAGACCACTCAAGCCTCCCCAAGCCGCCGCGCCGTCGAAGGTGGGACGCAGCACCAGCACGACGCCGCCAAAGCCGACCAACACCGTGATCATCAGCGGCGCTTGATGGCGCAGCGGCTGCCCCTGGCGTTGCAGCAGCACGGCGCCGCCGACCAAAAAAGCCGCCACCCAGATGCTGCTCATGTAGTTGAGCGTCATGGCAGTGGGCAGCGGCAGCACCGCGATGGCGTAAAACCAACTCAGCAGCGAGACCGTGCCCACGAGGCTGCGCCATAGATGCATGGCCGGCACCCGCGTGGCCAGCGACACGCCGCGCCAGCGCGCCAGCAGGGCCAAAACCAGCGCGCCGATCGCGCCGCGGTAGCCCACGATTTCCAGCGTGTGGAAATAGGGCGCGGCCATCTTGATGCACACGCCCATGGAGGCAAAAAAACCCGCACCGGCCACCATCCACAGCGCCTGCGAGGTCGATGCTGGCGCTGCCTGAGGGGTGGCGGCTGACACCGGGGTCGGTTGGACAGTGGCCAGAGCTCAAACCTCGAAGTGGCCTTGCGCTGGCAGTCCCATCTTGGCCCGATACCACTCGTGAAAGTGCTGCATGCCGTCTTCCATCGGGCTTTGGTAGGGCCCCACTTCGCTGGTGCCGCGCTGCAGCAGCGCTTTGCGCCCGGCGTCCATGCGCTCGGCGATCTCGTCGTCCTCGGCGGCGGTTTCCATGTAAGCGGCGCGCTGCGCCTCCATGAATTCCGGCTCGAACGCGGCGATCTCTTCGGGGTAATAAAACTCCACCAGGTTGAGCGTCTTGTCCACGGCGATCGGGTGCAGGGTGGAGATCACCAGCACGTGCGGATACCACTCCACCATGATGTGCGGGTAGTAGGTCAGCCATACTGCACCGTGCTGCGGTAGGCGACCCTCGCGGTGGCGCATCAGCACCTCGTGCCAGCGCTGATACACCGGGCTGCCGGCTTTGGCGGCGAGGTTCTGCACCCCCACCGTCTGCACCGAGTATTCCCTGGCGAACTGCCAGCGCAGGTCGTCGCAGGTGACGAAGTTGCCCAGCCCCGGGTGGAACGGCACGACGTGGTAGTCCTCCAGATAGACCTCGATGAAGGTCTTCCAGTTGTAGTGGCACTCGTGCAGTTCGACGTGGCCGAGCACCATGCCGTCGAAGTTGAACGCGTCGCCCACCGCCATGCCGGCGAGATCTGCGGCGATGTCGCGCCCGTTGTCCTCGAACAGCAGGCCGTTCCACTCGCGCAGCTGCCAGCGCTGCAGGTTCAGGCACGGATCCTGCGCGAAGTGCGGCGCGCCGACCAGCGTGCCGATTTCGGCCATGCCGCGCTGGCCGCCGCTGTAGGTCCAGCGGTGCAGCGGGCAGACGATGTGGCCGCCGGCGTGCGCCTTGCCTTCGCTGGCCAGGTTGCCGCGGCCCTTGAGCATCACCGCCTGGCGGTGGCGGCAGACGTTGCTGATGAGCTCCACGCCGCGCTCGGTACGCACCAGCGCGCGGCCCTCGCCCTCCTGCGGCAGCGCGAAGTAGTCGCCGGGGTTTGGCACCGCGTTGGCATGCCCCACGTAGCGGGGCCCGGACTGAAAGATGGTCTCCAGCTCGCGCTGGAACAGCGCCTCATCGAAATAGACGGAGACCGGCAGCTGGCTGCGTGCCTGCTGCGTCGTTAGGCTCAAGTCCGACATGATGCACAGACCTCGACTCGATCCCGCCGCCAGGCGGGGTTGCGCGCACCGCGCCGCCACGATGCGCCAACTAGGGAACGATAGGGTGAGCGGCACCTCCTGGTTTGCAAAGCATTGCCCCCGCGAGCAAGGCTAACCACCTTGTGCGCGGGGGCATCAGGGATTTTACCGAGGGTGAGGGCGCCCGGCAAGCGCTTGTGGTGCAGGCGCGGCGTGATCGGCTTCGGTTGGCGCAACGCGCGGGGCGCGCACGGTAAAGCGCGCGCCTTGGCCGAGGGCGCTGTCCACCTCGATGCTGCCGCCCAGCACCCGCTCCACGATGTTGTGCACGATGTGCATGCCCAGGCCGCTGCCGCCTTGGCCGAGTTTGGTGGTGAAAAACGGCTCGAAGATGCGGCGGCGCACTTCCTCGGTCATGCCGCGGCCGTCGTCGCTGACGCGCAGCCACCAATGGGTGGCGTCGGCGCCGGCTTCGATGGCGATGCGCCCGTGCGGCAGCCCTTCCAGTCCGTGCAGCAAAGCGTTTTGAATGAGGTTGGTCAGCACTTGGCCCAACGGGCCGGGGTAACTGTCCAGCTCGATGCCGCTGGGCACGTGGACGGCCACCTCCACCGGGGCATGCTTGAGCTGCGGGTGCAGCGTCAGCAAGATTTCCTGCACCACCTCATCCAGGGTGAAGCGGCGCCGCTGCGAGCTGGTTTGGTCAACCGCCACTTGTTTGAAGCTGGTGACCAGCTCGGCGGCGCGCTGCAAGTTGTGCTCCGCAATCGACGAGCCGGTGCGCGTCTGCTCGAGAAGCGTTTGCAAGTCGCTGCGCCGCAGCCCCTGCTGCAGTTTGGCCTCGAAGGCGCGCAGGTGCTCCAGCAGCGTCGAAAGCGCCATGCGCGCGTTGCCGATCGGGGTGTTGAGCTCGTGGGCCACGCCGGCCACGAGGCTGCCCAGCGCGGCCAGTTTTTCCGATTGCACCAACTGCTGCTGGGCTGCGCGCAGTTCATGCAGAGTTTGCTGCAGTTCGCGGTTGGTGAGTTCCAGGTGCTGCGTGCGTTCCTGCACCTTGTGTTCCAACTCGCGGTTGAGGGCGCGCAGCTGCTCCTCCAGTTGCTTCTGCGCAGTGATGTCCACGTCCATGCAGACAAACCAGTGGCGGCTGTCGCCGTCGCCCGGAATGGCAAAGAGCGTGGACAGCACCCAAAGCGTTCGCCCCTGCGCGTCGGTGAGCTGGCTCTCAAACGGGCCGGCGTAGCCCCCGCTTGCGTCGAGCTGCGCCAGCAGTTCCATGAAAGCTTGGTGTTGCGCTTCGCCGTAATAAAGCTCGCGCGGCGTGCGCTGCAGCGCTTGCGCTTTGGGGATGCCCAACAGCCGCTCCGTGGCGGGGTTCCAATCCAGCACCCGGCCTTGGGCGTCATACACCTGGATCAGCACGCGCGGGGTGGTTTCGATGATGCCGCGCAGGCGCTCCTCGCGTTTTTCGATTTGCGCGGCCATGTCGGCGATGGCTTGGTCGAGCTGGGCGACGTCGCGGCTGGCCTGGCGGCGCAGCAAGTCGCGGCGGCGTTCGTAGCGCCCCTGGGCGATGCTTTGCGCGACGTCGATCA
This sequence comes from Tepidimonas alkaliphilus, assembly GCF_007556595.1. Classification (GTDB taxonomy): domain Bacteria; phylum Pseudomonadota; class Gammaproteobacteria; order Burkholderiales; family Burkholderiaceae_C; genus Tepidimonas; species Tepidimonas alkaliphila. Next base: position 167,945 of record NZ_VJNB01000001.1, read on the forward strand.
AGTCGTGCAGCTCGCGGCCCATTTTGCGGGCCGCCCAGGTCATCAGCAGCAGGCCGGTGGCGGTGCCGGCCAGAATCGTCAGGCCAAAGATCAGCCAGGCGGCGCGCACCGGCTCTTCGGCGATGTCGTAGCGGTTGCCCAAAAACAAGATCCACTGCGGGTTGGGCAAGCGCAGCGCCTGCCCGATGTAGCGCTGGCCGTGGTAGTCCAGCGTGCCATACCAAGCGCCGGTGCTTTGGATGCGCTGCAACGTTTCCAATGAGAAAAACGTTTTGCGCTGCAGCCGGTCTTGTGGGCGGGGCGACTCGATGGTCAGCCCTGTCACGTCGGTGACCAGCAGCAGCTGGGCGCCGCCGTGCTGGGCGTCGCGTTGGCGGTGGCGTTCAAAAGCGCTTAAGTGCTGCAGCCCAAGTTCGATGACCAGCCAGCCCCCGCCGCTGGGCAAGCTGTAGGCGATGACGGGCTTTTGCGTCAGCGGCGATAGGTAGAGGTCGCTCCAAGCCGCTTGCCGGGTGGGCAGCGTGCGGCGTAGCGCTTCGGTTTGGCTGAAGTCAAAGCCGCGCTCCAAATAAAGATCGTGATGGCGGCGCGCGCGCGGATCCTGAAACAGCAGGTAGTCTTGCACCACGCCGTTGGCATCGGTCAGGATGATCGCTTCGGCCAGTGGCAGCCCATGCTCAAAAAATGGCAGCTGCACGCGCTGGCGTTCTTGCTGCGGTCGCTCAACCAGCAAGGCTGCCAGCGTAGCGGCAACCTGCTCGATGGTGCGCAGCTCGCTTTGCAACAGCGTGGCAATGTCGTCGGCTTGGCGCTCGATAGCCTCTTGCTCGTTAAGCCGCAGCTGCGGCAGCCGCCACACCAGCATCAGCGCGGTTACCACCGCCGCGCTGGCCAGCGCCACCGCGATGAAAACAATCAGCATCAGACGCGGCAGCGACAGCCGCGTCCACAGGCGGGTCCAAACTGGCGCCGACATCGACAAGCCGTTTTCGTCAGGCCAAGCGCCGCAGCGCGCCTTCCGCGATGGTACAAAGAACCATGGGGCGTTGGCAGTCGCCAAAGGCATCGAAGCGAATCATGCTTTGCAGTCCTTCAAAGGTTTGCAAACGCAAGAGGGTGTTTTTAAGCGACTCGGCGGGGCGCTGGGCGCGCAGGGCGCTCAGCAGGGTGAAGGCCGCGTCGTAGCTGCGCACGTCGTTGGCCATGGGCTCGCGGCGATAGATGCGCAGGAAACGTTCGCGAAACTGGCGGTAGCGTTCGCCCGGGTGGCCCGGGTCAAAGTCTCCCACCAGCCACACGCCCTCGGCGCCGCGGCCGCCCCATTGCAGCAACACTTCCGGGCTGACCCAGTCGGTGACCATCAGCTGAGCGGACCAGCGGCGCTTCAGCCGCTGCTGCGCCAGGTAGGCCGCATCGATGGAGGGGGTGACCAGCACGATCAGCTCGGGCCGCAGTTGCTCGATGCGGTCGGGCAATTGCTGCAGCCGTAGGCCCTGATGCGCGTGGTAAGCCAGCGTGCAGACATCGGCTCGCGGGTGATGGCTGAGGTAGTCGGCGCGAAAGTGCGTCTCCCAGCTTTCGGCAAACACCGGGTTGCGGTCGCTGCGCACGATGCAGACCCTTTTAGCGGGGCGTGGTTGCAGGGCGGCAAAGCGCGCCGCTTGCAGCGCGTCGGCGCGCGTGGAGGAGCAGGTGCGAAAAAACCAATCGTCGCGGTGACCCAGCACCTCCGCAGTGGCGGTGGCCGACATGGTCAGCAGCTTCAGTTCCTCGGCCCAAGGCAGCCAGTGCAGCGCCAAGGTGCTGGTGGCAGGGCCCAGCAGCGCCACCGGTTGCTCCTGCGCGATGCGCGCAGCCAGCGCCGGCAAAGAGCTGAGGTCATCCTGGTCGTCGTATTCCAACCATTCCACTTCAGGTTGCGGCGGCGGCAGATCTTGCAAGGCCATCCATGCGGCATGGCGTTGCGCCAAGCCCGCATCGGCGTTGGGGCCGGAGAAGGTGTTGAGGATTCCAATGCGCCAGCGCGGCACCGAGCGCGGGCAGCCCGCTAGCAAGGCCGCTGCGCCGCCACCCAGCAGGAAGCGGCGCCGGCTCACGCGGGGCGGGGCGGTCCGTCTGGCCATCTTGGCCCCCCAAGCAGGTAGGGGTGAACTAATTCGCGCTGCGAGCCTGGCGGGTGATGTGTTCGGCGCACCAGGCGTGCAGATCCGCGGCGGGCATGGGCCGCGCGATGGCCCAGCCCTGGCCTTCGTGGCAGCCCATGGTCTGCAAGCGCGCCAGCACCGCTTCGTCTTCGATGCCTTCAGCGGTGACCCGCAGTTGCAAATGGTCGGCCAGCTGCACGATGGTTTCAACAATGCGCTCGCACGACCGGCTCTGCAGCATGCGTTGAATGAAAGAGCGATCGATCTTCAGCCCGTCGATGGGCAGCTCCTGCAGCCGCTGCAGGTTGGAGTAGCCGGTGCCAAAGTCATCGATGACGATCGACAAGCCCAGCTTTCGCAGCGCCTGCAGCACCGGCAGGGTTTGCAAATGATCGGGCAGTCCCACCGTTTCGGTGATTTCAAGCTCCAACGCCTGAGCCGGCATCCCATGCTGTTGCAGCGCGTCGGCCACCTCATCGACTAACGCGGGGCGGCGCAACTGAATCGGCGAGAGGTTGATCGCCACGCGCGGCAGCGGGCAGCCCTGCGCTTGCAGCCACGCCCAGTCGCGGCAAGCCCGTTGGATGACCCACGAGCCGATGGCTTCGATCAAGCCGGATTGCTCGGCCAGCGGGATAAATTGATCCGGCCCGACGGCCAGCCCCTGTGGATGACGCCAGCGCAGCAGCGCCTCAGCCCCAACCAGGCGCCGCCCGTCCAGTGCCAGCTGCGGTTGATAGGCCAGATAGAGCTCGCCGTCGGCCAGCGCATGGTGCAGCTGCTCCAGCAGCTGGGTGCGCTGACGGGTGTCATGGCTCATGGCGGGGTCGTAGCGCAGCGCCGAGCCACGGTGATGGGTTTTCGCGGTTTTCAGCGCGGTGGCCGCGTTGCGCAGCGTATCGGCTCCGCTGCGGCCAAAATCGTGGCCTTCGCACCAGGCCATGGTCGTCTGGATTTTGAACGGTTGCTGGCGAACTTGCAGCGGGCGCTGCACGGCCTGGCGCAACGCCTGCAGCCACGTGCAGGGCGAAGGCCCCAACACCGCCAGGGTGTCGGAGCCCACGCGCGCAACCTCCATGGCTTCGTGGGCCTGGGGCGCGCTGCGGGCAAACTCGTGCAGCCGCGCCGCCAGCGCGCGCAGCACATCGTCGCCGAATTCGGCGCCCATACATTCGTTGATGCCGCTGAAGCGGTCGATATCCAACAGCGCCAGCGCGTGCGCCGACGCTTGGCCTCGGGCGATCAAGTCCTGCAGTTTTTGCTCCAGCCAGGTGCGGTTGTGCGCTCCCACCCGCGGGTCGTGGTAGGCCAGCTCGCGCAGCCGCTCGATCAGGTTGAGGTTGCGCAGGTAGGCGCTTAGGTTGAGGCAAAAAACATCAATTAGGCGCTGCGTGTCGGGGTCCAGGTGGTGCGCCATCGGCAGGTACACCGCCATGTCAACCTGATCATCCCCCGCGACGAACAGCACCGTCTCCTGCGGCAGAAAGAGGCTGCGCCGTTGACGCAGCGCTTCCAGCAAGTGCTGCGTCGATGGGTGGCCGCGCAGCGCTTCCAGGGGCTGCCCGATCAGATGGGCATACATGCCCGCAGCGGCCAAGATCAAGCAGGGCTGGCCGTCATCGGGGTGATGGGCGCAGACCAAGCCTTCCGGATCGACGTCGAGCAACGCGGCCAGCTGCGTGAGCACGCCGTCGGCAAACGCCTGCAGCCCGCGGCGCTCCAACAAGTCCGCCGAGGCGTCAATGATGCGCTGCAAGCCCAAACGGTGCGTCTCGATGCTGCGGATTTGCTGATACGAGCGCACCGCAGAGGTGATGGCGGCCAACAGGCGCGGTCGCGTCAGCTCAGATTTCGACTTGTAATCGTTGATGTCGTAGCGCTCCAGCGTCTGTTGCTCAGGAGCGTAGCCGGGCTGGCCAGTGCGCAGGATGATGCGCGTGGCGTGCATGCCGAGCTGCTGGCGGATGAAGGGCACCAGCTGCAGACCGGCGTCGGCGGTTTCCATCACCACATCCAGCAGCACCACCGCGATGTCGCGTTCGCGCTGCAAAATGTCACGCGCCTGCGCCGCGCTGTAGGCGTGCAGCAGTTGCACCATGCGGCCCAGCACTTCGGTGTATTCGAGCGCGAACACCGTGGCGGTGTGCACATCCTCGTCGTCATCCACCACCAGGACGCGCCAGATTGACCGATCGGCTCTTGAGAGCTCGTCAGGCCCATCGTCGAGAAATTCGACAGGCCGATCATCCGCGGGCGCTGGGGGCACGGTCGCAGTCATGGTGGCGTTGTCATCGCGAAGCATCGGAGAAGTGGCCTTCAACCTTAACACGGTGGTTTGCTAACCGACAAGCGTGCGCCGACGCAACGCCTCGGCGGCGTTGCGCGGGCGTTGAAACGCGAACGTTCGTCCTGTGCAAGGGGGCGTTTTCCCCGCGGCGGCGGTGTCGGTTCGCCCCCACTAGAATCACAAGCATCTCGTGTGCGTCACCGCCGGACTTCCAATTCGGAAATGACGCGCAGCATCTGACAAAACTGTGGCATTTCCATGACGCTTACCCCTCATCCAGCGGCGCCCCAGCATGACCCGTCGGCTGCGCCGGCGAGCTACGAGGCGGCGGTGCAAGAGCTCGAATCCCTGCTTGCGCGTCTGGAGTCCGGTCAAATGCCGCTTGACGATTTGCTGGGGGCGTACCAGCGGGCGGCGCAGTTGCTCGATTGGTGCCGCCAGCGGCTGGATGCCGTCGAGCAGCAAATTCGCCTGATCGATGCGCAAGGCGAGCGGCCTTGGGAAGGCGACGCATGACGTTTGTTGCCGCACCCGAGCAGGCCGCCTGGGTCGCCCGCGTGTTGCAGCGGCTGGAGGCTTGGCTGGAACGGCGCTTGCCCCAGCAGGCGCCGGCGCAGCTGCACGAGCCGATGCGCTATGCCGTGCTGGACGGCGGCAAGCGCTTGCGTCCGCTACTGGTGTGGGCGGCTTGGGAGGCTGTCGGTGGCGCGTCCGACGCAGACGAAGAGGCGCCGGTTTGGTCTGTGGCCGGCGCGGTGGAGTTGATCCACGCCTACTCGCTGGTGCATGACGATCTGCCCTGTATGGACAACGACGTGCTGCGGCGGGGCAAGCCGACGGTGCATGTGCGTTTTGGTCAGGCGCAGGCGCTGTTGGCTGGCGATGCGCTGCAGGCGCTGGCGTTTGAGTGGCTGTCGTCTCCGTCGTGGGCCCAGCGCGATCCAGCCCGCGCGCTGCGGCTGGTGCACGAGCTGGCGCAAGCAGCCGGCTGGCGCGGCATGGCGGGCGGGCAGGCGATCGATCTGGCCGTGGTTGGCTGCACGCTGGATCAGAATGCTTTGGAAGACATGCACCGCCGCAAGACCGGTGCGTTGTTGCGCGCCAGCGTGCGCATGGGGGCGCTGGCCGCTGGCGCCAGCGGCGCTCAGCTGGCCGTTTTGGATGCGTATGCGCAGGCGCTCGGCCTGGCATTTCAGGTGGTGGACGACGTGCTGGACGCCACCGCCGACACCGCGACGCTGGGCAAAACTGCGGGCAAGGATGCCGCCGCCGGCAAGCCGACCTTTGTATCGCTGTTGGGTTGCGAGGGCGCGTGCGGTTACGCTGAGGCGCTGCTTGAGCAGGCGTTGGCGGCGCTGAAGCGGCTGGACGCCGACACGGCACAGCTGCAGGCGTTGGCCCGGTGGGTGGTGCGGCGCGGCCGCTGACGCCAGTGGCCGCATCGGGTGGGCGCGACCCGGGAGCTCCTAGCGATGACCTCAGGTTTGTTGGCTTCGATCCACAGTCCGGCGGATTTGCGCCGCCTGCCGCGCGCGCAGTTGCGACCGCTGGCCGACGAGCTGCGCGAATTCATCGTGCAGAGCGTGGCGCGCACCGGCGGCCACTTCAGCTCCAACCTCGGCACGGTGGAGCTCACCATCGCCGTGCACTATGTGTTCGACACCCCGCACGACCGGCTGGTGTGGGATGTGGGTCACCAGACGTACGCGCACAAGATCCTGACCGGCCGGCGCGAGCGCATGGCCACGCTGCGCCAGCTGGGGGGCTTGAGCGGCTTTCCGGTGCGCAGCGAAAGCGAATACGACGCCTTCGGCACCGCGCATTCGTCCACCAGCATCTCGGCGGCGCTGGGCATGGCGGTGGCCGCGCACGCCAAGGGCGAGCGCCGGCGCGCCATCGCCATCATCGGCGACGGGGCGATGACCGCCGGCATGGCGTTCGAGGCGCTCAACAACGCCGGGGTCACCAAGCTGCCGCTGCTGGTCATCCTCAACGACAACGACATGTCGATCAGCCCGCCGGTGGGGGCGCTCAACCGCTACCTGGCGCAGCTGATGAGCGGGCGCTTCTACGCCGCCGCACGCCACGTCGGCAAGCAGGTGCTCAGCGTGGCGCCGCCGCTGCTGGAGCTGGCGCGCCGCTTCGAGGAGCACGCCAAGGGCATGGTGGCGCCGGCCACGCTGTTCGAGAAGTTCGGCTTCAACTACATCGGCCCGATCGACGGCCACGACCTGGACGCGCTGATCCCGACGCTGGACAACATCCGCCGGTTGCTCGACGACGGCGCCGGGCCGCAGTTCCTGCACGTCGTCACGAAAAAAGGACAGGGCTACAAGCTGGCCGAGGCCGACCCCGTCACCTACCACGGCCCGGGCAAGTTCGACCCCAAGGTCGGCATCGTGCCGCCGGCGCAGCCGCCCAAGCCGACGTTTTCGCAGGTGTTTGGCCGCTGGCTGTGCGACATGGCCGAGCGCGACCGGCGGCTCGTCGGCATCACGCCGGCGATGCGTGAAGGCTCCGGCATGGTGGAGTTCCACCAGCGCTTCCCCGACCGCTACCACGACGTCGGCATCGCCGAGCAGCACGCGGTGACGTTCGCCGCGGGCCTTGCGTGCGAGGGGATGAAGCCGGTGGTGGCGATCTACTCGACCTTCCTGCAGCGCGCCTACGACCAGGCGATCCACGACGTGGCGCTGCAGAACCTGCCGGTGGTGTTCGCGCTGGACCGCGCCGGCATCGTCGGCGCCGACGGGCCGACGCACTGCGGCGCCTACGACATCGCCTACCTGCGCTGCGTGCCCAACATGGCGATCGCCTGCCCGTCCGACGAGGCCGAGTGCTACCAGCTGCTGACCACCGCGTTCGGGCGCGACCATCCGGTGGCGGTGCGCTACCCGCGCGGCGCCGGCATCGGCGCGCCGATCCCCTCGGAGCCCCAGGCGCTGCCGTTCGGCAAAGGGCAGCGGCGCCGCAGCGGGCGGGGCGTGGCGATCCTGGCTTTCGGCACGCTGCTGCACCCGGCGCTGCAGGCCGCCGAGGCGCTGGACGCCACCGTGGCCGACATGCGCTGGGCCAAGCCGCTGGACCGCGAGCTGGTGCTGGAGCTGGCCGCCACGCACGAGGCGCTGGTGACGCTGGAGGAGGGCAGTGTGGCCGGCGGCGCCGGCAGCGCCGTGCTGGAGTTGCTGGCCGCCGAGGGCGTCGTCAAGCCAGTGCTGCAGCTCGGGCTGCCGGATCGCTTCATCGAGCACGGCGACCCCGGAGTGCTGCTGTCGCGGCTAGGCTTGGACGCCGAAGGCATCGAGCGCCAGGTGCGAACCCGCTTTGCGGCGCTGTGCCGGGCCAAGACCTGAAGTGGCGGCGGATGGGGCATGCGTGGCGCGCTTGGCGGCCTGTCGTCCGTGCGCGGCTCGCATCCTTCCGTCTGGCCGATCGTCGCAGCGTGAAAGGGCTGCAAGCCGGTTTTGAAATGATTTCAAAACTGCGGCGGCCGCTCCTAGGGTTTACACGTTGCCGAAACGCGTGTTGCGCTGCACTACACTAAGCATTGTGCCTGTCAGGAAGCGCGGCGCCGCTTCCCGAGCTGGTTTCCCCTTTTAGCAAGGAGACTTCATTCATGGATCGTCGTTCTGTCCTCAAACATGCCGGTCTTGCCGGTGTCCTGGCCGCGGCGGCGGCTCCCGCCGTGCACGCTCAGCCGACCGTGCGCTGGCGCCTGACTTCCAGCTTTCCGAAGTCGTTGGACACCATCCACGGCGGCGCCGAAGTGTTTGCCAAAGCGCTCAACGCCATGTCGGGCGGGCGCTTCCAAGTGACCGTGCATGCGCCGGGCGAGCTGGTGCCGGCGTTTGGCGTGGTCGATGCCGTGCAGCAAGGCACGGTGGAAGCCGGCCATACTTGCGCGTATTACTACTTTGGCAAAGATGACACCTTCGCCATCGGGACGGCTATTCCCTTTGGCATGAACAGTCGACAGCTGACGGCGTGGTATTATGAAGGCAATGGCCTGAAGCTGTTCCGGGAGTTTTACGATCAATACAACATCGTGAGCTTCCCCGGCGGCAACACCGGCGCTCAGATGGGCGGCTGGTATCGCAAGGAAATCAAAGGCCCGGCGGACATCAAAGGGCTTAAGATGCGCATCGGCGGCTTTGCCGGTAAGGTGCTGAGCCGCATGGGGGCGGTGCCGCAAAACATCCCTGGCGGCGAGATTTACCAGGCGCTCGAAAAAGGCACCATTGATGCCGCTGAATGGATTGGGCCCTACGATGACGAGAAGCTGGGCTTCTTCAAGGTCGCCAAGAACTATTACTACCCGGGCTGGTGGGAAGGCGGCGCGCAAATCGATTTTTACATCAACAAAAAAGCCTACAACGACCTGTCCGCTGAATACAAAGCCATGGTCGAGGCGGCAGCCGCGCAAGCGCACGTAACAATGCAGGCCATGTATGACGCCCGCAACCCGGCAGCGCTCAAGCGCCTGGTGGCCAACGGCACCAAGGTGCTGGCACTGCCCAAGAGCGTCATGGACGAAGCGTTCAAGCAAGCCATGGAGCTCTACAGCGAGCTCAGCAACAGCAACCCGAACTGGAAAAAGATCTACACCGACTACCGCAACTTCCAGCGCGATCAAAACCTGTGGTTCCGCTTCACCGAGGCGCGCTTCGACAGCTACATGCAAGCAGCCAAGCTGTGACTGCAGGCGGCGGGGGCGGGCGTTCTGGCGAGCCGCCACGCCCTCGCGTCCGGGCGTGACCCCGCGCAGGCGGGGTTTTTACGTTCACGGGCCGCAAACCGCGCACCCTGTGGCGACACCCCACGGCAGGGTAAGTATGCGGCCCCTCAAATTGTGGAGAGAAGCGATGACCTCGCTGTTGCGATGGGCCCGCTGGATTGATGCGCTCAACCGCGCCATTGGCTGGCTGGCGATGTGGCTGATTTTGGCGGCAACCCTGATCAGCGCGGGTAATGCCATCGTCCGCCGGGCGTTGGGTACCAGCTCCAATGCGTGGCTGGAGGTGCAATGGTATTTGTTTGCGGCCGTCTTTATGCTCGGCGGCGGCTACGCTTTTTTGCGCAATGCCCATGTGCGCATTGACTTTGTCTCAAGTCGGCTGAGCGCGCGCACGCGCAACTGGATTGACATCGTCGGAATTGTGGTGTTCATCTTGCCTCTGTGCGCGCTGATGATCAAGCTGGGCTGGCCTTTGTTTGAGCGCGCTTGGGCCAGCGGTGAAATGTCGTCCAATGCCGGAGGGTTGATCCGCTGGCCGGTGTATCTGCTGATTCCAGCGGGCTTTGCCTTGCTGGCGCTGCAAAGTTTTAGCGAGCTGATTAAACGGGTCGCGTTTCTGACGGGGCACGGGCCCGATCCGCTGGAGCATGAGGGTCCGAGCGAAACCCAGCGGTTGGCCAAGGACATTGCGGCGGCGGAAGCGGCGCGCCAATCCCAAAGTTCATTGACCAGCAAGCCGTGACGCACGGCGGAGTGCGATGTCATGATGGCTTTTTTGCATGACAACTTTGTGCCGGTGATGTTTGCCGGTCTGCTGTTCTTTTTGCTGACCGGCTTTCCGGTGGCGTTTGCGCTGGCGGCCACCGGGCTGTTCTTTGGCTTCATCGGCATGGAAATCGGGTTGTTCCCGGACAACCTGTTTCAGGCGCTGCCGCTGCGGGTGTTCGGCATTATGCAAAACGAAACCCTGCTGGCGATCCCGTTCTTTACGCTGATGGGCATCATCCTGGAGCGCAGCCGCATGGCCGAGGACCTGCTGGAGACGGTGGGTCAGGTGTTCGGCCCGGTGCGCGGCGGGCTGGCGGTGGCGGTGGTGCTGGTCGGCGCGCTGCTGGCCGCCACCACCGGCGTGGTGGCCGCGGCGGTCATCTCCATGGGCCTGATCTCGCTGCCGATCATGCTGCGCTACGGCTACAACCGCTCGATTGCCACCGGCGTCATCACCGCCTCGGGCACGCTGGCGCAGGCGATCCCGCCATCGTTGGTGCTGATCGTGCTGGCGGATCAACTAGGCCGCTCGGTAGGGGATATGTATGCCGGCGCGCTGATCCCCTCTCTGATGTTGGTCGGGCTGTATTTGCTTTTTATTGTCACGGTGGCGATCGTGCGTCCGTCATGGGTTCCGGCGCTGCCGCCTGAAGCGCGTATTTATCATGAACCTAACGGCGCCAGCGGGCACCGTTCGCTGCTGGCGCTGTTGGTTTTGGTGGCTGCCGCCGGTTGGGCTTGGGCCCAGGTGCACGCGGAGATCATGAACCCGCTGATGGGCCGGGCAGCCGATGCGCCGGCGCCGACCGATGAGGTGGTGGTGCTGTCCACCACCGTGGCGGCTTTGCTGGCGCTGGTGTTGGCCGCGCTCAACCGCCTGCTGCGGCTGGGCTTGCTGTCGCGTCTGGCCGAGCAGGTCACCTTCGTGCTGATCCCGCCGCTGGTCCTGATTTTCCTGGTGCTGGGCACCATTTTCCTTGGCGTGGCCACGCCGACCGAGGGCGGCGCGATGGGGGCGGTGGGCGCACTGGCGATGGCGGCAATCAAGCGCCGGCTGACCTGGCCGATGGTGCGCCAGGCGCTGGAAAACAGCACCAAATTGTCGATCTTCGTGCTGTTTATTCTGATTGGATCGACCGTCTTTAGCTTTACTTTTAACGCTGCCGATGGCCATATTTGGGTCGAGCATTTGTTCGACAAACTGCCCGGCGGGGAGTTGGGCTTCCTGCTGGTGGTCAACCTGCTGGTGTTCGTGCTCGGGTTCTTCATCGACTTCTTCGAGATCGCCTTCATCGTCATCCCGCTGCTGGCGCCGGTGGCCGACAAGATGGGCATCGACCTGATCTGGTTCGGCGTGATCCTGGCGATGAACCTGCAAACGTCGTTTTTGACGCCGCCCTTTGGATTTGCGCTGTTCTACTTACGCAGCGTGGCGGCGCGCGAGGATTACACCGATCCCGTGACGGGGCAGCGCATTGGCGCGGTGACCACGCCGCAAATTTACAAAGGCGCGGTGGCCTTTATCGCCCTGCAGCTGATCATGGTGGCGGTCTTGCTGGCTCGGCCCGAGTTGGTGACCAGCAGCCTGACCAAGGCGGTGGAGGGCGACACCGAGGCGGTGCGCCAGCAATTGCTGGAGATGCAGGTCGGCGACCCCGACGATGCCGATCCGTGGGCGGACGAGAAGGCCGGCGAAGCCGACAGTGAGGGTCAGGCCAGCGCTGATGGCCTGCCGCAGCCGCAGGCCGACGACAAGCCTGCCGAGGAGGACCCGCTGGAGGCGCTCAAGCGCTCCATGCAGGGCGGCGGCAAGCCCTGACGGAGCCGGCGCGATGCACGTCGAGCTCAAGATCCTGGACGAGCGGCTGCGCGCGCAGCCGCCGGTCTATGCCACGCCGGGCAGCGCGGGGCTCGACCTGCGCGCCTGCCTGCAGGCGCCGCTGGAGCTGGCGCCCGGCGCCTGCGAGCTGGTGCCCACCGGCATGGCGATCCATCTGGCCGACCCGGGCTATGCGGCGCTGATCCTGCCGCGCTCCGGGCTGGGGCACCGCCACGGGCTGGTGCTCGGCAACTTGGTCGGCCTGATCGACAGCGACTACCAAGGCGAGCTGATGGTCAGCGCGTGGAACCGCGGTCCGGCGCCGTTCACGATCCAGCCGCTGGAGCGCATCGCGCAGCTGGTCATCGTGCCGGTGGTGCAGGCGCAGTTTCGCGAGGTCGAGGCGTTTGGCCAGCCGAGCGTCCGAGGCAGCGGCGGCTACGGTTCCACGGGCCGGTCATAAGGCTCGCATCGATGGCCGGATGCGCCCGCGCCGCCTCTGGCGCATGGGGGGCTCAACGGGCGGCTGGCAGCGACAACAGTCCGCCGCCCACCGAGCCGCGGGCCAGCTCCTCAGGGGTGGCTGGGCGAACCCCGTGGATTTGCAGCGCGACCCTCAGCGCCATGCCGGCAAGGGGGTGGTTGCCATCCAGCACCACGTGGTCGGGGTAGATCTCGCTGACAAAGTAGATTCGATCGCGTGGAGCGTCGGCTGAGCAGCCTGGTGGAAGGCCCTCAAACGCCATACCGACTTCCAGTTCGGCTGGAAACGCGCTGCGCGGCTCCAGAAAAATCAAGCGATCATCAAAGTCGCCAAAGGCGTCCTGGGGCTCCAGGTGCAGCTCCAGCCGCTCGCCCGGCTCGCGCCCCTGCAGCGCGCGCTCGATGCTGGCCAGCAGGTCACGTCCGCCGACCAGGAACTCCACCGGCTCGTCGCTCTCGTCGAGCACGTCGCCCAAGGTGTCGGCGAGCGTCCAGGTCAGGCTCACCACGCAGGGAGGGGTCACGTTCATCGGACAATTGTCCCATGAAGTCAAGCTCCACCGCATCCCTGGCCCCCTGTGGGCTGGACCTCGAGGCGCCGACGCCGCTGCTCGGGGGACTGTCGCCGGCCGCCTTCATGCAGACGCACTGGCAGCGCCAGCCGCTGCTGATCCGGCAGGCCATCCCGGGCTTCGCGCCGCTGCTCAGCCGCGAGGCGCTGTTCGAACTCGCCACGCGCGACGACGTCGAGTCGCGCATCATCGAGCAGCACCCCGAGGCGGACGATCCGGCGCGCAGCTGGACGCTGCGCCACGGCCCGTTCGACCCGCGGGCGCGGCGCGGCCAGCAGGCCTTTCCGCCGCTGTCGCGCCCGAACTGGACGCTGCTGGTGCAGGGGGTGGATCTGCACGACGACGGCGTGCACGCGCTGATGCAGCGCTTCCGCTTCGTGCCGGACGTGCGGCTGGACGACGTGATGATCTCGTGGGCCAGCCAGGGCGGCGGCGTCGGGCCGCACTTCGACAGCTACGACGTCTTCCTGCTGCAGGCCAGCGGCCGGCGGCGCTGGCGCATCGGCCGCCAGAAGGACCTGAGCCTGCGTCCCGAGCTGCCGTGCAAGATCCTGCAGCGCTTCGAGCCGCAGCAGGAATGGGTGCTGGAGCCGGGCGACATGCTGTACCTGCCGCCGCGCTGGGCGCACGACGGCGTGGCGCTGGACGACGGCTGCATGACCTATTCGATTGGCTTTCGCGTGCCGCAGCGCGGCGCGCTGGCCGCCGAGCTGGTGCAGCGCATGGCGGAAGAATGGGAGGACGACGTGCTCTACACGGATGCGCGCCAGCCCGCCACCGACGAGCCGGCGCGCATCCCGCTGCCGCTGCGGACCTTCGCGGAAGTGGGGCTGCACCGCCTGCTGGCCGACCGCGACGCGTTGTCGGTGGCGCTGGGCGAGATCCTGACCGAGCCAAAGCCGCGCGTCTGGTTCGACCCGCCCGCGCAGCCCTGGCAGGAAGGGCCGCTGTCGCTGGATCGCCGCACCCGCATGGCGTGGGACGATGACCACGTCTTCATCAACGGCGAGGCCTACCGCGTGCGTGGCCGCGACGCCACGCTGCTGCGCCGCCTGGCCAATCGCCGCCGTCTGACCGCCGGCGAAGTGGGCCGCCTGAGCGAGCCGGCGCGCGAGGCGCTGCGCCAGTGGTGGGAGGCTGGTTGGCTGCGCCCTGGGCCAGCGCGCGTATGACAGGCTCGGTAGCATTCGTTACGATTGCTTACACGGGAAAACCCTGAGTTTTCTCGCATAATTCGCACTCTAAAGCGGCGCGCAAGCCCGACGGCGCGCCCTGCTGTAGAATTCTTAGCCCAGCGTCGAGCCGGCGGCGTCTGGGCGCGCCCCCAACCGGTGCTTTCCCAACCCTAACGGAACGACAATGAACAAGACCGCTTTGATGGCCGCTTTGTTGGCCGCTGCCTCGCTGACCGCCTGCGGCAAGAAAGAGGAGGCTCCTGCTGCCGCGCCGGCGCCCGCTCCGGCGCCTGCGGCCGCTCCGGCTGAGCCGGCTCAGCAGCCCGCTCAACAGCCCGCCGATGCGGCCCAACAGCCGCAGCCTGCGGGCGATCAAGCTCAGCAGCCTGCCGGTGAGCAAAAGCCGGCCGAGCAGAAGCAGTAACGCCAGCCTGGCCCGCGTGCCGGCAGGCGCTGCGGGTTCGCTCGCGCGACAGACGACCGCCCTTTACGGGGCGGTTTTTTTTGGAGGGGCGATGCCGAGCGCCAAGTGCAAAGCCGATCAGGGGTGTTGCACTTGATTATTGACTCCGCCCATCGAAATGATCGGCATGATTGCTCCCGGCGTGTCCGTGCGGAGGTCAGACCAGCCGCTTGACCAGCACTTGGCTGCGACGATCCCAGTTGTATTTGCGCTTGCGGGCTTCGGGCAGCCAGTCGGGCGAGACGGGCTGAAAGCCGCGCTTGAGGAACCAGTGCATCGTGCGCGTCGTCAGCACGAAGATGCTTTCCAGCCCCATCAGGCGCGCGCGCTGCTCGATGCGCTTGAGCAGCTTTTCGCCGTCGCCCTGACCCTGCGCCTGGGGCGAGACGGTCAGCGCCGCCATCTCACCGGTTTTGGCCTCGGGGTAGGGGTAGAGCGCGGCGCAGCCGAAGATGACGCCGTCGTGCTCCAGGATCGTGTAATTGGCGATGTCGCGCTCAATCTCGGTGCGGCTGCGCTTGACCAGCGTGCCGTCCTTTTCGAACGGTTCGATCAGCTGCAGGATGCCGCCGACGTCGTCCGGCGTGGCCTCGCGCAGGTTTTCCAGCCGCTCGTCCACCACCATCGTGCCGATGCCGTCGTGCACATACACCTCCAGCAGCAGCGAGCCATCGACCGCAAACGGGATGATGTGGCTGCGCTCCACGCCGCCCTTGCAGGCGCGCACGCAGTGCTGCAGGTAGAACGCCGGGTCGGTGGGGTGCGTCGGCGCCGGCGCGCGCGCCAGGATCGCCTCGGCGTCGGCCAGCGACAGCTCGGTGTCGATGGGGTTGTCGTCGCCGGGGGGGTCGAAGGGACGCACCCGAATGCCAGGGATTTCGGTGATGAAGATGAGCTTGTCGGCCTGCAGCGCCACCGCCACGCTGGTGGCCACTTCCTCCATCGCCAGGTTGAACGCCTCGCCGGTCAGCGAAAAGCCAAACGGCGACAGCAGCACCAGCGCGCCCATATCCAGCGCGCGCGTGATGCCGGCCACATCGACTTTGCGCACGACGCCCGAGTGCTGAAAATCGATTCCATCGACGATGCCGACCGGACGTGCGGTGATGAAATTGCCGGAAATCACCCGCACGCGCGCATCGGCCATCGGCGTGTTGGGTAGTCCCATGCTGAAGGCGGCCTCGATCTCGAAGCGCAGCTGGCCGGCGGCCTCCTGCGCGCAGTCCAGCGTGATGCCGTCAGTGATGCGGATGCCATTGTGGAAGCGCGCCTTGTGCCCTTTGGCGCGCAATTGCTCGTCCACCTGCGGGCGAAAGCCGTGCACCAGCACCACACGCACGCCCATGCTCTGGATCAGGGCCAGATCTTGCACGAGATTGGGCAGCTTGCCAGCGGCGATGGCCTCGCCCGCGACAGCCACCACGAAGGTCTGGTGCCGGAATTTGTGGATGTAGGGCGCCACCGCGCGGAACCACGGCACGAAGGTAAAGTTGAACACGGTGGACATGGCAACGCTGGGGCAGGGGGATAATCGCGCACCCATGCGCGACGAAGCGATAGTGTGCCACCAGCCGGCCGGCGGGCCGGTGCTGACCTTCCCCGAGACGTTGCCGGTGTCGGCGCGGCGCGCCGACATCGAGGCGGCGCTGCGCGACCATCAAGTGGTGGTGGTGTGCGGCGAGACGGGCTCCGGCAAGACCACCCAGCTGCCCAAGATCGCGCTGGCGCTGGGGCGCGGCGGCGGCGTGGACTGGCAGCCGCAGCCCGGGCGGCGCCGGCCGCTGATCGGCCACACGCAGCCGCGGCGGCTGGCGGCCACGTCGGTGGCGGCGCGCATCGCCGAGGAGACGCAGACCGAGCTGGGCGAACTGGTCGGCTACCAGATCCGCTTCCACGACCGGCTGCAGCCCGGCGCGGCGATCAAGCTGATGACCGACGGCATTTTGCTCGCCGAGACGCAGCGTGATCCCCTGCTGCGCGCCTACGACACGCTGATCATCGACGAGGCGCACGAGCGCAGCTTGAACATCGACTTCCTGCTCGGGTATCTCAAGCAGCTGCTGCCGAAGCGCCCGGATCTGAAGCTCATCATCACCTCGGCGACGATCGACGCGGAGCGCTTCGCGCAGCACTTCGCCGGGCCGCACGGGCCGGCGCCGGTCATCCACGTCAGCGGCCGCACCTATCCCGTCGAGATCCGCTGGCGCCCGTTCGAGGAAAGTCGCGATTACGGCTTGAATGAGGCGATCGCCGACGCGGTGGACGAGCTGTGGCGCGGCGGCGCGCACGATGGCGACATCCTGGTCTTTTTGCCGGGCGAGCGCGAGATCCGCGACGCCGCCGACCACCTGCGCCGCCACCTGAGCCGCCAGCCGGCGCTGCGCGGTGCCGAGGTGCTGCCGCTCTACGCGCGCTTAAGCGCCGCCGAGCAGAGCCGCATCTTCCACCCCAATGGGGCGCGGCGCATCGTGCTGGCCACCAACGTCGCCGAGACGTCGCTGACCGTCCCGGGCATCCGCTACGTGATCGACTCCGGGCTGGCGCGCATCAAGCGCTACAGCCTGCGCAGCAAGGTCGAGCAGCTGCTGGTGGAGCCGATCAGCCAGGCGGCGGCCCACCAGCGCGCCGGCCGCTGCGGCCGCGTCGCCGAGGGCATCTGCATCCGCCTCTACGACGAGCAGGACTTCGCGCGCCGGCCCCGCTTCACCGATCCGGAGATCCTGCGCTCGTCGCTGGCCGGCGTCATCCTGCGCATGAAGGCGCTGGGGCTGGGGGACGTGGAGGCGTTCCCGTTTCTGGAAGCGCCGTCGCGCCGCGCGGTGGCCGACGGGCTGCAGACGCTTGCCGAGCTCGGGGCGCTCGATGCCCAGGGGCAGCTGACCGAGACCGGCCGCCAGCTCGCGCGCCTGCCGCTGGATCCGCGCATCGGCCGCATGCTGATCGAGGCGCAGCGCCGCGGCGCGCTGCGCGAGGTGCTGGTGATCGCCAGCGCCCTCTCCATCCAGGACGTGCGCGAGCGCCCGCTGGAGCAGGCCGCCAAGGCCGACGCCGCGCACGCGCGCTTCGACGACGAGCGCAGCGAGTTCGTCGGGCTGCTCAAGCTCTGGGACTGGCTGCAGCAGGCGCGCGGCGGCCAGCATGCGCCGGGGCAGCCGCCGACGCCCAAGCTGTCCAACCGGCAATACGAGGCGCTGCTGCGCGAGCATTTCATCAGCGTCAAGCGCGTGCGCGAGTGGCGCGACGTGCACCAGCAGCTGCACACGCTGGCCGCCGAGCACGGCTGGCGCGAGCAGGCCGAGCCCGCCAGTTACGAAGCGCTGCACCTGAGCCTGCTGGTGGGGCTGCTGCCCAACGTCGGCCTCAAGCACGACACGGAGGACCACTACCAGGGCGCGCGCGGCATCAAGTGGTGGCCGCACCCGGGGTCGCGGCTCAAGCGCAGGCCGGCGCGCTGGATTGTCTGCGCCGAGCTGGTGGAGACCACCCGCCTGTATGGTCGCGGCATCGCCGCCATCGAGCCCCAGTGGCTGGAGCAGGTGGCCGCGCACCTGATCCAGCGTGAGCTGTCCGAGCCGCTGTGGGACCGCCGCAGCGCCGAGGTGATCGCGCACGAACGCGGCTCGCTGTGGGGCCTGCCGGTTTACAGCGGGCGGCGCGTGGCCTACGCGCGCATCGACCCGGTGGCCGCGCGCGAGGTGTTCATCCGCGAGGGGCTGGTGGCGGGCCTCACCGAAGACACCTGGGATTGCCGGCTGCCGTTCTGGGCGCACAACCGGCGCGTGCTGCGCGAGGTGCAGGCGCTGGAGCACAAGGCGCGCCGGCAGGACGTGCTGGTGGACGAAAGCCTGATCTTCGCCTTCTTCGACCGCCACCTGCCACCCGACGTGGCCAGCGGGCGCGACCTGGAGCGCTGGTGGCGCCAGGCCAGCGCCGAGCAGCGCCAGCGGCTGTTCCTGAGCCGCGACGAGCTGATGCGCCACGAGGCCGCCGGCGTCACCACCGACGCCTACCCGCCGCTGATCCGCCTGGGGGGCGTGGATTGCCGCGCGCACTACCTGCACGAGCCGGGCCATCCGCGCGACGGGGTCACGGTGGAGGTGCCGCTGTTCGCGCTCAACCAGGTCGATCCGCAGCGGCTGGCGTGGCTGGTGCCGGGGATGCTGGCCGAGAAGGTGCAGGCGCTGCTGAAGACGCTGCCTCAGAAGGTGCGCGCGCGGCTGGTGCCGCTGCCGGCCACCGCGCAGGCGATGGCCGAGCGCTGGGTCGAGGAGGGCCGCTTCGGGCAGGGCGACCTGCTGCAGGCGCTGCTGCAGGAGGTGCGCCAGCGCAGCGGCCTGCCGGTGCAGCCGGGTGACTTCAAGCTCGACGGCCTGCCGCCGCACCTGCTGATGAACGTGCGGGTGGTGGACGAGCACGGCCGCCAGCTGGCCATGGGGCGCGACCTGGCGCTGCTGAAGACCCAGTGGGGCGACCAGGCGCGCGGGGCGTTCGCGGCGCTGGCGGCGCTCAGGCGCCCGCCGGCCGCCGTACCCTCCGGGACGGCGGGTGGGGGGCGAGGGTCACACGGCGCCGCGTCGGCGCCCCCGTCCTCCGTGGGTGACGCGGCCCCATCTCCCGCCGCGGCCTCACCAGCCGGGGCGGGCGTCGCCGCCGACCCCGGCGTCTGGGACAGCGCCGCGCGCCACACGCGCTGGGTGTTCGGCGCATGGCCGGAGCTGGTCGAGATCCGCCACGGGCGGCAGACGCTGGTCGGCTACCCGGCGCTGCGCGACGCGGGCGACGCCGTCACGGTGGCGGTGTTCGACGAGCCGGAGGTGGCGGCGCGCGAGCACCGCGGCGGCCTGCGGCGGCTGTTCGCGCTGCAGCTGCGCGATACGCTCAAGGCCCTGGAGCGTCAGCTGCCGGAGCTGGCGCGCATGGCGGTGCTCTTCATGCCGCTGGGCACGGCGGAGGCGCTGCGCCAGCAGATCGTGGACTTGGCCCTGGAGCGCGCCTTCCTGGCCGGGCCGCTGCCGGCGGACGAGGCCGCGTTCGAGGCCCGCCTGAAGGAGGGGCGCACGCGCCTGGTGCTGATCGCGCAGGAGGTGGCGCGGCTGGCGCAGCAGATCCTTGCCGAATGGAGCGCCGCGCAGCGCAAGCTGAAGGAGGCGCGCCACCTGCCGCCGGCCAGCGCCGCCGACCTGCAGCAGCAGCTGCAGCGGCTGGTGGGCCCGCGCTTCCTGCTGGAGACCCCGTGGGAGCAGCTGGCGCACCTGCCGCGCTACCTCAAGGCCGTGCAGTTGCGCATCGACAAGGCGCGCCAGGATCCGGCGCGCGAGCAACAGCGCCTGGCCGAGCTGCGCCCCGCCGAGCAGCGCGTCTGGCGCCTGCTGCAGGAGCGCCGCGGCGCCGCCGACGAGCGGCTGCAGGCGCTGCGCTGGATGGTGGAGGAGCTGCGCGTCAGCCTCTTCGCGCAGGAGCTGCGCACCCCGTATCCGGTCAGCGTCAAGCGCCTGGACAAGGCGCTGGCGCAGTGGCAGGCCTGATGGCCAAAAGGTTTTCGGACGACATCGCAGGTGATACCATCCGCCGACGATGAGGCTGGTGCTCGATACCGACGTGGTGGTTGCGGCCCTGCGCAGCCCGGCGGGCGCCTCGGCGGAAGTGCTGCGGCTGGCCCGGCGGGGGCGGCTGGTGCTGGCCGCCAGCGTCAGTCTGTTCATGGAGTACGAGGCGGTCTGCCGCCGACCGTCGTATCGGGAGGCTGCGGGCCTGTCGGAGGCGGACGTCGAGGTCTTTCTCGACGCGCTGGCGCTGTTGGTCGAGCCGGTGCCGATCCATTACCTGTGGCGGCCGCAGCTGCGCGATCCGGCCGACGAGCTGGTGCTGGAAGCGGCCGTCAACGCCGGCGCCAACACCCTGCTGACCTTCAACGTTCGGCACTTTCGTGCTGCGGCGGGACGGTTCGGCCTGCCGGTTTCGCCACCCGGGCCGTGGCTGGCCCGCTTTCTGCAGAGGGATCCACGATGAGCGACGTCCGAACCTACCCGCTGCGGCTGCCGCAATCGCTGCGCGCCGGGGTCGACCGGGTCAGCAAGCGCGAGGGCGTCAGTGTCAACCAGTTCATTGCGCTGGCCGTGGCCGAAAAGCTGGCCGCGCTGGAGGCCGAGCGGTACCTCGAAGAGCGCCGCGCACGCGCCGATCTGGCCGCCTTCGACGCCCTGATGGCGCGCCGAGGCGGGGAGCCGCCGCGCCCCGGCGACGAGCTGCCGCCTTCGGCCACGCGTTCATAACCGCGCCAGCCGCCGCAGCGCCTCCTCCAGCGTCGCGTCGCGCTTGGCGAAGCACAGCCGCACGATGCCCTGGCTGCGGCCGTCGCCGTAGAAGGCCGACAGCGGAATGGCCGCCACGCCCACCTCGCGCGTCAGCCATTCGCAGAACGCCGCTTCGTCCAGCTGGCGCTCGGGCACGGCCAGCTCGCCATAGCGCACGCACTGAAAGTAGGTACCCTCGCACGGCAGCAGGCGCAGGCGCGTGCGCTGCAGCCCGGCGCGGAAGCGGTCGCGCTTGGCCTGGTAGAAGGCGCTCAGGCCCAGGTACGGCGCCGGGTCGGCCATGTAGGCCGCGAGGCCATGCTGCATCGGCGCGTTGACGGTGAAGACGTTGAACTGGTGCACCTTGCGGAACTCGGCCATCAGCGGCGCCGGGGCCAGGCAGTAGCCGACCTTCCAGCCGGTGACGTGGCAGGTCTTGCCGAAGCTGCTGACGATGAAGCTGCGCGCGGCCAGCCCCGCGTGCGTGGCCAGGCTGGCGTGCGGCTGGCCGTCATAGACCATATGCTCATAAACCTCGTCGCCGATCAGCAGCACGTCGGTGTCGCGCAGCAGCGTCCACAGGGTCTGCAGGTCGTCGGCGCGCCAGACGGTGCCGCTCGGGTTGTGCGGGGTGTTGAGGACGATGGCGCGCGTGCGCGGGGTCAGCGCCGCAGCCAGCCGCGCGAAGTCGGGGCGGAAGCCCTCCCCAAGCGGCACGCGCACCGGCACGCCGCCGGCCAGCTCGATGCCGGGCACGTAGCTGTCATAGCACGGCTCCAGCACGATCACCTCGTCGCCCGGCTGCACCACGGCCAGCAGCGCGGTCAGGATGGCCTGCGTGGCGCCGGCGGTGACGGTGACCTCGGCGTCGGGGTCGTAGGCGCGGCCATAGAGCGCGGCGGCCTTGCGCGCGATCGCCTGGCGCAGCGCCGGCACGCCAGCCATCGGCGGGTACTGGTGGTGGCCGGCGCGCATCGCCTCGGTCACCGCCTGCGGCAGCGCCGGGTCGGGGTCGAAGTCCGGAAAGCCCTGGCCGAGGTTGACCGCGCCGACCTGCTGCGCCAGGGCCGACATGACGGTGAAGATGGTGGTGCCGACGTTCGGCAGGCGGCTGGGCGGCGCCGGGGTGCGCAACGCGGCCTCACAGTCGATCGTCATCGTCATGCCCTTCCAGCGCTTTGTAGATCAGGTCGCGCGACAGCCGCTCGCTGAGCAATTCGGCAAAGCGCAGGACAAAGTGCCGCAAATATACGCCGCGTTTGAACGCCACGCGCGCCACGTTGGTGCCGAACAGGTGCCCGGCCGGGCGCACCGCCAGCTCCGGCGGACGCTCGTCACCGGCCACCGCCATCTCGGCGACGATGCCCACGCCCAAGCCCAGCTTGACGTAGGTCTTGATGACGTCCGAGTCAATCGCCTCCAGCACGATTTGCGGGGTCAGGCCGCGCTGCGCGAACGCCTGATCGATGCGCGTGCGGCCCGTAAAGGTCGGGTGATAGGTGATCAGCGGGTGCGCGGCCAAATCATCCAACGTGATGCGCTCAAGCTCCAGCAGCGGATGCGCGCTGGGCAGCACCAGCGCGTGCTGCCACTCATAGCACGGCAGCGTCACCAGGTCGGGGTAATGGGTCAGCGCCTCGGTGGCGATGCCCAAATCCGCCACGTCGTCCAGCACCCAGCGCGCCACCTGATCCGGCGCGCCTTGATGCAGGCTGATGTTGACTTTGGGGTAGAGCTGGCGCAGCCTTGCCACCGGCGCCGGCAGCACGTAGCGCGCTTGCGTGTGCGTGGTGGCGATCGACAGCGTGCCGCTGTCTTGCGCCGCGTATTGCTCGCCGATGCGCTTGAGGTTGGCCACCTCGCGCAGGATGATCTCGATGCTGCGCACGACCAATTGGCCGGGTTCGGTCAAGCGCTTGATGCGCTTGCCGTGGCGCGCGAAGATGTCAATCCCGAGCTCGTCTTCCAGCTCCAGAATCGCCTTGGAGACCCCTGGCTGCGAAGTGTGCAGGGCCTTGGCCGCCTCGGTCAGGTTGAGGTTGCGGCGCACGGCCTCCAGCACGAAGCGAAATTGATGCAAATTCATGTTCGATCATGCGCGTGCATATCAGCGGCGCAGCACCAGCCAGGCAAACGCCGCCAGCGACAGCCCCAGATACAGCGCTGCCGGCGCGCCCGCGGCCAGCCACGGCGCCCAGCCCAGCAGGTTGCCGATGTGGCCAAACAGGCCGTTGAGCAGCGCGTAGCTGATGCCCATCATCACCCCCACAAAAACCTGCGCCGACAGCGCCCGTTGACGGAAGTGCAGATAGGCAAACGGCAGGGCCAGCACCACCATCACCACGCATCCCAGGGGGTAGAAAAGCTTGCGCCAGAACTCAATCGCATAGCGCTGAGCATTTTGGTCGTTGCGCTCCAGATGGCGCACGTAGCGAAACAAGTCCAGCGTACCCATGCGCTCGGGCTTGAGCAGCGCCACTTGCAGCATCTCGGTGGTGAGTTCGGTCGGCCATGTGAGGCTGGCCAGAGCGTCCAGTTGCATAGCCCCGTCGGGCAGGTAGCGCTCGATGCGCACCTGCTGTAGCGTCCATGTCCGCGACGGCAAGGCTTGGCCGCGCTCGGCTTCCATGATTTCCCGCAGCCGGCCTTCGGCGTCAAAGCGGTAAACGCGCACGTGGCGCAGCTCGCCCTGCGGCGTCAAACCTTGCACGTTGACGATGCGCACGCTGTCGTCCTGCCGCTCGCGCAGCCAAGCTCCCGTGGCGCCGGCGCTGATGCCGCCCCGGTATTGCGCCTTGAGCAGTTGGGCTTGGCGGGCCGCCGCCGGCGCCACATAGTCGCCGATGACAAACGTGAGCAGCGCAAACCCCAGTCCTAAACCGATCACCAGGCGCAGCGCCAGCCCAGGCCCCAAGCCGCTGGTGCGCAGAATCACAAATTCGCTGTCGCGCGCCAACCGCGTCAGCGCCCACACCGTGCCGATCAGCACCGCGATCGGCAGCAGCTCGTAGGCGCGCGAGGGCAGCAACCAACCCACCGTGAGCAGCGCCTGCGGCCAGCCATAGCGCTGCCCGGGCTGGGTCAGCGACGGCGTGCCGAGCTCGCCGAGCTCCTCCACCAAGTCGAAGAACGCAAACAGCGCCAGGAAGCCCAACAGCACCCCGAGGGTGGCCTGAATGGCCTCGCCGTGCACCAGCCGGCGCACGATCAGCATGCCAGCGCTCCCCTCGGCAGCCTGCGCAGCCCGCCGTGGTCGCGCCAGGCGATCCAGCCCAGCGTGAGTGCCGCCACGCCGCCGTGCAAAGCCAGCGCCAGCATCCAAGGGTCGCCTAGGCCACGGCTGGCCCAGCCCTGAGTGGCCCCGAGCAAGTTGTAGTAAACCACAAAGGCCAGCAGCATAAACATCAAGTGTCCGGCGCGTCCCATCCGCGGCTGCGCGGCGGTGGCGGTCAAACCCAGCAGCGTCAGGTTGATGGCGCTCAACGCCAGTCCAACGCGCCACGCCAATTCGGCTTGATCGGCTGCGTCGCCCCGGCTCAACAGCCTCCAGGTGGGCGTGGCGCTGCGTCGGCGCAACTCCAGCTCCGGGGGTGCAGCGTCGGCCAGACGCAGCATATGCCGTTCAAATTGCGCTAGCTCGCGCTGCTGGCCGTCGGCGCTGCGCTGCCAGCGTTGACCCTCGTGCAGCGTCAGCCAGGTGCCGCGCTCGTCTCGATGCAGCTCGCCAGCGCGTGCTGTGATCACGGTCAAGCTGCCGTCGGGTTGGGTGCCGCTGACGAAAATGTGACGCCCGCTGCGGTCGGCTTCGGCGTTGCGATCGATAAACAACACGCGTCGACCATCCGCCGACTCTTGGAATTGGCCCGGAGTCACCCGCTGCAAATCGCCGCGCTGTTCATAGCGCTGGCGCAGCTCGTCGCGTTGCTGCTGTGCCCACGGAGCGGCCAGCAGCGCCAGCGCGCCCACCGCCAACCAAATCGGCCAGGCGACGCGCACCACGGGCCGCGCCAACCGGGTCAAACTGATGCCGCAGGTGCGCCAGATGATCCATTCGTGGTCGCGCTGCAGCCGCGCCAACGTGGCCACCACCGCCACCAGCAAGGCGACGGTCAGCACCACGCCGAGCTGGCCGATCAGGGCATAGGTCAGAAACAGCAGCAGCGCCTGGGGATCGACTTCGCCGCGGCTGGCTTGGCGCAACGTGCGCACCAGCGCCATCGTCAGCACCACGGTGAGAATCACCACCAGCGCAGCGCCAAAGGCACGCGCCAGTTCGCGGCGCAGCGACGATTCGAATAACATCCAAGGCTCCCATGGGATAACAAGCGCCAATTATGGACTTTGAACTTCGCCCCCTCGAGTGGTCTGAAGCCGCCCAGGTCGAGGTCGATGCCCTGGTGGTGGTGAGCTTCGATGGCTCTGTCGCCGCTGAGGCGGACGGGCCTTTGCAGCGTTGGATCGCGCAGGCTCAGCAGGCCGGCGATCTGGGGCAAGAGCCCGGTCAGTGGCTCGCGGCGTATCGGTTGCCTGAGGTGGCGGCGCGTCGGGTGGTGGCGGTGCGCGCAGGCGACGGCAGTCCGCGCCACGTGCGGCAGGCGGTGGCGGCCGGCTGGGGCGCGCTGCAGGGCGCGGCCCCGCGCACGCTGGGGCTGGTGCTGCCGCGCGCCGACGAGGCGGCGGTGACGGCGGCGGTGCTGGCCATCGCCGAGGCCAGCTACCGCTACACGACGACGCTGTCCAAGCCGAAGCCGCGCGTGCTGGAGCGCGTGCTGCTCGGCGTGCCGCAGGCCGCCGCCGTGCAGCGGGCGTTTGAGTGGGCTGCTGCCACCGTGCACGGCGTGGAGCTGGCCAAGGAGTGGGCCAACCGCCCGGCCAACCACGCGCGGCCGGCCGATCTGGCGGCGGCGGCCGAGGCGCTGGCCGGCCCCGACCTGGACGTGGAGGTGCTGGGGCCGAAGGAGGTCGAGCGGCTCGGCATGGGGGCGCTGCTGGCGGTGGCGCGCGGCAGCCGCGAGCCGCTGCGCTTCATCGTCTTGCGCTACCAGGGCGCCGGCAAGCGCCAGGCGCCGGTGGCGCTGATCGGCAAGGGCATCACCTTCGACACCGGCGGCATCTCGCTCAAGCCCGCCGCCGAGATGGACGAGATGAAGTTCGACATGAGCGGGGCGGCGGCGGTGCTCGGGGTGTTCGCGACGCTCGCCCAGCTGCGCCCGGCGGTCAACGTCGTGGGCCTCATCCCGGCGTGCGAGAACATGCCCGACGGCGGCGCCATCAAGCCCGGCGACGTGGTGCGCAGCCTGAGCGGCCAGACCATCGAGATCCTCAACACCGACGCCGAGGGGCGGCTGATCCTGTGCGATGCGCTGACCTACGCGCAGCGCTTCAAGCCGCGCGCCATCGTCGACGTGGCCACGCTGACCGGCGCCTGTGTGATCGCGCTGGGCGGCGTGCGCAGCGGCCTGTTCGCCAGCGACGACGCGCTGGCGCAGGCGCTGCTGGCCGCCGGCGAGGCGGCGCAGGATCCATGCTGGCGGCTGCCGCTGGACGACGAGTACGCCGAGGCGCTCAAGAGCCGCTTTGCGGACGTGGCCAACGTCGGCGGCCGCCCGGCCGGGGCGGTGACGGCGGCCAAGTTCCTGCAGCGCTTCGCCGGCGACGTGCCGTGGGCGCATCTGGACATCGCCGGCACCGCCTGGAAGGGCGGCAAGGACAAGGGCGCCACCGGGCGGCCGGTGCCGCTGCTGGTGCGCTGGCTGTTGGAACAGCAGGCTGAACCGGAGGTCGTGCTGCGACGTGCGCGGCGCGGGGCGCGCGCATGACGTCGGTGGCCTTCCACCTTCATGTTGGGGCCGATGAGCGCGCGGTGCGCGGCTATCTTTGTCGCTTGCTGGCCAAGGCGTATGCCGCCCGGGCGCGGGTTTGGGTCGTCGTGGAGCCGCCAGCCGTGGCCGCGTTGGATGAGGCGCTGTGGACGCTGCCCGCGGACGACTTTGTGCCGCACGTGCGCGCCGACCAGCCTGAGATGCTGCTGCGGCGCTCCCCGATTGTGATCGCGGCGCCGCAGCAGCCGCCGCAAGGCGTGCGCGACGTGCTGGTCAACGCGCAGCCGCAATGGTTGGCCTGGATTGAAGCCGCTGCGCCGGCGCGGGTGATCGAGGTGGTGGGCTCAGACGAGCAACTCAAGGCTCAAGCGCGGCTGCGCTGGCGGCGCTATCAACAGCTCGGCTGGCCGCTGCAGGTGCACGATCGCGCTGCCCGCAGCGCCGCGATGTCAGAATTGGCTCAGGAGGGGTGACGGCCATGGGCGCACACCGCCAGCCTCCGGCGCTGGTGCCGACGCTGACCGACATGGTGGAGCCGGCGCCCGAGCCGACCGCAGAGGCCGCGACCGCACTGTTGAACGGCTCAGCGGGTCCGCTGCAACCGTGCCAGGCCGAGGCCGCTCTCACGTCCCTCACGTTCGACGAGGCGGCCTTGGACGAGGTGGTGGAGCGGGTGCTGGCCCGTTTGCAGCCCCATCTGCAACAACAACTGCAGGCGGCCTGGGCGCGTTGGCTGCAGCAGCGCCTGGCGGAGGAGGGGCCGGCCTTGCATCAAGCGCTGCTGCGCGAGCTGGCTGGCTCCCTGCGGGCGGAGTTGACGCGGATCGGGCGCGAAGCCTTGGCGAACCGAGGAGGCTTGCATGGCCAGCATGATCCGAAATGACACTGGTTTTGGTGTATCTTTGTGAACCTGCGGGCATCAAAGCCGATGGTGCCCAGATCTTGTATCGTTGCTCATCCACAGAAAGGTCACCATGCAAAACTACACCAAAGTGGCGTTGGCCGCGGCTGCGGCGCTGGCGCTGACGGCGTGCGGCAAAAAAGAAGAAGCTCAGCCTGCGGCGCAGGGCAGCGCGGTGGAGCCGCTGATCGTCAAAATTGGTCACGTCGGGCCCACCAGCGGCCCGATCGCGCACTTGGGTAAAGACAATGAAAACGGCGCGCGCATGGCCATCGACGAACTCAACGCGGCGGGCATTCAGCTGGAGGGCCGTCCGGTCAAATTTGAGCTGCTGGCCGAAGACGACGCCGCCGACCCCAAACAGGGCACCGCGGCTGCCCAGAAGCTGGTGGATGCCAAGGTCAACGGCGTGATCGGCCACCTCAACTCCGGCACCACCATCCCGGCGTCGCAAATTTACAACGCCGCGGGCATTCCCCAGATTTCGCCGTCGGCCACCAACCCGAAATACACGCGGCAGGGCTTCAACAACGTATTCCGCGTGGTGGCCGACGACACGCATCTGGGCGGCACGTTGGGCAAATACGCGGTGGAAAAACTCGGCGCCAAGAAAGTGGCGGTGATCGATGATCGCACCGCTTACGGCCAAGGCGTGGCCGACGAGTTCGAAAAAGGCGTCAAGGCTGCCGGCGGCGAGGTGGTGGATCGTGAATTCACCAACGACAAGGCCACCGACTTCAACGCCATCCTCACCAAAATCAAAGCCAAGAAGCCTGATGTGATCTTCTTCGGCGGCATGGACGCCGTGGCCGGCCCGATGCTCAAGCAAATGAAGCAGCTGGGCATCAATGCCAAGTTCATGGGCGGCGACGGCATCTGCACCAGCGAGCTGCCGAAGCTGGCCGGCGACGGCATGGCCGACGAGCAGGTTTATTGCGCGGAAGCCGGCGGGGTGGAAGGCGAGCAAAAGGCTGCCATGGAAAAATTCCGTGCCGATTACAAAGCCAAGTTTGGCATGGATGTGCAGGTCTATGCGCCCTATGTGTATGACGCCGTGCACGTGATGGCCAAGGCGATGCAAAACGCCAACTCGGCCGACCCGGCCAAGTATCTGCCCGCGCTCAAGCAAATCAGCTACAAGGGCGTGACCGGTCTGATTGAGTTCGACGAGAAAGGCGACATCAAAAACGGCGCCTTGACCCTCTACACCTACAAGGGCGGCCAGCGCACCGAAATTGCGGTGGTGCGCTGAAGCGCGGGACAGCGGCGGCTTCCCATCTTAGCCGCCGTGTGGTCGGCTTAAGTTCGCGAGCAAACCCCGCTTTAAGCGGGGTTTTTTGTGGACGATGGCGGCGGCCAGTGCGCGGCTGCGGCGCTGCCATGCCAGCCTGACGACCAAAGCAAAAGCGCCCCGGCCAAGCGGCGGGGCGCTGACGGCTGTGTCCGCTTGCCGTGACAACCGGTTCAAGCGGCTACAGCGGTTCATTCCCTCAGGACAGGTGCGTGCTGATGATCTTGGTCATCTCAAACATGGAAACTTGCGGTTTTTTTAGCACCGCCTGCAGCTTGGCGTCGGCGTTGATCATGCGTTTGTTGGCCGCGTCCTGCAGTTTGTTTTTCTTGATGTAGTCCCACACCTTTTTCGTGACTTCCGTGCGCGGCAGCGGTTTGGAGCCGACGATGGCGGCCAGCTCGGCGCTCGGGGTCATCGGCTTCATGAAGGCCGCATTGGGCGTGCGCTTGGTCGCGGAAGAGGCCGCCGCACTTGGGGCCGACTTGGTGGTGGACGTGGACTTGGTCGCAGCAGCTTTTTTTGCAGTGGCCATGTGAGTCGATCCTTGGTTGGTTGCAAGCTCCCCAAGCGCGGCGCGAACGGCACGCCCGCCGGGATTTGCGCATCGTAATGCCAACGAAGCCGGTTTTCCAGCTTCGCGGCGTTCTTGGGCTTCAAAGGGTGCGTTTTCCCGGGGTTGTATGGTGCGCAGCGTTGCGTGGCGCAGACGCTTGGGGGCAGCGCCGCAATCCTCGCAGGCCGTTTCAACCTGCCCGCAGCGCTTCCCAGGTCATGGTAGCCGCCAGCGCATACAACAGCAGGGCAAAGACCCGCTTGAGCGCGGCCACAGGCAGCGCATGAGCCAGCCGCACTCCCAGCGGCGCCATCAGCACGCTGGCGGTGGCCAGAACCGCCAGCGCCGGCAAAAAGACATAACCCAGCGACCCAGGCGGACGTCCGGCCACGCTGGCTCCCGACCACAGATAACCCGCTCCGTTGGCCAGGGCGATGGGAAAACCCAGCGCCGCGCTGGTGGCCACGGCCTGGTGCATGACCACCCCGCACCAGGTCATGAAGGGCACGCTGATGAAGCCGCCGCCTGCCCCCACCAAGCCAGAGACGAACCCGATGGCGCCGCCGGCGGCAAACTGCCCTGCGGGGCCCGGCAAGCCGCGACTGGGCTTGTCCTGAGACTGACCTGCCGAGCGCAGCATCTGCGTGGCCGAAAACGCAATAAACGCCGCAAACAGCAGCGCCAACCAACGTCCCGGGATGACATGGAAAACGCCGGCGCCAGCCAGCAGCGAGCCGATCACGATCCCGGGCGAAAGGTTGCGCACCAAATCCCAGCGCACCGCGCCGCGGCGGTGGTGCGCGCGCACGCTGGATAGGGAGGTGAACAAAATGGTGGCCATCGAAGTGGCGATGGCCATTTTGACCGCCAGGTCCGACGCCACTCCACGCTGGGTTAGGATGAAGGTGATGAATGGCACCATCAGCATGCCGCCGCCGATGCCCAGAAGTCCGGCCAGCAGCCCCGTGACCAAGCCAAGTGCGGCCAGCTCAGCAATCAACCAGGTTTCAAGCATGATGAAAAGGGCGGGACGCATCCGCCTGAACGTCGAGCAGCGGGGGGCGGGATGAGCGCGGCAGCCCGCAGAAGGAGGGTGTCTGCCAAACCGCCGGGCTGGCATCCTGAACGCAGGGGTTCAGGTGGGCGAGGGCAGCGTGGCTTCGGGTTCGTCTGACGCGAGACGATCGCGCCCGCCACGCGATGTACCAAGCCCGAGCTCAATGAGCATTGGTTCAAGGAATTTAGAGCCCGAGGGCTGGCAGACGAACCAATTGTACCCCGCAGGGGATCGGCTGTCTTGATCGATTGCCCTTACTGCGACTGTTCATGGCTGCCCAGCGCCTCATCCAGCCGCTGGATCAAGCGGCGCAAGCGCTCCTCGATGCCAGCAGGCAAAGCCGCCGGGTCTTTGGCAGGGGGCTCCGGTTCTGGGGTGCCGAAGGAGGAATGCCGAAAGGCGAGCGCTGGGTCGCGGTGCGCGGCGTCAAATGCGATGTTGAGCGCCGCCAACACCGCAATGCGGTCACGGGCTTTGACTTTGCCGGCATCGCGGATGCGGCACATCGCCGTGTCCACTTGGGCGACGGCCTCGCGCAGGGCCGCCTCCCCGTCGGCAGGGCAGGCCAGCACGTAGGTCTGGCTCATGATCTGCACTTCGACCTGCTTGATGGGGGCTGCGGCCGTCATGGCTGCGTCTCCGCCCCATCCAGGGCCGTGGCCAGCGCCTGCAGGCGCTGGCGCGCTTGCTGGCATTGCGCAAGCAGCTGATCACGCTCTTGCTGCAAGCGCTGAATTTCTTGTTCGAGCAACGCCTCGCGGCGCTGCAGCGCCTGGTAGCGCTGCACCAATCGCTCCACGCGCGTGGTGAGTTCGTCGATCAGAGGGATTTCCATTAGGCCAAGATTGTAGGCGGTGCGCTCGCCCCGGCGCTACAATCAGACTGCGTTGGTGCTCGCGCTGCTCGATCGTAGCGGCGCAGTTAAACGGGAAGCTGGGAGGCGGCGGCCGCTCGAGGTACGCCGCCCAACCAGCGCTGCCCCCGCAACGGTAAGTGGACGTCGCCGTGCCTGTCCGGCACGGCGGCCGCTTCCGGCCCCACGCCACTGGGTGCCCGCCGCGCCCGGGAAGGCGCCGGAGGTTGTTTCCACCAGCCCGGAGACCGGCCAACGTGGTGGCGTGGCGTGTGCAGCGCTGCGCTGGTTCGCCTGCGCACCGTCGGGGTTGGCGGTGAGGGTTCGTCGATGCCCTTCGATCCGACATGATCCATTCCGCTCTTGCCGGCCGCCTGCGGCCGGTGGCGCTGGCGTGCGCGTGCGCCAGCTTCGCCCTGTCTGCCCGCGCGGCCGAGCCGGCCGCCAAGCTCGAGGCGGTGGTCGTCACCGCCAGCCGAACCGAGACCGCCAGCCGCGACCTGGTGGCCGACGTGGTCGTCATCGACCGCGACACGCTCGACCAGTCCGCCGGGGCGACGCTGACGGAGGTGCTGCGCCAGCACGCCGGCGTGCAGATCGCCAGCAACGGCGGCTGGGGCAAGCAGGCCAGCGTCTTCCTGCGCGGCACCGAGGCGCGGCATGCGCTGCTGCTGATCGACGGCGTGCGCTACGGCTCGGCGACGCTCGGCCAGCCGAACTGGGACAACCTGCCGCTGGAGGCGATCGAGCGCATCGAGGTGCTGCGCGGCCCGGCGGCGGCCCTCTACGGCAGCGACGCGGTCGGCGGCGTGGTGCAGATCTTCACCCGCGCCGGCGCCGAGGGACCGGCACGGCCCCATGCCGGCGCCACGGTCGGCAGCTATGGACGGCGGGAGACGCGCGCCGGCGTCTCCGGCGGCACGGCCCAGGTGCGCTACGCGCTGGGCGTCTCGGCGGGCCGGGAGGATGGCTTTTCCGCCACCAACGAGCGCGTGCCGTTCGGCAACTTCAACCCCGACCGCGACGGCTTCGAGCAGCGCGCGCTGCACGCCCGCCTGGACGCCGACCTCGCGCCGGGTCTGCGGCTGGCAGCGCACGCGCTGGTCTCCAGCGGCGACAGCCAGTTCGACAGCAGCCTGAACGGCTCGGCCAGCTTCGACGTGCATGGCCTGACCACCACGCGGGTCTGGGGCGTGACGCTGACGCAGGCGTGGACGGGTGGCGGGCGCACGCAGCTGAAGTTCGGGCGCGCCGACGACCTGACGCGCAACCTCTATCGCACCGCCACCACCGTGTTTGACACCGAGCGCCGCCAGTGGACGCTGCAGCACGACCAGCCGACCTCGCTGGGGACTTTCACCGTCGGCGTGGACCATGTGCGGGAAGAGGTCAACAGCACCACCGCCTACACGGTGCGCGACCGCAATCTGGATGGCGTTTTCGCCGGCTGGCACGGGCGCGCTGGCGCGCACCGTTGGCAAGCCAATGTGCGGCGCGACGACAACTCGCAATTTGGCGGCGCCACCACCGGCTCGCTGGGCTACGGCTACGACGTGGCGCCGGGCTGGACGGTGCTGGCCGCGGCCGGCACGAGCTTCAAAGCGCCGACGTTCAATCAACTTTACTTTCCGCAGTTTGGCAACCCCACCACTCAGCCGGAAAAGGGCCGCAGCCGTGAGCTGGCGCTGCAGTGGGCCCAGGGGCCGCACCAGTGGCGGCTGACCTACTTCGAGCAGCGCATCCGCGGCTACATCACGACGACGCCCGTGGTGGTCAACCTGCCCAAGGTCGCCATCGACGGCTGGAGCTTCACGGGCCAGACCGTGCTGGATGGTTGGCGCATCGGCGGCAGCTTGGAGCTGCTGGAGGCGCGTAACCGCACACCAGGATCCAATTTTGACCGTCGGCTGCCGCGCCGCGCGGAAGAGCAGCTGACGCTGACGGTGGAGCGGTCGCTGGTGGGCTGGTGGGTGGGGGCGCAGGCGCTGCTGGTTGGGGATCGCTTCGACGACGTGGCCAACACGCGCCGCATGGGCGGTTTTGGCACCTTGGGTTTAACCGCCCAACGCGCGCTGGCCCCTGGCTGGACGCTGCGGCTGAGGCTGGATAACCTGGCCGACAAGCGCTACGAGACCGCCTGGGGTTACAACCAGCCCGGGCGCGCGGCTTACGTGACGCTGCAGTGGCAGCCACCGCGCTAGACCCTGACCGCGCCTTGCCATGCGCTGCCCCGCGCTGCTGATCGCCGCCCCGGCCTCCGGTCAGGGCAAGACCAGCGTCACCGCGGCGCTGGCGCGCTGGCACGCGCGCCAGGGGCGGCGCGTGCGGGTGTTCAAGTGCGGGCCGGATTTTCTCGATCCGCAGTGGCTGGCGCTGGCCAGCGGCCACCCGGTGGACAACCTCGACCTCTGGATGAACGGCGAGGCCGACGTGCGCGCGCGGCTGGCGCGCGCGGCGCAGCAGGCCGACCTGATCCTGATCGAGGGGGTGATGGGCCTCTACGACGGCGAGCCCAGCGCCGCCGAGCTGGCGCAGCGGCTGGGCATCCCGGTGCTGGCGGTGGTGGACGCGGGGGCGATGGCGGGCACCTTTGGCGCGCTGGTGCACGGGCTGCGCCACTACCGGCCCGGGCTGCCGTGGGCCGGGGTGCTGGCCAACCGCGTCGCCGGCGCGGGGCATGCGCAGATGCTGCAGGCGGCGCTGCGCGACGGCGACGGCCCCTGGTGGGGGGCGCTGCCCCGCGACCAAAGCATGGCCCTGCCTGAGCGCCATCTGGGCCTGACCCAGGCCGGCGAGCTGCCGGATGCGCGGGCGCGGCTGGACCGGCTGGCCGATGCGCTGCAGGCCACGCCGCTGGGCCGGCTCGCCTGGCCCGATTGGCAGCGCTGGGCGGTGGAAATGCAAGCGTCCGTCGAGCCGCCCTTGGTGGAGCCGTGGCTGGCCGGGCGGCGCATCGCGGTGGCGCGCGATGCGGCGTTCGGCTTTCTCTACCCCGCCAACGTGGAGACGCTGCAGGCGCTGGGGGCCGAGGTGGTGTTCTTTTCGCCGCTGGCGGACGAGCCGCTGCCCGAGGCCGACGCGCTGTGGCTGCCGGGCGGCTACCCGGAGCTGCACGCCGACCGTCTCGCCTCCGCGGGTCGCACGCGCGCCAGCGTGCAGCGCCACGTGCAGGCGGGCCGGCCGGTGTGGGCGGAGTGCGGCGGCATGCTGGCGTTGCTGGAGGCGCTGACGTTGGCCGATGGGCGGCGCGTGCCGATGTGGGGGCTGCTGCCCGGGCAGGCCGTCATGCGCCTGCGGCTCGTGGCGCTCGGGCCGCACGCCTGGGCCACGCCGTGGGGCGAGCTGCGCGGGCACACCTTTCATTACTCGGAGGCGCAGATCCCGCTGGCGCCCGTGGCGCACACCACCCCGGCGCGGGCGCATGGCCGGCCCGAGGCCATCTGGCGCCACGGGCCCATCCTGGCGAGTTATTTCCACGCCTGGTTCGCCTCGGCCCCGCGCGCGGTGGCGCAGCTCCTTTCGCCGCAGCATGAGCGGGTGCCAGCCGTGTCGCAGGAGGCCGCCGCATGACCCGGCCCGATCTCGGCCCGCAGCGCATCGTCTGCCTGACGGAGGAGACCACCGAGTGGCTCTACCTGCTCGGGCAGCAGCACCGCATCGTCGGCATCAGCGGCTACACGGTGCGTCCGCGGCAGGCGCGGCAGGAAAAGCCGCGCGTCAGCGCCTTTCTGAGCGCGAAGATCGACCAGATCCTGGCGCTGCGGCCCGATCATGTGTTTGGCTTTTCCGACCTGCAGGCCGACATCGCCGCCGCGCTGATCCGCGCGGGTGTGGCCGTGACGGTGTTCAACCAGCGCAGCGTCGAGGAGATCTTTGCCATGCTGTGGCAGGTGGCGGCGCTGGTCGGCTGCGCGCAGCAGGGCGAGCGGCTCTTGGAGGCGATGCGGGCGCGGCACGCCGCGATGCGCGCGGAGATCCAGCGGCGGCTGCAGCAAGGGGCGCGGCGCCCGCGCGTCTATTTCGAGGAGTGGGACGACCCGCCGATCACCGCGATCCGCTGGGTGTCGGAGCTGATCGAGCTGGCCGGCGGGCAGGACATCTTTCCCGAGCGGGCGCGCGAGCCGCTTGGCAAGGACCGCGTGCTGCCCGATCCGCAGGAGGTGGTGCGGCGCGCCCCGGACCTCATCATCGGCTCGTGGTGCGGCAAGAAGTTCCGGCCCGAGCGCGTGGCCGCGCGCCCCGGCTGGCAGGACGTGCCGGCGGTGCGCGACGGCCAGCTGCACGAGATCAAGAGCGCCGACATCCTGCAGCCCGGCCCGGCGGCGCTGACGGACGGCGTGGCGCAGTTGCACCGCCTCATCCTGGCCTGGATGGACGGGCCGGGACGGGCCGCGGAGGGCCAGCGCCCGCGGGAGGGCGGCGATGCGTGAGCTGGTGCTCGGCGGCCAGAAGAGCGGCAAGTCGCGCTGGGCCGAGGGGCGCGCGGCGCAGTGGCTGGCGGCGGATGCGCGCCACCGCGCGGTGCTGCTGGCCACCGCCCAGCCGCGCGACGCCGAGATGCGCGCGCGCATCGAGCGCCACCGGCGCGAGCGGGCTACCCGCGTGCCGGGGCTGGAGACGCTGGAGGTGGCCGGCGCCGAGCTGCCGCAGGCGCTGCAGCGCCAGAGCTCGCCGCAGGCGCTGGTGGTGGTCGATTGCCTGACGCTGTGGCTGACGCAGCTGGCGTGGCCGCCGGGGCGGGCGGCGGCGGTGGAGCCCGAAGCGCTGGAGGCGCCGATGCAGGCGCTGGAGCAGGCGCTCATGGCCGCCAGCGGCCCGGTGGTGCTGGTCGGCAACGAGATCGGCCTGGGCGTCATCCCGCTCGGGACGGAGGTGCGCGCCTTCGTCGATGCGCTGGGCACGCTGAACCAGCGCGTGGCGGCCTGCTGCGAACGCGTCACGCTGATGGTGGCGGGCTGCGCGCTCACCGTGAAGGGGGCGGCCTGATGGCCATCCGGCGCTTGGCGCGGCTCGGCTGGGGGCGGGCGCTGCTGCTGGCCGCCGCGCTGCTGGCCGGCGGGCCGGCGCGCGCCGAGGTGCGTCTCACCGACGACCAGGGCATGGAGGTGCGGCTGGCGCAGCCGCCAACGCGCATCGTCAGCCTGCTGCCGTCGCTGTCGGAGGCGGTGTGCGAGCTGGGCCGCTGCGACCGGCTGGTGGGGGTGGACCGCTACACCAACTGGCCGCCGGCGCTCGCGGGCGTGCCGCGCGTCGGCGGCGGGCTGGACCCCAACATCGAGGCGATCGTGGCGCTGCGGCCCGACGTGGTGCTGGCGGCCACCTCCTCGCGCGCGATCGAGCGGCTGCGTGCGCTGGGCCTCAAGGTGGTGGCGCTGGAGCCGCGCACGCACCAGGACGTGCAGCGCGTGCTGCTGACGCTGGGCGCGCTGCTGGAGGTGCCGGATGCGGCGCGCGTCTGGCGCGCCATCGACGCGGCGGTGTCGGCGGCGGCGCAGTCGCTGCCGCCGGCGGCGCGCGGGCTGCGCGTCTATGTCGAGGTCAGCCCGGGGCCCTACGCGGCGGGGGAGGCGTCGTTCATCGGCCAGACGCTGCAGCGCCTGGGGGCGCGCAACGTGGTGCCGGCCTCGCTGGGCCCCTTCCCGAAGCTGAACCCGGAGTTCGTCGTGCGCGCCGACCCGGACGTGATCCTGGTCAGCAGCCGCGCCGCCGAGGCGTTGGCGCAGCGGCCCGGCTGGGCCGCCTTGCGCGCGGTGCGGCAGGGGCGGGTGTGCGCGTTCGACGCCGCGCAGTCCGACGTGCTGGTGCGGCCGGGGCCGCGCATGGCCGAGGCGGCGCGGCTGATGGCCGACTGCCTGGCGCGCGCCGCCGGGCCGGCGCGCCCGACGGCTGCGGCGGCGGGAGGTCGCCCGTGAACGCGCGCCGCGCCGCCGGGGTGCTGCTGGCGCTGCTCGTGGCGGCGGCGGCGCTGCTGGGGCTGGCCGTCAGCGTCGGCAGCCAGGGGCTGGAGCCGGTGTGGACGGTGTTGGCGCCCCCGTCCGACGCGGGGCAGGCGGCGCTGGCGGCGCAGATCGTGTGGGAGATCCGCCTGCCGCGGGCGCTCGGCGCCTGGGCCGCCGGGGCGCTGCTCGGCGTGGCCGGCGCGGTGGCGCAGGGGCTGTTTCGCAACCCGCTGGCCGATCCGTTCCTGCTCGGCAGCGCGGCGGGGGCGTCGCTGGCGGTGGCGCTCGCCTTGGTGGCGCTGGGCGGCTCGGCTGGCATGCTGGGCGGCGCCGGCGCACCGGGCTGGAGCGTGCTGTCCTCCAGTCTCTGGGTGCGGCTGGGCCTGACCGGGGCGGCGTTTGTCGGGGCACTGGCGGCGGTGCTGCTGACGCTGGCGCTGGCGCGCGGCGTGCAGCACACGCTGCGGCTGCTGCTGGCGGGCGTGGTGGTCGGCGTGGTGCTGGGGGCCGGCACGCAGTTCGTGCTGCTGCAGGCGCCGGATGCGCTGCAGGCGATGCAGGCGTTTCTGCTCGGCTCCACGGCGTTCGTCGGCTGGTCCTCGGCCGGGCTGATGCTCGTGGCGGCCGTGCTGTGCACCGCGGCGGCGACGCTGCTGGCGCGCGCGCTGGACGCGCTGGCGCTCGGCGAGGCCACCGCCGCGAGCCTCGGCCTGCCGCTTGCGACGCTGCGTCTGGCGCTGGTGGCGGTGCTGGCGCTGGCCACCGCCAGCGCGGTGGCGCAGACCGGGCTGATCGCCTTCGTGGGGCTGGCAGCGCCGCACCTGGTGCGCGCGCTGGCGCCGACGACGCACGGCTGGCTGATGGCGCTGGCGGCGGCGATGGGCGGCGCGCTGCTGCTGGCCGCCGACACGCTGGCGCGCGGGTGGCTGGCGCCGCAGGAGCTGCCGGTGGGCGTGCTGACGGCGGTGCTGGGCGGCGGCTATCTGCTGTGGCTGATGCACCGGGGGCGGCTGCGGGGGCAAGGGGCATGACGGGCACCGTGCATTCCGCCACCGACATCGCGCTGGCCGCGCAGGGGGTTCGCGTCGCCCTCGGTGGCCGCCCGGTGCTGCACGGCGTGACAGCGGCGCTGCCGCGCGGGCGCTGGACCTGCCTCGTCGGCCCCAATGGCGCCGGCAAATCCACGCTGCTGAAGGCGCTGGCGGGCCTGCTGCCGTTGCAGGGCGGGCGCGTCGAGCTGCTGGGGCGGGCGTTGCAGGACTGGCCGCGGCGGGCGCGCGCCCGTACGGTGGCGTGGCTCGGGCAGGCCGAGCCCGGCGGCGACGACCTCACCGCCTGGGACGTGGCGATGCTGGGCCGCCTGCCGCACCAGCCGTGGCTGGCCACCCCCAGCGCCGCCGACCGTGCGGCGGTGGAGCAGGCGCTGCGCCAGACGCAGGTGTGGGACTGGCGCGCGCGGCCTTTGGCGCAGCTCTCCGGCGGGCAGCGCCAGCGCGTGCTGCTGGCGCGGCTGCTGGCGGTGCAGGCGCCAATCCTGCTGATGGACGAGCCGCTGGCGCACCTGGATCCCCCGTATCAGGCCGACTGGCTGGCGCTGGTGCGCGCCCTGATACGCCAGGGCCACACGGTGGTGACCGTGCTGCACGAGCTCAACCTCGCGCTGCACGCCGACGAGCTGCTGATCCTGGACGCCGGCCGCGTGCGCCACCACGGGCCGGCGCACGAGCCGGCCACGCACCGCGCGCTGGAGCAGGTGTTCGACCAGCGCATCGCGGTGCGGCCACTGGATGGCCAGACCGCCGTCGCGGGCGATATTGGGGCGCGTTGGGTTGTGTTGCCCAAGGTGCCTGTTGAGGCCGAAGGCGGCATGGCCGCTGAGGTTGCCCGCGCCCACCCGGGCGCATTCATCTGTAAGGAGGTCTGTCATGCACATCGAACCGGGAGTTGTTGAAGGCGGCAAAGCGCTGCTGGGCTATGCCACGGGTACCGCTGCCTTGGCGTGGGCCGGCAAGCTGGCTTGGGACATGCTGCGACAGGAGGGGGCGCAGGCGTTGCTGCTGCGCTCGCTGCTGACCACCGCCCTGGTGTTTTGCTTTTTCGAGGTGCTGCCGCACCATCCGGTCGGCGTCTCGGAGGTGCACCTGATCCTGGGCACGACGTTGCTGCTGCTGTTTGGGGTGGCGCCCGCTGCCCTGGGGCTGGCCGGCGGGTTGCTGATTCAGGGGCTGTTTTTCGCGCCGGCGGATTTGCCGCAGTATGGGATGAACGTCACCACGCTGTTGGCGCCGCTGTATGCCACCGCGGCGCTGGCGCAGCGGGTCATTCCGCAGCAGGTGGCCTACGTCGATCTGCGCTACGCGCAGGCGCTCA
This sequence comes from Tepidimonas alkaliphilus, assembly GCF_007556595.1. Lineage (GTDB taxonomy): Bacteria > Pseudomonadota > Gammaproteobacteria > Burkholderiales > Burkholderiaceae_C > Tepidimonas > Tepidimonas alkaliphila. The sequence goes on from NZ_VJNB01000001.1 coordinate 207,473, forward strand.
AGCTGTCCGTGGCCTATCAGGGCGGCATCGTGGCCTGGGTGGCGTTCTGGGCGCTGTATGGTCATGGCCTCGAGGCGGACAACCTGGCCAACATCGCAGCATTCGGCGCGGCGTATGTGGCGGTGATCGTGGCCGAGCCGCTGATCGACCTGGCGGTGCTGGCGGCGGCCAAAGCTCTGCATGCCCTGAAGCGCAGCGTGGCGGTGCAGCGCCGGCTCTACCATGCCGCTTGAGGCTGTGGAGCCGATGGCGCCGGGGTGGGTGTCGATCGTCGGCGCCGGCCCCGGGCCGTTGGATTTGCTGACCCTGCGCGCCCTGGATCGGCTGCGTTGCGCCGAGGTGGTCATCCACGACCGCCTGATCGGCGCCGACATCCTGGCCGAGATTCCGGCGCAGGCGCTGCGCTACGACGTCGGCAAAGCGCGTGGTCGGCACACGCTGCCGCAGGCCGACATCCACGCGCTGATGGTGGCGCATGCCCGCGCCGGGCGGCGCGTGGTGCGGCTGAAAGGCGGCGATCCCTTCATCTTTGGCCGCGGCGGCGAGGAGATGCAGGCGCTGCTGGCCGCGGCGGTGCCGTTTGAGGTCGTGCCCGGGGTCAGCGCCGCACAGGGCTGCGGGGCCGCCGCCGGCATCCCGCTGACGCAGCGCGAGCTGGCAAGCCTGTGCGTCTTCTTGCCGGGGCACGCGGACCGCGGCGACGGCGGCTACGACTGGGCGGCGCTGGCGCGCCCCGGCCAGACGTTGGTGTTTTACATGGGCGTGGCGCGGCTGGCGCGCATCGCCGAGCGCCTGATGGCGCATGGATTGCCCCCTGACACGCCGGCGGCGCTGGTGCTGGACGGCACGCGTCCGACCCAAACCGTGCTGGCCCGTCCGCTGCAGGTGTTGGCCAGCCAGGCTCCGCCGTATGGGCCGCGGCCTGGACTGGTGATCATCGGCCCGACGGTGGCCTTGAGCCCGCACTATCGAGCGCACGCAACGGTTTCTTTGGAGGAATTGGCGCGATGAGCACGCTGGATGCGGGCCTAAACCGGGCGGCGCTGCGCCGCGGCTGGTGCCCGGGGGCCTGGCGGCCGATGCCATCGGGCGACGGCTGGATCCTGCGCATCCGCGTGCCGCTGGGGCGGCTGTCGCGGCGGCAGGCCGAGGGGCTGGCCGAGCTGATGCAGGCGCAGCGGCTCGACGTCATCGAGCTGACCCAGCGTGCTCACTTGCAGTGGCGTGGTGTGCGGCCGGCCCAGCACGCCGCGCTGCTGAGTGGCCTGCGGTCGCTCGGACTGCTGGACGAGGATGCGGCGCAAGAGGCACGGCGCAACGTGCTGGTGCAGCCGTGCTGGCAGCCGGGCGACGCCACGCACCGGGTGGCGCAGGAGCTGCTTCAACGGCTGCGCCAGCCTGATGTCCCGCCGCTGCCCGCCAAATTTGGCTTTGCCGTCGATCTGGGCCAGCGCCCCTGCCTGCGCGCCGCCAGCGCCGACGTGCGCATCGAGCTCCTGCAAGACGGATGGGCGCTCGTGCGGCCCGACGGTAGCCCGCATGGCGTGGCGGTGCCGCTGGAGCGTGCGGCTGAGGAAGCGATGACGCTGGCGGCGTGGTTCGCCAAATGCGCCCAAGGGCCAGATGCCCCGCGGCGAATGGCGGTCTGGATGGCGCAACGGCTCCGACCCGCCAATGACCCCTCGTCTGCAGCCGCTGCCGACGCCAAGCCGCAAGCGTTTCAGCCTTGGTGGGCCACGCTGCCATCAGGTATGGCCTGGGTGGCTGTGCCGTTGGGGCGGCTCAGCGCCGCGGCGTGGGCGCGGCTGGCGCAGCTGGCGCCGCTGCGGCTGACGCCGTGGCGCGCCGTGTTGCTGGAGCGCCGCGCCCAGGCCCCACACGATGAGGCGTGGATCATTGAGGCGTCGGATCCGCGGCTGCGCGTGGCCGCGTGCGTCGGCGCCCCTGGCTGCGTGCAGGCCGCGGGCCCCACGCTGCCGTTGGCCGAGCGGTTGGCGGCTCACGTGCCGCCACGGAGCTGGCTGCACATCAGCGGCTGCGCCAAGGGATGCGCGCATCCCCATCCAGCGCCCACGGTGCGCGTGCGTCCCGACGGCTGGGATTGGATCGAATGGGGGCGGGCCGATGCCGCAGCCGAGGCCCATTTCAGCGAAGTGGAGCCGCTCATCGACGCGGTGCGCCGCGGCGTTCCGCGGCGCGCAGGGCCCCGATCGGACAAGGAACGGGTGGCGCGATGACGACTGAGACGCTTAACGATTACGAGCGCGACGGCGCGGCGATCTACCGCCGCTCGTTCGCCATCATTCGCGCCGAGGCCGATCTGGCGCGCTTCGATGCCGAGCAAGAGCCGGTGGTGGTGCGCATGATCCACGCCTGCGGCCTGGTGGAGCTGGCCAGGGACGTGGCGTTCACGCCGGACTTGGTGCCGGCGGCGCGCGCCGCGCTGCGCCGCGGTGCGCCCATTCTGTGCGACGCGCAGATGGTGGCCGTCGGCATCACGCGCAGGCGCCTGCCCGCCGACAATCCGGTGCTGTGCACGCTGCACGACCCGCAGGTTGGCGCCTTGGCGCAGCGGCTGGGCACCACGCGCAGCGCGGCGGCGCTGGAGCTGTGGCGGCCCCATCTGGCCGGCGCGGTGGTGGCGATTGGCAATGCGCCGACGGCCTTGTTCCGCCTGCTGGACATGCTGCGCGAGCCCGACTGCCCGCGCCCGGCGGCCATTGTGGGCTGTCCGGTCGGGTTCGTCGGGGCGGCCGAGTCCAAGGCGGCGTTGATGGCGCAGCCGCCTGCGCCTGCGCTGACGGTGCACGGGCGTCTGGGTGGCTCGGCCATCGTGGCGGCGGCGCTCAACGCACTGGCCAGCGAGGAGGAGCGCTGATGGGCCGCATCGTCGGCGTCGGTTTGGGGCCAGGCGACCCGCAGTTGGTGACGGTGCGCGCCCAGCGTTGGCTCACCCAGGCGCGTCAGGTGGCGTATTTCCGCAAGCGCGGCCGCCCCGGACGTGCGCGGCGCATTGCACAAACCTGGCTGGCACCGCAGGCGGTGGAGCACGCGATGGAGTATCCCGTCACCACCGAGCTGCCATTCGACAGCCCGGCCTACATCGATCGGCTGGCCCGGTTTTATGACCACTGGGTCGAGCGGCTGGAAGCGCTGGCCGCGCAGGACGACGTGGTGGTGCTCTGCGAGGGCGATCCGTTTTTCTACGGCTCGTTCATGCATCTCTATGAACGGCTGCGCCGCCGGGGACGCGTGCCGGTGGAGGTGGTGCCGGGGTTGCCGGGCATGGTCGGTTGCTGGTCGGTCTGCGGCCAGCCGATGGCTTGGGGCGATGATGTGCTGACCGTCCTGATGGGCACGCTGCCCGAGGACGACCTGGTGCGGCACATGCGGCAGGCCGACGCGCTGGTGGTGATGAAAGTGGGCCGCTACCTCGGGCGGGTGCGGCGCGCGCTGGCGCGGGCGGGCCTGCTGGCGCGCGCGTGGCTGGTGCAGGAAGGCACGATGGAAGGGCAGCAGGTGCAGCCGCTGGCCGTCGTGGACGAGCAGGCGCCTTGCCCCTATTTCGCCCTGGTTCTGGTGCCGGGGCAGGGGCGCCGGCCGGAGGTCGAAGCATGAGCGGCTGGCTGTGCGTGGCCGGTCTGGGTCCGGGGGATGCGGCGCTGGTCACCCCGCAGGTGCAGCAGGCGTTGGAGCAGGCCACCGACGTGCTGGGCTACGGCCCATATCTGGCGCGCGTGCCACGGCGGGCGGATCAAGCGTGTCACGCCAGCGACAACCGCGAAGAGCTCGAGCGCGCGCGCCACGGGCTGCGGCTGGCGCAGGCAGGACGGCGGGCGGTGATCGTCTCTTCCGGCGATCCGGGGGTGTTTGCCATGGCCGCTGCGGTGTTCGAGGCCATGGAGGCCGAGCCAGCCTGGCAGCGGCTGGACGTGCGCGTGCTGCCCGGGGTGACGGCCATGCTGGCGGCGGCGGCGCGGCTGGGCGCGCCGCTGGGTCACGATTTTTGCGCCATCAACCTGAGCGACAACCTCAAGCCGTGGGCGCTGATCGAGCGGCGGCTCGTGCTGGCGGTGCAGGCCGACTTGGTGCTGGCGCTCTACAACCCGCGCTCGCGCAGCCGCCCTGAGGGTTTTGCCCGCGCGCTGGCGGTGCTGCGCCAGCACTGCGAGCCGCAGCGCTGGGTGGGGTTGGCGCGCGCGGTCTTCACGCCCCAGGAGTCGGTGCGGCATCTGCCGCTGGCCCAAGTGCAGCCGGACATGGCCGACATGCGCACGCTGGTCATCGTCGGCAGCCGCGCCACGCGCACGGTCGGGCGCTACCTCTACACCCCGCGGAGGGCTGATTGATGGGGCGGTCTAGGGCGTTTCGCATGCCGCATCGATGCGGCTCAAGCTGGTGGAGCGTCGGTGGGCGGGTCTGCGCTGGGGGCGGCGCGATCCTCGTGCGCGGGCAGCCCGAGCCACTGCAGCGCCTCGGCGACGGTTTCGGCGATGGGCCGCGGCGGCAGCGCCGGGCGCTCGATCAGCAGCACCGGCAGGCCCAGGGCGCGCGCGGCCAGCAGCTTGGCCTGGCCGCCATGGCCGCCCGAGTTTTTGGCCACCACCCACGCGATGCGGTGGGTGCGCAGCAGCGCCAGGTCGCCCTCCAGCGCGTAGGGGCCGCGCTGCACCACCACCGCGCCGCGCTGCGGCGGCACCTCAAGCCCTGGCTCGACGATGCGCAGCAGATACCAATGCGGGGTGCGCTGCAAGAACGGCTGCACGTGCTGGCGCCCGATGGCCAGAAAGACCCGGCTCGGTGTGGTCGGCAGCGCGTGCAAGGCGGCGTCGAGGTCAGGCACGCGGTGCCAGCGGTCGCCGGGGCCGGGACGCCACGGCGGGCGCTGCAAGGCCAGCAGCGGCACGCCCGTTTGCGCGCAGGCCTGGATGGCGTGGCGGCTCATCTGCGCGGCAAAGGGGTGCGTGGCGTCGATGACGTGCGTGACGCGCTGCTGGCGCAAATAGGCGGCCAGCCCCTCAGGGCCGCCGAAGCCGCCGACGCGGGTCGGCAGCGGCTGCGCGATCGGCTGCGCGGTGCGCCCCGCGTAGGAAAACGTCGCGGGCACGCCGGCGTGGGCCAGCGCCTGCGCCAGCTGCGAGGCTTCGGTGGTGCCGCCAAGCAGGAGGACGTGCATGGCTGAAGCGTGGCTGTCGATCATCGGCATCGGCGAAGACGGTCTGCAGGGTTGCAGCGAGTCTAGCCGCCGTTTGCTGGCGCATGCGCGGCGCGTCTTTGGCGGGCCGCGCCATCTGGCGCTGGCCGGCATCGAGCCCGAGCGCGCCGAGCCGTGGCCGGTGCCGTTTGACATCGCCCCGCTGCTGGCCTGGCGCGGCCAGCCGGTGGTGGCGCTGGTCTCGGGCGATCCGTTCTGGTTTGGCGCGGGCAGCGTGCTGGCGCGCGCCTTGCCGCGTCAGGAGTGGCAGGCCATCCCTGCGCCTTCGACGTTCACCCTGGCCGCCAGCGCCCTGGGCTGGCCGCTGGAGGAGGTGCGCTGCCTGGGGCTGCACGCGCAGCCGCTGCGCGCGCTGTGGCCGCATCTGGGGCGGGGGCGGCGCCTGCTGTGCCTGCTGCGCGACGAGGCGGCGCTGCACGCGGCGGTGGCGCTGCTGCGCGAAGAAGGCTTTGGCGCCAGCACCGCCTGGGCGCTGCAGCGGCTGGGCGGCCCGCGGCAGCGCATCGAGCGCTTTGCGATCCAGGACGGCGCGCCGGCGGGTTTGCAAGCGCCGCTGGCGCTGGCGCTGGATCTGCACGACGGCCCGGAGGGCTTGCCCGCGTGCCCCGGCTTGCCCGATGCGCTGTTCGAGCACGACGGCCAGCTCACCAAAGCGCCGATGCGGGCGTTGACGCTGCAGGCGCTGGCGCCGCGCCCCGGGCAGCGGCTGTGGGACTTGGGCGCGGGCAGCGGCTCGGTCAGCGTCGAGTGGTGCCTGGCCGGCGGCGTGGCCGAGGCGGTGGAGCGGGACGCGGCGCGCGCCGAGCGCGTGCAGCGCAACGCCGAGCGCTTTGGGCTCACCCCGCGCCTGCGCGTCTGGCCAGGCGAAGCCTTGGCGACGCTGGCGCAACTGCCCGAGCCGCAGGCGGTGTTCATCGGCGGCGGCATGGATGCGGCGCTGTGGCAGGCGCTGCGGCCCCGGCTGCCGGCGGGCTGCCGGGTGGTCGTCAATGCCGTGACCACCGCCACCCAAGCCTTGTTGGCGCAGCTGCACGAGCGCCACGGCGGCCAGCTGCGGCAGATGGCCTTGGCCGAAGCGCAGCCGCTTGGACCGCAGCAGGGCTTTGTGCCGTGGCGACCGCAGTGGCAATGGGTGTGGCAGGCGCCGCCTGTTGACGCTGAAGGGAATACGGCATGACCGTGCATTTCATTGGTGCGGGGCCCGGCGCCCCCGATCTGCTGACGCTGCGCGCGCGCGACCTGATCGCCCGCTGCCCGGTGTGCCTGTATGCCGGCTCGCTGGTGCCGCCACAGGTGCTGGCGCACTGCCCGCCGCAGGCGCGCGTGATCGACACCGCGCCGCTGTCGCTGGAGCAGATCCTGGACGAAATCCGTGCCGCCCATGCCCGCGGGCAGGACGTGGCCCGGCTGCACTCGGGCGATCTGTCGGTGTGGTCGGCGCTGGCGGAGCAGCTGCGCGCGCTGCGGGCCGAGGGCATCCCTTACACGATCACGCCCGGCGTGCCGTCGTTTGCCGCCGCGGCGGCGGCCTTAGGTTGCGAGCTGACCTTGCCTGGCGGCAGCCAGACGGTGGTGCTGACCCGCGCCCACGGGCGCGCCACCCCGGTGCCCGAGCGCGAGCGCCTGGAGGTCTTGGCCGCCACCGGGGCCACGCTGGCCATCCACCTGAGCGTTCACGTGCTGGAGCAGGTGGTGCAGACGCTGCTGCCGCACTACGGCGCCGATTGCCCTGCGGCGGTGGTCTGGCGCGCCAGTTGGCCGGATGAGCGCATCGTGCGCGCGCCGCTGGGCGAACTGGTGCAGGCCGCGCAAGGCGGGTTGGAGCGCACCGCCCTGATCCTGGTCGGGCGCAACCTGGCCCAAGACGGCTTTGGCCGCAGCCGCCTGTATGCGCCGGATTACGAGCGCCGCTACCGCCGGGCCGCATCCGGGGAGGGCTCCACATGAGCGCGCGCTGGCATTTGAGCCTCATCGGCATGGGCATGGGCAGCCCCGCGCACCTGACCCGCCAGGGCGAGCAGGCGCTGCGTCGCCTGGATCTGCTGTTGCTGCCCGACAAAGGCGAAGACAAGGCCGAGCTGGCCGCGGCGCGGCTGCGCCTGCTGCAGGCGGTGCGCCCGGATTTCGACACCGACGCGGGTGGCGACCTGCGTGTGGCGCGCTACGCCGTGCCGCCGCGCGACGGCTCGGACGCCGCCGACACGCCGCGCTACCTCGATGGCGTGCGGCGCTGGCACGACGCGCTGGCCCGCGCCTGGGCGCAGGCGCTGCGCGACCATCTGCCGCACGGCGGGCGAGCGGGCGCGCTGATCTGGGGCGACCCGGCGCTGTTCGACAGCTCGATGCGCATCGCCCAGCGCGTGGCGCGCGAGCTGCCGCTCGAATGGGAGGCGGTGCCCGGCATCAGCGCGCTGCAGGCGCTGACCGCCGCGCACGGCGTGCCGCTCAACGAGCTGGCCAGCCCAGTGCTGATTACCACCGGGCGGCGGCTGCGCCAGCACGGCTGTCCGCCGGACGTGCCGGCGCTGGCCGTCATGCTCGACGGCGGTACGGCGTTTGAGACGCTGCCCGACCCGCACGCCTGGCGCATCTGGTGGGGAGCTTACCTCGGGCTGCCGCAGCAGACCCTGGACAGCGGCCCGCTGGCGCAAACCGGTCCGCGCATCGCGCGCGCCCGCGCGGCCTTGCGGCAGGCGCACGGCTGGATCCTGGACATCTACCTGCTCAAGCGCCACGGCGCCGACGACTGCTGACCCCCTACAACCTTGGGAGCTTGAACCGATGGAATTGCTCACCCCCCCGCTGCAGCGCACCACCCCCAAGCCGCAAGGCCCGCGCCGTGGCCTCATCATCGTGCACACCGGCCACGGCAAAGGCAAAAGCACCGCGGCCTTCGGCCTGGCGATGCGCGCGTACGGGCGCGGCAAGGCCGTCAAGATCTTCCAGTTCATGAAAGTGCCCAGCGCCCGCTTTGGCGAACACCGCGTCTTTGAGCAGCTGGGCATCCCGATCGAAGGGCTGGGGGATGGCTTCAGCTGGAAAAGCCGTGACCTGGAGCACTCCGCCGAGCTGGCGCGCCAGGGCTGGGCGCGCGCCGAGGCGGTGATCCGCGCTGGCCAACACTTCATGGTGGTGCTCGACGAAATCATGTACCCGCTGCGCTACGGCTGGATCCCGCTGCAGGTGGTGCTGGACGCGCTGCGCCAGCGCCCGCCCGAGACGACGGTGGTGCTGACCGGCCGCCATGCCCCGCAGGAGCTCATCGACCTGGCTGACACCGTCACCGAAATGGTCAAGCACAAGCACCACTTCGACGCCGGCGTGCCGGCGCAGCGCGGCATTGAAGATTGACCTCCTTGAGGCTTTTTTACGACGTTTCACGCCATGAACCTCAACAAAATCCCCGCTACCATCGTCACCGGCTTTCTGGGCGCCGGCAAGACCACGCTGCTGCGCCACCTCCTGACCCAGGCGCAGGGGCGGCGCATCGCCGTGATCGTCAACGAGTTCGGCGAGCTGGGCATCGACGGCGAATTGCTCAAAGGCTGCGGCATCGGCTGCGACGAGACCGGCGCGGACAACGGCCAGCTCATCGAGCTGGCCAACGGCTGCCTGTGCTGCACGGTGCAAGAGGAATTCGCGCCGGTGATGGAGCAGCTGGCCCAGCGCCGCGACCAGATCGACCACCTGGTCATCGAGACCTCCGGCCTGGCGCTGCCCAAGCCGCTGGTGCAGGCGTTTCAGTGGCCCACCATTCGGCATGCTTTCACGGTTGATGCGGTCGTCACCGTGGTGGATGCGCCGGCAGTGGCCGAAGGCCGCTTTGCCCATGACCCTCAAGCCGTCGATGCCCAGCGCCGCGCCGACCCCGAGCTTGACCATGACACGCCGCTGGCCGAGCTCTTTGAGGATCAGCTGGCCACCGCCGACCTGGTCGTGCTCAACAAAGCCGATCAGCTCGATGCCGATGCGCTGCAGCGTGTGCGCGCGATGGCGGCGGCGCGCGCCCCGGCGGCGGTGCAGACCGTGGTGGCGCGGCACGGTCAAGTGCCGCCCGAGGTGCTGCTGGGCCTGGGCCGCGCCGTGGAAGACGTGATCGAGGGCCGCCGCACCCACCACGACGACGAGGACGACGACCACGACCACGACGCTTTTCAATCGGTGGCGCTGGCGCTGGAGGTGCGCGACCGGCAGCACCTGCTGCAGACGCTCTCAACCCTGGTGGCGCGCCACGGCCTGCTGCGCATCAAGGGTTTTGTGGCGCTGCCGCAGGCGGCGCTGCGGCTGGTGGTGCAGGGCGTGGGCCCGCGGCTGGACAGCCACTTCGACCGCCCCTGGCGCACGGACGAGCCGCGTCGCAGCCTCCTGGTGTGCATCGGGCAAGGGCTGGACGAGGCGGCGCTGCGCGCGGATCTGCGCCAGGCCGGGTTGCTGGCGGCGTCCGCCACGTAAGCCCGGGGGGCAGACGCATGCACCTGTTGGCCACCCGCGCCGGCGGATTGATCGACGACACCAGCCGCGCGGTCGTGCGGCTGGAGCAGGCCCCCGCGCCGGTGGTGGTGCTCAGCGCCGCCGATACCACGCTGGCGCTGCTGGCCGCGGCGCTGCCGCCGGACTACCCCGAAGTTCGGCTGGCCAACCTGATGGCGCTGCGCCAGCCGGCGACGGTGGATTTCTACGTGGAAGACGTGCTGCAGCATGCGCGCGCCGTGATCATCGACCACCTGGGGGGGTACCACGACTGGGCCTACCTGGTGGAGCGCTGCGCGGCGCTGGCGCGTCAGCGCGGGCAGTGGCTGGCGGTGTTTTCCGGCGACGGGCAGGATGACCCGCAACTGCTGGCGCAGGGCACCGCCGACTGGGACGACGCGCGCATGCTCTGGCGCGCGCTGCGCTACGGCGGGGCCGCCAACGCGGCGCGCTTTTGGGCACTGATCGCGCAACGCGCCTTGGGGCTGGATCGCCCCTGCACGCCGCCGCAGCCGCTGCCGCCGATGGTGGAGCACCACGTCGAGGGTTTGCCGCCGGTGCCGGCCGACGCACCCCAGGCGCTTGTGCTCTTTTACCGCGCCCACGTGCAAGCCGGCAACACCGAGCCGTTCGATGCCATGCTGCGGGCGCTGCACGCGCGGGGGCTGCGCGCGCGCGCTTGGGGCGTGGACAGCCTCAAAAACCCCCAGGTGCGCCAACGCCTGCACGACCTGGCGCAGGCCGGCGGCGTGGATGTGGTGCTCAACGCCACAGCTTTTGCCCTCGGACTGGAAGACGGCCAGACGCTGGCGGGCGACGCCCCGGTGCTGCAGCTCATCACCGCGGGCGTGCCGCGCCAGCGCTGGGACGACGACCCGCACGGCCTGCCGCCGCGCGACATGGCCATGCAAGTGGTGCTGCCGGAGCTCGACGGGCGCATCGCCACGCGCGCCATCAGCTTCAAGGCGGTGCAGCGCCACGACCCCCGCACGCAAACCGACCTGATCCGCTACGCCGCCGACCCCGAGGCGATTGACTGGGTCGCCGAGCTGGCCTGGCGCTGGTGCCGGCTGCGCCGCCGGGCGCGCGCCCAGGTGCGGCTGGCCCTGGTGCTGACCGACTACCCGAGCGACGATGCCCGCATCGGCATGGCGCTGGGGTTGGACGTGCCGGCCTCGGTGGTGCGTCTGCTGCAGGCGTTGCACGATGACGGCTACGACCTTGGCGACGCCCAGGCGCTGCCGCGCGACGGCGACGAGCTGATGCGCTGGCTGCGCAGCGGCGTCACGCATGCCTTCGACGACAACGATGCGCGTCCGGCCTGGCAAAGCCTGGCGCTGCCCGACTACGAGCGGATGCTGGCCGCATGGCCGGCGCCGCTGGTCGAAGCGCTGCGCCAGCGCTGGGGAGCGCCCGAGCGCGATCCCATGGCGCGCGCAGGCCGGCTGATGATCCCGGGTATCCGGCTTGGTCGGGTGTTCATCGGCCTGCAGCCGCCGCGCGACCCGCAGCAGCACCGCGCGGCCTACCACGACGCCGAGCAGGCGCCGCCGCACGCCTACGTGGCGTTTTACCTCTGGCTGCGCGAGGTTTGGCAGGCCGATGCCATCGTGCAGATCGGCACGCACGGCAACCTGGAGTGGCTGCCGGGCAAAAGCGTGGCGCTGGGCCCGTTGTGCTGGCCGCAGCGTTTGCTGGGGCCGCTGCCGCACCTCTACCTCTACATCGTCAACGATCCAGGTGAAGGCGTGCAGGCCAAGCGGCGCACGCAGGCGGTGATCATCGACCACCTGATGCCGCCGCTGGCCGACGCGCAAGACAGCGGCACGCTGCGTCCGTTGGAGCGCCTGGTGGAGGAGTATTACGACGCGCTGACGCTCGATCCCCCGCGCGCACGGCGGCTGCGCCAAGCGATCGTGGAAGAAACCTTGCGGCTGGGCGTGCACGAGGAGCTGGGCTTGCAGGGCGATCCGCAGGACGCGGCGGTGCTGGCGCAGTGGCTGCAGCGCCTGGACGCCTACCTCTGCGAAATCAAGGAAAGCCAACTTCGCGCTGGCTTGCACGTCTGGGGCACGTCGCCTCAGGGGTTGGCGCGCGCACAGACCCTGCTGGCCTTGCTGCGTCAGCCGCGCGGCAGCCGCGCGCAGGACGACAGCCTGCTGCGCGCCATGGCGCAGGACTTCGGCCTGGACGGCTTCGACCCCCTGCAAGCCGACCCGGCTGAACCTTGGCGCGGGCCACGCCCGGCGCTGCTGCAGGCCATCGACCCTGGAGGGCCATGGCGTCACGCCGGCCATACGCGCCAGCGGCTGCAGCAGCTGGCGTTGGCGTGGCTGCAAGATCCGGCGCGGGCCGCTCAGCAGGCCGGCCCGTGCGCCCAGCAGGTGCTGCGGTCGGCCTGGCAGGATCTGGCGCCGCGGCTGGATGCTTGCGGAACGAACGAGACGACCCAACTGCTGCGCGGACTGCGGGGCCGGTTTGTGCCGCCCGGCCCCAGCGGCGCGCCGTCGCGCGGGCGCGTCGATGCGCTGCCCACCGGGCGCAATTTTTATGCCGCCGACCCGCGCAGCCTGCCGACCCCGGCGGCTTGGGACAGCGGCCAGCGCATCGCGGCGCGCCTCATCGAGCGCTACGCCCAGGATCACGGCGTTTTCCCCAGCGCCATCGGCCTGTCACTGTGGGGCACCACCACCTTGCGCACCGGCGGCGAGGACGTGGCCACGGCGCTGGCGTTGCTGGGGGTGCGGCCCCGCTGGGCCGACGGCAGCGGCCGCGTGGTCGAGGTGGAGGTGCTGCCGGCGTCGCTGCGGCCCTATCCGCGCGTGGACGTGACGCTGCGGGTCTCCGGCCTGTTCCGCGACGCGTTTGCGCACCTGATCGATTTGCTCGACACCGCCGTGCAAGCGGTGGCCGCCATCCCGCCGGAAGACGAGCCCGACGAGCTCAACCCCGTGCGCGCGCGCGTGCAACGGGAGGCGCAAGCGCTGCGCGCACAAGGGCTGGAGGCCGCGCAAGCGCAGCGCCAGGCCAGCTGGCGCTTGTTTGGCCCGCGCCCCGGCTCGTATGGCGCCGGCATCGGCGAGCTGGCGCAAACCGACGCCGCGCTCGATCGGGACGCGCTGGTGCGCGCCTACCTCGGCAGCGGCGCCTACGCGTATGGGCGGGGCGCGCATGGGGTGGCGGCGCAGGCAGCGTGGACGCAGCGGCTCGCGCAGCTGGATCTGGCCGCGCAGATCCAGGATCACCGCGAGCACGATGCACTGGACATCGATGGCTTTGTCGAATACCTTGGCGGCATGGCCGCTGCCGTGCAGGCCCTGCGCGGGCAGGCGCCCGCGGTCTATCACGCCGACAGCAGTGCAACCGCGGTACGCGTGCGTCCGTTGCGCGAAGAGCTGGCGCGCATCGTGCGCGCGCGCGTGACGCACCCGCGCTGGCTGCAGGCGATGCAGGCGCACGGCTACGCCGGCGCGGCCGAGATGGCCGCCACGTTGGAGCACCTGCTGGGCTGGGCGGCGCTGGACCTGGGGGTGGCGGCGCATCAGCTCGATCTGGTTGCCGAAACGCTGGTGTTCAACGAAGCCAACCAGCGCTTTTTGCGTCAGCACAACCTGCCGGCGTTGCGCCGTATGGCGCAGCGCTTGGGGCAGGCCATCGAACAAGGGCTTTGGACGCCCTCGGCGGCGCAGCGGCAGCGCTTGCAGGAACTGCGGCTGGCCTTGGAGGAACAGCTGGAACACCCAGGAGCATGAATGTGATCCAACCCGATTCGGCAACCGTTTCATCCCCCGGCCTGACCTCGGAGACTCCACGCTATCCCTTTGCGGCGCTGGTGGGTGTTCCGGATGTGCAGTTGGCGCTGCTGCTGGTGGCCATCGACCCCACAATCGGCGGCGTGCTGATCCGCGGCCCGCGCGGCACGGCCAAATCGACGGCGGCGCGCGCGTTGGCCGACTTGCTGCCCGGCGCCCCGTTCGTGCAGTTGCCGCTGGGGGCCACGCTGGAGCAGCTTGTCGGCACCTTGGAGCTGCAAGACGCGCTGCGCGACGGGCGCATCGCGTGGCGGCCCGGGCTGCTGGCGCGCGCGCACGGCGGCGTGCTCTATGTGGATGAGGTCAACCTGCTGCCCGATGCGCTGGCCGATGTGCTGCTGGACGCTGCGGCCAGCGGGGTGCACACGGTGGAGCGCGACGGCATCTCGCAGCGCCATGCCGCGCGCTTTGCGTTGATCGGCACGATGAACCCGGAGGAAGGCGAACTGCGCCCGCAGCTGCTGGATCGCTTTGGCCTGTGCGTGGAGCTGAGCAACCCGAGCACGGCGGCGGCGCGCGCCGCCATCGTGCGCGCGCGGCTGGCCTTCGAGGCCGACCCGGCGGCCTTCGTCGCGGTCCACCACCTCCAGCAACAGGCGCTGCGGCAACGTTTGCAGCGCGCGCGGCAGGCGCTGGGGGCGCTCATCTGGTCGGACGAAATCGTCGCGCAAGCCTGCGCGCTGGCGCTGCAAGGCGGCGCGGATGGTCTGCGCGGCGATTTGACGCTGCTGAAGGCGGCGCGCGCGCATGCAGCCTGGCAAGGCAAGACTGCCATCGAATTCGCCGATCTGCAGGCCGTGGCCCCGTGGGCGCTGGCGCATCGGCGTGGCGGCGTGGCGCAAGCCGGCGCTCAGGATGCGGCCAGCGCGATCACGCCTCCCTGGCAGTCGGCGCCACCGCAGCGCACGTCTGCCGCGCTGCCGGATGGCGCTGCGCCGCAGGCCAGCAAGCCGCAGGGTCCGTTATCCTCGCACGCCGAGGCAGCAGGCGAGGCCGACTGGGGCGCGTTACCACCGCAGCCGGTGGGCGTCGCGCCGCCGCTGGCCCAAGTGCCCGGGGGCTGGCCTACCCCAAAGCCCTGAGCCCCACCGGCGTGCGCAGACCGCACGCTGAGCTGGGGCTGTTGTTGACTGACGATGCCGCTGCGTCCGCCTGGCGCGACGGTGCGACGCGGGTGAGGTTGGATTGGCCCGCCACCCTGGCGCGCAAAGGGCCCCGTTCGCTGCGGCCTGCCGACTTGGTATGGCGCGCCGTGGCGCCCGAGCCAGCGTGCCTGCACGTCGTCGTGCTGGATGCCTCCGGGTCGATGCTGCGCCGCGGGCGTCTGGCGCGCGCCAAGGCGGTGGCGCTGGCGCTGCTGCAGCGCGCCGCGCGCTGCGGCCATCATGTGGCGCTGCTGCTGGCCAGCGGGCAGGGCGCGCAGGTGCTGCAGCCGCCTGCGCCGGCGCGGCGCGCCTTGGGGGTGACCGTGCGCGCGGTAGGAGGAGGCGGCGGCACGCCGCTGGCGGCGGCTCTGCAGCGCGCCGAGACGCTGGCGAAAGGGTGGGCGCGGCGTGTCGGCGGGCGCGCGCAGCGGGTGCTGTGGCTGCTCACCGACGGGCGGGTGCGGCAGGCGCCGCCGCGCCCGGCTTTGGAGGTCTGCGTGGTGGTGGACGCCGACGACGATCGGCCCCCGCTCGGCCAGGCTCGCCAGTGGGCGCAGCGTTGGCAAGCCCATCACGTGGCGTTGAACGATTGGAACTGAAGCTTGCCATGTCTGCGCTCTCATCCCATGCGCAACCCGAGGTTGCCGAACACGCCTTTGACCCCGCTTCGCGCGCGGCGGTCTATCGCGCCATGGAATTGCGGCGCGACATGCGCCACTTTGCGGGCGGTCGCGTGGAGCCCGACGTGCTGGTGCGGCTGCTGCGCGCGGCGCACTGGGCGCCCAGCGTCGGCTTCATGCAGCCGTGGCGCTGGATCCGCATCACGCAACCGGAGCTACGTCAACGCTTGCACGCGCTCGTGCAGCAGGAGCGGATGCGCACGGCCGAGGCGCTTGGTGAGCGCGGCGCGGCGTTTGCGCGCCTGAAGGTGGAAGGCATTCTGGAAGCCGCCGAGCTTTGGGCCGTGGTGCTGATGCCTGAACGTGAGCGGCATGTCTTTGGCCGGCGCACCTTGCCGGAGATGGACGTGGCCTCCGTGGCTTGCGCCATCCAAAATCTATGGCTTGCTGCGCGTGCCGAGGGGCTGGGCATGGGCTGGGTGTCGATCTTCGACCCGCAGCAGGTGGCCGATTGGCTGGGCTGTCCGCCAGGGTCGCGTCCGCTGGCGCTGCTGTGCTTAGGCCCGGTGCACTCGTTCTATGATGAGCCGATGTTGCAGCGCGAGCGCTGGGCTAAGCGCCTGCCGCTGCGCGAGGTAGTGTTTGAAAACCGCTGGGGGCAGCCCAGCGCGTTGCCGCTGCGCGACGATGCGCCTGCTGCGTAAGGGCGACACGGCCTAGCGGTTCAGGATCGCCGCTGCTTGGAACGCATGGGATCGGCGGCGTTGGGGGTTGGCATGAAGGAGTTCAACAGCATGAGCGAAGCTTGCCGGGCTGCGGCCAAGGTGGCTGGCGAATCGACTTGCAGCGCTGCACCGGCGGTTCTGCCGCCAGCTGCTCAGCGCTGGACACCGCAGGCTGTGCTGGCGTTGCTGGAGCAGCCACTGCCGGAACTTTTGTTTCAGGCGCAGCAGGTGCATCGCCAGCACCACGATCCCACCGAGATGGAGCTGGCCACGCTGCTGTCGGTCAAGACCGGCGGCTGCCCGGAAGACTGCGCCTACTGCCCGCAGTCGGTGCACCACGACACCGGGGTCAAGGCCACCAAGCTGATGACGCCGCAGGAGGTGCGCGCCGCAGCGCGCGCCGCGCGTCAAGCCGGGGCGCAGCGCTTTTGCATGGGCGCCGCGTGGCGCGCGCCGACCGACCGCGACCTCGACAAGGTCGCCGAGCTGGTGCGCGTCGTGAAAGAGGAGGGCCTGGAGGCCTGCTGTACGCTGGGCATGCTGAGCGCCGGGCAGGCGCAGCGGCTGCGGCACGCCGGCCTGGATTACTACAACCACAATCTCGACACGGCGCCGGATTTTTACGGCGCCATCATCCACACGCGCGACTACGAGGATCGGCTGCGCACGCTGGAGCACGTGCGCGCGGCCGGTATCCGCGTCTGCTGCGGCGGCATCGTCGGCATGGGCGAATCGCGCCTGCAGCGCGCGGGGCTCATCGCGCAGCTGGCCAACCTCGACCCTTATCCGGAATCGGTGCCGATCAACCACTTGGTCAAGGTGGCGGGCACGCCGTTGGCCGACCAGCCAGATCTCGATCCCCTGGAAATCGTGCGCACGATCGCCGCGGCCCGCATCGCCATGCCGCGGGCCAAGGTGCGGCTGTCGGCAGGCCGGCGCGACATGGACGAATCGACCCAGGTGCTGTGCTTCCTGGCCGGCGCCAATTCGATCTTCTACGGCGACAGGCTGCTGGTCACCGGCAACCCCGACGTGGAGGCCGACCGTGCCTTGCTGGCGCGATTGGGCTTGCGCACGCGTTCGGTGCCGGTTGAGGGGTGAGGGACGGCTCAGGCGATGGAGCAGGCAGCGCTCGCATGGCCGCCGGCGGGCGCGCTGGCGTTGGCGGTTGCGGTCGCCCTGGCGTGGGACGCTCGCTTCGGCGAGCCGCCGGCGCGGCTGCACCCGGTGGTTGCCATGGGCTGGGTGCTGGCGGCGCTGGGGCGAGGCGTGGCCCCGCTGGCCGCAGCGGCGGCGCGCCCCGAGCGCAGCTTCGCCACCGGGGCGCTGGCATGGACGCTCGGGGCCGCTGGGGTGGCGGCGCTGGCGTGGGCGGTGCAGGCGCTGCTGAGCGGCCTGCCGTGGTGGGCGCAGGGGCTGGCGCTGGGCGTGCTGCTCAAGCCGCTGCTGGCCTGGCGGATGCTGCGCGACGAGGTGGCCGCGGTCGAGGCGGCGCTCAAGCAAGGGCTTGAGGCCGGGCGTGCCCAAGTGGCGCGGCTGGTCAGCCGCGACGTGCAGGCGCTGGACGAGGCCGGCGTGCGGCAGGCGGCGCTGTCCACCCTGGCGGAAAACCTCAACGACTCGGTGGTGGCGCCGCTGTTCTGGTTTGCGCTGGCGGGCCTGCCGGGGGCGGCGCTGTACCGCTGGGCCAACACCGCCGATGCGATGTGGGGCTACCGCGGCGTGCGCGGCGGGCGCGACTGGACCTGGGCCGGGCGCTGGGCCGCGCGCGCCGACGATGCACTCTCATGGCTGCCGGCGCGGCTGAGCGCTCTCCTGCTGCTGGCCGCCTCGGGCCGCGGCGTGGCGTGGCGCGCGCTGCGCGCGCAGGCGCGGCGCACGCCGTCGCCCAACGGCGGTTGGCCGATGGGGGCGCTGGCGCTGCGGCTCGGGGTGCGGCTCGTCAAGCCCGGCGTGTATGCGCTCCACGAAGACGGGCGGTTGCCGCAGCCTGCGGACACCGCGCGGGCTCTTGCGTGGTGCGGGCGTGCGGTCGTGGGGTGGGGTGCGCTGCTGGTGGCCGGGATGGCGGCGCTGGAGGTTGTCGGGAGGCCGTCATGAAGGAGGAGCGGCTGGATCACCCCGCTGTCGAGGCCGGCGGGCCAGGGCCCCAGGCCGGGCACGGGTCGCGCGCGGCGTCGAAGCGGACGTCTGCCGCGCTGCCGCCGCGCACCCACGGCGGCCCCGACGCCGACGGTGTGCCGCCGTGGGACTTCTCCACCAACGCCAACGCCTGCGGGCCGTGCCCGCACGCCTGGGCGCGCGTGCAGGCGGCGGTGCGGCGTCACTATCCCGACCCGACCTATGCGGACCTGCGCCGGCGGCTGGCGGACTGGCATGGCGTGGCGCCGCAGCGGGTGCTGCTGGCCGCCAGCGGCAGCGAGTGGATCCTGCGCTTTGCCGCCTGGTGCGCGCGGCGGGGTCTGACGCGCCTCTGGTGGCCGATGCCGGGCTACGGCGACTACGCGCACGCGGCCCACCTCTGGGGTCTGGCGCGCGCATCCGGCCCGGCGCAGGCGCGCGCCGGCTGGCTGTGCGACCCGGGCAGCCCGCTCGGCCAGCCGGAGGAGGCCGCCGCGGCCGAGGCGCTGCTGGCCGCCGGGGCGCAGGTGACGCTGGATCTGGCCTACGCGCCGCTGCGGCTGCAGGGCGAGGCGGCGCTGACCGAGCGGCAGCGCGCGCGCTGCTGGCAGCTGCACAGCCCCAACAAGGCCCTGGGCCTGACCGGCGTGCGCGCGGCCTACGTGCTCGCGCCGGAAGATGCCGAACCCGGCCAGCTTGCCGAGCTGCAGGCGCTGGCGCCGTCGTGGCCGGTCGGGGCCGACGGCGTGGCGTTGCTGGCCGCGTGGATCGAGCCCGCGACGCAGCGCTGGCTGCAGGCCACGCACGCCACGCTCGCGCAGTGGAAGGCGGCGCTCGTGCAGACGCTCGAGGCGCGCGGCTGGGACGTCACCGCCAGCGTCACGCCGTTCGTCTGTGCCCGCCCGCCGCAGCCGCTGGAGGCGGCGGCGCTGCGCGCGCGCGGCGTCAAGCTGCGCGATGCGGCGTCGTTCGGCCTGCCGGGTTGGTGGCGCCTGTCGGCGCAGCCGCCGCAGGCGCTGCAGGCGCTGGCCGACGCGCTGGACGCGCCCGCGGCGACCGCCCCCGCGACCAGCCGGCGGAGGCCGCCGCGATGACCGCGCGCGGCCTGATGGTCTGGGGCGCCAGCAGCGGCGCCGGCAAGAGCTGGCTCGCCACCGCGCTGTGCCGCTGGTACGCGCGCCAGGGCCTGCGCGTGGCGCCGTTCAAGGCGCAGAACATGAGCAACAACGCCCGTGTGGTCGCCACCCCCGACGGCGCGGAAGGCGAAATCGGCGCGGCGCAGTATTTCCAGGCGCTGGCCGCCGGCGTGGAGCCCGACGTGCGCATGAACCCGCTGCTGCTCAAGCCCGAGGCCGACACGCGCAGCCAGGTGGTGCTGCTGGGCCGCGTCGATGCCGGGCTGACCGCGCTGCCGTGGCGGCAGCGCTCGGCCCGCGTCTGGCCGGTGGTGCGGCAGGCGCTGGACGAGCTGCGCG
Source organism: Tepidimonas alkaliphilus (assembly GCF_007556595.1). Lineage (GTDB taxonomy): Bacteria > Pseudomonadota > Gammaproteobacteria > Burkholderiales > Burkholderiaceae_C > Tepidimonas > Tepidimonas alkaliphila. Next base: position 227,056 of record NZ_VJNB01000001.1, read on the forward strand.
CGCAGCACGACCTGATCGTGATGGAAGGCGCCGGCTCCCCGGCGGAGATCAACCTGCAGGACACCGACATCGTCAATCTGGCGCCGGTGCGCCACGCGCAGGCGCGCGCGCTGCTGGTGGCCGACATCGACCGCGGCGGGGCGTTCGCGCACCTCTACGGCACCTGGGCGCTGCTGCCCCCTGACGTGCGTGGCGCGCTGCGCGGCTTCGTGCTGAACAAGTTCCGCGGCGACGCGGCGCTGCTGGAGCCCGCCCCGCAGCGGCTGCAGCAGCTCACCGGCGTGCCGACGCTGGCCACGCTGCCGCTGCGCTGGGGCCACGGCCTGCCGGAAGAGGACGGCGTGTTCGACGACCGCGCGACGCGGGGGGGCGGGCCGGTGCGCACCACGGTGGCCGTGGTGGCTTACCCGCGCATCAGCAATCTGGACGAATTCCAGCCGCTGAAAAACGCCGCCGGCGTGCGGCTGGTGTGGGCGCGCACGCCGGCGGATTGCGTCGGGGCGGACTGGATCATCCTGCCCGGCTCCAAGGCCACGGCGGCGGATCTGGCGTGGCTGCGCGCGCAGGGGCTGGACGCGGCGATTGCCGCGCACGCCGCGCGCGGCGGGGCGGTGCTGGGCATCTGCGGCGGCCTGCAGATGCTGGGCGAGGCGCTGGTCGATCCACACGGGGTGGACGGCAACGCCCCGGGGCTCGGCCTGCTGCCGCTGGTGACCGTGTTCGAGCGCGACAAGACCGTGCGCCGCAGCGCCGCGACGTTCGCCGCGCTGCCGCCCGGGCCCTGGGCGGCCCTGGGCGGCGTGCGCGTGCGCGGCTACGAGATCCACCACGGCCGCACCGTGCCGCACCCGGCGCTCGTGGCGCGCGGCGAGGTGGCGCACGAGGTGCTGCCGGGGCTGGCGTGGTGCCACCCCGCCGGCCACGTGCTGGGCCTGTATCTGCACGGCCTGTTCGAGGACGAGGCGGCGCTGCGCGCGCTGCTGGGTGCGCGCGCCCGGCCGCTGGCGGACGTGTTCGACGGCCTGGCGGATCTGATGGAGGCGCACTTCGCCCCCGGGGCGCTGGAGGCGCTGGCCGGGCCCTGACCCTTTCGACGCAGCGATGAGGAGCCTCCCGATGACGAAGCTGAATCCCGACGACCTGCCCGCCGTGCCCGACCTGCACGACGCCGCGCTGGCCGCGCGCCTGCAGGCGCTGCTGGACGACAAGACCAAGCCGCTCGGATCGCTGGGCCGGCTGGAGGCGCTGGCGCAGCGGCTCGGCCTGATCCTCGGCACCGAGGCGCCGGCGCTGCGCGAGCCGCAGCTGGTGGTCTTCGCCGCCGACCATGGACTCGCCGCGCACGGCGTGTCGGCCTACCCGAGCGACGTCACCTGGCAGATGGTGGAAAACTTCCTGGCCGGCGGCGCGGCGGTCAGCGTGCTGGCGCGCCAGCACGCGCTGGCGCTGACGGTGGTGGACTGCGGCGTGCGCCATGCCTTTGCCCCGCGGCCCGGCCTGGTGGACGCCAAGGTGGCCTGGGGCACGGCGGACGCGCTGCAGCAGCCGGCGATGACCGACGCGCAATGCGCGCAGGCGCTGCGGCACGGCATCGACCTCGTGCGGCGGCTGCCCGGCAACGCGCTGCTGCTGGGCGAGATGGGGATCGGCAACACCTCCGCCGCGGCGCTGCTGATGAGCCGGCTGACGGGCCTGGACATCGCCGACTGCACCGGCGCCGGCACGGGGCTGGACGCCGCCGGGGTGCAGCGCAAGATCGACGTGCTGCGCCGGGTGCTCGCGCGCCACGCGCAGGCCACCGCGCCGCTGCAGGCGCTGGCGGCGCTGGGGGGCCTGGAGATCGCCGCCATGACCGGCGCCGTGCTGCAGGCCGCCGCGGAGCGGCGCGTCATCGTGGTGGACGGCTTCATCACCACCGCCGCGGTGCTGGTGGCGGCGCGGCTGCGCCCGCACGTGCTGCAGCGCTGCGTGTTCGCGCACCGCTCCGGCGAGCGCGGCCACGCGCTGCTGCTGGCGCATCTGAAGGCCGAGCCGCTGCTGGACCTAGGCCTGCGGCTCGGCGAGGGGTCGGGTGCGGCGCTGGCCTGGCCGCTGCTGGTGTCGGCCTGCGCCATCCTGCGCGAGATGGCCAGTTTCGGCGCCGCCGGCGTGGCGCGCGCCAGCGCCCCGGCCGGCGCCGGGGCCTGAGCCAGGCAAGGGATCGCCGCGATGGACGCCCCCGACGCCGGCCCGCATCAGCCGCCGCGCTGGGCGGCGCTGCGGCACTTTCTGCTCGCGCTGCAGTTCTTCACCCGCATCCCCGTCACCGGGCGACTGGCGGCGTGGGTCGGTTACTCGCCGGCCATGCTGCGCGCCAGCGCCGTCTGGTTTCCACTCGTCGGCGCGGTGGTCGGCGCCTGGGCTGGCGGGGTGCTGGCGCTGGCGCTGGCGCTGCTGCCGGCGCAGCCGGCGGCGGCCTGGGTGGCGGCGGCGCTGACGCTGATGGCCAGCGCGTGGCTGACCGGCGCGTTCCACGAGGACGGCTGGGCCGACACCTGGGACGCGCTCGGCGGTCACGTGCCGCGCGAGCGGGCACTCGCGATCATGAAGGACTCGCGCATCGGCAGCTACGGGGCGCTGGCGCTGGCGCTGATGGCGCTCCTGCAGGCGGCGCTGCTGGCGCTGCTGGCGCAGGCGCTGGGGGCAGCCGCAGCGGCGGCGCTGTTGGCTGCGGGGCACGTGGCCTCGCGCTTGGCGCCGCTGGTGGTGATGCGCACGCTGCCCTACGTCGGCGAAGCCGACGGCCGCAAGGCCAAGCCGCTGGCCGACGCCATCGACGGGCGGGCGCTGGCCTGGGCCGGCGGGCAGGCCGCGCTGTTGCTGGCTGGGGTTGGCTGGCTGGCGCCGCTGGCCGCGCCGGTGTGGGGTGCGGCGCTGACGCTGGCGGCGCTGGCGACGTGGCGCGTGCGCGCGTGGCTGGCGCGGCGGCTGCAGGGCTTCACCGGGGATGCGCTTGGCGCCACGCAGCAGGCGGCGCTGGCGGCGTTTCTGCTCGGCGCGGCGCTGGGGGCACGGGGCTAGCCGATGCGGCTGTGGCTGGTGCGCCATGCGGCCCCCCGCCTCGAGCCGGGGCGCTGCTACGGCCGGCTGGACGTGGAGGCCGACGAGGCCGCCACGCAGGCCGCCGCCGCGGCGCTGCGTGCGGCGTTGCCGCCGCGCTGGGCGGGCTGGCACTCCACACGGTCGCGCTGCCGCCAGCTGGCTACGGCGCTGGGCGAACCCCCGGCCGGGGCGTGGCGCGAGGATGCGCGGCTCGACGAGCTGGACTTCGGCGCCTGGGAGGGGCGTGCGTGGGAGGCGATCGGCGCGGCGGCGCTGGACGCCTGGGTGGCCGACTTCGCCCACCACCGTCCCGGCGGCGGCGAGTCGGTGGCCGGGATGCTGGCGCGCGTGCGGGCGGCGCTGGGCGAGGCCGCCGCGGCCGGCGCCGACGACCTGGTCTGGATCACGCACGCCGGCGTCATCCGCGCCGTGCAATGGCTGCGCGCGCACGGCGAGCGCTTGCCCAGGGCCGACGTATGGCCGCAGCGGGCTCCAGCGTGGGGCCAGTGGGTGGCGCTGGAGCTCACGTCGCCTTCCATGTGAAGGGCTGGGTTACGCTGCCCGCGCTCACCCCCGTGTTTTCCCTAGGTTTGGCGTTGAAACGCGGTTTCGTTAGCCGGCTGTAAGGCTGTAACCGGATAGTGGGCCTGACACGCTGTCGGCGCTGTGCCAAAGAACCGCGGCGTGCGCGTGGGCAGCGTGCTGCCTGCTTGGACTCTCATCCATCATCCGAGGAGCGACCATGTCCCTGAACGACAACGCACGAGCCTACTGGGCCGCCACACTGGGGCTGCTGGCCAAAGTGCTGGTCATCTGGTTCTTGGTGTCGTATGGCGCCGGCATTTTGTTTGCCGATGCGCTCAATGCCATTAAATTAGGCGGCTACCCGCTCGGCTTTTGGTTTGCCCAGCAGGGTTCGATTTACGTCTTTATCGCGCTGATCTTTTGGTATGCGGCGCAGATGCGAAAAATCGATCGCCAATTCGGCATGGCTGAAGACTGATCAGGAGGGTTGCGCATCATGAGCCTACAACTTTGGACTTATTTGGTCGTCGGCGCGACGTTTGCCCTTTACATCGGCATTGCCATCTGGTCGCGCGCCGGCAGCACGTCGGATTTCTATGTCGCCGGCAGCGGGGTGCATCCCGTGACCAACGGCATGGCCACCGCGGCCGACTGGATGAGCGCGGCCTCGTTCATCTCGATGGCCGGGCTGATTTCCAACATGGGCTACGGCGGCGCGGTGTTCCTGATGGGCTGGACGGGCGGCTACGTGCTGCTGGCCTGCCTGCTGGCGCCTTACTTGCGCAAGTTTGGCAAGTTCACCGTGCCGGAGTTCATCGGTGATCGCTACTACTCGCAGACCGCGCGCAACGTCGGCGTGATTTGCCTATTGATTGCGTCGATTACCTACATCATCGGCCAAATGACCGGCGTCGGCGTGACGTTCTCGCGCTTTTTGGGCGTTTCCAGCGACATGGGCATCTACATCGGCATGGCCATTGTGTTCGCCTACGCGGTGTTTGGCGGCATGAAGGGCATCACCTACACCCAGGTGGCGCAATACATCGTGCTGATCCTGGCCTATCTGGTGCCGGCGTTTTACATTTCGCTGGCGCTGACCGGCCACGTGCTGCCGCAAATCGGATTGGGCGCCAACCTGAGCGGCACCGATGTGTCGCTGCTGGACAAGCTCAACCAAGTGCTGGTGGACCTCGGGTTTGGCGAATACACCTCGCAGGTGGCGGGCAGCAAGCTCAACATGTTCTTCTTCACCGTGTCGTTGATGATTGGCACGGCGGGCCTGCCGCACGTGATCGTGCGCTTCTTCACCGTGCCGAAGGTGGCCGACGCGCGCGCCTCGGCCGGTTGGGCGCTGGTGTTCATCGCGCTGCTCTACACCACCGCGCCGGCGGTCGGCGCGATGGCGCGCCTCAACCTTATCGGCACCGTCAACACCGCCGTTGGCGTCGAGCCCGATCCAGCTGGCGGCGTGCGCATCAACGCCGACAAGGTCAAGGCCGGCGGCGACTTGATGAGCCCCGAGGCTTCGCTGCCGTATGAGCAGCGCCCGGAATGGTTCAAGCGCTGGGAAAAGACCGGCCTGCTGAAATTCGAGGACAAGAACGGCGACGGCCGCATCCAGTTCTACAACGACAAAACCAGCAATGAAGCCGTCAAGGCCAAGGCTGAGGCCGCTGGCTTCAAGGGCAACGAGCTGACTGTGAACGCCGACATCATCGTGCTGGCCAACCCGGAGATCGCGCTGCTGCCGAACTGGGTGATCGCGCTGGTGGCCGCCGGCGGTCTGGCCGCGGCGCTGTCCACGGCGGCGGGCCTGCTGCTGGCGATCTCGTCGGCGATCTCGCACGACCTGATCAAGGGCGCCATCAACCCCCACATCAGCGAGAAGGGCGAGCTGCTGGCCGGCAAGATCGCCATGGCCGGCGCCATCGTCGTGGCCGGCTACCTGGGCCTGAACCCGCCGGGCTTTGCCGCCGGCACCGTGGCGCTGGCCTTCGGCATCGCCGCCTCGACGATCTTCCCGGCGCTGATGATGGGCATCTTCAGCAAGAAGGTGACCAGCGCCGGCGCGATCGCCGGCATGCTGTCGGGCCTGTTCGTGACGCTGTTCTACGTGTTCGCGCACAAGGGCATCTTCTTCGTCAAGGGCACCGAGTACCTGGACCTGATCGGCGGCGCCAACAGCTTCTTCGGCATCACGCCGGAGGCGTTCGGCACCGTGGGCGCGATCGTCAACTTCATCGTGGCGTTCGCCGTGAGCAGCATGTCCAAGCCGGTACCGGCGCACATCCAGGAGCTGGTGGAATCGGTGCGCGTGCCCAAAGGGGCTGGCGCGGCGATCGGCCATTGAGTCTTGGCTTCAAGGCCGCGGCGCTCTGGCGAGGGCCGCGGCGAAGCCGGCCCGGCGGGCTGGGCTTGGCCTGCCAGGCCGGTCGTTGCCGACCCGCGAGGGCAAACCGATGGTCACGCTCTACCCGATCAAGATCTTTTTCTTCCTCGTGCTGTTTCCGGTGGCGTTTTTTTGGCTGCGCCGGGCTTGGCGCATCGCGGTCAAGCGCGATTTTTCCGAAGTGGCGCTGCGCCGCGGCGAGCCGCCGCCGGATGCGGCCCGCTGGGCGCCGTATGAGCTGGCGCTCAACCTGGTGGCCGGCGGCGTGTTGGTGGGCGTCATCGTGACGGTGCTGCTAGGCTGGCTGGCGTATGAAGAGTGGGTGGCGCTGGCCGGCTCCACGCTGTGGATGAAAATTTTTTTGTCTTTCGCGCTGGCGCGCCACGCGCATGCAATGGCGGCGCGAAAGACCGCGTCGGGCAGCGCTCGACGGGCTTGAGAGCTGCGGCTTCTTGGCCTGCCCAACCAGCCGCCTAGGTGGCGGCTGCGCTGTGGCGCGCCTCCAAATCCTGCCGGATCAGGGTGGCGATTTCCTCGATCGATTTGTGCGTGGTGGACAGCACTCGAATCCCCGCGCGGCGCATCAGCGCCTCGGCCTCGCGCACTTCGTAGCGGCACTGCTCTAAGCTGGCGTAGCGCGAATGGGGGCGGCGCTCGTGGCGAACTTCGCTCAAACGCACCGGATCGATGGTCAAGCCAAAGAGCTTGGTGCGATGCGGCAGCAGCGCCGAGGGCAGTTGCCCGCGCTCGAAATCGTCGGGAATCAACGGGTAGTTCGAAGCTTTAAGCCCGAACTGCAACGCCAGGTAGAGCGAGGTGGGCGTCTTGCCGCAGCGGCTGACGCCGACCAGAATCACATCCGATTGCTCTAGGTTGGCGTCGGTTTGGCCATCGTCGTGCTCCAACGTGAAATGGATGGCTTCGATGCGGTCGTGGTATTCGCGGCTGCGCGTCACGTCCGAAAAGCGCCCCACCCGATGGTTGGATTTCATGCCGAGCTCTTGTTCCAGCGGGGCGATGAAGGTGCCAAACATGTCGATCAGCATGCCTTGGCAGTGTTGCTGCAGCACCTGCATCACTTCGGGATTGACCACGGTGGTGAACACCAGCGGGCGGGCGCCATCGACGGCAGCCGCATGATTGATTTGGCGCACCGCCTGATGGGCTTTGTCCGCATCATCCACAAACGGCAGCCGCACCCGCCGCGGGCGGATTTCAAATTGCTTCAACAGCGCATCGGCAAAGGTTTCGGCGGTGATGCCCGTGCCGTCCGAGACAAAAAACGCAGTGCGGTGGGACATGGCGGTGGATGGTAACCGGTTCGTGCCGCCGTTGGGGCGGGACTTACAATCGGCCCCAGTTCAGGGCAGATGGCGCGCCAGCGCAGCGCGCCGCATCGGCGCCTTCCGCTCCAGGCTGCGGGCGCGCGTCATTCAGATGGCGGCGCAGGCGGCAGGGCGCCCGAGTGTTCTGCTCCAAAGTTTTTCTTTTCAACCATCCGGAGTGTAGTTCCCATGTCTGAGCGCTTTCCCCCTGACGCCCTGGTGGTGCCCTTCGAGCAGCTGCGCATGGCCGACGTCGAGATCGTCGGCGGCAAGAACGCCAGCCTCGGCGAGATGATCTCGCAGCTGCCGCAGGGCGTGCGTGTGCCCACCGGCTTTGCCACCACCGCGCACGCATTCCGTCTGTTCCTCAAGCACGGCGGGCTGGATGCGCGCATCGACGCGATGCTCGCCAAGCTCGACGCGGATGACGTCAAGGCGCTGGCGGCCACCGGCGCCGAGATCCGCGCGCTGGTGCAGGCGCAGCCGTTCCCGCCGGAGCTGGAGGCCGCCATCCGCGACGCCTACGCGCGGCTGGACGGGGGCTTGAACGCCAGCTACGCAGTGCGTTCCTCGGCCACCGCGGAGGATCTGCCCGACGCATCGTTCGCCGGCCAGCAGGAGACCTTCCTCAACGTCGTCGGCATCGAGCAGATCCTGCACAAGATCAAGGAGGTCTTCGCCAGCCTCTACAACGACCGCGCGATCAGTTACCGCGTGCACAAGGGCTTCGCGCACAGCGAGGTGGCGCTCTCGGCCGGCGTGCAGCGCATGGTGCGCTCGGACCTGGGCGCCTCCGGCGTCATGTTCACGATCGACACCGAAAGCGGCTTTGCGGACGTGGTGTTCATCACCGCGAGCTACGGCCTGGGCGAGACGGTGGTGCAGGGCGCCGTCAACCCCGACGAGTTCTACGTCCACAAGCCGATGCTCAAGGCCGGCAAGCACGCCATCATCCGCCGCAACCTCGGCAGCAAGCTGATCCAGATGGTGTTCGCCACGCCCGAGGAGAAGGCCGCCGGCGGCAAGCTGGTCAAGACGGTGGACGTGCCGGTGGAGCAGCGCAACCGCTACAGCCTGACGGATGCCGAGGTGCTGGAGCTGGCGCGCTACGCGCTGGTCATCGAACAGCACTACGGCCGTCCGATGGACATCGAATGGGGCAAGGACGGCGTCGACGGCCAGATCTACATCCTGCAGGCGCGGCCCGAGACCGTCAAGAGCCAGGCCGCCGGGCAGGTGGAGCTGCGCTACAAGCTCAAGGCCAAGGGCCCGGTGCTGGCCAGCGGCCGCGCCATCGGCCAGAAGATCGGCACCGGCAAGGTGCGCATCGTGCACTCGATCGCCGAGATGGACAAGGTGCAGCCCGGCGACGTGCTGGTCACCGACATGACCGACCCCAACTGGGAGCCGATCATGAAGCGCGCCAGCGCTATCGTCACCAACCGCGGCGGGCGCACCTGCCACGCGGCCATCATCGCGCGCGAGCTGGGCATCCCGGCGGTGGTCGGCTGCGGCCACGCCACCGAGGCGCTCAAGGACGGCCAGCTCGTCACGGTCAGCTGCGCCGAGGGCGACACCGGCCACATCTACGAGGGGCTGCTGGAGACCGAGGTCACCGAGGTCAAGCGCGGCGAGATGCCGCCGCTGCCGGTCAAGATCATGATGAACGTCGGCAACCCGCAGCTGGCGTTCGACTTCGCGCAGATCCCCAACGGCGGCGTCGGCCTGGCGCGGCTGGAATTCATCATCAACAACAACATCGGCGTGCACCCGCAGGCGATCCTCGACTACCCCAACGTCGATGCGGACCTCAAGCGCGCCGTGGAGTCGGCCGCGCGCGGCCACGCCAGCCCGCGCGCCTTCTACGTTGACAAGGTGGCCGAAGGCGTGGCCACCATCGCCGCGGCGTTCTGGCCCAAGCCCGTCATCGTGCGGCTGTCGGACTTCAAGAGCAACGAATACCGCAAGCTGATCGGCGGCAGCCGCTACGAACCCGACGAGGAAAACCCGATGCTGGGCTTCCGCGGCGCGGCGCGCTACCTGAGCGCCGAGTTCGTCGAGGCCTTTGCGATGGAGGTGGAAGCGATCAAGCGCGTGCGCGGCGAGATGGGCCTGACCAACGTGCAGGTGATGGTGCCGTTCGTGCGCACGCTGGCGCAGGCCAAGCGCGTCACCGAGCTGCTGGCCTCGATGGGCCTGAAGCGCGGCGAGCAGGACCTCAAGCTCATCATGATGTGCGAGATCCCGAGCAACGCCGTGCTCGCGGAGCAGTTCCTCGAGTTCTTCGACGGCTTCTCGATCGGCTCCAACGACCTGACGCAGCTCACGCTCGGGCTGGACCGCGACTCGGGGCTGGAGCTGCTGGCGCACGACTTTGACGAGCGCGACCCGGCGGTGCTGGCGCTGATCGAGCGCGCCATCGCCGCCTGCCGCGCGCAGGGCAAGTACATCGGCATCTGCGGCCAGGGGCCCAGCGACCACCCGGACTTCGCGCGCTGGCTGATGGACCAAGGCATCAGCTCGATCTCGCTGAACCCGGACACGGTGATCGACACCTGGCACCGGCTGGCCGGCTCGGCTTAAGACGCCCCGGGCGGCGCGCTGCCGGCCTGGAGCGAGCTCTGGGGAGCGGACGTGCCACGTCGCTTCGACCCACGTTGGGCTTGGCTGCTGCTCGGCGCAGCCGTCGTCTCGCTGGTGTGGCTGGCGGCCACCGTCGGGTTGATCGCCCTTACGCTGGAGCCGCCCGCCCGCCAGCGCATGCTGGCGTTGCTGGGCGATCGCTGGACGCTGGCGCTGCTGATGTGGCTGCTGGGCATGGCAGCTATCGCCTGGGGGTTGCAAAAGGCCTTTGAAGTTGCGGTGCACCCCTGGCGGCGGTTGGCCGAGGAGGCGGCGGTGCGGTTGACCTCGCCGGCGGCGCCGGCGCTGCCGGAGCGCGGCCCCGCCGACGTGCGTCGGGTCGCGCGGCTGTTCAACGAGCTGCTGCGGCAACGCGATGAATGGCGCAGCGAGGTGCAAACGCGCGTGCGCGAGGCCGCGCGCGCCATCGAGCAGGAAAAGCAGCGGCTGGCGGCGTTGATGGCCGAGCTGACGCAAAGCGTCATCGTCTGCAACCTCGACGGACGCGTGCTGCTCTACAACCAGCGCGCGCGCTGGCAAGTGCGCGCCCTGTCGCAGGCGCCGGCGGCGCTGGCCGGCGCTGAGTTGCTTGGGCTGGGGCGCTCGATTTACGCGGTGCTGGATCGCAGGCTGATTGCCCATGCGCTGGAGGAGCTGCGCCAGCGCTTGCGCAAAGGCGCCGTTCAGCCCAGCGCCCAGTTCGTCACCGCCACGCGCAGCGGCCAGCTGTTGCGCGTGCAGGTGGCGCCCGTGCGCGACCTCGGCGATGCCGGGCAAGGGGAGGGGATCAGGGACCCGGCGGCGCTGGCGGGGTTTGTGTTGCTGCTGGACAACATCACCCGCGAGTACGAGCAATGGCAGCAAGCCCTGCAGCGGTGGAACGAAGCGCTCCACAAGGTCGAGGCGGAATGGGCTGACGTGGCCGCCGCGTGGCAACTCGCCGCCGACGGGGCGCGGTCGGCAGAGGTTCAAGGCGCGCTGCCGCAACGCCTGCACGCGCTGCGCCAGCAATTGCAGCAGGCGCTGCGGGCTGCGCAGGCGCAGGCGCAGGCGTGGGTGCATTGGCCCGCCGAGGAGTTGCGCGGCGCCGACTTGCTGGCGGTGTTGCAGCGCCGCTTGTCCCAGCTCGAGGGGTTGCAAGTCGAAGTGGAACCCTGCGCGTTGGATGAGGTCGTGCGCGTGGAACCCTTGGGCCTAGCCCATGCGTTGGCCGGCGTGCTGCAACGGCTGTGCAACCACCGCCCCAACCACGGCGCTTGTTTGCGACTGCGGGCCCTGCAGGGCGATTCAGGATGCATCCGGCTGGAGGCGGTATGGCCCCAGCCCGCTGGCGCGGATTGGCCGCTGCACGCTTGGCTCGAAGAGGCGGACGCAGCGCCGCTGAGCCTGCGCGAGCGGCTGCAGCCATTCGGTGGCGGCTGTCGCTGGCAACTTGACGAAGAGGGGCTCCGTCTTTGCCTGGATCTGCCGCTGGCGCCGCATCCGGCGCCGCCGCCGCCCGAGATGCCGATCACCAGCCGGCCTGAGTTTTATGATTTTGATTTGTTTTCCTCGACGCCGGCAGCGCTGGCCTGGGATGAACGACCGCTGGCCAGCCTTTCTTACACGGTGTTCGACACCGAGACCACCGGTTTGCAGCCGTCCAAGGGCGATCAGATCCTTCAGATCGGCGCCACCCGCATCGTCAACGGTCGCCTGCTGCGCCATGAAAGCTTCGAGCAGCTGATCGATCCCCAACGCCCGATTCCGCCTGAGAGCACCGCTATTCACGGCATCACGCCTGCCATGGTGCGCGGCCAGCCCACCATCGAGCAGGTGCTGCCCGCCTTTCATGCCTTTGCGCGCGACACGGTGCTGGTGGCCCACAACGCGGCCTTTGACCTGCGTTTCTTGCAGCTCAAAGCCCGCAGCGCGGGTGTCACGTTCGACCAGCCGGTGCTGGATACCTTGCTGCTGTCGGCGGTGGTGCACCCGCAGCAGCCGTCGCACAGCCTGGAGGCGATCGCGGCGCGTTTGGGCATCCCGGTGCTGGGACGCCACACGGCGTTGGGCGACGCCCTTGTCACGGCAGAGGTGTTCCTGCGCCTGATCCCGCTGTTGGAAAAGCAAGGCATCGTCACGCTGGGGCAGGCGCGTCGCGCCGCGGAGCGCACCTACTACGCGCGCCTGACATATTGATTGATCGGCCAGCCAACCCGTGCAGCAGGTCTTGCGCGTGAACTCAGAAGCGTCCGGCAAGGTAGCGCTTTTCCAACACGCTTTGCAAATCTTTGACCACCGCGAAGGCGTCTTTGAGGTGGCGCCGCTCCAGCGCCGACAGCTCCGCCGGTCGCAGATGGTTGTTGGCCGCATGCCCGGCCTCCAGCTGCCGTGCTTGATGCCGCACGCGCAGCGTGCTCAAAAATTCCAGCGCATCGACCAGGTCGCGCGCCCGATCGGGGCTGATTTCGCCGCTGTCGGCGCCGCGCAGCAGCCGCTCGCGCGTGTTGACCGCGGCGATGCCACCGGCCAGCGCATACACCCGCGCCAAATCCACAATCGGCACGATGCCGCTGTGTTTGAGGTCGATGGCGCCGGCGTGCTCGCCGTCGCGCAGGGTCTGAATGCGGCCAAGCCAGTTCAGCGGCGGCGTGTGCGTCAGCGCGTTGGCGACCATGTGCGCAAGGAAAATGCGCTGCCCCGGCGTGCGCGCCAGCACTTCGGCGCGCAGCGTCTCCAGCAGCCCGCGCTCGCCAGCGACGAAGCGCTGGTCGAAGAACACGCAGGTCAGCATCAGCGCCTTCGGGTCCGGCGTCTCGATCCAGCTGCGAAACAGTTCTTGCCAGCGCGCCCGCGGCAGGCGCCACTGGGGCGTCGTCGCCATCATCTCGCCAGGGCAATAAACGTAGCCGCAGGCATGCAGTCCATCGCATACCCAGCGGGCCAGCGCCGCAAAGTAAGCGCCATGGCGCGCCTCGTCATAGGCATCGTCCAGCACCAGGCAGTTGTCTTGGTCGCTTTGGGCGGTTTGCTCGTTGCGGCCCTGCGAGCCGGCTGCGACCCACGCGTAAGGCACCGGCGGTGGCCCGAGCTCGCGCTCGGCCAGCTGCAGCAGCCGCATCGTCAGCGCATCCGTCAGCGCCGAGACCACCCGCCCGATGGCGTGCGCCGAGGCGCCGGCGGCCACCAGCTGGCGCTGCAATGCACCGACGCGTTGGGTCACTCTGCGCAGGTCTTCCACCGTGTCTTGCTGGTGGAGGGCGTGCGCCAGCACCACCGCCGAGTCGCTCTGGCGCTGCTGCAGGTCGGTGCTGGAGATCAGCCCGACCACGCGTCCGCCTTCGGTCACTGGCACGTGATGGATGTTGTGCCGCGCCATCAGCAGCAGCGCATCGAACGCAGCGTCGCCAATGTCCACTGTCTGCAGCGCCGTGGTGGCAATCTCGATCACCGGCCGCGCCGGGTCGAGCCCGGCGGCCAGCACGCGGTTGCGCAGGTCGCGGTCGGTGACGATGCCGCGCAGCGCCCCCTCTTCGGCGATCAGCACCGAGGAGACGCCGTGCTCGCGCATGCGCTGGGCGGCGGCGCGGATCGGCAGCTGGGGCGGCACGCACAATGGCGCGCGGCGCAGCAACGCGCGCACCGGAGTGGCCGACAAGATCGGGGTGTCGTCGTGCGACGGGGCTGACATAAGGCGACAACCTGACAGGTGGCGCTAACATCGCCATCCTACCGCGCCTGCCAGCCGATTCACTCATTTGGGCATGTCCGCCTCCCCACCCCACACCGATTTGACGCGTCCCTTGCTGGCGCTGTATGCGCGCTTTGCGCTGGCGTTCGTGCTGTTCATCGTGCTGCTGGGGGCACTGGAGCAGCTGGGCTGGCCGCGCACCTGGATCGGCATGCTGCTGTTGCTGGCCACGCTGGCCGTCTATGCCACCATCGGCGTGTGGGCGCGCACCGTCGATCCGGTGGAGTATTACGTCGCAGGTCGGCGGGTGCCGGCGCTGTTCAACGGCATGGCGCTGGCGGCGGATTGGCTGTCGGCGGCGTCGTTCATCGGCCTGGCCGGCACCTTGTTCATGCAGGGCTATGGCGGGCTGGCGTTTGTGCTGGGCTGGTCGGGTGGTTTCGTGCTGGTGGCCTTGCTGTTGGCCCCCTATTTGCGCCGCTTCGGTCAATTCACGATCCCGGACTTTCTCGCCGAGCGCTACGGCGGCGTTTGGCCGCGTCTGATCGGGGTGGTGGCGGTGTTGCTGTGTTCGTTTGTCTATGTGGTGGCGCAGATCGTCGGGGTCGGGCTGATCACCTCGCGGCTGACCGGGCTGGCGTTTGAGGTGGGCGTCTTCCTCGGACTGGGCGGCATTCTGGTGTGCTCGTTCTTGGGCGGGATGCGCGCCATCACCTGGACGCAGGTGGCGCAATATATCGTGTTGATCGTGGCGTTTGTCACGCCGGTGCTGTGGCTGTCGTTGAAGCAGACCGGCTCGTGGCTGGCTCCGTTGGCTTACGGCACGCAACTGCAGCTGGTGACCGCACGCGAACAAGCGCTGCGCGACGCGCCCGAGGAGCGGCACGTGCAGCGCATCTGGGCCCAGCAGGCGCAGGTATTGGAGCAGCGACTGCGCGACCCTGCCGCGGCCTTGCAGCGCGAGCGCGCCCAGCTCGAAGGTCATTGGCAAGCGCTGCAGCAGATGGGGGCGGATCCGGCAGAGATCGCGGCGGTGGAGCGGGCGCTGGCGCGCCTGCCGCGCGATGAGGCCAGCGCCCGCCAGCTCTGGAGCCAGCAGTGGGCGCAAGCGCAAGCGCGCGCCCAGCCGCTGGGCGGCCTGCCGCCCCATGCGCAGCCGTTTGCGGGTGATCCCGACGGCTCGCCACAGGAGCGCGCCGCGTTTGAGCACAGCCGGCGCAATTTTTTGGCGTTGGTGCTGTGCTTGGTGCTGGGCACCGCTTCGTTGCCCCATTTGCTGATGCGCTTTTACACCGTGCCCAGCGTGGCCCAAGCCCGCACGTCGGTGGCGTGGGGCATTGTGTTCATCGCCATCCTGTATTGGACGGCGCCGGCGTTGGCGGTGCTGGTGAAATACGAAGTTTTTACGCAGCTGGTTGGCACCCGCTTTGAGGCGCTGCCGTCGTGGGTGGCGGCGTGGAGCCAGGTTGATCCATCCCTGCTGTCGGTGCACGACGTCAACCGCGACGGTGTGCTGCAGTTGGGCGAAATCACGCTGGGTGGCGACATCATTGTGCTGGCTGCGGCCGAAATTGCGGGCCTGCCCTATGTGGTCGCCGCGCTGGTGGCCGCCGGGGGCTTGGCTGCGGCGCTGTCCACGGCGGATGGTCTGTTGCTGACCATCACCAGCGCCCTCAGCCACGATGTGTATTACAAGACCCTGGCGCCGGCAGCGGTGACGGCGCGCCGGGTGGCGTTGTCCAAAGTGGTGCTGCTGTTGGTGGCCTTGCTGGCGGCGTATGTGGCTGCGCAAAAGCCGGCGGACATCCTGTTGCTGGTGGCCGCGGCGTTTTCGATCGCGGCCGCAGCCTTGTTTGCGGCGCTGGTGCTGGGTATTTTTTGGTCCCGCGCCAATGGCGCTGGGGCGGTGGCGGGCATGCTGGTCGGCATGGGCGTCACGCTGGGCTACTTGGCATGGAACCAGCCGTGGCTGCGCGGGGTGCTGGGCATCACCGGCGAGCCGCGCCTGTGGTGGGGAATCGACCCGATTGCCGCCGGCGTGTTTGGCGTTCCCGCCGGGGCGCTGACGCTGGTGGTGGTCAGCTTGCTGACGCGCCCGCCTTCGCCTCAGCGACGCGCGTGGGTGCGGAAGTTGCACGTTCCTGGCCCGGACGAGCTACAATAGAGGGCTTCCTTGCCGCACCCGACCGACGCCGGGGCGGCAGTTTTTCCATAAGGAGTGTGCATGCGTCATTACGAAATCGTGATGTTGATCCATCCGGATCAGAGCGAGCAAGTGCCCGCGATGCTGGAGCGCTACAAGGGCATGATCACCGCCGGTGGCGGCATCATCCACCGTGTGGAAGACTGGGGGCGGCGCCAGCTGGCCTATCAAATCAACAAGCTGTCCAAGGCGCACTACCTGTGCCTCAACATTGAGGCCAGCAAAGAGGTGATGGCCGAATTGGAAACGGCGTTTCGCTTCAACGACGCCGTGCTGCGCCACCTGGTGGTGCAGAAGAAGAAGGCGGAGACTGCCCCGTCGGCCATGATGAAAGCCGTGGAGCGCGAAGAGGCGCGCAAGGCCCAGGCGCAACAGGAGGCGGCCGCCTGAGCGAAGTTGAGCGCGACCCGCCGCGGTTGCCTGCGGTCAATTGTTTTTGTCTGCAGGCCAAGATGGTCGAGCGGGCTGCCTTGCGCTACACCCCTGCCGGGTTGGCGGTGCAAGAGCTTGTCCTCGAGCACCAGTCGTGGCAGGAGGAGGCCGAGGGTCAGCGCTTGGTGAATTTGCGGATTCAGGCTGTGGCGATGGGGGTGCTGGCTGAGCGTCTTGCTCATGGTAACTTGGGTGCAGCCTTGCAATGCCAGGGTTTCTTGCTCTCGCCGCGGCGTGGCCGAAGCGTTGTTTTTCATATCCAGTCTTTTGAATTGCTACAGGAAAGTTGATCATGGCGACAGCTCCACGCAACACGAGCGCACGTCCAAAGCGCGCCAGCAATAACCTGCTGTTTAAGCGCAAAAAATATTGCCGTTTCACAGTCGCCGGCGTTGAAGAAGTTGATTACAAGGATATTGAGACCTTGAAAGACTTTATCGCCGAAAACGGCAAGATCATTCCGGCGCGCTTGACTGGCACGCGCTCTATTTACCAGCGACAAGTGGCCAAGGCCATCAAGCGGGCGCGCTTCCTGGCTTTGCTGCCGTACACCGATCAGCATCGCGTTTGAAGGAGCCCGCAACATGCAAGTGATTTTGCTTGACAAGGTCGTGAATTTGGGCAACCTGGGCGACATCGTCAAAGTTAAAGACGGTTACGCCCGCAATTATTTGATTCCAACCGGACGCGCGCGTCGCGCAACCCAGGCAGCCATTGAGGAATTCAACGCCCGCCGCGCCGAGCTGGAAAAAGCCGCTGCAGCCAAGCTGGCCGAAGCCAAGGCGTTGGCAGAGAAGATGTCAGGTCACACGGTGCGCATCGTGCAAAAGGCAGGGGTGGATGGGCGCCTTTTCGGCTCGGTGACCAACCATGACATCGCGGCGGAACTTGCCAAAGCGGGGTTCCCGGTGCATAAATCGCAAGTGCGCATGCCCAACGGCGTCTTTAAAAACGTGGGCGATTACACCGTGCAGATTGGCCTGCACACCGACGTGACGGTGGAGGTCAATGTGCAAGTGCTCGGTGAAACCGTCTAAAACGTCGATCGCGCAAAAGTTTAAACGGGCCGCCATTCAAAGGTGGCCCGTTTGATTTGAAGACGGCTGCTTTGGGGAGTCGTCAGCTTGGATGGCTAAGCTCACCAAAGCCGCCACCACGGCCCGCGGTCGATTGTCAAGCCCCGGGTCAGCAAAGTGCTTTGCGGAAAATTCAATTCCAGCACGCGGCGCGCATCATGCGCCTGTTGCTCCATGCCAAGCGCCTCATACGATTTGTAGAGCAGATACAGCGCTTCCTCGTTGGCGGGGGCGTTGGGGTAGTCGCGAATCGCCAGTTGCGCTCGGTTGATCGCCGCCACATAAGCGCCGCGCCGAAAATAATAGCGAGCAATGTGCACCTCCGATTGCGCCAGCGCATTGACAATATAGACCATGCGCTGGCGGGCATCGGCGGCGTAGCGCGAATCAGGAAAGCGCTCGACCAGTTGCTTGAACGCTTCAAACGAGTCTTTCGCTGCTTTTTGGTCGCGTTCCGAGAGATCTTGCTGGGAGATAAACCCGAACAGGCCCAAGTTGTCGTTAAAATTGACCAGGCCTTTCAGATACAGGGCGTAATCGAGCGCTGGGCTGGTGGGATGCAGCCGCATGAAGCGATCCAGCGTCGCCAGCGCTTGCGCGGGCTCGCCATTTTTGTAGTGCGTGTAAGCCTTCTCAAGCTGGGCTTGTTGCGCCAAAGGCGTCCCGGCGGCGCGGCCCTCGAGCTTTTCAAAGTATTGGATGGCCTTGTCGTAATTGCCGGCGGCGCGCTCATCCATCGCCTCGGCATAGAGTTTGTTGGGGCTCCAGTTGGCCGTGGCATCTTTGGGGGGGCTGCTGGCGCAGCCGGCCAGTGCGGCGGTCAGCACTGCCAGTGCGCAGGCCCGGCCAGGCCATGACAGTAGGGTAGGGAAGCGAGGTCTCATCGATGGGCCGCAAGGGGGCGGGGCGTCCCGCCATAAAGAGGAAATGAGGCAATCCATTATAGAGATCGACCACGCCGACGACATGCTGGACGAGGCCAGCGTGGAGACCCGCGTGTTGAGGGTGGACGCCGACGGCCATGGCCAGCGGCTGGATCGCTGGCTGGCGCAGGTGATGCCCGGCTTGTCGCGCTCGTATTGGCAAACCGGCATCGAGCAGGGGCATGTGTCGGTGGATGGGCTGCCGGTCACCAAATGCGCGCGTCGCTTGGCGGCAGGGCAGACGGTGACGGTGCAGCTGCATCCGGTGCCGCAGGCCCAGGCGTATGCGCCGCAGCCAATGCCGCTGTCGGTGGTGCATGAAGATGACCACCTGCTGGTGCTCGACAAACCTGCGGGCTTGGTCGTGCATCCTGGCGCAGGGCATTGGAGCGGCACGTTGCTCAATGGCTTGTTGGCTTACCATCCGGGGGCTGCCGGTTTGCCGCGCGCCGGCATCGTGCATCGACTGGACAAAGACACCAGCGGGCTCATGGTGGTGGCCAAAAGTCCGCACGCTTATGAGACCTTGGTGGCGGCCATCGCCGCGCGTCAGGTGCAGCGTCTTTATGTCGCACTGGCTTGGGGGGCGTGGCGCCGCCCTGCGCAGTGCACGGTGGAGGCGCCGATCGGGCGCGATCCTCGCCAACGCTTGCGCATGGCCGTGCTGGCCTGCGGCGGCGCGGGGGCGCGGGCGGCGCGCACCGACCTGCGCGTCCTGGATGGCCACGCGTCCATGACTTTGCTGGCCTGTCGGCTGCATACCGGACGCACGCACCAAATCCGGGTGCATCTGGCCTGGCTTGGGCATCCGTTGGTGGGAGATGCGCTCTACGGCGGACGCGCGTTCGATGGGCTGAGCCGCCAAGCGCTGCACGCGGCGCAGCTTGGCTTGCGTCACCCGGTCACTGGGGCGTGGCAGGTGTGGCGCAGCGCGCTGCCGCACGATTTGGCGCAAGCGCTTCAGCGCAGCGGTCTGCACTACAATGCCGCGCTTCTTGACGAGCATGAGCCGGGCGGCGCAAGCGGAGACAGGGCATGGATCTAGACGAGGCGCAGCCGGTGCTGGAGGCCGCGTTGCTGTGCGCGGGCCGTCCGCTGAGCGTGTCGGAGTTGGCGGCGCTGTTCGACGGCGCACTGTCCGCCAGCGATGTGCAGGCTGCCCTGCAGCGGCTGCAGCAGAGCTGGCAGGGCCGTGGCCTGACGCTGGTTTGCGTGGCAGGCGGGTGGCGCTTTCAATCGCGTCCCCATATGCACGCCTTTCTACAGCGGCTGCATCCCGAAAAGCCGCCTCGTTACAGCCGCGCGGTGCTGGAGACGCTGGCCGTCATTGCCTACCGTCAGCCCGTCACCCGGGGCGACATCGAAGCCATCCGCGGCGTGACGGTGGGCACGCCGATCTTGCGTCAGCTTGAGGAACGCGGCTGGATCGAGGTGGTGGGCCATCGCGACACGGTAGGGCGGCCCGCGCTTTACGCCACCACGCAGCAGTTTTTGCAAGATTTGGGCTTAGAGTCGCTGCAAGCGCTGCCGGCGCTGGATGGCGCCGTCCCCGAGCCTCAACCCGATTTACCTGGCTTGGCTGCGTCCGAGCCGATGACGGAACAACCGGCATGAAACGATCCCGATCTGCCGCGGCATCAGCGCCGCGCGAGCCACGCTCGGCGGCCGGCTTGCCGTCGGCCAAGCTGCATAAGGTGCTGGCGCAGCTAGGGCTGGGCTCGCGGGCGGACATGGAGGCCGCGATTGCCGCCGGGCGCGTGAAGGTCAACGGTCAACCCGCGCACGTGGGGCAGCGCGTCACTGTGCGCGACACCATCCATTTGGATGGCCAGCAGGTGCGCTGGCGCGCGCAGCGTTCGCGCTTGCCGCGCGTGCTGGCCTACCACAAACCGGTGGGCGAGGTGGTGACGCTGGACGATCCGCAAAACCGTCCGACGCCGTTTGCTCGTCTGCCGGCGTTGCGGCAAGGCAAATGGATGGCGGTCGGGCGGCTGGACATCAACACCGAAGGCTTGCTGTTGCTGACCGACAGCGGCGAGCTGGCCAACCGGCTCATGCACCCTCGATTCGGCCTGGAGCGCGAGTATGCCGTGCGGGTGCTGGGCGCGTTGTCCAGCGACGAGCGCGAGCGCTTGCTCAGCGGGGTGGAGCTGGATGACGGCCCGGCCCGGGTGCAGGCGCTGGAGGAGCTTGGCGGCACCGGAGCCAACCGCTGGTATCGGGTGGTGCTGACCGAGGGGCGCAACCGCGAGGTGCGGCGGTTGTTTGAGGCGGTCGGGCATGCGGTCAGCCGCTTGATCCGGGTGCGGTATGGCACGGTCACGCTGCCGCGCGGCGTGCGGCGTGGCACGTGGTGGGAGCTGGAGCCGCAGGCGGTGGCCGATCTGATGGCGCAGGCCGGCTTGCCGCTGCCCGCAGACCAGCAGCCTCGGCCACGGGCCGCCGCCACCTCGCCGGCGACAGGATCGCCCCGTTCACGAGCCAGCGCCAGCGGCGTGGCGGCGGCTGTCAACAAGGCGTCCAGGCCCGCGGCACCCCAAGCGCCGACCTCGGCGCGCAAGTCAGGTTCGCGTTTGTCCGCGCGACGTCAAAACGGCTAAAATCGCAGTTTTTGCAAAAGCAATCATCATTTCACCATGGCTCTTGAACGCACGCTTTCGATCATCAAGCCCGACGCCGTCGCCAAGAACGTGATCGGCCAGATCTACAGCCGCTTCGAGGCGGCCGGCCTCAAGATCGTCGCCGCCAAGATGGTGCACCTTTCTCGCCGGGAGGCCGAGACCTTCTACGCCGTGCACCGCGAGCGGCCCTTTTTCAAGGATCTGGTCGATTTCATGGTGTCGGGCCCGGTGATGGTGCAAGTGCTGGAAGGGGAAAACGCCATCGCCAAAAACCGCGAGCTGATGGGGGCCACCGACCCGAAGAAGGCCGCCCCTGGCACCATTCGCGCCGACTTTGCCGACAGCATCGACGCCAACGCCGTGCACGGCTCGGACGGCCCTGATACGGCAGCCGCGGAAATCGCCTTCTTCTTTCCCGGCATGGCGATTTACTCCCGCTGATCTTATGGTATGACGGCCAATTTGCTCGACTTCGACCTCGAGGGGTTGGCCGCCTTCTGCGAGCGGCTGGGCCACAAGCGCTTCCGCGCGGTGCAGCTGTTTCGCTGGATCCACCAGAAGGGGGTGGCGCGCTTCTGGGACATGACCGACCTGGCGCGCGACCTGCGCGCGCGCCTGGCCGAGGTCGCCGAGGTGCGCGCGCTGCCGGTGTTGGCCGAGCAGGTCTCGGCCGACGGCACGATCAAGTGGCTGTTCGACGTCGGCGACGGCAACGCCGTTGAGTCGGTCTTCATCCCGGAGGACGACCGCGGCACGCTGTGCGTGTCCAGCCAGGCCGGCTGCGCGGTCGGCTGCCGCTTCTGCTCCACCGGGCACCAGGGCTTCAGCCGCAACCTCACCACCGGCGAGATCGTTGCCCAGCTCTGGCACGCCGAGCACGCGCTGCGGCGCCGCTTGGCCACGTCCGAGCGCGTCATCTCCAACGTGGTGATGATGGGCATGGGCGAGCCGCTGCAGAACTACGCCGCGCTGGCGCCGGCGCTGCGCGTGATGCTGGACGACCACGGCTACGGCCTGTCGCGGCGGCGCGTCACGGTTTCGACTTCGGGCGTCGTGCCGATGATGGAGCGCCTGGCGCAGGACTGCCCGGTGGCGCTGGCGGTGTCGCTGCACGCGCCGGACGACGCGCTGCGTGACGAGCTGGTGCCGCTGAACCGCAAGTATCCGCTGGCCGAGCTGCTGGACGCCTGCCTGCGCTACCTGCCGGCGGCGCCGCGCGACTTCATCACCTTCGAATACTGCATGCTCGACGGCGTCAACGACACGCCGGCGCACGCCGAGCGGCTGATCGCGCTGCTGCGCGGGCACCGCGGCCGCGGCGTGCCGTGCAAGGTCAACCTGATCCCGTTCAACCCGTTCCCGCAGTCGGGCCTGCGGCGCTCGCCGCGCGAGGCGGTCAAAGCCTTTGCCGACCGGCTCAACGCTGCCGGGATCGTGACCACCATCCGCAAGACGCGCGGCGACGACATCGACGCTGCCTGTGGCCAGCTGGCTGGCGAGGTGCGCGACCGCACGCGCGCGGCACAGCGGCTGGCGCGCCGGCGCGTGGTGCCGCTGCGCGTCGAGCGTGGTCGCTCGCCCGCCCCGGAGGTGGCGTCATGACCCGGGCGCGCGCCCGCGCAGCCGCTTGGGGGCTGCTTGTGCTGGCGTTGGCCTCCACGCTGGCCGGCTGCGCCGGCGCGCCGCGGCCCGGCACCGCCGGGCAGGACTGGATCACCGAGTCGGACGAGCCGCCGCAGCGCAAGCGCGCGCGCACGCGGGTGGAACTCGCCTCCGGCTATTTCGAGCAGGGCCAGCTGACGGTGGCGCTGGACGAGGTCAAGCAGGCGATCCAGATCGACCCGACCTACGCCGCCGCCTTCAACTTGCGCGGCCTGATCTACACCGCGCTGCGCGACCCGCGGCTGGCGGAAGACAGCTTTCAGCAGGCGTTGCGGTTGAATGCGCGCGATGGCAACACCTGGCACAACTATGGCTGGATGCTGTGTCAGGATGGGCGCTATGCGGCTGCATTCGACGCGTTTGCTCGCGCCCTGGATGCGCCTGCTTATCAAGGCGCCGCCCGCACTTGGTTGGCTAGGGGGGTGTGTCAGGCGCGGGCCGGCCAGCCGCTGGAGGCCGAGCGCTCGCTGTTGCGCGCGTTTGAGCTGGATCCAGGCAACCCCGTGACCCTGTTCAACCTGGCGCTGCTGCTGCACCAACGCGGCGACGATGCTCGCGCCCAGTTTTACGCACGCCGGCTCAACAACTCCGAGCTGGCCAACGCCGAGTCGCTCTGGCTCGGTCTCAAGATTGAGCGCCGGCTCGGCAACAAGGATACGGTGGCGCAGCTGGCCGAACAGCTGCGGCGGCGCTTTCCGGCCTCGCGCGAGGCTGGGGCGCTGGAAAGGGGGGCTTGGGATGAGTAGCGGGCCATCCGCGGAGACGGTGGCGACAGCCTACCTGGATGCGGGGACGCGACTGCGCCAGGCGCGCGAGCAAGCAGGGGTGCCCATTGAGGCGCTGGCTGCCACCCTGAAGGTGCCGGTGCAGCGCCTGCAAGCGCTGGAGGCCGGGGCTTATGAGGCGCTGCCAGATGCCACGTTCACGCGCGCGTTGGCCTTGTCGGTGTGTCGGGCGCTCAAGATCGAGCCGGCGCCGGTGCTGGCCGCTTTGCCCAGCGGGGAAGCGCCGCGCTTGACGCCATCCAGCGGGGATTTGGGCGCGCCGATGCCGCGCAAGGAGGCCGCGCCGGCGTTTGCCAACCCTCCCGCCGCGCGGCGTCGCCGTTGGCCTTGGGCGCTGGCCGCCGGGCTGCTGGTGGCTGCGCTGCTGGTTGGGCTGTGGCCTGATGAGGAGGGCGCATGGCTGGCGCTGTCGCCCAGCTCAGAGCCTGAAGGCTCAACCGACCTTTCATCAAGCGGCGGTCAAGATCCTGCGCCGGCGCTTGCCGCGGCTCTTCCTCCAGCGAAACAGGATCAGGGTCGGCAGTCAGCCTCCAGTGCAGGCGGCTCCGTCGGGACATCCGCCCCGGCGACGCCTTCCGGTCAAGCAGTCTCGGTGACCACGCCGGCGGCCGACGGCCCCGGGGCGGCGGCGCAGGCGGCGCCGGGCTCGGCGTCGGTGCAGACCGCAGCGGTTCCCGCTCCAACGCAGTCGGGCGGCGGCGGGGCGCTGGTTTTGCGCACGTCGGCCACCAGTTGGATCCAAGTCACCGGCTCGTCAGGGCGCGTCTGGTTGCAGCGCAACGTGCAGCCGGGTGAGACGCTGCGTTTTGACGACGACTTGCCGCTGGCGGTGGTGGTGGGGCGCGCCGACGCCACCACAGTGGAAGTGCGTGGCCGGCCTTTGGATTTGACGCTGATGGCGCGCAACAACGTGGCCCGCTTCGAGGTTCGCTGACCGGTTCATGGACGCCTCCATTCCTGCCGCCGCGGCGGCTGATGATGATCGACCGATCCCGCTTGCGCGCCCCGCCGCGCGGCGCACGCGCCAGGGCGTGGTCGCCTGGGGCTCGCACCGCGTCACGGTGGGCGGCGACGCTCCGGTGCGCGTGCAGTCGATGACCAACACCGACACCGCCGACGTCATCGCCACCGCGATCCAGGTCAAGGAACTGGCGCTGGCCGGCTCGGAGCTGGTGCGCCTGACCGTCAACCACGATGAGGCCGCGCGTGCGGTGCCGCACATCCGCGAGCAGCTCGACCGCATGGGCGTGCCGGTGCCGCTGATCGGCGACTTTCACTTCAACGGCCACCGCCTGCTGCACGACCATCCAGACATGGCGCAGGCCCTGTCCAAGTACCGCATCAACCCCGGCAACGTGGGCCGCGGGGACAAGAAGGACAAGCAGTTCGCGTTGATGGTGGAGGCCGCGCTGCGCTGGGGCAAGCCGATCCGCATCGGCGTCAACTGGGGCAGCCTCGATCAGGAGCTGCTGGCCGAGCTGATGGACGCCAACGCGCGCCGCGCGCAGCCGTGGGACGTGCGCCAGGTCATGTATGAGGCGCTGATCACCTCGGCGCTGGCCTCCGCCGAGCGCGCGCAGCAGCTCGGCATGAAGCCCGAAGATATCGTGCTGTCGTGCAAGGTGTCGCACGTGCAGGATTTGATCGCGGTCTATCAGGAGCTGGCGCGCCGCTGCGACCACCCGCTGCACCTGGGCCTGACCGAGGCCGGCATGGGCACCAAGGGGGTGGTGGCCTCCACCGCGGCGCTGGCGGTGCTGCTGCAGCAGGGCATCGGCGACACGATCCGCATCAGCCTGACGCCGCAGCCTGGCGAGCCGCGCACGCAGGAGGTGGTGGTGGCGCTGGAGATCCTGCAGGCACTGGGGCTGCGCGCCTTCGTGCCGAGCGTGACCGCCTGTCCGGGCTGCGGGCGCACCAGCAGCACGCTGTTCCAGGAGCTGGCCAAGCAGATCGACGACCACCTGCGCGCCGCCATGCCCGAATGGCGCCGGCGCTACCCCGGGGTCGAGAACCTGAAGGTCGCGGTGATGGGCTGCATCGTCAACGGCCCGGGCGAGAGCAAGCACGCCGACATCGGCATCAGCCTGCCCGGCACCGGCGAGGCGCCGGCCGCCCCGGTCTACGTCGATGGCCAGAAAGTGGCCACGCTGCGCGGCGAGCGCATCGCCGAGGATTTCCGCCAGATCGTCGAGGACTACGTGGCGCGCCGCTGGGGCGCGGGCGCCACCCCCCAACCGCACGCATGAGCGAACGCATCACCGCCGTCAAGGGCATGAACGACATCGCGCCGCCGCAGTCGGCGCATTGGGAGTGGCTGGAGGCGCGCGTGCGCGCGCTGCTGCAGCGCTACGGTTACCGCAACATCCGCACGCCGATCGTCGAGCCGCTGGCGCTGTTCGTGCGCGGGCTCGGCGAGGTCACCGACATCGTCGAGAAGGAGATGTACGCCTTCGAGGACCGGCTCAACGGCGAGCAGCTGGCGCTGCGTCCGGAGGGCACGGCCGGCGTCGTGCGCGCGGTGGTGGAGCACGCGCTGCTCTACGACGGGCCCAAGCGCTTCTACTACATGGGGCCGATGTTCCGGCACGAGCGGCCGCAGCGCGGGCGCTACCGGCAGTTTCACCAGATCGGCGTGGAGGCGCTCGGCCTCGCGGGGCCGGAGGCCGACGTCGAGCTGATCACGCTGGCCGCGGATCTGTGGCAGGAGCTCGGCGTGCAGGACGTGACGCTGGAGCTCAACACGCTGGGCCAGCCGGCCGAGCGCGCGGCGCACCGGCAGGCGCTGATCGCCTACTTCGAGCAGCACCGCGACCAGCTCGACGAGGACGCGCGCCGCCGCCTCTACACCAACCCGCTGCGCATCCTCGACACCAAGAACCCGGCGATGCAGGCGCTGGTGGAAGGCGCGCCACGGCTGCTGGATCACCTCGGCGCAGCCTCGCGCGCGCACTTCGACGCGGTGTGCGCGCTGCTGGACGCGCAGGGCATCGCCTACCGCGTCAACCCGCGGCTGGTGCGCGGGCTGGACTACTACCACCACACGGTGTTCGAGTTCGTCACCACGTCGCTGGGGGCGCAGGGCACGGTGTGCGCCGGCGGGCGCTATGACGGGCTGGTCGCCGAGCTGGGCGGCAAGCCCGCGCCCGGCGTCGGCTGGGCGATGGGGGTGGAGCGGCTGCTGGCGCTGCTGGAGGCGCAGCAGCGCCTGCCGGCCCCGCCGGTGCCGGACGCCTACGCCATCGTGCCGGACGAAGCGGCTTGGCCGCGCGTGCTGCCGGCGCTGCGCGCGCTGCGCGCCGCCGGCCTGCAGGTGCTGATGCACGCCCGCACCGCCGACGGTCTGGCCGGCATGAAGGCGCAGTTCAAGAAGGCCGACGCCAGCGGCGCGCGCTACGCGCTGATCTTCGGCGCCGACGAGCTGGCGCAGGGCATGGTGGCGGTCAAGCCGCTGCGCGCCGAGCCGGGCGGCGCCATCACCGAGCAGGTGCGCCGCCCGCTGGACGAGGCGGCCCAGTGGGCCTCGGAGTTGCTGTCACCGTCAATTTCGTGAAGGCTGCCGACCGCACCCCCTACAATGCGGGGCGACGCACCACACCAAGGTTTCATGGCCGCATACGATTGGGAAGAACAAGAGCAGCTCGCGCAGCTCAAGGCGTTTTGGTCGCGCTGGGGACAGGCGATCCTGTGGACGTTGACAGCGCTGCTGCTGGCTTACGCCGGCTGGCATGGCTGGCAGTTTTGGCAAAACCGTCAGGCGCTGCAAGGGGCTGCTTTGCTCGACGAGCTGGAGCAAGCCGTTGACGGAGCCGACACCGACCGCGTGCAGCGCGCATGGGCTGACCTGCAGGCGCAGGCTGGAGGTACCGCGCAGGCGCGCCTGGGCGCTTTGCTGGCCGCGCGCACGTTGGCCGAAGCGGGGCGAGCTGAGGAGGCGCGCGCGGCGCTGCGCTTTGTGCTGCAGCGGCGTGACGACGATGAACTGGCCGCCGTAGCCCGGCTGCGGCTGGCGGGCTTGGCGCTGGATGCCCAGCAGTGGGACGAAGCCCAGCGCCTGCTGGAAGCGCCGGTGCCAACGGCCTTGCAGCCGTGGCGTGACGATCGTCTGGGCGATTTACGGCAGCGTCAGGGCCAGCCCGAGGCGGCGCGCGAAGCCTATCTGAAAGCGTGGCGAGGACTGTCAGCCGACATCGGCTGGCGAGCCATCGTCGAGGCCAAGTTGAACGCGCTTGGCGTCGATCCAAGCGAGAAGGAAGGGCAGCCATGAGACCGTCCGTTCGGCGTGCCATCCTTCGCGGGGCGGGGCGTCCCGCGCTGGCGCTGGCTGCCGCCTGGCTGATGTCGGCCTGCTCCAGCGGCCCTCCCAAACCGCAGCCAGCGCCGCTGGAGCCGGTGGTGCCGCTGGTGGAGGCGCGTCAGGTCTGGACGCAGTCGATCGGCCCGGTGGACGCGCTGTTGACCCCTGTGGTGCGCGACGGTCAGCTGGCGCTGGCCAACGCCGCCGGCGAGGTCAGCGTCCTCGACGGCGAGACCGGACGGCTGCGCTGGCGCGCGGCGGCCGGCGCGCCCATGGCCGCCGGCGTCGGCTTCGACGGCCGCCGCGTGGCGCTGGTGACGCGCGCTTCCGAATTGGTGGTGCTGACCGAAGCCGGCGTGGCGTGGCGCCAGCGCCTGCCGGCGCGCGTCTTCACCGCGCCGCTGGTAGCCGGCGAGCGCGTCTTCGTGCTGGCCGGCGACCGCAGCGTCACCGCGTTCGACGCGCGCAACGGTGCGCGCTTGTGGCAGCAGACCAGCCGCGGCACCGAGCCGCTGGTGCTGCAGGAGCGCGGCGTGCTGACCGCGGTCGGCAACACGCTGGTGGCCGGCATTGGCGGCCGCATGGTCGGGCTGAACCCGGACAACGGCAACATCCGCTGGGATGTGGCGGTGGGCCGCACGCGCGGCGCCACCGAGGTCGAGCGGCTGGTGGATCTGGTTGGCCGCACCGGGCGCGACGGCGACGTGCTGTGCGCGCGGGCGTTTCAGGTCGCCATCGGCTGCGTCGATGCCGCGGCCGGGCGCCTGCTGTGGACGCAGAGCGCCGACGGCGCCACCGGCGTGCAGGCCGACGCCGAGCGCGTCTATGGCACCGAGGCCAACGGGCGCGTGATCGCGCTGGCGCGGCGCGACGGCGCGCGGCAGTGGGTCAACGAGCGGCTGCTGCACCGGGGCCTGAGCGCGCCGCTGGCGATCGGGCGGTCGCTGGCCATCGGCGACGCGCAGGGCTACGTGCACCTGCTGGCGCGCGCTGACGGCGCCATGCTCAACCGCCTGTCCACCGACGGTTCGGCGATCGTCGAGGGACCGCTGGCGGTCGGCAACACGCTGATCGCCGTCACGCGCAACGGCGGCGTTTTTGCCTGGCGGCCGCAATGACCGCGCCGACCCCCGTGGTGGCGTTGGTCGGGCGACCCAACGTCGGCAAGTCCACGCTGTTCAACCGCCTCACGCGCAGCCGCGACGCGCTGGTGGCCGACCTGCCGGGCCTGACGCGCGACCGCCACTACGGCCAGGCGCGCTGGGGCGGGCGCGACTTCATCGTCGTCGATACCGGCGGCTTCGAGCCGAGCGCCGAGCAGGGCATCGTGCGCGAGATGGCCAAGCAGACCCGCCAGGCGGTCGCGGAGGCCGACGTGGTGCTGTTCGTGGTGGACGTGCGCGCGGGCCTCACCGCACAGGACCACGACATCGCCGCCTACCTGCGCCGGCTGGGCAAGCCGGTGGTGCTGGTGGCCAACAAGGCCGAAGGCATGCGCGAAAGCGGCCAGTGGGCTGAGTTCTACGAGCTGGGGCTGGGCGACGTGGTGCCGGTGTCGGCGGCGCATGGGCAGGGCCTGCGCTCGCTGGTGGAGGCGGCGCTGGCGCGGCTGAACCTGCCGGAACCGGACGAGGCGTCCGCCGAGGGGAACCAGGCGCGCGGCGACGACGGCGTGATCCGCTTGGCGGTGGCCGGCCGGCCCAACGTCGGCAAATCCACGCTGATCAACGCCTGGCTCGGCGAGGAGCGGCTGGTGGCGTTCGACCTGCCCGGCACGACGCGCGACGCCATCCGCGTGCCGTTCGAGCGCCAGGGCCGGCGCTTCGAGCTGATCGACACCGCCGGCCTGCGCCGCAAGGGCAAGGTGTTCCAGGCGGTGGAGAAGTTCTCGGTCGTCAAGACGCTGCAGGCGATCGAGGGGGCGCACGTCGTGCTGCTGCTGCTGGACGCCACCGAGGGCGTCACCGAGCAGGACGCGCACATCGCCGGCTTCATCCTCGACAGCGGTCGCTCGGTGGTGCTGGCGGTCAACAAGTGGGACGCCGCCGACGACTACCAGCGGCAGTTGGCGCAGCGCTCGATCGAGGCGCGGCTGGGCTTTCTCAAGCACGCGCCGCTGCACTTCATCTCGGCGCGCCAGCGCCAGGGTATCCAGGCATTGTGGGGCTCGATCGTGCGCGCCTACGAGTCGGCGATGATCAAGATGCCCACGCCCTTGCTGACCCGCCTGCTGCACGAGGCGGTGGCGTTTCAGGCGCCCAAGCGCGTCGGCCACGTGCGCCCCAAGCTGCGCTACGCGCACCAAGGCGGCAGCAACCCGCCGGTCATCGTCATCCACGGCAACGCGCTGGAGCACGTCGGCGACGCCTACCGCCGCTACCTCGAGGCGCGCTTCCGCAAGGCGTTCGACCTGGTCGGCACGCCGCTGCGCATCGAGCTGCGCACGCAGGACAACCCCTTTGTCTGACCGCAACGCGTGGCGCGGATGATTGTGGTAACTTTGGTTTTGCGTTTCTGCACTTCACTCACACTTACACGGACGATATCGTGAGCAACAACAAGGCCCAACTCCTTCAGGATCCGTTTCTCAACCAGCTGCGTCGCGAGCACGTGCCGGTTTCCATCTATCTCGTCAACGGCATCAAGCTGCAAGGGCAAATCGAGTCGTTCGATCAGTATGTCGTCTTGCTGCGCAACACAGTGACACAGATGGTCTATAAGCACGCCATCTCCACCATCGTGCCAGGACGCCCGGTTCAATTCACCCCAGGCCAGGCCGCTGAGGGGGGTGCGTAAGCGCTGTGCATCGTGGCGTCAGCGCTGTGCCGGCTGCGTCCGCGCCGGGGGTGATCCTGGTCGGGGTTGACCTGGGGCAGCGATCTTTCGATCCGACGCTGGCCGAGCTGGCCGAGTTGGCGCGTAGCGCGGGCTTTACGGTGCTTGACCGTGTGGTTTGTCGGCGTCAGGCACCCGATGCGGCTCTCTTCGTTGGCAAAGGCAAAGCCGACGAGATTCAAGCCTTGGCTGCCGCTCATGGGGCCAGCGAAGTGCTGTTCGATCAGGCGCTCAGCCCCGCGCAGCAGCGCAACCTCGAGCGGCACCTGAAGCTGCCGGTCAACGACCGGGTGCTGCTGATCCTCAACATCTTCGCGCAGCGCGCGCGCAGCCACGAAGGCAAGCTGCAGGTGGAGCTGGCGCGTCTGCAGTACCTGCAGACGCGGCTGGTGCGGCGCTGGACGCACCTGGAGCGGCAAAGCGGCGGCATCGGCCTGCGCGGCGGCCCGGGCGAGACGCAGATCGAGCTGGACCGCCGCATGATCGCCGAGGCGATCCAGCGCACGCGCAAGCGGCTGGAGCTGGTCAAGCGCCAGCGCCACACCCAGCGCCGCCAGCGCCAGCGCCGCGGCACCTTCGACGTCTCGCTGGTGGGCTACACCAACGCCGGCAAGTCCACGCTGTTCAACGCGCTGGTCAAGGCGCGCGCCTACGCGGCCGACCAGCTTTTTGCCACGCTGGACACCACCACTCGCCAGCTCTACCTGGGCCCCGAGGCCGGCCACGTGTCGCTGTCGGACACGGTGGGCTTCATCCGCGACCTGCCGCACACGCTGGTGGAGGCGTTTTCCGCCACGCTGCAGGAGGCGCGCGAGGCCGACCTGCTGCTGCACGTGGTGGACGTGGCCAACCCTCAGCACCCGGAGCAGATCGAGGACGTGCAGCGCGTGCTGCGCGACATCGGCGCCGATGGCATCCCGCAGGTGCTGGTGGCCAACAAGCTTGACGCGCTGCCGCCGGCGCAGCGGCCGCGGACGCTGCGCGACGAGGTGGAACTCGAAGGGCGGCGCGTGACTCGGGTGTTTGTCAGCGCCCTCACCGGCGAGGGCCTGCCGCAGTTGCGGCAGGCGTTGGCCGAAACCGTGGTCGCGCGCTCACCCAGGCTGACCGCGCATCCGGGCGATGCGGCACAATTGGCCTATCCCTCATGAGGAACGCAAGCCGATGAACGACCATAACCCCGTGGGGCTCGGGGCCGTGGCTGCGCCACTGTCAAGCCTGCGCTCGCAGGCGCAAGCCAGGTGGCGCCGATGGCGCGGTGTCTTCAACCTCAATGACCCGCGCTGGGGCCGCGGCGACGATCCATCCCCCCCTGAAGAGCCGCGCCGCCCGCGCGGCCAAGGCGCCCAGCCCCCGGATCTGGATGAGCTCTGGCGCGATTTCAACCGCAAGTTGGGCAGCCTTTTCGGCGGTCGCGGCGGGCGCGGGCAGGGCGGTGACGGCGATCGAGGCGGGTGGGGGGAAGGCGGGCCGCGCCGCCCCGACCCGAAGGGCGCTGGCATCGGCGTCGGTCTCATCGCCGGCGTGGCGGTGCTGATCTGGCTTGGCACCGGTTTTTTCGTCGTGCAGGAAGGCCAGCAGGCCGTCATCACCCAGTTTGGTCGTTACCACAGCACGGTGGGCGCCGGCTTCAACTGGCGGCTGCCGTACCCGATCCAGCGTCACGAGACGGTGTTCGTGACGCAGATTCGCTCCGTGGATATCGGGCGGGACGCCATCGTGCGCGCCACCGGGCTGCGCGAGTCGGCCATGCTGACCGAGGACGAGAACATCGTCGAAATCAAGTTTGCGGTGCAATACCGCTTAAGCGACGCGCGCGCCTACCTGTTCAACAGCCGCGACCCGGACGCCGCCGTCGTCAAGGCGGCGGAGACGGCGGTGCGCGAGGTGGTCGGCAAGATGAAGATGGATGCGGCGCTGGCGGAGGAGCGTGAGCAGATCGCCCCGCGCGTGCGCACGCTGATGCAGACCATCCTGGATCGCTACAACGTCGGCATTGAGATCGTCGGCATCAACCTGCAGGCCGGCGGCGTGCGCCCGCCGGAGCAGGTGCAGGCCGCCTTTGACGACGTGCTCAAGGCCGGCCAGGAACGCGAGCGCGCCAAGAACGAGGCCGAGGCTTACGCCAACGACGTCGTGCCGCGCGCGCGCGGTGCGGCGTCACGCTTGTTGGAGGAAGCCGAGGGCTACAAAGCCCGCATCATCGCCCAGGCGCAGGGTGATGCGCAGCGCTTTGCGCTGGTGCAGGCGGAGTATGCGAAGGCCCCGCAGGTCATGCGCGAGCGCATGTATCTGGAGACCATGCAGCAAATTTACGCCAACGTGACCAAGGTGCTGGTGGACACTCGCGCGCAGTCCAGCTTGCTGTATCTGCCGCTGGACAAGATCATGCAGCAGGTTAGCGCAGGCGAGGCGCCGTCGGCGGCGACGTTGCCGGCCTCACCGTCGGCTTCCGGCGCCGTGTCCCATTCCGCGGCGCGCGATGCCCGCACGCGTGACGACGGGCGCAGCCGTGAGCGCGAAAGTCGCTGATCCGCTTGGAGCGCAGCCATGACCAACCGCATGGGTTTTTTTGTTTCGTCGTTGCTGGTCTTGCTGGCGGTGCTCAGCTCCACGATGTTCGTGGTCGATCAGCGCCAATATGGGGTGGTGTTTCAATTTGGCCAAATTCGCCGGGTGGTCACCGAGCCGGGCCTCAACTTCAAGTTGCCGCCGCCATTCCAGAATGTCTCTTACATCGACAAGCGGCTGCTGACGCTGGAGAGCACCGACACCGAGCCGACGCTGACCGCTGAGAAGCAGCGCGTCGTCATCGACTGGTATGTGCGCTGGCGCATCTCCGACCCGTCGGCCTACATCCGCAATGTCGGGCTGGATGAGCGCGCCGGCGCGGCGCAGCTCAACCGCGTGGTGCGCAACGCTTTTCAGCAGGAGGTCAACAAGCGCACGTTGCGCGAGCTGCTGTCCACCAAGCGCGAGGAACTGATGGCCGCGGTGCAGCGCGAGGTGCTGGCGGCGGTGCGCGGCGCTGAGAAGCCCTGGGGGATCGACGTGGTGGATGTGCGCATCTCGCGCATCGACTACGCCGAGTCGATCACGCGCTCCGTTTATGACCGCATGGAGGCCGAGCGCAAGCGCGTGGCCAACGAGCTGCGCTCCACCGGCTTTGCTGAGGGCGAAAAAATCCGTGCGGAGGCCGACCGCCAGCGCGAGGTGATTTTGGCCGAAGCCTACCGGCAGGCGCAAAAAATCAAGGGCGAGGGCGATGCCGAGGCGGCGCGCATCTACAACCAAGCCTTCGGGCGCGACCCGGCCTTTGCGCAGTTTTATCGCAGCCTGGAAGCTTACAAAGCGAGCTTCAATGGCAAAGGCGATGTGCTGGTGATCGACCCTTCCTCCGAGTTTTTCAAGGCGTTCAAGGGCTCGAGCGCAGCCGGGGGGGGCGGCGCTGGACGATAGGCTCTGCGGGCAGCTCGCGCCGCGCCTTGTCCTGCTGGCGAGCTTGCAGGGCATAGAATCGCCGACTTTGTTGTGTTGCTTGCGTGTCCACGATGTCCGCCTGGCTGCTGCCGGATCAAATTGCCGATGTGTTGCCTTCCGAGGCGCGTCACCTGGAGGAGCTGCGCCGAACGCTGCTGGAGGCGGCGCGCCGCTACGGCTACGAGCTCGTCATCCCGCCGCTGTTGGAGTATCTGGAGTCGCTGCTGACCGGCACCGGCGAGGCGCTGGAGCTGCAGACCTTCAAGTTGGTGGATCAGCTGTCCGGTCGCATGTTGGGCTTGCGCGCCGACACCACGCCGCAGGTGGCGCGCATCGACGCTCACCTGCTCAACCGCCAGGGGGTCACGCGCCTGTGCTACTGCGGCCCGGTGCTGCACACGCGCGCCGGCGGCGTGCATGGCACGCGCGAGCCGTTGCAATTTGGTGCGGAGATCTATGGCCATGCCGGGCGCGAGGCCGAGCTCGAAATCCTGGAGCTGGCGCTGGATGCGCTGGGTGGCGCCGGGTTGGCGCACTTGCAGGTGGATTTGGGCGATGTGCGCGTGGTGCAAGCTGTGTTGGAGGGTTGCGCCTTGCCCGCGGCGCGAGTGACGGCGTTGCACCATGCCTTGGCCGCCAAGGACGTCGCCACGCTCGATGCCCTGACCCATGAATTGCCCCGCGCGGTGCGGGACGCTTTGCGCGCGTTGCCGCAATTGTGGGGCGACGTGGAGGTGCTGGCCGAGGCTGCCTGCCGCTTGCCTTCCAACCCGGCGTTGGAGGCGGCCTTGGACGATTTGCGCTGGCTGCACGACCGGTTGCGCGAGCTGGAAACACCGCCGCGCGTCACGTTTGATCTGGCGGATTTGCGCGGCTACGCCTACTACACCGGGGTGCGCTTCTCGGTGCTGGGCGGGGCGCAAGGGCGATGCGAAGTCGCGCGCGGCGGGCGCTACGACGCAGTGGGCGCGGCTTTCGGGCGCCAACGTCCGGCGGTGGGCTTCAGCCTCGACGTCAAGTCGCTGGTTGGCTTGGTGCCCGCTGCCCCCCTGCGCGCCGCCATCCGCGCGCCGTGGCGGCATGACGACCGTGCGCTGCGCGCCACCGTGGCGGCGTTGCGCGCGCAGGGCGAAACGGTGGTCTGCGTGCTGCCGGGCCACGAGCACGAGGTGGACGAGTTCGCCTGCGACCGCGAGCTGGTGCTGCGCGCCGGCGCCTGGGTCGTGCAGCCGCTGGCGGCGCCGTGACGCCGCGCCGTGGCACCCCCCCTGATGAATGGCCGCTGGCCGCCTGGGACGGACACGAGTGATGACGAACCGAGCTTTTCAGCCCCAGCCGGGGCGCAACGTGGTGGTGGTCGGCACCCAGTGGGGTGACGAGGGCAAGGGCAAGCTGGTCGATTGGCTGACCGAGACCGCGCACGGCGTGGTGCGTTTCCAGGGCGGCCACAACGCCGGCCACACGCTGGTCATTGGCGGCGTCAAGACCGCGCTGCACCTGATCCCGAGCGGCATCATGCGCCCGGGCGTGAAGTGCTACATCGGCAATGGCGTGGTGCTGTCGCCAGCCAAGCTGCTGGAGGAGATCGAAGGGCTGGAGCGTGCGGGCGTCGAGGTGCGCAGTCGCCTGCGCATCAGCGAAGCCTGCCCGCTGATCCTGCCGTTCCATGCGG
Source organism: Tepidimonas alkaliphilus (assembly GCF_007556595.1). Taxonomy (GTDB): domain Bacteria; phylum Pseudomonadota; class Gammaproteobacteria; order Burkholderiales; family Burkholderiaceae_C; genus Tepidimonas; species Tepidimonas alkaliphila. Next base: position 262,654 of record NZ_VJNB01000001.1, read on the forward strand.
CGCTGGACGTGGCGCGCGAGGCCGCCAAGGAAAAGGCTGGCGCGGCCAAGATCGGCACCACCGGCCGCGGCATCGGCCCGGCTTACGAGGACAAGGTGGCGCGCCGCGCGCTGCGCGTGCAGGACCTGCGCTACCCCGAGCGCTTCGCCGAGCGGCTGCGCGAGCTGCTGGAGCTGCACAACCACGTGCTGGTGACGTTGCTCGGCTCCGAAAGCCTGGAGTGGAGCCCGGCGCTGGCACCCTACATCGAGCGCGGACGCGTGCGCTTCGAGCCGGTCTATGAGGAAGCGATGCGCCAGGCCGAGCAGCTGCTGCCGATGGTGGCCGACGTCTCGCGCGAGCTCAACGACGCGCACCGCGCCGGCGCCAACCTGCTGTTCGAGGGCGCGCAGGGCACACTCCTGGACATCGACCACGGCACTTACCCGTTCGTGACCTCCAGCAACTGCGTGGCCGGCAACGCCGCCGCCGGCTCCGGCGTCGGCCCGGGGCTGTTGCACTACGTGCTCGGCATCACCAAGGCGTACTGCACGCGCGTCGGCGGCGGGCCGTTTCCGACCGAACTCGACTGGCAGACCGAGGGCACGCCCGGCTGGCACATGGCCACCGTCGGCGCCGAGAAGGGCACCACCACGGGACGTGCGCGCCGCTGCGGCTGGTTCGACGCCGCGCTGTTGAAGCGCTCGGCGCAGGTCAACGGCCTGTCGGGCCTGTGCATCACCAAGCTGGACGTGCTGGATGGCCTGCCGGAGCTCAAGCTCTGCGTCGGCTACCGTCTGGACGGGCGCGAGATCGACCTGCTGCCGCTCGGGGCGGACGAGATCGCGCGCTGCGAGCCGATCTACGAGACCCTGCCGGGCTGGAGCGAGCCCACCGCCGGCATCACCCGCTACGAGGACCTGCCGGCCAACGCGCGCCGCTATCTGGAGCGCATCGAGGCCGCCATCGGCGTGCCGATCCACGTCATCTCGACAAGCCCGGATCGCGACCATACCATCCTGCTGCGGCACCCCTTCGCCGCCTGATCCTCGGCCCGCGCCGCGAAAGGCCTCCGCCATGCTGACCGAAGACGGCAAGCACCTGTACGTTTCTTACGAGGAATACCACAACCTGATCGAAAAGCTTGCGCTCAAGATTCATCTTTCGGGTTGGGATTTCGACACCATTCTGTGCCTGGCGCGCGGCGGCATGCGCCCCGGCGACATCCTCAGCCGCATCTTCGACAAGCCGCTGGCGATCATGTCCACCAGCTCCTACCGCGCGGGCGGCGGCACGGTGCGCGGCCAGCTGGACATCGCGCGCTACATCACCACGCCCAAGGGGGAGATCGCCGGCCGCGTGCTGCTGGTCGATGACCTGGCCGACTCCGGCCATACGCTGAAGGCGGTGGTGGAGCTGCTGCGCACCCACTACGCGCCGATCACCGAGCTGCGCACCGCCGTCATCTGGACCAAGGCGGTGTCGATCTTCACGCCGGACTACTCGGTCGAATACCTGCCGACCAACCCCTGGATCCACCAGCCGTTCGAGTGCTACGACAACCTGCGGCCCGAGCAGCTGCTGGCCAAATGGAAGGTCTGAGCACCCGCCTGATCCACCACCCGTACCGCGCGCCGGACGGCTTCGACGCTGCGCCGGTGGCGGTGCACAAGGCTTCCACCGTCTTTTTCCCGAACGTGGCGGCGCTGCGCACGCGGCGCTGGCAGGACAAGAGCGGCTACACCTACGGCCTGCACGGCACGCCCACCACCTTCACGCTGGAGGAGCGGCTGGCCACCCTGGAGGGCGCGCGCCACTGCGTGCTGGCGCCCAGCGGCCTGGCCGCGATCGCGCTGGTGGACTTGGCGCTGCTGCGCGCCGGCGACGAGGTGCTGATCCCCGACCACGCCTACGGCCCGAACCTGGCGCTGGCGCAGCACGAGCTGGCCGGCTGGGGCATCACGCACCGCATCTACGACCCGATGGATCCGGCCGACCTGGCCGCTTCGATCGGCGAGCGCACGCGCCTGGTGTGGCTGGAGGCCGCCGGCTCGGTGACGCTGGAGTTTCCGGACGTGCCGGCGCTGGTGGAGGTGGTGCGCCGCGCCAACGCTGGGCGCACGCGCCCCATCGTCACCGCGCTGGACGACACCTGGGGCGCCGGCGTGGCCTACCAGCCGTTCGATTGGGGCGTGGACGTGACGATGCAGGCGCTGACCAAATACGCCAGCGGCGGCGCCGACGTGCTGATGGGGGCGGTGTGCACGCGCGACGAGGCGCTGCACCACGCGCTGCTGATGACGCACATGCGGCTGGGGCTGGGTGTCGGCGCCAACGACGCCGAAGCCGTGCTGCGCGGGCTGCCGAGCCTGGAGCTGCGCTACCGCGCGCAGGACGAACGCTGCCGCACGCTGGCGCAGTGGCTGGCGCGGCAGCCGCGCGTGGCGCGCGTGCTGCACCCGGCGCTGCCCGGCTCGCCCGGCCACGAGCACTGGCGGCGCCTGGCGCGGGGGGCGGCGGCGCTGCTGACCGTGGTCTTCGAGCCGGACGTGGCGCCGCAGCGCGTCGACGCCTTCTGCGACGCGCTGCGGCTGTTTCGCCTTGGCTACAGCTGGGCGGGGCCGGTCAGCCTGTGCATGCCGTACGACATCCCCGCCATGCGCCAGCGCCCATGGCCGCACGCGCCGCGCGTGGTGCGGCTGGCGATCGGATTGGAGGACGTAGAGGATTTGCGCCAGGACTTGGCCCAAGCTTGGCGAAAGCTTGGATGACGTGGCGGAAAACAAACCAGGGGAAGGGCTCCTGCCTGGCGATCCCATCGCTGGTTGGGCCTCTTGGCTGAAGCCCAGCCATCCCAACTCGAGGCTTCTTGTCAGGTTGCAGACGTGCGACTGCGTGAGGGGCCTATATCCCTGTTTGGAGAAGCAGTCCCCTGATGACGATTGTGGCAGCCCAATTTTCCGCCATCATGCAGGCGTCAGAAAGAGGCAGCCGGTTGTCTCGCAGCCGGCTGAGACCGATGTCCCGTCTTGTAGAGAGTCGCCAGCCGGTCGCAGTGCGCACAGCCGGTAAGCAAAACGTGCCGTGAGCCCGCATCAGAGGCGAGGATTGATCAGGCCTTCTCAAACCGCGCAGCCTACCCCTCGGACACGAAAAAACCCGCTGACGGCGGGCTTGGATGAGGGAGTGCGGTTGGCTCCCCGACCTGGGCTCGAACCAGGGACCTACGGATTAACAGTCCGGCGCTCTACCGACTGAGCTATCGGGGAACGGACAGCCCTGCATTATAGCCGCTGCGCAGGGCCTGCCAACGTTGCATCAGCTCGCGCGCTGTGGCCTCGGGGTCGGCGGCTTGCACCAGCGCACGCACCACGGCGAAGGAGCCGACGCCGCTTGCGGCCACCTCCGGCAGCTGCTCCAGCCCGATGCCGCCGATGGCCACCGTCGGCACCGCCCGCGCGAGCCGAGCGTAGGCGCGCAGCCGCCCCGGGCCCTGCGGGGCGGTCGGCATGGCCTTCAGCGTCGTCGGGTAAACCGCGCCGAGCGCAAGGTAGCTCGGCCCCAGTCGCCAGGCGCGCACCATCTCGGCGTAGCCGTGTGTGCTGATGCCCAGCCGCAAGCCGCTTTCGCGCAGCTCGGCGATGTCGTCAGGCGTGAGCGCCTGCAGGTCTTCCTGGCCCAGGTGCACGCCGTAGGCGCCGGCCTGTAGCGCCGCGCGCCAATGGTCGTTGATGAACAGGCGCGCGGGCGTGCCCTGCACGGCGCGCACCGCGGCTTCCACCTCCGCGGCGATGCGGGCCGGGTCGTGGTGCTTGAAGCGCAGCTGCAGCGTCGGCACACCGGCAGCGGCCATGCGCGCCACCCAGGCGGCGTCGGGCAGCACGGCATAGAGGCCCAGTTCGTGCGGACAGGGCGCAAACGGCTGTGGGTGCGCCGTCAGGCCGAAGTCGTCCACCGCTTCATCCGGCCAGTCACGCGGGTCAAAGCCCAGGCGCGCGGCGCGCCGCACCCAGGCGCTGGCCAGCACCGCGGCGTCGTCCGGCACGAAGCCTAGGCGCCGCGCGGCGGCGTAGGTGACGGCGTAGATGCTGCCGTCGGCGGCGTGCGCGTCCGGGGCTGCGTCGCGTTCGATGGCCTTGTCGGCGTGGGCGGCGACCAGCGCGGCCACCGCCGCTTCAGGGTTGGCAACGGTTGGATGACGCGGCATGGGGTTTGGGGCTTGGATCGATCAGGTCTGGTGCCAAAACGGGGTGCCGAGCACCGGCGTGCTGGGTTGGGCAGCGATTTGCGGCTCGATCGCGCCAGCACGGTAAGCTGCGCGGCCCGCCGCCACGGCGTCGGCGAACGCGCCGGCCATGGCCACCGGGTCGCGCGCCAGCGCCACCGCGGTGTTGAGCAGCACGGCATCAAACCCCCACTCCATCACCTGACAGGCGTGCGAGGGCCGCCCGAGGCCGGCGTCGATGATCAGCGGCACGTCCGGCAGCCGCTCGCGCAGCAGCCGCAGAGCGTAAGGATTGACTGGGCCTTGCCCGGTGCCGATCGGCGCCGCCCACGGCATCAACGCCTGGCAACCTGCATCCAGCAGGCGCTGGCCCAGCACCAAGTCCTCGGTGCAATAGGGCAGCACTTTGAAGCCGCGGCGCACCAGCTCGGCGGCGGCGGCGGGCAGCTGCAGCGTATCAGGCTGCAGCGTGTAGTCGTCGCCGATCAGCTCCAGCTTGATCCAGTCGGTGGCGAAGACCTCGCGCGCCATCTCGGCGGTGGTGATGACCTCCTGCACGCTGTGGCAGCCGGCGGTGTTGGGCAGCACCGGGATGGCCAGCCGCTGCAGCAGCTGCCAGAAGCCGTGGCTGGCGTCGGCCCCAAGCGCCCCGTGGCGGCGCAGCGAGGCGGTCAGCATGCAGGGGCGCGCGCGGCGCACCGCCTGCTCCAGCACGGCGGGGGAGGGGTAGCGGGAGGTGCCCAGCATCAAGCGGGAGCCGAAGGGCTGCCCGTACAGCGTCAGCGCATCGTCGTCGTTGGTATCGGTCATGGCGGGGTCAGCCCCCGGTGATCGGGGTGATGATTTCGAGGCGGTCCCCTTCGCGCAGGGGGATGGCGGCGTATTGTGCCCGTGGCACGAACTGCAGGTTCAGCGCCACGGCAAAGGGCGGGCGCAGGTTCAGCTCGCGCTCGGCGCACGCCACCGCGTCGGCCACGGTGGCACCGTCGGGCAGCGGCAGCGGGCGGCCGTTGAGTTCCACGTTCATGCCGGTTGCTCGGCGGCGCACTCGTGCCCCGCGAAGGTCAGGCCCAGCCGCCCGGCCAGCGTGCGCGTGCCGTGCTGGATGAATTCCACGACGGCGTCGTGCACCGCCGGGGCGATCAGGTAGCCGTGGCGGTAGAGGCCATTGATCTGCATTGCGCGTGGGCCGGCCAGCCGCACCGCCGGCAGGTTGTCCGGCAGGGTCGGGCGGCACTCGGCGTTGAGCTCCAGGATGCGCGCCTCGGCAAAGCCGGGGTGCACGGCGTAGGCGGCGCTGAGCAGCTCCAGCGTCGAGCGCACGCTCGCGGGCGAGCGGTCGTCGGCCTCGATCTCGGTGGCACCGATGACGAACAGGTGGTGTTCCTTGGGCGCGATGTAGATCGGGTAGCGCGGGTGCAGCAGCCGCGTGGGGCGCTGCAGCGTCACGTCCGGCGCGTGCAGGCGCACGACTTCGCCGCGCACGCCGCGCAGCGGACCGGCGCCGGGGGCGGCGTCGCGCGGCCATTCGTCACGTGCGCCCAGGCCCCGGCAGTCCAGCACCCAGGCGCCGGGGTGGTCGCGCTGCCACGCCTGCGCCTGCGTCAGCGTCATCGCTCGGTCCCAGTGGATCGGCACGCCGCGCTGGTGCAGTTCCGCGAGCAGCGCTTGCAACAGCTGGCGGCCATCGAGCTGGCCTTCGTCCGGCAGATACAGCCCCTGCGCGAAGCGGCCCGCCACCGCCGGCTCGCGCTCCGCGAGCGCGGCCGCATCCAGCGGCTGCGGCGTCGGCAGATCCGGCAGGCGCGCCGCGGTGTCGCGCAGCAGCGCCTCGAAGCGGGTGGCCTCGCGCGCATCCTGCCGGTGCCACAGGATCAGCGTGCCGTTTTGCTGAAAAAACACCGGCGTCGGCAGGCTCGCACACAGCTCGCGCCAGCGTGGCAGCGCGTAGCGGCCCATCGCGACGACGTTGGGCTCGGTAACCGCCGATTCCGCCAGCGGCGCCAGCATCGCCGCGGCCACGCGGGCGGCGCCGCCGGCTTGCTGCGCGTCGGCGGCGGCCTCGGCCACTTCCACGCGCCAGCCGGCGCGCGCCAGCGTCACGGCCAGCATCCGGCCCAGCAGGCCAGCTCCCAGGATCAGCACGGTGTTGGCAGCAGGCATAACCCTGATCGTAACCCAGCCCTGCCGCCGTATGATTTGACCTATGTCGCACCTCGACGAGCTGGCTCACCCCCAACCCTGGCGCTACGCGCGTGTGCTGTCAATCGCCGGCAGCGACTCCGGCGGTGGCGCCGGCATCCAGGCCGACCTGAAGACCATCGCGGCGCTGGGCTGCTACGGCATGACGGCGATCACGGCGTTGACGGCGCAGAACACGCTGGGCGTGCGTGCGATCCACCCGGTGCCGGCCTCGTTCCTGAAGGAGCAGATCGCCGCGGTGGTGGAGGATATCGGGGTGGACGCGGTCAAGATCGGCATGCTGCACGCGTCCGACATCGTCGAGGCGGTGGCCTGGGCGATCGACACCTACCGGCTGCCCCACGTCGTGCTCGACCCGGTGATGGTGGCCACCAGCGGCGACACGTTGATCGAGCCGGCCACGATCGAGCGGTTGGTGGCGGAGCTGTTCCCGCGCGCGGCGCTGGTGACGCCCAACCTCGATGAGGCCGGGCTGTTGCTCGGCCGCGCGCTGACCGAGGAGGCGCAGTTGGAGGCCGCGGCCGCCGAGCTGCTGGGCCGCGGGGCGCGTGCGGTGCTGATCAAGGGCGGGCATCTGCGCGGCGAGGTCGTCACCGACCTGCTGGCGCTGGCCGGCGAGCCACCCGCCTACTGGACGTGGTTGCGCGGCGAGCGCATCGCCAGCCCCAATTTGCACGGCACCGGCTGCACGCTGTCGTCGGCGATCGCCGCGTTCCTGGCGCTGGGGCAGACGCTGGAGGAAGCGGTGCAGTCCGCGCATGGCTGGGTGCGCGGGGCGCTGCAGGCCGGCGCGCACGTGCGCACCGGGCAGGGCAGCGGCCCGCTGAACCACGGCTGGGCGCCGGCGCCGATGCGGCTGCTGCGCTGACGGCCTGGCGGTCCGTCCGCGGCGCCCTCAGCCCACCCCGCGCAACAGGGCCAGCAGGCGCGGGCTGGTGGTCGTGTACTCCAGCGGCACCGGCCCGCCGCGCAGGCGCTCGGCGATCGCGAAGGCCGCCAGGGTCGCCTCGTGGAACGCGCAGACGACCAGCTTGCGTTTGCCGGGGTAGTGGACGATGTCGCCGACCGCATGGATGCCGGGGCGGGAGGTCTGCAGGGTGGCGGCATCCACCACCAGATGCTTGCGCTCCAGCGCCAGCCCCCAATCGGCGATGGGCCCGAGGCGCGGGTGCAGCCCGAGCCGCGGCAGCAGCAGATCCAGCGGCAGCGTGAAGCGCTCGTCGCGCGCGGTGGCGATGTCCAGCGCCTGCAGCGTGCCATCGTCCGCAGCCAGCGCCGCGATCGGCTGGCCCAGGCACAGCCGGACGCCACCGGCGCCGAGGGCCGACTGCAGCTGCTCGTCCAGCGCAGCGTCGATGGCGAAGCGGTCGGTGCGGTGCAGCAGCGTGACGCGCGCGGCACCGCCCTGCGCCAGCCGCAGCGCCAGGCGCACCGCGGCCTCGCCGCCGCCGGCGACCACGACCTCGCGGTCCAGCCACGCGCCGTCCGGCGGATCGCGGTGAAACACCTGCCGGCCTTCCCACGCCTGCAGCCCCGGCACTGGCAGCGTGCGTGGCAGAAAGGCGCCGACCCCGGCGGCGATGACGACCGCGCGGGCCGTAAGCACAAGCCCGCCGTCGGTGCCGAGCCGCCAGCGCGGGGCGGCCTGCGGGTCGTCTCCTTCGATCGGTTGCAGGGAGGTGACGACCTGCCCCAGGTGCAGCGGCACGTTCAGCGGCGCCAGCTGCTGCAGCAGTCGCTGCGTCAGCTCGTGCGCCGCCAGCGCTGGCGCGGCCGGCACGTCGTAGATCGGCTTGTCCGGGTACAGCTCAGCGCACTGCCCGCCGGCGTGCGGCAGGCTGTCCAGCACGTGCGTGCGCAGCTCCTGCAGGCCGAGCTGGAACGCCGCCCACAGCCCGGCCGGCCCGGCGCCGATGACGGCGACGTCGGTGTCGATGGCGGTGTGCGCAGCGCCCATCGGGTGGCGGTCAGCGCTGCAGCAGGTGCAGCTTGCCGGTCATGTCCTTGTATTTGTCGGCGTCGGGCAGCGGCGCTTTGCGCTTGGTGATGCTCTTCCAGGTCGGCAGCTTGGCCAGCTCGGCGTTGAGGGCAATCATGTGTTGCTGGTCGCGCGGCACGTCTTCCTCGGCGTAGATGGCGCCGACCGGGCACTCGGGGATGCAGACGGCGCAGTCGATGCATTCATCCGGATCGATGGCCAGGAAGTTGGGGCCCTCGCGGAAGCAGTCCACCGGGCAGACATCAACGCAGTCGGTGTATTTGCAAGCGATGCAGGCTTCGGTGACGACGTGGGTCATGGTGTGGAGTTCCTTCAACGGGCCGCTGCCGCGCAGGTTCGCACGGGGCGCCGCCTAGCATGGGTGGTGAATTGTAGGCTTGACCGGTGTGGCCATGGCCGCATGAGGCCATCCAGCCCAGGGGCTTACCCAGCAGAAGCCGGCTCGATCGACGTCGCCGGCACGCTCCAACGTCGCGCCAGCAGTTTTTCCGCTAAAACGGACTCCAGCGGCCATGGCTCGCCATGCAATTCAGCCGCCAGCACCTCGCCGGTCAGCGCCGACAGCGTCAAACCTCGCGCGCCCAGCCCGGTCAGGATGTGCAGACCCGGCAAGCGCTGCGGATCCACCGCCCCGACCGCGGGAAAGCGATCGGGCAGCGTGCAGCGCACGCCAGCCCAGGCTTGGGCTTGTGGCCAATGCGGCGCGAGTTGGTTTGCGATCTTGGGCAGCAGGCGTTGCAGCTTGGCGAAATTGGCGGCGTGCTCCTCGGCGGTGGGGACGGTGTCGGTGCGGCCACGCACAAAGGTCGAGCCCATGCACCAGATCGGTTCGCCCTGCGGGCCGGCCGGCACGCCAGCCACCAGCGAGCCATGGCCGTTGACCGGCCACGCCGGCAGCGCCGCGCCGATGTGGGGGGGCAGATCGGCCATGGGCGCCCAGGCGACTTGGCCGCGCAGCGCGTGCAGCGGGACGTCCGCGCCGAGCGTCCGCAGCAGGGCGCGCGTGGCAGGGCCAGCCGCCAGCACGACGAGGTCGGCCTCCAGCAGCGGCGCGTCTGCAATCCCAAGAAGCCGCCAGCCACCGGATGGCATCGGTAGCAGTGCCGTCACCTCCGCGCCGCCGCGCCACGCGGCGTCCGCAGCCGCCAGCTGCGCCTGCACCAGCCGCGCCGGGCGCAGCCAAGCGCCGGCAGCGTGCCACAGCGCCGACGCCTCAGGGGGCAGGCTGGCGGCGGCGCGCTCGCTGGGGGTGGCTGGGCGGCTCCAATCCTCGCCCCAGGGCTGCCATTGTTCAGCCGGCGGCAGGGCGTGTTTGTCTTCGACACGGTGCTCCAACACGCCGCTGGCGCCCCAGTCCAGGCCCTCGACGAGCAACGCTTGCACGCGCTGGCGCGCGAGCGCCAGTCCGGCGCGCGTCAGCCGCGACAGCGGCGCGTCGTCTGGGGAGGTGTGGGGCGCGAGCAAGCCCACCGGCAGTCCGGAGGCGCCGGCGGCAGGCTCCGCGGCGCGGTCCAGCACCGTAACGCGCCAGCCGCACCGCGCCAGGCTGTAGGCCGCCGCCGCGCCGGCCAGCCCGCCGCCGACCACCGCCGCGTGCCCGGCGCGTTCGCCCCACGGCAGCGGCGCGCGCAGTGGCCGTCGTGGCTCCCAGGGCGGGTCGAACACGGCGCGCAGGCATTCGCGCTTGGGCGGCAGGCCCGCGGCTTTGCTGACCCGGCAGCCGACGGCGGCGAGCCCGTCGCGCACCGCGCGCGCCACGCTCCAGGTCGCCAGCCGCGCGCCGCGGCGGCACGCCCGCACCGCCGCGCGCAGCACCTCGGGCGTCCACATTGCCGGGTTGCGCGCCGGGGCAAAGCCGTCGAGGAACACGCTGTCCACCGGCGCATCCAGCGCCGGCAGCCACCGCGCCGCTTCACCGACGCACAACGTCAGGTGCAGGGTTCGCGGCGCGCCATCCGGCCCGGCATCCGTCCACGTCCAGCGGTGCACGCCGGGCAGCAGTCCGCGCCAAGCGGCGGCCAGCCGCGCGGCCAACGGCTGCAGGGGCGCAAACGGCGCTGCGCTGCGCACGATGTCTTCGGCGTTGCAAGGGTGCGCCTCGATGCCGGTGTAGAACAGCGCCGGCGGGGCAGACGGATCGTCCCGCCAGACCTGCCACGTGGCCAGAAAGTTCAGGCCAAGCCCAAAACCGTTTTCCAGCACGTGCCAGCGCGCCGCGCCGGCCCACGCCGGTGGTTGGCCGTCATCGGGCAGCAGGCCGCAGCCGCGCAAGAAAACGTGGCGTGCCTGCGCCAGCCCGCCCAGCCCGTCGGTGCCGCGGGAGCGGTAGAGGTCGCCGTATAGAAGGCTGCGTGGCGTGCCGTCAGGCTGCCATTCAACGACGCCAACCACCTCAAGCGGCGCTGGGAGGCACGTAGCCGGGGGCGATGTCGGCGCCGTCGCCGAAAAAGTGCTTCTCCATCTGGCGGGCCAGATACTGCCGCGCTCGCGCGTCGGCCAAGTTCAGCCGGTGCTCGTTGACCAGCATGGTCTGGTGGCGCAGCCAGTCCTGCCACGCCTGCTTGCTGACGTTGTCGTAGATGCGTTTGCCCAGCTCGCCGGGGTAGGGCGGAAAATCCAAGCCCTCGGCTTCAATGCCGAGTTTGATGCATCGAACCATGCGCGCCATGGGGATCAACTCCTTGAATCTGCACGCCAAAGGGAATAACTGCCCAACATAACCTCAAGTGATATCGCTCGAGACGAGATTGGATTTGGGCTTTGGTAGGATTCGACTCGATCCATCACTGTAGCCGACGGTTGCGCTCCACGGGAGGGTTAGGGGAGTTGACCCCCATCAACACGCTATTTCCGGGGACGCGTAACCTTACCTCGACTGGCCCGCTCTTTGGAGGCGGGGTTTTTGTTGCCACCCACTGCGTTGTCATCATGAGCGCGTTTGACGAAGAGCGCGTGCTGAGCGTGCACCATTGGACCGACCGGCTGTTCTCGTTCACCACCACGCGTAACGCGGGCCTGCGCTTCCTCAACGGGCAGTTCACGATGATCGGCCTGCGGCTGGAAAACGGCAAGCCGCTGCTGCGCGCCTACAGCATCGTGTCGGCCAATTATGAGGAGCACCTGGAGTTCCTCAGCATCAAGGTGCCGGACGGGCCGCTGACGAGCCGGCTGCAGCACATCCAGCCTGGCGACCCCATCATCGTCGGCCACAAACCCACCGGCACGCTGGTGATCGACTACCTGCTGCCGGGCAAGCACCTGTATCTGTTCGGCACCGGCACGGGGCTGGCGCCGTTCATGAGCATCATCCGCGACCCCGCCACCTACGAGCGCTTCGAGCAGGTCATCCTGGTGCACGGCGTGCGGCTGGTGGCGGAGCTGGCCTACCGCGACTACATCACCCGGGAGCTGCCGCAGCACGAGTTCCTCGGCGAGATGGTCAGCCGCCAGCTGCGCTACTACCCCACCGTGACGCGCGAGCCGTTCGAGCGCCAGGGGCGCATCCCGCAGCTGGTGGAAAGCGGCCAGATGGCGCGCGAGCTCGGCCTGCCGCAGCTCAACCCCGAGACCGACCGCGTGATGATCTGCGGCAGCCCTGCGATGCTGCGCGACCTCAAGGCGATGTGCGAGCGCTACGGTTTCGTCGAGGGCAACACCAGCACGCCGGGGCAGTTCGTCATCGAGCGCGCGTTCGCCGAGGCGAATTGAGCGGACGGCACCGCGATGAAGGCTGCGCTGCGCTGGCTGGCCGACCACCCCCGCGCGCTGCCGGCCGCGGTGGTGGCGTGGTGCCTGGGGTTGCTGGGCTTCGGCCTTTACCTGCAGCACGGGGTCGGGCTGGAGCCGTGCCCGATGTGCATCGTGCAGCGCTACGCGCTGGTCGGCGTGGCGCTGCTGGCGCTTGCGGCGGCGCTGCTGCCGCGCGCGGGCCGGCTGGCGCTGCAGGCGCTGGCGGCGGCGCTGGCCGGGTTCGGGGTGTTCGTGGCGGCTCGGCAGTCGTGGCTGCAGTGGTTCCCGCCCGAGATCCAGACCTGCGGGCGCGATTTCTACGGCATGATCGAGGCGTTTCCGCTGCGCCGTGCGATCCCGATGATCTTCCGTGGCACGGGTGACTGCAGCGCGGTGGACTGGACGCTGCTGGGCCTGACGATCGCCAACTGGTCGTTCCTGAACTTCGTCGCGCTGGCGACGGTGCTGCTGGCCGGGCTGGCGCTGGGGCGGCGGCGCTAGCGCCATGGAGCGGGTCGGAGCGCTGGTCGTCGGCGCGGGCGTGGTGGGCCTGGCGGCGGCGCGCGCGCTGGCCCGCGCCGGGCGCGAGGTCGTCGTGCTGGAGCGCGAGCGCGCCATCGGCCAGGGGGTGAGCTCGCGCAGCAGCGAGGTGATCCACGCCGGACTGTACTACCCGCCCGGGTCGCTGAAGGCGCGGTTGTGCGTGCAGGGCAAGCACGCGCTGCTGGACTACGCGGCGCGCGCCGGCGTGGCGCACCGCATCTGCGGCAAGCTGGTGGTGGCCACCGAGGACGCGCAGCTGCCGGCGCTGGAGGCGCTGCAGCGCCGCGCCGAGGCCAACGGCGTGCCGGTGCACTGGCGCTCGGCCGACGAGGTGCGGCGGCGCGCCCCGGCGCTGCGGGTGCAGGCGGCGCTGGCGTCGCCGACCACCGGCATCGTCGACAGCCACGGCCTGATGCAGGCGCTGCTGGGCGACCTGCAGCGCGCCGGCGGCCTGCTGGCGTTGGGGTCGGTGTTCGAGGGCGCCGAGCCGCTGGGCCGCGCGGGGCAGGGCGGCTGGCGCGTGCGCGGCCGCACGTTGCAGGGCGAGGCGTTTGCGCTGCAGGCCGACGTGCTCATCAACGCCGCCGGCCTGTGGGCCTGCCACGTGGCGCGCGCGGTGGCCGGCCCCGACCCGGCGCGCTGGCCGCAGCCGCGTTACGCCAAGGGGCACTACTTCGCGCTGCGCGCTCCGGCCCCGGCGGACTGCCTGGTCTATCCGGCGCCCCAGGATGCCTGGCTCGGCATCCACCTGACGCTCGACCTGGCGGGGCAGGTGCGCTTCGGCCCCGACCTGGAGTGGCTCGACGCCGATGACCCGGCGCGGCTGGACTACGCCGTCGACGAGGGGCGGCGAGCCGCGTTCGTGCAGGCGATCCGGCGCTACTGGCCGGGCCTGCCGCAGGCGGCGTTGAGCCCGGCCTATGCCGGCGTGCGGCTCAAGATCCACGGCCCGCACGAGCCGGCGCCCGATTTTCGCGTCGAAGGCCCGGCCGAGCACGCTCATGCGGGGCTCGTGCACCTGCTTGGCATCGAGTCGCCGGGGCTGACCGCCGCGCTGGCGCTGGGCGAGGAGGTGGTGCGGCGGCTCGCCGGCGCCTGATCGGTTCCAGCCGCAGTGCGCGTCCTTGATCTTCGTCAAGCAGCGGGCGGGAACCACCCCCCGCCGCGACGGCTCGTTCAGGCATGGAACTCACGCCGTTTGCCGAGCTGGCCGCGCTGTTGCTGATCGCCGCGCTGGCGGGGGCGGTGTTCGTGCGGCTGCGCCAGCCGGTGCTGATCGCCTATCTGGTGCTCGGGCTGGTGCTGGGGCCGGCCGGGCTGGGCCTGGTCAAGGCGCACGACCAGGTGGCGCTGCTGGCGCAGATCGGCGTGACGGTGCTGCTGCTCATCGTCGGCCTCAAGCTCGATTGGCACCAGGTGCGCCACATCGGCCCGGTGGCGCTGGCCACGGGTCTGGGACAGCTGGCGTTCACGATCGCCGGCGGCTTCGTGCTGGTGCTGCTGCTCGGCAAGGACGTGATGACGGCGCTCTACGTGGCGGTGGCGCTGACCTTTTCCAGCACCATCATCATCGTCAAGCTGCTGACCGACAAGCGCGAGCTCGACACGCTGCACGGCCGCATCGCGGTGGGCTTCCTGATCGTGCAGGACCTGGCGGTGGTGCTGGCGATGATGGCGATGAGCGCGCTGCGTGCCCCGCAAGGGCAGGAGGTGGCCTGGGGGCCGGTGCTGCTGTCGCTGCTGGGTCGGCTGGCGGTGGCGGTGGCGCTGGTCGCGGCGCTGATGCGCTGGGTGCTGCCGCGGCTGGTGGCGGCGATGGCGCGCTCGCAGGAGCTGCTGCTGGTGTTCGCGCTGGCCTGGGGCACGGCGCTGGCGGCGCTGGGGGAATGGGCCGGTTTTTCGATGGAGGCCGGCGCCTTCATCGCCGGCTTCACGCTGGCCTCCACCGCCTACCGCGAGGCGATCCACGCGCGCCTGGGCGGCGTGCGCGACTTCCTGCTGCTGTTCTTCTTCATCCACATGGGCGCGGAGCTGGATCTGTCCACGCTCGGGCAGGAGCTGCCGGCGGCGCTGGCGCTGTCGGTGTTCGTGCTGGTCGGCAACCCGCTGATCGTGATGGCGATCATGGGCTGGATGGGCTACCGCAAGCGCACCGGGTTCCTCGCCGGGCTGACGGTGGCGCAGATCAGCGAGTTCTCGATCGTCTTCGTCGCGATGGGCATCTCGCTCGGCCACGTCGGCGTGGAGGCTCTGGGGCTGACGACGCTGGTGGGGCTGGTCACGATCACGCTGTCCACCTACATGATCCTGTACTCGCAGCCAATGTACGAGCGGCTGGCGCCGTGGCTCGGCGTGTTCGAGCGCCGCCGGCCGTTTCGCGAGCTGCAGCCCGACGACGGCGCGGGCGAGCTGCGGCCCGAGGTGGTGATCTTCGGTCTGGGCCGCTATGGGGTGGAGCTGCTGCGCCAGCTGCACGCGCGCGGCGTGCGCGTGCTCGGGGTCGATCACGACCCCGAGGCGGTGCGCCACCTGCAGCGCGCCGGGCTGCCGGTGCTCTACGGCGACGCCGAGAACGTCGATTTCATCGAGGGCCTGCCGTTGAGCGGCGTGCGCTGGGTGGTGGTGACGTTGCCGCTGGCGGCGTCGGTGCGCGCGCTGCTGCACGCGCTGCGGCAGGCCGGCTACGATGGGCAGGTGGCGGTGACGGTGCGCGACGCCGAGACAGGCGCGGCGCTGCGCGGGCACCGCGTCGGCTGGGTGCTGCGGCCGTTCGAGGACGGCGCGGCGCACGCCGCCGAGCGGCTGCACGGACTGCTGGGGGCAACCCCGCAAGGAGGATGACGACGATGGATCAGGCGACCTGCGAGCAGGCGCCGCCGCAGGCGGTGCTGGCGGCCACCGACCTGTCGGACGGCGCGGCGCTGGCCGAGGCGCGGGCGGCGCGGCTGGCGCGCGAGCAGGGCTGCGCGCTGGTGCTGCTGCACGTGCTGGCGCACGACTGGCTGCAGGCGCTGCGCGAGTGGATGGGGCCGACCGCCGGGGCCGAGCGCGTGCTGCGCCAGACCGAGGCGACGCTGGCCCAGCGCGCCGAGGCGCTGGCCGCAGCGCACGGCGTGCCGGTGCACCCGTGCGTGATCGAGGGGCACCCGGTGGCGCAGATCGTCGCCGTGGCGCAGCGGCTGCAGCCGCGCTGCATCGTGGTCGGCGCGCGCGGCGGCAACCCGCTGCGCCGCCTGCTGCTGGGCACGACCTCGGAGCGGCTGCTGCGCAAGGCCGCCCATCCGCTGCTGGTGGTGCGCACGCCGGCGCGCGACGCCTACCGGCGCGTGCTGCTGCCGGTGGATTTTTCCGCCTGGTCGGCGCCGACGCTGGCGCTGGCGCAGCGCCTGGCGCCGCAGGCGGCGGTGGAGCTGCTGCACGTCTACACCGTGCCGTTCGAGGAGAAGCTGCGCTTTGCCGGCGTGGACGACGAGGTGATCGCCTGCTACCGCGAGCGCGCGCGCCAGCACGCCAGCGCCGAGCTGCACGCGCTGGCACACCGCGCCGGCTGGGTGCCGTCGCGCTACCAGGCGCTGCTGCACGAGGGCGACCCCGCCGCCGCCGTCGTCGAGGAGGCACAGCGCCGCGGCAGCGACCTCGTCATCATCGGCAAGCACGGTCGCAGCGCCACCGAGGAGCTGCTGCTCGGCAGCGTCACCAAGCACGTGCTGGCCGAGGCGCCGTGCGACGTGCTGCTGTCACCGGCGCGGGCCGACGACGTTTGATGTTGGCGATTCGGCCCGCGGTGTATGCCGCGGCTGGGGTCAAAAGCCGGCTTCTTTCTGATGGCGCAGCGCCAGGATCGTGACTTGATCCTCGCCGACGCGGTGTCGCCTTCAGATCCTTCCCGCCGTCCGCAGCGCCTGCGCCACCTCGCCCACCAGCGCCGGGCCGCGGTAGATCAGGCCGGTGTAGAGCTGCACCGCGTCCGCTCCGGCGCGCAGCTTGGCCACGGCGTCGGCGCCGCTCAAGATCCCGCCGACGCCGATGATCGGGTAGCCGGGCCCCAGGCGCGCGCGCAGCGCGGCGATCACCCGGTTGCTCGCCTCGGCCAGCGGCGCGCCCGACAGTCCACCGGCTTCCTCGGCGTGGGGCAGGCCGCGCACCGCCTCGCGCGCCAGCGTCGTGTTGGTGGCGATGACGCCGTCCATCCCGTGGCGCTGCAGCGCCTCGGCGATGGCGCCGATCTGCGCCTCGTCCAGATCCGGCGCGATCTTGACGAACAGCGGCTTGCGCGCGCCGTGCGCGTCCTCCAGGCGCGCACGCTCCTGCATCAGGGCCGCAAGCAGCCCCTCCAGCGCCGCGTCGCTCTGCAGCTGGCGCAGGTTGGCGGTGTTGGGGCTGGAGATGTTGACGGTGACGTAGTCGGCGTGCGCGTACACCCCGCGCAGGCCGAGCAGGTAGTCGTCCACCGCGCGCTCGATCGGCGTGGCGGCGTTCTTGCCGATGTTGAGGCCCAGCACCAGGGCGGCAGCGCCGTCGCGGCGCACGCGGCTGGCGCGCACGTGCCCGACGAAGGCTTCGAGCCCCTCGTTGTTGAAGCCGAAGCGGTTGATCAGCGCCTGCGCCTGCGGCAGGCGAAACAGCCGCGGGCGCGGGTTGCCGGGCTGCGGCCGCGGCGTGACGGTGCCGACCTCGACGAAGCCGAAGCCCAGCGCCGCCCAGGCGTCGATGCAGCGCGCGTTCTTGTCCAGCCCGGCCGCGAGCCCCACCCGGTTCGGCAGCCGCAGGCCGGCCAGTTGCACCGGGTCGTCCACGCGCGCATCGGCCAGGCAGCGCATCAGCGGGGTGTGCTGCACGCGCTCCAGCCAGCGCAGCGTCAGATCGTGGGCGTCCTCGGCGTCGAGGCGAAACAGGACGGCGCGGGCGGCGGCGTAGGGGATCCAGCTCATCGGATAATTGTCGCATCCCAACCCACCACAACCCGAGGAGCCGAGCCGATGACCGCCGCCACCCCAACGACGCAGGACGAACTCAAGGCCCTGGTGGGCCGCGCCGCGCTGGATTACATCGGGCACGGGCGCATCATTGGCATCGGCACCGGCTCCACCGTCAACTGCTTCATCGATGCGCTGGCCCAGCAGCGCGAGCGCATCATCGGCGCGGTGTCCAGCTCCGAGGCCACGACGCAGCGGCTGCGCGCGCACGGCATCCGCGTCTTCGACGCCAACGAGGTTGAGGAATTGGAGGTTTACATTGACGGCGCCGACGAGATCGACCCGCGCGGCTTCATGATCAAGGGCGGCGGCGCGGCGCTGACGCGCGAAAAGATCGTCGCCGCGCAGGCGCGCCGCTTCGTCTGCATTGCCGACCAGAGCAAGTGGGTGGAGGTGCTGGGGCGCTTTCCGCTGCCGGTGGAGGTGATCCCGATGGCCGCGCAGCGCATCATCCGCCAGTTCGCCGCACTCGGCGGCACCGCGCGCGTGCGCCTGCGCGACGGTGCGCCGCTGGTCACCGACAACGGCCAGCACATCCTGGACGTGACGGGGCTTGCGATCACCGATCCGCCCGCGTTCGAGAGCATGGTCAACGACTGGCCGGGTGTGGTGACGGTGGGGGTGTTCGCGCACCAGCGCGCGCACGTCTGCCTGCTCGGCACGCCCGAGGGCGTGCGCACCATCACGTTCGACGGTCCCGGGCGCTGAGACGCCGGGCCGCGGCGGGTCGCCGTGCCCCGTGCGCCCATTCAGACCGGCTCGCCTGCCAGCCCCTTGTGCCGCAGCAGCGCGTCGATGCGCGGCTCGCGGCCGCGGAAGGCGACGAACGACTGCAGCGCCGGGCGGCTGCCGCCGACCTCCAGGATCTCCTGCCGGAAGCGCCGCCCCGTGGCCGCGTCGAGCACGCTGCCGCCCGCGGCGGCGGCCTCCTCGAACGCGGCGAAGGCGTCGCTGCTGAGCACCTCGGCCCACAGGTAGCTGTAGTAGCCGGCCGCGTAGCCGCCGGCGAAGATGTGGCTGAAGGTGTGCGGCATGCGGTGCCAAGCCGGCGGGCGCAGCACGGCCACCTCGTCGCGCACCTGCTCCAGCAGCGCCATCACGTCGCCGTCCGGGGCGCCCTCCAGGTGCAGCCGCATGTCGAACAGCGCGTATTCCACCTGCCGCAGCAGCTGCAGCCCGCTCTGGAAGTTGCGCGCCGCCAGCATTTTGTCAAACAGCGCGCGCGGCAGCGGCTCATCCGTGTCCACGTGGCCGCTCAGGGCCTGCAGCGCCTCGTAGTCCCAGCCGAAGTTCTCCATGAACTGGCTGGGCAGCTCCACCGCGTCCCATTCGACGCCGCGGATGCCGGCCACGTCGTGCTCGTCGATGCGCGTCAGCAGGTGGTGTAGGCCGTGGCCGAATTCGTGCAACAGCGTCGTGACGTCGTCGTGCGTCAGCAGGGGCGCGCGGCCGTCGGTCCCTGCGCCGAAATTGCAGACCAGGTGCGCCGCTGGCGTCTGCAGCCGGCCATCGTCCGGGCGGCGCCAGCGGCTGCGCACCTCATCCATCCAAGCGCCGCCGCGCTTGCCAGCGCGGGCGCTGGGGTCAAGGTAGAAGTGACCGATCAGCGCGCCGTCGCGCTCCAGCCGGAACACGCGCACCGACGGGTGCCACACCGGCGCCTCGTCCGGCACGATGCGCAGCTCGAACAGCCGGCCCACCAGCTCGAACAACCCCTGCAGCACGCGCGGCAGCGGGAAGTAGGGCTTGACCTCCTGTTCGCTGTAGGCGTAGCGCTGCTCGCGCAGCCGCTCGGCGATGTAGGTCCAGTCCCACGGCTGCGGGTCCGCGAGGCCCAGATGCCGCGCGGCGAACGCGCGCATGTCGGCCACGTCGCGCTCGGCGAAGGGGCGCGCGCGCCGCGCCAGGTCGCGCAGGAAGCCGATCACCTGCTCGGGCGTCTCGGCCATCTTGGGCTCGAGCGACAGGTGCGCAAAGCTGGCAAAGCCCAGCAGCCGCGCTTCTTCAGCGCGCAGCTGCAGCAGCTCGCGCATCAGGGGGCCGTTGTCGAAGCGCTTGAGCTCGCCTTCGGCCTGGTCGCTGGCGCGCGTGCCGTAGGCACGGTAGAGCCGCTCGCGCAACGCCCGGTGGTGCGCGAACTGCTGCACCGGCAGATAGACTGGCAGCTTGAGGCCGAGGCGATAACGCCCCGGCTGGCCGGCGGCCTCGGCGGCGGCGCGGGCGCTGGCGCGCACGTCGTCGGGCAGGCCGGCGACCTCCTCCTCGCTGGCGTCGTAGGTCCAGGCGTCGGTGGCGTCCAGCGCGTTCTCGCTGAACTTCTGCGAAAGCTCCGCCTGCCGCTCCTGGATGGCGGCAAAGCGCGTCTTGGCCTCGCCCTGCAGCTCGGCGCCGCCGAGCACGAAGCCCTGCAGCGCCAGTTCGCGCGCGCGCCGCTGCACGGCGTCCAGCGCCGCCTCGTCCAGCGCCTTGTACTTGGCGTAGAGCGCCTCGTCGGCGCCCAGCCGCGTCCAGAATTCGGTGACGCGCGGCAGCAGCGCGTTGTAGGCGGCGCGCAGCGCGGGCGTGTCGGCCACGGCGTTGAGGTGGCCGACCACGCCCCAGGCGCGCTCGAGCCGCTCGGTGGCCACGTCCAGCGTGCGCGCCAGTTCGCGCCAGTCGGCGGGAAAGTCAGGCGCGGTGGCGCGCGCCAGCGCCGCCTCGGCGTCGTGCAGCAACGCCTCGAGCGCCGGCTCGACATGCTCGGGCCGCACGGCGTCGAAGCGCGGCAGGCCGTCAAAGTCCAGCAGCGGGTTGGCAAGCAGGGAAGGGTCGGTGCGGGTGTTCATGCCCGCAAGCATGCCACGGCTGGCGCGCCCGCGCGCGCCGCAGGGGCGGCGGCGCACCGGGCGCTTCAGCCGCTGCGGGCCGCGGCGGCCTTCTTCGCGCTCTTCTGGCGCTTCTTGGCCTTCTTGACCAGGCCGCCCGGCGTCAGGCGCTGGTTGCCCAGCACCCGCACGGTCTTGATATCAGGCCGGCGCCCCGGTTGCTTGGCCGGCTTGATGACCTTGAATTCGCGCGGGCCGGGCTTGCGCTGCGGGTCGGCGGCCTTCTCCTTGGCCGGCTTGGGGCGCCACAGCACCAGCAGCTTGCCGATGTGCTGCACCGGGGCGGCGTGGAGCCGCTCGGCCAGCTCGGCCAGCCACGCCTCACGCTGGGCGCGGTCGCCCGCCAGCGCGCGCACCTTGATGAGGCCGTGCGCCTTGAGCGCCGCGTCGATTTCGGCGACGACGGCATCGGTCAGGCCGCCGGCGCCGATCATCGCGACTGGCTCGAGGTGGTGGGCCGCGCCACGGTGGGCGGCGCGCTCGGCAGGTGTCAGGTTCAGGGCAGGCATGGGGCGATTATCCCGCGGGCGGTGCGTGGCCGATATAGTGCGGGCCATGGTCAAGGTCCGCACGAAAAGCAAGAAGGTCGACAAGGCCTGGTTCCAGCAGCACGTTACCGACCCGTGGGTGCGGCGCGCGCAGCAGGAGGGCTACCGCGCGCGCGCGGCCTACAAGCTGCAGGAGCTCGACGAGGCGTTCCACCTCGTGCGGCCCGGGCAGGTCATCGTCGATCTGGGCTGCGCGCCGGGGGCGTGGAGCCAGTACCTGCGCCGCCGCCTCGGCACGCAGCCGGGGCCGGACGGGCGGCCGCGCGTGCGCGGGGTGATCGTCGGCGTGGACCTGTTGCCGGTGGAGCCGATCGATGGCGTGCACCTGCTGCAGGGCGACTTCCGCGAGGAAGCGACGCTGCAGGCGCTGCAGGCTGCGCTGCGCGCGGCGCTGGGGGCGGCGCCCGAACGCGCGGTGGACCTCGTGGTGTCGGACATGGCGCCGAACCTGAGCGGCATCGAGGAGGTGGATGCGGCGCGCATCGAGCACCTGGTGGAGCTGGCGGCGGACTTCGCGCTGCGGCACCTCAAGCCCGACGGGGCGCTGGTGGTCAAGGTGTTCCACGGCGGCGCCTACGACGCCGCGGTGCGGCTGCTGCGCCAGCACTTTCAGACCGTCAAGGCGCACAAGCCGAAAGCGTCGCGGCCCCAGTCGGCGGAAACCTTCCTCGTCGCCCGCGGTCTGAGAGCTTGAGGCCCGTTGGCGCTACGCTATCCGCGCGATAGCCAGGGTTTCGCATCAAAGGCGGCGTGGTGCGCTTGAGAACGCCTACAATGGGCCTCACATGCAGCAGTGTCGCGCCCCTTGGGCGTCTGGGTTGAGCAGGAGCCTTCGTTGAACAACAACCAGTGGATCTCGAAAGTGGCGATCTGGATGGTGATCGCCATGGTGCTGTTCACGGTCTTCAAGCAATTCGATGGTCGTGCCACCACCGGCGCCGGCTACATGGCGTACTCCGACTTCCTCAACGAGGTCAAGGCGCAGCGCATCAAGAGCGCCACGATCCAGGAAGGCTCCAGCGGCACCGAGATCATCGCCGTCACCACCGACGACCGCCGCATCCGCACCAACGCCACCTACCTTGACCGCGGCCTGATCGGTGACCTGATCGCCAACGACGTCAAGTTCGACGTGCGCCCGCGCGAGGAAGGCTCGCTGCTGATGACGCTGCTGGTCAGCTGGGGGCCGATGCTGCTGCTGATCGGCGTGTGGATCTACTTCATGCGCCAGATGCAGGGCGGCCGCGGCGGCGCGTTCAGCTTCGGCAAGAGCAAGGCGCGCATGCTGGACGAGTCGGCCAACACGGTCACGTTCGCCGACGTGGCCGGCTGCGACGAGGCCAAGGAAGAGGTCAAGGAGCTGGTCGACTTCCTGAAGGATCCGCAGAAGTTCCAGAAGCTCGGCGGGCGCATTCCGCGCGGGCTGCTGCTGGTGGGGCCGCCCGGCACCGGCAAGACGCTGCTGGCCAAGGCGATCGCCGGCGAGGCTAAGGTGCCGTTCTTCAGCATTTCTGGCTCGGACTTTGTCGAGATGTTCGTCGGCGTGGGCGCGGCGCGCGTGCGCGACATGTTCGAGCAGGCCAAGAAGAACGCGCCCTGCATCATCTTCATCGACGAGATCGACGCGGTGGGGCGCCAGCGCGGTGCCGGCTTGGGCGGCGGCAACGACGAGCGCGAGCAGACGCTCAACCAGATGCTGGTGGAGATGGACGGCTTCGAGACCAACCTCGGCGTCATCGTGATTGCCGCCACCAACCGGCCCGACATTCTGGACGCCGCGCTGCTGCGCCCGGGTCGCTTCGACCGGCAGGTGTATGTGACGCTGCCGGACATCCGCGGGCGGGAGCAGATCCTGAAAGTGCACATGCGCAAGATCCCGATCGGCCCGGATGTCAGCGCCGAGGTGATCGCGCGCGGCACCCCGGGCATGAGCGGGGCGGACCTGGCCAACCTGTGCAACGAGGCGGCGCTGATGGCGGCGCGGCGCAACGCCCGCGTCGTCGAGATGCAGGACTTCGAGAAGGCCAAGGACAAGATCCTGATGGGCCCGGAGCGCAAGAGCATGGTCATGCCGGAGGAAGAGCGGCGCAACACCGCCTACCACGAGGCCGGCCATGCGCTGATCGGCAAGCTGCTGCCCAAGTGCGACCCAGTGCACAAGGTCACGATCATCCCGCGCGGGCGGGCGCTGGGCGTGACGATGAGCTTGCCCGAACGCGACCGGTATTCCTACGACAAGGAATACATGCTGAACCAGATCGCGATGCTGTTCGGCGGCCGCATCGCCGAGGAGGTCTTCATGAACCAGATGACCACCGGGGCGAGCAACGACTTCGAGCGCGCCACGCAAATCGCGCGCGACATGGTGATGCGCTACGGCATGTCCGAGAAGCTCGGGCCGATGGTCTATGCCGAAAACGAGGGTGAGGTGTTCCTCGGCCGCTCGATCACCAAGACCACCAACATCAGCGAAGAGACCATGCGGCAGGTCGATGCCGAGGTGCGCCGCATCATCGACGAGCAGTACGCGCTGGCCCGGCGGCTGATCGAAGAAAACAAAGACAAAATGCACGCCTTGGCGCAGGCGTTGCTGGAATGGGAAACGTTGGACGCCGACCAGATTGACGACATCATGGCGGGGCGTCCGCCGCGGCCCCCGAAGGACATCACGCCGCCCAACCCTTCCTCTGGCGGCGGTCAAGGGGGCGGAGCAGCTCCGGTGGTGGGCCAAAACGAAACGGCCCCGCAGGCTCCGACGGCGGCTTGATCCGAACCATTGGCGTCGGTGCGCCGTTGCGGTCGGGCCTCGTGATTCGGCACGGTTCCCAGTTGGAGGTTGCAGCCCGACGGTTCGGCACAATAGCGGGGTATGCACGTTCCTCACGCTCCCGCTTGGCGCACCCGACGTTTCTGGATTGACCTTGCCCGCCCGCGCGTGATGGGCATCGTCAACGTCACGCCGGACTCGTTTTCCGACGGCGGCGTCCATGCGGACACGGCCAGCGCCCTGCGCCACGCCGAGGCGCTGCTGAGGGAGGGAGCCGACATCCTCGACATCGGTGGCGAATCGACCCGACCCGGCGCGCCGCCGGTGCCGCTCGAGGAGGAGCTGGCGCGCGTCGCTCCGGTGGTGCGCGAGGCGGTGCGCTGGGGCGTGCCGATCAGCATCGACACCTCCAAGCCCGAGGTGATGGCCGAGTGCCTGGCGCTGGGGGCCGACATCGTCAACGACGTTTGGGCGCTGCGGCGCACGGGCGCGGATGGCCGCAGCGCCGAGGACGTGGTGGCGCAGGACCCGGCCTGCGGCGTGGTGCTGATGCACATGCACCGCCAGCCGCAGGACATGCAGGTGCAGCCGATGCAGGGCGACGCGGTGCCGCAGGTGCGTGAATTCCTTGCCGCGCGGGCGCAAGCGCTGCTGGCGCGCGGCGTGGCGGCTGAGCGCATCGTGCTGGACTACGGCATCGGCTTTGGCAAGACGGTGGAGCAAAACCTCGATTTGCTCGCCCGCCAGCGCGAGCTGCTGGCGCTCGGCTGGCCGCTGCTGGCCGGCTGGTCGCGCAAGTCCACGCTGGGGCGCCTCACCGGCGTGGCGGTGGCCGCCGAGCGGCTGGGGGCGAGCGTCGCCGCGGCCATGCTCGCGGTGCAGCGCGGCGCGCGCATCGTGCGCGTGCACGACGTCGCCGCCACCGTGCAGGCGCTGCAGGTCTGGATGGCGTTGAACGAAAGGGAAAGCGACAGGGAGGACGCATGACGACACGACAGTACTTCGGCACCGATGGCATCCGCGGCACGGTGGGGCATCCGCCGATCACGCCGGACTTTGCGCTGCGGCTGGCGCACGCGGTCGGCCAGGTGCTCAGGCGCACCGAGGCGCGGCCCACGGTGCTGATCGGCAAGGACACGCGCATCTCCGGCTACATGCTCGAGTCGGCGCTGGAGTCGGGCTTTGCCTCCGCCGGGGTGGACGTGGTGCTGCTCGGGCCGGTGCCGACGCCGGCGGTGGCGTACCTGACGCGCGCGCAGCGGGCGAGCCTCGGCGTCGTCATCAGCGCCAGCCACAACCCCTACCCGGACAACGGCATCAAGTTCTTCAGCGCCCACGGCACCAAGCTGCCCGACGAGTGGGAGCTGGCGGTGGAGGCGGCGCTGGCGCAGCCGCCGGCGTGGGTGGAGTCGGCGGCGCTCGGCGCGGCGCGGCGGCTGAACGACGCCGCCGGGCGCTACATCGAGTTCTGCAAGAGCACCTTTGCCCCGGACCTCAGCCTGCGCGGGCTCAAGATCGTGGTCGATGCGGCGCACGGCGCGGCCTACCAGATCGCGCCGGCGGTGTTCCACGAGCTCGGCGCCGACGTGGTGCCGATCGGCTGCAGCCCCAACGGCCGCAACATCAACGACGGCGTCGGGGCTACGCATCCGCAGACGCTGATCGCTGCGGTGCGCGCGCACGAGGCCGACCTCGGCATCGCGCTGGACGGCGACGCCGACCGGCTGCAGATGGTGGACGCCAGCGGCCGCCTCTACGACGGCGACGAGCTGCTGTACGTGCTGGCGGACGACCGCCTCGGCCGCGACGAGGTGCTGCCGGGCGTGGTCGGCACGCTGATGACCAACATGGCGATCGAGCAGGCGCTGGCCGCGCGCGGCGTGCGGCTGGTGCGCGCCAAGGTCGGCGACCGCTACGTGCTGGAGGAGCTGCACCGCCACCACTGGCTGCTGGGCGGGGAGGGTTCCGGCCACCTGATCATTCTGGATAAACAAACCACCGGCGACGGCATTGTCTCGGCGCTGCAGGTGCTGCAGGCGTGCCTGCGCCAGCAGCGCACGCTGGCGGAGGTGCTGCGCGGCGTGGAGCGCTTTCCGCAGGTGCTGCGCAACGTGCGGCTGGCGCCGGGCGCGGACTGGCGCGCCAACGCCGCGCTGCAGCAGGCGCAGCGCGAGGCCGAGGCGGCGCTGGGCTCCAGTGGCCGCGTGCTGATTCGCGCCAGCGGCACCGAGCCGGTGCTGCGCGTGATGGTGGAGGCGCGCCGCGCCGAGGACGCCGAGCGCTGGGCGGAGGCGTTGGCGCAAGCCGCTCTGTCGCATCCGGCGTTGGCAGCGGCGGCCTAGCTCGGGCGGCGGGGATGCGTTTTCCCCGCAACCACGGACTGCGCGCGCTAGCGCCGCGCGGCGGCCAAAAACGCCTCCAGCATCGGGGTGGGATCCAGCATCGCCTCATCGTCCAGGCGGTGAAATTCGGGGTGCCACTGCACCCCGAACACAAATGGGCGGCCTTGATAGCGAATCGCTTCAATCAAACCATCGGGCGCGGTGGCCTCAACCGCCAAGTCGCGGCCCAGCCGCTTGATCGCCTGGTGATGAATCGAGGCCACCATGCGCCCCGGCAGCGCCCCGTTCCAGCGCTCCAGCCAGCCCCCAGGGGCCAGCTGCACTTCGTGGCGGTGGCGGTCGTAATCGGCGGTTTCATGTGCAATCGCGTGCGGCACCAGCGCAGCGATGTCTTGATAAAGGCTGCCGCCGAAGGCCACGTTGATCAACTGCATGCCGCGGCAGATGCCCAGGATCGGCTTGCCGGCCTCGAGGAACTCGTGCACCAGCTCCAGCTCGTAGGCGTCGCGCACCGGGTCGCCGGCCCACTCGGGCTTGAGCGGCTCCTCGCCGTAGGCGCGTGGGCTGACGTCGGCGCCGCCCTGCAGAATCAAGCCATCCAGATACTGCGCGTAATCGCGCACCCGAATGCTGCTGCGCTGCAGCGCGCCATCTTGCAATACCGACGGGATCATCAACACCAGCGTGTCGCGCGAGGCGGCCCACTGCGCCACCGACTGTTCCAGCACCTGCAGCGTCTTGGTGCGCAGGCCGGTGCCGCCGGCTTCGGGATGGAAAATGCGGGCCGACAGGCCGATGTGCACGGGGCGATGACGTCCGAACATGGCAAGCGCGCTCAAGGGTAGGCTTTGCGATGATAGACCGCCGCGCGCTGGCTCGGTTCAGTCCGCGCGCCGCCACAGCGCCTGCCCGGCGCGGATCGTGCCGCCCGGCTCGATGCCGTCGGCCAGCCGCCAGTGTGCCGGCACGAACAGGATGAGGGTCGAGCCGTGCTCGAACCAGCCCATCTCCTGCCCGCGGCTTAAGCTCGCGTCGCACGGCAGCTCGTGCGGGCCGCGCCAGCGCAGGTGCAGCGTGACGTCGAGGAAGTGCAGCCGGATGCTGGCCACCAGGATCGCCGCCACCGGCACCAGCGCGATCGGGCTGCCGTCCGGCAGCGTCGCCTCGATCAGCGCGCGCTCGTTGCGGCAGAACAGCCCCGGGATACGCCGCAGCGCCGGGGGGTTGACGTTGAAGACGTCGCCGCTGACGTAGCGCACGCGCCGCACGTGCAGGTCGGCCGGGGCGTGGAAGCGGTGGTACATCGTCGAGGTCAGCCGCAGCGTGACGAAGCGCCCGTTGGCGTGCACGGCGGCGGCCTCGGGGCCGATCAGATCCTCCAGCCGATAGGGCATGCCCTTGGCCTGCCAGACGGTGGTGCCGTGCACGTCGCCGCAGGCGCCGACGATGGCGTCGCACGGGCTGCACAGCACGTCCGGGTCGGGGTCGAAGGGGCGCGCGCCGTCGCGCAGCGCGCGCGTGAAGACGTCGCGCAGGCTGCGGTAGTCGGCCGGGGCGGCCTCGCTCAGGTCCAGGTCCGCAAACAGCCGCCACACCGCCAGCGCCAGCCGCGTGAAGGTTCGGTTCTCGATGCGGCTCAGCCGCCCCATCAGCAGGGTCAGCGCCACGCGCGGCACGTGGTTGGTCAGCGCAAAGTTGAGCGGCTCGTGTTGCAGCACGCGGTCGCGCCAGGCGCGCCAGCCGGCCCGCGCGGGCTGCGATTTCACAGGCGTGTCAAAGGGCATACGTAGAACTGTCGCGCAACGCGTTGAAGGAATGGTGACACCGATGCTCGAACCGGTCTGGTGGGGGGCCGCCGCGGCGCTGGCGGCCGCGCCGTGGGGCTGGCGGCGGCTGCGTCTGTCGCGCGCCAAGGCGCCGTCGCTTGCGGGGCACCCGCGCATGGCCAAGCGCGTGGCCCGCTGGCTGCCCGGCTACGCGCTGCAGGCACCGCAGGCGTTCGCGCTGGACGGCGCGCCGGCCGACGTGCTGCAGGCGCGTCTGCAGGGCTGGCAGGCGCTGTCGCAGCGACTGCGCACAGCTGCGCCGCAGACGCTGGCGCTGACCGCGCAGGCGCGCGAAGGCATGCCGGACCTGCGCCTGACCGGGCGCTACCGTGTGCCGTATCCGTTCGCGCAGCTCGCGCGCGAGCTGCCGGTGGGCGCCTTCTGGGCGCGCAACGACGGCCCCTGGCTGATCGACCTCGATGGCAACCGCTTCCTCGACCTGACCGGCTCCTACGGCGTCAACATGCTGGGGCTGGACTTCTACAAGGGCACGATGGAGGAGGGTGCGCGCCTCGGCGCGGCGCTGGGGCCGGTGCTGGGCGGCCTGCACCCGTGCGTGGCCGACAACGTCGCGCGCCTGAAGGCCTTGAGCGGCATGGACGACGTGACGTTTCACATGTCCGGCACCGAAGCGGTGATGCAGGCCGTGCGGCTGGCGCGCTACCACACCGGGCGGCGCTACGTCGTGCGGTTTGCGGGCGCCTACCACGGCTGGTGGGAGGACGTGCAGCCCGGCCCCGGCAACCCGCTGCCGCCGCGCGAGACCTACACGCTGGCGGACCTGAGCGAGGCGACGCTGGAGGTGCTGCGCACGCGGCGCGACATCGCCTGCGTGCTGGTCAACCCGCTGCAGGCGTTGCACCCCAACCGCGCCGCGCCGAGCGACTCCACGCTGGTCAGCGGCGCGCGCGCGGCGGCCTTTGACCGCGACGCCTACGCGCGCTGGCTGCAGCGCCTGCGCGAGGTCTGCACCGAGGCCGGCATCGCACTGATCTTCGACGAGGTGTTCGTCGGCTTTCGCCTGGCGCCGGGCGGCGCGCAAGCGTATTTTGGCGTGCAGGCCGACCTGGTCTGCTACGGCAAGACGCTGGGCGGCGGCCTGCCGGTCGGCGTGGTCTGCGGCAAACGGCGCTGGATGGAGCGCTTTCGCCCCGAGCGCCCGGCCGACCTGTGCTTCGCGCGCGGCACCTTCAACGCCCACCCCTACGTCATGGGGGCGATGAACGCCTTCCTGCGCGCGCTGGATCGGCCGGAGGTGCGCGCCGCCTACGACGGGCTGGAGGAGCGCTGGCGCGCGCGCGAGCGGCGCTTCAACGCGGCGCTGCAGGCCGCGGGGGTGCCGGTGCGGGTGGCGGCGCTGTCGTCGATCTGGACGGTGCTCTACACCCAGCCGGGGCGCTACCACTGGCTGCTGCAGTACTACCTGCGCGACGCGGGACTGGCGCTGAGCTGGGTCGGCACCGGGCGGCTGATCTTTCCGATCGCGCTGGAGGAATCAGTGTTCGAGGAGACGCTGCAGCGGTTTCTCGCCGCCTGCCGGCGCATGCAGGCCGACGGCTGGTGGTGGCGCGACGAGACGCTGCCGCCCGAGGCGTGGGCCCGCCGCCTTCGCCGCGGCCTGCTGCGCGAGACGCTGCAAGCGTGGTGGCGCGGAAGAAAGCAGCACGGCGCGGGGGCGCCGCCTGACGCCGCGGCTGCCCGCTAAGGCTTGGGCTGCCCGGCCCGTGCGGGCGACCCCAGCGCTGCAGGCTGTTGTCGCCGAAGCAGCGAGCCTTGGCGCGCGAGCCGCGAACGGGCTAGGTTGCCGCCGTCAACCGGCGCGCGGATGACCCGGGTCGAGCAGCTGACCGCGCAGCAAATAAAGCGGCGCGCGGTGGTAGAGCTTGATGTCGTGAAACGGGTCGGTGAGGATCTTGGTGACCCAAACCACGCCAGTGTAGAGATCGCGCTCGACCCACAACTGCAGCACGCGCACCAGCAGCCCGCCGACGCCAATCGCCAACCACAGCCAGCCGACGTTGTGCCAGAAGCCGCGCCAGTCTTCATGCGGCTCCAGCCACCCGAACGCCGTCGGATCCCACACCAGCAGCAGCGGCGAGGCCGCCCACACCGTCATCAGCACCACCTTACGCTTCAGGTTGTAGCCGACCTTGACCGCTTCCTTGTATTCGTGCGTCACCTGGTTGACGTGGTCGTAGCCTTTGGGCTCAAAGAAGAAGTGGCCGGATTGGCGCGTCACCATCGAGACGCCCCACGCGATCAGCGCGGCGGTGGCCGGGTCATGGAACAGCCATACATAGGCCACCACAAAGCTGATGGCGCTGATCAGGTGCAGCGTCTGGTTGATGCGGCTTTGGTGGTAGTAGCGGTGGTCATCCCAGCGCTGCTCGCGCAGGGTGTGCAAAAAACGTTGCAGCATCATCGGGCAGCCTTATCCAGCAAAGGGTCAGAGGGGTTGGAAGGGTGGCCGGACGTCCGCTCGGTCGCCGCAGCCTCGCGGCGGCGGGGATCCGGTCCACGTCATGCTCGCGACATCGTGTGACATCGCCGTGACACATGAACGCTAAGACGTCGATGTCACACGCTTGTCGCAAGCGCGGCCGATGCTGTGCGGCATGGATGCGCGCCTGACGGTTGAAAATTTCCCGCCCCGCCGCACGCTGCTGCGTGTTTCGGTGGTCACTGAAACCTTTCCGCCCGAGGTCAACGGTGTGGCCACCACGGTGGAGCGGCTGGTGCGCGGGCTGCAGCTGCGCGACCACCACGTGCAGGTGGTGCGCCCGCGCCAAGACAGCGACGCCTACGACCGCGACGGCAGCCGCTTGGGTCTGGAGCAGGTGCTGACACGCGGCTTGCCCATTCCGCGTTACCCGCAGTTACGCATGGGTCTGCCGGCGCAGCGCGCGCTGCAAGCGCTGTGGATGCGTCGCCGTCCGGATATCGTGCACATCGCCACCGAGGGGCCATTGGGCTGGTCGGCGCTGCGCACCGCGCGCAAGCTGCAGCTGCCGGTGAGCTCGGATTTTCGCACCAACTTCGACGCTTACAGCGAGCATTACGGCGTGGGCTGGCTGCGCCGTTCGGTGCAGGCTTACCTGCGGCGCTTTCACAACCACGCCGACTGCACGCTGGTGCCCACAGAGGGTTTGCGCCAGCAGTTGCGCGCTGCGGGGTTTGAGCGGCTCATCGTTGTGCAGCGCGGCGTGGATGTCGATCGTTTCACCCCCGCGCTGCGCAACCCGGCGTTGCGCGCGGTTTGGGGGGTGGGGCCCGACGAGCGCGTGTTGTTGTACGTCGGACGGCTGGCGCCGGAAAAAAATCTTGAACTCTTGGCCTCAACGTTTGAGGCGATGCTTGCGGTGCAGCCCCGCTGGCGCCTGGTGGTGGTGGGCGACGGCCCGCAGCGCGGCTGGCTGGCGCAGCGTTGCCCGCAGGCGGTGCTGCTGGGTGCGTTGCACGGCTCGGCGCTGGCGCAAGCGTATGCCAACGGCGATTTGCTGGCGTTTCCGAGCTTGACGGAGACTTTTGGCAACGTGACGCTGGAGGCCCTGGCCAGCGGGCTGCCGGTGCTGGCGTTTGACTACGCGGCCGCGGCCGAGGTGGTGCGCCATGGCGAAAGCGGTCTGCTGGCTCCGGTGGGCGATGCGCAGGCTTACCTGCAATGTGCGCGCGCGGTGGCGGGTGACGATGCGTTGTTGCAGCGCTTGCAAGGTGGCGCCGTGCATGCGGTGCAGCACTTGGGCTGGGGGCGCATTGTCGAGCAGGTGGAGTCGATTTGGTTGCGGCTGCTGGCGGCGCACGCTGCTGGGCCGGCGGTGGTCAAGTCGTCGCCGTGGTGGGACGGTCTGCCCGCCACCGGCGCGTGAGACCCCACAGCAGCGCCAGTCCCAGCGCCATCGTCACCCCGAGCGCCGACAGCAGCGGCACCAGCGGCCAGTCGGCGCGCATCGCCCAAGCCAACGCGCCCAGCATCACGAGGACGCTGGCATTTTCGTTGAAGCCCTGGATGGCGATCGACTGCCCCGGCTGCAGCAGCCGATGGCCTCGGTATTGCAGCAGCGCGTTCATCGGCACCACCAGCATCCCGCCCAGCGCGCCGATGACCAGCAGCCCCAGCACCGCGAGCTCCAGCTCGCGCGTGTGCACCGCCACCGCCAGCAGCGCGCCCAGCGCCACGCCCAGCGGCAGCACGCGCCAGGCCCGGCGCAGCTCCACCTTACGGGCGGCCCAAGCTGCGCCCGCGACCACCCCCAACGCCACGGTGGCTTGCAGGTAGGCAGCCTGGGACAGCGCCAGATCGAGTTGCAGTTCGGCCCAGCGCAGCACCGCGATTTGCATCAGCGCGCCAAACCCCCAGAACCATGTGGTCACGGCCAGCGATAGCCCCCCAAGCGGATCGCGCCACAGGCGCAGGTTGTCGCGCCAAAACCGGGGCCAAAGCGCAGGCCATTCTCGCGCGGGCAGGCCGCGCCGAACCGGCCGTGACGGGATGCGGCGGTTGCACCAGGCCGCCAGCACATACAAGGTCAAAACGGCGGCAAAGGCAGGCAGCAACGCGGTCGGCGGCAGCCACGGCGGCAGCCCCAGCCAAGCCGCGGCTTGCGGCGCTTGCCAAGCCGGCGAAACCCACCATCCGCCCAACGCGGTGCCCAGCAGCACCGACAGCACCACCGACACTTCCACCCAGCCGTTGGCGGCCACCAGGTCGCGCCCAGGGGTTGATTCGGTGATCCAGCCATATTTGGCTGGCGCATACAGCGCCGCGCCCAGGCCGAGCATCGCGAACGCCACTAGTGGATGCAGGCCAGCCACCAGACCTGCCACCGCCAGCGCTTTCAAGGCATTCATGCGGCCCATCAGCACGTTTTTGCGCACCGCATCGGCCCATGCCCCTGCGATCGGCGCCAGCAGCACATAGCTCCAGGTGAACACCAGTTTCAGCAGCGGCGCCCACCAAAGCGGGTGGCGTTGCTCTTGCAAATACGCAATCGCGACGATCAGCACCGCGTGGTCGGCCAGTCCTGAAAAAAACTGCGCCGCCACCAACCAAAAAAAACCCGCCGGCATCGAGCCCGCACTCTGACGCGTTTGCATGACAGCCGCATGAAGCGCTGCCGCTTGCCGCACGCGTCACGCGATTGACACGGAACCGCCAACGCGGCGTCATGGCGGCTTCCAACAATGCCCTGTCAGCGGGTCTTGCCGACGCCGCCTGTGCCCTGAAGCGGAGAAATCGCCCGATGAAAGAGTTGCCGATCCCGACGCTGCACTTAACCACTTTAGTGGGGGGCCAGACCCCCCCGGGCCGCTTGGCCGGGAGGTTGCTTCCAGCGCGCCCGACTGAGCGGGCCGCAACCCCGGCAGCCCCGTTGGAAGTGGTCTGGGCGCGCCACCTCGACGAAGTCCGCGCCGCCCAGCGCTTAAGGTATCAGGTGTTTGCCGAGGAGATGGGCGCGCGCCTACGTACCCCACTGCCCGGTCATGACGTGGATCTGTTCGACGATTATTGTGAGCACTTGCTGGTTCGCGAAGCGGGCAGCGGCGAGGTGATCGGCACCTACCGCGTGCTGACCCCCGCGCAGGCCAAGCGCGTCGGCTGCTTCTACAGCGACACCGAGTTCGACCTGACGCGCCTGCGCGCCCTGCGCGAGCAGATGGTGGAGCTGGGCCGCTCCTGCGTGCACCCGCAGCACCGCCACGGCGGCGTGATCATGGCGCTTTGGGGGGCGCTGGCAGACTTCATGGTGCGCAACCGGCTGGACGTGATGATCGGCTGCGCCAGCATCCCGATGCACTACGAGGGTCCGCACGGCATGGCCGGCGGCGGCCACGCCGCGGCCAGCATCTGGCGCCAGGTGCGCGAGCGCCATCTGGCGCCGGTGGAGTTCCACGTTACGCCGCGGCTGCCGCTGCCGGTGCACGAGCTGGACGACACCCTGCCGGTGGAGCCGCCGGCGCTGGTCAAGGGCTACCTGCGGCTGGGCGCCAAGGTGCTGGGCGCGCCGGCCTGGGATCCGGACTTCAACACCGCCGACTTGCCGATGATGATGCGGTTGGCCGACCTGCCGCCGCGCTACCGCCGTCACCTGCTGGGGGCATAATGGTGCGCGCCTGGTGGGCCGGGGCAGCCAAGCGAATGGCAGCAGCCGCCCCTCAGCCCCCGTTGCCTGCTGCCTGGGATGACGAGGACGGCCTGCCGCGCAGTGGCGAGCGTTTGCGAGCGGTCTTCATCTCCGATGTGCATCTGGGCACGCCGGGATGTCAAGCCAAAGCGTTGCTGGCGTTCCTCAAGGCGCATCCCAGCGACCGGCTGTATTTGGTCGGCGACATCATCGATGGCTGGCAGCTGCGCCGCCGCTGGTATTGGCCGCAAAGCCACAACGATGTGGTGCAAAAAATCCTGCGGCGTGCACGCAAAGGCTGCCACGTGATTTACATACCCGGCAACCACGACGAGTTTGCGCGGCACTTCGTTGATCATCAGTTTGGCGGCGTGGATGTGGTGGCCGAGGCGGTGCACGTCACCGCCGACGGCCGCCGGCTTTGGGTGACGCACGGCGATCTGTATGACGGCGTGGTGCAATATGCCCGGTGGTTGGCCTACCTTGGCGATACGCTCTACGAGTGGGCGCTGCGTCTGAACCGTCATCTCAATTCCCTGCGCGCGCGCTTGGGCCTGCCGTATTGGTCGCTGTCGCAATACCTGAAGCATCGGGTCAAGTCGGCGGTCAATTTCATCACTCGGTTTGAGCAGGCGCTGGCCCACGAAGCGCGCCGCCGAGGCTTGGACGGCGTCATCTGCGGCCACATTCACCGTCCGCAGATCCGCGTGATCGACGGGGTGTTGTATTGCAACGACGGCGACTGGGTCGAAAGTCTAAGCGCCTTGGTGGAGCACCGCGATGGCCGCCTGGAGTTGGTGCACTGGGCGCATCCCACTGTGCCGCTGGCGCAGACCCAAACGGCGCCGGCTCCGTCGGGGGCAACGGTCACCAAGCCGTCTTAAAATGCACAAGCAGGCGCGAAACCCGGTTTTTTCCTTGCCGCGTCCTGCATGCGGCCTGTTTGTTGTGCCTGCACCATGACCGCCACCCCCATCTTCCGCCACGCTTTTCTCGATCGCGACCAAAGCATCCTGGCCTTCAACGAGCGCGTGCTTGACTGGGCATGCCGGCGTGATGTGCCGTTGCTGGAGCGGCTGCGCTACTTGGCCATTGTGTCGTCCAACCTGGACGAATTTTTCGAAGTGCGTTTTGCGCCGCACCACGCCGCGCGCTTGGCGGGGGAACAACGCGGCGCGGCCACGGTGGAAACTTATCACGCGCTGACGCAGCGCATCCATGCCTTGGTCGATCGCCAATACGCCATTTACAACGACGAGCTGTTGCCTGCGCTGGAAAAACGCGGCATCCGCATCATCACGCATGGCGAGCGCAATCCCCATCAACGCCGCTGGGTGCGCGATTATTTTGTTCACGAGGTGCAGCCGCTGTTGTTGCCGGTGGCGTTGGATCCGGCGCACCCGTTTCCGCAAGTGGCCAACAAGTCGCTCAACTTCATCGTGCGGCTCGGGGGGCGCGACGCGTTTGGTCGCGAGCATGAAATCGCCATCGTCAAAGTGCCGCGGGCGCTGAAGCGCTTTGTGTTGATGCCTAGCGCCCAAGGCTCGCGCCAGCAGCATTTTGTATCGATCTCCAGCATTATCCGCGCGCATCTGCCGGATCTGTTTCCTGGCCGCACGGTGCTGGAGTTTTCGCAGTTTCGCGTCACGCGTCATTCCGACCTTGCGCTGGACGAGGAGGAGGTCAAGAACCTGCGCACCGCGTTGCGGCTGGGGCTGCAGCAGCGTCACTTCGGTCAGGCGCTGCGGCTGGAGGTCTCGGCCGGCTGCTCGGACTTTTTGGCTAACTTTTTGCTGGAGCAGTTCGAGCTGCCGCCGGAAAGCCTCTATCGCGTGCCGGGGCCGGTCAATCTCGTGCGGCTCAACCAGCTTATTGACTTGATCGACGCCCCGGCGTTGCGCTTTGAGCGCTTCTCGCCAGGCTGGCCGGTGGGGCTAACGCCGGGGCAGTCGTTCTTCGAGCGGCTCAAGCAAGGGGACGTGCTGATTCACCAGCCCTACGAGAGTTTTGATGCGGTGCTGGCTTTTTTGCGCGAGGCGGTCGAAGACCCCGATGTGCTGGCGATCAAGCAGACGATTTACCGCACCGGCTCGCGCGGCGAAATGACCGAGCTGCTGCGCGAAGCCGTGCGCCGCGGCAAGGAAGTCACCGCGGTGGTGGAGCTCAAAGCGCGCTTTGACGAAGAGGCCAACATCAACCACGCCGAGCGACTGGAATCGGTGGGGGCACAGGTTGTTTACGGCATTGTTGGCTTGAAGACCCATGCCAAAATGTTGCTGGTGACGCGGCGCGAAAACGGTCGTCTGGTGCGCTATGCCCACCTCTCGACCGGCAACTACAACCCCAGCACGGCCAAGCTTTACACGGATCTTTCGTATTTGACGGCGGATGAAGATTTGACGGCGGATGTCGATGCGGTTTTTGGGCACCTGGCCAGCCAAAACCGGCTGCCCAAACTGCGCAAGGCGCTGATGGCGCCGTTTCATTTGCAAAAAGGCTTGCTGGAGCGCATCGAGGCATGCGCCGCTGCGGCCAAAGCCGGCCAGCCCGCGCAAATTCTTTTGAAGATGAACGCGCTGACCGACGAGCCACTGGCGCGCGCGCTGGTGCAGGCTTCGCAGGCCGGTGTGGAGATCGACGCCATCGTGCGCGGCGCATGCATCTTGCCGGCTGGCGTGCCTGGCCACACCGAGCGGGTGCGCATCCGCTCCATCGTGGGCCGCTTTTTGGAGCATTCGCGGGTGTTTTATTTCCGCTACGGTGACCACGAAGAGCTGTGGCTGTCCAGCGCCGACTGGATGAACCGCAACATGCTGCGCCGCGTGGAGTTGGCTTGGCCCGTGACGGATCCTCAATTGCGTGCGCGCATCATGGACGAATGCTTGCACCTGTATCGATCGGATCAGCGCGACGCCTGGCTGTTGCAACCGCACGGCGAATACATCAAAGCTTCCAGCCTTGCCGGCAAGACCAGCCGCAGCGCGTTGGTGTCGGCGCAGACGCAGCTGATGACCCGCTACGGAACCCGGGGGTGAGCAACGATGGATTTGATTCTCTGGCGGCATGCGGAAGCGGAAGACTTGGATGAAACCGATGAAGGCGGGGGTAACGACTTGTCCCGCCGTTTGACGCCCAAAGGCGAAAAACAGGCGGCGCGCATGGCCGCCTGGTTGGATCGACAGCTGCCCGAAGGCACCCGCATCTGGTGCAGCCCAGCGGTGCGCACCGAGCAGACGGTGTTGGCGCTGCGACGCAAATACCGCGTGCACGAAGATTTGGCGCCGGGCGCGAGCCCCGATCAGCTGCTGGCCGTGGCGCAGTGGCCCGATGCGCGTCAACCGGTGTTGCTGGTTGGGCATCAGCCGACGCTGGGGCAGGTGGTGGCGCGCTTGCTTGGCATCAGCGCGGGTGAATGTTCGGTGCGCAAGGGTGCGGTTTGGTGGCTGCGCCGGCGCGAGAAGCACGGCCACTGGCAGACCGTGCTGCTGTCAGTGCAAACCCCTGAATTGCTGTAAAAAGCTAACCAGAGCCCCTGGGGTCAGGGCAGCTGCAGTTGCAGCCGCCATGGGGTGCGTTCCCACGCAGCGGCTTCCTCTTGCAGCAGCCAGGCCGACTGCGGAAATTGCCGCGCCCAGCCTGGCTCCGCCAACAGCCGAAACGTCGCTCGTGGGACAAAACGCAGCGCCAACGCCTCCACGGCGGGATCCTTGCGAGCGTGGCACAGCAGCACCGCCAGCCGCAGGCACATCAGTTGCTTAGCGAACAGTTCGTCGGACAGCGCCTCTTCCACCTTGCGCAGCTTGCCACGCTGGCCCAACACCAGCAGGCTCAGCCGGTGCAGCTCGGGCAATGAAAAGCCCGGCGCGTCCACATGATCCAGGATGTAAGCGCCGTGCTTGTGCGCGTCGGTGTGCGAGATGTGCGCGCCGATTTCGTGCAGCCGCGCGGCCCAGGCCAGCTTTTGCGAGTAGCGACCGTTGTGCGGATCGGGTGCGGCCACCTGCTCGAACAACCTCACCGCCGTCGCGCGCACCCGCTCCGCCTGCGCGGCGTCCACTGCAAATTTTTGCGCCAGCCAGCGCACCGTGCGCTCGCGCACATCGGTGGCATCGCTGGCGCGATCGATCAGATCGACCAGCGCTCCCTGGCGCAGGGCGCCCTGCGCGCGGTGCACCTCCTGCCAGTCGAACAGCTCGAACAGCGCCAGCATGATCGACACCCCGCCGGCCAACACCGGGCGGCGATCGTCTTTGAGCCCCTCCAGCCGCAAGGCATCCACATGACCAGCGCGCACCATGCGCTCCACCAACCATTGCAGACCTTCTCGGGTGATCATGCCGGGGGCAAAGCCCGCCAGCGTCAGCATCTCCGCCAGGGCGCCAGCGGTGCCGGAGGAGGCATACACCGCGTCCCAACTGCCCGGGGTGAACACGTCCAAGGCTTGATCCAGCACGGCGCGAGCGGCCACCACCGCCAGCCGCAAGCTGCGCTCGCTGACGCGTCCAGCGGCAAAGTAGCGCGTTGACCAGGCCACGCTGCCCAGCGGATACGACTCCATCCGCAACGCACGGTAACCCCGGCCCAGAATCACCTCGGTGGAGCGGCCCCCGATGTCCACCACCAGGCGCCGCTCGTCGGCCTGCGGCAGCAGATGCGTGACGCCTTGGTAGATCAAGCGCGCCTCTTCATGTCCGCCGATGACATCGATCGGAAAACCCAGCACCTGCTGCGCGCGAACCAAAAATTCGTCCCGGTTGCGCGCCTCGCGCAGGGTTTGCGTGGCCACCGCGCGCACCTGGCGCTTGTCAAAGCCGCGCAGCCGCTCGCCGAACCGCTCCAAGCACGCCCAGCCGCGTTCCATGGCCTCGGGGCTTAGCCAGCCGTCTTCTGACAGGCCGGCCCCTAGTCGCACGGTTTCTTTCCAATACTCGACGCGCTCGATATGGCCGGCTTGGTAGCGGCCGATCTCGAGCCGAAAACTGTTGGAGCCGAGGTCCAGGGCGGCCAGCAGGGTTCCGTCTTGCATGCGCGCGGTGCCGTTGGGGGGTTGCCAAGCCTCAGCATACCAGAGCGCCGCCGCGGCGCCGTGTGACGAGGATGTCACAGAACCGTCATAAAGCCGCCCTAGGATGCGCGGGCGGTCGTCGTGGGAGATGGCCGGTCGAGTCCAACCTTCGGAGCGATGCAGATGAAACTCAAGAAACTCGTGGCGCTGATGGGCGTCGTCACGCTGGGCTTCACGGCCCAACAGGTCATGGCGCAGGCCGCGCAGGTCGATCCGGCCCTGCCCCGGTACGAGAAGGCCGCCGGTGTGTCGGGCAACTTCACGAGCATCGGTTCGGACACGCTCAACAACCTGATGACGCTGTGGGCCGAGGAGTTCAAGCGTCTGTATCCCAACGTCAACATCCAGATCCAGGGCGCCGGCTCCTCCACCGCGCCGCCGGCCCTGACCGAGGGCACCTCCAACTTCGGCCCGATGAGCCGCCTGATGACGGCCAAGGAGATCGAGAGCTTCGAGAAGAAACACGGCTACAAGCCGACCCCGGTGCCGGTGGCCATCGACGCGCTGGCCGTCTACGTGCACAAGGACAACCCGATCAAGGGCCTGAGCATCGAGGAAGTCGACGCGATCTTCTCCAGCACCCGCAAGTGCGGCGGCGCGACCGACATCACCAAGTGGGGGCAGCTGGGCCTGACCGGCGACTGGGCCAACCGCGACATCGCGCTGTACAGCCGCAACTCGGTGTCGGGCACCTACGGTTACTTCAAGGACGTGGCCTTGTGCAAGGGCGACTTCAAGCGCAACGTCGCCGAGCAGCCCGGCTCGGCCTCGGTGGTGCAGTCGGTGGCCACGCAGCTCAACGCGATCGGCTACTCCGGCATCGGCTACAAGACCTCCGGCGTGCGCGCGCTGCCGCTGGCCAAGAAGAAGGGTGAGCCGTTCGTCGAGCCGGACGCCAAGCACGCCGTCGATGGCAGCTACCCGCTGGCCCGTATCCTGTACATCTACGTCAACAAGAAGCCCAACCAGCCGCTGCCGCCGCTGGAGCGCGAGTTCTTCAAGATGGTGCTGTCGCAGCAGGGTCAGATGGTGGTGGTCAAGGACGGCTTCGTGCCGCTGCCGGCTACGCTGGCCAAGAAGGCTCTCGATGACCTGACCAAGTGATCGGGAGCGCCCAGCCATGAACCGACTGCACTGGATGGGCGCGGCCGCAGCCGCCGCCCTGTTGGCGGGCTGCGCGACCCAGCCGGCGCCGGCCCCCAAGGCCGAGCCGGCCAAACCCGCCGCCGCGCCGGCTCCCGCGCCTGCGGCTGCCGCCCCCGCGGCGGCGCCGGCAGCGTCCGCGCAGGCGCGCGAGTTTTACGTCGTGCTGCCGGAAGACGGCCGCTACTACGCGTTCGGCTCCTTCAAGCTATACCAGGACTACCTGGCGCACGGCGAGGTGCCGCTGACCCGCACCCGCATCGGCGCCGGCCCCGGCGGCCGCACGGTGGTGTTCGCCATCACCAACGACGACGTCAAGAGCGGCCAGCCGAGCCAGCCCGAGCAGGTGTTCGACGGCAAGCTGGCCGCCGCGCCGGGCTTCTACGGCGAGGTGTTCAAGGACGGCCGCTACTACGTCTTCGGCGAGCTGAAGGATCTGCTGGACTTCGCCGCCTTCGGTGAAGTGCCCTATTCGTTCACCGACATCGGCGCCGGCCCCAACGGGGCCACCATCGTCTGGGTGATGAACAAAGACTCGTTTGCCAAGGGGCGTCCGGCCGAGCGCATCGAGCGCTTCCGCCAGCAGCGCCAGCAGGGCAAGTGAGCCCGCTTGGCCAGGAGACGAAGCTGGCGGGTCGGTATGATCCGCCAGCCGCTTTTTTCGACCGGCGATGCCCGTTGCGGTATCGTGACGGTTGCCGGCCTGACGACCCCGTTCGCGTCCGTCGCCCCCGACGGTAGACCCATCCCATGAGTTCGACCCAAGCCCCCCAAGCCCCCCGCAGCCTGACCGCCGCCAGCGTCGACCGCGCGATGGGGCGGCGCCTGTGGATCGACCGCTGGTTCCGGCACTTCATGACCGCCGGCGGCCTGGGCGTCATCGTTGCCATCTCGGCCATCTTCTTCTACCTAGCCAGCGTGGTGGTGCCGCTGTTCCTGCCGCCCACCGTCGACCGCGCCACCCAGTACCCGGCGCCGGGCCCCGACCGCCAGCCGGTCGTGGCGCTGCAGGCCGACGAGCGGCTGGAGGAGCTGATCCGCGTGCAGGCCGACGGCCAGGTCGTTTACGCCGATTTCTTCAAGGGCGAGGTGCACGCCACGCGCCGCATCGAGCTGCCCGCCGGCGTGGAGGTCAGCGCCACCGCGCTGTCCGACCGCGCCTCCAAGACGGTGGCGTTCGGGCTGGCGGACGGCCGCGTCGTCGTCGCCAAGACCGGCTTCAAGACCAGCTTCGACGCCGAGGCGCGCCGCGTCATCGAGCCGGAGATCGAATATCCCGCCGGCGAAGCGCCGATCGCGCTGGATCCGCAGGGCCGCCGCCTGGTGCAGCTGGCGGTGCAGTCCGGCAGCGATGGCACCACGCTGGCCGGCGTCAGCGAGGACGGGCGCCTGCTGCTGAGCGCCATCTCGATCGAGCGCAACCCCATCACCGGCGCCGAGACGGTGGACACGCGCAGCGCGCAGGTGGAGCCGGCGCCGGCCGACATCCGCATGGTGCTGGTGGAATTCAAGCAGCGCGAGATGTACGTGCTGGCCGGCGAGCGCGAGCTGTGGCGCTACAGCATCGCCGACAAGGGCGCGCCGGAGCTGCTGGAAAAGGTCATGCTGGCGCCCGAAGGGCAGCGCGTCACCGCGCTGACGATGCTGTCGGGCGGCTACTCGCTGATCGTCGGCACTGACCAGGGGCAGCTTTCGCAGTGGTTCCCGGTGCGCGAGGAGGGCACGCGCTTTAAGCTGAGGCACATCCGCGACTTCAAGCCGATGCCCGGCGCGATCACAGTGCTGGAGCCGGAGTTCAACCGCAAGGGCTTCATGGCCGGCGACGACAAGGGCCATCTCGGCAGCTACTTCGCCACCTCCAAGCGGCTGCTGTTCCTGCGACCGCTGTCGGACCAGCCGCTGGTGCGGCTGGGCTATCCGCCGCGCGGCAACGCCTACATGGCCGAGGACGCCGCCGGTCGGCTGCACGTCGCGCACGTCGAGAACGACTACCCCGAGGTCTCCTTCTACGCCATTTGGCAGAAGGTCTGGTACGAAAGCTACGAGGAGCCGTCGTACGTCTGGCAGTCGTCGGCGGCCAACGCCGACTTCGAGCCCAAGTTCAGCCTGGCGCCGCTGACCTTCGGCACGCTCAAGGCCGCCTTCTACGCCATGATCGTCGCGGTGCCACTGGCGCTGCTGGGCGCGATCTACACCGCCTACTTCATGTCGCCAAAGGTGCGCGGGCTGGTCAAGCCCACCATCGAGGTGATGGAGGCGCTGCCGACCGTGATCCTGGGTTTCCTGGCCGGGCTGTGGCTGGCGCCGTTCGTCGAGAACAACCTCGCCGGCGTGCTGCTGACGATCTTCACCTTCCCGCTGACGTTCTTCGTCGCGGCTTGGCTGTTCCACCTGCTGCCGGAGGGCATCCGCCTGCGCGTGCCGCCGGGCTGGGAGGCGGCGATGCTGATCCCGGTGCTGATCGTGCAGGTGTGGCTGTGCCTGGCCATCGGCCACCCGATCGAGGCGGCGTTCTTCGGCGGCGACATGCCGAACTGGCTCAGCAACGTGGCCGGCATCAAGTTCGAGCAGCGCAACTCGCTGGTGGTGGGCATCGCGATGGGCTTCGCGGTGACGCCGACGATCTTCTCGATCGCCGAGGACGCGGTGTTCTCGGTGCCCAAGCACCTGACCACCGGCTCGCTGGCGCTGGGCGCCACGCCGTGGCAGACACTGACGCGCGTGGTGCTGCTGACCGCCAGCCCCGGCATCTTCTCCGCCGTCATGATCGGCCTGGGCCGCGCGGTGGGCGAGACGATGATCGTGCTGATGGCCACCGGCAACACCGCGGTGATGGACTTCAGCATCTTCACGGGCTTTCGCA
The DNA here is from genome assembly GCF_007556595.1 of Tepidimonas alkaliphilus. Taxonomy (GTDB): domain Bacteria; phylum Pseudomonadota; class Gammaproteobacteria; order Burkholderiales; family Burkholderiaceae_C; genus Tepidimonas; species Tepidimonas alkaliphila. Next base: position 305,847 of record NZ_VJNB01000001.1, read on the forward strand.
CGCTGTCGGCCAACATCGGGGTGGAGATGCCCGAGGCCGGCGTCGGCGAGACGCATTACCGGTTGCTGTTCCTGTCGGCGCTGGTGCTGTTTGCCTTCACCTTCGTCGTCAACACCATCGCCGAACTGGTGCGGCAGCGGCTGCGCCAGCGCTACCAGACCATCTGAGCGCCGACCGAGGACACGCTGCATCATGAAAGATTGGCTCAAATCCGGTTCACCGTGGATCTGGATGACCGGCGGCGCCGTGGCGCTGGCGGTGCTGTCGGTGTTCTTCGTGCTGTGGATGACCGCGGCCAAGGGCCTGACCCACTTCTGGCCGAAGGCCGTGCTGGAGACCACCTTCCGCGACGGCGACCGGCAGGTGCGCCTGATCGGCGAGCTGCGCGAGACCGAGGAGGTCTCGGTGCGCCGCCTGCAGGAGGCCGGCTTCAAGATCGACACGCAGGACGCCTTCGTCGAGCGGGTGCTGATCAAGCTCGGCAACCGCGACCTCACCGGGCAGGACTTCCGCTGGTTCCCGCGCCCGCTGCTGGGCGAATTCAGCTACCCGCGCGACATCCTGACCGTGGAGCGCCACGAGTGGGGCAACTTCTACGGCCACCTCAAGGCCGTCAAGGAAGGCGATCAGGTCGTCGCCGAAGGCCCGCAGGCCTGGGGCGAGCTGCAGGCGCGCGTGCAGCGCGCGCAGCGGCTGTTCCGCGAGATCCTGCGCATCGAGAAGGACGACATCGGCGACGTCAACTACCGCATCGAGCAGCTGCGCCTGCGCGAGCGCAAGGCCCAGCTGCAGGGCAAGCTGGACGACGCGCTCAAAGCCGAGCTGGCGCAGCAGCGCGCCGCGCTGGATGCGGAGTTCGCCCGGCTGCAGGAGCGGCTGCAGAAGCTGCGCGAGGACATCGGCCGCGACGCGCTGGTGGCCGAGGTGGCCGACGGCCGCGCGGTCGAGGTCAAGCTCGCGCTGGTGGCCGACGTCTACCAGGCCAACGCCATGAGCACGGCCGACAAGATCGTGCACTACGTGCGCAAGTTCTGGGAGTTCCTCACCGACGACCCGCGCGAGGCCAACACCGAGGGCGGCATCTTCCCGGCGATCTTCGGCACCGTCACGATGGTGCTGGTGATGTCGGTGATCGTGACGCCGTTCGGCATCATGGCCGCGGTTTACATGCGCGAGTACGCCAAGCAGGGGCCGCTGATCCGCGTCATCCGTGTCTCGGTCAACAACCTGGCCGGCGTGCCCTCGATCGTCTACGGCGTGTTCGGCCTGGGCTTCTTCGTTTACGTGCTGGGCGGCAACATCGACCGGCTGTTCTACCCCGAGGCGCTGCCGGCGCCGACGTTCGGCACGCCGGGCCTGATGTGGGCGTCGCTGACGCTGGCGATCCTGACGCTGCCGGTGGTCATCGTCGCCACCGAGGAGGGGTTGGCGCGCGTGCCGCGCTCGGTGCGCGAGGGCAGCCTGGCGCTGGGCGCCACCAAGGCCGAGACGCTGATCCGCACCGTGCTGCCGATGGCCAGCCCGGCGATGATGACCGGGCTGATCCTGGCGGTGGCGCGCGCTGCCGGCGAGGTGGCGCCGCTGATGCTGGTCGGGGTGGTCAAGCTTGCCCCGTCGCTGCCGATCGATGGTTACCCTCCGTTCATTCACCTGGAGCGCAAGTTCATGCACCTGGGCTTTCACATCTACGACGTCGGCTTCCAGAGCCCCAACGTCGAGGCCGCGCGCCCGCTGGTGTACGCCACCGCGCTGCTGCTGGTGATCCTGATCATGGTGCTGAACCTGGCGGCCATCAAGCTGCGCAACCACCTGCGCGAGAAGTACCGCGGACTGGAAAGCGTCTGACCCCCGACCCCCCGAACGGCCCGCCGGCCGGCCGCCGCCGCGCCCGCGGGCCCCGATGCCGAGCACGATCATGAGCGAGCAAGCCAACAAGACCACCTTCGTTCAGACCCACGCGGCGTTCCACCAGGCCCCGCCGCTGGAGACGCTGCCCAAGGCGCTGGAGGTGAAAAACCTCAACCTCTGGTACGGCGACAAGCACGCGCTGCACGACATCAACATGGGCATTCCGAAGGGCAAGGTGGTGGCCTTCATCGGGCCCAGCGGCTGCGGCAAGTCCACGCTGCTGCGCTGCTTCAACCGCATGAACGACCTGGTGGACAATTGCCGCATCGAGGGCGAGATCCTGCACGAGGGCGTCAACATCTACGACCGCAGCGTCAACGTCGCGCAGCTGCGCCGCCGCATCGGCATGGTGTTCCAGAAGCCCAACCCGTTCCCGAAGTCGATCTACGAGAACGTGGCCTACGGGCTGCGGCTGCTGGGCGTCAAGAACAAGGCCTACATCGACGAGGTGGTGGAAAAGTCGCTGCGCGGCGCGGCGCTGTGGGACGAGGTCAAGGACCGGCTCGACGCCAACGGCCTGAGCCTGTCGGGCGGCCAGCAGCAGCGGCTGGTGATCGCGCGCGCGATCGCGCTGGAGCCGGACGTGCTGCTGCTGGACGAGCCGTGCTCGGCGCTGGACCCGATCTCCACCGCCAAGATCGAGGAGCTGCTGATCGAGCTCAAGGAGCGCTTCACGATCGTGATCGTGACGCACAACATGCAGCAGGCCGCGCGCGTGTCGGACTACACCGCCTACATGTACCTCGGCGACCTGATCGAGTACGACGCCACCGACACGATCTTCACCCGGCCCCGGCGCCAGGAGACCGAGGACTACATCACCGGCCGCTTCGGCTGATGGCCACCCACGCAAGGAGCAACCCATGGACAAGCACATCTCCAGCCAGTTCGACGCCGAACTCAACTCCATCTCCACGCGCGTGCTGGAGATGGGCGGCATCGTCGAGCGCCAGATCCAGTGGGCGGTGCAGGCGCTCGTGCAGGAGGACGGCGCGCTGGCCAAGCAGGTGCTCGACGCCGAGCGCGCGATCAACGAGCTCGAGCTCGGCATCGACGCCGACCTGTCGACCACCATCGCGCGGCGCCAGCCCACCGCGCGTGACCTGCGCTTCCTGATCGGCATCTCCAAGACCGTCAGCAACCTGGAGCGCGCCGGCGACGAGGCCGCGCGCATCGCGCGCATGGCCGCCTCGATCGCCGAGAGCGGCCACGGCCGGCGCCTGCCGGTGTCGGAGCTGCGCCTGGCCAGCGAGCTGGCCGCCACCCTGCTGCGCCGCGCGCTGGACGCGCTGGCGCGGCTGGACGTGGAGGAGGCGCTGGCCATCCTGCGCGAGGACGACCGCGTCGACGTCGAGTTCAACGGCTTCGTGCGCAAGCTGGTCACCTTCATGATGGAAGACCCGCGCACGATCTCGCCGAGCTTGGACCTGCTGTTCGTCGCCAAGGCGATCGAGCGCATCGGCGACCACGCCAAGAACGTCGGCGAGGTCATCATCTACATCGTCAAGGGCCTGGACGTGCGCCACGCCCCGATCGAGCAGGTGGAGTCGGTGGTGCGATGAGAAAGCTGCCGCGCGTGCTGGTGGTGGAGGACGAGCCGGCGATCGCCGAGCTGATCGCCGTCAACCTGCGCCACAACGGCTTTGCCCCGATCGTGGTGTTCGACGCCGACGCGGCGCAGCGCGAGGTCGACGCCGTGCTGCCCGACGTGATCCTGCTGGACTGGATGCTGCCCGGACGCAGCGGCGTGCAGCTGGCGCGCGCCTGGCGCATCGACGACCGCACCAAGGGCGTGCCGATCATCATGCTGACGGCGCGCTCGGAGGAATCCGACAAGGTGCAGGGGCTGGACGCAGGCGCCGACGACTACGTCACCAAGCCGTTCTCGACCCAGGAGCTGCTGGCGCGCATCCGCGCCGTGCTGCGCCGCCGCGCGCCGGAGAGCGTGCCGGATACGGTGCAAGCGGGTGCGTTGGTGTTGGACGCCGCGGCGCATCGCGTCACGTGGCAGGGAAGGGAGCTGAAGGTGGGACCGACGGAATTCCGCCTGTTGCATTATTTGATGAAACACCCGGAACGCGTTCATAGTCGAGCCACGTTGTTGGATCGGGTATGGGGGGATCACGTCTTTATTGAGGAGCGCACGGTGGACGTGCACATCAAGCGCTTGCGCGAAGCTTTGGGTCCGGCAGGCGCCATGATCGAAACGGTGCGCGGGGCTGGCTATCGGTTTTCAACAGGGGCTGCGGTCGCTGCGTGACAGCTTAGCCGCGCGAATTCGTTTTTGAGGATGTGGCCGCGCGTCTTGGGTTTGGCCGCAAGCTCGCTTGGCGTGGCGGGGTTGCTGGCTTGGTTGACGCCTTGGCCGCAGTGGGCGTGGGCTGGCGCGGTGGGCGGGGCGTTGCTCTGGCAGGCTTGGGATCATCGGCGTTGGCGCGTCGTGTTGCAATGGTTGCGCGATCCGCAAGCCGCGACGATGCCCGAATTCGGTGGCGCGTGGGGTGAGTTGCTGGCCCGGGTGCGCAAACCGATCAAAAGCGCCAACCGTAAAGCACGCAAAGCTCAGGCCCGGCTGCAAGAGTTTCTGTCGGCCATCCAGTCGGCGCCTAATGGGGTGGTGCTGCTGAGCAAAGAAGGCGCCATCGAGTGGTGCAATTTGATGGCTGGAGAGCATCTTGGCTTTGATGCCAAAAGGGATTTGGGGCAGCGCATCCGCAATTTGGTGCGTGATCCGGCGTTCATCGAGTACTTAAATCAGAAAGATTTTAGCCGCCCGGTTGAAATTGATGGCCGCGATGCTCGACCTGGTCATCCTCAGCGCATCGCGCTGCAAATTTTTCCCTATGCCAAAGGCCGCCGGCTGTTGTTGACGCGCGACGTGACGGCGATTGAGTTGGCCGAAGCCATGCGGCGCGACTTTGTCGCGAATGTGTCGCATGAGATTCGCAGTCCGTTGACAGTGATCAACGGTTTTATCGAAACGCTGCAAACCCTGGATTTGGATGAAAGTCAACGTCGGCACTTTTTGGATTTGATGGCCCAGCAGGCGCGGCGCATGCAGGCGCTGGTGGATGATTTGTTGACCTTGTCGCGGCTGGAGGGCAGCCCCGCGCCGGACGCCAGCCACTGGGTCGACGTGGCCGCGCTGGTCGACGAGGTTGCCGCGCAGGCGCGCGCGCTGGCCGAGGTGCTGCATCAGGGCCGGCAGAGCTTGGAGGTGCGGGCGGGGCCTGCGCTGATGGTGGCAGGTTCGCAGGCCGAGCTGGCCAGCGCGCTGAGCAATCTGGCCAACAATGCGGTGCGTTACACCCCCGCTGACGGTCACATCGAAATGGGCTGGCTGTGGCTGCCGGATGAGAGCGTGGAGTTTTTTGTGCACGACGATGGCCCAGGCATCGAGCCCGAGCATTTGCCAAGGTTGACCGAGCGGTTTTATCGTGTCGATCGCAGTCGCTCCCGTGAGACCGGCGGCACGGGGTTGGGGCTGGCCATTGTCAAGCATGTGGCCCAACGCCATGGCGGACAGTTGCTGATCGACAGCGTGGTGGGGCATGGCTCGACCTTTCGTTTAAGGTTGCCTCCTGCGCGTGTAACCCCTATGGAGTCCGGTGAAGCAGGTCGCCTTGCCAGCGTGCCTTCGCTCGAACGTCATGGCGCGCGCCCAACCTCTGGGGTTGGCGCCCGCTCATAGAGTCGCCAACGTTCCCGGTGCGGGCGCAGGCGGGCAAGGTCGGCGCGCAGCAGCCAGCTGTCTTCGGGAGTCACCGTGGCGCGCGGCCCCACCAGCAGCAGCGGGCAAGCGGCATCGGAGCCGCCCTGCCAGCGCCGCAACGTCAGGCCCCCATGCAGTTGCAAAGCGCCCAATTCCCCGGCACTGAGGCCCGTGACGGCCAGGCAAACCCCCGGCGGCACCCGTGCGGCCACGCGTTCGCTGATGGGACGCAGTCCCAAACCCCAGTTCAACAGGGGCAGCCAAAGCGTCATCAGCAACAACCAATTCAACGTCAAGCCTGACGCCGACAGCACTAGACCTTTCCAAAGCGCCGGAGCGCAGCGGCTTGCGCGCCACAACGCCACAGCGAACCACGACACGGTGGCTGCCAGCGCCAAAGCCAACGCGCCCCAGTGGAGGGGGGAATCGAAACCCGGCACGAGCCGCGCCACATTCGCGGCTGGTTTGGCCGGCACCCCGGTCATCATGGCGATCCAAATCACCCAAACGATGATCGCGGCCCCGGTGTAGAACAACAGGGCAAACCAGTCCACCGCCGCTGCAAGGCTGCCGCGTAGGGTGGGCAGCGCCCAAGCCGCCAAGATGGCCAGCGCCGGCAGCGCCAGCAACAGGGTGCGATCGTTGCCTCCTTCGGCCCACGCCATCATCAGCACCAAGCCTGCCCACGTCAGCGGCCAACCCAGATGCGGCTGCGTCAGCTGCCGACGCCAGCGCCACAGCGCCAGCAGCGCCAGCAGGGCGCTGGGCCACACGAACCAAGCCAGCAAGCGTCCCCAGCTGCGCCAGCGATCGCTGTCCAACAGGCCATCCCAGCCGTGGGGCCAGGGCAGCGCGGGCACACCGTAGGTTACTCGGGCCAATCCAAGCGCGGCCGCCAGCGCCGCAACGCCGGCCAGCGTAGCCGCGACCACGTAGCGGCGCCGCACCCCGGTGCGACGCCACCACAGGGCTGCAGCCCAAGGCAGCGCCGCTCCCAGCGCTGGGGCGCCTGAGAGGGCCAAGGCAAGCGCCGACAGAGCAACAGCGAAGAGGGCTAGGAACCAGGCGCGCCGGTCTTGCGATGCTGAGCCTCGCCAGGCTTGCGTCGTGGCCCAGCCGAGCACGCTGACGGCTGCAAGTTGCACCGCCGCGCCGCTGATTTGGTGCGCCAGGGTGGCCAACCCCAGGGTGGCCACCAAAGCCAGCAGCGCGCCGTCGGCCAAGGCGCGCGCATAATCCACCGCGCGCACCGACTCTCCAAACGCTGGGGTAAGCGGTTGCGCGGTGGGCTGCCTGGCCAGCCGGTAAGCTGCATACCACGTGCACGCCAAGCTCAGGCCCAACATCGCCACGAACGGCAACTGCGCTGCCACCACGGGGGGCAGCATCGGCAGAGCGCTCATGGCGGCGGCCCCGAGCCAGTAAGGCAGCCATTGCAGCGGCAAAACCGCTTCACCCAGGACCTGCGGGTGCAGCCATGAGCCGCCGTCGCGCATGCTCAGCATGGCCGCCAGCGTGGTGAGCTCCGCGCCGCGCCACGGGTCGCGCCCGACGAAGCCCGGCAACACGTAGGCGACGATCAGCAGCCACGGCACCCAGCGTGGCAGACGCCGCACCGCTTCGGGGGTGACCAGGGCAGGGGTGGGGGCTTTCATCTCACGAAACAAAACGGCCCGCAAGCGGGCCGTTTTGGGGAGCCAAACAATCCAACACCCGAGTCAATGGCCGGGCTTGGGTGTGGTCGGTTACTTGGCCGCAGCGCGCGCGTAGCGGCTGCGGAACTTCTCGACACGGCCGCCCATCGTGTCCACCGTCTTTTGCGTGCCGGTGTAGAACGGGTGCGACTCGCTGGAGGTCTCCAGCTTGAACAGCGGCAGCTCGCGGCCGTCATCCAGCTTGATCGTTTCCTTGGTCGGCGCGCACGAACGGATGATGAACTGGGCGCCGTTGGACAAATCCACAAAACAGACTTCGCGATATTCGGGATGGATGCCTTCTTTCATGTTGCGCTTCCTGGTAAGCGGCAGCCACAATCCGGCCCATCCGGAGTGCACTTGCCTTTGTCAAATCTTTGTATTATAGCTTCTCAGCCGCCTCGGCGCATTAGTTCGAAGAACTCCTGGTTGTTCTTCGTCTGCTTCATGCTCTTGAGCACCATCTCCATCGCCTCGATCTCGTCCATGTTGTAGAAGAACTGGCGCAGGATGCGGGTCTTTTGCAGGATCTCCGGCGGCAGCAGCAGCTCCTCGCGCCGCGTGCCGCTGCGGCTGAGCTGGATCGAGGGGAACACGCGCTTCTCGTACAGCCGGCGGTCGAGGTGGATCTCGCAGTTGCCGGTGCCCTTGAACTCCTCAAAGATCACCTCGTCCATGCGGCTGCCGGTGTCCACCAGCGCGGTGGCGATGATGGTCAGGCTGCCGCCTTCCTCGACGTTGCGCGCCGCGCCGAAGAAGCGCTTGGGCCGCTGCAGCGCGTTGGCGTCCACGCCGCCGGTCAGCACCTTGCCGCTGGAAGGCAGCACGTTGTTGTAGGCGCGCGCCAGCCGGGTGATGGAATCCAGCAGGATCACCACGTCCTTTTTGAGCTCCACCAGCCGCTTGGCGCGCTCGATCACCATCTCGGCCACGTGCACGTGGCGCGCCGCCGGCTCATCGAAGGTGGAGGCGATGACCTCGCCGCGCACGGTGCGCTGCATCTCGGTCACCTCCTCGGGGCGCTCGTCCACCAGCAGCACCATCAGGATCACCTCCGGGTAGTTGGTGGTGATGGCGTGCGCGATGTGCTGCATCATGACCGTCTTGCCGCTCTTGGGCGGGGCCACGATCAGCGCGCGCTGGCCCTTGCCGATCGGGGCGATGATGTCGATGATGCGGCCGGTGATGTTTTCCTCGCTCTTGAGCCCCTCGCGCTCCAGCTTCATCTGTTCCTTGGGGAACAGCGGCGTGAGGTTCTCGAACATGATCTTGTGCTTGTTCTGCTCCGGCGGCAGCCCGTTGACCTTGTCGAGCTTGTTGAGCGCGAAGTAGCGCTCGCCGTCCTTCGGGATGCGCACGTCGCCCTCGACCATGTCGCCGGTGTGCAGGTTGAAGCGGCGGATCTGGCTCGGCGAGATGTAGATGTCGTCGGTGCTGGCGGTGTAGCTGGCGCTCGGGTCGCGCAGGAAGCCAAAGCCATCTGGCAGCACCTCTAGCACGCCGTCGGCGAACACCTGCTCGCCGGCGCGGGCGCGCTTTTTGATGATGGCAAACATCAGCTCCTGCTTGCGCATGCGGCCGGTGTTCTCGATTTCGAGCGATTCGGCCATTTTGAGCAGTTCGGCGACGTGCAGGGCTTTCAGTTCGTTGAGGTGCATGAGCAGGGGCCTCCGAATACGGGGGCTGGACGCAACCCAATCAGGGGATCACGAAGAGCGGTCGGTTAAAAGCCAACCGCGAACAGGAAGGGCAGTCATGCAGAGCAGAAGAGCATGACCGCCCGCGCGTTCGATGCAATGATTTGCGGAGGGCTCCGGGCTGAAAGGGCAGCCTTTGGGGAGCGGCCACGCCACGATGCGGTTTGAGCCTCGGCAAGCTGCTTTAGGCTACCGCCGCAAGCCCGTATTATCGCACGAGAAAGGAGGGCGCACCACAGGCGCCTGGGCGGCATCAAGCCAGATGCGGCTCCACAAAGGCCGTCAGCTGCGCTTTGGACAGAGCGCCGACTTTGGTGGCCACCAGCTCGCCCCCCTTGAACAACATCAGGGTTGGGATGCCGCGGATGCCGTAACGCGCGGGAATGTCCCGGTTTTCATCGACATTGACCTTGGCCACCACCAGCCGGCCTTGGTAGGTTTGCGCCACGTCGTCGAGGATGGGGGCGATCATGCGGCATGGCCCGCACCACTCGGCCCAAAAATCCACCAACACCGGGGTGTCGCTTTGCAGCACCGCGCGGTCGAACGTGGCATCGGTTACATGTTGAATCAGTTCACTGGCCATGGTGGGAAAAGCGCAAGGGATAGCAACAGGGGTGGGGTGACGAGCCTTGACCCCGGCACTGACTCCACGGTTAGGGCTGCTTGGTTCCCCACCTGACCCGGTTGGCCGCTTCACCATGCGGGAAGGCCCGTCAGATGTCATTCTACGCCACCGGATCGTCCGATCGCTGAAGTCGGCAGTTCAAGCCAACGCCCATGTCATAGGGGTTTCATGGTGGGCCGGCACGCTTAGGCAGGTTGGGCCGAGCCGATCGAGACGTTTTGGAGGATGGTTTCACATGGATTGGGCATCGCCGTCAACTCCCAAGAGCGCTGTCTTCTGTGGCAGGCCACGGCGTCGGACGCTGGCGTGGCTGGGGGCATTGGTCGCCGGCATGGCAGCGCCGTCGCTGCGCGCGGCGGCCTACCCTGAGCGAGCGGTGCGCATCGTGGTGCCGTTCGCGGCAGGGGCGGGCACCGACGCGATGGGCCGCCTCATTGCGCAGCAGCTCAGTGCCCAGATGCAGGCGCCGTTCGTGGTGGAAAACCGCACTGGCGCCTCTGGCGCTGTGGGGGCCCAGGCGGTGGCGCGCAGCCTCGCCGATGGTCACACCCTGCTGCTGGCGGCGGCGCCATTTACTACCGTGCCCGCGGTGTTGCCCACAGCTGGTTACGACCCGCTCGCGGATTTCGACCCGGTGGGCATGTGGGCCACCGGCCCTTTGGTGTGGGCTGTTGGCGCTCAGGTGCCGGCGCGAACCTTGGGCGAGTTCATTGAACTCGCGCGCAAGCGTCCAGGGTATTACAACTACGGATCGGCGGGGGTTGGCGGCGTCAACCATTTGGCGCTGGAGATGCTGAAGGCGCGCACCCGCACCTTCATCACCCACATTCCCTACCGTGGCATCAGTCAGGCGGTCAGCGACACGCTGGGCGGTCAAATTCACGTGCTGACCGGCACCGTGCCAGCGCTGGCGCCCATGATTCGGGACGGGCGCTTGCGCGCGTTGGCGGTGACCGGCCCGCGGCGTACCCCGGTGCTGCCTGAAGTGCCCACGATGGCCGAAGCCGGCTTGCCTGACTTTGTGGTGCTGAACTACTTCGCTCTGGTGGCGCCGCGCGGCACGCCCTCAACCATTCGCGAGCGGCTCAACCGCGAAATGGGGCAAGCCGCGCAGGCGGCCGAGGTCAAAGCCCGTCTGGCCGCCGACGGGCTTGATCCCGCAGTGGACACGCCGCAGGCGCTGGCGGCGTTTCTGGCCCAGGACTTGGCCATGTGGCGCGACGTGGTCAAGCGGCAAAATTTGAGCGTCGAAGCGCTTTGAACCCAGGCATTGGGGCCGCGCGACGGCAGGCGGGCTTGCAGCCTAGAATGCCGGCATGGCTTACGTCGTGCTGGCCCGCAAATACCGCCCCCGCACCTTCGCTGAGATGGTGGGGCAAGAGCACGTGGTGCGGGCGCTGTCCAATGCGCTGCGCAGCGGGCGGCTGCATCACGCTTATCTTTTTACCGGCACGCGCGGCATCGGCAAGACCACCGTCTCGCGCATTCTGGCCAAGGCGCTCAATTGCACCGGCCCGGACGGCACGGGCGGGGTTACCGACCAGCCGTGCGGGGTGTGCGACGCCTGCCGCGACATCGACGCGGGCCGCTTCATCGATTACACCGAGCTGGATGCTGCCTCCAACCGCGGCGTGGAGGAGGTGCAGACACTGCTGGAGCAGGCCGTTTACAAGCCAGTGCAGGGGCGCTTTAAGGTCTTCATGATCGATGAAGTGCACATGCTGACGAACACCGCCTTCAACGCCATGTTGAAGACGCTGGAGGAGCCGCCGCAGTATCTGAAATTCGTGCTGGCCACCACCGACCCGCAGAAGGTGCCGGTGACGGTGCTGAGCCGCTGCCTGCAGTTCAATCTGCGACCGATGCCGCCGGCCACCGTGGCTGAGCACCTGCAGCGCGTGCTGGCCGCCGAGGGCATTGAAGCCGAGCCCGCGGCGCTGCGGCTGCTCGGGCGCGCCGCGCGCGGCTCGATGCGTGACGCGTTGAGCCTGACCGACCAGGCCATCGCCTACGGCGGCGGGCGGGTGCGGGAAGACGCGGTGCGTGCGATGCTGGGCGCCGTCTCGCGCGGCCACGTGGCGGCGCTGCTGCAGGCGCTGGCGGCGCGCGACGCGGCGCGGCTGGTGGCGCTGGTGGAGGCGATGCGTGCCGAAGGCGTGGCCGCCGCGGCCACGCTGGAGGAGCTGTGCGCGCTGCTGCAGCGCATCGCCGTGCTGCAGTGGGCCGGCGACATGGCGGCGGCCGACGAGGACGAAGACGCCGCCGAGGTGGGGGCTCTGGCCGAGCAGTTGGCGCCCGACCACGTGCAGTTGCTCTATAGCCTGGCGCTGCATGGCCGCGCCGAGCTCGGGCTGGCGCCGGACGAATACGCGGCGTTGACGATGGTGCTGTTGCGCGCATTCGCGTTTGCCCCGCCGTCTGGCGCCGTGTCGGCGCCGCAGGCCATCCCGGTGGCGCAGGCGCAGACGCAGACGCAGGAGGCTGTCGCTCCATCCACGCACCCGGCAACCTTGCCCGTGGCCTCAGAGCCGCCTGAGCCGACACCGCAGGCGGATGCGGCCGAGGCGGCCTCGATGCAGACGGTTCGCCTGGAAGAACCGGCGGTTGGTCCCGCAGCCAGCCAAGCCGGTCACGCCGTCCACCGATCAAGCGCTTCGAACGAGCCTGCCAGCCACGCCGCGGCGCTAGCCGACGCCTGGGCCGAATGGGTGGAGCGCCTGGATGCAGCTGGCCAGCTGCAGGCGCTGGCGCGCGAGTTGGCGTTGCAGTCCACGCTGGTGGCGCGCCAGCCGCAGGGCTGGCGCTTGCGTTGCCCCAACGCGACGCTGGCGCAAGACGGCCCGCGCGAGCGCTTGCGCGCCGTGTTGGCGTCGCATCTGGGCGCTGGTGAGGCTTGGCGGTTGGAGGTGGAGGTCGGGCCGGCGCAGGACACGCCGGCGCAGCGCCGGGCGCAGCGCCGGCGTGCGCGTCTGGCCGCGGCTGAGCAGGCGGTGGCCGAGGATGCGGTGGTGCAGGCGCTGCAGCGTGACTGGGGCGCGCGGGTGGTGCCTGGTAGCATCGAACCCTTCGATCCCGCGCCGCAGGCATGAGGCGGACGCGGCTCGTCCCGGTCATCATGCTCTTTTCCTGAAGGACGCCCACACCGATGTTCAACAAAGGACAACTCGCGGGCCTGATGAAGCAGGCCCAAGCCATGCAGGACAACCTCAAGCGCGCGCAGGAAGAAATCGCGGCGTTGGAGGTCACGGGAGAAGCCGGCGCTGGCTTGGTGAAGGTGGTCATGACCGGCAAGCACGACGTCAAGCGCGTCACCATCGACCCGAGCCTGCTGGGCGACGACAAAGAGATGCTGGAAGATCTGGTGGCCGCCGCGTTCAACGCCGCGGTGCGCAAAGTGGAGGAGGCCACTCAAGAGCGCATGGCGCGGGTGACCGCGGGTATGCCCGGCCTGCCGGGCGGTCTGAAGCTGCCGTTCTGAGTGCGCGGGGCTTTCGGCTACCGTGGCGGCGACGGATGACGGCAGCCTGCAACGCTTGGTGGGCGCGCTGCAGCGCCTGCCAGGCGTGGGGGTGCGTTCCGCCGCTCGCATGGCTTACCACCTGCTGCTGCACGACCGCAGCGGCGCGCTGGAGTTGGCGCACGCGCTGCGCCAAGCGGCCGAAAGCGTGCGTCACTGCGCGCTGTGCCACACGCTGTGTGAACAAGAGGTTTGCGCCACATGCGCAGACCCCAACCGGGATGCCAGCCAGCTTTGCGTGGTCGAAAATCCGGCCGACCAAGCCGCCATGGAGCGCGCTGGCATCTACCAAGGGCGATACTTTGTGCTGATGGGTCGGCTGCGCCCGCTGGAGCCGCAGGACGCGCAGGCCCCGGGTTGGCACGCGTTGCAGCAGCGCGTGCAAACCGACGCTGCGTTGCGGGAGCTCATCGTGGCCACCAGCTTTACGGTGGAAGGCGAGGCCACGGCGCACGCGCTGGCGCAACTGGGGCGCGCCTTGGGGCTGCGGGTGACGCGCCTGGCGCGCGGGGTGCCGTTGGGCAGCGAGCTGGAGTTTGTCGATCCCGGCACCCTTGCGCACGCCTTGGCCGACCGTCGGCCTGTTTGAAGCCGGCCCGGGCAGTCAACCAGCGCGCAGCCCTGCGGGCAAGTCCCGATGCCCCGCGAGGGCCATCGCGATAAGCTGCCGACCGAGGTTGAAAGCGGGCGGCGCGGCGGTCAGATGGCCCGGTCGCGCTGCCGTCCAGCCACAAAAGGCTTCCGATGGATCGTCGGCGCTGCTGTGCGAGTCTGGTTGCGCTGCTGGCGGCGCAATCGGCCAGGCCGGCGGCGTTGGATCGGGTGGCGGTGCAATGCGAGGCCGTCACGCCTTGGGCGGCGTTGCCGTTGCGCCTGGCGCAGCGGTTGGGATTCACTGCCCAAGAGCGGGTGGAGCTGCGCTGGGTCACGTCAGCCGACGCCGAGGGCAGCGAAAGCTCGGCAGTCCCTGGGTTGCGCGTAGGGCCGTTTGACCGTTTGGTGCGCTGGGTGCTGGCGGGCGGAGATGCACGCATTGTGGCCGGCTGGGTGCGCTCGCCCCAATTTGCGGTCGGGTTGGCGCCCGCTACGCCCGACAGCCAGCCGTGGCGCTTGGGGGTTCCCCATGACCGCCAGCTCTGGGCCAGTTTGGCTGGTATGGTGCTGCAGCGCGGCTGGTCGCGCAAGGCGGTGCTCTGGCAGCCCCTGGCCGACGCCGCCGAGGCCGAAGCGGCGTTGGCGTCGGGCTCGGTGCAGGGGTTGGCGTGGGGCGATCCGCTCCTGACGCGCTTGGAGCGCGCCGGGCGGCTGCATGTTTTGGCCGATTTGCGCCATCCGCTGCAGGGCCAGCGCTGGCTCGGCGGGCCATTGTTGTGCACGGTTCTGGCGGCGCCGTCGGCTTTGTGGGACGCCCAGGCGGCGTTGCTGCAGCGTGTGGCGCGGGCGTTGCGGCGCGCCCTGGCCTGGCTGCAAGAGGCCAGTGCGATGGATCTGGCGCCGCACGCTGATCTGGCGGGGCTGGCGCATGACCGTGTGACCTTTCTGCAAGTGTTGGAGCGTTTGCGCCCTTCTTACAGCCTGACGGGCAGCGTGGACGCCCAAGCCGTGCATCAGTCGCTGCGCTTGCTGGCCTCGTTGCCGGGCGGCGTGGTCGATCAGGGTTTTGATCCGCAGCGCTTGCTGCCGCCGCGCGGCTGGGCCGGTGCCTGAGCGGCGGGCCGGGGGCGATAATCGGCCCCGATGAACGAGCCTGCCCCCCAAGCCGACCTGTTCGCCGCCGCCGACGCCACCGAGGCGGCCGAGCGCGTGCGCCTGCAGGCGCTGCGCGAGCAGCTGGCCTACCACGCCTGGCGCTACTACGTGCTGGACGACCCGGAGATCCCGGACGCCGAGTACGACCGCCTGATGCAGGAACTGCAGGCGCTGGAGGCGCGCCACCCCGAGTGGGTGACACCGGATTCGCCGACGCAGCGCGTGGGTGGCCAGGCCCTCTCCAGCTTTGCCAGCGTGACGCACCGCGTGCCGATGCTGTCGATCCGCACCGAGACCGACACCCGGCCCGAGGCGGCGCTGGCGTTCGACGCCCGCATCCGCCGCGAGCTGGAGCTCGCGGACGACGCGCCGCCGGTGGACTACGTGGCCGAGCCCAAGTTCGACGGGCTGGCCATCACGCTGCACTACGCGCACGGGGTGCTGCAGCGCGCCGCCACGCGCGGTGACGGCGCCACCGGCGAGGACGTGACGCACACCGTGCGCACGATCGGTCAGGTGCCGCTGCGGCTGCGCGGCGCGGGCGCGGCGATCCCGCACGTGGAGGTGCGCGGCGAGGTCTACATGCGCCGCGACGACTTCGAGGCGCTCAACGAGCGCCAGCGCCAGCGCATCGCCGCCGGCGAAAAGAACGAAAAGACCTTCGTCAACCCGCGCAACGCCGCGGCCGGTGCGGTGCGCCAGCTCGATCCGGCGGTGGCGGCGGCGCGTCCGTTGAGCTTCTTCGCCTACGGCCTGGGCGAGATCACCCCGCCCGAGGAGGGCGGGCCGGCGTTTGAGCGCCACTGGCAGGTGCTGCAGGCGCTGCGCGAGTGGGGTTTTCCGGTCTCGGAGCTGGCCGAGCGCTGCGCCGGCGGGGCGGCGCTGGCCGACTACCACCGCCGCATCGGCCAGCGGCGCGACGCGCTGCCGTTCGACATCGACGGCGTGGTCTATAAAGTGGATCGGCTGGACTGGCAGCGGCGGCTCGGGTTCGTCACGCGCGAGCCGCGCTGGGCGCTGGCGCACAAGTATCCGGCGCAGGAGCAGCTCACGCGCGTGCGCGCCATCGACGTGCAGGTCGGCCGCACCGGCAAGCTGACGCCGGTGGCCCGCCTCGAACCCGTGTTCGTCGGCGGGGTCACCGTCACCCACGCCACGCTGCACAACGAGGACGAGGTGCTGCGCAAGGACGTGCGCGTCGGCGACACGGTGATCGTGCGCCGCGCCGGCGACGTCATCCCCGAGGTGGTGGCGGTGGCCCCGCCGCTGCCGCAGCCGCGCGGCGAGCCGTTTCGCATGCCGGCGCACTGCCCGGTGTGCGGCAGCGCCGTGGTGCGCGAGCCGGGCGAGGTCGATCACCGCTGCAGCGGCGGGCTGTTCTGCCCGGCGCAGCGCAAGCAGGCCATCCTGCACTTCGCGCAGCGGCGCGCGATGGACATCGAGGGGCTGGGCGACAAGCTCGTCGATCAGCTGGTGGACGGGGGCCTGGTGCGCACGGTGGCCGACCTGTATCGCCTGGGCCTGCGCCAGCTCGCGGAGCTGCCGCGCATGGCCGACAAGTCCGCCGGCAACGTGCTGGCGGCGATCGAGCGCTCCAAGGCGACGACGCTGGCGCGCTTCCTCTACGCGCTGGGCATCCGCCACGTCGGCGAAAGCACCGCGCGGGATCTCGCGCGCCACTTCGGCCGGCTGGAGGCGATCATGGACGCCGACGTCGAGGCGCTGCAGCAGGTGCCCGACGTCGGCCCGGTGGTGGCGCGCAGCATCCGCGCCTTCTTCGACGAGCCGCACAACCGCGAGGTGGTGGAGCAGCTGCGCGCCTGCGGCGTGCACTGGCCCGAGCATGACGGCGCGCGCGAGGACTCGCAGCCGCAGCCGCTGGCGGGCAAGACGCTGGTGCTGACCGGCACGCTGCCAACGCTGACGCGCGAGGAGGCCAAGGCGCTGATCGAGGCTGCCGGCGGCAAGGTGGCTGGGTCGGTGAGCCGCAAGACCGACTACGTCGTCGCCGGCGAGGCCGCCGGCAGCAAGCTCGACAAGGCGCGCGAGCTCGGCGTGCCGGTGCTGGATGAGACCGGCCTGCGCGCGCTGCTGGCCGGCGGCGCGGTCAGTCCTTGAACTTGTAGTGGTCGCGGTTGAGCACCGCGGCCACCGCCGTCACTTCCTCCGGCCACATCTGCATGTTCAGCGCGGCGTTGCACTGCTCGACCATGCCGCGCAGCAGGCCGGCGGTGTTGATGCGGCCCTGCGGGCGGTAGATCGCGCTGCCGTCGCCGCCGACCCGCTCGGCATGGCACTGACTGCAGCGGTGCTGGCGGATCAGCTGTTCGCCGAGCGCCAAATCGGCATCGCGAAAGATGGCCGGCACCTCCGCCCCGACCCCAGGCGTTGCCAACAACGCCGCCGCGGTCAGCCAGGGCGCCGCAGCGCGGCGGGTGGCATGACGGGAACGAGCTCGAGCAAAGTCAAGCATGGCGGTTGTCTCCTCTGCTTTCTAAGCGGGACGCAAGCTCGCGGGTGCGCCATAGCACTCTGCATAGGGTAACGCGCCTTTTTAGGCTTCGTCCAGCACTTGAAGCAGATCCTGCGTCAGCAGAGCTTGTTCCCGCGGCAGGTGTAGCGAAGGGCCGCTGAGCAAAAAGGTGTCTTCCACCCGCTCGCCCAGCGTGGCGATTTTGGCCAGATGCAGTTGCACCTGGTGCCGCGCAAACACCCTTGCCAGGCCGTAAAGCAAACCCTTGCGGTCGCTGGCCGACAGCGACAGCAGCCAGTGCTGGCCGCGCTCATCAGGCTGCAGCGTGACGCGCGGCACGACCGGAAAGTTGCGTACCCGCCGCGAAACCCGCGCCCGCGCCGGCGCAGGCAGCGGCCTGTCCGGATCCAGCGCCCGAGGCAGCTCGCTTTCCACCAGCGTGACCAGCTCGCGGTAATGTTCGGCCAGCGCATCGGTGGTCACGTGAAAGGTATCCAAGGCGTAGCCATCTGCGGTGGTGTGGATCTTGGCATCCAAAATGGAAAACCCCGCGTGGTCGAAGTAGCCGCAGATGCGGGCGAACAGTTCGGGTTGGTCGGCGGTATAGAGCAACACTTGCAAGCCTTCGCCACCTGGCGCCAAGCGCGCGCGCACCACGGTGGGCGGCGCGGACGCGGTGTCGTGCGGCGCCAGCGCGCGCGACAGGTGGCGGGTGTGCCAGGCGATTTCATCGGCGCTGTGGCGCATGAAATAGCCCACGTCCAGGCGCGCCCACAGCGCGGCGTGCGCCTGGTGCGGCAGCGCGTGCAGCGCCAGTTGCGCCAGCGCCTCGCGTTTGCGCGCCTCCACCTCGGCGTGCGGGTCGGGCGCGCCGCCGCCCAGCACGCGCAACGTGGCGCGGTAGAGGTCTTCCAACAGCCGCGCTTTCCAGCCGTTCCACACTTTGGGGCTGGTGCCGCGGATGTCGGCCACCGTCAGTAGATACAGGCCGGTCAGCCGCCGCTCGTCGCCGACGCGGCGCGCAAAGGCTTCAATCACCTGCGGGTCGCTGGTGTCCTGGCGTTGCGCGACGTGGCTCATGGTCAAATGTTCGGCCACCAAAAAGCGGATCAGCTCGGCGTCCTCCCGCGCGATGCCGTGCTGGCGCGCGAACGTCAGCACGTCGCGTGCGCCCAGTTCGGAGTGGTCGCCGCCGCGGCCCTTGGCGATGTCGTGAAACAGCGCAGCCAGATAAAGGACCCAGGGCTTGTCCCAGCCGGCGGCCAGCTGTGAGCAGAACGGATATTCGTGCGCGTGTTCGGGAATAAAAAAACGTCGAATGTTGCGCAGCACCATCAGGATATGCTGATCCACTGTGTAAACGTGGAACAGGTCGTGCTGCATCTGGCCCACGGTGTGCCGAAATGGCCACAGGTAGCGGCCCAACACCGAGGTTTGGTTCATCAGCCGAAAGGCGTGCGTGATACCTTGCGGCTGTTGCAGGATTTGCATAAACGTGCGGCGGTTGACCGGGTCGCGCCGAAACGCCGCGTTCATCACCGGACGCGCGTTGTAGAGGGCGCGCAGCGTGCGCGCCGACAAGCCCTTGATGCCGGGAATTTGCTGATACAGCAAAAAGGTTTCCAAGATGGCGTGCGGCTCGCGCCAATAAAGTTCGTCGCTGATCACCTCCAGCATGCCGTCGCGCTCGGCAAAGCGGGCGTTGATGGGACGCAACGGCGTCGGGCTGCGTTCGTCGTGTTCCAGCCGTTCGCGGATGTTGAGCAGCAGAATTTGGTTGAGCTGCGTGACCGCCTTGGCGGCCCAGTAGTAACGCCGCATCAGCCGTTCGCTGGCGCGGCGGGCGCGACGCGCGCTTTGCTCGCGGCTGAGGTCGGCAGGCCCAGCAGCTTCAAGGCCAAACGCTTGAGCCAGCGCCGCCTGCAGGTCAAACACCAGCCGATCCTCGCGCCGGCGCGCCAAAGCGTGCAGCCGCGCCCGGATGAGGCTCAGCAGCGCTTCGTTGGCGCGTAGTTGACGCGCTTCGTGCGCGGTGGCCAAGCCCCGGCGCGCCAGCTCGCTCCAGGAGTGTCCCAAACCCGCAGCTTTGGCCACCCACAGAATGACGTGCAGGTCGCGCAGGCCGCCAGGCGATTCCTTGCAGTTGGGCTCCAGCGCGTAGGGGGTGTTTTCGTAGCGCTGGTGGCGCTGCTGCATTTCGAACTGCTTGGCGCGGCAGAAGGTCAGCGGGTCGATGGCCTCCAGCACGCGCTGTTGCAGCTGCTGCGCGGCGCGGCGCGGCCCGGCCAGCCAGCGCGCCTCCAGCAACGCCGTCTGCACGGTGATGTCGCGGGCGGCTTCGCGCAGGCATTCCTCGACCGTGCGAGCGCTGGAGCCGATTTCCAAGCCGATGTCCCAGCAGGCTCCCACGAAGCGCTCCACTGCGGCGCGTTGGGCGTCCTCAGCTGCGTCGGGCAGCAGCACCAGCACGTCGATGTCGGAGTAGGGGAACAGCTCACCGCGGCCGTAACCGCCTACCGCCAACAACGTCAGCGCAGGCGGCATGCTGAGCTCTTTCCAGAGCGCGCGCAGCGTCGCATCGGTCAGCGCCGCCAGCCGCCGCAGCCAGCGCCGCACGCCGGCGCTGCGGCCCCCCAGCGCTTCGATGCCGTTGAGGATATCGGCCTTGCCTTGGCGATGCCGCTCACGCAGCGCAGCCAGCCGGGGAGTGAGGTCGTCGGCGACCATGGCGTTGGGAATCATCCCCACGGCGCAAGCAAGCGCCATGCCACAGCATGATCAAGCTGGCGCGGCAGCCCCAGCGCCACGCACAAAATCGGGCGGCGGCGGCGCACCGGGCGACAGCGTCAGCACCTCATAGCCGTCTTCGGTGCACAGCACGGTGTGCTCCCATTGCGCCGACAGCATGCGGTCCTTGGTCACGATGGTCCAGCCGTCGCCGAGCTCGCGGATTTCGCGGCGGCCCTGGTTGATCATCGGCTCGATGGTGAAGGTCATGCCGGGGCGCAGCTCCAGCCCTGTGCCCGGCTGGCCGTAGTGCAGCACCTGCGGATCCTCGTGGAACTTGCGCCCGATGCCGTGGCCACAGAACTCTCGCACCACGCTGTAGCCGGCGGCCTCGGCGAAACGCTGGATCGCGTGGCCGATGTCGCCCAGCCGCGCCCCAGGGCGCACCATTTCGATGCCTTTCCACATGGCCTGGTAAGTGATTTCGCACAAGCGGCGGGCATGCGGCGCCACCTCGCCAACCAGGAACATGCGGCTGGTGTCGCCGTGCCAGCCGTCCTTGATGACGGTGACGTCGATGTTGAGGATGTCGCCTTTTTTGAGCGGCTTGTCGTTGGGGATGCCGTGGCAGACGACGTGGTTGACCGAGGTGCAAATGCTTTTGGGAAAAGGCGGGTAGCCGTGCGGCGCGTAGTTCAGCGGTGCGGGGATAGCACCCTGCACGCGGACAATGTAGTCGTGCGCCAGGCGATCCAGCTCATTGGTGGTCACGCCTGGACGCACGAACGGCGCCAAATAGTCAAGCACCTCAGCCGCCAGCCGCCCTGCGCGGCGCATGCCTTCGATGCCGGCGGCGTCTTTGAACGTGATGGTCATGGAGCGCGATCGTAACAAAGCCCCCGTTCGCCCCACGTCGGCGGGGCTGTTGGAACGCGGCCCTAACCAGGGCGTGGCGGCAGCAAGCAGGGTGCAAGCCGACTATCGATCCGCAGCGGCCTGGGGTGCGGCAAGCGCGGCAGCTTCGGCGCCGAGGTGAAACACTTGCAGCGCGCGCAACAGCTCCTGCGCCTGCTGGCGCAGCGCCTCGGTGGCGGCGCCGGCCTGCTCCACCAGCGCGGCGTTTTGCTGCGTGGCCTGCTCCAGCTGGCCCATGGCGGCGTTGATCTGCGCGATGCCCTCGGACTGCTCGCCCGCGGCGGCGGAGACCTCGCCGATGGTGTCGGCCACGCGCTGCACGGCCTGCACCACCTCCAGCATCGTCTGGCCGGCCTGCTGCACTTGCTGGCTGCCGTGGCCGATCTGGGCCACGCTCTCCTCAATCAGCGCCTTGATCTGGCGCGCGGCCTCGGCGCTTCTCTGGGCGAGCGCCCGCACCTCGCCGGCCACCACCGCAAAGCCGCGTCCGGCCTCACCCGCGCGGGCGGCTTCCACCGCGGCGTTAAGCGCCAGGATGTTGGTCTGGAACGCGATACCGTCGATGACCCCGGTGATGTCGGCGATGCGCTGGCTGCTGGCTTGGATGGCTTCGATCGAAGCCACGGCTTGCTGCGCGGTGCTGCCGCCGCTTTGCGCCACGCGGGAGGCTTCGGCGGCCAGCTGGTTGGCGGTGCGGGCGGCTTCGCTGCCATGGCGCACGGTGTCGGCCAGCGAGGCGGTGCTGGCCGCGGTTTGTTCCAGGCTGGCGGCGGCTTGCTCGGTACGGGCCGACAAATCCTGATTACCGCGCGCCAGCTGCTCGGCGGCGCTGGCCACCGCCTGCGCGGCCTGCACAAACTGCCGCACCAAGTCGGCCCAGGTGCGCCGCAGCGCTTCCGCCGCCTGCAGCAGCTGGCCAAATTCGTCGCGCGAGGCGGCGCGCGCCGGCTCATCCAGCCGCCCTTGAGCCAGCCGTTGCAGCGCGCGCTGCGCCAGCGCCAGCGGCTGCACCACGTGGCGACGCACAAACCCGATCAGAAACGCCAGAATGACCGCCGCGGTGACCCCAACGATGCTCCACAGCAACGCCAAATCGGCCCGCACCGTGCGAGTGGTTTCCGCCTGACGCTGCAGCGACACCATCGCCCACTGCCAGGCAGGGTAGGCTTCCCAAACTGCATCGACCGCGCCGTGCCCAGGCAAGCCATCAAAATCGGGCAGCACCAGGCGGCCTCGGGTCTGATCGCGCTGCAACGCTTCGCGCAAGGCTTGCAGCAAGGGGTGATCGGCATTCAGAGCGGGGCGATCGACGCCATACCACGAGCCTTGGCGCGGTCCGGCGCCCACATCCAGCGCGGCCATCAGCCGGTTGGGGCTGTTGTTGGCTTGCAGCATCTTGGCCAGAACCCCCAATTCGCTGGACAGGTCATAGCCCACGAACAGCACCGCCCGCACTTCGCCGTCGATTTTGACCGGTTGGTATTGCGTCATGTAGGGGCGGCCAAACAGCACCGCGCGTCCGACGTAGCGCTGACCCGCCATCAGCGCCTTGTAGGCAGGGTGCGACTGACCCAGCAGCGTGCCCACCGCGCGCGAGCCGTCTTCTTTCTTGAGGCTGGTGGCAATGCGAAGAAAATCATCACCTTGGCGCTGAAAGATGGTGGCCACGCCGCCGGTGCGCTGGGTGAACAGATCCACCTGCGTGAAGTCGCCTTCCAGTGGTTGGCCGTAAAGCGTCAATTTGTTCTGTGATGACCAGCCCAGCGCGACGGCTGGGACGAGCTGCTCGAATTCGCCAAAAAGCCGCGCAGCCCCGCGTTGGCCGGCCCGATCCACTTGCTCAGCCACGGTGACGGCGGCTTCGGCATCGGCGGCCAGCCGATCCAGCGCCGCTTCGCGCCGCTCCGCATGCATCTGCACGCTGAACCAGCCCAGCGCCAGCATCATCAGCAGCCAAGCGCTGAGCAGCGCCAGCGCCAAGCGAACCCCGATGCGCTGCGTCCATGGCAGCTCGGTGATGGTGTGCGAACTCATCGGGCCAAGCCCTCCAGATGTCGTTTTTGGCGTCGATCCTGATGGAACGATGCCAAGCATAACCGTCTGCCGCTGCGCTGAGGGCGCCAACCTGCACGTATCTTGTTGACCGCTAGCGCAAGCCCGAGGGAGTTGGCCGGAAAGGTTGAGCCAGCCATGGGGGCGGCATCGCTTAAAACTGTTTTTTTATACAGTATAGGCGTGGCGTCAACGCAACTGCATCCCCAAGTCTGGCGCGCCAGCGAGCTGGCCGCCTCCGTGCAGTCCACCACCCCTACCGGCTGGACGGCGTTGGACGCGCAGCTGCCCGGCGGCGGCTGGCCGCTGGGCGCGGTGGTGGAGCTGCAGGCGGCGGTGCCGCCGTGGCGGCTGCTGCTGCCGGCGCTGCAGCAAGCCTGCCGGCACGGCCAGGTGGCGCTGGTGGCGCTGCCGCTCGTGCCGAACGCGGCGGCGTGGGCCGCGCACGGCCTGCCGCTGTCGCGGCTGTGGTGCGTGCACCCGTGCGACGCACGCGAGGCGCTGTGGTGCGCCGAGCAGTTGCTCACCTGCCCCGAAGTGGCGCTGTGCTGGCTGCACGTGGAGGAGCCGCCGCCGCTGGCGTGGACCCAGCGGCTGCAGCAGGCCGCCGCGGCGGCGCGCTGCGCCGGCGCTCGTGGCGACGGCGCCGACTGGCCGGCCCCGCTGGTGGTGCTAAGCCGCCCGGATGACTCGGCGCGGCCCGACGGCGCCAGCGCCGCGCCGCTGCGGCTGCGGGTACGCGTGGAAGGGCCGGCCACGCTCGTGGTGCAGGTGCGCAAGCGCCGCGGCCCGCCGCTGGCCCGCGCGTTGCGCCTGCACGCGCCGTGGCTGTGGAGCGAATGGATCGAACCATGAACGCGGATCCCTCCGATGCCCCGGCCCCGCTGTGGGCGGCCTGTCTGCCGAGCCGACCCGACGCGGCGCCGGTGGCCGCCGCGCTGGCGACGCTCGCGCCCGCCGTCGCGCCGCTGCACGACGGCTGGGTGGCCGATCTGACGCGCACGCAGCGCCTGTTCGGCGGGCGCGTGGCGCTGCTGCGGCGGCTGCAGGCCGCGCTGGCGCCGCTGGGCTGGGCGCGGCTCGGCGTGGCGCCGACGGCGCCGGCGGCGCTGGCGCTGGCGCGCATGGCGCCGGCTGGCGGAGGTCTGCGCCACGCGCTGCCGCCGCGCTGGCCGCAGGCGTTGCTGGCCCTGCCGCCGCAGGCGCTGCCGGAGGCCGCTGCGCACGCGCCGACGCTGCAGGCGCTGGGCCTGCGCACGCTCGGGGCGCTGCATGCGGTCGGCGACAGGCTGGCGGCGCGCACCGACCCGGCGCTGCCGCGCGCGCTGCGCCAATGCCTGGGCGAAGAGCCGCTGGCGCTGGAGCCGTGGCGCGCGCCGCCCGAATGGCACGGCGAGCAGGCGCTGCCCGGCCCCACCGCCGAGGCCGCCGCGCTGGCGTTTGCGGCGCAGCGGCTGCTGCAGCCGCTGCAGGCGTGGCTGCGCGCGCGGCAGCTCGGCGTGCTGCGCTGGGCGCTGGGCTGGCCGGGGCAGCCACAGGCGCTCGTCTTCACGCACCGCGAGCCGGTGCAGGACGCCGCGCGTCTGCTGCGGCTGCTGCGCGAGCGGCTGCAGCGGCTGACGCTGGCGCAGCCGGTGGAGACGCTCGTGTTGCGCACGCTGCAGCTGGCGCCGTGGCGCCCGCGCTCGGCGGCGCTGCTGCCCGGCGCGGCGGGCGATGACGGCGGCGCCTCATGGGCCGCGGTGCTGGAGCGACTGAGCGCCCGTCTGGGGCCGCAGCGCGTATGCCGCGCCGACCTGCGCGCCACTTGGCAGCCGGGCGAGGCCGGCGGCTGGCGGCCTCTGTCCGACGACGGTGCTGCCGAGCCGACGCTGGCGGCGCTGCCCCCCGACGCCGCCTGGCAGCCGCCGTGGTGGCTGCCGCAGGACTGCGTGCTGGCCGGCGACGCGCGTGGCCGCCCGGTGCGGGACGGCCAGCCGCTGCGGCGCCTGCACGGGCCGCTGCGCCGGCAAGGGGATGGGGCAGCGCCGCCGGTGCAGGCCTGCCTGGCGCTGGACGCGCACGGGCAGCCGTGGTGGATCGAGCGCCAAGGCCGTGCGCCGTGGCGGCTGCGGGGCGTCTATGGCTGAGGATGCCGCCGACGCGCCCGCCGCAGCAACGGCCCGAGGGGCGGCGCAGCCGGTGACGCTGTGGACGCAGAGCGCCTACGCGTTCGGCGAGGCGTGCGCGGCGCCGGAAGCGCTGGTGGCGCGGGCGCACGCGCTCGGCCATGCGGCGCTGGCACTGACCGACGCCTGCACGCTGGGCGGGGTGGTGCGCGCGCATGTGGCGGCGCGGCGGCTCGGGCTGCCGCTCATCGTCGGCGCCCATTGGCGGCTGCAGCACCCGGCGCTGCCGGGCGGCGGCTTCACGCTGCTGGCGCTGGCGATGAACCGCGCCGGCTACGGCGCCATCAGCGACTGGATCAGCCGCCTGCGCCAGCGCGGCGCGCCGCTGCCACCGGTGCCGCACGATCCGTGGCAGCTGCCGCTGCACGCGGCGTGGGACGAGGCGCCGCCGCTGCCGGGCTGCGCGGTGGTGGCGCTGCCCTGGAGCTGGGCGCTGCCGCAGGCGCCGCGCGCGCAGTGGCGGCTGGCGCTGGCCGGGCTGGCGCAGGCGTTGCGCCGGCGCTTCGGCATGCGCGTGTGGCTCGGCGCCAGCGCCGACGGCTGGCTGCACGATGCGGCGTGGATCGCGCTGCTCACCGAAGCCGGCCGGCGCGGCGGCCTGCCGGTGGCCGCGGTGCCGCAGGTGCGCATGGCCGAGCCCGGCGAGCAGGCGCTGCTGGACGTGCTGACCGCCACCCGGCTGCACCGGCCGCTGCCGGAGCTGGGGCTGGCGCGCCAGCCGCACGCCGAGGCGCACCTGTGGACGGCGCGGCGCTGGCGGCAGCGCTACCCGGCGGCGCTGCGCGCCGAGGCGCACCGCATCGCCGCGCTGTGCCGCTTCCGGCTGGATGAGCTGCGCTACGAATACCCGCCCGAGGTCGTGCCGCCTGGCCGCACGCCGGCGCAGCACCTGCGCGCGCTCGCCTTCGAAGGCGCGGCGCGGCGCTACCCGCACGGCATCCCGGACGGCGTTCGGCATCAATTGGAACGCGAGCTGGCCCTGATCGCCGAGCTGCGCTACGAAGCCTATTTCCTCACCGTGCACGACATCGTGCGCTTCGCGCGCAGCCGCGGCATCCTGTGCCAGGGGCGCGGCTCGGCGGCCAACTCGGCGGTGTGCTATTGCCTGGGCATCACCGAGGTCGATCCGGCGCGCAGCCAGCTGCTGTTCGAGCGTTTCATCAGCCGCGCGCGCGCCGAGCCGCCCGACATCGACGTCGATTTCGAGCACCAGCGCCGCGAGGAGGTCATCCAGTACCTCTACGCCCGCTACGGCCGCGCGCGCGCGGCGCTGGCGGCCAGCACGATCACCTGGCAGCCCGCCAGCGCGGTGCGCGCGGTGGGGCGGGCGCTGGCGATGCCGCAGCCCGCCATCGAGCGGCTGGCGCGCTGGTGCCGCCGCCGCGCGCCGCAGGATCTGCCGCCGCAGGCGCTGCAGGAGGCGGGGCTGGAGGCCGGCGACGCCGGCGTGGCGCGCTGGCTGGCGCTGGCGCAGGCGCTGCTGGACCTGCCGCGCCACCGCGGCCAGCACACCGGCGGCTTCGTGCTGGCACGCCAGCGGCTGACGCTGACGGTGCCGGTGGTGCCGGCGGCGATGGCCGGGCGCACCGTCGTCGAGTGGGACAAGGACGACCTCGAGGCGCTGGGCATGCTGAAGGTGGACGTGCTGGCACTGGGCATGCTGTCGGCGCTGCGCGGGGCGCTGGACCTCGCAGCGCGCTGGCGGGGGCGCGCGCTGACGCTGGCCGACATCCCGGCGGAGGATGCCGCCACCTGGGCCATGATCCAGCGCGCCGACACGGTGGGTGTGTTCCAGATCGAAAGCCGCGCGCAGATGAGCATGCTGCCGCGGCTGCGCCCGGCGTGCTTCTACGACCTGGTGGTGCAGGTGGCCATCGTGCGTCCGGGGCCGATCCAGGGCGGCATGGTACACCCCTACCTGGCGGCGCGGGCGCGGCAGCGCCTTGGCCTGCCGCCCAAGCTGCCGCACCCGGATCTGGAGCCGGCGCTGCGCCGCACGCTGGGCGTGCCGATCTTTCAGGAGCAGGTGATG
The DNA here is from genome assembly GCF_007556595.1 of Tepidimonas alkaliphilus. GTDB lineage: Bacteria > Pseudomonadota > Gammaproteobacteria > Burkholderiales > Burkholderiaceae_C > Tepidimonas > Tepidimonas alkaliphila. The sequence continues at coordinate 333,119 of NZ_VJNB01000001.1, forward strand.
CAGATCGCCATGCTGGCCGCAGGCTTCAGCGCCGAAGAGGCCGACGCGCTGCGCCGCGCGATGGGCGCCTGGCGGCGCAAGGGGGGGCTGGCGCCGTTCGAGGACCGGCTGCGCGCCGGCATGGCCGCGCGCGGCTACCCGGCCGACTTCGTCGAGCGCCTGGTGCGGCAGATCCGCGGCTTTGGCGACTACGGCTTTCCGGAAAGCCATGCGGCCAGTTTCGCCCTGTTGGCCTGGGCCAGCGCGTGGCTGAAGTGCCACGAGCCGGCGGCGTTTCTGGCCGCGCTGCTCAACGCCCAGCCGATGGGCTTCTACGCCCCGGCGCAGCTGGTGCAGGACGCACGCCGCCACGGCGTCGAGGTGCGCCCGGTGGACGTGACGCGAAGCGACTGGGACTGCACGCTGGAGCCGCCGGCCGACCCCGCTGCCGGCCAGCCCGCGGTGCGGCTGGGCCTGCGACTGGTGCACGGGCTGGGCGAGCCGGCGGCGCGGCGGCTGGTGGCGGCGCGCGCGCAGCGCGCCTTCCTCGACCTGGACGACCTGGCTACGCGCGCGCGGCTGACGCGCACACAGCTGCGCGCGCTGGCGCAGGCCGACGCGCTGCAGGCGCTGGCCGGATCGCGCCGCCAGCAATGGTGGCAGGCCAGCGCCTGGCAGCCGCCGCTGGCGCTGGCCGAAGGCGTCGGCGCCGAGGCGGCCACCGCTGCCGGACGGCGCCTGGCCGAACCCGCGCCGGCCTTGCCCGCGGCCACGCTGGCCGAGGAGGTGTGGGCCGACTACGCGGCGCTGGGTCTGTCGCTGCGCGCGCATCCGCTGGCGCTGCTGCGCGCGCGGCTGCCGGCGGGTTGCCGCCGCGCCGCCGAGCTGCCCGGCTTGGCCGGTGGCCGGCGGCTGCGCGTGGCGGGCCTCGTCACCGCGCGGCAGCGCCCGGCCACCGCGCGCGGCACGCTGTTTTTGACACTGGAGGACGAGACCGGCAGCGTGCAGGTGATCGTGCGCGCCGCGTTGGCCGAGCGCACCGAGGCGGTGTGGCGCAGCGGCCAGCTGCTCATCGTCGAAGGCCGTTGGCAGCGCTTGGGCGCGCCGCCGCACGCGGTCGGACACCTGGTGGCGTGGCGGCTGGCGCAGGCCGACGCGCTGCTGCGCGGCCTGCGCAGCGCGAGCCACGATTTCCACTGACGCACGGCCCGCGCGTTCAATCCCAGCCGTGCGGGCGCAGCAGGCCGACCACCACGCCTTCGATCGTCAGTGGCTCACCCGGCGCCACGACGAGGTCGGGAAAATCCGGGTTGGCGGCCTGCAGGCGCCAGCCGGCGCCGTCGCGCTGCAACCGCTTGATGGTGACGTCGTCGCCGAGCCGCGCCACCACGATCTGGCCCACGCGCGCCTCGCACATGGCCTGCACCGCTACCAGGTCGCCGTCGTGGATGCCGGCATCCCGCATCGACCAGCCGCGCACGCGCAGCAGGTAGTCGGGCCGGCGCGCGAACCAGCGCGCGTCAGCTGGATACACCGCCTCGACGTGCTCCTGCGCCAGGATCGGCGAGCCGGCCGCCACCCGCCCCACCAGCGGCAGCTGCAGCAGCTCGGCCGGCTCCGCCCCGCGCAGCCGGATGCCGCGCGCGCTGCCGTCGCGCAGCTCCAGCATGCCCTTGCGCTGCAGCGCGCGCAGGTGCGCCTCGGCGGCGTTGGGCGAGCGAAAGCCGAACGCGCGCGCGATCTCCTGCCGCGTCGGCGGCGCCCCGTGCTCGCGCCCCCAACGTCGCAAAAAATCCAACACTTCGCGCTGGCGCGGCGTGAGACCGTCGGCATCGCGGATGCGGCGTGGAGAGCGGGGCGGTGAGGTAGGCATAAACGGCTTGGATGCGGGGTCAGCGGCTGCGCGGCGCCAGCGCCGCATCCAGCAGCCGCCGCAGGGCAGGCCAGACGTTGTCCAGCATCAGCGGCTGCGCCCGTTCGTTGGGGTGAATGCGGTCGGCCTGAAACAGCTCGGCGGCCTGCGGGCCATCCGCGACGCCCGCCAAAAAAAACGGCACCAGCGCCACCCGTTCCTCGCGCGCCAGGTCGGCGTAAACCGCGCGAAAGTCGGCCCGGAAGCGCTCGCCATAGTTGGGCGGCATGTCCATGCCCAGCAGCAGCACGCGCGCGCCGGCCTCGCGGCTGGCGCGGATCATGGCGCGCAGGTTGTCGCGCGTGCCGGTGAGCGGCAGCCCCCGCAGCGCATCGTTGCCGCCCAGCTCGATCACCACCACCGCCGGGCGGTGCTGCTGCAGCAGGGCCGGCAGGCGGCTGCGCCCGCCGGCGGTGGTGTCGCCGCTGACGCTGGCGTTGACCACGCGCGCGCGCACCCCCTGCTGCGCCAAGCGCTGTTCCAGCAGCGCCACCCAGCCGCTGCCCCGCGCCAAGCCATATTCGGCGCTGAGCGAGTCGCCCACCACCAAAATCACCGGCGCGGAACCATCGGCGGCCATCGCGGCTCTGAGCGGCCAGGTCGCCCCCCACGCCACGCCAGCCCCCAACGCTGCGCTACAGTCGCGTCGCGTCATCCTGAGCACCGATTTCATGTCTGCTGCGCCCATCATCGAAGTTCAGCGCTTGTCCAAAACCGTCACCGACGCCGGCGGCGAGCGGCTCACCATCTTGCACGAGGTCGATTTTGCCGTCGCGGCCGGGCAGACGCTGGCCATCGTCGGGGCATCCGGCTCCGGCAAGAGCACGCTGCTGTCGCTGATCGCCGGGTTGGATACGCCCAGCGGCGGCACGGTTCGCTGGGCCGGCACCGACATCTTCACGCTCGACGAGGACGCGCGCGCGGCGCTGCGCGGCCAGCGGGTGGGCTTCGTGTTCCAGAGCTTTCAGCTGCTGGCCAACCTGACCGCGCTGGAAAACGTGATGCTGCCGCTGGAGCTGGCGGGCCGGCGCGACGCGCGCGTCGTAGCGCGGCGCATGCTGGAGCGCGTCGGGCTCGGCCAGCGGCTCGGGCACTACCCGAAGCTGCTGTCCGGCGGCGAACAGCAGCGCGTGGCGCTGGCGCGCGCCTTCGTCGTCGAGCCCGACATCCTGCTGGCCGACGAGCCCACCGGCAGCCTGGATCACGCCACCGGTGCGCGCGTGATGGAGCTGATGTTCGAGCTCAACCGCGAGCACGGCACGACGCTGGTGCTGGTGACGCACGACGCGGCGATCGCGGCGCGCTGCCAGCGGCGGCTGGCGATCGAGGCCGGGCGGGCGCGCGAGCTGGACGGCAGCGCATAATCCCGCCCCATGGCCAGCGACACCCGCATCCTGTACGGCTTCCACGCCGTGGGCGTGCGCCTGAAGACGGCGCCCGGCTCCATCGTCGAGCTCTACGCCGACCCGACGCGGCGCGACGCGCGCATGCGGCAGTTCCTGGCCCGCGCGCAGCAGGCCGGCGTGCGCGTCATCGAGGCCGACGGCGCGCGGCTGGCCGGGCTGGCCGGCGGCGACCGCCACCAGGGGGTGGTGGCGCGCGTGCGGGCGCTGGAGCAGGCGCGCACGCTGGACGACCTGCTGGACCAGCTGGAGGCGCGCGCCGAGGCCGAGCGCCGCGCCGATCCGCCGCTGCTGCTGGTGCTGGACGGCGTCACCGACCCGCACAACCTCGGCGCCTGCCTGCGCGTGGCCGATGGCGCCGGGGCGCACGCCGTCATCGCGCCGAAGGACCGCGCCTGCGGCCTGACCGCCACGGTGGCCAAGGTGGCCAGCGGCGCGGCCGAGACGGTGCCGTACTTCATGGTCACCAACCTGGCGCGCACGCTGGAACAGCTCAAGACGCGCGGCCTGTGGGTGGTGGGCGCCAGCGACGACGCGCCGCGCACCATCTACCAGCACGACTGGCGCGGCCCGCTGGCGGTGGTGATGGGGGCGGAGGGGGAGGGCATGCGCCCGCTGGTGCGGCGCACGTGCGACGAGCTGGTGTCCATCCCCATGCGCGGCGCGGTAGAAAGCCTCAACGTCTCGGTGGCCAGCGCGGTGTGCCTCTACGAGGCGGTGCGTCAACGCAGCGCGGCGGCAAGCCTGCCTTGACCTTCTGCACGTGGCCGGGAAATCCCGCGTCAGGGCTTGGAGCAGCTCCCCCTACAATGGTGGTCGCCCGACGGCGCTAGGGCCGCTGAGTGGGGCCGCCGCGCCTGACCAACCGTGTGCGCCGCCTTCAAATCCAACGAGGAGATGGTTGACGTGCAGTCGCTCAACGCCAGGGATGCCGGCGCGACCGAAGGCTCCAGCGCTTCGGCCCGCGCCGACGACGCCCGGCGCGTCATCAAAAAATACCCCAACCGGCGTTTGTATGACACCGCCACGTCGTCCTACATCACGTTGGGTGATGTCAAAGCCCTGGTGATGCGCGGCGAGCCGTTTGTGGTGCGCGACGCGCGCAGCGGTGAGGATCTAACCCGCTCGATTCTGCTGCAGATCATCCTGGAGGAGGAGACCGCGGGCGTGCCGCTCTTTTCGGAAAAGATGCTGGCCAGCATCATCCGCTTCTACGGCCACGCGATGCAGGGCTTCATGGGCAGCTACCTGGAGCGCAACCTGCAGCTGTTTTTGGAGCTGCAGCAAAAAATGGCTGAGCAGGCCAAAGAGATTACGCCGGAGTTGTGGCAACAGTGGCTCAGCGCTCAGTCGCCGCTGATGCTGGGCCAAGCGTTTGCGCAGTCGCAAAAAGCCTTTTTGCAAATGCAAGAGCAAATGCTGCAAGCGTTCACCGGCAAGCGTGCGCCGTAAGCTCACCAGCCGCTCCAGCTAGTTCGGGCAGACCGCGCGGGCACCGCGCGCCGCGGGGCCGCCTGCGCTTGCGGGACAATACGCGCATGCAAGAAACCACGTCGCCGGCGGCGCCTGCGCAAGCAGGGCGCGCGCCCACCATCGGCTTCGTCAGCCTCGGCTGCCCCAAGGCGCTGACCGACGCCGAGCTGATCCTGACGCGCCTGAGCGCCGAGGGCTACCGCACCAGCAAGACCTACGAAGGCGCCGACCTCGTCATCGTCAACACCTGCGGCTTCATCGACGAGGCCGTCAAGGAAAGCCTGGACGCCATCGGCGAGGCGCTGGCCGCCAACGGCCGCGTCATCGTCACCGGCTGCCTGGGCGCGCGCCAGGATGCCGCCGGCGGCAATCTGGTGCGCCAGCTGCACCCGGCGGTGCTGGCCGTCACCGGCCCGCACGCCGCCGACGAGGTGCTGGACGCCGTGCACCGCCACGCGCCCAAGCCGCACGATCCGTTCACCGACCTCGTGCCGCCGCCGGCCAACGCGATCGAGGGCGTCGGCGTCAAGCTCACGCCGCGCCACTACGCCTACCTCAAGATCAGCGAGGGTTGCAACCATCGCTGCACGTTCTGCATCATCCCGTCGATGCGCGGCGACCTGGTCAGCCGCCCGATCGGGGAGGTGCTGACCGAAGCGCAGCGGTTGCTGGAGGGTGGCGTCAAGGAGCTGCTGATCGTCAGCCAGGACACCTCGGCCTACGGGGTGGACGTCAAGTACCGCACCGGCTTCTGGAACGGCCGGCCGGTGCGCACGCGGCTGCTGGAGCTCGCGCGCGAGCTGGGGCTGCTGGCGCGCGCGCACGGCGCCTGGGTGCGGCTGCACTACGTCTATCCGTACCCGCACGTGGATGAGATCATCCCGCTGATGGCCGAGGGGCTGGTGCTGCCGTACCTGGACGTGCCGTTCCAGCACAGCCACCCGGACGTGCTGCGGCGCATGAAGCGCCCCGCCAGCGGCGAGCGCAACCTGGAGCGCATCCAGGCATGGCGGCGCGCCTGCCCGGAGCTCGTCGTGCGCAGCACCTTCATCGCCGGCTTTCCGGGCGAGACGGAGGCGGAGTTCCAGCACCTGCTGGACTTCGTGCGCGAGGCGCAGATCGATCGCGCCGGCTGCTTTGCCTACTCGCCCGTCGAGGGGGCGGCGGCCAACGCGCTGCCCGGCGCGCTGCCGGACGAGGTGCGGCAGGAGCGCCGCAGCCGCTTCATGGCGGTGGCCGAGGCGGTGGCCGTGGAGCGCCTCAAGCGCCGTGTCGGCGCCACCATGCAGGTGCTGGTGGACCAGGCGGTCAGCCTCGGCAAAAAGGGCGGGGTGGGGCGCACGTATGCGGATGCGCCGGAGATCGACGGCACCGTGCGGCTGCTGCCGCCCGAAAAGGCCAGCAAGACCTACCGCGCCGGCGACTTCATCCGCGCGCGCATCGTCGCGGCTGAGGGGCACGACCTGATTGGCGAGCCGGTCTGAGGTCCCGGCGAAAACGAAAAAGCCGACCTCGGGGTCGGCTTTCACGTCGTTGGCCTCGTCACGTCATGTGGTGCGGACGGTGCCTGGTGCCCAGGAGAGGACTCGAACCTCCACGCCTCGCGGCGCCAGTACCTGAAACTGGTGCGTCTACCAATTCCGCCACCTGGGCGTTTCAGGGACTCTTGGATTGTAATCGATGCACCACGCGCTTTTCGGCTCCGGGGCCGCAAGGTGTGGCATGATCGGGTTTGGCTGTTTGCGCGGACTGCGCTGGTGCCCAGGAGAGGACTCGAACCTCCACGCCTCGCGGCGCCAGTACCTGAAACTGGTGCGTCTACCAATTCCGCCACCTGGGCAGGCCAGAAAGCCAGCATCATACCATAGCCCAACAACCTCCAGAGCTGCGGCGCAGGCCGCTTGAGTCTTTTTGAACGTGAAACACCCACCCAAGCCCATCGTGGCTGAAATTGAAGGCACCGTGGTCGGCCACCGCGACGGTCATGGTTTTGTCGTGCGCGACGACGGGCAGCCTGACATCTACTTGCCTCCCAACGAAATGCGCGCGGTGCTGCACCGCGACCGCGTGCGCGTGCGCATCATGCGCCTCGACCGGCGCGGCCGCCCCGAGGGGCGCGTCACCGAAATCCTGGCGCGTCCCTCCACGCCCATCATTGGCCGGCTGCTGCACGAAAACGGCGTATGGCTCGTGGCGCCAGAGGACAAGCGCTACGGCCAAGATGTGCTGATCCCCAAAGGCGCCACGGGGGCGGCTCGGCCCGGGCAGGTGGTGGTGGTGGAGTTGACCGAGCCGCCGGCGCTGTATGGCCAGCCCGTGGGACGCGTAACCGAAGTCCTGGGCGACATCAACGACCCCGGCATGGAAATTGAGATCGCCGTGCGCAAATACGGCGTGCCGCACCAATTCTCTGAGGCAGCTTTGGCGCAGGCTCGGGCGCTGCCGGACAAGGTGCGCGCGGTCGATCGCCGTGGACGGGTGGACTTGACCGACGTGCCGCTGGTGACGATCGACGGCGAGGATGCGCGCGACTTCGACGACGCCGTCTACTGCGAGCCGGCGCGAGTGGGCCGCGGCAAGGGCTGGCGGTTGCTGGTGGCGATTGCCGACGTCAGCCACTACGTGCGCAACGGCTCGCCGCTGGACATCGACGCCTACGAGCGCGCCACCAGCGTGTATTTTCCGCGCCGGGTCATCCCGATGCTGCCGGAAAAGCTCTCCAACGGCCTGTGCTCGCTCAATCCGGGCGTGGATCGGCTGTGCATGGTGTGCGACATGCTGATCGACGCCAAGGGGCTGGTGCAGGCTTACCAGTTCTATCCGGCGGTGATGCACAGCCACCAGCGCTTTACCTACACCGAGGTGGCCGCCATCCTGCAGAACACGCGCGGCCCCGAGGCGCAGCGCCACGCGCACCTGGTGCCGCACCTTCTGAACCTGCACGACGTCTTTCGCGCGCTGCTGCGCGCGCGCGAGGCGCGCGGCGCGGTGGACCTGGAGACGGTGGAGACGCAGATCGTCTGCGACGAGGCCGGCCGCATCGAGCGCATCGAGCCCCGCACGCGCAACGACGCGCACCGCCTGATCGAGGAGGCGATGCTGGCGGCCAACGTCTGCGCCGCGGACTTCATCGCGCGCCATCAGCACCCCTGCCTCTATCGCATCCACGAGCCGCCCTCGGCCGACAAGGTCGAGTTGCTGCGCGAGTATCTGAAGGCACTCGGGGTGCCCGCCAGCCTGCCCGATGCCCCAGCGCCGCGCGATTTCCAGGCGCTGTCCAAGGCCACGGCCGATCGCCCCGACGCGCCGCAGATCCACCAGATGCTGCTGCGCTCGATGCAGCAGGCGATGTATTCGCCGCACAACGTGGGCCACTTCGGGCTGGCGTTTGAAGCCTACACCCACTTCACCAGCCCGATCCGGCGCTATCCCGACCTGCTGGTGCACCGCGTCATCAAGGCGATCCTCAAGGGCGAGCGTTACCACCTGCCGGCGCTGCCGCTGCCGGGCGAAGCGCAGGCCAAGCTGGCCAAAAAGCTGCACGAACGCGACGCTTCGAAAGCGATGCCGCGCAGCCGGCCATCCCCGGAGGTGCTCGGCTGGGAGGCCGCCGGCCTGCACTGCAGCGCCAACGAGCGCCGCGCCGATGAGGCCAGCCGCGATGTGGAGGCGTGGCTGAAGTGCCAATTCATGCGCGAGCATTTAGGCGAGGAGTTCACCGGCACCGTCAGCGCGGTGACGAGCTTCGGCCTGTTCGTTACGCTGGATGCGCTCTATGTGGAGGGCTTGGTGCACATCACGGAGCTTGGGCCGGAGTATTTTCACTTCGACGAGCGGCGCCAGGAATTGCGCGGCGAGCGCACGGGGACGCGCTACACGCTGGGCGCGCCGGTGCGGGTGCAGGTGAGCCGGGTGGATCTGGACGGGCGGCGCATTGATTTTCGGCTGGTGCGCCACGATGCGGCGCAGGAGCCGCGTGGTTCGACGCCGGCGCGCCAAGGGCGAGGCCGCGCGCCGGTCGAGCCGGATGAGCCGCCGGCGCCGATGTCGGCGCGCCCGGCGCGCGGCGGCTCGGCGTCGCGCCAGCGCGGCAAGGCCGCTTCGAGCCCCGCCGCGCGAGGGCCCACGCCGCGCCGTTAGCGCTTACCATCGAGGTTGCCATGCGCATCGCTCTGTTTTTGCTCGACACGCTGTTCTTCTTTTTGGTGGCGGCGGCGCTCTTGCGCGGCTGGATGAACACGCGCCGGCTGCGCATGACGCAGCAGCCAGGCCCGTTCGTCATCGCCGTCACCGACTGGATCGTGCAGCCGCTGCGGCGCGCCTTGCCGCGCCGCTGGGCCCAGGCCAACACCGACTGGGGCAGCCTGCTGGCGGCACTGCTGCTGTCGCTGGCCCACGCGGGGCTGTTGGCGCTGATGACCGGCCTCGACGATCCGCTTCGCTTGGCCGGGCTGGCGCTGCACTTTCTGCTGCGCACGGGGCTGCAAGGGCTGATGGTGTTGTTGCTGGCCTACGCGGTGCTGTCCTGGGTGCAGCCGATGGCGCCAGTGCTGGGGCTGCTGGGCCGCCTGCTGGAGCCGCTGCTGACGCCGGTGCGCCGCGTCATTCCCACCGTCGGCGGGGTCGATTTGTCGGTGCTGGTGCTGCTGATCGGGCTGCAGGTGGCGCTGATGCTGCTGGGCTGATCGCGGCGTGCCGAGCGGCGCGGATCAGATCAGCCCCTCGAACATCAGCACATCGACCTCGTCGCCTGGCGCGACGTCGCCCTGGTCGTGGTGCAACACGATCAGGCCGTTGGCCTCCACCATCGAGCGCAACACGCCCGAGCCCTGCTGGCCGGTGGTGCGCACCTGCAAGCTTCCGTCGGCGGCGCGCGTGACGATGCCGCGCTGGTATTCGGTGCGCCCGGGTTTCTTGCGCATCGGCTCGGCGCTGCGCGCGCGCAGCGGGATGGGCGCCGCGGCTTGCGCCCCCATCAGCCGCAGCAGCGCCGGCCGCACGAACATCAAGAACGTCACCATCGCCGCCACCGGGTTGCCCGGCAGGCCAAACAGCAGCGTGGCGCGGCCTTGCCCCTCCAGCTGCCCGACCGCCATCGGCCGGCCCGGCCGCATGGCGATGCGCCAGAACACGACGTCGCCGAGCCGGCGCATCACCGCCTTGGTGTGGTCGGCCTCGCCCATGCTGACGCCGCCGCTGGTGACGACGGCGTCGGCCTGCGCCGCCGCCTGCCGCAGCGCCGCCTCCAGCGCCGCGGGGTCGTCGCGCACCACGCCCAGGTCCAGCACCTCCACGCCGAGGCGGCGCAGCAGCGCGGTCAGCGTGTGGCGGTTGCTGTCGTAAATGGCGCCGGGGCGCCACGGCTCGCCGAGGCTGAGCACCTCGTCGCCGGTGGAAAAGTACGCCACGCGCGCACGGCGCGTCACCGTCACCTCCGGCAGGCCGAGGCTGGCCAGCAGCCCCAGCGCCGCCGGCCCCAGGCGCTGCCCGGCGTGCAGCGCGGGCCGGCCGGCGGCCAGGTCCTCGCCGCGCAGGCGGCGGTGGTCGCCGGGGCGCACCACGCCCGCCGGCACCGTGATCGTGCCGTCGCCGCCGTCGGCCACGAACTCCACCGGCACCACGGTGTCGCAGCCGGCCGGCATCACGGCGCCGGTCATGATGCGCACGCACGCGCCCGGCGGCACCGGCGCGCCCCAGCCCTGCTGGCCGGCGTAGCAGGCGCCCAGTACCCGCAGCCGGGTCGGCTCGGCGGGCCGCAGGTCAGCGCCGCGCAGCGCGTAGCCATCCATCGCGGCGTTGTCGTGCGGCGGCACGTCCATCGGCGACAGCACGTCGCGCGCCAGCACGCGATCCAGCGCCTGCGCCAGCGACACCGTCTCGGTCTGCGCCAGCGGCTGCACCAGCCGCTCCAGGAAGGCGCCGACGGTGTCGGCAGGCAACGCGTGCGGGTCGTAGCCCTGCAATTCGGCGGCGATCTGCTCCAGCGTCTTCATCGCGCGGGGGAGGGGACGGCGCCGGCGGTCTCCAGCGCCTGCAACTCGGACAGGGTGTTGATGTTGGCAAACGCCATGGGGTCGTCGTCCGGACGGTCGAACGGTACGACGACGCAGCGCTGCCGCGCCGTCCAGGCGTCGATCTTGCGCCCGCCGCTCTGCAGAAAGGCCTGCAGGTCGTCGAGCCGGTGCGCGCCGATCAGCGCGAACACCGGCTGCGGGCGCGGTGCGCCGCCGTCCTGCGGCGCGGCGGCCAGCGCGACGTCGGCCTGCGCCGCGGTGACGGCTTGCGCGAGCCGCTCAGCCAGATCGAGCGGCAGCAGCGGCGAGTCGCACGGCACCGTCAGCACCCAGGGCGTGGCGGCGTGCACGAGGCCGGTCAACATGCCGGCCAGCGGCCCGGCTGAGCCGTCCACCACGTCCGGCCACACCGGCACGCCCAGCGCCTCGTAGGCGGCCAGGTGCCGGTTGGCGTTGATCAGGCAGGGGCCGATCCAGCCGCCGCGCTGGCGCTGCAGCCGCAGCAGCGCGTGCAGCGCCAGCGGCGCGCCGCGGAAGGTCTGCAGGCCCTTGTCGATGCCGCCCATGCGTCGGCCTTGCCCGCCGGCCAGCACCACGCCGGTGACGCCGCCCGGGACGGGGGCGCTCCAGTGCGGGTGCGGGGCCAGCGCGGCGGTCATGCGCGTCAGCCCCCGATGTAGCTCATCTCGATGCGCCGCGCGGCGCGGCGCATCTCCGCTGGCAGCGAGGCGCGGATTTCGGAGTAGCGGTCGGCGCGCTGGCTCCAGATGGCGGCCAGCGACGCGGCGATCTCGGCGTCGCTGGCGCCGCCGCGCAGCAACGCGCGCAGGTCGTAGCCGCGCTCGGCGAACAGGCACAGGTAAAGGCGTCCCTCGGTGGACAGGCGCACGCGGTTGCAGTCGCGGCAGAACGCCTGCGTGACACTGCTGATGAAGCCGACTTCGCCCAGCGCCGGGTCGTGGCGGCCGTCGGCGCCGGCGTAGCCCCAGCGCTCGGCGGTTTCGCCGGGGCTGAGCGGCTTGAGCGGCACCAACGGGAACACTTGCTGCAGCCGCTGGCGCACTTCGGCGCTGGGCAGCACCTCGTCCATGCACCAGCCGTTGGAGCTGCCGACGTCCATGTACTCGATGAAGCGCAGCACGATGCCGCTGCCGCGGAAGTGGCGCGCCATCGGCACGATCTGGTCGTCGTTGGTGCCGCGCTTGACCACCATGTTGACCTTGATCGGCGCCAGGCCCGCCTCCTGCGCGGCGGCGATGCCGTCCAGCACGTCGGCCACCGGGAAGCCGACGTCGTTCATGCGCTGGAACACCGCGTCGTCCAGCGCGTCGAGGCTCACCGTCACGCGCTGCAGGCCGGCGTCGCGCAGCGCGCGCGCCTTGCGCTTGAGCAGGCTGCCGTTGGTGGTCAGCGTCAGCTCCGGCGCCGTGCCGTCCACCGTGCGCAGCGTGGCCAGCATTTCGATCAAGCGTTCGATGTCCTTGCGCAGCAGCGGCTCGCCGCCGGTCAGGCGGATCTTGCGCACGCCGTGCGCCAGAAACAGCCGCGCCAGCCGGGTGATCTCCTCAAACGTTAGCAAATCCGCATGCCGCAAGTAGGGATAGTCTTTGCCGAACACTTCCTTTGGCATGCAGTAGGCGCAGCGGAAGTTGCAGCGGTCGGTGACGCTGATGCGCAGGTCGCGCAATGGCCGCTGCAGCGCGTCCTGCAAATGTCCGGCCGGCGACATCGTCGCCTCAGGGCGGGGGGCGGCCAAGACACGGGCACGGGAGTCGTAAAGGGGAATGACACGCTCGGCCATGGTGCGCTAGATTATCGTCGTGCAGGGGCGATGCCGCGGTTAGGGTTATCGCGGCGCGGAGTGCCCCTAAGGAGCAGGCCATGGCTCTCCAACGGCGTCAATGGATCACAGGCTCTCTCTTGCTTGCCGTGGGCGCGGCGCGCACATGGGCGCAGCCCGCGGATGCAGCTGCTGCCGAGGCCAAAGCGCCGCCGTTGCCGCCGCTGGGTGCGCCGTGGACGGTGCCAGCCATGGACTTGCTCGATGGCGGTCGCTTTGAACCTGCACAGGCTGATGGGCAGCTGTTGGTGCTCTACTGGTGGGCCAGCACCTGCCCGTTTTGCGCGGCGACCACGCCGCACTTGAATGCGTTCTGGCAGCGCCATCGCCAGCAGCCTGGCTGGCAGTTGCTCACGCTGTCGATCGACCGCACGCGCGAGGCGGCGCAGCGTTACCTGCAGCAGCGCGGCTATGCTTTCCCTTGTGTCTGGGTGACGCCGCAAGTGCAGCGCGCCATGCCCAAGCCCAAAGGCTTGCCGGTGACGCTGGTGCGGGGGCGCGACGGGCGCATCCTGATGGCCGAGCGCGGGCAGCTGTTCAAAGAAGACATCGACGCCATCGCGCAGTGGCTGTAAGCGGTCGGACAGCTCCCAGGCCGTGGCGGCAGCCGCGGCAGCGCGACCGCCTACAATCCAGCCGTGCCCATCCTTGCGTGATGGGCGGTCTTGCGGGGCTGCGCTGATGCTTCTGTCTGTCTGCGCGCGCCCTCAACCGATGGATCCATCCAACTTCCAAGGTGCAGCATCATGTCGTTCGATCTCGTCCCCCCTGGCTCCCGGTGCCCCGACGCGTTCAACGTGGTGATCGAAATCTCCATGAATGGCGCGCCCATCAAGTTTGAAGTGGACAAGGCTTCGGGCGCGATCTTCGTCGATCGCTTCATGAGCACGGCGATGCACTACCCCACCAATTACGGCTACGTGCCGCAGACCCTCTCGGGCGACGGCGATCCGGTCGATGTGCTGGTGGTCACGCCGGTGCCGCTGCCGCCCGGGGTGGTGGTGCCGTGCCGGGCGCTGGGCATGCTGAAGATGGAGGACGAAAGCGGCGTCGATGCCAAGGTGTTGGCGGTGCCGACCGAGAAAATCTGCCCGCAATACAGCCACATCCAGCGCCTGGAGGATTTGGGCGGGGCCTTGCTGAAGACCATCGAGCATTTCTTTGAGCATTACAAAGACCTGGAGCCGGGCAAGTGGGTCAAGGTGCTGGGCTGGGCTTCGGTGGAAGAAGCGCGGCAGGAAGTAGCCTCAGGCGTGGCCCAATACCAAGCCAAGCGCGCCGCCCAATGAGGGCGCGGCGGTCGGGGTTCGGGGCTTGCGGCGCCCCTCGGAGAGTGCTTGAGGAAAGCCCATGGGGCTAAAGATCGCGGCGGCGCAGCTCAACCTGGTGGTGGGCGATCTGGTTGGCAATACCCGTCGCCTGGTTGAATCGGCGCAGGCGGCCTACGCTGCGGGCGCGCGCGTGCTGCTGACGCCGGAGCTGGCGATCTGCGGCTACCCCGCTGAGGACTGGCTGCTGCGGCCCAGTTTTGTGGCCGATTGCGAAGCCGCCGTGCGCGAGCTGGCTCGCTGCACGGCCTCGTTGCGCGGCTTGCACATGGTCGTGGGGCATCCTTGGCTTGCGCCAGCGCAGGATTCCGGCGGCTGCGCCCGCGCCTTCGGCGCCATCAGCTTCAACGCCGCCAGCGTTTTGCACGAAGGCGCTGTGACGCACCGCTACGCCAAGCGCGAGCTGCCGAACTATCAGGTGTTCGACGAGCGGCGCTACTTCATGCCGGGCCAGTCGCCTTGCGTGTTCGACGTGCACGACGGGACGCGGCGCTGGCGTCTCGGTCTGTTGATCTGCGAAGACGCTTGGTCGGCGCGCTGTGCCGTGGAGACCGCCGCTGCGGGAGCCGAGGCGCTGTGCGTGCTCAATGCCTCTCCCTACCACCGCGGCAAGGGGCGCGAACGCGAGGCCGTCATGCGCGCGCGGGTGGCCGAAACTGGACTTCCGCTGGTGTATGCCCATCTGGTCGGCGGGCAAGATGAGCTGGTGTTTGATGGCGGCAGCTTCGCGCTCGACGCGCAGGGGCGGCTGGCGGCCCGCGCGCCCGCGTTTGTGCAGGCTTGCTTGGAAGTCGAGCTGAGCGAGGGCGGCGCGGTGCATGGTCGCATCGCCCCTGCCAGCAGCCCTGAGCACGAGTTGTGGAGCGCGCTGGTGCTGGGCACCCGTGACTACATCGAGAAAAACGGGTTTCCGGGCGCCATCGTCGGCTTGTCTGGCGGGGTGGACTCGGCGCTGGTGCTGGCGATTGCGGTCGATGCGCTGGGGCCGCAGCGCGTGCGCGCGGTGATGATGCCTTCGCCTTACACGGCCGAAATTTCGTGGCTGGACGCGCGCGAAATGGCCGCGCGGCTCGGCGTGCGCTACGACGAGATCCCGATCGGGCCGCTGTTCGACGGCTATCTGGCGCAGCTGGCGCCGCTGCTGGAAGGCCGCCCGCCCGACACCACCGAGGAAAACCTGCAAGCGCGCATCCGCGGCACGCTGCTGATGGCGCTGTCCAACAAGTTCGGCGATGTGGTGCTGACCACCGGCAACAAAAGCGAACTGGCCACCGGCTACTGCACGCTCTACGGCGACATGGCCGGCGGCTTTGCGGTCATCAAAGATCTGACCAAGACCTGGGTGTGGCGCCTGGCGCGTTGGCGCAACGCGCACGACCCATTCGGGCGCGGCGCGCAGCCGATTCCCGAGCGCATCATCACGCGCGCGCCCAGCGCCGAACTGCGCCCAGGGCAGACCGACCAAGACAGCTTGCCGCCTTACGAGGTGCTGGACGCGATTGTGGAGCGCTACGTCGAGCGCGATGAGTCGCTGGAAGCGATCGTGGCCGACGGGTTTGACCGCGCCACGGTGGAGCGGGTGGTGCGCCTGATTCGCCTCAATGAATACAAGCGCCGCCAGGCGCCGGTGGGCCTGCGCGTGACGCCGCGCGCGTTTGGCCGGGATTGGCGCTATCCCATCACGCACCGTCGCCACCCCGGGTGAGGGCGTTGCCCAAATCCCTTGGGGATCGGAGTCTGTGCCGACCCCGGTATCATTGCAGCGTGATGAACCAACGCGGCCCGCGCCGGGTTTGAAGGCGGGGCCTTTGCCGAGCATGGAGAGCCGGAGTCCAGCACAATGAAGCAAATCACCGCCATCATCAAGCCGTTCAAACTGGAGGAAGTGCGCGAGGCGCTGGCCGAGCAAGGCGTCACGGGCTTGACGGTGACGGAAGTCAAGGGCTTCGGGCGGCAAAAGGGCCACACGGAGCTCTACCGCGGCGCGGAATACGTGGTGGATTTTTTACCCAAAGTGCGCATCGACGTGGTGGTGCGCGACGGGGATGTGGAGCGATGCATCGACGCCATCCTGCGCGCGGCGCGCACCGGCAAGATCGGCGACGGCAAGATCTTTGTCACGCCGGTGGAGCGCGTCATCCGCATCCGCACCGGCGAAGAAGACGACGCAGCGATTTGACAGACAGTTTGCCCGCTTTAAATGGCGCGCAGATCGGCGGCATCGACCCAGCCTGCGGCTTGCACCAACCGCGGCAGCAATGTTTCGGGGTGGTCGCCCACATCCACCAGCGCCAGCTGCTCCTCGCCGACGAAGCCCGCCGCGTGCGTCTGCCGCAGAAAGGCCAGCAGCCCGTCCCAATAACCGTTGGCGTTGAGCACGCCGATCGGCTTGGCGTGGTAGCCGAGCTGGCGCCAGGTCCAGACCTCAAACAGCTCCTCCAGCGTGCCTAGCCCCCCGGGCAGCGCCAGAAACGCGTCGGCGCGCTCGGCCATCAGGCGCTTGCGCTCATGCATGCTGGCCACCACATGCAGCTCGGTGCAGTCGTGCTTGGCGAACTCGCGCGCCACCAAGCTTTGCGGGATCACCCCAACGACGCGCCCGCCAGCGGCCAGCGTCGCGCTGGCGACCGCCCCCATCAGCCCGGCGTTGCCGCCGCCATAGACCAACTGGCCGCCGTGGCGTCCGATCCAGTGGCCGACCTGTTCGGCCAACTGCGCGTAGCAAGGCTCCGCGCCCAGGCGCGAGCCGCAATAAACGCACAGCGAAAACGCCGGGGCGGCGGTCATGCGCGCGCCTCCTGCGCCTTGGGCGCGGCGGCTGGCCGCGCGTCCACCAGCCGCGTGCCGGCCAGCGCGTCGTGCCAGAACTGCCGCTGCGGATGAAAGCGCGCCAGCAGCGCCCACACCGCGATCCAGCCGCCCAGCAGCACCAGCGCCTCCGGGGCGCTGAGGTCCAACAGCGCGCGCGCGGCCAGCGGCGGCCAGAACCACACCCACGCCAGCAGGTAGCGCACAAACGCCCGACCTTGCGACACCGGCCCGCCGTTGGCGGCCACGAGCCGGATGTGCCAGGTCTTCATCGCCAGCGTCTGGCCCTTGTGCCAGAACCAGGTGAAGTAGATGCCCAGCACCACGAACAGGAACGCCTGCAGCAGCTCGCGGTGTTGCAGCGCATGACGCTGCTGCGTCAAGGCCGAAAACAAATAGCCCGCGATGAAGACGACGCCAAACAGCAGCGTGCCTTCGTAAAGCCAGCAAGCCATGCGGCGTGCAAGGGAAGGCGTGACACGCCACGATGAGGGTGCGGTAGCCAAAGAGGGCGCAGCGGGACTCACGTCGGGCAGGTTTGGTGCGATAATGATTGCTCCTATTATCCACTTGGCACGGAAACGGGCCCCGGTCGGCGGTGTGACTGCCATGGCCGCAGGGTCCTAAGTCCCGAGGCCGCCTCACGAGGGCGCGACATCCAAGGGGCACCGGAGGTTCTTCGTGAGAGAAAAACTGAAAGGTTCAACGACATGAAAATCGCGCAAACCGAGCTGGCCTCTGCCGCCGCAGCCGCATCGCAACCGACCGCGGAAGAATTGATGGGCGCCGAAATTCTGGTGCGGTGCCTGCAAGCCGAAGGGGTGGAGTTCATCTGGGGCTACCCGGGCGGGGCGGTGCTCTACATCTACGACGCCCTCTACAAGCAAGATCGCATCCAGCATATTTTGGTGCGGCACGAGCAGGCGGCCGTGCACGCCGCCGACGGCTACGCGCGCGCCACCGGCAACGTGGGGGTGGCGTTGGTCACCAGCGGGCCAGGCGTGACCAACGCCGTGACGGGGATTGCCACCGCTTACATGGACTCGATCCCGATGGTGATCCTCACCGGGCAGGTGCCCACGCACGCCATCGGGCAGGACGCGTTCCAGGAGTGCGACACGGTGGGCATCACGCGCCCGATCGTCAAGCACAATTTCCTGGTCAAAGACGTGCGCGACCTGGCGCTGACGATCAAAAAGGCGTTTCACATCGCGCGCACAGGCCGCCCCGGCCCGGTGGTGGTGGATATTCCGAAAGACGTCTCGTTCAAGAAGACCGCCTTCACCGGCTACCCCGAGTCGGTGACGATGCGCTCCTACAACCCGGTGCGCAAAGGCCACGGCGGCCAGATTCGCAAGGCGGTGCAGTTGCTGCTCAGCGCCAAGCGCCCCTACATCTACACGGGCGGCGGCGTGATCCTGGGCGACGCCGTGGCCGAGCTGCGGGAGCTGGCAAACCTGCTGAACTTTCCGGTCACCAACACGCTGATGGGGCTGGGGGCGTTTCCGGCCACCGACCGGCGTTTCCTCGGCATGCTCGGCATGCACGGCACCTACGAGGCCAACAACGCGATGCAGCACTGCGACGTGCTGCTGGCCGTGGGGGCGCGCTTCGACGACCGGGTCATCGGCAACCCGCGCCACTTCGCGCAGGTCGAGCGCAAGATCATCCACATCGACATCGACCCCTCCAGCATTTCCAAGCGCGTCAAGGTTGACGTGCCGATCGTCGGCGA
This sequence comes from Tepidimonas alkaliphilus, assembly GCF_007556595.1. Classification (GTDB taxonomy): domain Bacteria; phylum Pseudomonadota; class Gammaproteobacteria; order Burkholderiales; family Burkholderiaceae_C; genus Tepidimonas; species Tepidimonas alkaliphila. The sequence goes on from NZ_VJNB01000001.1 coordinate 351,611, forward strand.
CGTCAAGGAGGTGCTGACCGAGCTGATCGCGATGTTGCGCGAGGCTGGCCGCAAGCCCGACGAGCAGGCGCTGGCCCAGTGGTGGGCCACCATCGAGGGCTGGCGCGCGCGCGACTGTCTGAAGTACGACCGCGACAACACCGAGGTCATCAAGCCGCAGTATGTCATCGAAACGCTGTGGAACCTGACCAAGGACGACGACGTTTACATCACCTCCGACGTCGGCCAGCACCAGATGTGGGCGGCGCAGTTTTACAAATTCGATCGCCCGCGGCGCTGGATCAACTCAGGCGGGCTCGGCACCATGGGGGTGGGTATTCCGTATGCCATGGGCATCAAAATGGCGCGCCCCGAGGCCGATGTATTCTGCATCACCGGCGAAGGCTCGGTGCAAATGTGCATCCAGGAGCTTTCGACCTGCTTGCAATACAACACCCCGATCAAGATCCTGTCGCTGAACAATCGCTACCTCGGCATGGTGCGGCAGTGGCAGGAAATTGAATATTCCGGCCGCTACAGCCACTCCTATATGGACGCGCTGCCGAACTTCGTCAAGCTGGCCGAGGCTTACGGGCATGTCGGCCTGCTGGTGGAGCGGCCGCAGGACGTCGAGCCGGCGCTGCGCGAGGCGCGCCGGCTGAAGGATCGCACGGTGTTCATCGACTTTCGCACCGACCCGACCGAAAACGTCTGGCCGATGGTGCAGGCCGGCAAGGGCATCACCGAGATGCTGCTCGGCAGCGAGGATCTGTAAAAGCCTTCTTCGCGGGCCGCCGCATGGCGGCTGTCTTGAGAGGAATCTATTGGCCATCGAGCCGGCCCTTTACCGAGGACCGGGGAGGGTGGTCGAAAAGAGGAATCCGTAGGTATGAAACACATCATCGCGGTTTTGCTGGAAAACGAGGCCGGAGCCCTGTCGCGCGTGGTCGGGTTGTTCTCGGCGCGGGGCTACAACATCGAGTCGCTCACCGTCGCGCCGACCGAGGATCCGTCGTTGTCGCGCATGACGATCCAGACCACGGGTTCGGACGATGTCATCGAGCAGATTACCAAGCACCTCAACCGCCTGATCGAGGTCGTCAAGGTCGTCGATCTGACCGAAGGCGCCTACACCGAGCGCGAGCTGATGCTGGTCAAGGTGCGCGCGGTCGGCAAGGAGCGCGAGGAAATGAAGCGCATGGCCGACATTTTTCGCGGCCGCATCATCGACGTCACCGACAAGAGCTACACGATCGAAATCACCGGCGACCAGAGCAAGTGTGACGCCTTCCTGCAGGCCATCGATCGCAGCGCGATCCTGGAGACGGTGCGCACCGGCGCCTGCGGCATCGGCCGCGGCGAGCGCATTCTGCGCGTCTGAGCGAGGCCGCCACGCGGATCGGCGCGTTTTCTTTCCCGTTGACCCCCCTTAAAGGATCGAACCCATGAAAGTCTATTACGACAAGGATTGCGACCTGAGCCTGATCAAGGGCAAGACCGTGGCCATCGTCGGCTACGGCAGCCAGGGCCACGCGCACGCGCAGAACCTCAACGACAGCGGTGTCAAAGTCATCGTCGGCGTGCGCAAGGGCGGCCCGTCCTGGGCCAAGGCCGAGAAGGCGGGCCTGACGGTGATGGAGGTGGCCGACGCCGTGCGCGCTGCCGACGTCGTGATGATGCTGCTGCCCGATGAGCAGATCGCCGATGTCTATCGGGCGCAGGTGGAGCCCAACATCCGCCAGGGCGCGTCGCTGGCGTTCGCGCACGGCTTCAACGTGCACTACAACCAGGTGGTGCCGCGCGACGACCTGGACGTCTGGATGGTGGCGCCGAAGGCCCCCGGCCACACCGTGCGCAGCACCTACCTGCAGGGCGGCGGCGTGCCGCACCTGGTGGCGGTGCATCAGGATCGAAGCGGCAAGGCGCGCGACGTGGCGCTGTCTTACGCTATGGCCAACGGCGGCGGCAAGGCCGGCATCATCGAGACCACCTTTAAGGAAGAGACCGAGACCGACCTGTTCGGCGAGCAGGCCGTGTTGTGCGGCGGCGTGGTGGAGCTCGTCAAGGCGGGCTTCGAGACGCTGGTGGAGGCCGGCTACGCGCCGGAGATGGCGTATTTCGAATGCCTGCATGAGTTGAAGCTCATCGTCGATCTGATGTATGAGGGCGGCATCGCCAACATGAACTACTCGATCTCCAACAACGCGGAGTTCGGCGAATATGTCACCGGCCCCGAGGTCATCAACGAGCAGTCGCGCGCGGCGATGAAGCGGGCGCTGCAGCGCATCCAAAACGGCGACTACGCCAAGATGTTCATCCTCGAGGGCCGCACCGGCTACCCGAGCATGACGGCGCGCCGGCGCAACCTGGCGGCGCACCCGATCGAGCAGGTCGGCGCCAAGCTGCGCGCGATGATGCCGTGGATCGCCAAGAACAAGCTGGTGGATCAGACGCGCAACTGAGCGCGCGAATCCCCGGCGTGCCGCTTGCCGCTTCGACGGCAGGCGCAGGCGGCGCGCCATTGGGCGCTACACTGCGGGCCGAGCTGGCGCTTCACTGGATGGGCCAGCCGGCTTGAATCTTTTGGGCGAGGGCATGTTGGATACCGCGGAACCCAACCACGCTGGCGAGCCGCCGCGCCGACGCAAAGGCATTTACTTGCTGCCCAATTTGGTGACGTTGGCGGCGCTGTTCGGCGGCTTCTACGCCATCGTGATGGCGATGAATGGCCGCTACGACCTGGCCACCAGCGGCATCTTCGCGGCGATGGTGCTGGACAGCCTGGACGGCCGCATCGCGCGCCTGACGCACACCCAGAGCGCTTTTGGCGAGCAAATGGACTCGCTGTCGGACATGGTCTCGTTTGGCGCGGCGCCCGCCTTGGTGGCCTACGAATGGGCGCTGCGCGACCTGGGACGCTGGGGCTGGATCGCCGCGTTCGTCTACTGCGCCTGCGCGGCGCTGCGGCTGGCGCGCTTCAACGTCAACACGCACGTGGTGGACAAGCGCTACTTTCAGGGCCTGCCGTCGCCGGCGGCGGCGGCGCTGGTGGCCGGCTTCATCTGGCTGGCCACCGATGCCGGTCGCACCGGTGACGGACTGCAATGGGCGTTGTTTGCGCTGACGCTCTACGCCGGCTTGACGATGGTGACCAATGTGCCCTTTTACAGCTTTAAGGATTTGAGCTTGAAGCGCAGCGTGCCGTTTGCGGCGCTGGTGGCCATCGCGCTGGGCATCGCCGTCATCAACATCCATCCGCCGACGGTGCTGTTTGCGTTGTTCGTGCTGTATGGTTTGTCCGGCTATGTGATGTATGGCGTGCGCAAGGCCAAAGGCAAGCCGGTCAGCGTCTTGTCCACCTCCACCGACGAGCCGGATGAGCGCGGGTTGCACGAGTGATGGCCGCGCCCTATGGACGCGATAGCCGGCCTTTAGGTGCGGCAGGCACAGCCTTGTGCTACATTGCAAGCTATGGTGAACGGTGCATGGCTGCTGCTAGCGCTGCCCGCAGGCGGGCAGGTTGGTTAGCGCACCCACCCTCACCAACGACGGCCCGCATGCCCCCCGCTGCGGGCCGTTCGTTTTGGGCCCCTGGTGGCAGCGCGGGTTTGGCCCCATCCCCAACTTGGAGCGTAGAGCCATGACCGACAAACTGATCATCTTCGACACCACGCTGCGCGATGGCGAGCAGTCGCCCGGCGCCTCGATGACCAAGGAAGAAAAGCTGCGCATTGCGCGCCAGCTCGAGCGCCTGCGCGTGGATGTGATCGAGGCGGGCTTCGCGGCCAGCTCCAACGGCGATTTTGAGGCGGTCAAGGCGATCGCCGACACGATCAAGGATTGCACCGTCTGCTCGCTGGCGCGCGCCAACGAGCGCGACATCACCCGCGCCGCCGAGGCGCTCAAGGGGGCGCAGCGCGCGCGCATCCACACCTTCATCGCCACCAGCCCGCTGCACATGGAAAAAAAGCTGCGCATGACCCCGGATCAGGTCTATGAGCAAGCGCGTGCGGCGGTGCGGCTGGCGCGCAACCTGTGTCCGGACGTCGAATTCAGTCCCGAGGACGGCTACCGCAGCGAGATCGACTTCCTCTGCCGCGTACTGGAGGCGGTGATTGAGGAGGGCGCCACCACAATCAACATCCCCGACACGGTCGGCTACGCCATTCCGGAGCTCTACGGCGAGTTCATCCGCACGCTACGCGAGCGCATTCCGAATTCGGACAAAGCCATCTGGAGCGTGCATTGCCACAACGACCTTGGCATGGCGGTGGCCAACTCGCTGGCCGGCGTCAAGATCGGCGGCGCGCGCCAGGTGGAGTGCACGATCAACGGCCTGGGCGAGCGCGCCGGCAACTGCGCACTGGAGGAGGTGGTCATGGCCGTCAAGACGCGGCGCGACTACTTCGGGCTGGAGGTCGGCATCGACACCACGCAGATCGTGCCGGCCAGCCGCCTGGTCAGCCAGACCACCGGCTTCGTCGTGCAGCCGAACAAGGCGGTGGTGGGCGCCAATGCCTTCGCGCACGCCAGCGGCATCCACCAGGACGGGGTGCTCAAGGCGCGCGACACCTACGAGATCATGCGCGCCGAGGACGTGGGCTGGAGCGCCAACAAGATCGTGCTGGGGAAACTCTCGGGGCGCAACGCCTTCAAGCAGCGGCTGCAGGAGCTCGGCATCGTGATGGAGTCGGAATCGGAGCTCAACGCAGCGTTTGCCAAGTTCAAGGAGCTGGCCGACCGCAAGGCCGAAATTTTCGACGAGGACATCATCGCCCTGGTCAGCGACGAAAGCGTCACGCCTGAAAAAGAACGCTATGCGCTGGTGTCGCTGTCGCAACACTCCGAGACCGGCGAGCGCCCGCACGCGCGCGTGGTCTTCACCATCGATGGCAAGGAATATGTCGGCGAGGCCGACGGCAACGGCCCGGTGGACGCCAGCATCAAGGCCATCGAGTCGCACGTCAAGAGCGGCGCGGAGCTGTTGCTGTATTCGGTCAACGCCATCACCAGCGGCTCCACCGAGTCGCAGGGCGAGGTCACGATCCGGCTGCAGCACGGCGGGCGCGTGGTCAACGGCGTTGGCGCCGACCCGGATATCGTCGTGGCCTCGGCCAAGGCCTACCTGGCGGCGCTGACCAAGCTGCACAGCAACGTGGAGCGCGTGGCGGCGCAGGGATGATCTCGGCGCGGCGCCTTCAAAGTTACGATTGCGGCTCAAGATTGCGCGGCAACCCCCCGCGCGTTTTTGGTTTTTTAGCGCCTTGGGCGGCTATACTGCGGGCTTACGGTGATGGAGCCGGAGATGCCCGATGATTCGAACCCTGCCGCGGATAGGGCGCGCAGCCATGGCCGTGCTGTTGGCGCTGACCTTGAGCGGTCCTTGGGCCGCCGATTCGGCGCAAGCGGCGCCCCGCGATGGCAAGTCCAAGTCCGAGGTCGCAGCGCGAGAGAAGAAAAAAAGCCCTCCCGTGGCGAAAGCCGCGCGCTCCGTTGCGCCGCGCTCCAAAGCTGCTGTCCAGCCAGCTTCCCGCCGCGCACGCGCTCGCGCTCCGGCACGGGCTGGCACGCCCACGGCGGCGCCACGGCCTAAGGCCGAGGTTGGTTCGGCGGTAGGGCCGCGCCGCATCGCCGCGGTTTCGGTCACAGGGGGCGCCGCCGCATGGGCGCCGCTGGCCAGCGCCGCCGATGAGGGGCTGGATGGGTTGCGGCTGCATTCCAGCGCGGCGTTGGTGCTGGATGCCGACACCAATGCGGTGCTGTTCCACAAGAACGATGAAGCGGTGCTGCCCATTGCATCGCTGACCAAGTTGATGACGGCGTTGGTGGTGGTGGACGCGGGCTTGCCGCTGGATGAAGTGCTGACCATCACCGACGACGATGTCGATCGGATCAAAGGCAGCGGCTCGCGGCTGGCGGTGGGCACCCAGCTGACCCGGGCCGAAGCGCTGCATCTGGCGCTGATGGCCAGCGAAAACCGTGCCGCGCACGCGCTGGGGCGCACGTACCCCGGCGGCGTGGCCGCGTTGGTGGCGGCCATGAACAACAAAGCCCATGAACTGGGCCTGCGGCAAACCCGCTTCGTGGAGCCCACAGGTTTGTCCCCCGACAACCGCTCCAGCCCGCGGGACTTGGCGCGTCTGGTGCAAGTCGCTTCGACCCGCCCGTTGCTGCGCGAGCTCAGCGTGTCGCCGCGCTACGAGCTGGACGACGGTCGCCGCGTGGTGCACTACCGCAACAGCAACAAGCTGGTGCGCGAAAGCGACTGGGACATCCTGCTGCAAAAAACCGGCTACATCCGCGAAGCCGGCCGCTGCGTGGCCATGCAGGTCCGCTTGGCGGGACGCAACGTCATCATGGTGCTGATGAACGCGGGCAACTCGACGGCGCGCTGGGCTGATGCCGAAAACCTTTTGCACTGGCTGCAGCGTTCGCTGGTCGGAGGCGGGGCTAGCCCCGCGGGGCCGCGCACCTGAACGAGATGGTCGTTGACCTTTCGGTCGCTGCGGCGGCGTTGGGTTAACGTTGGGCCGCAGCGGCCCCGGGTCGATAGCCTAAGGCGGCGCTGATTTGCGCGGCGGTGGCCTGCAGTTTGGCGATCCAATTCTCATCGATGCGGTCGGCCGGCGCGGAAATGGACAGGCCCGCCACCAATCGGCCCTGGTCGTCGTAGATGCCGGCAGCCATGCAGCGCACGCCGAGCTCCAGCTCCTCGTTGTCGCGCGCCACGCCAAGGCGGCGGCACTGCGCCAGCTCGCGCTCCAGCGCCGCAAGCTGCGTGATGCTGTTGGGCGTGTTGCCAGCCAGCCCGGTGCGCATGGCGTAGGCGCGCACGCGCTGCGGATCCTCGTGCGCGAGGAACAGCTTGCCGACCGAGGTCAGGTGCAGCGGCGCGCGTCCGCCGATGGCGCGCACCACCTGCATGCCGGAGCGCTCGCTGTAGGCGCGCTCGATGTAAACGATTTCGTCCCCTTGCCGCACCGACAGGTTGACCGGCTGCTGGATCTGGCGGTGCAGCTCGCGCATCGGGCCGAGCGCCGCCTCGCGCACATCCAGCCGCGCCTTAACCAGGTTGCCCAGCTCCAGCCAGCGCAGCCCGAGCCGATAGACGCCTGGCTGAGGACGCTCCACCAAGCGCCCCAAAGCCAAGTCTTGCAGGATGCGGTGCGCGGTGGAGGGGTGCAGGCCGGTGGCGTCCGACAGGGTTTTGAGGGTGACGGGCTCATCATGGGCCGCCAGCACGTCCAGCAGCGCAAACGCACGCTGCAACACCTGCACGCTGGGTTGCAAGGGGGATTCGGCGGCTGCGGGTTTCGAGGAATGGCGCGGCACGCCACAATTTTATCTGACGAAATCTCACGCCGCAGGGTGGCGCGCCATCACAATACCCGCTGCCAGCGCCCCTCGCGCAAAATTTCGTGCGGTCGAAAGCGCTGCTTGTAGGCCATCTTGGCGCTGGCTTCGATCCAGTAGCCCAGGTAAACATACGGCAGTTGCAGCTCGCGCGCCTGCTCGATCTGCCAAAGGATGGCATACGTTCCCAGCGATCCCGGCCAGTGCGGCTCATAAAACGTATAGACCGCCGACAAGCCGTCGTCCAGGATGTCGATCAACGACACCATGACGAGCTGGCTGCCCTGTGCAGCGGGCGTGCGAAACTCCACCAAGCGCGAATTGACGTGGCTTTGCAAAAGAAATTGGCTGTATTGCTCGACATCGTCTTGGTCCATGCCGCCGCCTGGGTGGCGCTGCCGTTGGTAACGCAAATACAGCGCGTAGTGTTCGGGCGCGTAACCCAGCCGCATGACGCGCGCCTGCAAGTCGGCATGACGCCGCCAGATGCGGCGTTGGGTGCGGTCAGGGCGGAAGTCGGCGGCGCACACGCGCAGCGGGATGCAGGCTTGGCAGCTGTCGCAGTAGGGCCGGTAGGTGAACAGCCCGCTGCGCCGAAACCCCCGCGCGACCAGCCGCGAGTAGGTCTCGCCTTGGATCAGGTGGCTGGGCGTGGCCACCTGCGAACGCGCCATCCTGCCGGGCAGGTAGCTGCACGGGTAGGGGGCCGTGGCGTAGAACTGCACGGCGGCAAGCGGCAAATCCTGCAGGCGGGTCACGGCGCGTTGCGGCGAAACAGCGGGGCGGAGGGCCAGAGTTCGTCCCAGTATAGGGGCGTGAAACGCCAGTCAGGGGCCGGCTGTCCGATGGCCCGGCGCACGTCGTGGATGAAGGCTGCGCGCGGCTCCGGCTCAGCGCCGAGCGAGGCCAGGTGCGCGGTCTGCTGCTGGCAGTCGATCAGCGCCACATCCCAGGCGCGGCAGGCCGCCACCAGCGCCGCCAGCGCCATCTTGGAGGCATCGCGCCGGTGGCTGAACATCGATTCGCCGAACACCGCGCGCCCCAGGTTGACCAGGTACAGACCGCCGACCAGCGCGCCGTCCCACCAGGTCTCCACGCTGTGCGCGTGGCCGGCGCGGTGCAGCGCGCGGTAGGCGGCCTGCATCGCCGGCACGATCCAGGTGCCGTCCTGCCCGGGGCGCGGGGTGCGCGCGCAGGCGTCGATGACGGCGTCGAACGCGCTGTCGATGCGGATCTCGAGCCGCCCCTGACGCAGCGCGGCGCGCAGGGCCTTGCGCAGCGAAACATGCAGGCGAAAGCGCGCCGGCCGCAGCACCATGCGCGGGTCGGGGCTCCACCACAGGATCGGCTGGCCCTGGCCGTACCACGGGAAGATGCCGTGCGCGTAGGCGCGCACGAGCGTGTCCACGTCCAGCGCGCCGCCGGCGGCCAGCAGCCCCGGGACGGGGTCGGCGTCGCCCCAGGCCTGCTCCACCGGCGGGAACGGATCGCCGGCTTCGAGCCACGGCAGCGGGCGGGGGGCGGTCATCGGGCGTTGGCAGCCGTCGGCTTGGGGTCAGGCGTCGGCCTTGGCCGCGGCGGCCTTGCGCGGCGCGCGGGCTTTAGCTTGCGCGCAGGCATGGTCGCACCACGCCGCCACCGGGCAGGCGCCACACTTCGGCGCGCGCGCGGTGCAGGTGTAGCGCCCGTGCAGGATCAGCCAGTGGTGCGCGTCGCGCAGAAAGCGCGCCGGCACCCGCTGCAGCAGCCCCCGCTCGACCTGCAGCGGCGTCTTGCCGGGGGCCAGCCCCGTGCGGTTGGCGACACGGAAGATGTGCGTGTCCACCGCCATCGTCGGCTCGCCGAAGGCGACGTTGAGCACCACGTTGGCGGTCTTGCGACCGACGCCAGGCAGGGCTTCCAGATCCTCGCGGCGCCGCGGCACCTCGCCGCCATGGCGTTCCAGCAGCAGGCGGCAGGTCTCGATCACGTGGCGCGCCTTGCTGCGGTAGAGGCCGATGGTGCGGATGTGGCTTTCCAGCCCCTCCTGCCCGAGCGCCAGGATCGCCTGCGGCGTGTTGGCGACGGCGAACAGCCGCCGCGTGGCCTGGTTGACGCTGCGGTCGGTGGCCTGGGCGCTGAGCATCACCGCGACGAGCAGCTCGAACACGCTCGTATACTCCAGTTCGCTTTGCGGCTCAGGCCGCTCGGCTTGCAGGGCCGAGAAAAAGGCTTCGATGTCGCGCGGTTTCATCACGGGTCCGTGGCGCTTGAGACCCCCACCAGGTGGCGGAGTGCTGCGGATGCGCATTGTCTCCTAAAGGATACGCGATGACGGATGACGCGCCCGCCTCCCCGGTACGGCTGGCCGAGCGGCTGGCCCACGTCGAGACCTCGGCGATCCGGGAACTGTTCAAGCTGCTGGGCAAGCCCGGCATCATCAGCTTCGCCGGCGGCTTTCCGGACGCGGCGCTGTTCGATGTCGAGGGCATCCGTGAGGCGACGCTGGCGGCACTCGCCGCCAACCCCGGCGCGGCGCTGCAGTACGGCGCCACCGAGGGGTTCGATCCGCTGCGCGAGCAGCTCGCGGCCTTCATGGCCGCCAAGGGCGCGCGCGGCGTGGCGCCCGGCGACCTGATCGTGACCACCGGCAGCCAGCAGGCGCTGGATCTGATCGGCAAGACGCTCGTTTCGCCAGGCGACACGGTGATCGTCGAGGCCCCGACCTTCTTGGCCACCATCCAGTGCTTCCGCCTCTACGGCGCGCAGCTGCTGACGGTGCCGGTGGACGGGCAGGGCGCCGACGTGGACGCCTTGGAGCGCCTGATCGAGCAGCACCGGCCCAAGTTTGTCTATCTGATCCCGACGTTTGGCAACCCGAGCGGGGCGCAGATGAGCCTGGAGCGCCGCCGCCGCGTGCTGGAACTGGCGGTGCGCACGCGCACGCTGGTGGTGGAGGACGACCCCTACGGCGACCTGTATTTCGACACCCCGCCGCCGCCAAGCCTGCTGGCGCTCAGCCACGAGGTGCCGGGCAGCCGGGCCTGCCTCGTGCACTGCGGCAGCCTGAGCAAGGTGCTCTCGCCCGGACTGCGCATCGGCTGGATGGTGGCCCCGCCCGAGCTGCTGGCCAAGGCGACGATGTGCAAGCAGTTCAGCGACGCGCACACCAGCACCTTCGCACAGGCCACCGCGGCGCAGTATCTGGCCAGCGGCCGCATGCCGGCGACGCTTGCGCGCGTGCGCGGCATCTACGCCCGCCGCGCCGCGGCGATGGTGGAAGCGCTGCGGCAGGAGCTGGGCGCGGCGATCGACTTCGTGCCGCCGCGCGGCGGGCTGTTCGTCTGGGCGCGGCTGACCGGCGCGGGTGGCCGGGCGGCGGACGGCGGGGAACTGGCCCGCCGGGCGATCGAACAGGGCGTGGCGTTCGTGCCGGGGGCGCCGTTCTTCGCGCGTGATCCCGACCCGGCGACGCTGCGGCTGAGCTTCGCGACGGTGGACGAGGAACGCATCCGCGAGGGGGTGCGGCGGCTGGCCGCTGCCTTGGGCTGATCAGCCCCCTGCGCCTGGCGACCACAGCGTGGCCGCCCACAGCCTGAGCCGCATGCCGACGCCGGTGGTGTAGCCGACGGTGACGTGGCGCAGGCGGTCGCCGGCGTCCAGCACCGCGAACACCGGTACCGAGCGCCAGCCGTGCGCGGCGGCCAGGCGCCCGTCGGCGTCCAGCACCGTGACCCACGGCAGGCCGCGCTGGCGCAGGTAGGCGCGCACGGTGGCCGCATCGCCGCTGCGCGTGGCCAGCGTCACCACCGGGCGGTCGGCCGCCAGCGCGGTGACGGTGCCTTCCTCGGCGCGGCAGATGCCGCACCAGGTGGCCCAGACGTGCAGGGCCAGCGGTGAGTCGGCCCCGGCGCCGAGCTGCGCGCGCAGGTCGGCCCAGCTGCCGCGGCCCTCGGTGCCGTCCGGCAGCAGCCATGCCAGCGTCCCCTCGGGCGCCCAATGCTGCGGCGTGGCGCGCGTCAGCCACGCCTGCACCCCCAGGAAAACCCCGAGCGCCAGCGTCAGGGTGATCGAAGCTTCGCGGACTAAACGACGTATCGGGCTCATGACGCCATGGTGTATGGAGGTTCCCAACGCTTCCGGTCTTGTCGGTGCTGCACCGGTGACGACGTTAACCCGTTTCTGATCGCGTAGGGGCCTCGGGCCCAAGATTGACGACCACCGAGGCGCGAGCCCGCAATCCCCCGCCGACCCGTGCTTCAAAGGCCGGCATGTCCATCCGCAGCCAGCCCCGTCTGCGAGCGCTGGGGCCAGATGTCGGGCGTCGTCAGTGGATTGACGACGCGCACGCCCTCCACGCTCAGCGCGACCGGGCCGTCGTAGAGGACGAAGCCAGGGGCCAGCGCATCCCCCAGTTCTTCCTTCAGATGGCGCAGACCTTTGAGAAAGTCGCGCGTGAAGGTGGCGGCGGACTTGATCTCGTAGGGGATCAGCCGTCCGTGCCGGCGGATCAACAGATCGACCTCGTGGCCGCTGGCGTCGCGGTAGAAGAACAGTTCCGCGCGCGCGCCGCGGTTCGCCAGGGTGCGCAGGGCGTCGGCAATAAGGAGATTTTCGTAAAGGGCACCGCGCAGCGGGTCGCGGCGGGCCTGCTCGGCCGTCTCGATGCCGAGCAGCCAGGCCGCCAGCCCGGTGTCGGCAAAGTAGAGCTTGGAGGACTTGACGACGCGCTTGCGCACGTTGAGCGACCAGGCCGGCAGTTCGAACACGAGGTAGGTCGCCTGCAGCACCGACAGCCACTGGCGCAGCGTCGGCACGGAAATGCCGACGTCGTTGGCCAGCGCCGTCAGGTTGACGAGCTGGCCGATGCGGCCGGCCAGCAGCGTGACGAAGCGCTGAAAGGCGCTCAGATCGCGCACCTGCAGCAGCGCCCGCACGTCGCGCTCCAGATAGGTCTGGACGTACCCCGTGTAGAACCGGGCCGGATCGAGACGGTCGCGCTCGACGCGCGGGTAGGTGCCGCGCACGATGCGCTCGAAGGCATCCTGGGAGCTGCCATTCTGGCGCAGCTCGGCCAGGCTGAGCGGCCACAGCGTCAGCACGGCGGTGCGGCCGGCCAGGGATTGCGCAATGGCTTCCTGCAAACGGGGCTGGTGGTTGCCCGTCAGGATAAAACGCCCGGGGCGAGCGTCCCGGTCCACCATCCCCTGCAGGTAAGAGAGGAGCTCCGGGACGCGCTGCACCTCATCGAGGATGAGGCCGTCGGGGTACTGAGCCAGAAAGCCGCGCGGATCGGTCTGGGCGGCCAGCCGGACGTCGGGATCCTCCAGCGAGACCCAGGGCTTGCCGGGAAAGCAGACGCGCGCCAGCGTCGTCTTGCCGGACTGGCGCGGGCCGAGCAGCGTCACCACGGCGTATTCGCTCGCCGCGGCGCGCAGCTCCTGGGCGAGCTCGCGCTCGATCAGGCGAGGTGAGGGCGGGGTTGATGGCTCCATCAGGCGTCCGATGGTAGCCCAAACCATGCAAATCGGAAAGTCAACTTTCCGATTTGCATAAAAATGACTCGGCCGCTCAGGGCCGCACGACTTCCAGCAGCCGATCCAGCCCGCCGCTGTCGATGGCGATGTGGGCTTGTTCGCGCACCTTCGGCTTGGCGCGGTAGGCCACCGCCAGGCCCGCCGCGGCCATCATCTCCAGGTCGTTGGCGCCGTCGCCCATGGCGATGGCCTGCTCGGGGGCGCAGCCGATCAGGTCGCACGCCTGCAGCAGGGTGCGGCGCTTCTCGGCGCCGTCGCAGATGTCGCCCCAGCTCTGGTCGAGCAGCCGCCCGGTCAGACGACCGTCCGCGATTTCCAGCTTGTTGCTGCGCGCGAAGTCCAGCGCCAGCCGCTCGCGCAGCCGGTCGGTGAAGAAAGTAAAGCCCCCGCTGACCAGCAGCACTTTGAGCCCCGCTGCCTTGCAGGCCAACACCAGCTCCGCCGCGCCGGGATTGAGCTTGAGGCGCTGGCGATACACGTCCTCCAGATGCTGCACCGGCACGCCGGCCAGCAGCGCCACGCGGCGGCGCAGGCTTTCCTTGTAGTCGGCGATCTCGCCGCGCATGGCGGCCTCGGTGATGGCGGCGACCTCGGCCTTGCGCCCGGCGGCATCCGCGATCTCGTCCACGCACTCGATGTTGATCAGCGTGGAGTCCATGTCGAAGGCGATCAGCCGGAAGTCGCGCAGGCGCAGCGGCGGCGTGATGCCTCGCACCGCGAGGCCGGGGGCGATGTCGGTCAGTGGGGTCATGACAGGGGTGGTTCTTGGAGGATCCAGCGGGCCAGCCGCTCGCGCATGCGTTGCAGCCGGGCGGGCGCGACGGCACCCAGCGCGCCTGCCAGCGTGGCGCCCTCGACCACCGCCAGCCACGACAGCCGTGCCATGCTCGGAGCTTTCAGGCCGGTGTCGGCGAAGTCCGGGTCGGTGGGCAGGATCGGTTCATCCAGATTCGGTTCAGCCTGGTGCAGGCGGGAGGTGACCATCCAGACCAGCCAGTCGTCAAAACGGCTGGAGGCGCGGCGCAGCAGCAGGACGGGCCGCAGCTTGCCGGGGGCAAGGTCGGTCTGGGCAAGGCGCAGCAGGGCGATTTGACCGGGCCGCTTCATGCCCAGCGTTCCCGCAGGTCGCACTCGTCGTACGTCACGGGATCATCATCCGAGCTCATGGCCTGCTGCGCCAGCATGGCCTGATCCTCCCCGCTCCAGTCGGGCACGGTGCCACTCGGCAGCCTGCGCCGCGCGAGCAGGAACTCGACGAAGTCGATGACCTCCACCTGCGCATCGGCGGGCAGCGTCTGAAATCGCTCCAGCAGTCGCTCGGCAAGGGTGGTCATGATCGTAGAGGCGCGAGGTCTTTGACGCCTGAATTCTACGGGGCCCACCGGATCAGTAGGCCACATAGCGCCCGGGCTTATGGTTGATCGCCAGCGTCAGGTTCATCAGCGCCGCGCCGAGCACCGACAGCAGCAGCTGCAGCGGGCCGACCCACGGGATGGCCGCCAGCAGGATGACGGCGTCGATGGCCAGCTGCACCACGCCGGCGCGCCAGCCGTAGCGCTCCTGCAGCCACAGCACCAGGGTGTTGAAGCCGCCGAGGCTGGCCCGGTGGCGAAACAGGATGATGAAGCCGACGCCGATCAGCAGCCCGCCGGCCACGGCGGCAAACCAGGGGTTGAGCGCGCCGATGACGATCCAGCGCGGCATGGCCTCGGTGAGCGCGGCCAGCAACCCCACCGCCAGCACCGTTTTCAGCGTGAACGCCCGCCCCATGCGCACCCAGGCCAGCGCGTAGAACGGCAGGTTGATGGCGAACACCAGCGCGCCGAACGGCCAGCCGCTGGCGTAGTGCAGCACGAACGCCAGCCCCACCGTGCCGCCGGTGACGAAGCCGGCCTGGCGAAACAGCACCAGCCCCAGCGCCACGATCAGCGTGCCGGTCAGCAGCGCCTGGGCGTCGTCGAACCAGGTGTGGCGGTCGGGTGGAAACGGCACGTCGGCGCAGGCCCCAGGGGCAGCGGCGGGGGACGTCGGGGTCGTCATCGCGCAGTGCCTCTTGGATCAGGCGGCAGCGACGGCCGGCTGCAGGTGGCGCAGCACGTCGCGCACGAGCTGCACGCGGTCGCGCACCTCGGGCAGCGCGCGCTCGACTTTCAGCCGGTCCTGCCCGGCGAGCTTGACGTGGCGGTTCTTCTGCACCAGCTCGATGATGCGCATCGGGTCGATCGGCGGGTTGGGGCCGAAGGCGATCAGCACGTGGCTGGGTGCGGCGTCGATCTTGACGACGCCGCAGCGCTGCGCCAGCAGCCGCAGCCGGTGCACGTCGATCAGGTTGCCCGCCGCCGGCGGCAGCTTGCCGAAGCGGTCGACGATCTCCTCCACCAGCGCGTCGAGCTGCTCCGGGGTCTTGGCCGTGGCCAGCTTCTTGTAGAAGCTCAGCCGCAGGTGCACGTCGCCGCAGTAGTCCTGCGGCAGCAGGGCCGGGGCGTGCAGGTTGATCTCGGTGGTGGCCGCGAGCGGCTTGAGCAGGTCCGGCTCGCGCCCCTCGCGCAGCGCGCGCACCGCTTCGGCCAGCATCTCGTTGTAGAGCTGAAAGCCGATCTCGGTGATGTTGCCGCTTTGCGCCTCGCCCAGCACCTCGCCGGCGCCGCGGATCTCCAGGTCGTGCATCGCGAGATAAAAGCCGCTGCCGAGTTCCTCCATCTGCTGGATCGCCTCCAGCCGCTGCGCGGCCTGCTTGGTCAGGCCCCGCAGGTCCGGCACCAGCAGGTAGGCGTAGGCCTGGTGGTGGCTGCGCCCGACGCGCCCGCGCAACTGGTGCAGCTGCGCCAGGCCGAACTTGTCGGCGCGGCTGATGACGATGGTGTTGGCGGTGGGCACGTCGATGCCGGTCTCGATGATGGTGGAGCACAGCAGCAGGTTGAAGCGCTGGGCGACGAAGTCGCGCATCACCCGCTCCAGCTCCCGCTCCGGCATCTGGCCGTGGGCGATGGCGATGCGCGCCTCGGGCAGCAGCTGCGCGAGTTGCGCGCGCCGGTGCTCGATGGTTTCCACCTCGTTGTGCAGAAAATACACCTGCCCGCCGCGCTTGAGCTCGCGCAGCACCGCCTCGCGGATGACGCCGGCGTTTTCCTCGCGCACGAAGGTCTTGATCGCCAGCCGCCGCTGCGGCGCGGTGGCGATCACCGACAGATCCCGCAGCCCCTCCAGCGCCATGCCGAGCGTGCGCGGGATGGGGGTGGCCGTCAGCGTCAGCACATCCACTTCGGCGCGCAGCGCCTTGATCGCCTCCTTGTGGCGCACGCCGAAGCGGTGCTCCTCATCGATGATCAGCAGCCCCAGGTTCTTGAAGCGCGTCTTTTCCGACAGCAGCTTGTGCGTGCCGACGACGATGTCAATGCTGCCGTCTTCCAGCCCTTTGAGCGCCGCGGCGATCTCTTTGGCGGTGCGAAAGCGGCTCAGCTCGGCGATGCGCACCGGCCACTTGGCAAAGCGATCTCTGAGGGTCTGGTAATGCTGTTCGGCCAGCAGCGTGGTGGGCGCCAGCAGGGCCACTTGCCTGCCGTCCATCACGGCAATGAATGCCGCGCGCAGCGCCACTTCGGTTTTGCCAAAGCCGACGTCGCCGCAGACCAGCCGGTCCATCGGCCGCGGGCTGATCATGTCCTGAATGACGGCGTGGATGGCGGCGCGCTGGTCCGGCGTCTCCTCAAAGCCGAAGTCGTTGGCGAACGCCTCGTAGTCCTTGGCGTTGAAGCGGAACGCATGACCCTGGCGCGCGGCGCGGCGCGCATAGACGTCGAGCAGCTCGGCGGCGGTGTCGCGCACCTGCTCGGCGGCCTTGCGGCGCGCCTTGTCCCACTGGCCGCTGCCCAGGCGGTGCAGCGGCGCCTCCTCGGCGCTGACACCGGTGTAGCGGCTGATCAGGTGCAGCTGCGCCACCGGCACATACAGCGTCGCCCCCTGCGCGTATTCGAGGTGCAGGAACTCTTGCAGCGCCGGCGTGCCGTCGGGATTCTTCTCGCCAAGGTCGAGGTTGACCAGCCCCCGGTAGCGCCCGATGCCGTGCTGCGCGTGCACCACCGGGTCGCCGGGCTGCAGCTCGCTCAAATCCTTGATCAGCGCCTCGACGTCGCTGACTCGCTCCTGCTTGCGACGGCGGCGCGCGCTGGGGCCGGCGCCGAACAGCTCGGTCTCGGTGACGAACTCGAGCCCTTCCTCCAGCCACGCGAAGCCCGCCGCCAGTGGCGCGGTGGCGATGCCCAGGCGCGCCTGCGACTGGCGAAACGCCGCCAGGTCGTCGAACGCGGGCGGATCGAGGCGGCTGGCGCGCAGCACGTCGAGCAGGCTTTCGCGCCGACCTTCGCTGTCGGCGAGGATCAGCACCCGCGCCGGGGTGCGCGCCAGGTGGTCTTGGAGCCGCTGCAGCGGTTCTTCCGCGCCGCGCTGCACGGTCAGATCCGGCAGCGGGCCGAGCACCCGGCCCCACGCAGCCTGCACCGCTTCTGCGTCCGCCGGACGCAGCGCCCACTGCGGGTGGGCGTTGGCCAGCCGCCAGAAGCCTTCGGCGGGGAGGAACAGCGCCTCCGGCGGCAGCACGGGGCGCTCCGGGTCGCCCTGCGCCAGCCGGTGGCGCTCGCGCGTGTCGTCCCAGAAGCGCTGGATCGCCACGTCCACCTCGCCGTGCAGCGCCAGCGTCGCCTGCCCGCCGAGGTAGTCGAACACCGTGGCGGTCTCGTCGAAGAACAGCGGCAGGTAGTACTCGATGCCGGCGCCGGCCACGCCGTTGGCGATGTCCTTGTAGAGCCGGCTGCGCGTCGGGTCGCCCTCCAGCAGTTCGCGCCAGCGGGCGCGAAAGCGCGCGCGCGCCGCCTCGTCGAGCGGAAATTCGCGCCCGGGCAGCAGCCGCACCTCCGGCACCGGGTACAGGCTGCGCTGGCTGTCGGGGTCGAAGGCGCGGATCGAGTCGATCTCGTCGTCGAACAGGTCAAGGCGGTACGGCAGCGCCGCCCCCATCGGGTAGAGGTCGATCAACCCGCCGCGCACCGCGTACTCGCCGGGGCTGGCCACCTGCGTGACGTGCTGGTAGCCGGCCATGACCAGCTGCTCGCGCAGCCGCGCCTCGTCGAGCTTCTGCCCGGCGCGGAACTGGAACGTGTAGGCTGCCAGGAACGACGGCGGCGCCAGCCGGTACAAGGCGGTGGAGGCCGGCACCAGCACCACGTCAACGCCATCGTCGGCACGGCGGCCCTGCAGGATGCGCCACAGCGTGGCCAGCCGCTCGGAGATCAGGTCCTGGTGCGGGGAAAAGGTGTCGTACGGCAGCGTCTCCCAGTCCGGAAACAGCGCGCAGCGCAGCCCCGGCTCGAAAAACGGCAGCTCCGCCAGCAGCCGCTGCGCGTCGGCGGCGTCGGCGCAGACGATGGCGGTCAGCCGCCCCGCGTCGCGCTCGCGCGCGGCCAGCCGCGCCAGCAGCAGCGCGTCGGCGCTCGGCGGCGGGCAGGGGGACTGGAAGCGTTGTCCGGGGGTGAGGCGCGGCAGATCCATGAGGGGCGACATTCTAGAATCGCCGGCCATGACCGCCAACGTTTGCTCCTTTGCGCGACTGTGGGCCCTGGTGCCTGCAGCCGGATCGGGCCGCCGCGCGGGCCTGGCGCAGCCCAAGCAGCACCACAGGCTGGCCGGTCAGCGGGTGCTGGATCGCACGCTGGCGGCGCTGCAGGCGGTGCCGGCGCTGGACGGCGTGGCGGTGGTGCTGGCGCCGGACGACACGAGCGGCTGGCAACCGCCCGCGGGCGTGCACGCCTGGCGCGTCGGGGGCGCCACGCGCGCGGCCAGCGTGCTGGCGGGCTTGCGGCAGTGGGCCGCGCACGGCGCGCGCGACGACGACTGGGTATTGGTGCACGATGCGGCGCGCTGCCTGCTGCGCCCGCAGGACGTGCAGGCGCTGATCGACGCCTGCCGCGACGACCCGGTCGGCGGGCTGCTGGCGGTGCCGGTGGCCGACACGCTGAAGGAGGCCGGCGCGGACGGTCGCGTGGCTGCCACCCGGCCGCGCGAGCGGCTGTGGCAGGCGCAGACGCCGCAGATGTTTCGCCTCGGCCTGCTGCGCCGGGCGCTGCAGGCGTGCGAGGCGGCGGGCTTCGACGGCATCACCGACGAGGCCAGCGCCGTCGAGCGGCTGGGGCTGGCGCCCAGGCTCGTCCCGGGCCACCCCGGCAACCTCAAGCTGACCTATCCGGAGGATTTCGTGATGGCCGAAGCCTGGCTGCGCGGACAGGCGCCGGCGCCGCCGTGGCGCATCGGCGAAGGCTGGGACGTGCACGCGCTGGTGCCGGGGCGGGCGCTGGTGCTGGGCGGCGTGACGATCCCGCACGACCGCGGGCTGCTGGGCCACTCCGACGCCGATGCGCTGCTGCACGCGATCACCGACGCGCTGCTCGGCGCGGCGGGGCTGGGCGACATCGGCACGTGGTTCCCGGACCACGACGGGCGCTGGCGCGGTGCCGATTCGGCCCGCCTGCTGGCCGAGGCGGCGGCGCAGGTGCGCGCGCGCGGCTGGCAGCCGGTCAATGTCGATGCCACGGTCGTGGCGCAAGCGCCGCGGCTGGCGCCGCACCGCGCGGCGATGCAGGCCAACGTCGCGGCGGCGCTGGCGCTGCCGCTGCAGGCCGTCAACGTCAAGGCCAAGACCGCCGAGCGGCTGGGGCCGGTGGGGCAGGGGCTGGCGATCGAGGCGCGCGCGGTGGTGCTGCTGCAGCGGCAAGGCTGACGCCGGCTGCAACCCGGGTTCGCGCAGCCCCCAGCCACGCTGCGGGTTGCCAAGGCTCGCCGTTACGCCGCCGGCAGGTGCAGTGTCGCCTCCAGCCCGCCGCCCTCGGCCAGCGCCAGCGTCAGCCGGCCACCCAGGCGCTCGGCGCCGCGGCGCACGATCGCCAGCCCCAGCCCGCTGCCGGGCGTGGTGCGCGCCGCCTCGGCGCGGTAGAACGGCTCGGTCAGACGCGGCAGCGCGTCCGCCGGCACCCCGGGGCCGTGGTCGCGCACCCGCAGCGCCACCGTGCCGTCGGCGTTGCGCCGGGCGTCGATTTCCACGCGCACCGTGCCGTCGGGGCTGCGCCCGTGGCGGGCGGCGTTTTCCAGCAGGTTGGCCAGCAGCCGCTGCAGCACGGTGGCGTCGGCGCGCACGCGCAGCTCGGCTGGACAGCGCACGTGGAGCTCGACGTCGCTGCGCCCGCGATAGGGGGCGGCGGCGCGCTCCAGCGCCAGGCCAAGGGGCAGCTCCTCCATTTGCAGGGGACGCTCGCGCGCAAAATCGAGAAATTGGGCCAAGATGGCGTCCACCTCGGCAACATCATCGGCCATGCGGCTGCGCGTGGCGGCATCGGGCACGCCGAGCTCGATCTCCAGCCGCAGCCGCGCCAGCGGCGTGCGCAGGTCGTGCGAGATGCCGGCCAGCATCAGCCGCCGGTCGGCCTCCGAGCGCGCCAGCCGCGCCGCCATGGCGTTGAAGGCGTGGTTGACGCTGGCGATCTCGCGCGTCGGCTGGTTCTCATCCAGCCGGGCGCCGTCGAAGTCGCCCTCGCCGACGCGGCGCGCGGCCTGGGCGAGCTGCTGCAGCGGGCGGTTGATCACGCGCGTGATCAGCACCGCCCCGAGCAGCGACAACCCCAGCGCCGTGGCGCCCCACACCAGCCATGTGCGCCCCTGCACGCCGGCCAGCCGCGACGGGTCGGCCAGCAGCCAGTATTTCTCATCCTCGATCGCAAAGCCGATCCACAGGCCGTCGAAGCCGTTGACCTCGCGCGCGACGATGGTGCCGGGGCCGAGCTTGTCCTGCAGCGCCTGCGCCACGCGCGCCCCCAGCGTGCCGGGCGGGTAGGGCTGGTGCTCGTCAGCCGCGTCGCGCACGGCGATGCGCACGTTTTCCTCGTCAACCAGCGTCTTGACCAGCGCTACGCGCGCGATCGGGTCGGTGTAGATCAGCGCCGCGCGCGTCAGGTTGACCAGCGAGGCCAGCGCCTGCGCGCTCTGCAGCGCGCGCGGCTCCTGCTCCAGCGTGCGCAGCGCCTGGAACCACGCCAACACCGACAGCGCCAGCAGCCCCGCCAGCAGCAGGAAGTTGCGCCAGAACAGGCTCATCGGTCGTCCGGCACGAACATGTAGCCCACGCCCCAGACGGTCTGGATGTAGCGCGGGTTGGCCGGGTCGGGCTCGATCAGCTTGCGCAGGCGCGAGACCTGCACGTCCAGGCTGCGGTCGAACGGCTCGAACTCGCGCCCGCGCGCCAGCTGCGCCAACTTCTCGCGCGACATCGGCTGGCGCGGGTGGCGCACCAGCGCCTTCAGCATCGCATACTCGCCGGTGGTCAGCGGCACGTCCTGGCCGTCGCGCAGCAGGCGCCGCCGCCCGAGGTCGAAGGTGAACGGCCCGAACGTCACCACCGCGCCGTCGGCCGCTGCCGCCCCCGGCGCCTCTGGCGGCGGGCGGCGGCGCAGCACGGCGTGGATGCGCGCCAGCAGCTCGCGCGGGTTGAAGGGCTTGGGCAGGTAGTCGTCCGCGCCCAGCTCCAGCCCGACGATGCGATCCACATCTTCGCCCTTGGCGGTCAGCATGATGATCGGCGTGGCGTCACCCGCCGCGCGCAGCCGCCGGCAGATGCTCAGGCCATCCTCGCCCGGCAGCATCAAGTCCAGCACGATCAGGTCGGCGGTCTCGCGCTGCAGTAGGCGGTCCAGCCGCGCGCCGTCCTCGGCCAGCAGGACGTCAAAGCCCTCCTGCGTCAGGTAGCGTTGCAACAGCTCGCGGATGCGGGCGTCGTCATCCACCACAATCAAGCGAAGCGGGCGGCGTGATGGCATGGCAGGTTGGTCAACGCAAAGGTCCAAGGCAGCCGGACGTCGCACGCCGCCACGGACGCGCGCGCCGGTCGCACCCGATTGTCATCCCAAAGACGCCCGCCACGTGCAACCAAGCGTAACGAGGCGGGCAGCATCCCGTTGAACAAGAGGCCAAGCATGTCACGCTTGCCTTCTGCGCCCCGCGATGGGTGACGGATCGGTGTTCGCGGACGAGTCATCCCTTCGGCCATCGGAAAAGCGCCCGGGGCTTGTCGCCGTGGAAAAGAGTTCTTTTCAAACAGATGTTTATGATTTTTTATTAATGTAACTTCTTAAAAAAGTTGTCCGCGAGCTCTGTGGACTGAGAACTTTGGCTTATACTTCGCTTCGCAAGCCGTTCGGACGTAGCCAGGTGGCCTCGGCTCAGTTGCTCGTCCGCAACAGGCTGGATAAGTGGTTGACCCACAAGCCCATTTTTGGGGTAGAGTGGAGGTGCCCCGACTTTCAAAAGGGGATTAAGACGATTCTGGTACTCCAGGTTGGCGCGGTCGTAAGGTGGAGGTGCCCCGACTTTCAAAAGGGGATTAAGACGCCTCGAGTGGCCCAAAAGGCCTTTTCCAGGGTGGAGGTGCCCCGACTTTCAAAAGGGGATTAAGACTTCTCAGCAGCGCCGATGGTGCCGCTCATGATGGTGGAGGTACCCCGACTTTCAAAAGGGGATTAAGACGACGCCCGTGTTCATGCCGAACAGGGCGTCCCGTGGAGGTACCCCGACTTTCAAAAGGGGATTAAGACCACGCCTGTCGCCCTTGCGGGCGAGGTCGCGGGTGGAGGTGCCCCGACTTTCAAAAGGGGATCAAGACCCGTTGTCATCCAGCATCGGCTTGCCCTTCTGTTGAGACTCCCCGACTTGAAAAGGGAATGAAGATCAGGCTCGCGCGCTGAACGGGCAGGGGGGCATCAGGGCGCCTTTACACTCTCGATGCCGGCGCTGTTGTTGCACTTCCGGGATGGCGCGTCGGCGCCTGTGGCGGCAAACCGCAGCGGCGTTGCAGCGCTGGGGCTGGAAGGCTGGCCTAAGCTAGCCCAGCGATGCGCCGGCTGCGGTGGGCCCCGCGTGTGAGGGAGTCCAACGAATGATGAGATCCCAAATACTCCGCGCGCTGTCGGCAGCCCGTCGGTTGATGGCCGCGGTCGGGTTGGCGGCGTTGTCGTGCACCGCCGCGGCCACGACCCCAAACCCGGTGGTTGAGCCGGCGGCCCGTGTGGTGCACCTGCAGGCGCAGGCGGAACGCCGCCTGCCGCACGACTGGGCGGTCGTCACGCTGGTGGCGCACCAGCAAGGCAGCGAAGCGGCCGCGGTGCAAGCCCAGTTGCGCCAGACGGTGCAACTGGCGCTGACGTCGTTGCGGGCGCACCAGCAGCCAGGCGACTTCGAAGTCAGCAGCGGCAGCTTCGTGGTCCAGCCGCGCTACGGGCGTGAAGGGCAGATCGTCGGCTGGCTAGGCAGCGCCGAGCTGCGCGTGCAGGGGCGCGACCTGGCGCGCGTGGCCGCGCTGACGCAGGGGTTGCCGGGGCTCGCGGTCGGCGCCGTGCGGCTGGAGCTGGCGCGCGAGACGCGCCGCGAGGCCGAGTCCGCGCTGCGCCAGCAGGCCATCGAGGCCTTTCGCCAGCAGGCCGACGAGGTCGCACGCGCTTTTGGCGCACGCGGCTGGGTGCTGCGCGAGGCGCACGTCAGCTTGGCCAGGCCAGCAGGCGCAGGCGAACCGGTGGGCTTGCGCACCCTGGCGTTGCCGGCCAGCGCGGAGAGCGGCGCGGCGCTGCCGCTGGAGCCAGGCTTGGAATGGTTGCAGGTTACGGTCTCCGGCAGCATCACGTTGCAGCCGTGACGCCGCGCGGGCCGTCCTTATTGCGCGACCCAGCCGCCATCGACATTCCAGGCCACGCCGCGCACGTTGTCGGCCGCCGGCGAGCATAGGAACACCGCCAGCTCGCCCAATTGCTCCGGCGTGGTGAATTGCAGCGAAGGCTGCTTTTCGCTGAGCAGCTGGCGCGTGGCTTCCGAGGGGCTCAGCCCTTGCGCGGCGGCCTTGGCATCGACCTGCTTTTGCACCAGCGGCGTCAACACCCAGCCGGGGCAGATGGCGTTGCAAGTGATACCGGTGGTGGCGGTCTCCAGCGCCACCACTTTGGTCAGGCCCACCAGCCCATGCTTGGCGGCCACGTAAGCCGATTTTTGCGCCGAGGCCACCAGCCCGTGCACCGAGGCGACGTTGATGATGCGGCCCCAGCCGGCTGCGCGCATTGCCGGCAGCGCCAGCCGGATGGTGTGAAAGGCGCTGCTGAGGTTGATCGCCAGGATCGCATCCCAGCGCTCCGCAGGGAAGTCCTCGATCGGCGCGACGTGCTGGATGCCGGCGTTGTTGACCAGAATATCCACGCGGCCAAAGCGCGCCGCCGCCGCGCGCATCAGGTCCTCGATCTCGGCGGGCTTGCTCATGTCGGCGCCGTGGTAGAGAACCGGCGCGCCCAGCGCTTCGATCTCGGCGCGTGCACGCTCCACATCGCCGAAGCCATTCAACACGATCTGGGCGCCGCGCGCCGCCAATGCCTTGGCGATGCCCAGTCCAATGCCGCTGGTGGAGCCGGTCACCAGCGCCGTTTTGCCTTGCAGCATACGTGGCCCTCCTTGCAATCCGCTACGATGCGGGTTCGGAACAACCCATTATGCCGCCGCGGCGATCCTGACGCGATCACCCTATGGAACCCGTCCTGCAACGCCTGTGCGTCCCCGGCCCCGCCGCGCGCGGGGGCGGGCCGCGCCACCTCGCGTGGTGGTGGTGGAATGCCACCGGCTGCGCCCATCCGCCGCGCGTCGTCGTCTGCGTGCACGGGCTGACGCGGCAGGCGCGCGACTTCGACGTGCTGGCGCAGGCGCTGGCGCCGCACATGGCGGTGGCAGCGGTGGACGTGGCTGGCCGCGGCGAAAGCGACTGGCTCGACGACCCGATGGCCTACCAGCTGCCGACCTACGTGGCCGATCTGATGGCGCTGGTGGGCCACCTGCGCCAGCGGCACGCGCTGGCCACCGGCGGCGATCCCCTGGCGCTGACGGTGGACTGGGTTGGCACCAGCATGGGCGGCCTGATCGGCATGGCGGTGGCGGCGCAGCCGGCGGCGGCGATCCACCGGCTCGTCCTCAACGACGTCGGCCCGGTGATCGAACCGGCGTCGCTGGAGCGCATCGCGCTCTACGTCGGCGCCGACCCGGTGTTCGCCACCGTGGAGGAGGCGGCCGACGCGCTGTGGGCGGCCTCGCCGACGTTCGGGCCGCACACGCGCGAGCAGTGGCTGGCGCTGACGCGGCCGATGCTGCGCCCGGCGCCTGGCGGCGGCTGGCGGCTGCACTACGACCCGGCGCTGGCGATCCCGTTTCGGGCCATGGTGCAGGCGCAGCGCGCCGCTGCCGCAGCCGACCCGCGGGCGGCGCAGCTCGCTTCGGAGGCCGCCGCCCAGGCCGGCGAGGCGATGCTGTGGGCCCTCTACGATGCAATCGGCTGCCCGACCCTGCTGCTGCGCGGGGCTGAGTCCGATTTGCTGTCGCGCGCCACGGCGCTGGCGATGACGCAGCGCGGCCCGCGCGCGCGGCTGGTGGAGTTTGCGGGCGTCGGCCATGCGCCGACGCTGGTGCAACCCGACCAGGTGCGCGCGGTGCGCGACTTCCTGCTCGAGCCATGATCAGCACGGCCCTGAGCGAGTCGCCCGAGACGCGCGCCAGCACGGCGGCCATCCACGCGGCGCTGGCGTCGCCGCAGGCGCACGACGAACGCGCGTTGCAGCGCGCCCGCGCGTTCGCCGAGCCGCTGCTGGCCGGCGAGCGGCTCGACACCGGCGAGCCGGCGCTGGATCACGCCGACGGCGTGGCCGCCATCCTGCAGCGCATCGGCGCCACCGCCGAGCTGCGCGCCTGCGCCTACCTTGTTTATGCCGTGGGGTTCCTGGCACGACCGCGCGAGAGCATCGCCAAGGCGTTCGGCGAGGCGCTGGCCGACGTGGCGCTGGAGACGCATAAGCTCATTCAGCTGCAGCGTCAGGCGCGCCAGCGCGCGCAGCCCGCCGAGCCGGGCGCGCCGGCCAGCGAGCTCGACCGCGTTCAGACCGAGAACGTGCGCAAGATGCTGCTGGCGTTCTCGCGCGACTTGCGCGTGGTGCTGCTGCGGCTGGCTTCGCGGCTGCAGACGCTGCGCTACCACGCCGCCGTCAAGCAGCCGCCGCCGCGGCTGGTGGCTGCCGAGGCGATGCACGTCTTTGCGCCGCTGGCCAACCGGCTCGGCATCTGGCAGCTGAAGTGGGAGCTGGAGGATCTGGCGTTCCGCTTCCTGGAGCCGCAGACCTACAAGGAGATCGCGCGGCTGCTGGACGAAAAGCGCGCTGAGCGCGAGACGGTGGTCGAGCAGGTGCGCCAGCAGCTGGAGCGCGAGCTGCGCGCCCAGGGGCTGGACGTGCAGGTGCAGGGCCGGCCCAAGCACATCGTCAGCATCGTCAGGAAGATGCGCGGCAAGGGCCTGGCGTTCGACCAGGTCTATGACCTGCGCGCCCTGCGCGTCATCGTCGGCACGGTGGAGGAGTGCTACCGCGTGCTGGCGTGGGTGCACGAACACTTCACCCCGGTGCCGGAGGAGTTCGACGACTACATCGCGCGCCCCAAGCCCAATGGCTACCAGTCGCTGCACACCGTGGTGCGCGACGTGCAGGGGCGCACGTTCGAGATCCAGATTCGCACGCGCGCCATGCACGAGCACGCCGAGCACGGCGTGGCCGCGCACTGGGCCTACAAGGAGGCTGGCACCAAGGGCTACGCCGGGGTGACGGCCGCCTCCAGCTACGACGCCAAGATCGCCGTGCTGCGCCAGCTGCTGGCCTGGCAGCGCGACCTGAGCGGCATGGCGCACGGGCTGTTCGACGACACCATCTACGTCTTCACGCCGCAGGCCGCCATCGTCGAGCTGCCCAAGGGCGCCACGCCGGTGGACTTCGCCTACGCGGTGCACACCGACCTGGGCCACCGTTGCCGCGGCGCGCGCGTGGACGGGCAGATGGTGCCGCTCAACACGCCGCTGGCCACCGGCCAGACGGTGGAGATCATCGCCGCCAAGGAAGGCGGCCCGTCGCGCGACTGGCTCAACCCGGAGGCCGGCTACCTGGTCAGCCACCGCGCCAAGGCCAAGGTGCGGGCCTGGTTCAACCACCTGGCGGCGCAGGAAAACATCGCGCGCGGGCGCGAGCAGGTCGAGCGGCTGCTGCAGCGCGAGGGGCGCACCGGCACGAGCCTGGAGGCGCTGGCCGAGGCGCTGGGCTTTGCCAATCCGGACGCGCTGTTCGAGGCCGTTGGCAAGGAAGCCATCACGCTGCGCGCGGTGGAGCAGGCGCTGGCGCCGCCGCCAGCGGCCGCCGCCGAGCCGGCGCCGCTGGTGGTGAAGAAAGCGCGCCCGGCAGCGGCGCGCGCCGGCGACGTGCTGGTGGTGGGGGTCGGCTCGCTGATGACGACGCTGGCGCGCTGCTGCAAGCCGGCGCCGCCCGACGACATCCGCGGCTTTGTCACGCGCGGCAAGGGCGTCAGCGTCCACCGCGCCGACTGCCCGGACTTTGCCGCGCTGGCTGCCCGCCAGCCGCATCGGGTCATCGATGTGGCCTGGGCTGCGGCGCCGTCGGACGGGCCCCATGGGCCGGTGTATGCGGTGGACGTGGGCGTGCAGGCCCAGGATCGCCAAGGCCTGCTGCGCGACATCTCCGAGGCTTTTGCGCGCGAGAAGATCAACGTCGTCGGCGTGCAGACGCAGACCGTCAAGGACACCGCCTGGATGACGTTCACGGTGGAGGTCAGCGACGCCTCGCGCGTGGCGCGCGTGATGGCGGTGCTGGCCGATGTGCCCGGGGTGCTGAAGGTCTGGCGGCGCTGAGCGCCGCGACGGCGGGCTGGGCCGCGCCGGAAAGAGCGGCTTTTTCGTTTATAATTCGAGATCTGTTGACGATATCAAAGCAAGCCTAAACGTCGTCAGCAACGCATCAGCTTAGGCGCGTAGCTCAGTTGGTTAGAGTACCACCTTGACACGGTGGGGGTCGTTGGTTCGAATCCAATCGCGCCTACCATGGGTTACCTTTTCCTGTGTCTAAAAACCGCTTCCTAAAGGTAAGCGGTTTTTTTGTGTCCAGATTTGAGGCGGTTCGCGTCGTCAGCGGAACGTCATCCTTTCCCGTTGCGCAGCCATGGAGCCCGACCCGTCGTCCATCTCTGCCCCATGGGGGCCCGCTTTGCCGCCGCTGGAGCACGACGCGCAGTTGGCCGCGCTGCGCGTGCCGCCCCATTCGCTGGAGGCCGAATCCAGCGTGCTGGGCGGCCTGCTGCTGGACAACGGCGCCTGGGATCGGGTGGCCGATTTGATCACGGATCATGATTTCTACCGTCCCGAACATCAGTGGATTTTTGCCGCCATCGCGGCTTTGATCGGCGCGGGCAAGCCTGCGGACGTCGTCACGGTGCACGAGCACTTGAGCTCGCTGGGCCGCGCCGACGAGGTCGGCGGGCTGGCGTATCTGAACCAGCTGGCGCAATTTGTGCCCAGCGCCGCCAACATCCGCCGCTACGCCGAGATCGTGCGCGAACGCGCTATTCTGCGCAAGCTCATCGCCGCCAGCGACGAGATCGCCGCGCAGGCGCTGACCCCGCGCGGCAAGCCGGTGGCTGCCATCCTGGATGAGGCCGAGCAAAAAATCCTGTCGATCGGCGAGGAAGGCAGCCGCCTCAAGCAAGGCTTTCAGTCGATGGACAAGCTGGTGGTGGAGCTGCTCGACCGCGTGCAGGAGATGGCCGACAACCCCAACGACATCACCGGGGTACCCACGGGCTTTATCGACCTCGACCGCATGACCGCTGGCCTGCAGCCGGGTGACCTGATCATCATCGCCGCGCGCCCCAGCATGGGCAAGACGGCCTTTGCGATCAACATCGCCGAGCACGTGGCGCTGCACGAAGGGCTGCCGGTGGCGGTGTTTTCGATGGAGATGGGCGCGGCCCAACTGGCGGTGCGCATCGTCGGCTCGATCGGGCGCATCAACCAGAGCCACTTGCGCACTGGCAAGCTCACGCCCGAGGAGTGGCCGCGCCTGATCGAAGCGGTGGAAAAGCTGCGCCAAGTCTCGCTGTTCATCGACGAGACGCCGGGGCTCACCCCCGCGGAGCTGCGCGCCAACGCGCGCCGGCTGGCGCGCCAGTGCGGCAAGCTCGGGCTGATCGTGGTGGACTACCTGCAGCTGATGAACGGCTCCGGCTCCGGCGAGGAAAACCGCGCCACCGAGCTGGGCGAGATCTCGCGCGGCCTGAAGATGCTGGCCAAGGAGCTGCAGTGCCCGGTGATCGCGCTGTCGCAGCTCAACCGCGGCGTGGAGCAGCGCACCGACAAGCGGCCGATGATGTCGGACTTGAGGGAATCGGGCGCGATCGAGCAGGACGCCGACATCATCATGTTCATCTACCGCGACGAGTATTACACCAAGGAGCAGTGCAAGGAGCCGGGCGTGGCCGAGATCATCATCGGCAAGCAGCGCAACGGCCCCACGGGCACCGTCAAGCTGGCGTTCCTGAGCGCGCTGACGCGCTTTGAGAATCTGGCCGGCTATGCGCCCTGAGGGCGAGCAGGGGGGTCGGCAGCGTCCTCAGCGTCCGCAGCGGGCGGGCAGGGGGAAGGCACATCGGCGGATTCGCCAAACCAGCGCAGGCTGAGTCGCCCTTTGCCCCCGCCTTTGGCTCGATACATCAACCAGTCGGCTTGCGCCAGCAGGGCCCCCAACGCATGCCGGCCGTAAAACATCAGGATGCCGATGCTGGCCGATGGCGCCACGCCGGCGGCTTCTTCCACCGGCTGGCGCAAGCGCCGCAGCAGCGAACGCCCCACGCGCTGCGCCACTTGCCGCGCAGCCTCGGCGTTTCGACCCAGATCGGTCAGCAGCGCGACGAACTCGTCACCGCCCAAGCGCCCCAGCGGGTCGGTGTCGCGCACGCTGGCGCGCAAACGCCGCGCCACCGCCCGCAGCACCTGGTCGCCCGCGGCGTGGCCGTGGGCATCGTTGATGCCTTTGAAATCGTCCAGATCGATGAACAGCAACGCGCACCACGATGGCTCGCGGCCCTGGCGCAGCAGCGCCTGCTCGATGCGGTCCAGCAGAAGGCGGCGGTTGGGCAGGCCGGTCAGCGCGTCGTAAAACGCCAGCTCGCTGAGCTCATCCTCACGGCGCTTGAGCTCGGTGATGTCGCGCACCAGCACGACGAAACGCTCATCTTGAGCGTCGCCTTCTTTGCGCGCGGCGGAAAGCTCAAACCAGCGCCGCCCTGCCGGCAGATCCAGCGGGTAACGGTAGCCATACGCTTGGCCGTGCCGTTGGGCCTCAAGCAGCGCTTGCTCCCCCACCTGCCATACTTCGGGCGGCAGCAACTCGCGGTGGTTGCGTCCGACGATCGCCTCAGCGGGCGTCCACAGCAGCTCCGGCCGCGGTGCGTGCACGCCATGAAACACCCCGTCCCGATCGATTTCGAACATTAAATCCGGCAGCGCCCTCAAGGTGGTGGAGAGGTCGGCGCGCACCCGCCGCAGCGCCTGCTCGGTGCGCTTGCGCGCGGTGATGTCTTGCGCCACGCCGACGTAGCCGATGAATTGCCCTGCCGCGTCGAAGCGTGGCATGCCGCTGATGGCGCACCAGCGCAACGCGCGCCCGGGGCGGCGCCAGCCCAGTTCCAGGCCGGCAAACGGCTGACGTAGCTCCAACACGCGCCGGTGACGCCGCCAGGCGTCCGGGCCGGGGTGGAAGACCGGACTGTCCCATGGCGCGTGGCCCAGCGCGTTGCGCAACTCGGCGGGCAGGGGCCTGCCGTCCAGGCGCGCCATGCGCACCAGGCGGTGCTGGTCATCCATCACCCAAAGCCACTCGCACGCCAACGCCAACAGCAGCGGCGCCGGCACGGGCCAATCCCACGTGGCCGCAGCGGCGGCCTCCACGTGGAGCGGAAGCGAGGGCTGACGATGCATGCCACGACGACCGGAATGCCAAAACTATCATCGTAGCCCGCTTGAACTCGCTTGAACATCCCCCGTTTAGGGGATGTCGCCGCGAGCCCGGCGTCGCTTTACGCGGCGGCAGGGGTGACGTTGACCATGTGATCGGCCAGTTGCTGCAGCGCTTCCGTCAGAGCGTGGCGCAGACCTTCGTCGGCCACCTCTTCGGCCAGCGCCAGGCGCATGCACAGCATCCACTGGTCGCGCTCCCGCGGTCCAATGGCAAACGCCAGGTGCCGCATCCGCAGCCGGGGGTGCCCGCGCTTTTGAACGTAAAGCGGCGGCCCTCCGAGCCAGCCTGACAAAAATTCAAACAGGCTCTGGCGCGCGTGCGCTAGGCTTGGGGGATGCATTCGGCGTACGTCTTGGGCCTCGGGCAGCTCTTCCATCAGGTCGTAGAAGCGATGGACAAGCCGACGCACCGCTGGCTCGCCGCCGAGCGCTGCGTAAGGGGTGGTCGGAGAGGGATTCACGGATGCCGTCCTCCTCAACGTAGGGATGATGGCAAGCGCGGTTTAGGCCGCTCGCTGAACACCCGCCTCAGGTGCAGGGCCAAAGAGCCGCGGCGTCAACCGCACATACCACGCAGCGGCCTGCACCTGCACGATGTAAGCCAGCGCGATCAGCAAGGCCGCCTCGGCGCCGGCGGCGCCGAACACCCCCATCGCGATGGCCAGGGCGATCGACAGGTTGCGCATGACGGTGCCATAGACCAGCGCGATGCCATCGCCGCGCGCGAACAGGGCGCGCGCCAGCGCCGTGCTGAGCGCAAAGTTAACGCCGTAGAGCACGAGCAGCGGCGCCAGCAGCGCCGGCAGTTGCGCCGGGTGGGCCAGGATGTCGTTGGCCTTCAGCGCCAGCGACACCGCGACGATGCCGAGCACCCCCAGCGTGGAAAGCGGCGCAAAGCGCGGTGCGAGCCGCTGCTTGAACGCCGCCTCGCCATGCCGCACCACCAGCCAGCGGCGCGTGGCGGTGCCCAGCGCCAGCGGCAGCAGCACGATCAGCGCGATCTGCGCAAACACCTGCAGCAGTGGCACCGGCACCACCGCGCCGAGCAGTGCGCGCAGGTACAGCGGCGCCAGCAGCGAGCCGGCCAACAGGCCGATCACCGTCATGCGCACGGCAGCCGGCACATTGCCCTTGGCCATGCCGGTCCACGAGATGGTCATGCCCGAGGTCGGCAGCAGCGCGGTTAGCAGCAACGCCAGCCGCAGCATCGGCTGCTCGGGGAAAAACAGCAGCCCTAGCGCGTAGCCGATCGCCGGCAGCAGCACGAAGTTGACCGCCAGCGTCACGCCCTGCAGCCGCAGCCCGCCGGGGCGTAGCAGCTCGCGCAGATCGACGCCAACCATCATCGGATACACCATGAGGAAGGTCAGCGGCAGGATCAGCGCGCGCAGCGCCGGCTCCGGCAGCCAGGGCCCCAGCAGCAGGCCCAGCGCCATCGCGCCGGGAATGCTCCAGACCAGGTTTTTCTGCAGCCACTGCAGCAGCGTCCACATGGGCGGCCTCCGGTTGCGGCTTAGGCGTTGCGCAGCGCCAGCGCCCACGCCTGCATGGCATCGTTGGCGGGCTTCATCGGCGCGTCCATGAAGCTGATGACGAAGTGCGAGCCGGTGTCGGCAATGCCGATCGAGCGCGGACGCACCGCCAGCACCTGCGGATTCGGCAACGCGTGGCCGAAGCAGAACAGCACGTTGAGGGCGGCCTGGATGTTGGGGGCCACCTCGCCGCCGATGGCGCGCGTGTGCGCCAGGTGGTCGAAGGTGCCGAGGTAAGTCACGCGCGGCGTGCGCTCGATGCATTGGCGGAAGTAAGCCGCGATCTCCTCCGCGCTGCGGTAGGTGGTTTCGCTCTTGTCGAGGTCGAGCACGGTGATGGGGTATTTCTCTTGAAAGTGCAAGGATTGCATGGTCAAAAGCCTCGTCGGAAAAGATGCTGGGGACGAACCCCTGGGCAGGAATGCACGAGCCGTGCCAGCGGCGACCGTGTCGGCGCGCCTGCGTGCTTCGCGCGCCATGGGGTGGGGTTGCTCCGGCATCGCCTTCTTGTCTGACAATATTGGCAGTCAAGGTGAGGCGCCCATGCAGTCCCTCCACGAACTCATCGCCTTTCTCGAAAGCTTGCCCGAGCCGCACATCCTGTTTGACCGTCACTACCGCATCCTGGCGGCCAACACGGCCTACCGCCTGGCCTTTAGCCCCAATGGGGAGGTCGTCGGGCGGCGTTGTTATGAGGTGTCGCACCGTTTCGACCGGCCGTGCGACCAGGCCGGCGAATCCTGCCCGCTGGCACTGTCGTTGCGCTCTGGCGCGCGCGAGCGCGTGCTGCACCTGCACCACACGCCCAAGGGGGAGGAATACGTCAACATCGAGCTGACGCCGCTGCCCGATGCCCATGGCAAGCTGCATGTGTTTGTCGAGAAGGTGGCCGCGCTGCCCAGCGCCCGTCCGCGCAGCGACGAGGCGGCGATGCTGGTCGGGCGCTCGCCGGCGTTTCAGCGCATGTTGGCGCGCGTGGCGCGCGCCGCGCCGGCGCAGGCCAGCGTGCTGCTGCTGGGCGAATCCGGCACCGGCAAGGAGCTGGTGGCGCGCGCCATCCACGAAGGCAGCCCGCGCGCCTCGCGCCCGCTGGTGGTGGTGGACTGCTCCAGTCTGCCGGAGTCGCTGTTTGAGTCCGAGGTGTTTGGGCATGAAAAAGGCGCGTTCACCGGCGCCACGCACACCAAAATCGGGCTGGTGGAAGCGGCCCACGGCGGCACGCTGTTTCTCGACGAGGTGGGCGACATCCCCATGACGATGCAGGTCAAGCTGCTGCGTCTGCTGGAGTCCGGCACCTACCGGCGCGTCGGCAGCACCGAGCTGCGCCGCACCGACGTGCGCGTGGTGTCGGCCACGCATCGCGACCTGGAGGCGATGATGCGGCAAGGGCGCTTCCGCGAGGACCTGTATTACCGGCTGTCCACGTTTCCCATCCACCTGCCGCCGCTGCGCGAGCGGCGCGAGGACATCCCGCTGCTGGCGGAGGCGCTGCTGCGTCGCGTGTGGCCCCAGCGGCGGCTGACGTTGCACCCGCAGGCGTTGCAGCGTCTGATGGTGCATCCGTTTCCGGGCAACGTGCGCGAGCTGCGCAACGTGCTGGAGCATGCGGCGCTGTGGTGCGACGGCGATGAGATCCTGCCGGAGCACGTGGAGGAGGCGCTGGCCGCCGGCCGCCGCGCCGCGCCAGCCAGCACGGCAGCGGCCTTGGCGATTGAGCCCGATGGCCCGCAGGAGCCTCCCGACGAGGCCCCGCTGCCGACGGCGCGCCGCGAGCGCGAGCGTGAGACGCTGCGCCGCGCGCTGCAGGCGCACCACGGCAGCCGCGCGGCGCTGGCGGCGCGCCTGGGTATCAGCGAGCGCACGCTCTACCGCAAGCTCAAGGCCCACGGCCTGCTCGACGACGGGCCGGGATCACCAGATCGGCAGCCCGACCGCGCCTGAGGCGCCATCGGCCCTCGACGCGGCAGCGCGACCATGGGCGGCTGCGGCGCCGCATCCTCCGCCTCAGCGCCGCCGCGTTGCAGGCAGGTCGGCGTAGTAGGCCGCCAGCGCCTCGATCTCGGCGCGGCTGAGCCGCTCGGCGAAGAAGCGCATGCCCTTGGCGACGTCGTTGTGGCGCTGCCCGCCGTGGTAGTGCAGCATGGTGCGCACAAAATAGACCGGATTTTGGCCGCCCAGCGCCGGCGCCTCCAGCTTGCCGCCCTGGCCGCCGACGCCGTGGCAGCTGGCGCACGGCGTGATCAGGCGCTGCGGGTCGCCTTTGCGCACCAGCTGCTCGGCCTAGGCGTGCGTGACGCTGCTCACGGGCCGCGGCGTGCCGTCGTCGCGCGGCAGCGGCAGGCTGGCGTAGTAGGCTGCCACGTCGGCGATCTGCTGCGGCGTCAGCATTTGCGCCACGTCGCGCATCAGGCGCGCGCCTTCGGTTTCCAGCCGCCGGCCCTGTTGGTAGTCCAGCAGCATCTTGGCGGTGTAGCTGGCCTTCTGGCCGGCCAGGTGGGCCCAGTTCAGCGTCGGCGCCACGCCAACCTCGCCGTGGCAGGAGGCGCAAAACATCTGGCGGTGCACCTGCTCGCCCCGCTTGGCGTCGCCCGGCGGCAGCGCGGCCAGCGCCTGGCGCAGGCTGGCGCTGGTCCACGCGGAGGCGGGCGCGGCCTCGTGCGCGGCGGGGGCGGCACCCGCCGCGGTGCCGATGCCCAGCAGCGCAGCGGCTGCCAGCAGGGTAGGGATCATGCGTCGCATCGTGCGCTCCTTTCGCATCAGGCAAAGCAGTCCTGGGTGAAGGTGCGCAGCCACGCCTGCTGGTAGCGCGCGCCGAGCCGGATCTGCACCGGCGAGGCGTCCAGCGGCAGGTAGCGCTCCTTGCCGTTGACGCGGCCGATCTTGCCGTCGGGCAGGATGCGGAACACGTCGGCGACGAACAGGCCGTAGTCCTTGCCGGCCAGCGCGTAACAGGTGTTTTCCCACAGCGGCTCAGGCGCTTTGCGGCCGGCCAGCTCCTCGACGATGGCGCGCGCCACCACCTTGGCCTGCGTGTTGGCGGAAAAGCCGCTCTTGGGCATCGCGTCGGCGATGCTGGCGTCACCGATGACGTGGACGTTG
Organism: Tepidimonas alkaliphilus; assembly: GCF_007556595.1. Classification (GTDB taxonomy): domain Bacteria; phylum Pseudomonadota; class Gammaproteobacteria; order Burkholderiales; family Burkholderiaceae_C; genus Tepidimonas; species Tepidimonas alkaliphila. Next base: position 387,043 of record NZ_VJNB01000001.1, read on the forward strand.
GGCACCAGCGTCGAGGCGAACGTGCGCCGCTCGATCGGGCAAAAGCCGCTGCTGTCGGTCAGGCCGAAGGCGCGCGCGATCGCCCCGGCGCGCATCGGCGGGATGATGTTGATGACGTCGGCCTGGATCGTTTCGCCTTCGGTTTCCAGCCGCATGCGCTTGGCGTCGAGCTTCAGCGGCCGGCCGCCGTCCTTGCCGCGGATCCAGCTGATCATGCTCGGCTTGCTGTGGGTCTTCAGCTCCACCTTGTCGGCCATCTTCTTGGCGTAGTCCTCCGGCAGGTTGAAGCCGTAGAGGCGGTTCCAGCCCAGCATCATCGTCTCGTCGGTGACGAAGGCGTCCTTCGGGTCGGCGATGATGACCTTGGCAGTGGGGTTGCGCTGCAGCAGCCACTCGGTGACCAGCGCCGCGCGCTCGTAGGGCCCCGGCGGGCAGCGGTAGGGGTTGGGCGGGGCGGCCAGCACGAACAAGCCGCCCGGACGCATGGCCTTGAGCTGCTGCGCCAGCAGCGCGGTCTGCTCGCCGGGGATCCAGCCCGATGGCACCGCGGTGCGCGCCACCTGCTCGCTGTAGCCGGGGTAGGCGTCGTAGAGCAGCTCAATGCCGGGCGAGACGATCAGCCGGTCGTAGCCGATGCGCTGCTTGCCGGCGGTGGTGACGACGCGCGCCACCGGATCCAGCGCCACCGCAGCGTCGAACACGAAGCGGATGCCATATTTGTCGCGCAGCGTGTCGTAGCGCACCTCCAGGTCGCGCATCGTGATGTGCTCGGTCAGCACCTCCGACGAGCCGTAGGGGCGGATGTAGATCGGGTTGCGCTCGATCACCGTGACGTCGAGCGCCGGATTGAAGAGCTTGAGGTACTTGGCCGCGGTGGCGCCGCCGACGCCGCCGCCGACAACGACGATGCGCGCCTTGTCGTTGGCGAAGGCCAGCGTCGGCGCGGCTGTGGCGGCCAGCAGGCCCAGGGCCCGGGCCATCCAGGCGCGGCGCGTGGAGCAGGCGGCGGGATGCAGGATGTCGGTCATGGTTGCCCCCCTTGCAGCGGCTGCTGCGCTGCGAAGAATTCGGCCATCGCCAGCAGCTGCGCGTCGGTGAAGCCGCGCGCCACGTGGCCCATCAGCGTGGAAGGCCGTTTGCCATCACGAAAGTCTTTCATCGTGCGCACGAACTGCTCCACCGGCATGCCGGCCAGCGGCATGAACGCCTCGTCACCGAGCTGGCCATTCGTGCCGTGGCAGGCGGCGCAGCTGTGCGCCATCACGTCGCCGCGCAGCGGCTCGTCGCTGGCCACGTTCAGCGGGCTGGGCGCGGCCGGGGCCGCGGCTGCCGGGGCGCTCGCGCCAGCGCCGCCGGCCGGGGCCGAAGTCTTCTGCGCCACGGTGGCCACGGCCACGCCGACGCTGGTCAGCCCGGCGGCCAGCAGCACCGGCCACAACGTGCGCCGCCAGGCGGGTTGTTTGCGTTCGCTCATGGTTTGCTCACTCCTTGGCATGGGCAGGCGCTGTCAGCGCAGCCACACCCACAGTCCGACGCCGAAATAGGCCAGCGTCCACAGCACCAGCAGCCGCACCGACCACTGGCCCAGCGCCGTCACGCGCGGCCCCGGGGTGTAGGCGCCCTCGCGCTGCTGGCCGGCCTGCCACGCCACCGTCAGCAGGTAGCCCAGCGTGACGCCGCCGACGACGGCGAAGGTCACGAAAAACAGCACCGTGCTATACCAGTCCATCTGCACCCGGTAGTCCAGCGCGTTGTAGCCATGGGCGCCCAGCAGCGTGCCGTAGCGCAGCGCCTCGCGCGCGGCGCCCACCACGATCAGCGCCAGCGCACCGGCGCCAAAGATGCCGTAGCCCCAAAAGCCCCGGTCCAGCCGCGGCCCCAGCGCGAGCGGCAGCGCCACCACCGCCAGCAGCGCCGCCAGCGCCAGCCAAACCCATGGCGAGGTGGCGAACCACGCCATCGTGGCCGGCAAGGTGACCATCCACAGCGTGCCCAGCAGCAGCGCCGCCGCGCCGCCGGCCACCATCAAGCGCTGCGCCAAGGCGCGCACCCAGTCGAGGTAGGCCGCATCGGCCTCGCCGGCGCCGATCAGGTAGCGGCGGTAGGCATACAGCCACGCCCCGGTCACCGGCGCCGACAGCGCGATGAAGAAGCCAAAGCGTGGCAGGTTCCAGTAGTGCAGGCTGCGGCCGCTCGGATCGATCGCGCCGCCCGGCGCATACCACTGCATCCAGTCCTGAGGAAACAGCATCTGGTTGGTCAGGCTATGCACGATGAAGCCGACCAGCAGCAGCAGCGCCACCGACACCGCCATCCACGCCGTGCCGCGCGCGCCGTCGCGCACCAGGTCGTGGTTGCGCCAGTAAAACATATACATCGCCAGGTAGCCGCCGATCAGCGCGACGATGAAGCCGATCACCCACCAGGCCGACAGCACGTTGGAGGTGTACCAGAACGGGTCGTAGATCACCTGCACGAACAGCAGCGGCGCCACGCCCAGCACGATCGCCACCGAGACGGCAACCTTGGCGGTGGTCAGCATCGCCGCGGCAAGCCGGCGCCAGTGCGTCTCGGCGCTGAAGGCGCCGCGCAGCGTCAGCGCCGAGGTGCCCAACATCACCTGCACCGCCGCGATGTGCAGCGCAAACGTCAACACCCCCAGGATCAGGAACAGCGCCGGATGCGCCGGCACCCCAGCCTGGTCGCGCAGCGCGTAGAGCATTTCCGGGGTCATGGCATCACTCCTTGACAGGGGCCTGGGCCGTGGCCGCCGCGGTGGCGGTGGCGCGACCCGGCAGGGTGGACAGGATGTAGGCCGCCAGCGCCTGCGCCTCGTCGGCGCGCAGCGGGATCTGCGGCATGTACAGCGTGTTGCCGCTGGCCAGCGCCGCCTGCAGGTACTCGGCGACCTCGCCTTCGCTGGCGGCGGGGCTGAAGTAGCGCGCCAGCGGGCGCATGCCGGTGGCCGACAGCGAGTGGCAGTTGGAGCAGGCCGCCAGCGCCAGCGCCCGGCCGGCCTCGACGCGGTTGCCGTCGCGCACGGTGCGCAGCTCCTGCGGGATGAAGGCGTGCGTGGCCAGCCAGCCGTGCGCCTCGAGCTTGGGGATCTCGGACTTCACGCCCATGCCGGGCACGTCGCGGCCGACCACCTGGTTGGAGTAGACGTACTGCCCGGCCACCCACGGCTTGCGCACCGACTCGCGCGCCACTTCCTCCGGCCACAGGCCCACCACCAGGATGGCCACCGTCATCGCGGCGGCCAGCCCCGGCATCAGCAGGCGCGGCTGCGCCCAGGTCAGCGCGAAGTACAGCACCGTGCCGCCCACCGCCACCGCCAGCATGACGGGGAAGCGCTCCGGCAGGCGGTTTTCCAGCACGATCGCGGCGGTCTCGGGCAGCGTGCTCAGGTACCACTGCAGCATCGCCACGCCGGCCAGCGCCGAGACGATGCCCACCACCGATAGCGTGCGCGCCACACGGCGCTTGAGCTCGGCGTCCTCAAAGCGCGCGGCGACGATGCCGCCGACCACCGCCATGATGGTGAACATGAAGGCGGTGCGCATGCCCAGGTGCGCGAAGGTGTTGCCGCCGTAGAAGGCGTTAAGCACGCCGCCGGTCTCGGCCCACTCGGGGCGGCCGGGCCACATCATGAAGCTCAAGATGCCGACGATGATCAGCATCGTCGTGTAAGACGTCAGACCGAAGATCACCGCGATGCGGGTGTGCGTGCGCACATCGACCTTGCCGACCAGATACACCAGCATGTAAACGCCGGCCACTTCAATCACGAAGAACACCCATTCGGTGGCCCACATCCACACAAAGCTGTGGATCAGCGCCGAGATCCCGCGCGGGCTGGCCACGGTGGTCGAGTACCAAATGCCCGGGCCGGTGATGGAGCCCAGCACGTAGCTGAACACCAGCAGGAACATGCCGTAGCGGCGCACAAATTCCAGCAACCCGGGCTGGTTGGTGCGGTAGGCATGGTTGACGAGCCAGGCGAAGAAGATCGCGGCCGCCACCGAGGTGTGGGAAAACAGCACGTGGGCCGTGGCGATGATGCCGACGATCCATCCGCTGCCCACGCTGGTGTCGAGCCAGGTCGGGTACAAGCCGATGAGGTCCATGGGTTGTTGCTCCTGTTGCCGATTCGCGGTGGAAACGGGGAATGCCGCTCGATACCGCGGGTGGTATGGCCTGTTACAAAAAGCATGCCAACCCCAGCCCGGGGATGTATCACCTGCGCAGGCGTTGCGGCGCAGGGCCTTCAGGCGGTGGGGCGGGGGCCGGCCGCGGGGGTGAGGGCGGAATGACTGTCAAAGTTGGCAGACAGGATGGCGCGTCAGGGGCATCGAGATGTACCGATGCTTGGATTGCCGTCGACTTGCACAGTGGCGGACGGGTGCTTCGCTGGCTGCCCGCGACTCGTTGGCGTCGGCGGTCTCTCGGTATGCCTGCGTGTCACTCGCAGCCCGTGCGCTGGCACCGCTTGCGCCAAGGCGTCGAAGTCGAGCCGCGCCGGCCCGCCGTGCCCGAACGGGTGGCGCACGAAGCGCGGCAGGATCAGGGGCCCCAGGCAGCAACCGCCGTACGGCGGCAGCGGCTGCTCGCCGCACGGGTTGGTGGCCTCGATGCGCGCGATCGCGCGCAAGTTGTTGTCGCGCTGGATGGCGTCGAGGAACAACACGCCCGGCTCGGCGCAGTCGTAGGCCGCGCGCATGACCACCTCCCACAGCACGCGCCGGTACACCCACAGGCCATCGGCCCTACGCGCCGCCCCGGCGGCCTTGCGCTCGTCCGACGGCTCGACGCGGTGCACCAGCTCCCACTCGGCGCCGGCCTGCACGGCGGCCTCGATGAAGGCGTCCGGCACCGCGACCGAGACGTTGAAGGGGCTCCACCGCCCCGGCGTGCGTTTGGCGGTGACGAACTCGAGCACGTCGGGGTGGTCGATGCGCAGCACCGCCATTTGAGCGCCGGGGCGCACACCGTCTCCAGCCACCGCCGAGGCCATGCGCTCGAAGGCGTCGACGCAGGCGCACGGGCCGCCCGCCGGCGCGGTGGGGTTCGGCCGAGCGTCGCGCGGCCGGACGCGGGAAAAGTCGCAGCCGACGCCCCCGCCCAGGCGCAGCGTCTCGCCCGCCTCGCGCAGCGCGGCCTCCAGCCCCGGGTAACCGTCCGCATCCGTGCCGTGCAGGGCATCCCCCAGCGGCTGCACGAAGCAGTTCACCAGCGTCGCCGGCGTGCCGCGGCCCGCCGCGCTCATGATGCGGCCGGCGCCGATCGCCCCGGCGGCCAGGTGCTGGCGGAAGCGCCGCGCCCAAAGTGTCCGCCGATCCGCCGGCTGGGCCGCGGCCACGGCCCGTGCGACACGCCCGAACACGTCGTCCGGCCCCCGCTCGCCCGGCGCAAGGTCGCGCTGCCGCAGCACCTTCACGCTGATCGGCTGGGGCGGCAGCAGCGGCAGCACCTCGTCGGCGGGTGTGCAGTCCATGGGGACTCTGCGGCATCGGCCGAGCTGATTACACCACCGCTGCCGCGCCCCCGAAAGGATCGACTTGGGAACGTGGGAATTTCGCGGCGACCACCCCGCAGGCTCATACCTCGTTGGACAAGACTCACGCTTGACGGCCGCTTCGCCTGGCTCTAGGATGAAGTAGTTCTCAACACTACTTTTGGCGGCGCCATGAAGACACTGACGGCCAGCGAAGCCAACCGGCATTTCTCCCATCTGCTGCGCCAGGTCGCCGAGGGCGAGGTGGTCACCATCGTCTCGCGCGGCAAGACAGTGGCCACGATCCTGCCTGCCCGGCCAGATCACTTCGAGCGGCAGCGCGCGCGTCAGCGGCTGCTTGCGCGGCTGCACCAGCAACCCGCCAGCAGCGCACGCAACTGGACACGCGATGAGTTGTACGAAGGCTGACCGCCGTGCGTGTGGCGCTCGATACCAACGTGTTGGCGTATGCTGAGGGCGTCGGTGATGCGGCACGCTGCGTGCAGGCTCGGCAGTGGGTCGAGCGCTTGGAGGGCCATGACGTCATCCTGCCGGCGCAGGCGTTGGGGGAGCTTGTCCGCGTGCTCACCCGCAAGGCTGGCCGCGATGCGAGCGTGGTGCGCCAAGACGTTTTGAGCTGGGCCGACAGCTTTGAGGTGGCCGACTCGACCTGGCCGGCATTTGAGGCAGCGCTGGACTTAACCGTCGACCATCAGTTGCCCATCTGGGACGCCTTGATTCTGGCCGTCTCGGCGCAAGCGCGCTGTCGAGTGCTGCTATCGGAAGACTTCCAGCATGGCTTCACCTGGCGGGGGGTCACCGTGCTCGACCCCTTCGCCGAGCCGCATCCGCTGCTTGCCTCCCTGCTTGGCTAGCAGCGAGCCGGGCCTGACCGAATGCTGGATGCGGTGCTGGATGAGCTGGAAAGCGTCAAGGCGCGCATCCGCGCGCGCGGCGAGCCCATCTCCGGCGAACTCAAGTAACCAAGCCCGCCACGGCGTCAGCAGCGGGAGTTGAGCAGACCTTGCTTAGCATCGAGCTGTCCGCAGCCCCGCATTAGGCGGGTTGCCCGAACCCGCGTGACGCAAGGTTGCGTCATGGTAAGGTCGGATGCGGATGAAAGGGAATGCAGGTGGAAGGGCCCACTTGTCCGCGTGAGGCTGCACCGACGGTGGCTGCCAGCGACCTCGACTGGATGAAGGAAGCGCTGGCGCTGGCCCGCCAGGCTGCGCGCGCCGGCGAGGTGCCGGTGGGCGCGGTGGTCGTGCACCAGGGACGCGTGATCGGGCGGGGCCACAACCAGCCGGTGAGCCGCCACGATCCCACGGCCCACGCCGAGATCGTCGCGCTGCGGCAGGCGGCGCAGATGCTGGGCAATTACCGCCTGGACGACTGCACTTTGTATGTGACGTTGGAGCCGTGCGCAATGTGCGCGCAGGCGGCGCTGCATGCGCGGCTGGCGCGGGTGGTGTATGGCGCGCGCGAGCCGCGCAGCGGCGCTGCCGGGTCGGTGGTGAATCTGTTTGCGCTACCGGCGCTGAACGCGCACACCCAGGTGCTCGGCGGCGTGCTGGCCGAGCCGGCGGCGGCGCTGCTGCAGGATTTTTTTCGTCAACGCCGTGCGCAGCAGCGCGCGCAGGCAGTGCCGCTGCGCGACGACGCGCTGCGCACGCCGCAGGCGGCGTTCGACGCGGCGTGGGCGCTGGCGCAGCAGGCCGGTCTGCGCCGTGACGAGGTTTCACGCCACTGGCAGCACGAGGTGGCGGCGCTGCAGGGCCTGAGACTGCACGCGCTGGATGTAGGCGACGCCTCAGCGTTGACGGCGGATCTGTGCCTGCACGGCCCGTATGGCTGGTGGCCGCAGTGGCTGCCGTGGCTGCTGGCGCGCGGCGCATTGGGGGGGCGCTGCCTGGCGCCGGATCTGATCGGCTTTGGTCAAAGCGACAAGCCCAAGAAGGAGCTATGGCACACCCCGGAGCGCCACGCCGCGGTGCTGGCCGACTGGCTCGACACGCTGGGCGTGCGGGAGGTGCGCCTGTGGCTGGCGCCCGGGGCCGAGGCGTTGCTGCCGGCATTGCAGGCGGCGCTGGGCGCCCGGCTGGCGCGGGTCGAGGTGGTGGATGCAGCCCAGTTGCTGCCAAGCGGGCCGTGGCAGCAGGCGCCGTTTCCGGACGCCGGCCACTGCGCCGGGCCACGCGCCTGGGCCGGCTGGCGGCTCGCCTCCACCACCGGCGCGGCACGATAATGCGGCCATGGCCTCCATCTACGTCTATTCCCCGAGCGGTGCGGTGCGCGACCGCGCCGGCCTGCGCCGCGCGCTGCGCCGCTTGCAGGCGGCTGGCCACGACGTGGTGCTGGACGAGGCGGCGCTGGCGCGGCACCAGCGCTTCGCCGGCGACGACGAGACCCGGCTGGCGGCGATCGCGCGTGCCGCAGCCAGCGGGGCTGACATCGCACTGACCACCCGCGGCGGCTATGGACTCACGCGGCTGTTGCCGCGCCTGCCGTATGAGGCGATCGACGCGGCGGCGCGGCGCGGCATGGCGTGGGTGGGGCTGAGTGACTTCACCGCGCTGCAGCTGGCCGTGCTGGCGCAGCGCGGCACGCCGACCTGGGCTGGCCCGGCCCTGCTGGAGGATTGGGCCGGCGCGACGGTGGACGAGATCACCGCGGCGTGCTTCGACGATCTGGCCCGCGGGGTGGGGGAGGGGGCCGGCTGGCGGTTGCCGGCGGCGGACCTGCGCGCGTACCCCAATCTGGCGCAGGGTTGGCGGCTGCAGGGCGCCACGCTGTGGGGCGGCAACCTGTCGATCCTGGCCAACCTGGTTGGCACGCCGTTTCTGCCGGCGGTGGAGGGCGGCGTGCTGTTCCTGGAGGACGTCGGCGAGCACCCCTACCGCGTCGAGCGGATGCTGACGCAGCTGCTGCTGGCCGGCATCCTGCCGCGGCAGCGGGCGGTGCTGCTCGGGGCGTTCAACCGCTACACGCTCACGCCGCACGACCGCGGTTTTCGCCTGGAGACGGTGGTGCAGTGGTTGCGCGCGCAGCTGGGCGGCGTGCCGGTGCTGACCGGGCTGCCGTTCGGGCACGTCCCGACCAAGGTGGTGTTGCCGGTCGGCCGGCACGTCGAGCTGGTGGTGGAGGGGCGCGAGGCGCTGCTGTTCTGGGGTTGAGGGGCGTGGCGACCCCGCCCGGCATGCCTCATGCGGCAGGCGCGGCGGACTGGGCTGCGGCCTCGGCCACGCGGCGAGCCAAGTGCGCCAGCGCTTCCTCAACCTGATCGATCAGGATCAGCGCCAAATCCCCCGGCTGCAGCCGCGCCAGCGCCGCGTCGATGGCGGCGAACTCGCCGCGCATGGCGGTGTGCCAGCGTGTGCGCGGCGCGCCCTCCAGGCCGCGCCGCAGCAAGGCGATCGTTTCGCCGTCGGCGCGACCACGCTGGCAGGCGTCCTCATACAGCACGGCCTCGTCGAACACCTGGCCCAGCAACTGCGCTTGGGCGATGATGTCTTGGTCGCGCCGGTCGCCGGCGGCGCTGATGACGACGAGGCGCTTGGCCGCGGGCATCGCCTCCACCGTGCGGCACAGCGCGGCGATCGCGTCTGGGTTGTGGCCATAGTCAGCGATCACGGTGGCGCCGCGGTAGTCGAAGCGGTTGAAGCGCCCCGGCACCGCCTGCGCCGTGGCCTCAAAACTGGCCAGACCGCGGGCGATCGCTTCCCAGCTCACCCCCACCGCCCAGGCCGCCGCCACCGCGGCCATGGCGTTGTCCACTTGAAAAGCGATGCGTCCCGCATCGGTGAGGGGAATGTCGGCCAGCGGCAGCCGCACCTGCCGCGGCCCTTCCGCTGCCACGATCGCGCCCTGATCGACGAACACCACGCGCTTGCCCAGCGCCCGGTGCGTGGCCACCACCGGGTGGTGCGCGTCGGGGCCAAAATAGATGACCTGCCCGGGGCAGAACGGCGCCATCGCGACGCAGTGCGGATCGGCGGCGTTGAGCACGGCGTAGCCGTCGGGCGCGACGTTTTGCACGATGACGCGCTTGAGCACCGCCACGTCTTCCGGGGTGGTGATGTAGTTCAAGCCCAGATGGTCGCCGGTGCCGATGTTGGTGACCACCGCCACATTGCAGCGGTCAAAGGCCAGTCCCTCGCGCAAAATGCCGCCGCGGGCGGTTTCCAGCACCGCTGCTTCCACGTCCGGATGCGCCAGCAGTCGGCGCGCGCTCTTGGGGCCGGAGCAGTCGCCGCGGTCGATGGCGCGCCCCTCCACATACACCCCGTTGGTGTCGGTCAGGCCCACGCGCCAGCCGTGCGCGCGCAGCAGGTGCGCGGTCAGCCGCACGGTGGTGGTCTTGCCGTTGGTGCCGGTGACCGCCACCAGCGGGATGCGGCCATCCTCGCCGGGGGCGAACATGTGGTCGATGATGGCCTGCCCGACGTCGCGTCCTTTGCCGTAGGAGGGGCTCAGGTGCATGCGCAGGCCCGGGGCGGCGTTGACTTCCACGATGCCGCCCTGCTGGGCCTCCAGCGGCTGCATGACGCTTTGGCAGACCACATCGACGCCGCAGACGTCCAGGCCGACCGTCATCGCCGCCAGCACCGCGCGCTGCGCCACCAGCGGATGCACTTCATCGGTGACGTCGGTGGCGCTGCCGCCGGTGGAGAGATTGGCGTTGTTGCGCAGCACCACGCGCTGGCCCAGCGCCGGCACGCTGTCGGGCGTGAGGCCCTGCTGCGCCAGCCGCTCCAGCGCAATGCCGTCGAGCCGGATGCGCGTCAGCGGCGTGGCGTGACCGTCGCCGCGGCGCGGGTCGGCGTTGACGCGTTCGACCAGCTCGCGCACGGTGTGCACGCCGTCGCCAATGACCAGCGGCGGGTCGCGCCGGGCAGCGGCCACCAGCCGGTTGCCGACGACCAGCAGGCGAAAGTCCACGCCGGGCAGGTAGCGCTCCACCATCACCTCGTCGCTGTAGTGCCTGGCGGTCTCGTAAGCCGCCAACACCTGCTCGCGCCCCTGCACGTTGACGGTGACGCCCTTGCCTTGGTTGCCATCGCGCGGCTTGACGACCACCGCGCCGCCAAGCTCCTGCGCGGCGCGCCAGGCGTCTTCGGCGTCGCGCACCGGGCGGCCCAGCGGCACCGGAACGCCCACGGCGTGCAGCAGCTTTTTGGTCAGCTCTTTGTCCTGCGCGATCGACTCCGCGATGGCGCTGGTGCTGTCGCACTCGGCGGCCTGGATGCGCCGTTGCTTGGCGCCCCAACCCAGCTGCACCAGGCTGCCGCTGGTCAGCCGTCGATAGGGGATGCCGCGGCGCACCGCAGCCTCCACGATCGAGCGGGTGGAGGGGCCCAGGCGCAGATCCTCATCGAGCTCTCGCAGGCGCGCCACCACCGCGTTGGCGTCAAACGGCGCGCCGTCGCGCGCGGCCTGCAGCAGCTTGAGCGCTTCGTCGAACGCGGCGCGACCAACTTCCTCGACGCTGTATTCCACCACCACCTGATAGACGCCAGCGTCCGGCGCGGCAATCGTGCGCGAAAAGCTCACTGGGCAGCCGGCTTCGATTTGCAGCATCAGCGCGCCCATCTCCAGCGCGTGCGCCGGGGTAAAAGCGCCCAACAGCTCCGGCTCGGGCAGGGCGGCCAGCACGGGCAGCCGCTCGCGCAGGCGGGCTTGAAAGTCGGGCCGCACGCTGGCATCGAGCTCATCGGGCGAGCACTGCACCGTGGCTTCCAGGGCGGTGTGGCGGCTCCACAAATTGGGCCCGCGCAGGGCCCGCAGACGCATGACCTTCATCGAGGCGATCCTTCTGCAGGGTCACAAATCGGCCAGCTCCGCCGCGGCCATCTCCAGGCCCGCGCGGATCAAATCCAGCGGCAGCTGCAGCGCCACGCCAGCGCCGACTGCGGCCAGCAGCGTGGAGCGCCGCACGCGCCGCAGCAGCGCCTGCACGCCCGGCTGATCCAGCGCCAGCACCGGCGCCGTGCCGCTGCCGCGCGCCAGCACCACCTGGCCGTCCTCAACGGTGACGAAGCGCCCGCCCTGGGCGACATGCTCAGCGCGGCGGGGATGGTCGGCTTGCTCCGTGTAGAACAGCACCGCGCCGTCCGACAGCTCGGCCAGGCTGGCACAGACTTCGCAGTCGGCATTGAGCACCGCGCAGCCATCGGGCAGCACCACATCGACTTGCGTGCGCAGCACCTTGCGCATCTGCTCCTGCGTGGTGATGTAGTGATCCTCCAGCCCCTGCGGCGGCGGCACGTCGGTGACGACGCCGATCAGGCAGCGGTCGTAGGGCAAGCCTTCTTCCAGAAGGCTGCGCGGCGAGCTTTCGATCACCGCGGCCTGCACGCGGCGGTTCATCAGGATGCGTTGGCCCGCCTCCCAAGGAGAGGCTGCGCCAGCCTCCACCGGCTGCATCTGCAGGTAGAGCCGCCCGTCGCAGGCCACCCCGGTATGCTGGCCGCCGCGCTGCAGCAGCCAGCCGATCAGCCGCGTCAGCGCCGCGGTGTCGCGCGTGCCGGTGACGCCGACGATCGGGATACGGCCCGTCTGCCCGGGCGGGAACAGGTGCGCGACAATGGCCTCGCCAACCGGGCGCGGGGTGCCGCGCGCGGGCTTGAGGTGCGGCAGCAGGCCCGGGCCGGCGTTGACCTCGACGATGGCGCCCCCTTGTTCCGCCAGCGGGCGGCTGATGTCCTGCACCACGAGGTCGATGCCGGCGATGTCCAGCCCCACGACGCGCGCGGCCAGCGCCGCCAGCTCGGCGATGTCGGGGTGCACCAGGTCGGTGACGTCGTCGGTCAAAAGCCCCGTGCGCTGCACCAGCACGCGCCGTCCCGCTTCGGGCACGCTGTCGGGGCCGAGACCCTGGCGCTGCAGCTCCAGCATCACGTCGCGGTTTTCCGGCAGGCGGATGGTGTCGAGCGGGTATTCCTCCTCCTCGCCGCGGCGCGGGTCGCTGTTGATGTCGCGCTCGATCAACTCGCGCACCGTGTGCTGGCCGTCGCCGGTGATCCAGGCGCACTCGCCGCGGCTGGCCGCCACCATCCGCCCGCCCACCACCAGCACGCGGTGCTCGGTGCCGGGGATGTAGCGCTCCACCATCACCTCGGAGCCCTCGCGCTCGGCCAGCCGGTAAGCGGCTTCGAGCTCCTCGCGCGTGCGCACGTCCAGCGACACGCCGCGCGCATGGTTGGCGTCGGTGGGCTTGACCACCACCGGCAGGCCGATTTCCTGCGCCGCCTCCCAGGCATCCTCGACGCTTTCCACCACGCGCCCTTCCGGCACCGGCACGCCGCACTCCGCCAGCAGCCGCTTGGTCAGGTCCTTGTCGCGCGAGATGCCCTCGGCGATCGCGCTGGTGCGGTCGGTCTCGGCGGTCCAGATGCGCTGCTGGCGCGCGCCGTAGCCGAGCTGCACCAGGTTGCCGCCCTCGATCAGGCGGATGTGCGGGATGCGCCGCGCCGTGGCCGCATCGACGATCGCCGCGGTGCTGGGCCCCAGCGCCCAGCGGTCCACCAGCGCCTTGAGCCCCTTGACCGCCGCGGCGACGTCGAAGGGCCGGTCGTCGATCGCGGCGCACAGCAGGTCGCGCCCCTGCCACACCGCCTGCTCGGCCACCTCATACTGACGCGCGCGGATCACCATCTTATAGACCCCCCGCTGCGGCGTGGAGCGTGTTTGCCCAAAGCCGGTGGGCAGCCCGGCCAGATTCAGCAACTCAATGGCGATGTGTTCAAGAATGTGGCCGGCCCAGGTTCCCTCGCGCAGCCGCTGCAGGAAGCCGCCGCGCTCGCCGACGCCGCAGTGGTGCTCCACCAGGCCGGGCAGCCAGGCGGTCAGCCGCTCGTAGAGCCCCGGCAGGGTGTGCGACGGGCGATCTTCCAAATCGCCGATGTCCAGCAGGGCTTCCAAAGCAGGCCGATACGTCCAGATGTTGGGCCCGCGCAAGTGGCGCATGCGCAGGATGCGAAGGTGGGTGCAGGTCATGGAAAGGTTTGCCAGCGGTCGCCGCCGTAGAATGCGGGGCCTTGTGGATGTTCAGACAGCGCGTATTGTCGCCTCGGCGGGCCGCTGCAGCGGCGTTACAAGGGCCAGCGAATTGCAACATGTCGTATCCGGCACCGCAGCATGAGCTCAGTGCGCCCCCCGTGCCCGCCGCTTGGCGGGCTGCGGTGGGGGGCAGCCACGGGCCAGTGCAGGCGTGGTTGCTGGTGGATTTGGATGATCAGCTGCGCTTTGCCGAAGGTTTGCTTTGGGTCGCTCGGGGCGAACTGCACTGGGCGCCCCAGCCGCACGCAGCCGCGCAGCGTTGGACGATTGATGCTGCGCTGACTTTGCGGATGCACGACCACCACGGCGTGGTGACCTTGGAACTGCTGCGCTTGGACGCTCAGGCGCAACCCGCCGAGCGATTGGCCGTTTGGCGCTGCACGCTGGGGCGGCAGCTCGCGGCGCGGCGGCTGCTGGAGCGCTTCGAGGCGCTGCGCGAGGCGCGGCGCAGCGGCGCGCCGCCCGAGGCGGCCGCGCCGCAGGCGCAGGCGCTGCAGTGTCCGGTCTGCCACAGCCCGATGGAGCCGGACGACGAGGCCTGCCCGGTCTGCACGCAGGTGGTGGAAACACCCCCCACCACGCGCACGCTGCTGCGGCTGTGGCGCTTCGCGCACCCGTACCGCTGGCAGCTGCTGCTGGGCTTCGTGCTGATGCTGGCCTCCACCGCGGCCACGCTCGTGCCGCCGTATCTGACGATCCCGCTGATGGACGACGTGCTGATCCCGTTCCAGAACGGGCAGCCGGTGGACTGGGGGCTGGTCGGGCTGCTGTTGGCGGGGCTGTTCGGCGCCGCGGTGCTGGCCTGGGGGCTGGGCTGGGCCAAGACCTACATCCTGGCGCTGGTGTCGGAGCGCATCGGCGCGGACCTGCGCACCACGACCTACGAGCATCTGCTCGGCCTGTCGTTGGAGTATTTTGGCAACCGCCGCACCGGTGACCTGATGGCGCGCATCGGTTCGGAGACCGACCGCATCAACATCTTCCTGTCGCTGCACCTGCTGGACTTCGCCACCGACGTGCTGATGATCCTGATGACGGCGGTGATCCTGTTCTCGATCAGCCCGCCGCTGGCGCTGGCCACCCTGCTGCCGCTGCCGCTGATCGGCTGGCTGATCCACGTCGTGCGCGACCGGCTGCGCACCGGCTTCGAGAAGATCGACCGCGTCTGGGCCGAGGTGACCAGCGTCTTGGCCGACACCATTCCCGGCATCCGCGTCGTCAAGGCGTTCGCGCAGGAGGCGCGCGAGGCCGAGCGCTTCCGCGATGCCAACCGACACAACCTGGCGGTCAACGACCGGCTCAACCGCCTATGGTCGCTGTTTTCGCCGACGGTGTCGCTGCTGACCGAGGTCGGCCTGCTGGTGGTGTGGGGTTTTGGCATCTGGCTGGTGGCGCGCGGGCAGGTGACGGTGGGGGTGCTGTCGGCGTTCCTGGCCTACATCGGACGCTTCTACACGCGCCTGGATTCGATGAGCCGCATCGTCTCGGTGACGCAGAAAGCCGCCGCCGGCGCCAAGCGCATCTTCGACATCCTCGACCACAAGAGCAGCGTGCCGGAGCCGGCGCAGCCGGTGCCGCTGCCCTCGGTGCGCGGGCACCTGAAGCTGGAAGGGGTGGGGTTCCGCTACGGCAACCGCAGCGTCATCCAGGGGCTGGATCTGGAGATCCGCCCCGGGGAGATGATCGGGCTGGTCGGCCACAGCGGCTCGGGCAAGAGCACGCTGGTCAACCTGATCTGCCGCTTCTACGACGTGGCCGAGGGGCGCATCCTGATCGACGGCGTGGACGTGCGCGACGTGCGCGTGGCCGACTGGCGGCGCCACATCGGGCTGGTGCTGCAGGAGCCGTTTCTGTTCTACGGCACCATCGCCGACAACATCGCCTACGGCAAGCCCGACGCCACGCGCGAGCAGATCGTTGCCGCCGCGCGCGCCGCGCACGCGCACGAGTTCATCCTGCGCCTGCCGCAGGGTTACGACACGCTGGTCGGCGAGCGCGGGCAGGGGCTTTCGGGCGGGGAGCGGCAGCGCATCAGCATCGCGCGCGCGCTGCTGATCGACCCGGCGATCCTGATCCTGGACGAGGCCACCGCCAGCGTGGACACCGAGACCGAGAAGGAAATCCAGAAGGCGCTGGACAATCTGGTGCGCGGGCGCACGACGATCGCCATCGCGCACCGGCTCTCGACGCTGCGCCGCGCCGACCGGCTGGTGGTGATGGACAAGGGCCGCAAGGTGGAGGAGGGCACGCACGACGAGCTGCTGGCGCGCCGCGGCGCCTACTGGCGGCTCTACGAGGCACAGCAACGCCAGGCCGAGGCCGAGCGGCAACGCTGGAGGGACGATGTCGGCGAAGCCTGAGACCGAAGTCGCCGCCCAGCCCGGGGCGGGCGGCGCGCCTGTCGCGCCGGACGGCGCGCGGCTGCGCCGCGACGCGCTCGGGCAGCTGCAGTGGCGGCGCGACGACGGCACCTGGGTCGGCCCGGTGACGCCGGTGCGCGCCTTTCCGATCCAGGCGCCGCAGGCGGAGGTGGCGCTGCTCGGCCCCGACGGACGGGAGCTCGCCTACTGGCCCGACCCCGGCGTGCTGGCGCCGGCCGAGCGCGCGCTGCTGGAGCAGGCGCTCGCGGAGCGCGAATTTCTGCCGCGCATCCTGCGGCTGGTGGAGGTGAGTTCCTTTGCCACCCCGAGCACCTGGACGGTGGAGACCGACCGCGGGCGCACGCGCTTCGTGCTGAAGGGCGAGGAGGACATCCGCCGCATCGCCCCGGGCGTGCTGCTGGTGCAGGACGCGCACGGCGTGCAGTACCTGATCCGCGATCCGCAGCGGCTGGATCGTCACAGCCGGCGCTTGCTCGATCGCTTCATGTGAGGCGCTCTCGCGCCCTACGGCTGCCGTTACTTCAGGTTTCCACTGAGAAATTGCTGCAGCCGCTCGCTGCGCGGCTGGCGCAGCACCACCTGCGGGTCGCCCTGTTCCTCGATGCGCCCCTGGTGCAGGAAGATCACGTGGTTGGACACCTCGCGCGCAAAGCCCATCTCGTGCGTGACGACCACCATCGTGCGGTGCTCCTCCGCCAGCCCCTGCATCACGCGCAGCACCTCGGTGACGAGCTCCGGGTCGAGCGCGCTGGTCGGCTCATCGAACAGCATCACCTCCGGCTCCACCGCCAGCGCCCGCGCGATGGCCACGCGCTGCTGCTGGCCGCCGCTCAAGTGCGCCGGGTAGCGGTCCTCCACCCCGCGCAGCCCGACGCGCTCCAGGTAGCGGCGCGCGGTGGCCACGGCCTCATCACGCGGCACCTTCAGCACGTTCACCGGGACTTCGATGACGTTTTGCAGCACCGTCATGTGCGCCCACAGGTTGAAGTTCTGGAACACCATCGCCAGGCGCGTGCGCAGCCGCTGCAGCTGGCGCGGGTCCGCGGCCTGCAGCTCGCCGCCGGGGCCGGGGCGCAGCTGAAGCTCCTCGCCGGCCACCACGATGCGCCCGGCGTGCGGGCGCTCCAGCAGGTTGATGCAGCGCAGGAAGGTGCTCTTGCCGGAGCCGGAGCTGCCGATGATGCTAATGACGTCGCCGGCGCGCGCGGTCAGCGAGACGCCCTTGAGCACCTCGTGCTGGCCGTAGCGCTTGTGGATGTCCTCGACCTGGAGCTTGATCGGGGCGGGAGAAGGCGTGGTCATGGGCGGGCTCAATTCAGGTCTTAAGCCGACAGCAGGTCGCCGCTGCGGATCGGGCGCACGCCGGCCACCTTGGCGACCTCCAGGCCCGCGACGGCGTAGCGCTCGCGGCTGCGCGCATAGAGCGTGCCGCCATGCGCGCTGGCCAGCGTCGTCACGCGCCCGGTGATCGGATCGATGATCTCGGCCACGGCCTCGCCGGGCCGCAGCCGCGCGCCGACCGGCGTCAGGAAGACGATCACGCCCGGGTGCGGCGCGCGCAGGATCTCGGTGCCGGCCAGCGGCGTCGGCGTGCAGCGCAACGGCGGCGGCGCGCCGGGGTCGCCCGCGAGCACCCCTAGGTGCTGCAGGTAGCGCACGAGAGCTTCGGCGTCGCGCGCGGCCAGCGCATGATCGACGTCGGCCTCGCCGCGCAGCTCGACGGTGGCGCTGGCGCACGCCTGCGGCAGCGGCGCGTCGCGGCCCTCGGCCTGCAACCGCGCCGCCAGCTGCGACCACAGGCCCGAGAGCTGCTCGTCGAACGGCTGGCCGCCGGCGCCGTAGTCGGCCACCAGCACCGTCTCGGCACCGAGCCACGCCGCCAGTGGCGCCAGCTGCGGCCAGCAGGCGGTCTCGCTGTAGAGGTGCAGCACGGCCTCGCTGTCGCAGTGCAGATCCAGCACCACGTCGGCATCCGCCGCCAGCCGCATCAGCGTCAGCCGCAGTCCCTGCAGCTCGGTGGCCGCGGGCTGCTCGGCCAGCGCCTGTAGCACCGCCGCGCGCACCCGCTGCACGTTGGCGTCCGCATCCGGCCCGAGCGTGGGGCCGACGCGCGCCCACGCCAGCGCCGCCAGATCGGGGTAGTGACGGTTGAAGTTTTCCGAGGTGCCGAGCTCGAAGCGCCCCATCGACCGGTGGTCGAGGCGCTGCGCCAGCCCGATCGGGTTGGCCGCCGGCACCAGCACCACCTCGCCGCGTAGCGCGCCGGCGCTTTCCGCTTCCAGCAGCCGGCGGCGCAGGTGGTGCGCCACCAGCATGCCCGGCAGCTCGTCGGCGTGCAGGCTCGCCTGCACGTACACCTTCGGGCGCGCGCCAGCCGCGCCGAAGTGCAGACTCGTGACGTGGCGCTGCGTGCCGAGGCTGGAGCAGGGCAGGGGATGGTGCTCGAGGCGCATGGCGGCAGGGATCGATCAGACCCGGCGCGGGCCCAGGTAGGCCAGAAAGCGCCGCTCGGCCAGCCGGAACAGGCCCACCAGCGCAAACGTGATGATGAGGTAGATCGCCGCGGCAAACAGGTAAGCCTCGAACGGCAGGTAGAAGTCCGAATACACGCGGCTGGCCGCGGCGGTCAGGTCCAGCATCGCCGGCACGGTGCTGGCCAGGCTCGTGCTGTGCAGCATCATCACCACCTCGTTGCTGTAGGCAGGCAGGCTGCGCCGCAGCGCCCCCGGCATCACGATGCGCCACAGCACCTGCCGCGGGCTCATGCCCATGGCGCGCGCAGCCTCGATCTCGCCGGGCGGCGTCTCGCGCATCGCCCCGGCCAGGATCTCGGCGGTGTAGCCCGCGGTGTTGAGGGCAAAGGCCAACAGCGCGCAGAAGAACGCCTCCTTGAACCACGTCCACGGCCAGACCTCGTCCCAGCGCGCCTGGATCCACTCCAGCTGCGCCAGCCCGTAGTAGATCAGATAGACCTGAATCAGCAGCGGCGTGCCGCGGATCACGTAGGTGTAGGCGCCCACCAGCCGGCGCAGCCAGGCGTGGCGGCTGGTCAGCGCCAGCGCCATGCCGATTGCCAGCACGCCGCCCACCGCCAGCGAGCTCAACAGCAGCTTCAGCGTCGTGACCAGCCCCTCGGCGTAGAGCTGCAGCTGCGCGGGTTCGAAGATGACGGACCAGTTCATCGCGTGGCTCGGGCCGTGGCACGTCAGCCGCCGTGCTGCCAGCCGTCGGCGCGGCGCACGCCGGCGCTGAAGCGCCGCTCCAGACGCCGCAGCGCCCACAGCGACGCCGAGGTGTAGAGCAGGAACAGCGCGCCAACGAACAGGAAGAAAAAGAACGGCTCGCGTGTGGCGGCCGAGGCCTGCTTGGCCAGGAACGTCATGTCCTTCAGGCCGATCAGGCTGACCAGCGCCGTGCTCTTGATCAGCACCAGCCAGTTGTTGGTGAAGCCGGGCAGGGCGTGGCGCACCATCTGCGGCAGCGTGATGCGCACGAAGGTGGCCAGACGCCCCATGCCGAACGCCCAGGCGGCCTCCATCTGCCCGCGCGGCACCGCCAGGATCGCGCCGCGGAACGTCTCGGTCATGTAGGCGCCGTAGATCAAGCCGATCGTCGCCACGCCGGCGACGAAGGGGTCGATGTCCACCGGCTCGGCCGAACCCAGCGCCTCCAGCAGGGCGTTGAGCCCGATGGTGCCGCCGTAGAACACCAGCAGCATCAGCACCAGCTCCGGCACGCCGCGGATCACGGTGGTGTAGAGCGTGGCCAGCGCCACCAGCGGCGCGCGGCCCGACAGCTTGGCGGTGGCGCCCAGCAGCCCGAGCAGCACTGCCAACGCCAAGGCGCACAGCGACACCGCCACGGTCAGCAGCGCGCCGTGCAAAATGCCAGGCAGGTAATCCAACATCAGCTCAGCCAGCGCAGCGACAAGCGCATCAACGGGCGCGATTCGCCGTCACACGCTTGTGCGACCCCGTCCTCGAACAGCCGAGGGGCCCGCGCCGCGCTTTTAGTTTCCGTAAGGATCAAAATCGAAATATTTCTTGGCGATTTTGTCGTAAGTGCCGTCAGCGCGAATGGCCTTGATGGCGGCGTTGATGTCGGCTTTGAGCTTGTCTTGGCCCTTGCGCATCGCCACGCCGACGCCGTAGCCAAAATATTTAACGTCATACAGATCCGGCCCGACAAAACCGTAGCCCTTGCCCTCGGGCTTGCTCAAGAAGCCGCCGGTGACTTCGACTTTATCCGCCACAGTGCCATCCAGACGGCCCGCCTTGATGTCCAAATAGACCTGATCTTGCGCTTCGTAGGGAATAACCTGCACGCCCGCCGGCTTGAGTTCGCCCAGCGCGTATTTTTCTTGCGTGCTGCCTTTGAGCACCCCGATGCGCTTGCCCTTCAGCGAGGCCGGGCCGCTGTAGGGCGTGCCCTGCTTGACGACGATGCCGCTGGGCGTCTTGTAATACCGATCGCTGAAATCGACCACCTTCAGGCGTTCGTCGGTGATCGACATCGAGCTGATGATGACGTCGTATTTGCGCGCTTGCAGGCCGGGGATCATGCTGTCCCAAACCTGCTCGACAAAGACACACTTGCGGTTGAGCTTGGCGCAGATCGCTTCGGCGATGTCCACATCAAACCCGGTGGGCTTGCCATCGGGCGTTTTGTAGGTGAACGGCTCGTAGGTGGCGTCGATGGCCACGCGCAGCGTGCCTGCCGACTGAGCCTGAGCGACAGAGGCGGCCAACCAGGTGGCCGCCACCACGGCGTAAAGCAGGGTTCGACGTTGCATGATCGTTTCGTTTCTCAAAGTGACAAGTGCGCGCATTGTAGGCGGCGGCGGGCGGCCTGCGGATGAATCCTAGGGTTTGCCTTAGTTAACATAATATAAATTGTGGAACTTTTCCCAACATCCTCGCAAGTTCACCAAAGAGGCCAAGGCCGACGGTAGCGAAAAATCCAGCGGTGGCCGCGCCGGTCCGCGGCAACGCTTTTCCCACGGCCTTCCACAAGCGTGCGTAATACGGTTTTTCCTTGGCATACCAAAGGGTTGCGCGTATCAGCCACTCTTCGGCAGGCATGCCTGCGATGTCCGCGATGATGGCTACCATCTCTGCCGGGCATGGTCTGTGACCGCCGCGCCACTCGTTCAGTCGCGTCGCTGGCACTCCTAGCATCCGGGCTAGTTCGGCTTTTGTGCCGACTTCTCTTGCTGCGCGGTCGATTAGCTCCCTGATGGTCTCCTTCGTGTCATGCTCTTGCATGGATATACCCTCCTGGTATATGCTCCGGCTATCCCGTCTTGGGATGTTTCACCGGAGCTAGACCATGATCAAGATCGAGATTGACACCGCCGAAGTCCGCGAACTGCGCGGGGAATCGAAGGTGACGGGCAAACCGTATCACATCCGCATCCAGAGTGGTTATGCCTTCGTCACCGGGCCGGACGGCAAGCCTGCCCGCTACCCGGAGCGTTTCGAGTTCCTCCTCGATGCCGAACAGGCCCCCTACCCGCCGGGCGTCTATCAGTTGCACCCTTCGGCCATCCGTGTGCGTGAGGGCCGCCTCACGCTCGCGTCGGTCGTCCTAGCTCCGGTCAAGCAGTCGGCCATGGCCTGAGGGGTGCGCCATGTCGCGCCGTCCTGCCGACTTTGAGACCGTGCAGCAGGCCGCGCTTTACGGCCTGCTCGGCGTGCTTCTTCGTGCTGTTGCACGTGCTGAGGCCGAAGATCAACCCGGCGTCGTGACCGCTTTGGAGTTCCGCGTCGAGCCGGATGGGCGGCGGCTGTCGGTTGATGTGACGGTTTACGGCGCGGGTGATGTTCCTGTAGCCGGGTTCTCTCTTTGAGGTCGTTCCATGTTCGCGTCCGATCGTTTCGAACATGGGGCGGTGGCAGCCACGGCTGGCGCGCACGCGCGCAGCGCGGGCCAGCCAGCCGGGGCTGCCGCTGGGCTTGTCTCATCAGAAACAACGGTCCGCGTCGATAGCCTCCCCGAGTCGTGGATACCGGTCACGTCTGACAAGGTGCGCATCCGTGAGCGTCGCATCCGCCGGCTGCGTCGTAACGTCTGGGCTGCCGGTCGCTTGCTCAGGCTTTCTGCCCCTCGTGATCGTGTCCTCTTCGTCACCTTGACGTATGACACCCGGGGCACGCTTGGCCGCGGTGCTCACGATTGGCAGCCGTGTCATATCAAGGATGCCCTGAAGCGTTACCGCCGCTGGGCCAATGGCGTTGGCATCCGTGTTCGCTATGTCTGGGTTGCTGAGCTACAGCAGTCCGGGACCATGCACTACCACTTGGCTATCTGGGTGCCTCGCCACGTCACTATGCCGAAGTGGGACAAGGCTGGTCCTGGTCGAGGCCCTTTCTGGCCGCACGGCATGACGCGCACCGAGGTCGCCCGGGATGCTGTCGGCTACCTCATGAAATACATGTCCAAGATCGGGGGTCATCATGACTACCCCAAGGGTGCGCGTATCTATGGCATCGGCGGCCTCGATCAAAGCCTCGCGTCGATCCGCTCGTGGCTCAACCTTCCCGAGTGGTGCAAGGCCCTTTATGGCGTCGGCGAGCTCATCACCCGCTCGGGTCGTCGTGTGGTGCGCCAGACTGGGGAGGTATTGGCCTCCCCGTGGAGACGTGTGTCCTATCGTGGACAACTGTTCTTGTGTCGCGTGGGAGAGGTGGCGGCGCGATGGTTTGATGGGCCATATTCGAAGCTGAGTGTGAGTCATGCGTGACGACGTTGTCGCCTTTTTCCTGCTTGCCTCTGGTGTCGTGGCAGCCAGTGATCCGCCTGATAGTCCACCGCGTCTTCGTGATGATCGTCCGCCGCTTGTTTATCAAGCGGGTTCAACGTTTTATGACGTCTCGCCGCCGTCGTCTCTTGTCCGTGACGGCGAGGCTGTGATCTTTCGTTTGCTAGACGAAAAGCGCCGTCCTACTGGTGGATGGTGCTATGTCTATCCTCATGTCGGCGTTGTTGGTTCGGGTCGTGTCGAACGAATTGTTTGCGAGTGAGTCATGGATCAGTCTGTAGCGCTTGCGATCGTGGCCGGTATTGGCGTCCTCGTGTTTGCTGCCGGTTACTTCGTCGGGCTGAGGGTCTGACGATGGATTGGTCCTTTCTCTCTCAGTATGTTGCGTCTTACATGGTCGTTTTCGCGGCGGGGTTTGCTGCCGGTGCTGCTCATGCGTGGGTCCGGCGCATCCTGTCTGCGGTCTGAATCGGGGGCGGTCCCCGATCCGCTGCCGGGCGGGTTCCCGGTTGTCTGGAGTCTTGTCATGCAAACTCGCTTCTTCAAGCGTTCTGCTGTTCTTCTCGTTCCGCTCGCTCCCATGGCTGCTATGGCTCAAGACGCCACTGCGGCTTTCAATACTGCGATTGCTGATGTCGGTGCCAACGTCGCCACGTATGGGGGCGCTCTGGTCGGTGTCGCGGCTATTGGTGTCGCCTTCATGGTCGGCATCAAATACATCAAGAAAATCCGCGGCGCTGCTTGATCGCTTTATCGGCCATGCGGTTCGCTCGAAACCTCGTTTTCGCTGCGGCCTGCATGGCCGCTTTTTCGGTGTCGGCTCAGTCATCTGGCCAGTGGCGCATCGCCATGGATCAGGCGTCCCGCATCACGGGCATGCAGTGGCAGTCGAATCCTTATTCCATCCTTGCGCCTTCGGTCATTTATGACACGCTCACAAATGGCAATCGTGTCGAAGTCCGCCGCTACACCGGTTCTACACCTGCGCTACCCCAACAGCTTGCCGGTCGCAATCAGCTTCTGACTGTTACACCGTCCGGCGTTGTTGTCGAGCTACCTTCACGCGTTTCTATTCCGGGCCGCTCATCTCAGTTGCCGGTCACGATCGTAGAGCCTATTTCCCGTCCCACGATGAATAGGATGGCGGCTAAGGCGTTGCGTGCGCTTCCATTAGTCGGAACGGCTCTTCAGATTTATGATCTTGCGAAAGCTCTTGATGAGATGGACCTCGAAGTGGATTCCCAGGGCCAGCTCGTGACAAAACTTGATGCTCGGACTTTTTGCGGGACTTCCGCCACATCTTACAGTCAGTGGCGCTATTTCATTTATCAAACCGTTAATGAGCCGGGACTTTATACGTGCTCTGGCGATAGCATGCTGGTTGAAAAAAAATGTTTGTCTGAAAATGTTACTATTCCCGACGGTTATGTCAGCTACAATACTAAGATGACTTCAGAGCCGTGTTTCAGTTCCACTCAGGTTAATACTACGTTTGTAATCTACTATTTTTCACCTTCTTCTACTCCATCGGGTGCTTTTTTACCGTCTCAGCCACAGTCTCTTCCAGTGACTGACGACGAGCTACAAGCTAAAGTCGCTTCTCTTACTCTTCAAACGCTTGTCAACCTTTTGAACTCACTTCCTTCTATTGATCGTGCCTCGGATGTCATCGATATCTATGCTCGTGAGCTCAAAGATGATCCAGTAGATCATCGCGTCCGGCTTGGCTACGGTCCGACGTCCCCTACTTCCGTGCAAGTCGGTGAGCCCGCGACGACAACGACGACTAGATCGGATGGCTCGACTGTTACTACCACAACGACGACTACAGCTACGGCCGATGGCAATACGGTCATTTTTAACACGCGCACTGAGGTCGTGACTCGTGATGCCCAAGGCAACGTCACGGATAGAACCGTCACTGAAACTACGCCGACGTCACCCAGCAACCCCAATGCGCCCCATCAGGAAGATCTCGAATGCGGGCTACCGGATACGCCGCCGTGTAAGATCGATGAAACTGGCACTCCGGCCCCGCCTCATCCCGACGAAGGCCGTCAGCTTTTCGATGATCTCCTTCCTCAGTGCATCAAGTCAGGTAACTGGCGCAGTTGTTTTCCTCAGCTTCCCGAAATCAATTGGACGTTTCAGGTTCCTACGGGATGTTCCGTCATCCCTCTTCCCGGCTATGAAAAGCTCGGTCTCAATGGCATTGATATTTGCCGTTTCCAGCCGATCATTCACGATTTGATGTCCATGCTCTGGGCAGGGGCCGGTCTTTTCGGTGCCGTGTCGATTCTTGGTCGTCGAAAGGGGTAAGTTATGCCGTTGTTTGCTGCTTTAGTGCAAGGCCTTTTTGGCAAGCTTTTCGCTTTTCTCGCCGCTTACGTGGGCCGTCAATGGGCCATGCGCATTGCCGTTGCTATGTCTGTCGCTACAGGTTATGTTGCACTTGTTGCAGCGTTCAATGCTTTTGTATCCCCGTTGCTCTCGAAGCTCTTTGCTACGTCTTGGGGTCACGTGCTCGGGTTGGCGTTTCCGCCGATATCCGGCACCGTGATTGCTGGTTTGGTTGGCTTGTGGATTGCAAAGGTGTCGTTCGAATATTCTCTTCATCTCGCGGGCATCATGGGCAAGTGATGGAGGGGTGCCATGCCGGTTTACAGTGTCGAAGGTAAGCTTGGCACCGGTAAGTCCAAGTTCGCCGTGTGGCAGGCGAAGCGCGCTTTGCTTCAGGGCCGCCGTGTCGCGGCTAACTTCGATCTTCGCCTGGACAAGCTTGTCTCCGGTCGTCGTGCTCACTACGTCCGTATCCCCGACAAGCCGACGGCTGCTGACCTCGAGGCGGTCGGGCACGGCAATCCGGACTCGTATGACGAAGATCGCAACGGCGTGATGCTGCTTGACGAGCTTGGGACGTGGCTAAATGCTCGCTCGTTTCAAGACAAGGGTCGTGCGGCGGTTCTTGACTGGCTCATTCATGCGCGAAAGCTCGGCTGGGACGTGTATCTCATCGTCCAAGATTCGCTCATGATTGACAAACAAGTTCGCGAGTCGCTCATAGAGTATCGCGTCAAGATGTTCCGGGGCGACAAGATCAAAATCCCTTTCATCGGCGGCATCTTGAATGAGCTTTTCGGTGGTCGTGTCGGCTACCTTCCTCGCTTCCATCTCGCCGTGTCTCGTGTCGGTGACGGCCAGAATGCGGTCGTCGCCGAACGCTGGATGTTTCGCGGTGACGATTTGCACGAGGCCTACGATACTCGGCAGGTGTTCCGCCACGACTACCCGCATGGCTCTCATTCGGTCTGGTCGGAGGCTGTCGAACTCCCTGTTCCCGCTTTCGTGCGGGCGTGGCGTGCGGTTCGCGCGTTTTTCCGTTCCCGTCCCGTTTACCGGCCCATCACTATGTATTGGGACCCGCAGCCCCGCCCACCCTTTGCTAGACCATGACAGTGGCCCTCAGGCCACGTCGGCGGGTCCCCGGCGCGGTTCCGTCCGCGCCCGGAGCGCGTCGCAGGCCCGCACCGCATGCGGTAGCATTGTTGACGGCTTGCTGCACCGCGTCCCGATCCGGTGGACGCGCGGAGGGGAACCGGGGAGGGTCACTGTGGGCCTGTATGACCGCGACTACTACCATCAGCATCGTCAGCGTGTTGAGCGCGAAACCTCAAGGCCTCGCCGCTCTATCGGCGTCGGCTCCATCGTGCTGTTGACGCTCGTCATCTGCGCCGCCGTCTATGGCATCGTGCGGCTTGTCGCCGACGTTGCGCCGATGCTACGATAGAGACATTGAAAGTTCCGATCGCCGTGGTTTACACCATATAAATTGTGGAACTTTTCCCAACATCCTCGCAAGTTCACCAAAGAGGCCAAGGCCGACGGTAGCGAAAAATCCAGCGGTGGCCGCGCCGGTCCGCGGCAACGCTTTTCCCACGGCCTTCCACAAGCGTGCGTAATACGGTTTTTCCTTGGCATACCAAAGGGTTGCGCGTATCAGCCACTCTTCGGCAGGCATGCCTGCGATGTCCGCGATGATGGCTACCATCTCTGCCGGGCATGGTCTGTGACCGCCGCGCCACTCGTTCAGTCGCGTCGCTGGCACTCCTAGCATCCGGGCTAGTTCGGCTTTTGTGCCGACTTCTCTTGCTGCGCGGTCGATTAGCTCCCTGATGGTCTCCTTCGTGTCATGCTCTTGCATGGATATACCCTCCTGGTATATGCTCCGGCTATCCCGTCTTGGGATGTTTCACCGGAGCTAGACCATGATCAAGATCGAGATTGACACCGCCGAAGTCCGCGAACTGCGCGGGGAATCGAAGGTGACGGGCAAACCGTATCACATCCGCATCCAGAGTGGTTATGCCTTCGTCACCGGGCCGGACGGCAAGCCTGCCCGCTACCCGGAGCGTTTCGAGTTCCTCCTCGATGCCGAACAGGCCCCCTACCCGCCGGGCGTCTATCAGTTGCACCCTTCGGCCATCCGTGTGCGTGAGGGCCGCCTCACGCTCGCGTCGGTCGTCCTAGCTCCGGTCAAGCAGTCGGCCATGGCCTGAGGGGTGCGCCATGTCGCGCCGTCCTGCCGACTTTGAGACCGTGCAGCAGGCCGCGCTTTACGGCCTGCTCGGCGTGCTTCTTCGTGCTGTTGCACGTGCTGAGGCCGAAGATCAACCCGGCGTCGTGACCGCTTTGGAGTTCCGCGTCGAGCCGGATGGGCGGCGGCTGTCGGTTGATGTGACGGTTTACGGCGCGGGTGATGTTCCTGTAGCCGGGTTCTCTCTTTGAGGTCGTTCCATGTTCGCGTCCGATCGTTTCGAACATGGGGCGGTGGCAGCCACGGCTGGCGCGCACGCGCGCAGCGCGGGCCAGCCAGCCGGGGCTGCCGCTGGGCTTGTCTCATCAGAAACAACGGTCCGCGTCGATAGCCTCCCCGAGTCGTGGATACCGGTCACGTCTGACAAGGTGCGCATCCGTGAGCGTCGCATCCGCCGGCTGCGTCGTAACGTCTGGGCTGCCGGTCGCTTGCTCAGGCTTTCTGCCCCTCGTGATCGTGTCCTCTTCGTCACCTTGACGTATGACACCCGGGGCACGCTTGGCCGCGGTGCTCACGATTGGCAGCCGTGTCATATCAAGGATGCCCTGAAGCGTTACCGCCGCTGGGCCAATGGCGTTGGCATCCGTGTTCGCTATGTCTGGGTTGCTGAGCTACAGCAGTCCGGGACCATGCACTACCACTTGGCTATCTGGGTGCCTCGCCACGTCACTATGCCGAAGTGGGACAAGGCTGGTCCTGGTCGAGGCCCTTTCTGGCCGCACGGCATGACGCGCACCGAGGTCGCCCGGGATGCTGTCGGCTACCTCATGAAATACATGTCCAAGATCGGGGGTCATCATGACTACCCCAAGGGTGCGCGTATCTATGGCATCGGCGGCCTCGATCAAAGCCTCGCGTCGATCCGCTCGTGGCTCAACCTTCCCGAGTGGTGCAAGGCCCTTTATGGCGTCGGCGAGCTCATCACCCGCTCGGGTCGTCGTGTGGTGCGCCAGACTGGGGAGGTATTGGCCTCCCCGTGGAGACGTGTGTCCTATCGTGGACAACTGTTCTTGTGTCGCGTGGGAGAGGTGGCGGCGCGATGGTTTGATGGGCCATATTCGAAGCTGAGTGTGAGTCATGCGTGACGACGTTGTCGCCTTTTTCCTGCTTGCCTCTGGTGTCGTGGCAGCCAGTGATCCGCCTGATAGTCCACCGCGTCTTCGTGATGATCGTCCGCCGCTTGTTTATCAAGCGGGTTCAACGTTTTATGACGTCTCGCCGCCGTCGTCTCTTGTCCGTGACGGCGAGGCTGTGATCTTTCGTTTGCTAGACGAAAAGCGCCGTCCTACTGGTGGATGGTGCTATGTCTATCCTCATGTCGGCGTTGTTGGTTCGGGTCGTGTCGAACGAATTGTTTGCGAGTGAGTCATGGATCAGTCTGTAGCGCTTGCGATCGTGGCCGGTATTGGCGTCCTCGTGTTTGCTGCCGGTTACTTCGTCGGGCTGAGGGTCTGACGATGGATTGGTCCTTTCTCTCTCAGTATGTTGCGTCTTACATGGTCGTTTTCGCGGCGGGGTTTGCTGCCGGTGCTGCTCATGCGTGGGTCCGGCGCATCCTGTCTGCGGTCTGAATCGGGGGCGGTCCCCGATCCGCTGCCGGGCGGGTTCCCGGTTGTCTGGAGTCTTGTCATGCAAACTCGCTTCTTCAAGCGTTCTGCTGTTCTTCTCGTTCCGCTCGCTCCCATGGCTGCTATGGCTCAAGACGCCACTGCGGCTTTCAATACTGCGATTGCTGATGTCGGTGCCAACGTCGCCACGTATGGGGGCGCTCTGGTCGGTGTCGCGGCTATTGGTGTCGCCTTCATGGTCGGCATCAAATACATCAAGAAAATCCGCGGCGCTGCTTGATCGCTTTATCGGCCATGCGGTTCGCTCGAAACCTCGTTTTCGCTGCGGCCTGCATGGCCGCTTTTTCGGTGTCGGCTCAGTCATCTGGCCAGTGGCGCATCGCCATGGATCAGGCGTCCCGCATCACGGGCATGCAGTGGCAGTCGAATCCTTATTCCATCCTTGCGCCTTCGGTCATTTATGACACGCTCACAAATGGCAATCGTGTCGAAGTCCGCCGCTACACCGGTTCTACACCTGCGCTACCCCAACAGCTTGCCGGTCGCAATCAGCTTCTGACTGTTACACCGTCCGGCGTTGTTGTCGAGCTACCTTCACGCGTTTCTATTCCGGGCCGCTCATCTCAGTTGCCGGTCACGATCGTAGAGCCTATTTCCCGTCCCACGATGAATAGGATGGCGGCTAAGGCGTTGCGTGCGCTTCCATTAGTCGGAACGGCTCTTCAGATTTATGATCTTGCGAAAGCTCTTGATGAGATGGACCTCGAAGTGGATTCCCAGGGCCAGCTCGTGACAAAACTTGATGCTCGGACTTTTTGCGGGACTTCCGCCACATCTTACAGTCAGTGGCGCTATTTCATTTATCAAACCGTTAATGAGCCGGGACTTTATACGTGCTCTGGCGATAGCATGCTGGTTGAAAAAAAATGTTTGTCTGAAAATGTTACTATTCCCGACGGTTATGTCAGCTACAATACTAAGATGACTTCAGAGCCGTGTTTCAGTTCCACTCAGGTTAATACTACGTTTGTAATCTACTATTTTTCACCTTCTTCTACTCCATCGGGTGCTTTTTTACCGTCTCAGCCACAGTCTCTTCCAGTGACTGACGACGAGCTACAAGCTAAAGTCGCTTCTCTTACTCTTCAAACGCTTGTCAACCTTTTGAACTCACTTCCTTCTATTGATCGTGCCTCGGATGTCATCGATATCTATGCTCGTGAGCTCAAAGATGATCCAGTAGATCATCGCGTCCGGCTTGGCTACGGTCCGACGTCCCCTACTTCCGTGCAAGTCGGTGAGCCCGCGACGACAACGACGACTAGATCGGATGGCTCGACTGTTACTACCACAACGACGACTACAGCTACGGCCGATGGCAATACGGTCATTTTTAACACGCGCACTGAGGTCGTGACTCGTGATGCCCAAGGCAACGTCACGGATAGAACCGTCAC
Source organism: Tepidimonas alkaliphilus (assembly GCF_007556595.1). Classification (GTDB taxonomy): domain Bacteria; phylum Pseudomonadota; class Gammaproteobacteria; order Burkholderiales; family Burkholderiaceae_C; genus Tepidimonas; species Tepidimonas alkaliphila. The sequence goes on from NZ_VJNB01000001.1 coordinate 417,355, forward strand.
TGAAACTACGCCGACGTCACCCAGCAACCCCAATGCGCCCCATCAGGAAGATCTCGAATGCGGGCTACCGGATACGCCGCCGTGTAAGATCGATGAAACTGGCACTCCGGCCCCGCCTCATCCCGACGAAGGCCGTCAGCTTTTCGATGATCTCCTTCCTCAGTGCATCAAGTCAGGTAACTGGCGCAGTTGTTTTCCTCAGCTTCCCGAAATCAATTGGACGTTTCAGGTTCCTACGGGATGTTCCGTCATCCCTCTTCCCGGCTATGAAAAGCTCGGTCTCAATGGCATTGATATTTGCCGTTTCCAGCCGATCATTCACGATTTGATGTCCATGCTCTGGGCAGGGGCCGGTCTTTTCGGTGCCGTGTCGATTCTTGGTCGTCGAAAGGGGTAAGTTATGCCGTTGTTTGCTGCTTTAGTGCAAGGCCTTTTTGGCAAGCTTTTCGCTTTTCTCGCCGCTTACGTGGGCCGTCAATGGGCCATGCGCATTGCCGTTGCTATGTCTGTCGCTACAGGTTATGTTGCACTTGTTGCAGCGTTCAATGCTTTTGTATCCCCGTTGCTCTCGAAGCTCTTTGCTACGTCTTGGGGTCACGTGCTCGGGTTGGCGTTTCCGCCGATATCCGGCACCGTGATTGCTGGTTTGGTTGGCTTGTGGATTGCAAAGGTGTCGTTCGAATATTCTCTTCATCTCGCGGGCATCATGGGCAAGTGATGGAGGGGTGCCATGCCGGTTTACAGTGTCGAAGGTAAGCTTGGCACCGGTAAGTCCAAGTTCGCCGTGTGGCAGGCGAAGCGCGCTTTGCTTCAGGGCCGCCGTGTCGCGGCTAACTTCGATCTTCGCCTGGACAAGCTTGTCTCCGGTCGTCGTGCTCACTACGTCCGTATCCCCGACAAGCCGACGGCTGCTGACCTCGAGGCGGTCGGGCACGGCAATCCGGACTCGTATGACGAAGATCGCAACGGCGTGATGCTGCTTGACGAGCTTGGGACGTGGCTAAATGCTCGCTCGTTTCAAGACAAGGGTCGTGCGGCGGTTCTTGACTGGCTCATTCATGCGCGAAAGCTCGGCTGGGACGTGTATCTCATCGTCCAAGATTCGCTCATGATTGACAAACAAGTTCGCGAGTCGCTCATAGAGTATCGCGTCAAGATGTTCCGGGGCGACAAGATCAAAATCCCTTTCATCGGCGGCATCTTGAATGAGCTTTTCGGTGGTCGTGTCGGCTACCTTCCTCGCTTCCATCTCGCCGTGTCTCGTGTCGGTGACGGCCAGAATGCGGTCGTCGCCGAACGCTGGATGTTTCGCGGTGACGATTTGCACGAGGCCTACGATACTCGGCAGGTGTTCCGCCACGACTACCCGCATGGCTCTCATTCGGTCTGGTCGGAGGCTGTCGAACTCCCTGTTCCCGCTTTCGTGCGGGCGTGGCGTGCGGTTCGCGCGTTTTTCCGTTCCCGTCCCGTTTACCGGCCCATCACTATGTATTGGGACCCGCAGCCCCGCCCACCCTTTGCTAGACCATGACAGTGGCCCTCAGGCCACGTCGGCGGGTCCCCGGCGCGGTTCCGTCCGCGCCCGGAGCGCGTCGCAGGCCCGCACCGCATGCGGTAGCATTGTTGACGGCTTGCTGCACCGCGTCCCGATCCGGTGGACGCGCGGAGGGGAACCGGGGAGGGTCACTGTGGGCCTGTATGACCGCGACTACTACCATCAGCATCGTCAGCGTGTTGAGCGCGAAACCTCAAGGCCTCGCCGCTCTATCGGCGTCGGCTCCATCGTGCTGTTGACGCTCGTCATCTGCGCCGCCGTCTATGGCATCGTGCGGCTTGTCGCCGACGTTGCGCCGATGCTACGATAGAGACATTGAAAGTTCCGATCGCCGTGGTTTACACCATATAAATTGTGGAACTTTTACTCACCAGCTTCCCTTGGGCTGGCGCGCGCGCAGCGCGGCGGCAATGCGTTGCACGACGTGCTCACGACCGCTGTGACGGGCAAAGTCCAGCGCATCCAAGCCTTGCTGGTTGCGCAGCGTGGGGTCGGCTCCCTCGGCCAGCAGCAATTCCACCACCTCTGAGCGTCCATAGAGCGCCGCCATCATCAGCGGCGTGCTGCGGTTGGGCGACTCGGCGTCGATGTAGGCGTGGTGTTCCAGCAACAGCCGCGTGATCGGCAGCGCCGCGTCGGTCTTGCCGGTGGCGGCGTAATGCAGCGGCGTCCAGCCGGGCCGGTTGACCTGCGCGCCCCGGCCGATCAGCGCCTGCACGATGTCCAGATGGCCGCGCAGCGCGGCGATCATCAGCGCGTTTTCGCCGGCTGGGTTGGTGGCCTCCACGTCCAGATCCCACTGTTCGACGAGGTGGCGCGCCACTTTCAGCGCGTCGCGCTGCAGCGCCAGCACCAGCGGCGGGTTGAGGTCTGGATCCGGCGTGTTGACGTCCAGCCCGCGCAGCTGCAGCTCGATGACGGTGCTGACGTCGTCGCGGATGATGGCGGTGATGTAGCGGTCGTAGGCCCGCTGGGCCCGCGCCGGCGCCGGCGACATCAGCGCCATGAGGGCCATCAAGCCAGACAAGACAAGCACTTGTCTTCTTTCGTGAAGATCGTGCTTGAACATCCTCAGGCTCCCGCGGGCACGGCGTGCGTGGGCTGCTCGGCGGGCGTCAAGCCGCGGCAGCCGCCTCGTCTTTCACGCGGTCGAACAGCCGGGTGAAGTTCTCGCTGGTGATGCGGCCAACCTCCTCGGGTGTGGTGCCGTGCAGCTGCGCCAGCTGTGCCGCCACCAGCGGCACGTAGGCCGGGGTGTTGACCTTGCCGCGGTGCGGCACCGGCGCCAGGTAGGGGCTGTCGGTCTCGATCAGCGTGCAATCCAGCGGCACCAGCCGCGCCACCTCGCGCAGGCTGGCGGCGTTCTTGAACGTGACGATGCCGGAAAACGAGATCAGGAACCCCAGGTCGAGCGCCGCGCGGGCGACCTCGGCGCTCTCGGTGAAGCAGTGGAACACCCCGCGCGCTGGCGGCAGGCTGTCGCCGCCGGCGGAGCCGAGCCCCCCCTCCTCGCGCAGGATGGCCAGCGTGTCGTCCGCCGCGGCGCGGGTGTGGATGACCAGCGGCAGGTTGGCGCGGCGTGCGGCGCGGATGTGGACGCGAAAGCGCTCGCGCTGCCACTCCATGTCGGCCACCGTGCGACCCTCCAGGCGATAGTAGTCCAGCCCGGTCTCGCCGATGCCGACCACGCGCGGACGCGCGGCCAGCTCCAGCAACCGCTCCACCGTGGGGGCCTCGTCGTGCTCGTGGTCGGGGTGCACGCCGACGGTGGCCCACAGGCGCGGGCTGCCGTCGGCCCCCTGCAGCGCGAGCCGGTGCACGGCGTCGAAGCGCTCCAGCGTCGTGCCGATGCACAGCGCACGCGTCACGCCGGCGGCGCGCATCGCGTCCAGCACCGCCGGCAGGTCGGCCTGCAGCTCGGGAAAGTCCAGATGGCAGTGGGAGTCGGTAAACATGGATCGTGCAAGGGAAAAGGTCAACCGCGGACAGGCCGCCGATGGCGGACTTCAAACGGTTTGCGTCGGTTGATCGGATGGCAGCAGGGGATCCAAAAGCGCTTCGATCCGCGCTTTCAATGCCCTGCCCCGCTCATCGCGGGGAAAGCGCACGCCGATGCCCTGCGTGCGCAGGCCGCTGGCGCCTGCCGGCGTGATCCAGGCAACCTGGCCGACGATGGGGTAGCGCTGAGGATCATCGGGCAGCGTCAGCAGCAAATAAACCTCTTGCCCTAGGGTGTAGGGTCGGGCCGATGCCACAAAGATGCCACCATCGGCAAACAGCGCAATATAGGACGCTTGCAATGCCGCCTTTTCGCGAATGGTCAGCTGGATGACGGCCGGTCGGGGCGGGGTATCCTCCGCGGCATCGGCCAACGCCTGGGCATTCATGGCGGCAAGTTTAGCGTGCCGCAGCTTTGGGCGGCGCGTCAAACGCTTTGCGCAGCCGCTGCGCCCAAGCTTGACTCCACAGCGCCGCCTGATAGGGATGCTCCACCGTGCGGCGTGCCTGCTGCAGCGCACGCCACAGCGCCGCAGCGCGCGCAGCATCGGTGCGCGGCAGCGTCGCAGCATCGAAGTGCTGTGGCGGCGCCCCGCAAGCCAACGCCAACGCGTCATGGCACAGCAGCATCAACAGCGTGAGCTGCCGCGCTGGCGGCCAGTCGGCGATGGCGGTCCAGTCCCCCGCTGCCAGTCGGGCTGGCAGCGACCGCCAAGCCGCTGCGTCGAGTCCCAGCCGCAACCATGCCAGTGCTTCTTCCGCACGGCCACGTCCGAGCCGCCAGCCGATTTGCAATTTGTCCTCCCCTGCCGCCAGCCCCTCCTCAGCGGCCTGCCGCCGCAGCCAGGCCAAGCCTTCCGAGGCAGTCGGCCAAGCCATCGCATGGCGCACGCAGCGGCTGCGGACGGTGGGCAGCACTTCGTGCACGGCTTCGCTGGCCAGCACGAAGCGCACCGCCGGCGGGGGCTCTTCCAGGGTTTTGAGCAGCGCGTTGGCCGATTCAGCGTTGAGGCGCTCGGCGGGCTGAATCAGCACCACTTTGCCTTGCCCGCGGGCGCTGGTGGTCTGCGCAAACGCCAGCGCCGCCCGTGTGGCCTCCACCCGAATTTGACGGCTCGGCTTGATCTCTTTGCGTTCGATGCGCTCCTGCGTCGCCGCATCCAGCGGCCAGCCCAGCTCCAGGGCCAGCGCATCGGGCAGCAAGGCGAACAAATCGGGGTGCGTGCGCGCTTGCACCGCCCGGCAGGAAGCGCAGTGGCCGCACGCCACGGCCTCTTGCGGCTGTTCGCACAGCCAGCTGCACGCCAGCGCCCACGCCAGCTGGCCCTGACCCAGCCCCGGCGGCCCTTCCAGCAACACGGCATGGGCGCGCTGGCGGCGCAGCCGTTGCAGCTGGCGTTGCAGCCAGGGCGGCAGCGCCGCCATCATGCGAGCACTCCTTTTTGACGGCAAACCTCCAGCACGGCTTGCCAGACCTCAGCTGCGGGCCGGCTGGCATCGATGCGCACGATTCTGTGCGGCGCGCTTGCCGCCCGCTGCGCGTAACCAGCCCGTACCCGGGCAAAAAATGCCAGCGGCTCAGCCTCAAACCGATCCGGCGCACGGGTCGCGGCCAAGCGCGCCGCCGCAATTTCGGGCGGCACGTCAAACCATAGGGTCAGGTCGGGCTGGCGCAGCAGGCCCGCATCGGTTTGTTGCACCCACTGCTCCAGCGCCGTCAACACCGCTGGATCCAGTCCGCGGCCTGCGCCCTGGTAGGCGAACGTGGCATCGGTGAAGCGGTCGCACAGCACCACGCTTCCGGCTTGCAGCGCCGGTTCAATGACGAGCCTCAGATGGTCGCGCCGCGCTGCAAACATGAGCAGCGTCTCCGTCAGCGCATCCATCGGTTCGTGCAGCAGGCAGTCGCGCAATTTTTCCGCCAGCGCCGTTCCGCCAGGCTCGCGTGTCACGCGCACCGCCCTGCCCCGCTGACGCCACAGGTTCGCCAACCCCTCCAAATGGGTGGATTTGCCGGCACCGTCAATGCCTTCCAGCGTGATGAACAAGCCTTGAGCCGCTGCGGTCATGGAAGCCGATCATAGAGGCTGGCGGGCGTGGGGCACGTTGGCCCGGCGGCGCGCCAAAGCCGCGCCGTCAGCGTCACAGGCGGCTGCACCTGCGGCGCGCGCGGCAGCGCCACCGAGGGCTCAGACGCCGCGGGCCGCAAACCCAGCGCCAGCCAGTCGGCAGCAGGCTCAGGCAGCGGCCCGGCATGCACCTCCACCACCTGGCAGACCTGCTGCGTCCCCCACAGCAGTCTCGACGCACCGCGATGCAGCACTGCTCGCCCCCTTCGCCCATGGGCGGCCAGCGCGCCAGCCAAGTGGATGGGCTCGGCCACCACCAACGCATCGGAGGGCCCGAGCCGATCCACCCACTGCGCAGCGGCGCGCGCCGGCAGCTGGCTCCACGAAGGCTCGCCAAGCCACGCCAGAATTGGAGCGCGTCCGAGCAACAGCGCCAAGGCCACCGCCACCAACGCGGCGCTGAGCCTGCCAAGCGCCTGGGCCCATCCGCCCTGACGCTGCAGCGCCCAGGCGGCGGTCAGCATCTGCAGCGGCACGGCCAGAGGCAGCAGCCAGCGCTCCTTGACTTCGGCGAGAACCCCCAACGCCACCAAACCCAGCAGCAACGCGCCCACGGTCAGCGCGTAGGCGCGCCACATCCATGCCGTATCCATGACAGCGGCTTGAGGGCCGGCATGGCCAGCGGGGAGCGCGACAAGCTCGCGCGGCTCAGGCGGTTTTCGGGCCACAAGCCCGGCCAGACCCAGCACCAGCGCCGGCACACTTAGCACCGCAAGCCAAGCAACCATCAACGCGGCAAGCCCCGCCGCGACCGATGCCGCGGGATCGGGCATCATGCGGGCGGCGATCGTCTGCCCCACTTCGGGCCATGCCTGCGCCACCGTAGCCAGGTGCGCTGCCAGCAACGCGAGCGCGGCCAAGGCCGCAGGCCCCGCGCGGGGGGCGTGCAGTTTGACCAAAGCCCACCACGCAACCCAGCCGCCGCTGTGTCGCCACCAAGCCGTCCCGATCACAGCCAACCAGCCTGCCAGCGCCAAGGCCGCGTTGTATTTCGACAGCAGCGCCGCGCAGGCCAGGGCCGCCAGCAGCCACCAACGGCGATGCGTCAAGCGCTGGCGGGGCTGCAGCGCCAGCGGGGCGCTGCAGGCCACCAGGGCGGCCACCCAGGCGGCGGCCAGCAGGCTGTGGGTCAGCGTGCGCGGCGCATCCCACAGCAACAGTGGCAGCGTCAGCACCCACCATCCCGCTGCGCTGGCCGCAGTGGCCGACAACCCAGCTTGCCGCGCCCACCAGGCGGCGGCCATGCCAATGCCCCACAACGCGCCAGCCTTTAACACGATCAACGCTGACAGGGCGGGCAGGCCCAAAGCATGACGCAGCACCCAAACCAACCACTCCACCAGCGGCGGCTGCGGCCCATAAAGGGGCAACAGCCATTGCTGGTGAATGACCTGCTCGGCTTCGTCGAACTCCAGCGCAGGGTGAAGCGCCAGCCGCAGCAGCGCCCAGCAGCCATACAGCGCCGCCAGCGGCCAGCCCAGGCGCGCCCCAATCGTCTTCATCGGCCCAGCTGGTACCGCCGCACCGCGTGGTTGTGCTCCTCCAGCGTGCGGCTGAACACGCTGGTGCCATCGCCACGGGCGACAAAATAAAGCGCTGGTGTTGGGGCCGGCTGCACCGCTGCCAGCAGCGACGCCCATCCCGGCATGGCAATCGGGGTGGGCGGCAGACCCGCGCGGGTGTAGGTGTTGTAGGGCGTGTCGGCCAGCAGGTCGCGGCGGCGCAGGTCGCCGTCGAACGCCTCGCCCAGGCCATAGATGACGCTGGGGTCGGTCTGCAACCGCATGCCCAGGCGCAGCCGGTTGACAAACACCCCGGCGATCAGCGCGCGGTCGGGTTCGTGGCCGGTCTCCTTCTCGATCAGGCTGGCCAGAATCAGCGCCTCTTCCGGACTGCGCAACGGCAAGTCGCCGGCGCGCTGCGCCCACGCCTGCGCCAAGCGCTCGTCCATGGCGCGCGCAGCGCGGCGCAGCACCTCGCTGGCGCGGCCGCGCTTGGGGTAGAGATAGGTGTCGGGAAAGAAGCGCCCCTCCGCGTGCCCCGCGGCCAAGCCAAGATGGCGCGCCAGAGCCACTGGGTCTTCGCCAGGGGGCAGATCGTCCACCAAGTGCTCAGCGCGGCGCAACGCGCGCAGCACGTCGCGCACGGTCCAGCCCTCGATCAGCGTGACGCGCCGCAGCGCCTGCTCGCCGCGCACCAGCTTGTCCAGCAGTTGGCCCGGCGTGGTGCCAGGCGCGATTTCATAAGCGCCAGCCTTGAGTTGGTGCGCCTGTCCGGACAGCCGCAGCCAGCCAAACAGCATCCATGCCGGCACATCCACGCCGGCCTCGGCCAGCGTCTGCGCAATCTGGCGCGCCGACATGCCCGGCGCAATCTGCACATCGACCACCTCGGCGTCCACAGGCAGGCGCAGCGGTAACGGTCGCAACAGCCAAGCCGCCGTCGTGCCCGCCAACGCCAGCGCCGCCACGGCCAGCGCAGCCACCCAACGGGCCGTGCGGCGTGTTGCACCAGGATGTCGAGGGGAACGGCTCATGAAGACAGCAACCCCGAGGCGACTGCGAGACAATACGGCGGAGCTGGGATCATAGCCGCGCCGCATCGAGCTTGGAGCGTCCACCGCGAGGCGCGCCTATAAGGCCGGACGGCTGCGGCCCGCTGAAGTGCCTTTTCACCATGGCGAAATAAAGATGGAAGCTATTGCGATTCCCGATGGCGTCGCTGAGCTGGACGACTGGGGCGTGCTGCGTGCCGCCGGCCCCGACGCCGCGGCCTTCCTGCACGGCCAGCTGACCCACGACGTGCTGCATCTGACCCCGCAGGCAGCGCGGCTGGTCGCCTGGTGCACGCCGAAGGGCCGCATGCTGATGAGCGCGGTGCTGTGGCGCCCGGCGGATGACGAATGCCTGCTGGCGCTGCCGCGCAGCCGCGTGGCGCCGGTGCTCAAACGCCTGTCGATGTTCGTGCTGCGCGCCAAGGTCACGCTGCAGGACGCAAGCGACGCCTGGCGCGTCTGGGGCGCGGCGGGCGCGGCGGTGCCGCCCGGGCTGATGCAGCCGTGGGCCGCGCAGTGCGACGGCGACGGCCGCCTGTGGGCGCGCCTGCCCGACGGCGCCGGCTGCGCGCGCGCGCTGGCGCTGCAGCCAGCCGCGGCCGCGGCCCCCGACGGCGCGGCCCTGCCGCCCGGCTGGTGGCCGTGGCTGCAGGTGATGAGCGCGGCGCCGTTCGTCACCGAGCCGGTGGTGGAGGCGTTCGTGCCGCAGATGCTCAATTATGAGTCGGTGGGCGGCGTGCACTTCCAGAAGGGCTGCTATCCGGGGCAGGAGGTGGTGGCGCGCGCGCAGTTCCGCGGCGCCGTCAAGCGCCGCGGCGCGCTGCTGCGCGCCGAAGGGCCGGTGGCGGTGGGGCAGGAGGTGTTCCATCCCGCCGACCCGGATCAGCCCGCCGGGCTCGTGGCCGACGCCGCGCCGCATCCGAAGCACGGCACCTGGCACGCGGTGGCCAGCGTGCAGACCTCGGCGCTGGACGGCCAGCCGCTGCGCATCGGCGGCCCGGATGGCGTCGTCGCGCACGTGGAGCCGTTGCCGTATCCGCTGCGCGACGACCTCTGATGCGGGGCCGCCCGACGTGTGCCTGATCGGCTGGGCCTGGCGGCCCGGTGCGGCGGTGCCGCTGTGGATCGCGGCCAACCGCGACGAGGCTTGGGATCGCCCCGCTGCGCCGCTCGCCCCATGGCACCTGCCGGACGGCACCGAAGTGCTCAGCGGCCGCGATCGCCTGGCCGGCGGCGCGTGGCTGGCGTTCGGCTCCGGCGGGCGGCTGGCGATGCTGACCAACGTGCGCGCCGATCCGCAGCCCTCCGTGCCCGGAGCGCGCAGCCGCGGTCACCTGGTGGCCGACTGGCTCTCTGCCGCCGCACGCGACCTGGGCTGGCGCGAGTGGCTGCGGCGGCATCCGGCTGCCGCCTACGGCGGCTGCAACCTGGTGCTGGTCGACCTCGCCACGGCGCAGTGGCGCTGGCTCAGCAACGTCGACCCGCGCGGCCACGACCCGCGCTGGCGCGAGCGTGAGCTGCAGTGCGTGGACGGCTGGTGGGGCGTGGACGTGCCGGATGGCGTGCACGCGCTGTCCAACGCGGCGCTCGACACCCCCTGGCCCAAGACGCAGGCGTTGGCGGCGGTGCTGGACGATGAGGCGCTGCTGGCCAGCGGGCGGCAGCTCGCCGAGCAGGCGCTGCTGACAGCGCTGCAACAACCCGTCACCGTCCAGGACGACGCCGATGCCGAGCGCGCCCTGCAGCGCCGCCCGTGGGTATGCTGGCCGGCACGCCGCTATGGCACGCGCAGCAGCCTGATCGCCTGGCTGGACAGCGCTGGCACACTGCACGCCGCCGAGTGGACCTACGCACCGGGACTCGGGCCGGACGGGATCCCTCACGCGTCGGTCAGGCGCCGCTCCATCCACTGGTGCGGGATGCCGACCTCCTCATGAGGCTCGCCGACCGGGCGCCAGCCGTGGCGGGCGTAGAAACCGACCGCTGTGCGCTGGGCGCTCAGGCGCAGCGTGTGGTCGCCGCGCTCGCGCGCGGCCTGCACCAGCGCCTCGAGCACCCGCGCGCCTATCCCAGAGCCACGCAGCGCGCGGTGCACCGCCATGCGCCCGATCTTGCCGACGCCGGGCTCGTCCGTGCGCAGCAGCCGCCCGGCGCCCACCGCCTGCCCGAGCGCGTTGACGGCCACCGCGTGCAGCGCCTCGGCGTCGGCCTCGTCCCATTCCTCCTGTTCCGGGATGCCCTGCTCCTCGACGAACACCGCGCGGCGCAGCGGCGCGGCCAGCGCCTGCAAGCGCGACCACGACCCAGTCTCCACCCGCAGCACATCGCCGCCGGCCTCGAAGCGCTCGAACAGCTCGCGCAGCGCCGCCGGAATGGGTTGAGCTGCATGCGCGGCAAGGTTAACCCAAACATAGACCAACTCTGCGGTGGCCAGTGCGCGCTCGCCGCGAAACAGCGCGGCGCGCATCGTCCACGAGGTGCGCCCGAGACGCTCGCAGCGCAGCGCCACCTCAAGCTCATCGTCCAGCTGCGCGGGCGCGGCGTATTCCAGCGTGGCTTTGCGCATCACCGGTTCGCCGCCCAGTTGCGGCATCGCCAGTGAATACGGCAAACCCAGCTGGCGCCAATAGTGGCTGACCCCAACGTCGATATAAGTCAGATAGTGGGCATTGAAAACAATCCCCTGCCGATCGACTTCAGACCAACGCACACGCAAGCGGTGCCGACAGCGGTATTCCTGACGCTTCATGGCGGCTTCGGAGACAATTGAATATCTGCGCATGATCCACCCCAAGAATCCCGAATGTTGCCTCACCAGCTGGAACTACTGTCACCTGCGCGCGACGCCGATATCGGCATCGAGGCGGTCAACCATGGCGCCGACGCGGTTTACATCGGCGGCCCGGGCTTCGGCGCCCGCGCCCAGGCCGCCAACCCGCTGCCGGACATCGAGCGCCTGGTGCGCCATGCCCACCGCTACCACGCGCGCGTCTTCGTCACGCTCAACACCATCCTGCGCGACGACGAGCTGGAGGCCGCGCGCCGGCTGGCGTGGCAGTGCCACGAGATCGGGGTGGACGCGCTGATCATCCAGGACATGGGCCTCTTGGAGCTGGACCTGCCGCCGATCGAGCTGCACGCCAGCACCCAGTGCGACATCCGCACGCCCGAGAAGGCGCGCTTCCTGCAGGACGTGGGCTTCTCGCAGATCGTGCTGGCACGCGAGCTGACGCTGGAGCAGATCGCCGCCATCGACGCGGCGCTGGGCCCGCGCGCGGCGCCGCAGCGCGCGGTGCTGGAATTCTTCATTCACGGCGCGCTGTGCGTGGCCTACAGCGGCCAGTGCTACGTCAGCCATGCCTACACCGGCCGCAGCGCCAACCGCGGCGACTGCTCGCAGGCGTGCCGCCTGCCGTGGGAGGTGCGCGACGCGCAGGGACGCATCCTGGCGCGCGACAAGCACGTGCTGTCGATGAAGGACAACAACCAGAGCGCCAACCTGCGCGCGCTCATCGACGCCGGCGTGCGCAGCTTCAAGATCGAGGGGCGCTACAAGGACATGGGCTACGTGAAGAACGTCACGGCCCACTACCGGCGGCTGCTCGACGCCATCCTGGAAGAGCGCCCGGAGCTGGCGCCCTCTTCCAGCGGCCGCTGCACCTACACCTTCACGCCCGATCCGCAGCAGAACTTCAACCGCGAGTTCACCGACTACTTCGTGCGCGGGCGTCAGCTCGACATCGGCGCCTTCGACAGCCCGAAGAACCCCGGTCGGCCGATCGGCTGGGTGGTGCGCGTCGCCGCCGACCACGTCGAGATCGAGACCGACGACCCGGCCACCGAACTCGCCAACGGCGACGGCCTGTGTTATTTCGACGCGCGCCAGCAGCTGGTCGGCCTGCAGGCCAACCGTGTCGAGCGGCTGGGGCCGGGGACGGACGGCGGCGTGCGCTGGCGCGTCGAGCCCAAGGACACGATCGCCACGCTGCGCGACCTCAAGCGCGGCACGCGCGTCAACCGCAACCGCAGCATGGCGTGGGAGCGGCTGCTGCAGAAAAAGAGCGCCGAGCGCCGCATTGGCCTGCACCTGCGACTGCACGCCGACGGTGACGACCTGGTGCTGGCGCTCACCGACGCCGACGGCCACCGGGCGGAGGCGCGCCTGCCGGGCCCGTTCGAGCTGGCGCGCGACGCCGAGCGCCATGCTCGCCAGCTGACCGAAAGCCTGACGCGCCTGGGCGAAACGATCTTTGCCGCCGCCTCGGTGGAGCTGGCGCTGCCGGCGCCGTGGTTCGTGCCCGCTTCGCGCCTCAACGAGCTGCGCCGCGCCGCGGTGCAGGCGCTGCTGCAGGTGCGCGAGGCGGCGCGCCCGCGCGGCCAGCGCCGCCCGCCAGTGCAGCCGCCGGTGTCCTACCCGGATGACGTGCTGACCTACCTTGGCAACGTTTACAACCACAAGGCGCGGGATTTCTACGCTCGCCACGGCGTGCGCGTCATCGAGGCCGCCTACGAGAGCCATGAGGCGCTCGGCGAGGTCAGCCTGATGATCACCAAGCACTGCGTGCGCTACAGCCTGCACCTGTGCCCCAAGCAAGCCAAAGGCGTGGTGGGCGTGCAAGGCACGATCCGCGCCGAGCCGCTGATCATCGAACACGGCGACCAGCGGCTGACGCTGCGCTTCGACTGCAAGCGGTGCGAGATGCACGTTGTTGGGCGGCTGCAGTCCCACGTGCGCCGCGAGGCGCAGCGCCAGCTGCGCGAGCAGCCGCTGCGCTTTTATCGCGCCCGCCCAGCCATCACCGGCACGCGCGCTATCCCACCCAGCGCCGCGCGTTGCGAAACATCCGCATCCACGGGCTGAAAGCCTCCAGCCCCCCGCAGGCGCGCAGATCCGTCCAGCTCAGCTGCGCGTTGCGGAACACCCGCTCCGGATGCGGCATCATCGCGGTGAAGCGCCCGTCCGGCGTCGTCACCGCGGTGATGCCGCCCGGGCTGCCGTTGGGGTTGAACGGGTACGCCTCGGTCGGCTGGCCGTGATGATCAACGTAGCGCAGGGCGACGAGGACCCGCCCGCGGTCGCCGCGCTGGGTGAAGTTGGCGTAGCCCTCCCCGTGCGCCACCGCGATCGGCAGCCGGCTGCCGGCCATGCCGTGGAAGAAGAGGCTGGGCGAGTCGGTCACCTCCACCAGCGACAGCCGCGCCTCGAAGCGCGCGCTGACGTTGGCGGTGAAGCGCGGCCAGTGCTCGGCGCCGGGGATGATCGAGGCCAGCTCGGCAAACATCTGGCAGCCGTTGCAGACGCCCAGGCCGAACGTATCGGGCCGCGCGAAGAAGTCGGCGAACTGCTGCGACAGCTCGGGGTGGAAGGTGATCGAGCGCGCCCAGCCGATGCCGGCGCCCAGCGTGTCGCCGTAGCTGAAGCCGCCGCAGGCCACCAGCCCCTGAAAGCCGGCGAGCTGGGTGCGACCGGCCAGCAAGTCGGTCATGTGCACGTCCACCGCCTCAAAACCCGCGGCGTCGAACGCATAGGCCATCTCGACGTGCGAGTTGACGCCCTGCTCGCGCAGGATCGCCACGCGCGGCCGTGCCAAATTTACGAACGGCGCGGCCACGTCCTCGGCGGGATCGAAGGTCAGCGCCACGTGCAGGCCGGGGTCGTCGGTGCGCACCACCGCGGCATGCTCGGCGTCGGCGCAGTCGGGGTGGTCGCGCTCGCGGCAGATGCGCCAGCTCACCTCGTCCCACGCCGCCAGCAGCTCCGCCAGCGGCGCGCCAAAGATGCACTGCGCGTCGCGCCAGATGGTCAGCTCCCCCTTGCCGAGGTCGATCGGGCTCGTGGCCGGGCGCGTCTTGCCGACGACGTGGCTGCAGGCACCCAGCCCGTGCTGCCGCAGCAGCGCCAGCGCGGCGTCGCGCTCGGCGGCGCGCACCTGCAGCACCACGCCCAGCTCCTCGCTGAACAGCGCGCGCAGCGTGCGCTCGTGGCGCCGCGGCCCGACCTGCTGCGCCCAGTTCTTGGCGTCGCCGACGTCGGCGCGGCTGTCGGCGATGCCATCGCCTTCGGTGACCAGCAGATCGACGTTGAGCGCCACGCCCACCCGGCCCGCGAACGCCATCTCGGCCACGCAGGCCAGCAGCCCGCCGTCGCTGCGGTCGTGGTAGGCCAGCAGCAGCCCGCGCGCGCGCAGCGCGTTGACCGCCTGCACCAGCCGCACCAGATCCTGCGCATCGTCCAGATCCGGCACCGCGCCACCGGCCTGTTCGTACGCCTGCGCCAGGATCGAGCCGCCCATGCGGTCGCGCCCGCGTCCCAGGTCCACTAGGATCAGCACGGTCTCCTCGTCGCGCGCGAGCTGGGGCGTCAGCGTACCGCGCACGTCGTCCAGCGTCGCGAACGCCGACACGATCAGGCTGACCGGCGCCACCACCTTGCGCGGCTGGCCGTCGGCGCCGGTCCACTGCGTGCGCATCGACAGGCTGTCCTTGCCCACCGGAATGCTGATGCCAAGCTGCGGGCACAGCTCCAGCCCCACCGCCTTGACGGTGTCGTAGAGCGCGGCATCCTCGCCCGGCTCACCGCAGGCGGCCATCCAGTTGGCCGACAGCTTCACGCGCGGGAGTTCGATCGGCGCGGCCAGCAGGTTCAGGATCGCCTCGGCCACCGCCATGCGGCCGGAGGCCGGCGCGTCCAGCGCCGCCAGCGGCGTGCGCTCGCCCATCGCCATGACCTCGCCGGCCAGGCCGCGGTAGTCCGCCAACGTCACCGCGCAGTCGGCCACCGGCACCTGCCAGGGGCCCACCATCGGGTCGCGGTGCGTCAGCCCGCCGACGGTGCGGTCGCCGATCGTGATCAGGAAGCGCTTGCTGGCCACGGTCGGGTGGCGCAGCACGCGCAGCACCGCCTCGCGCAGGTCGATGCCGGTGCCGTCGAACGGCGCGGCCACGCGGTGCACGCGCCGCACCTCGCGCCGCATGCGTGGCGGCTTGCCGAGCAAAACCTCCAGCGGCATGTCCACCGGGTTCGCCTCGTCGGCATCGTGGGCCTGCGGGTCGTGCACCACCAGCCGCGTCTCCTCGGTGGCCACGCCGACCACCGCCAGCGGGCAGCGCTCGCGCGCGCACAGCGCCTGCAGGCGCGGCAGCGCCTCGGGCGCCACCGCCAGCACATAGCGCTCCTGGCTCTCGTTGCACCAGATTTCCTTCGGCGCCAGGCCGGTTTCCTCCAGCGGGATGGCGCGCAGGTCGAAGCGCGCGCCGCGGCCGGCGTCGTGCACCAGCTCGGGAAAGGCGTTGGACAGCCCCCCGGCGCCGACGTCGTGGATCGCCAGGATCGGGTTATCGGCGCCGAGCGCCCAGCACTGGTTGATCACCTCCTGCGCGCGGCGCTGGATCTCGGGGTTGCCGCGCTGCACGGAGTCGAAGTCCAGCTCGGCGCTGTTGGCGCCGGTGGCCATCGAGCTGGCCGCCCCGCCGCCCATGCCGATGCGCATGCCGGGCCCGCCGAGCTGCACCAGCAGCGTGCCAGCCGGAAACACCGCCTTGTGCGTCTGCGCGGCGTCGATCGTGCCCAGCCCCCCCGCGATCATGATCGGCTTGTGGTAGCCGCGCTGCACCGCATCGACGTCGGTGACGACGCGCTGCTCGTATTCGCGGAAGTAGCCCAGCAGGTTCGGGCGGCCAAACTCATTGTTGAACGCCGCTGCGCCCAGTGGCCCCTCGATCATGATCTGCAGCGGGCTGGCGATGTGCGTCGGCTTGCCGTCGGGCTGGTCCGCCAGCCCTCCCCAAAGGCGCGAGACGGAAAAACCGGTCAGCCCAGCCTTGGGCCGCGCGCCGCGGCCGGTGGCCCCCTCGTCGCGGATCTCGCCGCCGGCGCCGGTGGCCGCACCCGGAAACGGCGAGATCGCCGTCGGGTGGTTGTGCGTCTCCACCTTCATCAGCACGTGCTGCAGGGCGGTCTCACGCCGGTAGGCGGGGCTGAACGTGCCGTCGCCGCGGGCAACGAAGCGCTCCACCTCCCGCCCTTGCATGATCGCCGCGTTGTCGGCGTAGGCGACGATGGTGCGCTGCGGCGCGCGCTGGTGCGTGTGGCGGATCATGCCGAACAGGCTCATCGGCTGCTCGACGCCGTCAATGACGAACTGGGCGTTGAAGATCTTGTGCCGGCAGTGCTCGCTGTTGGCCTGCGCGAACATCATCAGCTCGACGTCGCTCGGGTTGCGGCCAAGCCGCCCGAACGCCTCCAAGAGGTAGTCGATCTCGTCGTCGGCCAGCGCCAGGCCCCAGGCGCGGTTGGCCTCCTCCAGCGCGGCGCGCCCGCGCCCCAGCACGTCAACGCGCTCCAGCGCCGCGGCCTGCAGCGGCGTGAACAGCGCTGCCGCTGCCTCGACGTCCGGCCAGACGCTTTCGGTCATGCGGTCGTGCAGCAGCGCCGCGCACGCCAGCCAGGCGGCCTCGTCCAAGGCGGCGCCGCGCCCGGCCAGCCGCTGCAGCGCACCGGCCTCCAGCGTCAGCCAGTATTCGGTGACGCGCTCGACCCGACGCGCCGCCAGCCCGCAGTTGCGCGCGATGTCGGTGGCCTTGGATGCCCACGGCGAGACCGTGCCGAGCCGCGGCGAAACCACGATGCGCACGCCGTCGGTCGGCCCTCGATACGGTTCGCCGTAGGTCAGCAGGGCCTGCCAGCGCTGGCGCTGATCCTCGTCCAGCGGCGCCTCGGTGGCCACCAAGTGCACGTGCCGCGCCGCCACCGTGCGGATGCGCGCGTCGATCGACTGCAAGCGCGGCAGCAGTTGCCGGATGCGAAACGCACTCAGGGCGTCACCGCCCTCCAACAAACTCAGGTGCAAGGCGGGTGTGGCGGTCTTCACGGGCTTGGAGCGCATCGTTCGAACGAACGGCGCATTCTACCGATCCCTGGAAAGAAAAAACGGCAAGCCGTCAAGCTTGCCGTGCAAACAGAGGCGCAGGCCCCATGCCCCTGCGCGCTCGTCACGTGCTCGTCACTGATTGACCGGCGATTTCGGATCCAGCAGCAGCGCCATGATGTGCTTGATTTGCTCCTCGTTGAGGATACCCTTGTGGCCAGCGCTGGGCATCTTGGTGCAGGCGTTGTAGGCGCGCGAGTTCCAGATCTTGGCCCACGTGTACTCGATGATCGGCTTGGCCGCCGGGTCGTCCGGGTTGGTCACGCCGCGCATTTTGCCGTAATTCCAAAGGCTCGGCCCCAGCGTGCCATAGGAAATTTCTTTTTTATCGATCTGGTGGCAATTGTAACAGTTGCCGCCGTTGACCACCTTTTCATCGTCAGTCCAGGTTAAGCCGCGACCGCTTTGCGCAATTTTTTCGCCTTCGCGCCAGTCGCCCAAAAACTTGCCATCGCTGGGCCATTTGACGGACTTGAGCGCAGCTTCTTCGATGGCCTTTTCAACTTTGGGATCCAACGGCTTGCCAGTGACTTCCGATTCCCAGCAGGCCTTGCGCGCCTGATCTTGCTCCAGGCGATCCAGTTTGGCAATGCCGCGCTCGACAAACGACGCCTTGATGATGTCTGCAGTCATTTTGTCGTAATCCACGGCGCTGCTGCGCGCCGTGCCGCCCGAGCCGGTGCTGCAGCCAGCCATCCAAAAGGCGGCCGCCAATACGCCGCATGCCACTATGGTTTTTTTCATCACAACGTCTCCTGATGTTCAGCGCTTGATCGTGGGGGCTGCGTTCTTGGCGCCTTTGGCGTTCACGCCCATGAACATGCTTAGCGCGATCGTGACATCGCTGCCGAACTTGGGCTCGGGAAAGCGCTGCTGGCGGAAGCAGTCGTTCAAGCGCCACTGCATGCTCCACATCTGGCCGTTGGAGACGCGATACGCAGGCCAGGCGGCAAAGCCAACGCCATCCCCGGGGTTTTTGGTCAAGTTGGGCAGCTCTTGCAAGCGAATGCGCTTGCCGTCTTCGCCGTGGCAGCTCGCGCAAGAAAAGTCGTGCGGGCCGCCACGCATGTAAAACAAGCGCTTGCCGACTTCATACATGTCGCGCTCGGCTTGCGTATTGAACGGCAAGTTAAACGGCATACCGCGCGATTCTGAGGCCACCCAGGTGGCGATGGCCACCACGTCCGCCGTCAAGCCCTTGGTGAAATTGCGGGTGCTGACCTCGCTGACATCCAGCCCTTGCAGTTTTTCCATGCACCACACGATGCGGCTCTCCAGATCCATGACCCGGCCCGCATCGGGAAAATAGCGTGGCAATTCGACAAATGCGCCTTTGACCACGCCAGGGCCTTTGCCCAGATCGCATTGTTCCAGCGAGGCGTTTTTGGGGCCGCGCTTTTGCTTCCACAACGACTCGCCCTTGACTTCATACAGTTCGGCGGGGTTGCCGTCTTGCAGCATCGCACGGTATTCCTCGATGCCCTTGGAGGCGTCGATCTCCTGGCTCCACGCCGCAGCGTGCCCAAGCAGCAAAGCGGCAGCGCCCAGCAACGTTTTTTTCATCATGGAAGGCTTTCCTCTGGTCAATGGGGAATCAGGCCAATTACGCAATGGTGGCCTCGTCGGTGCGGGACTCGCCCTTGTTGTCGGTCCACTTGACCACCACCTTGTCGCCCTTGTTGGCGCCCTTGAACTTAAAGCTCAAAAACGGGTTCTGCGACACCGCCCCGCTCCAGG
>NZ_VJNB01000010.1 GCF_007556595.1 Tepidimonas alkaliphilus
GCAACCGCATCTACCGCGAAGTCATCCCGCGCGAACTCACCTTCAGCACCCAATACATGCTGCCGCAGCAGCAGGCCTGGTATGTCCGCCCCCAAGACCGCCGGCTGGACATGGACAAGCTCCTTGCGGCCTTCCAGCAGTTCTTCCGCGAAAACGCCGACGCCTGGATCGAGCGCTTTCAATACAAGGAAGCCGGCCCGCAGCTGCTCTTGCAAGCCTTCCTGCAGAGGATCGTCAACGGAGGCGGGCGCATCAGCCGCGAATATGGCCTAGGGCGTCGCCGCACCGACCTCTTCCTTGAGTGGCCGCTGGATGAAGCGCAGGGCTTTCTCGGCCCCATGCAGCGCGTCGTCCTTGAACTGAAAATCCTGCACAAGAGCCTGGAGGCGACGATCGAGGAAGGCCTCACCCAGACCGCCGCCTACGCCGAGCAGTGCGGAGCGCAGGAAGCGCATCTGATCGTCTTCGACCGCCGGCCCGGGCGCAGCTGGGAGGAGAAGATCTTCCATCGCACGGAGACCATCGGCGGCCGCGCGATTGGCGTGTGGGGGATGTGATGGAGAAGCAGTTCAACACCGCCGGTCCGTCGATTCCGGGTGATCACTATCTGCTGGATCCACTGACGCGCGTGGATCTGGCGGAGATCGAATCGCTGATCGAGGCCAAGCGCTACTTCGTGCTGCACGCCCCGCGCCAGACCGGCAAGACCACGGCGCTGCTGGCGTTGATGCAGCACTTGAACGCCCAAGGTCGCTACCGCTGCGCCTACGCCAACATCGAAGGCGCGCAGGCCGCTCGCGGCGATGTGCGAGCCGGCATCAGCGCCGCCTGTCACGCCATCGCTCGGAGCATTGAGGACAGCACCGGCGAGCGCGCACTCTATGAGTGGTATCGCCGTGAAGGCGAGGCCATCGACCCTCGTGACCGGCTCACCGCCCTGCTGCGGCATTGGAGCCAGATGGATGGCAAGCGTCCCGCCGTGCTGCTGCTGGACGAAGTCGATGCCTTGGTCGGCGACACGCTCATTTCCCTTTTGCGCCAGATCCGCGCCGGCTACGCGCAGCGGCCGATGGCGTTTCCGCAGACGGTGGTGCTGTGCGGGGTCAGAGACGTGCGCGACTACCGCATCCACAGCGGCGACGGCGAGATCATCACCGGGGGCAGCGCCTTCAACATCAAGGCCGCCTCGATCCGGTTGGGCAACTTCAGCGAAGAGGAAACGCGCGCACTGTGGCTGCAGCACACCGAAGCCACCGGCCAGCGTTTCGATGAAGCCATCTGGCCGGAACTTTGGGAAGACACCCGCGGCCAGCCGTGGCTGGTCAACGCCCTGGGGCACGAATGCACCTGGCAGGACAAGGAGCTGCGCAAAAACCGCAGTCTGCCGGTGACGCTGGAGCGCTACAAAGCGGCGCGTGAGCGCCTGATCCAGAGCCGCGCCACGCACCTCGATCAGCTCACCGACAAGCTGCGGGAGCCGCGCGTGCACCGCGTCATCGCGGCGATCCTGGCCGCCGACGACCGCGAGGCCGACGCCCTGCACGAGCACGTGCCGCTCGATGACCTGCAATACGTCGAGGATCTGGGCCTCATCCAATCCCGGCCGCAGTGGAGGATTGCCAACCGCATCTACCGCGAAGTCATTCCTCGTGAACTGACCTACACCACGCAGACCCGCATCACCCACGAGCAAACCTGGTATGTCCGACCGCAAGACCGCCGTCTTGACCTCGACAAGCTCCTTGCCGCCTTCCAGCAGTTTTTCCGCGAAAACGCCGACGCCTGGATCGAGCGCTTTCAATACAAGGAAGCCGGCCCGCAGCTGCTCTTGCAAGCCTTCCTGCAGAGGATCGTCAACGGAGGCGGGCGCATCAGCCGCGAGTATGGCCTGGGGCGGCGCAGAACCGACCTCTTCCTTGAGTGGCCGCTCGATGAAGCGCAGGGCTTTCTCGGGCCCGTGCAGCGCGTCGTCCTTGAACTGAAAATCCTGCACAAGAGCCTGGAGGCCACGATCGAGGAGGGCCTCACCCAGACCGCCGCCTACGCCGAGCAGTGCGGAGCGCAGGAAGCGCATCTGATCGTCTTCGACCGCCGGCCAGGCATCAGCTGGGACGACAAGATCTTCCATCGCAGCGCAACGGTGGGCGCTCGCACCATCGGGGTGTGGGGGATGTGAGTCCAGCGGCGCAAAGCATCGAGGCATATCATCGGAGGTGCTGGCTTCAATGCCCCGAGCGCCGTTGGAGGGCTGGCCCTAAAATGCGGCCCCTTTAAGCTGGCCAGCCCGATAGGTTTTGTCGTGAAGCCGCATAGCGCCGACTCCTCCAACCCGCCTGAAATTCCAACGTCGCAGCCCATTCCCCCCATGATCCTCTCCGGCCTGGAGCCGCTGGTCATCGGGCCGGGCAGCCTGTTCGTCAACATCGGCGAGCGCACCAACGTCACGGGGTCGAAGGCGTTTGCGCGCATGATCCTGGAGGGGCGCTTCGAGGACGCGCTGGCGGTGGCGCGCCAGCAGGTGGAGGCCGGCGCCCAGATCATCGACGTCAACATGGACGAGGCCATGCTGGACAGCAAGGCCGCCATGGTGCGCTTCCTCAACCTGATCGCCGCCGAGCCCGACATCGCGCGCGTGCCGATCATGATCGACTCCTCCAAGTGGGAGGTGATCGAGGCGGGCCTGAAGTGCATCCAGGGCAAGGGGGTGGTCAACTCGATCAGCCTGAAGGAGGGCGAGGCGGAGTTCCGCCGCCAGGCGCGGCTGGTGCGCCGCTACGGCGCGGCGGCGGTGGTGATGGCCTTCGACGAGCAGGGGCAGGCCGACACGCTGGCGCGGCGCATCGAGATCTGCCGGCGCGCCTACCGCATCCTGGTGGAGGAGGTGGACTTCCCGCCCGAGGACATCATCTTCGACCCCAACATCTTCGCCATCGCCACCGGCATCGAGGAGCACGCCAACTACGCGGTGGACTTCATCGAGGCCACGCGCTGGATCAAAGCCAACCTGCCCGGGGCCAAGGTCTCGGGCGGGGTGTCCAACGTCAGCTTCTCCTTCCGCGGCAACGAGCCGGTGCGCGCGGCGATCCACACGGTGTTCCTCTACCACGCCATCCGCGCCGGCATGGACATGGGCATCGTCAACGCCGGGCAGATCGGCGTCTATGACGAGCTCGACCCCGAGCTGCGCGAGCGCGTCGAGGACGTGGTGCTGAACCGCCGCCCGGACGCCACCGAGCGGCTGCTGGCGATCGCCGACCAGGTCAAAGGCGCGGCCAAGGACGAGGCGGCGCAGCAGGCGTGGCGCGCGCTGCCGGTGCAGGAGCGGCTGCAGCACGCGCTGGTGCACGGCATCACCGACCACATCGTGGAGGACACCGAGGCGTGCTGGCGCGAGGTGGAGGCGCGCGGCGGCCGGCCGCTGGAGGTGATCGAGGGGCCGCTGATGGCCGGCATGAACACGGTCGGCGACCTATTCGGCGCCGGCAAGATGTTCCTGCCGCAGGTGGTCAAGAGCGCGCGCGTGATGAAGCAGGCGGTGGCGCACCTGGTGCCCTACATCGAGGCCGAGAAGGCGCGCCTGCAGGCCGAGGGCGGCGAGGTCAAGCCGCGCGGCACCATCGTGATCGCTACCGTCAAGGGCGACGTGCACGACATCGGCAAGAACATCGTGGCCGTCGTGCTGCAATGCAACAACTTCAACGTCGTCAACATGGGCGTGATGGTGCCGTGCCACGAGATCCTGGCCAAGGCCAAGGAGGTCGGCGCCGACGCGGTGGGGCTGTCGGGCCTGATCACGCCGAGCCTGGAGGAGATGCAGCATGTGGCCGCCGAGATGGACAAGGATCCGTGGTTCGTCGAACGCGGCGTGCCGCTCTTGATCGGCGGGGCCACCACCAGCCGCGTGCACACGGCGGTCAAGATCGCGCCGAATTACCGCGGCCCGGTGGTGTACGTGCCGGATGCCTCGCGCGCAGTGGGGGTGGCGCAGGCGCTGCTGGGCGAGCAGCGCGACGCCTTTGTCGCCGAGGTGCGCGCCGACTACGAGCGCGTGCGCCAGCAGCACGCCGCCAGGAAGCCGGTGGAACTGTGGCCGCTGGCCAAGGCGCGCGCCAACCGCACGCCGATCGACTGGGGCGCCTGGCAGCCGGTGCGCCCGAGCTTCACGGGCCGGCGGGTGCTCAAGCACCTGGATCTGGCGGAGCTCGCCCGCTACATCGACTGGACGCCGTTCTTCCAGACCTGGGATCTGGCCGGGCGCTTTCCGGCCATCCTCGACGACAAGGTGGTGGGGCAGGAGGCGCGGCGCCTCTACGCCGACGCGCAGGCGATGCTCAGGCGCCTGATCGAGGGGCGCTGGCTGCAGGCGCACGCGGTGCTGGGCTTCTGGCCCGCCAGCGGCGAGGGCGACGACGTCGTGCTGTACGCCGACGAGGCGCGCACGCAGCCGGTGCTGACCTGGTTCAACCTGCGCCAGCAGACGCCGAAGGAGGAGGTGGATGGCGCTGTGCGCCCGAGCCGCTGCCTGGCGGATTTCGTCGCGCCCAAGGCCAGCGGCGTGGCGGACTGGGTGGGAGCGTTCGCGGTGACGGCGGGCCACGGGGCCGACGAGCGCGCGCAGGCGTTCGAGGCCGCGCACGACGACTACCAGGCCATCATGCTGAAGGCGCTGGCGGACCGGCTGGCCGAGGCCGCGGCCGAGTGGCTGCACGAGCGCGTGCGCCGCGAGCTGTGGGGTTACGCGCCGGAGGAGCGCCTGACCAACGAAGAACTGATCGCCGAGCGCTACCAGGGCATCCGCCCGGCGCCGGGCTACCCGGCGTGCCCGGACCACACCGTCAAGCCGGCGCTGTTTGATCTGCTGGGGGCGGCCGACATCGGCATGGGGCTGACCGAGAGCCTGGCGATGACGCCGGCGGCCAGCGTCTGCGGCTTTTATCTGGCGCACCCGCAGGCGCGCTACTTCAACGTCGGGAGAATCGGGCAGGATCAGCTGGAGGACATGGCCCAGCGCCGCGGCCTGCCGGTGGAGGAGCTGCAGCGCTGGCTGGCGCCCAATCTCTGAGCGCTGATGCCGCGTTTTTAGCTGCTGGCGGTGCCGGCGCGCACTTCCTCCAAGGTGGTCAGACCTTGCAGCACCTTCAAAATGCCGTCTTGACGCAGCGTGCGAAACGGGCTGCCGGCCATGGCGGTTTGCTGTAGCGTCTCCGCAGGGGCTTTGGTTTGGATGAGGCGGCGCAGCGTGGCGTCGATGCTGAGCAGTTCGTGCACGCCAACGCGCCCTTTAAAGCCAGTCTGATCGCAAGCGGCGCAGCCCACCGGATGCCCCACTTGCCAGCTGGACGGCGGCAGCAGCGCGGCCCATTCGGCGCGCACGGCTTCGGCTGTGGGCCGCACGGCTTCGGGAAAGGCGTGCCGGTAGTCTTCGATCAGCTCCTCAAGCTCTGCCTCGCTGGGCGGGGCCAGCCGCACGCACTGGCGGCACAGCCGCCGCACCAGCCGTTGCGCCAGCACCAACACCAGCGAGTCGGCGAAGTTGAATGGATCCATGCCCATATCCAGCAGCCGCACCACCGTTTCTGGCGCGCTGTTGGTGTGCAGGGTGGACAGCACCAGGTGGCCGGTCAGCGACGCCTCGATCGCCATGCGCGCGGTTTCGCTGTCGCGGATTTCGCCGACCATGATGACGTCGGGGTCGGCGCGCAAAAAGGCGCGCAACGCCTTGTCAAACGTCCAGTCGATCTTGGGGTTGACCTGCACCTGCCGCAGGTCGGGGTGGGTGATTTCAATGGGGTCTTCGGCGGTCCAGATCTTGCGGTCAGGGGTGTTGAGATGCTGCAGCAGCGCATGCAACGTGGTGGTCTTGCCGCTGCCGGTGGGGCCCACGCACAGCAGCATGCCATGCGGGCGCTGCGCTGCGGCCAGCAAGGCTTGCCGGTTGGGCGCGCTCAAGCCCAGCTCGTCGATGCTCATCGCGCGGGCCGAGGCCAAAATGCGCAGCACCACGTCCTCGGCGCCGCCGTAGGTGGGGATGGTGGCCACGCGCAGCTCGATGCGGTGTTGGGGCGAAAACCGCGCGAAATCGATCTTGCCGTCCTGCGGCTTGCGCCGCTCGGCGATGTCCAGATCGCACATGATTTTGAGGCGCGCCACCAGCGCGGCGCGGTAGGTGTGCGGCAGCTCCATGTAGGGGCGCAGCCGACCATCCTTGCGCAAGCGGATGCGCACCTTGCGCTTGTCGGGATACGTTTCGATATGGATGTCGGAGGCGCCTTGCTGATGCGCTTCGATGATGATGGAGTTGATCAAGCGCACCAGTGAGTTGTCGGACTGCTCCACCGCCGCTTGCGGCTCATCGTCGCCTTGCGCGTCGGCCTGCAGCGACTCCAGCAGCGCCTCGGCGCTCAGCGGCGGCTCATCCGCCCGGGCGGGCGCGGTCGCAGCAGCGCTGTCCATGCCGAAGCGCGCGTAGGCTTCGCCGACGGCGGCGCTGTCCAGCGGCGCGCTGGCCAGGGTCGGCACCACTTTGCATTGCAGCGAAAATTCCAGCTCATCGATGACCGCGCGCTGCGAGGGGTCTTCCGCCGCGATGATGAGGGTGCCGTGCTGCCACAGCAGCGGCACAATGCGCAGCTTGCGCGCGGTGGCCAGCGGCACGCGGCGCAGCGCTTCAGGGTCGATGGGAAACTGCTTGAGATCGACCACCGGGTAGCCCATCTTGCGCGCCAACGCCACGCGCAGCTGCTCGCGCGTGATCTGCCCGCTTTGCACCAGCAGCTCGCCCAGCGGCATGCTGCGCTCTTGACGCTGGCGCTGCAACGCTTCGTCCAACTGCGCCGGGGTGATGAAGCCCAGCGCGGTCAGCGCCTCGCCAATGCGCACCAGCGGCATGCGCTGCTGCTCCTCGAGCGCCTGCAGCAGTTGTTCAGGCTTGATGATTTCTTTGACGACCAGGTAGTCGCCCAGCTTGCGTTGCCGCATGGCCGCTTGCTCGCGGGCCGCCAGCTCCACCTGTTCGGGGCTGAGGGCGTGCTGCTCCACCAGCACATGGCCGATCGCTTCGCCGACTTGCAGCTTGAAATAGGCCGAACGCGGCACGAACACGCGGCGCACGCGCCCGAGTTCGTCCAGCGGCTCAAACAAATAGACGCCGACATCGGTTTCCACGTAGCCGACGGTGTGGCCGTCGCGGCGCGAGCCATCGACCAGCTCCAGGTGATACGGCAGGCGCGGACGGTGCTCCATCAGCGCTTGCAGCGGGCCGTCGGAAGGCAAGTCACGGACGTCATCGGGCGCCAGCGGGGTGGTCAACGTCAGGCGCCGAAACATGTCCAGACGCAGCGGCAGCACAGCCTTGGACGGCGGCACCTGAATGCGCGCCTGGCCCTGCTCGGGCTCCCAGGCCACCAGTTGGCAGGCGCGCACTTGGCCGTTGACCCCTTCGATTTCGCAGGGCTGCGGGCTGGGCAAGGGCGCAGCGCCGTAGCCGATGAAGGGCGGGGTGGGCCAGCGCAGGGCAGGATCGGTAGAGGAGCTGGAGTCGGCAGCAGGGGCCATGACACGTGGCAGAAAGGCGACAACTGCGTGCGATTATGCGGGCAAGCCGATGTCGGCGGCGCGGTATTGCAGGGCTTCGGCCACGTGTATGGCTTGCACGGTGGGGCTGGCAGCCAAATCGGCGATGGTGCGCGCCACGCGCAGCGTCCGATGGGTGGCGCGGCCCGACCAGCCCAGCCGCAAGGCGGCCTGCTCCAGCAGGCGCTGCGCCGCGGGGTCCAGCTGCACGTGGGCCAGCAGCGCTTCGCCTTGGAGCGCGTGGTTGGCGCAGCCCTGGCGCTGCAGGGCCCGCTGCCGCGCTGCCTGCACGCGCGCGCGCACCACTGCCGTGGGCTCGCCCGGCGGCGCAGCCAGCAGCGCCGCAGGCGGTTGCGTTGGCACTTCCACCTGCAGGTCGAGGCGATCGAGCAGCGGGCCGCTTAGGCGCGCG
The DNA here is from genome assembly GCF_007556595.1 of Tepidimonas alkaliphilus. Taxonomy (GTDB): domain Bacteria; phylum Pseudomonadota; class Gammaproteobacteria; order Burkholderiales; family Burkholderiaceae_C; genus Tepidimonas; species Tepidimonas alkaliphila. The sequence continues at coordinate 7,985 of NZ_VJNB01000010.1, forward strand.
CGGTAGCGTTGCACTTGCTGCGGCGTGCAGCGGCAGGCGCGCACGGTGGAGCCCAGGTAGCCGCATGGGCACGGGTTCATCGCCGCCACCAGCTGAAAGCGTGCGGGGTATTCGACTTGCCACTGGGCGCGCGACAGCCGGATCGAGCCGGTCTCCAGCGGCTCGCGCAGCGCCTCCAGCGCCGCGCGGGAAAACTCGGGCAGCTCATCGAGAAACAGCACGCCATGGTGGGCCAGCGAAATCTCGCCTGGGCGCGGCGGCGAGCCTCCGCCCACCAACGCCGCCGCGCTGGCGCTGTGGTGCGGCGCGGCCCACGGGCGCCGCCGCCAATCCTGGGGCCGGAAGCGCCCGGCCAGCGAGGCGATCGCCGCCGCTTCCAGCGCCGCCTCGTCGTCCAGCGGCGGCAGCAGCCCCGGCAGGCGCTGCGCCAGCATCGACTTGCCGCTGCCAGGCGGGCCGACCAGCAGCAGGCTGTGCCCGCCGGCGGCGGCGATCTCCAGCGCCCGCCGTGCGGCGGCCTGGCCTTTGACGTCGGCCAAGTCAGGGTCTAGGCTGGGAGGGTCGGCATCGGGGGGCGTCGGCGCCGGCAGGCGTTGCCAGCCGCAGGCAGGAACCTCGACGTGCGCCGGCAAGGTGGCGCCCAACGCGTGCAGCACCGCTGTTAGGTGCGTGGCGCGCACGACGCTCAAGCCTGGCACCAGCGCCGCTTCTTCGGCGCTTTGCGGCGGCAACACCAGCGTGCACGGTGGTGCGCCATGCACCATTTCGGTGCGTAGCGCCAGCGCCGCCGGCAGCGCCCCGCGCACGGGACGCAGCGCGCCGGTCAGCGACAGCTCCCCGGCAAACTCCATCCCCTGCAGCGCGGCCACATCGAGCTGGCCGCTGGCGGCCAACACGCCCAGGGCGATCGGCAGGTCAAACCGTCCCGACTCTTTGGGGACGTCAGCCGGGGCCAGGTTGACGGTGATGCGCTGGTTGAAGGGCCAATCTAGACCGCTGTTTTGCACCGCGGCGCGCACGCGCTCGCGCGCTTCCTTGACTTCGGTGTCGGCCAGCCCCACCAGGGTGAAGCTGGGCAATCCGTTGGCCAAATGCACTTCGACGTGCACCGGCACAGCCTGCAAGCCCACCAGCGTGCGGCTGCGCACCACGCACAAGCTCATGGTCGGGTACCCCTCCCTTTTTTTGCCGAGGTCGTCGCTGGAGGGCAATCTTGCCATACGGGCCGCTTTCTCGCGGGGGGTTCCGAGTTGGCACAGATTGTGCTTTGCAAAGGATGAGGCGCTGGGCAAGGCGCTCCACCCAACGGAAAGGACAGCCATGAAACTGGTCACCGCCATCATCAAACCGTTCAAGCTGGACGAGGTGCGCGAGGCGCTCTCGGCCATCGGCGTGCAGGGCGTTACGGTCACCGAGGTCAAGGGCTTCGGGCGCCAGAAGGGCCACACCGAGCTCTACCGTGGTGCGGAGTACGTCGTCGACTTCCTGCCCAAGGTCAAGGTCGAGGCCGCCGTGCCCGACGAGCGCGTCGAGCAGGTCATCGAGGCCATCGAAGGCGCGGCGCGCACCGGCAAGATCGGCGACGGCAAGATCTTCGTGCTGCCGCTGGAGCAGGTGATCCGCATCCGCACCGGCGAGACCGGCGCCGACGCGCTGTGAGCGCCACCCCCATCCACCACCGCCAACCATGCCTGAGGGAACTGCCATGAAACGATTGCTCACGACCCTGTGCGTGGGGCTGGGACTGTGGTTCAGCGCCGCCGCCCTGGCCCAGACCGCCGAGCCGCCGAAGGATGCGGCGCCGGCCCCCGCCGCCACCGCGCCGGCCGAGGCGCCCGCCGCCGAGGCCGCGGCCGCCGCGGCCCCCGCCGCCCCCGAGGGGGAGGCCAAGCCGGCCGTCACCGTCGACAAGGGCGACGTGGCGTGGATGATGACCGCCACGCTGCTGGTGATCCTGATGGTGCTGCCGGGTCTGGCGCTGTTCTACGGCGGCCTGGTGCGCAGCAAGAACATGCTGTCGGTGCTGATGCAGGTGATGGTGGTGTTCTCGCTGATCAGCGTGCTGTGGGCCATTTACGGCTACAGCCTGGCGTTCGGCGGCGAGGGCGCGATCATCGGCACGCTCGACAAGGTGTTCCTGATGGGGGTGACGACCGAGTCGCTGGCGGACACCTTCACCGAGAACGTCAAGATCCCGGAGCTGATCTTCGTCGCGTTCCAGGCCACGTTCGCCGGCATCACCTGCGCGCTGATCGTCGGTTCGTTCGCCGAGCGCATCAAGTTCGGCGCGGTGCTGCTGTTCTCCGCGATCTGGTTCACGTTCAGCTACCTGCCGATCGCCCACATGGTCTGGGGCCCGGGCGGCTACCTGCTCGGCAAGGGCGCGCTGGACTTCGCCGGCGGCACCGTGGTGCACATCAACGCCGCGATGGCGGGCCTGGTGGGCGCCTACATGCTGGGCAAGCGCATCGGCTACGGCCGTGAGGCGATGCCGCCGCACAGCCTGACGCTGACGATGGTGGGCGCCTCGCTGCTGTGGGTGGGCTGGTTTGGGTTCAACGCCGGCTCCAACCTGGAGTCCACCGCCGGTGCGGCGCTGGCCTTCCTGAACACGCTGGTGGCCACGGCCGCGGCGGTGCTGGCCTGGGCGATCGGCGAGGCGCTGCTGAAGGGCAAGGCCTCGATGCTGGGCGCGGCCTCCGGCGCGGTGGCGGGCCTGGTGGCGATCACGCCGGCGTGCGGCTCGGTCGGCCCGATGGGCGCCATCGTGATCGGGTTGGTTGCGGGCTTCCTGTGCCTGTGGGGCGTGACGGGCCTGAAGAAGATGCTGGGTGCGGACGATTCGCTCGACGTCTTCGGCGTGCACGGCGTCGGCGGCATCGTCGGCGCGCTGCTGACCGGCGTGTTCGCCGCGCCGGGCCTGGGCGGCACCGGCGCTGAGGACTTCAGCATCGCCAGCCAGCTGCTGGTGCAGGCCGAGGGCGTGGTCATCACGATGGTGTGGTCCGCCGTGGTCGCCGCCATCGCCTACAAGATCGTGGACATGATCATCGGCCTGCGCGTCACCGAGGAAGAGGAGCGCGAGGGGCTGGACATCACTTACCACGGCGAGTCGGCCTACAACCGCTGATCGCCTGACCCCGACACGACGTCCGCTGGGGGTTGGGGCCCGGGCTGCCGCGCAGGCGCCCGGGCCTTTTTTGCGCGCGGCAGCGGTCGCGGGGGCGTCAGCGGCGCGCCGGCGCGAGCGCCGCCAGCGGCTACCATCGCGCGATGGAATGGATCTGGCTGTCGGCCGCCTCGGCGCTGGCCGGCTTCGTCGATGCGATCGTGGGCGGCGGGGGGCTGATCCTGGTGCCGGCGCTGTTCGCGGCGTTCCCGCAGGCGGCGCCGGCCACGCTGCTCGGCACCAACAAGAGCGCCTCGATGTGGGGCACGGCGGCGGCCACGTGGCGCTACGCGCGCCGCGTGCGGCTGCCGTGGGACGCCCTGCTGCCGGCGGTGGCGGTGTGCTGGGCCGGCGCCTGGGCCGGGGCGTGGCTGGTGACGCAGGCGCCGGCCGAGCCGCTGCGCCGCGCGCTGCCGTGGGTGCTGCTGGCGCTGCTGCTCTACACGCTGGCGCGCAAGGATCTGGGGCGGCACCACGCGCCGCGTTGGCGCGGCCGTGCCGAGACGCTGGCGGCGTGCGCGGTGGCCGGCGCGATCGGCTTCTACGACGGCTTCTTCGGCCCCGGCACCGGCAGCTTCCTCGTGTTCGCGTTCGTGCGGGTGCTCGGCTACGACTTCCTGCACGCCAGCGCCGCGGCCAAGCTGCTCAACCTCACCTCCAACGTGGCGGCGGTGGGGCTGTTCGCCTGGAAGGGGCACGTCTGGTGGGCGCTGGGGCTGGCGATGGCGCTGGCCAACGTGGCCGGCAGCCTGCTGGGCACGCGGCTGGCGCTCAGGCACGGCGCCGGCTTTGTGCGCGGGGCCTTCTTGCTGGTGGTGACGGCGCTGATCGCCAAGACCGGCTGGGACGCTTACGCGCCGCTCGTGCGCGCGTCGTAGCGGCGTCGGCTCGCGGGCGCGCGGCGTGGCGCTGTTCAGCCGCGGATTGGACCCGGTCGCACCAGCAGCTCTAGCGCTTGGCGCAAAGCCGGCGGCGGAGCCGGCACGCGGGGATCGAGATCGACCACTTCGTAGCGCGTGCCTGCCGGCAGCAGGTGCAAGCGCACGTCCAACATCTGCAACGGCTGCTCAGGGTCGGCTTCGCGCACGTTGGTGCGCATTTGGCGTGCATCGACCAGCGTGACCGCGCCGTTGCCCAACACCTCAACGCTGCGGCCGCGCTCGATCAGCAACGCGGTGTCTTCGTCGATGCCCACGCCGAGCAGATCGGGGCGCAGGGCCAGGGCCGACAGCAGCCGCGCCAGCCGGTGCCGCTCATTGAAATGCTGATCGATGATGGCGCTGGCCAGCAACCCCAGGCCGATGTCCAGCGACACCGCATCACGGTAGGGGCGCAGGGCCGGCTCGCCGATGGCCAGCATCTGGCGTGACAGCGCCGCCGCCCCCGCGCTGGTGCCGCCGATGCAGCAGCCGCGCACGTGAAAAGCCAAATGCAGCGCCCGCGCGGCTGCGCTTTCCCACAGCACCCCCATCAAGCGGCGCTGATCGCCTCCGCTGAGGTAGATGCCATCGGCGTCCAGAATGCGATCGACCACGGCGGGGTCATTGGCCTGGGCCGGCTCGCGCAGATCCAACGGCTCCACGCGCTGCGCCCCGAGCGCCTCGAACACGCGCCGGTAGCCTTCCCACGACGCGGCAGGGTCGCTGCTGGCGACGGTCAACACCAACAGCCGGGCCTGCGGCCCGCCGCTGAGCTCGATGAAGCGGCGCAAGATCAGCCGGTCGCGCTCGCGGTCTTCGGCGCCGCCAACGGCCAGAAGGTGGCCATAACGTCGAGGGGGCGTTGCCGCTCTTGCCGAGGCAGCCACGGTTGGTCCTCCGAGCAACGCGGCCAGCGTCCCCAAGCTCTGCCGGCGATTCATGGGGGCGGCAAGCAGGTGTGCTCAGAGCGCAGCCAGCACCGCGCGCGCGGCTTGCAACGTCGCCTCGATCTCGGCATCGCTGTGCGCGGCGCTGACAAAACCTGCCTCATACAAAGCCGGCGCGAAATAGACGCCGCGCTCCAGCATCCCGTGGAAGAAGCGGTTGAAGCGCGGTGCATCGCTGGCCATCACCTGGGCGTAGTTCTGCGGCAGCTCGGGCAGGAAGAAAAACCCGAACATGCCGCCCTCGCTGTCGGCGCTGAACGGCACGCCGGCGCGGTCGGCCTCGGCCTTGAGGCCCTCGACCAGCGCGCGCGTGCGCGCCGCCAGCTGCTCGAAGAAGCCCGGGCGCTGGATGACGCGCAGCGTGGCCAGCCCGCAGGCCGTGGCCACCGGGTTGCCCGACAGCGTGCCGGCCTGATAGACGGGGCCGAGCGGGGCGAGCTGCTCCATCACCGCGCGCTTGCCGCCGAAGGCCGCCAGCGGCATGCCGCCGCCGATGACCTTGCCCATCACCGTCATGTCCGGCTCGAAACCCGGGATCAGGCGCGCGTAGAGGCTTTGCGCGCCGCCCAGCGCGACGCGAAAGCCGGTCATCACTTCGTCGAACACCAGCAGCGCGCCGTGCTGCGTGCACAGCTCGCGGCAGCGGCGCATGAACGGCACGCTGGCGCGCACGAAGTTCATGTTGCCGGCGATCGGCTCGATCATCAGAGCGGCAATCTGCGGCCCGTGCTCGGCGAACGCCGCCTCCAGCTGTTCGACGTTGTTGTATTCGAGCACCAGCGTGTGCTGCACCACCTCCGGCGGCACGCCGGCGCTGGTCGGGTGGCCAAACGTCGCCAGCCCCGAGCCGGCCTTGACCAGCAGCGCATCCGCATGGCCGTGGTAGCAGCCCTCGAACTTGATGATCTTGGGCCGGCCGGTGGCGCCGCGCGCCAGGCGAATCGCGCTCATGCCGGCCTCGGTGCCGGAGCTGACCAGGCGCACCATCTCCAGGCTCGGCAGCAGGCGGATGATCTCCTCCGCCAGTTCGATCTCGCGCTCGGTTGGCGCGCCGAACGAGAACCCATCGCGCACGGCGGCCTGCACCGCCTCGACCACCTCCGGGTGGCCGTGGCCGAGGATCATCGGCCCCCAGGAGCCGATGTAGTCGATGTAGCGCCGTCCGTTGGCGTCCCAGAAGCAGGGCCCTTCGGCGCGGGTGATGAAGCGCGGCGTGCCGCCGACGGCTTTGAAGGCGCGCACCGGGGAGTTGACGCCGCCGGGGATGACGGCCTTGGCGCGGTCGAACAGGAGTTGATTGCGGTCGGTCATGGCGGCTCAGCGTTCGCTCGTGGAGGCGTCCTCGTCGTCGTCGGCCTCGTCGGCCCAGAACAGGCGCTGCGGGATGGCGTGGCCCATGCCCGGCTGAAAGCCGTGCACCAGCGCCTGGTCGAGGTAGGCCAGCGCCTGGCTGGCGGCCACCGGCAGCTCGGTTTCTTGCGCCAGCAACCCGGCCAGCGCCGCGGCCAGCGTATCGCCCGCCCCGGCGAAGGTGGCGTCGATGCGCTCGAACGGCACGCTGGCCAGCACCACCTCCGGCGTGGCCAGCAGGTTGTCGAGCTGCTCGCCGCGCGCCACGCCGGTCAGCAGCGTGGCCGCCACGCCGTGCGCGGCGGCGGCGCGCGCCACGTCGCGCGGTCCAGGGGGGCGCTCGTCTTCCCAGTCCGGCAGCAGCCAGCGCGCCAGCGTGTGGTGGTTGCCGACCAGCACGTCGGTCTGCGGCAGCAGCAGCTCGGCGGCGGCCTCCAGCAGCGCCTCGCGCGCGCCGTCGTCCAGCGCGGCCAACTCCGGCACGTAGGTCACCACCGGCAGCTCGTCGTAGTCGCTCAGGATCGAGCCGATTGCCGCCACGCCGTCGGCCGCGGCGGCCAGCGTCACCTTGACCGCGTGCACCGGCATGTCCTCTAGCACCGCGCGCGCCTGCTCGTCGATCCAGTCGGCCTCCAGCGGCAGCAGCTGGTGGCGCTGGCGCGTGTCGCCAACCCAGACGGCGGTTGCCACCGGCAGGGGGTGGCACGATGCGCTGACCAGGGCGGTCATGTCCGCAGCCAGCCCCCCCGCGCCGCTGGGATCGTTGGCGTTGAAGCACAACACGCATGGCGTGCCGCTTGCGCTGGTCGGGGCATCAGGAGGGGCGAGCGCGGCGTCGGTCATGGCAACCACTACAATGCCATGCATTCTAACGGTGTGCTTTTTTGCCCGAGCGCGTCATGACAACCCCCTATCGCACCTGGATGTGCCTCATTTGCGGCTGGATTTACGACGAGGCTGCCGGCGATCCGGAGCATGGCATCGCTCCCGGCACGCGTTGGGAAGACGTGCCGGTCAACTGGACTTGCCCTGAGTGCGGCGCGCGCAAAGAAGACTTCGAGATGGTGCCGCTGTGACGGCGGCGCCGCCTCCGACCCTTGTTGCTTCGTTTGCGGCCTTGACGACGGCGTAGCGCTCCAGCGTCTTCTGGCGCGCCTCGGCGTGATCGACGATCGGGCGCGGGTAGGTGACCCCCAGCGTGACGCCGGCGGCGGCCAGTGCGCCGAGGCTGGCTTCCCACGGTGCGTGGATCGCGGTGTCGTCCAGCGCGGCCAGCTCCGGCACGTAGCGGCGGATGAACTTGCCGTGCGGGTCAAACTTGCGGCTCTGCGCCACCGGGTTGAAGATGCGGAAATAGGGCTGCGCATCGCAGCCGCTGGAGGCGGCCCACTGCCAGCCGCCGTTGTTGGCCGCCAGGTCAAAGTCCAGCAGGTGGTCGGCAAAATACTGCTCCCCCAGTCGCCAGTCCAACCCGAGGTCTTTGGTCAGAAAGCTGGCCGTCACCATCCGCAGCCGGTTGTGCATGTAGCCGGTTTGGTTGAGCTGGCGCATCGCCGCATCCACGAGGGGATAGCCGGTCTGACCAGCGCACCAGGCGGCGAAGCGCTCGTCGGCCTGCTGCCCGCGCTCCCAGCGGATGCGATCGTATTCAGGCTTGAAAGCATGCCCGACGACATGCGGGAAGTTGGCCAGGATCTGGTGGTAAAAATCGCGCCAGATCAGCTCGTTGAGCCAGGCGCTGCCTCCGGCTTGCCCGCGCGCGTGCAAGGCGTGCGCGGCGGCGGCCAGCTCGCGGATGCTGAGCGTGCCAAACCGCAGGTGGGCGCTGAGGTAGCTTGGCCCCTTGATGCCGGGGTAGTCGCGCGTTTGGTGGTAGCGCTCGATGCGGGTGAGGAAATCTTCCCACATCGCGCGCGCGCCGCTGGAGCCGGTGCACATCGGCAGCTGGCGCAGGTTGGTCGTCTCAAAACCGAGGTCTGCCAGCGTCGGCAGCGGGGTGGCGCACTCCGCCGGCACCGGCGCCAGCGCCGCGCCGAAGCGCTCCACCGGGTAAGGCTTCAGGTAAAACGGGCCAAGCGTGCGCAGCCAGGCATTTTTGTAGGGGGTAAAGACCGTAAACGGACGCCCCAGGCTGCTGAGCACCTCACGCCGCTCGAAAATCACATGGTCTTTGAAGGTGTGCAGCACCGCGCCTTGGTGCGCCAGCGCGCCGAGCACGCGCGCATCGCGCGTCAGCGCGTAAGGGTCGTCGTCGTGGTTCGCCCACACCGCCTGTGCGCCCAGCTGCGCAGCCAAGCGCGGAATTTCCTCCACGGCTGCGCCGTGGCGCACGATCAGCCGCACGTCGTCGGTGCCGAATGAGCGCCCAAGGGCGTGCAGCTGCGCGTCCAGATCTTCCAGCGCCGCCAGGATGAACTCCACGCGCCGGTCGGCGCGCAGGCCGCGATCCAGCAGCGGCTGCAGGATGGCCGTATCGAACACAAACGCGCACCAGACGCGCCGGCAGCTGCGCAGCGCGTGGTAAAGCGCGGCATTGTCGTGCGCGCGCAGGTCGCGGCGGAACCACATCAAGCCGGTGTCGTAACGAGCAGCGGGCGTCATAGGGCGGGCCGTACAATCGAACGCGATGAGCGAGGATGCTACCCCGGTTGATCTGACGAACCATTTTTTGATCGCCATGCCCGGTCTGAACGACGAGCTGTTCGGGCGCAGCGTGGTGTATGTGTGCGAGCACAGCCCCAAAGGGGCGTTGGGCTTGATCGTCAACAAGAGCGCGGGGGTGACCCTTGGGGAGTTGTTTGAGCGGCTGGAGCTGCCGCTTGGGCGGCCTGAGTGGGCCGACCAGCCGGTGCTGCGCGGCGGGCCGCTGCAGATGGAGCGCGGCTTCGTGCTGCACGACGACATGGGCGAGCCGGTGCCGTTGCTGATCGATGAGCCGCAAGACGAGTCTGCCCAAGCCGAAGCGGGCGAGGCCGCAGAGGCCAACCCTGCGCGCCCGCGCCCCGCCACCGTCTATGCTTCGTCGCTCAAGGTGCCCGGGGCGGGGCTGGAGTTGACCACCTCGCGCGACGTGCTGGAGGCGGTTTCGGTCGGCGCGGGCCCGAGGCGACTGCTGCTGGCGCTGGGCTTTTCCTCCTGGGGCGAGGGACAGCTGGAGTCAGAGCTCGGCGACAACGCCTGGCTGACGGTGCCGGCTGATCCCGCCATCCTGTTTGAGGTGCCGCTGGCGCAGCGCTACGAGCGGGCGTTGGGGCTGCTGGGCTTGCAGCCATGGATGTTGACGCCGGGCGCGGGGCGCGCATGAACATCTGGGGCAAAGTGCCGACGCAGGCGCAAACCTTCCTCGCCTTCGACTGGGGCCTCAGGCGCATCGGCGTGGCCAGCGGCAACCGCCTCACCGCCACCGCCTCCCCGCTGGGCACCGTGGTCGAGCAGGGCGAGGCGCGCTGGGCGCGGCTGCAGGCGCTGGTGCGCGAGTGGCAGCCCGATGCGCTGGTGGTGGGCGTGCCGTTGCACCCCGACGGTGCGCCGCATGAGCAGACGCGCCAGGCGCAGCGTTTCGCGCGCCAGCTGCACGGGCGCCTGGGCCTGCCGGTGGTGGAGGTGGATGAGCGCTACAGCACCACTGAGGCGCTGGCCGCCGGCGCGCGCGACGCGGACGCGGCCGCCGCCTGCATCATTCTGGAACAATACTTGAGGAGCTTGCCATGAACGCTGCCCCGCCCCCGGCGGCTGGGGGGACGCTGGCGCTGGACGCTGAAGCGCTGTATGCCGAGCTTAAGCGGGCCGTGCAGGCGCTGCTGGCCGCCGGGCCGCAGCCGACGCACTTGGTCGGGGTGGCCTCCGGCGGGGCGTGGCTGGCCGAGCGGCTGCAGCGCGAGCTGGGTCTGCCTGGACAGGTCGGGGTGGTCAGCTCCGCCCTGCACCGCGACGACTACGCCCAGCGGGGCTTGAGCGCCAGCGCCGCGCAGACGCGCCTGCCGTTCGACGTCGAGGGCGCGCACATCCTGCTGATCGATGACGTGCTCTACACCGGCCGCACGCTGCGCGCAGTGCTCAACGAGCTGTTCGACCACGGGCGGCCCGCGAGCGTGCGGCTGGCGGTGCTGGTGGACCGCGGCGGGCGTGAGCTGCCGGTGGCGGCGGACGCCGCCGCCGTGCGCCTGCCATTGCCGCCGCAGCAGTCGTTCGAGCTGACGCGCGACGAGGCCGGGCGCTTCGGCTTTGTGCTGCTGGAGCACGGCGATCCGGCGGAGGCGGCGCGATGAGACGGCCCAATCCCCAGCTCAATCGGCACGGCGAGCTCATCCACCTGCTGTCCACCGAGGGGCTGCCGCGCGAGATCCTGCTGCAGATCCTCGACACCGCGCAGCAGTTCGTCGGCGTCAACGCGCGCGAGGTCAAGAAGGTGCCGCTGCTGCGCGGCAAGAGCGTGTTCAACCTGTTCTTCGAAAACAGCACGCGCACGCGCACGACGTTCGAGATCGCCGCCACGCGCCTGTCGGCCGACGTGTTCAACCTCGACATCGCGCGCTCCTCCACCGCCAAGGGCGAGACGCTGCTGGACACCATCGCCAACCTGTCGGCGATGGCCGCCGACATCTTCGTCGTGCGCCACAGCGAGTCCGGCGCGCCGTACCTGATCGCGCAGCACGTGGCGCCGCACGTGCACGTCATCAACGCCGGCGACGGCCGCCACGCGCACCCCACGCAGGGGCTGCTGGACGCCTACACCATCCGCCACTACAAAGGCGACTTCAGCAACCTGTCGGTGGCCATCGTCGGCGACGTGCTGCACTCGCGCGTGGCGCGCTCCGACATCCACGCGCTCACCACCTTGGGCTGCCCGGACGTGCGCGTAGTGGGGCCGCGCACGCTGGTGCCGAGCGACCTGTCGCACCTGGGGGTGCGCGTCTGTCACTCGCTGGAGGAGGGCATCCGCGACTGCGACGTCGTCATCGCGCTGAGGCTGCAGAACGAGCGCATGAGCGGCGCGCTGTTGCCGTCCAGTCAGGAGTATTTCAAGAGCTTTGGCCTGACGCCGCAGCGGCTGCGCTGGGCCAAGCCGGACGCCATCGTCATGCACCCGGGGCCGGTCAACCGCGGCGTCGAGATCGACTCCAGCGTGGTCGATGGAGCGCAAAGCGTCGTGCTGCCGCAAGTGACCTTCGGCATCGCGGTGCGCATGGCGGTCATGAGCATCCTGGCAGGAAACGAAGCATGAAGCTGCTCATTCAAGGCGGGCGCGTGCTCGACCCCGCCAGCGGCGCCGACCGCGTGGCCGACGTGGCCATCGCCGCTGGGCGCATCATCGGCCTTGGCAGCATCCCGCCTGACTTCACGCCCGAGCGCGTGCTGTCGGCAGCCGGCTGTTGGGTGCTGCCGGGGTTGGTGGATCTGTGCGTGCGGCTGCGCGAGCCGGGTGGCGAGCACGCCGGCCTGCTGGAAAGCGAAACCGCCGCCGCGGTGGCCGGCGGCGTCACCAGCCTGGTCTGCCCGCCCGACACCGACCCCGTGCTGGATGAGCCGGGCCTGGTGGATATGCTGCACATGCGCGCCGCGGCGCTGCACCGCTGCCGCGTCTTTCCGCTTGGGGCGCTGACGCGCGGGCTGGCCGGCGAGGTGCTGGCCGAGATGGCGCACTTGAGCGAGCGCGGCTGCGTGGGCTTTAGCCAAGCCGATCGCCCGATCGTCAACACCCAGGTGCTGCTGCGCGCGTTTCAGTATGCGGCCACGTTCGGCTACGCGCTGTGGCTGCGGCCAGAGGAGCCGTGGCTGTCCAAGGGGGCGATGGCCAGCGGCCCGCTGGCTACGCGGCTGGGCCTGCCCGGTGTGCCGGCGGCGGCGGAAGTCATCGCGCTGCAGACGATGCTGGAGCTGCTGCGCGGCGTGGCGGGCCGCGCCGAGGGGGCCCCGGTGCGGCTGCATGTCTGCCGATTGAGCACCGCCGCTGGCGTCGAGCTGGTGCGCCGCGCCAAGGCCGAGGGTCTGCCGGTGACCGCCGACGTCAGCGTGCACAACCTGCTGCTGATCGACACCGACATCGGCTACTTCGACACCCGCATGAAGCTGCGCCCGCCGCTGCGCCAGCAGCGCGACCGCGAAGCGCTGCGTCAGGGGCTGGCCGACGGCACGATCGACGCGCTGGTGTCGGACCACACGCCGGTGTCGGCCGACGACAAGCTGCTGCCGTTTGGCGAGGCCGCTCCTGGCGCCAGCGCGGTGGAGCTGCTGGCGGGCCTGGCGCTGAAGTGGGCCGAGCAAGACGGCGTGCCGCTGCAGCGCGCGCTGGAGGTCGTCACCGCCGGGCCGGCGCGGGTGCTGGGCGCGCGCCTGGGCACGCTGCAGGCCAGCGTCGGGCGGCTGGCGGTTGGCGGCGTGGCCGACCTGTGCGTGCTCGATCCGGCGGCGCCGTGGCGCGTGGAGCCGGCGGCGCTGATTAGCCAGTCGCGCCATACGCCGTTCGAGGGGCACGAGCTGCCGGCGCGCGTGCGCGCCACGGTGGTCGGCGGGCATGTGGCCTACGAAGCCGATGCCCGCTAAGCCGGTTCCGGCGCCGCGTCGTCCGTGGCCGCAGGCGCTGCTGCGGGCGCTGCGGCTGCTGGGGCACGTGTTGCGCGGCCTGTGGACGGTGCGGCACCACTTTCCGCGCTGGGACGAAGCCGAGCGCGCGCGGCGCGTGCAGGACTGGGCGCGGCGGCTGCTTGAGCTGCTGGGCGTGCGGCTGCGCGTGCACGGCGCGCCGCCGCCGCAGGGCAGCCTGGTGGTGGCCAACCATGTGTCGTGGCTTGACATCATGGCGGTGGACGCGGTGCGACCGTGCCGCTTCATCGCCAAGGCCGACGTGCACCGCTGGCCGCTGCTGGGCGCGCTGGTGGCTGGCGCCGGCACGCTGTTCATCGAGCGCACGAGCCGCCGCGACGCGTTGCGCGTCGTCCACCTGGCCGCCGAGCGGCTGCAGGCTGGCGACGTGCTGGCGTTCTTCCCGGAAGGCACGACGAGCGACGGCAGCACCGTGCTGCCCTTCCATGCCAACCTGCTGCAAGCGGCGCTGGCCACCGGGCGGCCGGTGGTGCCGCTGGGAATCGCCTACCGTCACGCCAGCGCCCCCCAGCAGCGTCATGACGCGCCGGTCTATGTCGGCGACATGACGCTGCTGGCTTCCCTGTGGCGCGTGCTGCGTGCGCCCGACTTGGCGGTGGAGCTGCACTGGGGCGCGCCGCAGACCGCGCAGGGGCGCGACCGCCGGGTCTGGGCCGCCGATCTGCGCGCCGAAGTGGCGCGGCTGGCCGGGCTGCCACCGCCGTGCGGCTGAAAAGGGCCGGTCGGCCCCAATGCGCGAGCCGCGCGCCGGACTGCATGCGGCACAATCGCCCCCCATGCTGCAACACTTTCGCTTCTCGCTGGCGTTTTCGGCGGTCTGTCTGGGTCTGGCGGCGTGGTGGGGCTTGCAGTCGCCGCTTGGGCTGTGGACGGCGCTGTGGCTGACCGCGGTGCTGGCGGTGCTGGAGGTCAGCCTCTCGTTCGACAACGCGGTCGTCAACGCCAGCGTGCTGCGCGGCATGAGCCGGCTGTGGCAGCAGCTGTTCCTGACGGTGGGTATCCTGATCGCCGTGTTCGGCATGCGGCTGGTGTTTCCGATCGTCATTGTCGCCGTGGCGGCCGATCTCGGCTGGATGGACACCGTGCGGCTGGCGCTGCAGCGCCCGGACGAATACTCGCGCGCGCTGACCAGCGTCTATCCGGTGATCTCGGCATTCGGCGGCACCTTTCTGCTGCTGGTGTTCCTCAACTTCCTGTTCGATGCCGACAAGGAGACGCACTGGCTCGGCGTGCTGGAGCGGCGCATGGTGCGCGCGGCCAAGTTCGACGAGATCGCCGTGTTCGTGGCGCTGCTGGTGGTGTTCTCGACGCGCTGGTGGGTGCCGGAAGCGGAGCAGAACCGCGTCTTCGTCGCCGGCATCGCCGGCATTCTGCTGTACCTGGCGGTGGACGCGGTGGGCGCGCTGTTCGAGGACGAGGACGAAGGCCGCGCCGCGGTGGCCACCGTGCAGCGCAGCGGCTTTGCGGGCTTCCTTTACCTTGAGGTGCTCGACGCCTCGTTCTCGTTCGACGGCGTCATCGGGGCGTTTGCGATCACCAAAGACGTCGTCATCATCATGCTGGGGCTGGCCATTGGCGCGATCTTCGTGCGCTCGATGACGGTGTATCTGGTGCGCCGCGGCACGCTGCAGGCGTACCGCTACCTTGAGCACGGCGCGCACTACGCCATTGGGGCGCTGGCGGCGATCATGCTGATGGGCACGGTGGTGCACGTGCCGGAAGCCGTCACCGGCCTCATCGGCGTGGCCTTCATCGCCGCGTCGGTGCTGTCGTCGGTGCGCGAGCGTCAGCGCGCCGCAGGCTGAGCCACGCTGTCTTGCGCCACGGCACGGCTGCTGCGGCTGGCTGGACGGCTGGCCGTGCGAGGGCGCGCGGCAGGCGGACGCGCTGCGGGTTTGGGGACGGCGGCCGGCGTGGCCGTCGGCAAGCGGTCGAGTTGCCCTTCGGTCAGCGTATCGAGCTGAAAACGCCCGCTTTTGTCCCACAGCCAACTGTCGGTATAGACGACGCTGCCCAGGCGTTGCGGGGCCGGGTAGGGCGCGGCGGCCAGCACCATGCGTTCAATTTCCGCCTTGATGTGCGGCACATGATCCGGCGCGCGCATCCATTCGAAGCGCTGCACCTCGCCGCGCGCGCCAATGGTCACGCGCATGACACCCACGGCTTGCAGCAGTGGCGGCAGCTTGCCGCGGTAGATGCGCTCAGCGTAGCGTTCGTACAGGTGGGAGGCGCCGTCGCGGCGGTATTCGCGCTCGCTGGCAGCCAGCGAGACTTTGCCCGTCCATGGCGGTTCAGGGGCTGGGGCGGCAGCGGGAGGAGGCGCGGGCGGCGCAACCGCCGCCGGCGCAAGTTCAGGCGCAGGCGCGGGCGTTTCGGTGACCACGGGCTTGGGGGCGGTGCTGCAGCCAGCCAGCCAGCTGGTCAAAGCCAAGGCGGCCGATGCGGCGATCCAGCGCAACGAGGCGGACATCGCGGACTCCCAGACATCGATTTTGGCGTCAACAAACGCCACTGTAGCGTGATTGTGATGGATTCGCTGCGTTGGGCGAAGCGAACGAGCAGACGGCCAAACGGCCAGTTGCCTCCGACAGCCACTGGCGACGTCAGCTTGTGAATGAGGAACGTTGGGGGTGGGAATGCGGACGCAAACGGATAACTGACCGTTTGGGTGCGAGGCGCGATTTCCGCGAAAGGAAATTTGGTGGACCGAAGGAGGATCGAACTCCCGACCTCCGCATTGCGAACGCGGCGCTCTCCCAGCTGAGCTATCGGCCCGTGAGGCCCACATTATACAACGGAAAGAAACTCCTCAGCTCGTTTCGGCGCCCGCCTCCATCGTGCGCAAGCTGACGCCGCCGGGCGGCCGCCCCCCTTTGTCGCCCAAGGCGGCCCGACTCGCCCAAGCGGGGTAGCGCGCGCGCAGCGCCTGAATGCGTTGCGCCAGCTCGGCCGCGTCGTCGATGCGCGCCTCGTAGCGCTTGAGCGTGCCCCAGGCGGACTCGATGATGCGCGTGTTGCAGGTGGCTTCGGCGTGCGCCAGCAGCTCCAGCACGGCGGCGCGAGGCTGGCCAGCCAGCACTTGGCGCATGGCCTGCTCCACCAGGCTGAGCACCTCGTGGTGCAGGGCGCTGAGCCGCTCAGCGTAAGGGGGATGCACCGCGGCGGCTTGCGCCAGCAGCGCGGTCAACGCCTTGGTGCTGCAAAAACGCCGTCCCAAGACGGTGAGGCGCTCCTCGACCTCCTCCATCTGGATGGCGCGCGCGGCGGTGTGCGCCAGCAGCGTAGCGAGGTTGCAAGCCGCTTCAAAATCGAAGTCCTCATCCAAGATGGTGGCCATCATGGCCCGCAGGCGCTCCAGCACGCGCGCCACTTGCGCCTCTTGCAGCAGGTTGGCGATTTCCAGCGTCTGCGCCAAGCGCTGCAAGCGCCTTGAGTGGGGCTGGCGCTCCAGCACGCGCAGCGCATCATCCAGGCAGCGTTGCAAGCCCTTGCGCTGGCCTGTTTCCAAGTGCATGAAGCCCAACAGCACCAGCGTCTGAGCGTCGAACATCTTGGAGTCCAGCCCCAGCTGCGCGCTGCGCGCCAGCAGCTGCTCGGCCAGCTCGCGCTGGCCGCAATAGTGCGCCAGCATGCCGTGGCGTTGCAGGCGGCTGATCGAATACGGGGTGAGGTCGGTGGCGATTTTGTAGGCGGCCAGCGCCGCGTCGAAGTTGCCTTGCTCGATGTGCGCGCGACCCAGCACGTCGTAAGCGTCGGGGTAGTGCGGATCGTTGTCGAGCAGCGCTTGCAGCGTGGCGCAGGCTTTTTGCGGCTGGCCCGCATCGAGCTGCGCGCGCGCCACGCCCAGCCGCGCCCACGGCAACGCTTTGGCTTCGACGACGGCCTCGTAGAGCTGCTGCGCCTCGTCGTAGCGTTGCAGCCGCAACAGCAGCTCCGCGCCCACGCGCGCGGCGTACAGCCAGTAATCGCCGCGCTGCGCAAAGCGCTGCCGGCACAATTGCGCGGCGCGCTCGAAGTCCTGCGCTTCCACTGCGGCGAAGATGTCTTTCAGCACCGCTTTGCGGTGGCGCGCCTGCGCGATGCGGGTGGCCAGCTCGTTGGCGGTGAACGGCTTGAGCAGGTAGGAGTCCAGCGCCGACTCGGCCGCCTCCGCCACCCGCGCGTAAGACGCCTCGGCGGTGACCATGATGAACACGGTGGCAAACGGCAGCAATCCGGCGCGGCGCAGGTCGTCCAGCAGCGCCTGGCCGGTGCCGTGGTCGTTGGGAAAGTTTTGCTCGCAGACGACGACATCAAAAGTGCGAAATTCCAACAGGCGGCGCGCATCGGCGATGCGCGGCGCTTGGGCGACGCTGCGCGCGCCGAGGTCGCGCAGTTGGGCCACCAAAATCGAG
Source organism: Tepidimonas alkaliphilus (assembly GCF_007556595.1). Lineage (GTDB taxonomy): Bacteria > Pseudomonadota > Gammaproteobacteria > Burkholderiales > Burkholderiaceae_C > Tepidimonas > Tepidimonas alkaliphila. The sequence goes on from NZ_VJNB01000010.1 coordinate 25,368, forward strand.
CGCGAGGTCGGGTTGCCATCGACCACCAGCGCGGTGGCGTCGTAGAGGTCGCAGGGGATCATGCCGCGGATCCTGCGATCGCCAAGGGGTTGAGCCGATTCAGCACCGCCAGGGCGATGCCGCCGGCGGGACGCAGTCGTGGGTCGCCCAGCAACGGGCGGCGCCGCATGGCCGTCAGCGCTTGACGCCACGGGCTGAGGCGGCGCCGCCACTCGCTCGCCTCGGGCAGCGCCGCGCCGTGCCGCTGCAACGCCAGCCAGGCAGTGTCCACCGCCCGACCGTTGAGGGTCTGCAAGGCCAGCTCGCCCAATTCGGCCAGCCCGTGTGACGGCGAGCCGTGGTTGATCAGATGCAGCGCCTGCTCGATCCGCTGCACGATGGCGGCTTCGCACTGTCGCAGCTGCTCGGCGTAGGGTGGATGCGCCTCAGCGGCGCGAGCCAGCAGCTCACTCATCGCCTTGGAGACGCCAAAGCGCAGGCCCAGCCGCTGCACCAGCGCCGGTTGAGGCGGCAAGGCGCCGTGTTGCGTGAGCGCGGCCAGCGCGGCCAGCAGGTTGCAGGCGGCCTCTGCGTCGAAATGGGGTTGCGCGCAGTCTTGCATCCAGCGCGCCACCTCCGCGCTGACGTCGCGGCCGTCGTGAGCGTCGCGCAGCGCCTCAACCAGATGGCTGAAACGCTGCAGCCGCTCATCATCGGGCGCAGCATGGGTCCGCCGGCGCAGCTCGGCGTCTTGCCGATGCAACGCGTCGGCGTCGCCGCGCTCAAAGGCGGCCAGCGCCAGCAAGACCAGACTTTCGGCGTCGAACATTTTGGAGTCCAGCCCCAGCGTGGCGGCGCGTTGCAACAATTCCACGGCTTGGCGGCGGTCGCCGAGAAAAAACGCCAGCATCCCCAGGCGCTGCTGGCGTCCGATGGCCAGCGGCGTGGCGGCCAGCGCGCGCGCAAGGCTGTCCAAGGCGTCGGCGAATTGGCCCAATTCCGTCTGAGCGCGCGCCAGCGCGTCCAGCGCGTCGGTGTAGTCGGGGTGCAGCTCCAGCAGCCGCTGCAGGGTGATCAGCGCCGCAGCCGCCGCGCCATCGTCCAGTTGGCAGCGCGCCACGCCCAGCAGCGCCCAAGGCTGCGGGTCGGAGTCCCAGATCGACTGAAACAGCGCTTGCGCTTGTCCCAGCCGGCCCCGTCGCATCAGGATTTCGGCGCCCCAGCGCGCCGCTTGCAACGCCTGGGGGCCCCGGCTGGCGAAGCGCTGCAGGCAGCGCTCGACCGCCTCATCGGCGCGGCCGTCTTCCAGCAGTTGGTGGATGTCGTCCAGCGCGGCTTTGCGCCGCTGCGCTTGCTCGATGCGATCCAGCAGCGTGCCGGTTGAAAAAGGCCGCACCAGGTAGCTGTCCACGGCGGATTCGGCGGCTTCGATCACCTTGGGGTAGGTGGCTTCGTCGGTGATCAGGATGAACACCGTGCGATACGGCAACAGGCCGCTGCGGCGCAGATCGTCCAGCAACGCTTGGCCCGTGCCGCCGTGCGCAAAGCTGTCGCCGCAGACCACCACGTCGAAGGTATGGCGCTCGATTTCGCGGCGCGCGTCATCCAGCCACCCCACCTGGGCGACGCTGGCAAAGCCAAACGCGCGCAATTGCCCGGCCAGCGTCATGCGGGCCGTGGGGTGGGCTTCGGCTACCAGCGCGGCTGACCCTGGCCCGATTGCCGGCCGCGCTGCGGGGGCAGTCGCGGCCGGGGTCGTCATACCACAGCCCCGAGTTTGAAGATCGGCAGGTACATCGCCACCACGATGCCGCCGATGAGGCCACCCAGCACAACGATGATGATGGGTTCCAGCAGGCTGGACAAGCCCGCCACCATGTCATCGACTTCCTGCTCATAAAAATCGGCGGCCTTGCCAAGCATGTGGTCAAGCGCGCCGGATTCTTCCCCGATGGCGCTCATTTGCAGCACCATCGATGGAAACACCCCGGTGGCGGTCATCGCCTGCGTCAGGGCGGTGCCGCTGGCCACATCTTGCTGGATCTTGGCGGTGGCGTCCGCATAGACCGAGTTGCCGGCGGCGCCGCCCACCGAATCCAGCGCTTCCACCAGCGGCACGCCCGCCGCAAACATGGTGGACAGCGTGCGCGTCCAGCGCGCTACAGCTGATTTTTCCACCAGTTGGCCAAAAATCGGCACGCGCAACAGCAGCCGATCCATGACGCGCTGCACTTTTTCGCTGCGCTTCCACGCTTGGAAAAAGAAATACAGCCCGCCGCCCAGCGCGCCAAAAATCAGCCACCAGTAAGCCACAAAGATTTCGCTCAGGGCGATCACGGCCAGCGTCGGGGCCGGCAAGTCGGCGCCGAAGGAGTTGAACACCTCCTTGAACGCGGGCACGACAAAAATCATGATCACCGCCACCACGATGAACGCCACGATCAACACCGCCGTGGGATACATCAGCGCGGATTTGACTTTGCTTTTGAGCGCTTCAGTTTTTTCCAGGTAAGTGGCCAGCCGCTCCAGGATGTCTTCCAGAATGCCAGCGGCTTCGCCGGCTTCGACCAGGTTGCAATACAGCGGGCTGAAGTAGGCCGGATGCTTGCGCAGCGCCGCCGACAGCGAGGTGCCGGTTTCGACGTCGGAGCGGATTTCATAAAGCAGGCGCGTCACGCTCGGATTGGGGTTGCCGCGGCCCACGATGTCAAACGCTTGCAGCAATGGCACGCCCGCTTTCATCATGGTGGCCATCTGCCGCGTGAAGATGGCGATATCTTTGGGCTTGATGCGGCGGCCCGAGGCGAAGCGGCGCTTGCGCACCTTGAGCACCACGATACCTTGGCGGCGCAGCTGGGCCTGCACCTGAGCCTCGCCGGCAGCGCGCAGTTCGCCTTTGATGATTTTGCCGTTGCGGTCTTTGCCCTCCCATTCAAAGACGTGTTCGCGAACGGTCGATGTTGCCGTGGCCATGGAACGCATTCCTCTTGGTGTGACCGTTTGGCGGCGCCCAGCGGCCCATTAACCCTCGTGGGTCGCCGACAGCACCTCCTCCAACGACGTGATGCCCATCTTAACCTTGCGCAGGCCGTTTTCGCGCAGGGTGCGCACGCCTTCGCGGCGCGCCTGCGCGGCGATGTCCAGCGCATGCGCGCCGCGCAGGATCAATTGCTGGATCGCCTCGCTGACCGGCATCACTTGATACAGCCCAATGCGGCCCTTGTAGCCGTCGTGGCAGGCCGGGCAGCCCACCGCTCGAAACGGCTGCCAGCCGTCGGCCAGATCCTCCTCGGTGAAGCCAGCTTGCAGCAACGTCTGCCGCGGCAGGCCGCGGTGCGGTTGCTTGCAGTGCGGGCACAAGCGCCGCACCAGCCGTTGCGCGGTGATCAAGTGCACGCTGGCGGCGATGTTGAGCGGCGCCACGCCCATGTGCATCAGGCGCGTCAGGGTGGAGGGCGCATCGTTGGTGTGCAAGGTGGACAACACCAGATGGCCGGTCTGCGCCGCTTTGATGGCGATGTCGGCGGTTTCCAAATCGCGGATTTCGCCGACCATGATGACATCGGGGTCCTGGCGCAAAAACGCGCGCAGCGCGGCTGCAAAGGTCAAGCCAGCCTTTTCGTTGACGTTGACCTGATTGATGCCGGGTAGGATGATTTCGGCTGGGTCTTCGGCGGTGGAGATGTTGACCCCAGGCTGGTTCAGCAGGTGGAGGCAGCTGTAGAGGGTGACGGTCTTGCCCGAGCCGGTGGGGCCGGTGACCAGCACCATGCCATGAGGGCGCTGGATGGCGGCCAGCAGGCGGGCTTGCTCGTCCGGTTCGTAGCCCAGCGCGTCGATGCCCATTTGCGCGCTGCTGGGGTCCAGGATGCGGATGACGATTTTTTCGCCGAACAACGTTGGCAGGGTGCTGACGCGAAAGTCGATGACCTTGTCCGGCGCGACGCGCAATTTCATGCGCCCGTCTTGCGGCACGCGCTTTTCTGCAATGTCCAGCCGCGACAGCACCTTGATGCGCGCAGCCAGCCGGTCTTTGATGGCCAGCGGCGGCGCGGCCACCTCCCGCAATTGGCCGTCGATGCGAAAGCGCACGCGATAAAACTTTTCATACGGCTCAAAATGCAGGTCGGAGGCGCGCATCGCGTAAGCGTCCAGCAGCATCTTGCGCAAAAAACGCACGATCGGCGCGTCTTCCACTTCCGCGGCCACCGGCTCGGCGTGCACCGTCTCGATGGGCGGTTCGGGCAAGCCAAAGTCGATGGTCTCGTTCGCCGTGGGCGCCGGCTGGCCTGGCGCATTCCCTTCGGCGTAGCGCTGCACCCAGCGATCCAGCTTGTCCACCTCGGCTACCACCCAGTCCACCTGCAGCTGGGTTTCGAATTTGACTTTCTCCGCGGCCAGGGGGTCGGACGGGTCGGCGCAGGCCAGCGTCAGCCGGTGGCCGCGCCGTGCCAGCGGCAGCAGGCGGAATTGCTGGCAAGTGCGGGCCGACAGCACGCCATACGGCAGCCGTTGCGGATCGACCGCGTCCAGGTCGATCAGCGGGGCGGCAAAGGCCGCCGACATGATGTGCGCCAGCTCGCGCGGCGACACCGCGCGCTGCTCAATCAACTCGGCAATGAACGAGCTGCGCTTGCGTTGCGCATCGGCGTAAAGTTGCCGGGCGCGCGTCAGCGTCAACGCTCCTTGAGCGATCAAGGCGCGCGCCAGACCCGGCAGCGCCATCGTGGCGGCCAACTCACCGTCCGGGTTTGGCTGGGGTTCGGCGGTCATGGCAGCGTGCGGTGGTTCGTGTATATTGCGCGCTCCTTGCGTGCCGTTGCGGCGCGATCGGAGCCCGTTCGGAGCATAGTACGGTACGGAGTCGCCATGGATCTGCGTAAGCTCAAAACGCTCATCGACCTGGTCTCGGAGTCCAATATCTCCGAACTCGAAATCACCGAAGCCGAGGGCAAGGTGCGCATTGTCAAGGCTGCCCCCGCCGCCGCGGCGGCGGTAGCGCCCGCGCCGGCTCCGATGACGCCGCTGACCGTGCAGGCTCCGGCTCCCTTGCCTGAGCCCGCCGCGCCAGCCGTGGCGGTTCCAGTGGCGCCGCAAGGGCACGTCATCAAATCGCCGATGGTCGGCACCTTCTACCGCGCCCCCAGCCCTGGCGCCAAGCCGTTTGTGGAGGTCGGCCAGGCGGTCAAAGAAGGCGAGACGGTCTGCATCATCGAGGCGATGAAGATCCTCAACGAAATCGAAGCCGACCGCGCCGGCGTCATCAAAGAAATCTTGGTGGAAAACGGCCAGGCCGTGGAATACGGTCAGCCGCTGTTCGTTCTTGAGTGAGCCGGCGGCGATGTTCAAAAAGATCCTGATCGCCAACCGCGGGGAAATCGCGCTGCGCGTGCAGCGCGCCTGCCGCGAGCTGGGCATCAAGGCGGTGGTGGTGTACTCCGAGGCCGACCGCGACGCCAAATACGTCAAGCTCGCCGACGAGGCGGTGTGCATTGGCCCGGCGCCCTCCGCCCAGAGCTACCTGAACATGCCGGCCATCATCTCGGCGGCGGAAGTCACCGACGCCGAGGCGATCCACCCCGGCTACGGCTTTCTGTCGGAAAACGCCGACTTCGCCGAGCGGGTGGAAAAGAGCGGCTTTGTCTTCATCGGCCCCACGCCCGAGTCGATTCGGCTGATGGGCGATAAAGTTTCGGCCAAGCAGGCCATGCAGCGCGCCGGCGTGCCGACCGTGCCGGGCTCCGACGGGGCGCTGCCGGACGATCCGGCCGAAATCAAGCGCATCGCGCGCGCGATCGGCTATCCGGTCATCATCAAGGCCGCTGGCGGCGGCGGCGGGCGCGGCATGCGCGTCGTGCACACCGAGGCGGCGCTGCTGCACGCGGTGCAGACCACCAAAAGCGAAGCGGCGGCGGCGTTCAACAACCCCGAGGTGTATATGGAGAAATTTCTCCAAAACCCTCGGCACATCGAGATCCAGGTGCTGGCCGACCAGCATCGCAACGCCGTCCATCTGTTCGAGCGCGACTGCTCGATGCAGCGCCGCCATCAAAAAATCATCGAAGAAGCCCCAGCGCCGGGCATCCCGCGCCGCCTGATCGATCGCATCGCCGAGCGCTGCGCCGCCGCCTGCAAAAAGATCGGCTACCGCGGCGCAGGCACCTTTGAATTTCTTTACGAAAACGGCGAGTTCTATTTCATCGAGATGAACACGCGCGTGCAGGTGGAGCATCCGGTCACCGAGATGATCACTGGCGTGGACATCGTGCGCCAGCAGATTCTGATCGCCGCCGGCGAAAAACTGCCGTTCACACAGCGCCAGCTGCAGCTGCGCGGCCACGCGATCGAGTGCCGCCTCAACGCCGAAGATCCTTACAAATTTACGCCGTCGCCGGGTCGCATCACCGCCTGGCACGCCCCGGGTGGCCCTGGCGTGCGCGTGGACTCGCACATCTACACGGGGTATTGCGTGCCGCCCAACTACGATTCGATGATCGGCAAGATCATTGCGCATGGCGACACGCGCGAGCAGGCGCTGGCGCGCATGCGCGGGGCGCTGGCGGAGGTGGTCATCGAGGGCATCAAGACCAACGTGCCGCTGCACCGCGAGTTGATGGTGGATGCCAACTTCGTGGCCGGCGGCCCCAACATCCACTACTTGGAAAGCTGGTTGGCCCAACGTGAGCGCGGCTGAATCCGGACCGAACGACGGCGCGGCGCGCTGGCACGAGTTGGTGCTGCGCGTGCCCGAGGCGCACGTCGAGGACGTCTGCGACGCGCTGGAGGCGCTGCAGGCGCTCAGCATCAGCGTCGAGGATGCCGATGCGGACACGCCGCAGGAGCAAGCCTTGTATGGCGAGCCGGGTTTGCCGCCGCCGGCGGCGGGCTGGCAGCGCTCGCGCGTGACGGCGCTGTTCGACACCGAGACGCAGGCGCGCGAAGCCGCGGCGCTGCTGCAGCCCCAGGACTTCTTCGCCGACTGCGAGGTCGTTGAGGTGCGTCCAGTGCAGGAGGTTGATTGGGTGCGGCTGACGCAATCGCAGTTTGAGCCGGTGCCGGTCACCGAGGACTTCTGGATCGTGCCGAGCTGGCATGAACCGCCGGCGCAGGCGCGCACGGTGCTGCGGCTGGATCCGGGGCTGGCGTTTGGCACCGGCACGCACCCGACCACGCGCATGTGCCTGCGCTGGATCGCCACGCGCGGCGCGGTGGCGGCTCAGCGCGTGCTCGATTACGGCTGCGGCTCCGGCATCCTGGCGATGGCGGCGGCGCGCTTCCGTGCCGCCGAGGTCGACGCGGTGGACATCGACCCGGCGGCGGTGCAGGCCACGCGCGCCAACGCTGCGGCCAACGGCGTGGCGCTGCGCGCCGGCCCGCCGGAGCTGGCGCAGGGCGCCTACGGCGTCGTGCTGGCCAACATCCTGGCCACGCCGCTGAAGGTGCTGGCGCCGCTGCTGTGCGGCCATGTCGCGCCCGGTGGTCATCTGGTGCTGGCCGGCATCCTCGCGCGCCAGGCCGACGAGCTGCGCGCCGCCTACGCGCCGTGGCTCGCGCTGGAGGTGGGCGATGAGGAGGAGGGTTGGGTGCTGATGAGCGCCCGGCGCCCTACCGCCTGACCGTTCTCCCTGGGCCGCGGCCATAATGGCGGGCATGCGCTTCATCACCCGCTGTCCGTCATGCGGCACGTGGTTTCGTGTCGTGGCCGATCAGCTCAAGATCGCCGACGGCTGGGTGCGTTGCGGGCGCTGCCACCACGTCTTCGATGCGTCCGTCCAGCTGCGGCCCGAAAGCGAAGGCGCGCTGGCAAGCGCAACCCTCGCCAGCTCGGTGTTGGCGTCCGGCTCGCACCGCCCCAATCCCCCGATTGAACCGGCGGAGCAACCGTCCACGCCAGCGCCGCCGACCGATTCATCCACCTTGCCTGGGGTCGGCAGCGAGCAAGACGACCCCGCGGCTGCGCAAACCCCCGAGGCGGTATCGTCCACGCCTGCGCCGGCCTGCGATGGGGGCAGCGCGGCAATCGAACAAGATCCATCGGCTGTGACCGCAGCGGGTGAGGCTGCTCCCAACGCCTTGCATGGGCTGCCGCGCGGCGCCGCCGCGGCGCAGGAGTCAGAGCCAACTTTCGTGCGCTCGGCACGGCGACGGGCGCGCTGGCGGCATCCGGCGGTGCGGGCGCTGTTGGCGTTGCTGGCGCTGGGGTTGTCTGCGCTGCTGGCGGCTCAGGTGGCTTGGCTGGCCCGCGAGCCGCTGCTGGCGCGCTGGCCAGCTTGGCAGCCGCTGCTGGCGGCGGCGTGCGCGCGGCTGGGGTGCGAGCTGGGGCCCCGACCCGCGGCGCACCGCGTGGTGGTCGAAGGCTCGGCGCTGTTGCGGCGCGCCCCGGATCGCTACAGTTTTCAATTGGTGCTGCGCAATCCCACCTCCACCGACATCGCCGCGCCGGCGTTGGAGCTGACCTTGCTGGATGAGCAGCAGCAACCGATGGTTCGTCGCGTATGGCTGCCGGCCGAATGGCCGCAACCCTTGGCCGTGCTGGCGGCGGGGCAGGAATGGCCGCTGCTGTTGGAGCTGGCGTTTGATCACCCGCAGGCTGGCCGCATGAGCGGCTACCAAGTGGTGCTGTTTGACCCTTGAACCAAGCCATCATGACCATTCTCGTTTGCGGTTCCCTGGCCTTCGACACCATCATGGACTTCGAGGGCCGTTTCGCCGACCACATCCTGCCGGATCAGCTGCACATCCTCAACGTCGCCTTCCTTGTGCCAGCCCTGCGGCGCGAGTTTGGCGGCTGCGCCGGCAACATCGCCTACGGCCTGCGTCAGCTTGGCGCCGCGGTGCGTCCAGTGGCCACGTTGGGGGCGGACGGCCAAGACTACCTGCAGCGGCTGCGTGCGCTAGGGGTGGACGTCTCGGCCGTGCGTGTGCTGCCGCAGCACTACACCGCGCAGGCGATGATCATGACCGACCGCGACAACAACCAGATCACCGCCTTTCACCCCGGCGCGATGGCGCTGGCGCACACCAACCCAATCACCGACACCGCCGGGGTGCGGCTGGCGATCCTGTCGCCGGACGGTAAACAGGCCACCTGGGAGCACGCGCATCAGCTGCATGCCGCAGGCGTGCCGTTTGTGTTCGACCCTGGCCAGGGCCTGCCGCTGTTCGACGGTGAGGAGTTGCGCCGCTTGCTGGAGCTGGCCGACTGGGCGGCGCTGAACGACTATGAGGCGCGGCTGCTGTGCGACCGCACCGGGCTGACCCTGGCGGCGCTGTCGCAGCGGTTGCGCGCCTTAGTCGTAACGCTGGGCGAGCACGGCTGCGAAGTCTGGCAAGGGGGACAGCGCACCGTGGTGCCCGGCGAGCGCGCCTCAGCGGTGGTCGATCCCACCGGCTGCGGCGACGCCTTTCGCGCCGCGTTGCTGCACGGTCTGGCCAACGGTTGGGATATTGTGGAGGCCGCACGGCTCGGCAACCGCCTTGGCGCGATCAAAGTCGCCAGCCGTGGCGGGCAAAATTGGTGTCTGTCTGCGCGCTCAGCTGCCAACTAGGCGAGCGCCGCGGCGCGCCAAGCGCGGGGCGACGCGGCGGCGGCTGCCACCCACACCGCTGTGCCGATCAGGGCCGCGCCCCGGTCGGGAAGGGCCACGCAGCTTGACTGGACAGCTTGGTGCGCGCAGCCGGCTCGGCGGGCTGGCTTGGCTTGGCGCGAGCACGCGCTGGGCTGCGACCCCTCGATGCAGCAGGGGGCGCCGACGCAGCGGTGGTTGAGGTCTTGGGCTCAGCGGTTTTCTGGGCGGGTAAGGAATGGGCGTCTTGGCGGGAAGCATCCTCGCGCTGAGCCGATTCGGTCTTCTTCGCCTTGTCCTTGGCCGGCTTTTGGGCTTTGGCTTTTTTCTCGGTTTTGACGGCGGGGGTGGCTGCCTCCAGGTCGGCTTCCTTTTGTTTGGATTTTTTCTTCTTTTTCTTTTTCTCGCTGGATGCCTCGGCCACCGTTTCCAGCAAGACTTCGTTCTTGTCCTTGGCTTTTTTCTTTTTGGATGCCTTCACCCCCTCGGGGGCGGCCTTGGCGGGCTCGGTGGCGGCCGGGGCTGGCTGAGCCGCTTGGATCTCTTTGGTTTTCTTGGCCTTGACGGGGCTGTCAGCCGCTGGCGCGGCGCGGCTTGCGGAGGCCGTCGGTTGCGCCGCAGGCGAAGAGACGGGTTTGCGGCGACGCGACGATCCTGGGGTTACGCCGGCTGGATCGATGGACGCGGCGGAAGCAGGCGGTGTGTCAAGCGGCTGCGCGGCAGCGGCGGAGGTGGCCCGACGCGTGCGGGTCGCTTGAGCGGCGCGGGCTTGAGCCTGTTCGGGCGCGGCGGTGGCGGGGGCTTTTTTGCTTTTGGGCGCCTGCGGCTGCGCCGCCGCGACGGCTTTTTTTGAGGTGGCCATCAAGGTCTCCTGTCGGTCGGGTGGTTGAAAGACGGGTTCAATCCCGAGAACGCCAGACCGAGCAGCCGCCGCGCGGGCGCGTCAATCCCACGACAGCGTGCCGCCCGACTGGTATTCGATGACGCGGGTTTCAAAAAAGTTGCGTTCTTTTTTCAGGTCAATCATCTCGCTCATCCACGGAAACGGGTTGTCTTCGTTCGGGAAGAGCGGCTCTAGCCCGATTTGCGTGGCGCGGCGGTTGGCGATGTAGCGCAGGTAGCCCTTGAACATGCTGGCGTTCAAGCCCAGCACGCCGCGCGGCATGGTGTCCTCGGCGTAGCGGTATTCGAGTTCGACGGCGGTCAGGAACAGCTCCTTGATCTCTTGCCGGAACTCCGGCGTCCATAGGTGCGGATTTTCCAGCTTGAGCTGGTTGATCATGTCGATGCCGAAATTGCAGTGCATCGACTCGTCGCGCAGGATGTATTGATACTGCTCCGCCGCGCCGGTCATTTTGTTTTGCCGCCCCAGCGCCAGGATCTGCGTGAAGCCGACGTAGAAGAACAGTCCCTCCATCAGGCAGGCGAAGACGATCAGCGATTTCAGCAGCTTTTGGTCGTTTTCCGGCGTGCCGGTCTTGAACGCCGGGTCCATGATCGCGTCGATAAACGGAATCAAGAATTCATCTTTGTCGCGGATCGACGGGATTTCGTGGTAGGCGTTGAAAATTTCGCCTTCATCCAGCCCGAGCGACTCGACGATGTATTGGTAGGCGTGGGTGTGAATGGCCTCCTCGAACGCCTGGCGCAGCAGGAACTGGCGGCATTCCGGCGCGGTGATGTGGCGGTAGGTGCCCAACACAATGTTGTTGGCCGCCAGGCTGTCTGCGGTGACAAAGAAACCCAGGTTGCGCTTGACGATGCGGCGCTCGTCCTCGGTCAGGCCGTTGGGGTCTTTCCACAGCGCGATGTCGCGCGACATGTTGATCTCCTGCGGCATCCAGTGGTTGGCGCAGGAGGCCAGGTATTTTTCCCAGGCCCACTTGTATTTAAATGGCACCAGCTGGTTGACATCGGTCTGGCCGTTGATGATGCGCTTGTCGGCGACGTTGACGCGACGGTAGCTCGCCGCTTGCGCGCGCGTGGCCTGCGTGGGGCCGCTGACGATCGGGGCGACGGGCGCTGCCGTCTCGGTGGCGCGGGGGGGCTGCGGCGGGACGTGGCCGAAGCCTCTGCTGGAGGGCAGCACAGGTTGCAACCCAAGCGCGCCCACCCCCGGGTAGGGCTGGCCGCCGCCCATCGAGGCGCGGGCCGGGGAGGGCGTGACGGTGGGGGTATCGTCGTCCCAGCTCAGCATGATGCACTCCAATCGTGATGGATTATTCGAGGATGTCGATGGCTTGACAAGAGCAGGGCGGGCGGCCCCTGCCGTGGCAGGGCGCCTTTCCGCCCAGATTGCGGCGCGCGGCGTTACTGACAGGCTTCGCAGCCGGGGTCGTCCAGGGCGCAGAACTTGATGTCGGTGGCCGGCTCGGCCATCGCCACGGCCGGCGTGCCCACTCCAGCGGCGGGCACGGCGTTGAGCGCGCCGCTGCGCACGGTGGCTTTCTCGGCGTGGGTGGCGCCGGTGGTGCGCAGGTAGTAAGTGGTCTTCAGGCCGCGGATCCAGGCCAGCTTGTAGGTTTCGTCCAGCTTCTTGCCGGAGGCGCCGGCCATGTAGATGTTGAGGCTTTGCGCCTGGTCGATCCACTTCTGGCGCCGCGCGGCGGCTTCCACCAGCCACACCGGCTCGATCTCGAAGGCGGTGCGGTAGAGCTCCTTGAGCTCGCGCGGCACGCGGTCGATCGGCCACAGCGAGCCGTCGAAGTGCTTCAGATCCATGATCATCACCTCGTCCCACAGGCCCAGGCGCTTGAGGTCCCGCACCAGGTAGTGGTTGATGACGGTGAACTCGCCGGAGAGGTTGGACTTGACCGACAGGTTGCCGAAGCACGGCTCGATCGAGGCATCGACCCCGACGATGTTGGAGATGGTGGCGGTGGGCGCAATCGCCACGCAGTTGGAATTGCGCATGCCGTCGCGCTGGATCTTGGCGCGCAGCGCGTCCCAGTCCAGCGTGCGCGAGCGATCCACCTCCAGGTAGCCGCCGCGCTCCTGCGCCAGCAGGTCCAGCGTATCCGGCGGCAGGATGCCGCGATCCCACAGCGAGCCTTTGAAGGTGGAGTAGCGGCCGCGCTCCACCGCCAGGTCGCTGCTGGCCCAGTAGGCGTAGTAGCACACCGCCTCCATCGAGCGGTCGGCGAACTCCACCGCCTCCGGTGAGGCGTAGGGGATGCGCATTTCATATAGCGCATCCTGAAAGCCCATGATGCCCAGCCCCACCGGACGGTGGCGCAGGTTGGAGGTGCGCGCTTTGTTGACCGCGTAGTAGTTGATGTCGATCACGTTGTCGAGCATGCGCATGGCCACCGTGATGGTGCGCTTGAGCTTGTCGTGATCGAGTTCCTTGCCATTGGGGCCGTCTTTGAGGTGCTGCACCAGGTTGATCGAGCCGAGGTTGCAGACCGCGATCTCGGTGTCGCTGGTGTTGAGCGTGATTTCGGTGCACAGGTTGGAGGAGTGCACGACGCCGACGTGCTGCTGCGGGCTGCGGATGTTGCACGGATCCTTGAAGGTGATCCACGGGTGCCCGGTCTCGAACAGCATGGTCAGCATCTTGCGCCAGAGGTCGACGGCGCGCACCTTCTTGCACGGCTGAATTTCGCCGCGCGCGGCCTTCTCCTCGTAGGCGACGTAAGCCTCCTCAAACGCCTTGCCGACCTTGTCGTGCAGATCCGGCACGCTGGACGGCGAAAACAGCGTCCAGTCGCCGTTTTCCATCACGCGCTTCATGAACAGGTCCGGGATCCAGTTGGCGGTGTTCATGTCGTGCGTGCGGCGGCGGTCGTCGCCGGTGTTCTTGCGCAGCTCCAGGAACTCCTCGATGTCGAGGTGCCAGGTCTCCAGGTAGCAGCACACCGCGCCCTTTCTCTTGCCGCCCTGGTTGACGGCGACCGCCGTGTCGTTGACGACCTTCAGGAACGGCACCACGCCCTGGCTTTCGCCGTTGGTGCCCTTGATGTGGCTGCCCAGCGCGCGCACGCGCGTCCAGTCGTTGCCGAGCCCCCCGGCAAACTTGGACAGCAGGGCGTTTTCTTTGATGGCGTCGTAGATGCCTTCCAGGTCGTCCGGCACGGTGGTGAGGTAGCAGCTCGACAGCTGCGAGCGCAGCGTGCCGCTGTTGAACAGCGTGGGAGTGCTGCTCATGAAGTCGAAGCTGGAGAGCACCTCGTAGAACTCGATGGCGCGCGCCTCGCGGTCGATTTCATTGAGGGCCAGACCCATCGCCACGCGCATAAAAAACGCCTGCGGCAGCTCGATGCGGCGCTTGCGCACGTGCAGGAAGTAGCGGTCGTAGAGCGTTTGCAGGCCCAGATAGCCGAACTTGAGGTCGCGCTCAGGCTTGAGCGCCGCGCCCAGGCGGGCCAGGTCAAAGGTGAGCAGCTCGGGGTTGAGCAGCTCGGCTTCCACCCCTTTCTTGATGAAGGCGGGAAAGTATTCCGCGTAGCGCTCGCGCATCTGGGCGTGGGTGGTCTCTTCGCCCAGCACCTCTTTGTAGATGGTGTGCAGCAGCAGCCGCGCGGTGACGTAGCTGTAATCCGGGTCGGTCTCGATTTTGGTGCGCGCGGCCAGGATCGCGGCCTTGTGCACTTCCTCCATCGGTACGCCGTCGTAGAGGTTGCGCAGCGTCTCGGCCACGATCGGCTCGGCCTGCACGTCGCCTTGCAGCCCCTCGACCGCGGAGTGGATCAGCGCCTTGAGCTTGTCGAGGTCGAGCGGACGGCGCTCGCCGCCATCGAGGACATGGATGACCGGCTGCGCCGGGGCGGCTGGCGCTTCGCCGCGCGCGGCGCGCTCCTGGGCGCGGCGCTCGCGATACAGCACGTAGGCGCGCGCGACCTCGTGGTGGCCGTCGCGCATCAGCGCCAGTTCGACCTGGTCCTGCACGTCCTCGATGTGGAAGGTGCCCCCTGCGGGACGCGAGCGCGTCAGCGCGCGCACCACCGTCTGCGTCAGGCGCTCCACCGTCTCGCGCACGCTGGCGCTGGCCGCGCCTTGCGGCCCGTGCACGGCCAAAAACGCCTTGGTCATGGCGATGGCGATCTTGGCCGGCTCAAACGGCACCACGGCGCCGTTGCGGCGGATGATCTGGTAGTTCGGCAGCGTCGTGCTGCTGGTGGCGCGCGGCGCCTCGGCGCCGGTGCTGGAGACGGTGGCGGCAGGGGAGAGGGTGGTCTGCATGGTTCCTCGCACGGGTCGTCGTGGGACGTCGGGGCGATGCCGTCAGACACTAGATCTAGTGTCTGAGGCACCGCCGAAACACTAGCGGTAGTGTAGCGGCTGTGCGCGACGCCGCGCGCGGCGGGATCCATCGAAAATTTCAACCGTGGCCGGCGCGGCCGATATCTGCGGGAGAACCCGCGGGCGTTCGCCGGCTCAGGCGCCGGGCACGGGGGGCTGGCCGCAGGCGTTCGGGCGGGCCGGCGCGTCGCTGGCGAACCACGCCGCCGGCCAGCCGGTCAGGCGGATCAACCGCGCCCAGTCGAAGCCAGGGCCGGGGTCACGTTTGCGCCCGGGGGCGACGTGCTCGTGCCCGGCCACCGCGCGCAGCGCCGGCAGGCGCTCGCGCAGCGCCGCCAGCAGTGCGGCCAGCGCCGCGTACTGAGCGTCGGTGAAGGCGTCCCCCTCCAGCCCCTCCAGCTCGATGCCGACCGAGAAGTCGTTGCAGTTGTCGTGCCCCTGCCACGACGAGCGGCCAGCGTGCCAGGCGCGGCGGTTCAGCGCGACGAACTGCACGCACTCGCCGTCGCGGCGGATCAGAAAGTGGGCCGAGACTTCCAGCCCGCGGATGCTCTCAAAATAGGGGTGCGCGTCCCAGTCCAGCGTGTTGGTGAACAGCCGCTCGATCCACGGGCCGCCGTACTCGCCCGGCGGCAGGCTGATGCTGTGCAGCACCACGAGCCATGGCTGCACGCCCGGCGGGCGCGGGCCGTGGTTGGGCGACGGCACGCGGCGCGCGCCAGGCAGCCAGCCGTCGTCGGGGTCGGGCAGCGCGGCCATGGTCAGCGCACCAGCTGGTTGAGCTGGATGATCGGCAGCATCACCGCCAGCACGATCAGCAGCACCACGCCGCCCATGGCGATGATCAGCAGCGGCTCCAGCCACGTGGTCAGCCGCAGCAGGCGGCGCTGGGCGTCGTCGGCCAGCTGCTGCGCCGCGCGCTGCAGCAGGGGGCCGAGCTGGCCGGTCTGCTCGCCCAGCCGCGCAAACGTCACCAGCAGGCCGGCGAGCGCCGGGCGCGTGGCCAGCGCCGCGGCCAGCGGCGCGCCTTCGCGCACCAGCGCCAGTGCTTCGTGCACGTCGCGCTGGAGTGCGGTGTTGCGCAGCGTGTCGGCGGCGGTGGCCAGCGCCCGCAGCAGCGGCACCCCGGCCTGCACCAGCAGCGCCAGCGTCGCGGCCAGCCGCGCCACGTCGAGCTGGCGCGCCAGCCGCCCCAGCAGCGGCAGGCGCAGCCACGTGCGGTCCAGCGCCAGCCGCGCCGCCGGTTGCCGCCGCGCCAGCCGCCAGGCCGCCACCCCAGCGGCCAGCAGCGGCAGCAGCGTCCAGCCCCAGCCGCGCAGCCAGGCGCTCGCCTGCAGCACCAGCACCGTCAGCGTCGGCAGCGCGCGCTGGCCGCTGGCGAACGCCTGCGCCACCTGCGGCACGACGTAGGTCATCAGGAACACCACGATGACCAGCGCGAAGGCGGTGACGATGGCCGGGTACAGCAGCGCCGACAGGATGCGCTGGCGCAGCGCCTCGGTGGCCTCGCGCTCGTCGGCCAGGCGCTGCAGCACGGTGCCCAGGCGCCCGCTGGCTTCGCCGGCGGCCACGACCGCGCGGTACGGCGCATCGAACACGCGCGGATGGCGCGCAAGCGCCGCCGCCAGCGTGCTGCCGGCGTTGACCTCGGCGCGCAGCTCGGCGACGAGGGCCTGCTGCGCGGCGTCGTCGGCCTCGCGCGCGAGTTCGGCCAGCGCCCGCTCCAGCGGCAGGCCGCTGTCCACGAGCGCGGCCAATTGCCGCGTCCACGTCGCCAGCCGCGCCGCCGGCCAGCGGGGCGCGCCGCCACGGGCCGGGGCCGCTCCTTCGAGCGCCGTGACCTGCAGCGGCACCAGACCCTGCGCGCGCAACTGGGCGCGCGCGGCGCGCGCGTGTTCGGCCGCCAGCGTGCCGCGCTGGCGCCGTCCGTGCGCGTCGAGGGCCTGGTAGCGGAAGGTCGGCATCGCGGGTCGGCAGGGCTTGGGGTCGCTCAGTCGCGCGTCACGCGCCAGACTTCCTCGGCGGTGGTGACGCCCTGCGCCACCAGCGCGTCGCCGGCCTGGCGCAGCGGCACCAGGCCGTGTTGCAGCGCGTGCGCGCGCAGCGCGGCTTCCGGCGCGCGGTCGTGGATCAGGGCGCGCAGGCCCTCATCGACCACCATCAGCTCGAACAGCCCCGTGCGCCCGGCGTAGCCGGCCTGGCCGCAGTCGGCGCAGCCGGCGCCGCCGCAGGCCGGGCAGACCTTGCGCACCAGCCGCTGCGCCAGCACGCCCAGCAGGGAACTCGCCAGCAAAAACGGCTCGATGCCCATGTCCACCAGGCGCGTGACGGCGCTGGGCGCGTCGTTGGTGTGCAGCGTGGCCAGCACCAGGTGGCCGGTCAGCGACGCCTGGATGGCGATCTGCGCGGTCTCCTGGTCGCGGATTTCGCCGATCATGATGACGTCGGGGTCCTGGCGCAGGATCGCGCGCAGCGCCGTGGCAAACGTCAGGTCGATCTTCGGGTTGACCTGCGTCTGGCCGATGCCGGGCAGCTCATATTCGATCGGGTCTTCCACCGTCATGATGTTGAGCCGCTGCGCGTCCAGGCGCTTCAGCGCCGCGTAGAGCGTGGTGGTCTTGCCGCTGCCGGTGGGGCCGGTGACGAGCACGATGCCGTGCGGCTGCGCGATGAGCCGCTCGAACGCCTGCAGCGTGGCGCCCTGCATGCCGACGGCCTCGAGGCTGAGCACGCCGTCGGACTTGTCCAGCAGGCGCAGCACCGCGCGCTCGCCGTGGGCGCTGGGCAGGGTGGAGACGCGCACGTCCACCGCGCGGCCTCCCAGCCGCAGGGCGATGCGGCCGTCCTGCGGCAGGCGCTTTTCGGCGATGTCGAGCTCGGCCATGATCTTCAGGCGCGAGATCAGCGCCGCGTGCAGCGCGCGGTTGGGCTGCACCACCTCGCGCAGCGTGCCATCGACGCGGAAGCGCACGCTGGAGTGGCGCTCGTAGGGCTCGATGTGGATGTCGCTGGCGCGCTCGCGCACCGCCTGTGTCAGCAGCGCGTTGAGCATGCGGATGATCGGCGCGTCGTCGGCGGCTTCGAGCAGATCCTCGATCTGCGGCAGCTCCTGCATCAGGCGCGACAGGTCGGCTTCGCTTTCGACCTCGCTGACGATGGCCGCAGCGGTGCTGCTGCCGTCGGCGTAGGCGGCCTGCAGCCGGGCGTCGAAGGCGGCGGCGGGTTCGCGCTGCAGCCGGCAGGGGCCATGCACGCGCTGCGCCTCGGCGATGGCGGTCAGCTGCGCGGTGGGCAGAGGGGCCGTGGTGTCGGCGCGCACGATCAGCCAGCGCTCGCCGCGGTCCACGTGCAGCAGCACGCCGTGGGCGCGCGCCCAGGGGTAGGGGAGCGGATAGGCGGGGTTCATGGCGCGGTCGGGGCAGCGGAAGGCGGTGCCGGGACGGCCGCGTCGGCGGGGATGGCCACGCCGGGCCAGCTGGGCGGCAACAGCGGGGCGTCCTGGATGGGATGCAGGCGGCTGGGTTGCGGTTGCGCTTGCTGCTGCAGGCTGCGCATCCACTGGTAGCGGTCCAGCGCCAGCGCGTCGGCGGCGCGCGCGTCGCGCACCACCACCGGGCGCAAAAACACCATCAGGTTGGTTTTTTTGCGCGAGCGCTTTTCGCTGCGGAACAAGTGACCCAGCACCGGCACGTCGCCTAGCCCCGGTACCTTGTCCTGATTGCCGCCAAACTCGTCCTGCAGCAGCCCGCCCAGCACGACGATGCCGCCATCCTCCACCAGCACGGTGGATTCAATCGAGCGCTTGTTGGTGATCAGACCGCTGGGGTTGTTGATGGAGCTCGGCAGCACGCTGCTGACTTCTTGAAAGATTTGCAGCCGCACCGTGTCGCCATCCTGGATTTGCGGCCGCACGCGCAACGTCAGGCCAACGTCGCGCCGCTCAATGGTCTGAAACGGGTTGACCGCGCCCTGGTTGCTGTTGTTGGCGGTGTATTGCCCGGTGATGAACGGCACGTTCTGACCGATGACGATCTTGGCCTCTTCGTTGTCCAGCGTCAGCAGCGTCGGGGTGGAAAGAATGTTGGCGTCGCCTTGGGTTTCAAGAAACCGGGCCAAGGCGCTCAGCACATAAGTGCCGCCGATGCGCTGCGCCAGGCCGATGTTGAAGCCCGGCGCCGGCAACTGGCCCTGGCCGCCATTTTGCGTGGCCAAGTTAAGGATGTTGGCCCCGCCGCTGCCGAAGTTGGTGCCGAGCAGCCCGATGGCGCCGTCGCCGCTGCGCCCGATGATGCTTTGCCACTGCACGCCGATCTCGGAGGCTTTTTCGGCGCTGACCTCGGCGATGAGGCTTTCGACATATACCTGCGCGCGGCGCACGTCGAGCAAGTCGATGATGCGTCGCAACTCGCGATACAGCGGCTCCGGCGCCGTGATGATGAGCGCGTTGTTGGCAGGGTCGGCCTGCACCTGACCGCCTGTTGCCGCGGTGCTGGCGGGCGCGCTGGCGTTGAGACGAGCGCCGGCGCTGGAGACGTTGACGCTGGCGGCGGCGGGCGCAGCGTTGACCGACGTCGTCGAGCCGCTGGGCGAGACGCTTGCACTCGTGCTCGGATTCGTGGCGACGCCGTCTGCAGCGGGGGGCGCGCCGCCGGCAGCTCCAGCCAGCGCGGCGCGCAGCGTCGTGGCCAGCTGCACGGCGTCGGCGTGGCGCAGATACACCACATGGATGTTGGCCGCCGCGCTGGCAGCGCTGGGCCGATCGAGCTTGTCGATCAGCGCTTTGGCCAACTGCAGCCGCGCCGGGTGACTGGCGCGCAGCAGCAGGCTGTTGCTGCGCGGGTCGGCCAGCACCGTGGTGCGCGGCCCGCCCGGCGTGCGGTTGGGGCCGGGGGCGCCGTCGTCGTCGAGCAGCTGGCGCAGCCAGCCGACCACGTCGGTGGCGATGGCGTGCTTGAGCGGCACCACCTCCAGGTCGGTGGCGGTGCCGACGTCCAGCGCCGCGATGATGCGCGCCAGCCGCTGCAGGTTGTCGGCGTAGTCGGTGATGACCAGGGCGTTGTGCGTGTTGTTGACGGTGATCGGGTTGTTTGGGCTGATCAGCGGGCGCAGGATCGGCAGCAGGTGGTTGGCGTTCTCGTGCTGCAGGCGAAAGATCTGCGTGACGAGCAGGCCGTCGCGCGCCGGGGCCGGCTCCTCGGTCAGCACCGGGCCGCCGAGCAGCTTGGCCTCGGCCTCCGGCACGATTTTCAGGATCCCGGCCGACTCCACCAGCGCGAAGCCGCGCAGCCGCAGCTCGGCGCCGAACTGCGCCAGCGCTGCGGCGGGGCGCACCGGCGACTCGGTGATCAGCGTCAGCGGCCCCTTGACGCGCGGATCGACGACGATGGCGCGTCCGGTGGCCACGGCCAGCGCCCGCGCCACGGCCTCGATCTCGGCCTCGACGAAGTTGAGCGTGATCGGCTGGCCGGGGCGGATCGCCGGCGGCGGGGTCTGCGCGGCCAGCGGGCCGGCCAGCGCCGCCGCCAGCAGCGCCCGCGCCGCGGCGCGGCCCAGGCGGACGGAGAGGGTGGCGTCGTTCATGCGGGGTTTCCGATGCGCAGGTGGGCGCGCGCGCCGTCGCGGCGGCCCAGCAGGTTGAGCAGGTTGGACAGGGCTTCGAGCCGATCGGGGTTGGCCTCGGCCAGTCCCTGCAGCTGCAGCCGGCCGCCGGGCCAGCCGCCGCTGGCCTGCAGCCGCAGGTCGCCGCGCAGCGTGGCCAGCTCGAACGTCGGCGCGGCGCCCGGTGCGGCCTGCAGGGTGAGCCGGTAGCTGCCCAGCGGCCGCAGCGGGCTGACGGCGGAGGCGACGTCGAGCAGCTCGACGGTGACCGAGGCGGGGGCGGCCGTGGCTGCGGCGGCGGGCGCCCTAAGCGGCCAGCGCAGCGCCGGCAGCGCCAGGTGCGCGCGCCCTTGCAGTCCGAAGGTGTTCCACGGCGCGCCCAGCGCCTGCAGCCAGGCCAGATCGAGCTGGGCCTGCCACGGTTCGGCCTGCAGCCACCAGCCGCCGTCGCGCCGGGCCAGCGTGGCGCGCCAGGGCGCGTCGGCGGTGGCGTCGGGCTGCAGCGTCAGGCGCGCGCCGAGGGTGGCGAGGTCGGGCGAGAGCGTCCAGCGCAGCCGCCCAGGCAGCGTCAGCGCCGCGCCGTCGCCGGCCACGCGCAGCACGCCGGAGCCGGCCCACAGCGTGCCGGCCGGCTGCAGCAGCCGCAGCCGGCCGTCGCTGGCGGCGGCCAGCGCCACGTCGGCCCAGCGCGCCGGGGCCCAGGCGACGCTGGCAACCAGCACGCCCAACAGCGCGCCCAGCGCCGCGGCGCGCCAGGGGGGGCGGGAGCCGCGCGCGTTCACTGGGCGCCTCCCATGGGGGCAAGGCGCGCCTGGCCGCGCCAGAGCTCGCCCTCGCGCTGCAGGTCGAGTTCGACCACCTGCAGCGCCAGCCGCTCGCGCACGGCCACCAGCCAGTGCGCCAGCGCCTGTGCCGGCACGCCGGCCAGCTCGACGCGCCAGCCGCCACCGTCGTCGGCGCGCACTTGGGCGCTGGCGCCAAGCCGTTCCTGGGTTAGCGCGCGCACCGCCTCCAGCGTGGCAGGGAGAGCGGTGCTGGCGTCGGCGGCGGCTTTGCGCTCGGCCAGCGCCTGCGCCAGTGCGGCGGTGCGCTGCGCCTGGGCCTGGGCGTGCGCCAACCGCTGCGGGGCCTGCTGCAGCGCGCGCCAGGCGGGCCACGCCACGCCGAACCCCCACGCGAGCAGCAGCCCCAGCGCCAGCAGCAGGCCGGCGTGCCGACGCAGCGGCGCCGGCAGGCGCGCGGTGAGCGTCGGCAGCGCGGCGCGGACCGCCGTCATTGCCCGGCCTCCGCTTGCAGCCGCCACACCGGGCCGCTGTCCTCGGTCACGGTCAGCCCAGCGGCGCGGGCGGCGGCGCGCACCTGCGCGGCGGGCGGGGCGGCATCCCAGCGCAGTTCCAGTCGATCCCCTTGCAGACGCACCTGCTGCGGCGGCGGCCCGCCCAGCGCGCCCCAGGCGTGCAGCCAGCGCTCCAGCACGCCGGGGGCCGCCGGTCCGCCCAGCCGGGCCAGCGCCTGCGCAAGCTGGCGCGGCGGGTCGAGCAGCACCGGCGCCTGCGGCAGCGCCGCGCGCGCGATGCGCTGGGTCTCGGCGTGCAGCGCGCGCTCGGCCTGACGCGCCTGCCAGGCGGCCAGCGGCACGGCCAGCAGCGGGACGGCGACCCCCGCCGCCACGCCCCAGCGCGCCGGCGCCCAGGCCGGATCGGTGCCGACGGCGCGCATGGCGCGCAGCGCCCGCTGCCACCCCGCGCCGCCGATGCGCCGCCGCCAGGCAAACTGCGCCAGATCCGGCCTGTCGCGCCCAGCGTCGGCCCAGCGCCGCGCCGCCGGCAGCGCCTGCCAGGGGGCCTGCGGTCGCGCTGCGCGCGCGTCGTCGAAGGCGGCTGGATCGGCGGTGTAAGTCAGCGAGGCCGACCATGCGTCGCGGGCGGCCTGGTCGTCGTCCTGCGGCATACCGGGTGGCAGCAGTGCGTCGAGGTCGGTCAGCGGCACGGCGGCCACGCCGTGCGGCCCGGCCAGCACCGCCATCGGCGCGCCGTCCAGCGCGTGCACCCACAGCACCGGCGCGGGCTGAGGGTAACTTTCAGCCAGCAGCCGCTGCACGGTCCACCCAAGGTCCTGCAAAGCCGCCACGGTGGCGTGCAGGCGCTCTTCGCGCGTCACGGCGACCCAGGTGTGGCCCTGTGGCGCCGCCGGCCCCAACGCCCAGTGCAGCCGGTCGGGGGGATCCAGCACCTCGTCTTCCAACAAGCCGGCCAGCGCCTGGGGTGTTCGAGCCGCACGCTGGGCGGGCAAGGCCACCGCATGCCATGCCAGCCAGCCGACGGGCAGCGCCAGCGCGACGTGCTCGCGGCGACCCAAAGCGGCCAACTCATCCGCAGGGGCGCGCCCCTGAGCCTGCACCGCGCCGGAGGCATCCAAACGGGCCCAATGCCAAGCCGATGGCGCAGCTTGCGGCGTAGCGCCGGCGGGTTCGGTCTCGGATGCGCAGCGGTCAACGGGGCGCAAAATCAGCATCGGCGGTGCGGCAACGTCGCGGCGCGGCAAGCATAGCACCGCCTCAAGGCAGGCTGGCGGGCCCGGCCACGCCTTGCTGGCGCCACAGCACCTCCACCCGCGCTCCATTGCGGCGCAGCAGCGCGGTCTGCTGCACAGTGAGCTCGCCCAGCCGCAGCTGTCCGGTGACGAGAAAGTGCTGGCTGCTGACGCTCAGCAGCGCGGGCTGCCATGAGGCCGCCAGTCGTGGCAGCGCTTCCACCAGCGCTTCGGTGCGCTCGAACGGGCGCTGGTTGCGCAGCGCGAGCAGACGCTGCGCTTCGGCGCCGTCCAGCCCGGCGATGGCGGCGCGCAGCACCACGGGGCCGGCGGTGTTGAGGTTGACCGGCGTTGGCTGCGGCAGCCAAATGGTGTGCGGGGCCAGTCGCGCCCAGCTCGCGGCGCTCAAGCCCAGCGCTTGCAGGTCAGCGGCGCGTTCGGGCAAGGGGTGTCGCGCCGGGCGCTGCGGCCCGGCGGGCCAGGCTTGCTGCAACGCTTCGGCTACTGCGCGTAACTCTTCTGGGGGCAGATCCAGTTGCGCGTAAAGTCGCTCGAACGCCGCCAGCGCCATGGGGTTGAGGCGCGGCGTGGCACCGGTGACGTCGATGAGGTTGCGCCAGTTCAGGCGCGCCTGCGCGTCTTCGATACGGCCGGCCAGCCACGCGTCGTCCAGCACGTCGGCGCCGTCGTCGGCGCTGGCGCGCAGGAAGGTGGACAGGCGCGTCGGCTGCAGCGGCACCGCCCACGGCTCGGCCAGGTGGTCGGTGCGCGAGGCGCGACCGTCCTCGCGCACGATCAGCCGCGCCCAGTCCAGCGCCCCGGTCAGCAGCCACGCGGCCTGCGCCTGGTCGCGCGCGGCGCGCTCCACGGCCCAGGCGCGCCACTGCAGGCTCCAGGCGGCGGCCCCCAGCGTGGCCACCACCGCCATCAGCATCAGCGCCATCAGCAGCGCCGCGCCGCGCGTGCGCCTCACGACTTGCCCCCGGCGACGCGGGCGGAGGCCCAGTCCAGCGTCAGGGCGCCGTCGAAGCCGGTGCCGGCGGCCGGCACCAGCACCAGCCGCACCGCGGCGGGGGGTACCCCCTCGGCGCCCGCGGGGCTCCACTGCGCGCCGTCCCACACCCGCACCTCGGCGGCGCTGATGGCCACGGTACGCACGCCGTCGGCGCGCACGCGCTGCGGGGCCTGCGCCCACGCCTGCGCCAGCGCCTCCCGCGTGGTCAGCGGCGGCGACTGCCAGCGCGCCCAGCGTCCGCCATCATCGACCGCGGCCCACGCCACCACCTGCCAGCCGGCGCCGTCGGCGGCGTGGCGCAGCAGGCGCACCGTGCCACCCTGCAGCGACCAGGCCGGCGGCGGGTCGATGGCGCCGTCCGCCGGCATCACCATCTGGTCGAGATCGCGCTGCCACTGCGCCAGTACGTCGGCCCAGCCGAGCTGCGCGGCGCTGCGCGCCTCGGTGGCTTCGCGCACGCGCAGCAGCCCGTCTAGCGCGCGCCAGCCGAGCGTGGCCAGCAGCGCCAGCACCGCCAGCGCGGTCAGCAGCTCGATCAGCGTCAGGCCCCCGGCGCGGCGCATCGTCGGCCCCGTCAGTGCCGGCCGAGCACGGTGGTCAGCCGCGTCAGCACCAAGTCGCTGCCGGCAGGCCGCACGCGCACCTCGACGCGGCGAAAGCTCGGGTTCGGCGTTGGGTCGATGGCGATCTGCACCGTGTGCTCCACGCCGCCCTGCGTGCAGGTGAGCTCGCGCGTGCCGGGGGGCGGGAAGGCCGGCTCCAGCCGCAGCGCGACCTGCGCGTTGTGCGCGCACAGCTGTGCCAGCCACTGGGCCGGCTGGCGCTCGGCGGTGCGCAGCAGGGCCTGGCCGGCCTGCTGGGCGGCCAGCGCCGCGGTGGCGACGATCGCCAGCGCCACCAGCACCTCCACCAGCGTGAAGCCGCCGGGGTTCCGGCGGCGCGGGACGCCCGGGCGGGGGGCTGCGGCGGGTGCGGGCGCCATGCGGTTCACTCCACGCGCACCGCGCCCCAGCCGTCGAAGGCCAGCGTGCGCGTGCGCTCGCCGTGGCGCAGCGTCAGCCGCCACGGCGGGCCCATCGGTTCGGTGCCGAGCTTGAGCGTCGGCTGCGGCGGCTCCAGCGTCAGCGCCACGTTCTCGAGCGGCCACGGGCGCGCGCGCGGCAGTTCGGGCAGCGCGCCCTCCGGCAGGCCGCGCCAGCGCAGGCCCTCGGCGTCCCAGGCCAGCTCGGCACGGGTGTCGCTGGCGCGCGCCAGCGCCCGCACGGCCTCGATCTGGTCGCGCAGTTCGGTCGCCAGCCGATCCAGCCGCCGGTCGGCGTCGCCGCGCCACGCCTGCACGACGCCGACGCTGGCGATGCCGACGATGGCCAGCACCACCAGCAGCTCCAGCAGCGTCAGCCCGCGCGGGCGCCGCGGGCCCCAGGCGGGCGCAGGGTCACTGCCAGCTGCCGATGTCGGCATCAGCGCCCTCGCCGCCGGGCTGGCCGTCGGCGCCGAGCGAAAACACATCCACCTCGCCGTGCACACCAGGGTTCAGGTATTGATAGGGGCGGCCCCAAGGATCGTTCGGTAATTTATCGAGATACGGGCGCCAGTTGGGCGCGGGCGGCCCCGACGTTGGCCGCTGCACCAGCGCCTGCAGACCTTGCTCCTGCGAGGGATAACGCTGGTTGTCCAACCGGTAGAGCTTGAGCGCCTGCATCAGGTTGGCCACGTCCGCGCGCGCGGCGGTGACGCGCGACTCCTCGGCGCGGCCGATGACGTTGGGCACGATCAGCGCCGCCAGCACCCCGATGATGACGAGGATGACCAGCAGCTCGATCAGCGTGAAGCCCCGCAGGACGCGGCGGGCGGAGGGTGCAGGCGCGCAGGCGGATGTCATGGCAACGATGATAATGCAGCCCATGACGCCGCCTGCCGTTCCCCCTGTCCGCCCGCCGCCCGTTTGCCGCTGCCGCGCGCATGGGCGGGCGCGGCTGCCCGCGCTGGCCGCGCTGCTCGCGTGGGGGGTGGCCGGCTGGCTCGCGGCGGCGTGGGGCTGGCGGCTGTGGGGGCAGGCGCAGGGCGTGGCGCCTGCGGCGCCGCCGCCGTCGTCGGCCCCGGTCGCGCAGGCGGAGACGATGGCCCGGGCGCTGGGCGGTGGGGAGGGCGTGGCCGCAACCCCGCCGCCGGCGCCGGCTGCCGTAGCCGCTGCTGGCGCGGCGTGGCGCCTACTCGGTTTGGTGGCCGATGGCGGCGGGCGCGGCGCGGCGCTGCTCGCTGCCGACGGCCAGCCCGCCAGGCCCTACCGCGCGGGTGCGGCGCTGCCGGACGGCTGGCGCGTGCAGCGCATCGAGCGCGACGGGGTGTGGCTGAGCCCGCCGCAGGGCGGCGAGGTGGTGCGACTGCCCGCGCCGGTGCGGCCGGCGGCATCGACTGCGGCGCCGCCGCCCGGCGGTTGAGGCGGTCGTCAGCCCACGCTTCGCAGCCGTGCGGCGAGCGGGGGCGCCGCGTCCCTCCCTCACCCCCGCAGGAACAGCCGGTAGACCGGGTTGTCGGTCTCTTCGACGTAGGGGTAGCCGAGTTCGCGCAGGAAGCGCTCGAACGCCCGCGCGTCCTTCGGCGGCACCTGCAGGCCGACCAGGATGCGGCCGTAGTCGGCGCCCTGGTTGCGGTAGTGGAACAGGCTGATGTTCCAGCTCGGGCGCATCAACGTGAGGAACTTCAGCAGCGCGCCGGGCCGCTCCGGGAAGATGAAGCGCAGCAGCCGCTCGTCCTGCGCCAGCGGCGAGTGGCCGCCGACCATGTGGCGGATGTGCTCCTGCGCCAGGTCGTCGTGCGTCAGGTCCAGGGTGGCGAAGCCCTGCCGCTCGAAGGCCGCGGCGATCTTGCCGCTTTCCCCCTTGCCGTGGGTGGTCAGGCCCACGAACACGTGCGCCACCCTGGCGTCGTGGATGCGGTAGTTGAACTCGGTGACGTTGCGCGGGCCGCCGGGCAGCGAACCGATGGCCTGCAGGAAGCGCAGGAAGCTGCCGCGCTCCTCGGGGATGGTGACGGCAAACAGCGCCTCGCGTTCCTCGCCGACCTCGGCGCGTTCGGCGACGAAGCGCAGCCGGTCGAAGTTCATGTTGGCGCCGCACAGGATGGCGGCGTAGGTCTCGCCGCGCGTCTTGCGCCCGGCGACGTGCTTCTTGATCGCCGCCACCGCCATCGCGCCGGCCGGCTCGACGATGCTGCGCGTGTCGACGAAGACGTCCTTGATCGCGGCGCAGACCTCGTCGGTGTCCACTGTGACGAAGTCATCGACCAGCTCGCGCGCGATGCGGAAGGTCTCCTCGCCGACCAGCTTGACGGCGGTGCCGTCCGAAAACAACCCGACGTCGGCCAGCTGCACGCGCTGGCCCGCGCGCACCGAGCGCAGCATGGCATCCGAGTCGCTCATCTGCACGCCGATGACGCGGATGTCGGGCCGCACGGCTTTGAGATAGCAGGCCACGCCGGCGATCAGGCCGCCGCCGCCGATGGCGACGAACACCGCGTCGAGCCGGTTGGAGCCCAGGCCCTGCAGCTGGCGCAGCATCTCCATCGCGATGGTGCCCTGGCCGGCGATGACGTCGGGGTCGTCGAACGGGTGCACGAAGGTGAGACCCTCGCGGCGCGCCAGCTCCGCGGCGTGCTGCGCGGCATCCGAATAGCTGTCGCCGTGCAGCACCACCTCGCCGCCCAGCGCCCGCACGGCGTCGATCTTGACCTGCGGCGTGGTGGTGGGCATGACGATGACGGCGCGCGCGCCGAGCTTGTGCGCGCCCAGCGCCACGCCCTGTGCGTGGTTGCCGGCCGAGGCGCAGATGACGCCGCGCTGCAGCTGCTCAGCCGACAAGTGCGCCAGCTTGTTGTAGGCGCCGCGCAGCTTGAAGCTGAACACCGGCTGCTGGTCCTCGCGCTTGAGCAGCACCTTGTTGTGCAGGCGGCGGCTGAGGTTGCGCGCCGGCTCCAGCGGCGTTTCGCGCGCCACGTCATAAACGCGAGCGGTAAGGATTTTTTTGAGGTAGTCCTGCGGGGTGAGGTTTGCGTGGGTGCTCATGATCGGCGGGCCATGGCCGCGCGCGGCGTGCGGCCAAGGAGCCGTATCATACGGGGCGCCGAGAGGCAAAAAAAAGCCCAAGCGGACAGACCACTTGGGCTTGTGAACCACCCTTTTGAGGGCAGAGGAGACAACGAGCCGTATTATACACGGCTTATATTGCGGTGCAACATGGGGCCGTGCGCGGCCCGCGGGGGCAAAAGCGATGGAATGCACAGTGGCGTGGGGCGGTGGTCTGGGGCTCGGCACGGGCATGGGCTTCGTGGCCCGCACCGGCAGCGGCCACGTGGTGGCGATGGACGGCGCGCCCGACGCGCAGCGCCCGGAGCACGGCGGCGCGAACCTGGCGCCGCGGCCGATGGAGCTGGTGCTGGCCGGCACCGGCGGCTGCACCGCCTACGACGTGGTGCTGATCCTGCGCCGCGGCCGCCACGACGTGCGCGGCTGCCAGGTGCAGCTGAAGGCCGAGCGCGCCGAGACCGACCCGAAGGTGTTCACGCGGATCCACATGCACTTCGTCGTGCAGGGCCGTGGCATCCCGGAGGCGGCGGTGGCGCGCGCGATCGAGCTCAGCCACGAGAAGTACTGCTCGGCCAGCATCATGCTCGGCAAGACCGCCGAGATCACGACCAGTTTCGAGGTCGTCGAGGGCTGAGCGCCGGCGGGCGGCGGCCGCATCCGCGCGGGCCCCTCGGCGCGAGCCTGGCGGTCACGCCGCCGGCGAAGCCGGCCCCGCTGCGCGTCCGGTCAGATGCGGTGGGCCACCGTCGTCATCACCTTGGCGGCGGCGCGCATCGCCCACCGGACCGGCGCCGGCAGCTCCACGCCGCCGGCGTGCAGCGCGTCGCGCGCGTGGCGGATCTCGTCCTCCTTCATCTGCTGCACGATGGCGCGCGAGGCGTGGTCCTGCGGCGGCAGGCGGTCGAGGTGGCCGTCCAGGTGCGCCTCGACCTGACGCTCGGTTTCGACGACGAAGCCGAGGCTGACGCCGCGGCCGGCGAGCCCGGCGGCCACGCCGATCGCGAACGCCCCTGCGTACCACAGCGGGCACAGCAGCGAGCGGCGCTCGCCCAGCTCGTCGAGCCGCTGCTGGCACCAAGCCAGATGATCGGTCTCGTCCTGCGCCGCGGCCTCCAGGTGGCGCGCGGTGCGCTCGCGCTCCGCCGGCGTGCCGCGCCGCCCCAGGCGCGCCGCGTACGCCTGCCCGGTGTAGAGTGCCTGCGCGCAGATCTCCCCGACGTGGTTGACGCGCATCAGCGCGCCGCTCAGACGCCGCTCGCCGTCCGACAGCGCCGCGGTCTGGGCGGCGAGCTCCGCTGGCGGCTGCGGCGTCGGGCGCGCGGCGCGGTGCGGGGCCAGCAGCGTGCGCAGGGCGTTGTCGGCGGCGATCAGCGTGGCATCGACGAGCGTATTCATGGCGACGCATCGTAGCCGCGCGTTCAAGACCCCGGTTTGATCTCGGTCACGAGGTAGGCGCCGTGGACCTGGGTGGCGCGGAAGCGCACCCGCTGCCCCGGCTGCAGGCCCTGCAGCAGCGCCGCATCGCGCACCTGGAACACCATCGTCATCGGCGGCATCGCCAACGCCGCGATCTCGCCGTGACGCAGCGTGATCTTGCGCGCGGCCAGGTCAATGCGGTGCACCTCGCCATCGACCCAGTCGCTGACCACGGGCGCGCCACCGGCGGCGCCATGGGTCTCGTGCCCGTGCGCCTGCACCGGGCGCAGGCCGCCGCCGGGGTAGCGCGCCCAGACGCGGCTTGAGCCGTCGCGCTGCACCAGCAGGACGTCGTATGGATCCCGCCGGCCGCCGTACTCGGGGCCGTCCATGCCGGGGCTGCCGACCGGCATGCCCGGCACCGCCAGCCCGAGCGCTGGGGGGCGCTCGCGCAGCAGGCGCAGGATGTCGGGCGCCGGCACGTGCCCCTCGATCACGTAGCCGCCGGCGCGCGCGGTGTGGCACGAGGCGTAGCGCGCCGGCAGCCCCAGGCGCTGGCGCAGCGCGGCGTTGCCGGTGTCGTGCGCGCGCACGCGCAGGCCGTGCGCCTGCAGGTGCGCGATCCAGTCGTTGCAGCAGCCGCAGTTGGGATCCTTCCAGACCTCCACCAGCGGGCCGGGCGGTTCGGCGGCCCGGGCGGCGGGCCAGGCCAGCGGCAGCGCCGCCAGCCCGGCCAGCAGCGTGCGGCGAAGAGGCAAGGATTCAGTGCGAGTGGCCATGGTGACCTCCTTGGGGTTTGCGGGCCTGGAAAGGGGCCGCCGGGGTGGCGGACGGGGGTTCCACGGCCCCGTGGGCCGGGTGGGGGGCGGGCGGGGCGGCCTGACCCTCGACCGGGCGCGCCCGGGAGCCCGGTGGTTGGGTGTACCAGCCCGGGTCGCTCAGGCTGCCGGTGGGCAGGTCGCGGCGCACCTTCAGCACCGTGAACATGCCGCCCATCTCGATCGGGCCGTAGGGGCCCTGCCCGGTCATCATCGGCAGCGTGTTGTCCGGCAGCGGCATCTCCATGGCGCCCATGTCGGCCATGCCGCGCTCGCCCATCGCCATCCAGTCCGGCGCCAGCCGCTGCAGCCGGTGCACCAGCCCGCGGTGATCGACGCCGATCAGCGTCGGCACGCCGTGGCCCATGGGGCCCATGGTGTGGTGGCTCTTGTGGCAGTGCATGGCCCAGTCGCCTTCCTCGTCGGCGACGAACTCGATCTGGCGCATCTGTCCGACGGCGATGTCCACCGTCACCTCGGGCCAGCGCGCCTCGGGCCGCACCGGGCCGCCGTCGGTGCCGGTGACCTCGAACTCGAGGCCGTGGATGTGAATAGGGTGGTTGGTCATCGTCAGGTTGCCGATGCGCACGCGCACGCGCTCGCCCAGGCGCGCCAGCAGCGGGTCGATGCCAGGAAAGACGCGGCTGTTCCACGCCCAGAGGTTGAAGTCCAGCATGGTGTTGACGTTGGGCGTGCGCGCGCCGGGCGTGATGTCGAAGGCGTTGATCAGGAAGGCGTAGTCGCGCTCCACGTCGGCGATCCACGGATGCGGCTGGCGCGGGTGCGTGATCCACAGTCCCATCATGCCCATGGCCATCTGCACCATCTCGTCGGCGTGCGGGTGGTACATGAAGGTGCCGGGCCGGCGGGCGACGAACTCGTACACCCAGGTCTGGCCGGGGGGGATCGGCGGCTGGTTGAGGCCGCCCACACCGTCCATGCCGTTGGGCAGGCGCTGGCCGTGCCAGTGGATGGTGGTGGGCTCCGGCAGCCGGTTGGTGACGAAGATGCGCACGCGGTCACCTTCCACGACCTCGATCGTCGGACCGGGACTCGCGCCGTTGTAGCCCCACAGATGCGCGACCATGCCGGGCGCGAGCTCGCGCACCACCGGCTCGGCGACGAGGTGGAATTCCTTGACGCCGTCCTTCAGGCGAAACGGCAGCGTCCAGCCGTTGAGGGTGACGACCGGGCGGTAGGGGCGCCCGGCGCCGGTGACGCCGGGCGGCAGCCAAGGGACGGCGGTGGCCGGGTCGGTGCGCGAGACCGGCTCCGGCACCGCGGCCAGCGCCGCGCGCGCCACCGGCGCGGCGGCCAAGGCGCCGGCCACGCCGGCCAGCGCGTGGGTGAAGAAGCGTCGGCGTTGCATGGCGTCAGTGTCCTTTCGCAGGGGTGGAGGCGGCGGCGTCGACGGCGGGGGCGAGGCCGAGGCCGGGTGGTTGCCACGGCAGGCCGGCCAGCACCGCCTGGCGCGCCAGTTCGGCCAGCCAGACCTCGAGCTCGGCGCGCAGCGCCTGGCGCTCGGCCTGCTGGCGCTCGCGCACCGCGGCCAGCAGCTCCCAGGGGCTGGCCAGCATGCCGTTGACGCGCAGCAGGGTTTCCTCTTCCAGAAGGCGCGCCGCCGGCAGGCGCTGCGTGCGCCAGCGGGAGGCTTCGGCGTCGGCAGCGCGGCGTGCCTGCCAGGCGAGGTGCAGGTCGCCGTCGCGCTGGCGCTGGAGCTGCTGCAGCGCCAGCGCGGCCTGCAGCGCCCGTTCCCACGCATGGGGCCAGCGTGGCGTGCCGTCTGCGGGCTGCGGAGCCTGCGGCGCGTGGCGCCGCACCTCGTCAGCCCAAGCGGCCTGCAGGCGCGCGCGCTCGGCGGGGTCGAGCGCCGCCTCGGCGCGCTGGTGGTCGCTCCAGCGCATCGTCCATTGCGGGTCGTTTGCGCGGGCTTGCCGCAAGGCGTCGATCGGGGGCTCGGGCGACTGCAGCGTCGGGGGAGTGGGCGGCAGCGTGGCCGGGGCCAGGCGGCGCAGCGAGCGCGCCTCGTCCGCGCCGCCCAGGCGCTGCCACAGCCGCACCCAAGCGGTGCGCTCGGCCTGCTCGGCGGCGCGCAGGGCCGCCTCGGCCTGCTGCAGCGGCAGGGTCTCGCGCAGTGCACGCTCGGCGCTGAGATTGCCGGCGCGCTGCGCGCGCGTGGCCAGCTCGGCGGCCAATGTCGCCGCCTCCAGCGTCTCGCGCCACGAGTCGGCTTCGGCCCGCGCGGCCAGCGCCCGCAGCCACAGCGCTTGCGCCTGCAGCACAGCCTCGGCGGCGGCGCGGCGCCGTTGCGCCTGCTCCAGCGGGCCGAGGCCGGGTTCGAGGCGCAGGTCGGGCCGCTGGCTCAAGGCGGCGCGCGCCACGTCATCCAGTGTCCACGGTTGGGCCGCCACCGGCTCGGGGTCGGGCGCGCGGTGCAGGCCACGCGCGCGCTCCCATTCGATCAAGTCGGCGTGTCCGCGCGGGAAGGCGCCGACCGCCTCGTTGGCCGCGCGCCAGTCGGCGACGGGGTCGGGTGTGTGGGCGGTGGGCGCGGGCTGGGGTGGCGGATTGCCGTGGCCGTGCGCGGTCTGGGCACGGAAGCCCAGCGCCAACGCCGCCACGGCAGTCGCCAACCCCACTCCCCAGCGCCACCGCCAGGAGGGGGGAAGAGACGTCATCGCAAGCTCCTTAAAGCGTCCACGAGGGGACGGCGTGGCAGGGGCGCACGCCGCCCGCAATCAGGGGCGCTTTAGACGATCGGGGGCTTGCGAGGGGGCGGGGGGATGTGGGTTGGCCGAGGCTTAGGCTCGTGGCGCTGCCAGGCTTGCGGCGGCGCGGGCAGGCAAGCCAACCCCACGGTGGCCGCACCCAGCGGATTGTGGCAAAGGTCGCAGGCCACGCAGCCGGCGTGGGTTGGGGCGGCTTGGGTCGAACCGCCGTCGATTGGCGTGCCACTGTGATCGCCTACGGCATGGCAAGGCTGCGCGTGATGCGAGTCGGCGGGCTGCGAGCCACCGCTTTGGGACGTCCGCTCGGAAAAGCCAACCCAAGCCGTGGCCAAGGCTCCTTGGGTGTGTTGCACCGCCATAGCGTCGTACGCCCACAGCCGCCACGGCAGCAGGGCGAGCAAACACCAAACCAGCGCACGACGCATACGCCGATCTTAGGCCAAACGCGCCCAACGTGCATCCCACGGGAAGCGCATAGCGGGAGCTGGGAGTGCGCCCAGCGCCGCCGTCGCGCCAGTGACAGGCGGTCGCGGATCGGGGGCGTCCAGCCAGAGGTCCCACGTGCCAGAATGCCGGCATCGGATGGTCTGAGGTGACGAGGAGCCCCCATGTTGCGTGCCCTGTTGATCGACAAGACCGACGCCGGCCAGACCTGCACGCTGGCCGAGCTGCCCGAGGCGCGGCTGCCCGCGGGCGACGTGACGGTGCGCGTGGCGTATTCGACGCTGAACTACAAGGATGCGCTGGCGATCACCGGGCGCGCGCCGGTGGTGCGGCAGTTTCCGATGGTGCCCGGCATCGACCTGGCCGGCACGGTGGAGGCCAGTGACGATCCCCGCTTTCGCCCTGGCGACGCGGTGCTGCTCAACGGCTGGGGCGTCGGCGAGCTGCACTGGGGCGGGCTGGCGCAGCGCGCCCGCGTCCGGGCCGACTGGCTGTTGCCGCTGCCGGCGGGTCTCACGGCGTGGGACGCGATGGCGCTGGGCACGGCCGGCTACACCGCCGCGCTGTGCGTGCAGGCGCTGGAGGCTCACTGGGCCGCGCAGGGGGTGGCGCCCGGCAGCGGCGACGTGCTGGTGACCGGGGCCGCCGGCGGCGTTGGCAGCGTGGCGGTGCGGCTGCTGGCGCGCGCCGGACACCGGGTGGTGGCCAGCACCGGCCGGCCGCAGGAGGAGGCATGGCTGCGCGCGCTGGGCGCCGCAGAGGTGATTGACCGCGCCACGCTTGCGGCTCCCGGCAAGCCCTTGCAGAAGGAGCGCTGGATCGGCGTCGTGGATGCGGTCGGCAGCCACACGCTGGCCAACGCCTGCGCCAGCACGCGCTACGGCGGCGCGGTGGCAGCGTGCGGGCTGGCGCAGGGAATGGACTTTCCGGCCACGGTGGCGCCGTTCATCCTGCGCGGCGTCACGCTCTACGGCATCGACAGCGTGATGGCGCCGCGCGCGCGGCGCGAGGCGGCCTGGCAGCGGTTGGCGCGCGACTTCGACGCCGCGACGCTGCAGTCGATGACGCGCACCATCGCGCTTGAGGAGGCGATCGCCGCGGCCCCGCAGGTGCTGGCCGGCCGGGTGCGCGGGCGGCTGGTGGTGGACGTCAACGCGTGAGGTCGGGGCGGTTGGGGGCCGGCACGATGTGCCGGTAAGCGTGCCAGGTGGCATGACCCAGCACCGGCCCCACCACCAGCAGCCCGAGGAAGGCCGGCGCCATCGCCAGCCCGCACAGCAGCGTGATCAGCGCACCCCACAGCAGCATCACGCCGGGGTTGGCCAGGCAGGCGCGCAGGCTGGTCAGCGCCGCCGACACCGCGTCGGTCTGGCGGTCCAGGATCATCGGGATCGAGATCGCGCTGCTGACGAAGATCAGCCCGGCGAAGATCGCCCCCACCGCCAGGTAGCTGACGATAAACTCGAGGTTGTCCCAGCTCAGCAGCGCGGCCAGCATGTTGCTGCTGGACGGCATGGTGTTCATCGTCACCGCAAACACCACCATCGCGGCGCGTGCCCACAGCATCTCCAGGATCAGCAGCACGCCGCCGAAGATGGCCATGGTGGACAGCGTGGGCCGCCACGCCACCAGCGAGGCGCGCAGCGACGGGGTCTCGCCGCGCTCCAGCGCCCGGCTGGCGTGATAGAGCCCCAGCGCGAAAAACGGCCCCACCAGCAGAAAGCCGGCGCTGAGCGCCAGCACGTAGGCCGGCGCGTGCAAAAACGCCTGCCACAGCGCCTGCCCCATCAGCGCAAAGCACGCGCCGTAGAACAGCCCGATGCGCGGGCAGCGGCGGAAGTCCGCCCAGCCGCGCGCCAGCCAGCGCAGCGGGTCGCTGGGCTGCAGCGCCGCCAGCTTGAGATCCAACACCGACTCGCGTGCCGCTGCCGCCGGCTCCGGCGCGTCTTGAGGAATGGTCGCCATCGCAAGCCCTCCGTGCCTCAGATTGATTTAAATCAATAGCACCGTAGCGCAACCGCTGGGCTTTGTCCAGCGGGCTGACCCTCAGGCGTCATGAGGACGGGCGGCCAGCGGCTACACTGTGCAGCGCATGAGCGCGCTGTGGTCACCCCCTTACACCTCACCGAATGACTGCCTGATGGCCTTGCAGAACCAAGGCTTTGCGGTGCTGGACGCTGCTGGCGTGCGTGCCTGGCTGGGCGTGCCGGCGGAGGCGCTGCAAGCGCTGGAGCCGGCCTGGGACGACCTGCCGCCGGACGAGTACCTGAAGGACGGCGGGCGCTACCGCCGCCGCCGCCACGGCTGCTACCGCATCGACGGTGAGGCGGTGCAGCCGGTGCCGCATCGGGCGCACTACCAGCCGGTTGAATACAACGCGCTGCACGGCGGCATGCGGCGCTGGTTCGCGCCGCTGACCCCGGCGCTGACCGCGCAGCCGGCCTGGCCGCGCCTGCTGCTTGGCGTGGCGCGGCTGGCCAGCGCGCTGCGCGGGCCGCAGCCGTGGTTCGTCGAGGCGCATTCGTTTCGCATCGATACCACCGGCGGCATCGGTCGGCCCACCCCGGAAGGCGCGCACCGCGACGGCGTGGACGTGGTGGCGGTGTTCCTGCTGCGCCGCCACGCGATCAAGGGCGGCGAGAGCCGCGTCTTTGAGGCCGACGGGCCGCGCGGGCAGCGCTTCACGCTCACCGAGCCGTGGTCGGCGCTGCTGCTGGACGACGCGCGCATGATCCACGAGACCACGCCGATCCAGCCGCTGCGCGAAGGCGAGCTGGGCTGGCGCGACACGCTGGTGCTGACGGTGCGCGGCGGCGGCTTCCTCGGCGACGACGAAGGGGTGTGACGGCGGCCGACCCGATCGGCCCTCGCGTCCGCCGGCCGTTCACGCGGGTCGGGCCGGCCCGCCTCGTCAGGGCGACGTCGTCCGCCGCCCCGCGCGGTGGCGGGCCCTCAC
Organism: Tepidimonas alkaliphilus; assembly: GCF_007556595.1. GTDB lineage: Bacteria > Pseudomonadota > Gammaproteobacteria > Burkholderiales > Burkholderiaceae_C > Tepidimonas > Tepidimonas alkaliphila. The sequence continues at coordinate 61,746 of NZ_VJNB01000010.1, forward strand.
TGCGGCTGGAAGCCGCTGTCGCGGATGATGCGCGCCCACACCTCGCGGTAGGCGCGCTCGCGCGCGGCCAGCTGCTCGCCGCTCATGTGGCCGACGTTGAGGCCCATCGCGGTCAGCCGCTCGCGCACCGCCGGCTGCGCGATCACTTTGGCCAGCGCCGCATCCAGCTGGGCCAGCGTCGCCGCCGGCGTGCCGGCGGGGGCGAACAGGCCGTAGAACGGCACCTCCTCGAAACCGGCGATGCCCAGTTCGGCAAAGGTCGGCACGTCCGGCAGCGCCGGCTGGCGCTGGCGCCCCATCACCGCCACCACGTGCAGCTTGCCGGCGCGGTGGTTTTCGATGAAGTCCGGGATCGAGCCGACGCCGGCGGGGATCTGGTTGCCGAGCATGTCGGCCATCATCGGCGCGCTGCCGCGGTAAGGCACCGGCACCAGATCGAGTTGCTGCTGGCGCGCCAGCACCTGCACGAGGAACTGCGGCACCGACGCCGGCGCCGGAATGCCCACCGCGGCCTTGCCGCCCTGCGCGCGCACCCACTGGGCGAACTCGCGCAGCGAGCGTGCCGGGGTGCCGCCGGAAACCGCCAGCGCGTTGACAAAGGTGGCCAAGCCCCCGACGGCGACGAAGTCGCGCGCCGGGTCGAATCCAGGGTTGCGCGTCACCAGCGGCAGGATCGAGACACTGTGGTCGTGCGTCAGGAACAGCGTCGTGCCATCCGGTGCGGCGGCCTTGAGCGCCTGCGCCGCCAGCTGGCCGCCGGCGCCGGCGCGGTTCTCGACGATGACCGGCACGCCCAGCGCCTCGCGCAGCGGCTCGGCCAGCAGCCGCGCGATGGCGTCGGTGCCGCCGCCCGGTGGAAAGCCGACCAGGATCTTGACGGTGCGACTGTCGGCGTGCGCCAGCCACGGCGCGGCCAGCAGCGCGCCGGCGCGGGCGATGTGGGCCAGAAATCGACGGCGGGCAGTGAAGGCGGACGACATCGAGAAAGCGAGGCGAGCCTAACGAGGGTTGTGTCAAAGGTGAACGAGCGGCGCAACCGCCGACCGGGCCATCCCATCTCGGTGCCGGCGGTCGCGACGCAAGGCCATGAAGCAAGCTTAAGCGTTTGCCAATGGTAGCGCGTTTTGCACTGCCAACGGCTGGCTCGGTGCGTCGCTTCGTCGTCGCGCGCGGGGCAAGTGGGTGGCGCGGCGCTTGCGGATAATCTTCCATCCGATGTGGATCGATACCCATTGCCACTTGGACGCGCCGGAATTTGGCGCGCAGGCCGCGGCGGAGCGCGCGCGCGCCCGCGCCGCCGGGGTGGCGTGGTGTGTGCTGCCGGCGGTGCGCGCGGCTGACTTTGCGCGCGTGCGCGTGCTGGCGCACGAGCTGGGCGACGTGTATGCGCTGGGCATCCACCCGCTGTGCGTGCCGGAGGCGGATGAGGCGGACCTGGCGGCGCTGGAGGACTGCCTGACGCGCTGGGCCGCTGACCCGCGGCTGGTGGCGGTGGGCGAAATCGGGCTCGACTTCTTCGTGCCGGAACTGGCCACCGAGCCGCTGCGCGGCAAGCAGCTCGCCTTCCTGCGCGCGCAGCTGGCGCTGGCCCAGCGCCACGGCCTGCCGGTGATCCTGCACGTGCGCCGCAGCGTCGATGCGGTGACGGCGGCGCTGCGGCAGGCCGGGCGCGGGCTGGTCGGCGGCATCGCGCACGCTTTCAACGGCAGCGCGCAGCAGGCGCAGGCGCTCTTGGCGCTGGGCTTGCGGCTCGGCTTCGGCGGGGCGGCCACGTTCGAGGCGGCGCAGCGGCTGCGCCGGCTGGTGGCGCAGCTGCCGCTTCAGGCGCTGGTGCTGGAGACCGACGCGCCCGACATCCCGCCACAGTGGCTTTACGTGCCGGCGGCCGAGCGCGCCGCGGGCCGCCCGGCGCCGCGCAACACGCCGGCGGAGCTGCCGCGCATCGGCGCGGCGCTGGCGGCGCTGCGCGGGCTGGAGCCGCTGGAGCTGGCGCGCGCCACCGCTGCCAACGCGGCGCAGGCGCTGCCGCGGCTGGGCGCGCTGATCGCGGCGGAGGCGGCGCGATGAGCGGCGGCGCTGACTGGCTGCACGGCCTGCCGCCGGTGCTGGACGCGCGCACGCGGGTGGTGGTGCTCGGCAGCTTTCCCGGCGTGGCCTCGCTGCAGGCGCGGCAGTATTACGCGCACCCGCGCAACCAGTTCTGGCCGATCCTGGCGCGGTTGCTCGGCGTGCCGCTGCCGGCGCTGCCGTATGAGGAGCGGCTGGCGGCGCTGCTGGCGCACGGCATCGGGCTGTGGGACGTGTATGCGCGCTGCGTGCGCCCGGGCAGCCTGGACCGCGCCATCGAGCAGGCCGAGCCGAACGACCTCGCGCTGCTGCGCCAGCGTTGCCCGCAGCTGCGCGCCGTGCTGCACAACGGCGGCGAAAGCGCGCGCCACGCGCGCCGCACCCGGGCGCTGGGCGTGGCGGTGGAGCGGCTGCCCTCGACCAGTCCGGCCAACGCCTCGTGGACGCTGCCGCGCAAGCTGGCCGCCTGGGCGCAGGCGCTGGCCGCGCACGGGGTGCCGCTGGCGGGTTGGCTGCCGCAGGCGGAAGAGGGGGTGGCCCTCGACCCAGGGCCGAACGCCCCTGCCGCCGGATGGGATCCCCAAGTTGCGGTATGCCCCGGCGAAGGAACCGTGGCGGCGGCCAGCCGTGGGGGGCGAGCGTGAGCGGCGGCGCTGGCGAGCTGCCCGAGGTCACGCTGTCGGAACAGGGCGGCGTGCGCCACCTGCACCTCGGCACGCCGTGGGTGCAGGGCAGCATGCGCCTGCGCGAGCCCGACGCCATCGTGCTGGAGTATGTGCAGCGCATGATGGCCTGGCTGCTGTTCGTCGAGCCGGACACCGTCGCCCAGCGCCGCGCGCTGCAGCTGGGGCTGGGGGCCGGGGCGCTGACGCGCTTCTGCCACCGCCGGCTCGGCATGGACACCACCGCGGTGGAGCTCAACCCGCAGGTGGTGACGGCGTGCCGGGCGTGGTTCCGCCTGCCGGACGACGGGCCGCGGCTGCGCGTGATCGTCGGCGACGCCGCCGAGTGGGTGCGCCACGCGCCGTGGCAGGGCTTCTTCGACGCCGTGCAGGTCGACCTCTACGACCACGAGGCCGCCGCGCCGGTGCTGGACGACGCGGCCTTCTACGCCGACGTGCGCGCGCTGCTGACGCCGCAGGGCTGCATGACGGTGAATCTGTTTGGCCGCTGCGCGCGTTTTGAGCGGTCGCTGGCGGCGCTGGCCGAGGCGTTCGGCGCCGAGGCGCTGTGGGCGTTCCGTCCGACGCGCGAGGGCAACACGGTGGTGCTGGCGCAGCGCACGCCGCAGCGCCCGCCGCGCCCGCAGCTGGCCGCGCGCGCCGACGTCATCCGCGCGCGCTGGCGCCTGCCCGCGCCGCAGTGGCTGCGCAGCCTGCAGCCGGTGCAGCCATGAACGCAGCCAGCCATCCGGTCGACGACGCGGCGGTGTCAGCGCTCGGGCTGTCGCTGCTCAACGCCGTGCTGTGCACCGCGGCGCCGGTGGTGATGGTGATGCTGGCCATCGAGCGCATCGGCGCCGGCCTCACCGCCCAGACCGGTCTGCTCGGGCCGCTGTCCACCGTGGCGCTGGGGTGGTGGTGCTGGGCGAACCGTTCAACGCGTGGATCGTGGCCGGCACGGCGCTGGTGCTGGCCGGGGTGCTGTGGGTCAGCCGGGCGGACGCCGCGCCGCGCTGACGAGACGCAAGGAAGGAGCGACGATGGACCTGGGCATTGCGGGACGTTGGGCCCTGGTGTGCGGCGCCAGCCGCGGGTTGGGGTGGGGCTGCGCGCGGGCGCTGGCGCTGGAGGGGGTCAACGTCGTGATGGCCGCACGCGACGCCGAGGCGCTGCAGCAGGCCGCCGCGCGGCTGCGCGCCGAGCTGCCACCCGGCGCCGCCAACCGCATCGTCACGGTGGCGGCCGACGTCACCTCCGAGGATGGGCGCGCCGCGCTGTGGAGCGCGCCGGACGGGCCGGGGCGCGACGTGGACATCCTCGTCACCAACGCCGGCGGGCCGCCACCGGGGGACTTCCGCCAGTGGGGGCGCGAGCAGTGGCTGGCGGCGCTGCAGGCCAACATGCTGGCGCCGATCGAGCTGATCAAGGCCACGGTGGACGGCATGGCCGCGCGCGGCTTTGGCCGCATCGTTAACATCACCTCCAGCGCCGTCAAGGCCCCGATCGACATCCTGGGCCTGAGCAACGGCGCGCGCAGCGGCCTGACCGGCTTCGTCGCTGGACTGGCGCGAGGGGATCTCGCCGCGCGCGGCGTGACGATCAACAACCTGCTGCCCGGCAAGTTCGACACCGACCGCCTGCGCGCCACGCTGCAGGCGGCGGCGCAGGCAAGCCACCGCACCTTGGAACAGGTGTGCGCGGCGCAGCTGGCGCAGATCCCGGCGCGGCGCTTCGGCACGCCGCAGGAGTTCGGCGCCGTCTGCGCGTTCCTGTGCAGCGTGCACGCCGGCTATCTGACCGGCCAGAACATCCTGCTCGACGGCGGGGCCTACCCGGGCACGTTCTGAACGGCGCGGGTGGGCGACCGCGTGCGATCACTTGGCCAATTCGGCCTGGGTGGCGGCGTCGAGCTCGCCGGTCTGCGGCAGGTTGCGGCTGGCCTGGAACGCGCGCAGTGCGTTGCGCGTCTTGGCACCCATCTTGCCGTCGGGTTTGCCGACGTCGTAGCCAAGCGCGGCCAGCTTGCGCTGCGCGTCCAGCAGCGACATGCCCGCTGCCGGGCGGGGCGCTGGCGCTGCCGCCGCGGCCGGAGCCGCCGGGGCTGGGGCTGCCACAGGTTTGGGCTGCGGGGCGCCATCGACCTGCAATCGCCCGCCCGTGCCGAGTCCGCGATCGCCCATCGACTGCGCGGTGTAGTTGCGCAGCGCCTGAATCATCTGGTTGTAAGCATTGACAAAGGCGGCCACGATCACCTTACCCTGCGGCGTGTTGCCGTAGCCGCCCAGACCGGCGCCGACGCCGCCCAGGCCGATGACGCCGCCCAGCGAAAAGTCGGTGTTGGACGAGCTGCCTTCGGCGGCGGCCACTTGTACGCCGGAGCGGTTGTCGGTCAGCAGCAGCACGGTAGAAGCCTCGTTTTTGCGCAGCCCGCCGGCGATCAGCCCGGCCCAGCCGCCGATGGCCGCGCCGATCTGCTGGGTGCCCTTTTGATCGAAGACGATTTCCGGCGTGATCGAGTAATCCGCCGCCACCATCTGGCCCTTGCCGAAGTTGGAGTGGTCGCGCAGCTCGCCGCTTTGCTGCAGCTGGCGCTCCATGTTCATGTTGTTCATGGCGCGGCCACGCTCGACCACGATGAAGCAGTTGCTCTGTTGCACCAGCAGCCGCAGCACTGGAATCGTCGAGCCGAGCTTGTATTCCCGCAGCGTGAGGAACCAGGGCGCGTCCTGGTTTTCCACCAGCGCCACCGTGCCAAATGGCCGCTCGCAGCGTTCGATCTGGCTGTTGGCGTTCTGCGACGCCGCGCCGCCGGCAGCGCCGGTGACGGCGGTCTTGGCGCCGTCATCGCCGATCTTGGGGGCGGTGGACATGCAACCGGCGGCGGCCACGGTCAGACCGGCCAGGACGGTAAGGGTGCGCAAACGCATGACGTCAAGCTCCTCCGAGCTAAAAAGCATTTCGTGTGTGACAAACGGGCATGCTGTGCGCAGCGCGGGCCGCCAGCACCCCGGCGCGGTGAATCATAAAACAAGCCCATGAGCCGGCCCCGCGGCAGCCGCGGGCGGCCATGAAGCGGGCCATTCAGCGTCGCGACGACACCGCGATGCCGGCCACGATCAGCGCGAACGCCGCGGCGTGGTAGCCGTGCGGCGGCTCGCCCAGCCACAAGGTGGACATCACCGCGGTGAACAGCGGCGTCAGGTTGGTGAAAAAGCCCGCCACCGTCGGGCCGGCGCGTTGCACGCCAGCGCCCCAGGCGCGATAAGCCAAGATGGAGGGGCCCACCGCCACGAACAGCAGCACGCCCGCCAGCGGCCAGCTCCAGCGGATCGCGCTCGGCATGTCGGCGGGCGCCGCCAGCGCGAGCCACGTCCATTCGCCCGCGGTCAGCACGCCGGCGGTCAGCAGCCCAAACGCCGTCTGCGCCAGCAGAAAGGCCGCCCAGTCGGCGCGGATCGCGGGATCCTCGTCGCGGCGCGTCAGCAGCCAGCTGTAGCCCGCCCAGGTCAGCGCCGCCGCCAGCATCCACGCGTCGCCGGGCACGAAGCGCAGCGCCAGCAGGTTGTCCAGCCGCCCCTGCGCCAGCACGGTCAGCACGCCGGCCAGCGACAGCAGCGCGCCCAGCAGCTGCTGGCGCAGCACCGGCGCACCGAAGAACAGCCGCCCCACCAGCATCATCCACAGCGGCATGCTGGAGGCCACCAGCGTCACGTTGAGCGGCGTGGAGGTGTGCAGCGCCAGGTACTGCAACATGTTGTAGCCGGCCACCGCCAGGCTGCCGAGTAGCAGGAAGCGGCGCCAGTCGCGCCACAGCCCGCTGCCGGGCCGCAGCACCCACGCCGCCAGCGGCAGCAGCAGCGCCCCGGCGACCACCCAGCGCAGGAAGTTGAACGTGATCGGCGGGATCCACGGCGCCGCGACGCGGCCGACGATGGCGTTGCCCGCCCACAGCAGCGGCGGCAGGGTCAGCAGGGCAATGGTGGACGGGGTCAGCGCAGAGGGTCGCGAAGCTGGCATCCCCCTCACTCTAGCGCACGGCGGCCTGAGGCAGCGATCCGCAGGCGACAACCCTGTGCCAGCAGGGACGGCAGGCATGTGGCACCATGCGCCCCCGTCCCGATGCTGGATGTCTTTTGCAGGAGTGCAACGACCATGCTCAAAAGCCGAGCCGTGCTGATCGACCAAACCGGGGGCCCCGAGGTCATGCGCCTGGCGGAGGTGACGGTTGGCGAGCCAGGGCCGGGCGAGGTGCGCATCCGCCACCACGCCATCGGCCTGAACTTCATCGATGTGTATCACCGCACCGGGCTATACCCGCTGCCGCTGCCGGCGCGGCTCGGCATGGAAGGCGCCGGGGTCGTGGAGGCGGTCGGCCCCGGCGTGGACCATCTGGCGGTCGGCGACCGCGTGGCCTACGCGGCGCAGCCGCCCGGCGCCTACTGCGACGTGCGCGTGATGCCGGCCACCAACGTCGTGCGGCTGCCCGAGGGGATCTCCTTCGAGCAGGGCGCGGCGATGATGCTCAAGGGCCTGACGGCGCAGTATCTGCTGAAGCACTGCCGTCCTGTGGAGAGCCTGCAGCCGGGCGACTGGGTGCTGCTGCACGCCGCCGCCGGCGGCGTCGGGTTGATCGTCTGCCAGTGGGCGCGCGCGCTGGGCCTGCGCGTGATCGGCACCGCCGGCAGCGACGACAAATGCGCGCTGGCGGTGCAGCACGGCGCCGAGGTCTGCATCAACTACCGGCGCGAGGACTTCGTCGCCCGGGTGCGCGAGCTCACCGGCGGGCAAGGCGTCAAGGTGGTCTATGACTCGGTCGGCAAGGACACCTGGGAGGGGTCGCTCGACTGCCTGCGCGAGTTCGGGCTGATGGTCTCGTTCGGCAACGCCAGCGGCCCGGTGCCGCCGTTCTCGCCCGGGGTGCTGGGGCCGAAAGGCTCGCTCTACGTGACGCGGCAGACGTTGTTTACGCACATCCGCACGCGCGCGCGCACGCAGGCGATGGCCGACGACCTGTTCGCCGCCGTGCTGTCCGGTCAGGTGCGCATCCACATCGCGCAGCGCTTCGCGCTCGCGGACGTGCGCGCCGCGCACGCGGCGCTGGAGGCGCGCCAGACCACCGGCTCCACCGTGCTGCTGCCCTGACGTCCGCCCCGGCGGCGCTTCAGCGCGCCGCCACCGCCGGCGCGTGCTCGCACCAGTAGGTCAGCAGGTGACCGCGCGTCGGCTCGCGCACCGTCTGCAGGCCGGTGAAGCCATGCGGCCCGACCGCCGGCGCCGACGGCAGGTAGTGCGCCTCGTGCAGCAGATATGGCTGACCCTGCCAGCGGCCCAGCGTACGCACCGTCACGCCCGCTCCGGGCGCCGGCGGCAGCCGGTTGATCACTTCCAAGCTGAGGTTGGCGCCCTCCAGCAACGGCAGCGCGGGCTCATCGGCCGGGGTTGGGGCCACGACCAACACCCGCGACGCTCCGGCCCAGCCGACGTGGCATTGCAACGACTGCGCGCAAGCCAGGCTGGCGCTGGCGCCTGCCAACGCGGATAGCGCCCGCGCGACCGCGGTGCGACACATGGCCCGGCGACGCATGGCACGCAGCATGGAGCCTCATTCTACGCAAGCTCCCATGCTCATGGTTCAACGCGCGGCGCGGCTGTGGCATCCGCGCCAAGGCGCCGAGGTCAGCGGCTGCGGCGCACGCGTCGAATTTCGTCGATGATCAGGCCGACGGCGCCGGTGGTAATGGCGACGTCCGCGACGTTGAAGGCGGGGTAGTGCCCGCCGGCGAACAGCGGCGCCAGCCAGCGGTGGTGGAAGTCGAACATGTCCACCACGTAGCCGTGCAGCGCGCGGTCGATCACGTTGCCCAGCGCCCCGCCCAGCAGGCAGGCCAGCGAGAACGCGAACAGCCGCTGCTGATGGTGCGCGCGCAGCAGCCAAAGGATGAACGCGATCGCTGCGAGTCCAATGCCGAGGAACAGCCAGCGCTGCCAGCCGCCGGCGCCGGCCAGAAAGGAAAACGCCGCACCGGGGTTGTGCACGCGCACGAGGTTGAAGAAGCCGGTGACCGGCAGCACCTCACCGTGGCGGAACAGCGCCACGATCAGCGCCTTGGTGGCCTGGTCCAGCAGCACGATGGCGGCGGCCAGCCCCAGCCAGACCAGCATGCCGCGCGACGACGCCTTGGCCATGACGGACAGATCCCGGCGCGTCAGGCGGCGTGGCGCGGTTCACCGGCGCCGTACAGGTTGCTCGTGCAGCGGCCGCACAGGTGCGGGTGCGCCGGGTCGTGGCCGACGTCGGCGCGCCAGTGCCAGCAGCGCGCGCACTTGGCGTGGGGCGAGGGCGTGACCTGCACCGCCAGGCGCTCGCCGCGCTGCAGCGTCAGCGCCGAGACGAGGAAGACGAAGCGCGCGTCGTCGCCCAGCGTGGCCAGCAGCGCGTGATCCTCCGGCGGCAGCGTCAGCGTCACCTCCGCCTGCAGCGACGGGCCGATGCGCCCGGCGGCGCGCTCGTCCTCGATGGCCTTGTTAACGGCGTCGCGCACCTGCAGGATGCGCGCCCACTTGGCCAGCAGCGCCTCGTCCGGCGTCGGCAGCGCCAGATACGTCTCGGTGAAGATCGACGGGGTGTGGCCAACCAGCGCCCACGCCTCCTCGGCGGTGAACGACAGGAACGGCGCCATCCAGCGCAGCATCGCGTGCAGGATGCGGTGCAGGGCGGTCTGCGCGCTGCGGCGCGCCAAGGACTTCGGCGCCGTGGTGTAGAGCCGGTCCTTCAGCACGTCGAGGTAGAACGCGCCCAGGTCCTCGGAGCAGAACACCTGAAGTTTGGCCACCACCGGGTGGAACTCGTAGTCGTGGTAGTGCGCCAGGATTTCGGCCTGCAGCTGCGCCGTGCGCGCCAGCGCCCAGCGGTCGATTTCCAGCAGCTGCGCGTCGGGCACGGCCTGCGTCTGCGGGTCGAAGTCGCTGGTGTTGGCCAGCAAAAAGCGCAGCGTGTTGCGGATACGGCGGTAGGCATCGACCACGCGCGCCAGGATTTTGTCGTCGATGGCCAGGTCGCCAGCGTAGTCGGTGGCGGCCACCCACAGGCGGATGATTTCGGCGCCGAGCTTGTCGCTGACCTCCTGCGGGGCCACCACGTTGCCGAGCGACTTGCTCATCTTGCGGCCTTGGCCGTCCACGGTGAAGCCGTGCGTGAGCAGCGCTTTGTAGGGCGCGCGCCCATGCATGGCGCAGGCCGTCAGCAGCGAGGAGTGGAACCAGCCGCGGTGCTGGTCATGCCCCTCGAGGTAGAGGTCGGCCTCGGGGCCTTCGTCGTGGCCGGCGCCGGCGTGGCTGCCCTTGAGCACCGTGTGGTGCGTGGTGCCGGAGTCGAACCACACCTCGAGGATATCGCTGCTCTTGACGTAGAGCACCGGGTCGGTGGCGTCGCCGAGCCGCGCCAGGATGTCGGCCACCGACAGCTTGCTCCACGCCTCGATGCCGCCCTGCTCGATGACGTCGGCGGCCAGGTCGATGATTTCCGGCGTGCGCGGGTGCGGCTCCCCGCTGTCGCGGTGCAGCAGGAACGGCAGCGGCACGCCCCAAGAGCGCTGGCGGCTGATGCACCAGTCGGGCCGGTGCGCGATCATGTCGCGCAGGCGCGCGCGCCCGCTTTCCGGATAGAAGCGGGTGTGCTCGATGGCTTCCAGCGCCATCTCGCGCAGCGTGCGCGGCGCCGGGTCGGTAGCGAAGATGCCGCGCGTGGCCTCGGTCGGCGCATCCATGCGGATGAACCACTGCGCCGCGGCGCGGTAGATCACCGGCGTCTTGTGGCGCCAGCAGTGCGGGTAGCTGTGCGTGATGGTCTGCGTGGCCAGCAGCCGGTCGGCCGCGCGCAGCGTCTCGATGACGCGCGGCACGGCATCCCAGATGCTCAAGCCGCCGAACAGCGGCAGCTCGGCGGCGAAGACGCCATTGCCCTGCACCGGGTTGAGGATGTCGGCCAGCGCCAGCCCGTGCGCGGTGCAGGAGTTGAAATCCTCCACGCCGTAGGCCGGCGCCGAGTGCACGAGGCCGGTGCCGTCCTCGGCGGTGGCGTAGTCGGCCAGATAGACGGGGGCGAGCCGGTCGTAGCCCGGGTGCACGTGCGCCAGCGGGTGGCGAAACGCGATGCGATCCAGCGCCCGGCCCGGCGCCACCGCGCGCACCTGACCCGGCAGGCCGTAGCGCTGCAGGCAGCGCTCCACCAGCGCCTCGGCCAGGATCAGCAGCCCGCGCGGCGTCTCCACCAGCGCATACGGCAGCTCGGGGTTGACGTTGAGCGCCTGGTTGGCCGGGATGGTCCAGGCGGTGGTGGTCCAGATCACCGCCAGCACCGGCTGGCCGGCCAGCGCCTGCAGGTCCGCGTGCGGCAGCGGGCTCGCGGCGGCGAACGCCTGCAGCACGCGCTGCGGCTCGGCGCATTCGAAGGCGACGTCCAGCGAGGCGCTTTGCTTGTCGGCATACTCGATTTCGAACTCCGCCAGCGACGAGCCGCACTCAAAGCACCAGTGCACGGGCTTGAGGCCCCGGTAGACGAAGCCGCGCTCCATGACGCGCTTGAAGGCGCGCAGCTCCTCGGCCTCGTTGCGGAAGTCCATCGTGCGGTAGGGGCGCTGCCAGTCGCCCAGCACCCCCAGCCGCTTGAAGTCGGCCATCTGCAGCGCGATCTGCTCGCTGGCGAACGCCCGCGCCTTGGCCTGCATCTCGTCGCGGCTCAAGCCACGGCCATGGAGCTTTTCGATCGCGTTCTCGATCGGCAGGCCGTGGCAATCCCAGCCCGGCACATACTGCGCGTCGAAGCCCGCCAGCTGCCGCGCCTTGACGATCATGTCTTTCAGCACCTTGTTGACCGCGTGCCCGATGTGGATGCGACCGTTGGCGTACGGCGGGCCATCGTGCAGAATGAACTTCGGCGCGCCGCGGCGCGCCTCGCGCAGGCGCTGGTAGAGGCCCTGCTCCTCCCACTGGCGCACCCAGCCGGGCTCGCGCTGCGGCAGGTTGCCGCGCATCGGAAACGGTGTTTCGGGCAGGTTCAGCGTCGCGCTGTAGTCGGGCAGGGAGGCGTCGCGCGCGTCGGCGGGGGGACGGTCAGGCTTCATGGTGAGCGGCAAGGGGCCCGTGGGCAGACCACCAGGCGCGGGCGTCGGCGCAGTCCTGGGCGATGCCGGCTGCCAGGGCGTCCAGACTCGGGTAACGGCGTTCGTCGTGCAGCTTGTGCAGCAGCTCGACGCGAATGATTCTACCGTAGGCTTCCCCCGGCACCGGCGCTTGCTCGAGCGCGCGCTGGATGCGCGACGGCCACTCAAGGCAGTGCGTCTCCAGCAGCACGCGCCCGCCGTTGACGTCGCGCGCATCGAGCGAGGGCCGCACGCCAAGGTTGGCCACGCCAGGCAGCGGCGCCGCCCCGGGCGCCGGGTCCAGCCCGTGTACCTGCACGACGAAGATACCGCTGGCCGCCGGTTTCCAGTGCCGAAAACGCAGGTTCAGCGTGCGAAAGCCATCGCCGCGCCCCGCCGCGGTCTCGCCCAGCGCGCGTCCGAGCTTGCGCCCGTGCACCACGTGGCCGCTGATGGCATACGGCCGGCCCAGCAACGCGGCCGCGCCGCGCAGGTCGCCGTTGGCCAGCGCCGCGCGCACGGCAGAGCTGGAAACGCGCTGACCGTGCACCTCAAAACTCATCATCCGCGCGACTTCGAAGCCGTGCACAGCGCCCAAGGCGTCCAGCAGTGCGTAGTCGCCGCGACGCTGCGCGCCGAAGCGAAAGTCGTCGCCGACCAGCACGTAGCGCGCCTGCAGCGCGCGCGCCAGCACGTCGTGCACGAACGCCTCAGCTGACAGCGCCGCCAGCTGGGCGTTGAAGGGCAGGATCACGCATTCATCGATGCCGCATTGACGCAGCTCGGCCAGCTTGTCGCGCAGCGTAGCGATGCGCGCGGGTGCCCAATCCGGCTGGCGGCGCTGCGCAGCGAAAAAGTCGCGCGGGTGTGGCTCGAACGTCACCGCGCAGGCCGGCAGGCCACGCTGACGCGCCTCATGGATCAGCAGCGCCAGCATGGCCTGGTGGCCGCGGTGCACGCCGTCAAAGTTGCCGATCGTCAGCGCCCGCGCGCGCGGAGGCTGACGCTGCAAATTGTGCAAGCCATAGACAATGTTCATACCCGGCAGGGTTGGAGCGCGGCTGTCACACGCCGCCCAGCAAAGGGCGCTACTATGACACAGCTATGAGGGTGCTCAAACTCACCGCGCACGGGGTGCCGCAAGCCTGGCTGACGCTGCAGGAAGCGGTGCTGCACTACGCCGCCGGCGACGTGCGCTGGGTCGCCGGGGGGCGCATCGCCACCTTCCGCGGCGGCGTCAACGCCCGCACCGGCCAGCTCTCTTGCGTGGAGGTGCACTCCATCATCGGCACGCGCGGCCACAGCCACGTCAACCCGTTCGACGTTGTGCCGAGCCTAACCAACGCCAAACTGTTTGCGCGCGACCGCCAGGTGTGCGCCTATTGCGGGTTGCGATTTGACGAAAGCGAGCTGACGCGCGAGCACATCGTGCCGCTGGCGCAAGGCGGGCGCGACCACTGGATGAACGTGGTCACCGCCTGCCGCGCCTGCAACCATCGCAAAGGCAACCGCACGCCCGAGCAAGCGCGCATGCCGCTGCTGTATGCGCCGTATGTGCCGAGCCTGTGGGAGGACTTCATCCTGCGCAATCGGCGCATCCTGGCCGACCAGATGGAGTTCCTGATGGCGCATCTGCCGCGCCATTCGCGGCTGCATGCCTGAGCGGCGCCGAGCCAGCGTGCAATCGAAGAACCGAGGGCGTGGCGCGCAACCTCAGCGCCGAGAACGGCGCTGCGCGCCGCTACACTGCCGGGCCATGAGCGCAGCCCCCCGACCGACCCCCCGCCCGCTGGTGATCCTGATCTCCGGCGCCGGCAGCAACATGCAGGCCATCGTGCGCGCGGCGCAGGCGCAGCGCTGGCGCGAGCGCTTCGGCGCCTTCGTCGCCGCCGTCATCAGCAATCGGCCCGACGCCAAGGGGCTGGCCTGGGCGGCAGGGCAGGGCCTGCCGACCGCGGTGGTGGACCACCGGGCCTACCCCAGCCGCGAGGCGTTCGACGCGGCGCTGGCCGACGCGATCGCGCGCTTCGACGCCGACGGACGGGCGCTGGTGGTGCTGGCCGGCTTCATGCGTATCCTCACGCCCGGCTTCGTTGAACGCTTCGCCGGGCGGCTCATCAACATCCACCCGTCGCTGCTGCCGGCCTTTCCGGGGCTGCACACGCACCAGCGCGCCATCGAGGCGGGCTGCCGCTTCGCCGGCGCCACCGTGCACCTGGTGACGGCGGAGCTGGACCACGGCCCGATCCTGGAGCAGGCGGTGGTGCCGATCCTGCCCGGCGACACGCCCGAGGCGCTGGCCGCGCGCGTGCTGACGCAGGAGCACCTGATCTACCCGCGCGCCATCGAGCGCTGGCTGCGCGACGCTGGCGCCTGACGTCCATCGTCGGGCGCCGCCGGTCCTCGCCGGGGTGCGCCGCATCGGGTGCGGCGGTGGGCGCCACCGTCGGATCCCCGCTTCAGCGCAGCGCCCAGAGGGCCCCGCCCACCACCACCAGCGCCACCACCGCCCAGCCGATGCGGTCGATGTGGCGGCGCAACAGCGGCTCCATGCGCGCACCACCCCAGCGCATCAGCGCGGCCACCAGAAAGAAGCGCGCCCCCCGCCCGACGAGCGAGGCCAGCGCGAACGGCAGCAGCGGCATGGCCAGCGCCCCGGCGGCGATCGTGAACATTTTGTAAGGAATGGGCGAGAAGCCCGCAACGAACACCGCCCAGGCGCCCCAGGCGTCGAACCACGCCACCGCCTGCTGGTAGGCCGGCCAATAGCCGCTGCCGCGCAGCCACGGCTCGATGGCCGCGAACGCCAGCCAGCCGATGAGATACCCCGCCAGCCCCCCCAGCACCGAGGTCCAGGTGGTCAGCCACGCCAGCCGCCAGGCGCGCTGCGGCTGGGCCAGCGCCATCGGCGCCAGCATCACGTCCGGCGGCACCGGAAAGAACGACGATTCGGCAAAGCTCAGCGCCCCCAGGTAGCGCGGCGCGCGCGGGTGGCGCGCCCACGTGAGCGCGCGGTCGTAGAGCGGGGCGAACAGGCGCATCGCGGCAGCTCCCCCTCAGGCGTGGTGGAACACCAGCCCGGCGTGCTCGCGCATCGCGTGGAAGCGGATCTTGGGCCAGTTGCCCTCCACCGCGCGCAGCGTGGCGGCGTGGTCGAGCAGGATGGCCGGCGCCTCCACCGCGTCCCAGGCCATGCGGTGCAGGTTGGCGTCGATGAAGCGCTTGAGCTCCGCCACGCCGCCGTTTTCCGGCGGGCAGGTCACCCAGCGCACCACGTGGTAGGGGCTTGGGGCGATGCGCGCCTTGACGCCGTATTCGGTCTCCAGCCGGTGCTGCACCACCTCGAACTGCAGCTGCCCCACCGCCCCCAGCAGCAGCACCGAGCCCGCCATCGGCCGGAAGACCTGGATCGCGCCTTCCTCGCCGAGCTGCTGCAGGCCGGCGCGCAGCTGCTTGGTGCGCAGCGGGTCGGCCACCTCGACGCTGCGGATGATCTCCGGCGCGAAGAACGGCAGCCCGGTGAACTGCAGCGCCTCGCCCTCGGTGAGCGTGTCGCCCAGCTGCAGCAGCCCGTGGTTCGGGATGCCGATGATGTCGCCGGCGTAGGCTTCCTCCAGCAGCTCGCGCCGCTGCGACAGGAACGAGACCACGGTGTTGGGCTTGAACTCCTTGCCGGTGCGGGTGATGCGCAGCTTCATGCCGCGCTCGAAGCGGCCGCTGGCCACGCGCACGAAGGCCACGCGGTCGCGGTGCGCCGGATCCATGTTGGCCTGGATCTTGAACACCACGCCGCTGAACTTGGGCTCGGTTGGCGCCACGGTGCGCTGCAGCGCGGGTTTGGGCCCCGGCGGCGGGGCCAGATCGACCAGCGCGTCCAGCACCTCCTTGACGCCGAAGTTGTTGATCGCCGAGCCGAAGAACATCGGCGTCTGCGTGCCGGCCAGAAACGCCGCGTGCTCAAACGGCGGCGTGGCGCCTTCCACCAGCTCCAGCTCCTCCTGCGCCTGCTGCCACTCGGCGCCGAAGCGCTGGGCGATGGCGGGGTTGTCGCGGCCCGCGAGGATCTCCTCGTCGCCGCCGCGGCGGTCCTGGCCGGGGGCGAAGACGCGCATCTGCTCGGCGCGGCGGTCCCACACGCCGTGGAAGAGCTTGCCCATGCCGACCGGCCAGGTGAACGGCACCACCGACATGCCCAGCTCGCGCTCGATTTCGTCCAGCAGGTCCAGCGGCGCCTTGACCTCGCGGTCCATCTTGTTGATGAAGGTCAGGATCGGGGTATTCCGTGCCCGGCAGACCTGCAGCAGCCGCCGCGTCTGCGGCTCCACGCCGTTGGCGGCGTCGATCACCATCAGCGCCGCATCCACGGCGGTCAGCACGCGGTAGGTGTCCTCGCTGAAGTCCTGGTGCCCCGGCGTGTCCAGCAGGTTGATGACGCAGTCGCGGTATTCCATCTGCATCACCGAACTCGCCACCGAGATGCCGCGCTGCTTTTCGATCTCCATCCAGTCGCTGGTGGCATGGCGCGCCGCCTTGCGCGCCTTGACGCTGCCGGCGATGTGGATGGCGCCCGAAAACAGCAGCAGCTTTTCGGTCAGCGTGGTCTTGCCTGCGTCGGGGTGCGAGATGATGGCAAAGGTGCGCCGGCGGCGCACTTCGGAGGCGAGGTCTGGCATGGGGCGCGATTATCCGGCAGCGGTGGGGGTGCCAATTCGAGGGGTAGGTCTGGCTGGGCGACAATCGACCTATGAGCCAGGCTCGCGCTTCTCGTTGGCGCCGCGCGGCGCCGCCGCCGGCGCCGCCGCTGCAACTGGCGGCGCAGTTGCTGCAACAGACACTGGCGTTTCGCCAGCCGCCCGATGCGGTGCTGGCGCAGACGCTGGGGCAGGGGCCGCGCCGGGTGGGCTCCCGCCTGCGCCAGGCGTTGGGGGATACGCTGTATGCGGCGCTGCGCGCGCTGTCGCGCTGGCACGGCCTGGCGCGGCGGCTCAGCGGGCGACCCGCCGCGCCGCTGGAACTGGCGGCGCTGCGCGCGGATGCGCAGGCGTGCCGCGCGGTGATGGCGCTGGCCTGGCCGGCATCGGCGCTGGAGGCGCTGCGCGATGCCGACCCTGCTGCGGCGCAAGAGGTGCAGCGCTTGCAGGCGCAAGCGGCCCGCGTCGATCTGACCGGGGCGGCCCCGTGCGAGCGCTGGGGGCTGCCCGCGTGGTTGATCGAGCGCTTGCAGCCGCAGCTTGCGACCTCGGAGTGGCCGTTGCTGGTGCAGGCGCTGCAGACCCCGGCGCCGGTGGATTTGCGCGTCAACGCCTTGCAGGTTCGCCGCGAGCAAGCTCTGGCCGCGTTGCAGGCGCTGGGCTTGCCCGCTGAGCCGACCCCCTACGCCCCGCATGGCTTGCGTCTGCCGCAACGCGCGCGTCTGGCAGGTCTGCCCCCCTATGAGCAGGGCTGGGTCGAGGTGCAAGACGAAGGCTCGCAGCTCATCGTGGCGCTGGTGGGCGCGCGCCGCGGCGAGACGGTGGTGGATTTTTGCGCCGGCGCCGGCGGCAAAACCCTGGCGCTGGGCGCGCAGATGCGCGATGAAGGCCGGCTGTATGCCTTCGATGTCAGCGCGCGGCGTCTGCTGGCCTTGACGCCCCGTCTGGCTCGCGCGGGGCTGACGCTGGTGGTCAGCATGCAAATCGCCGACGAACGCGACGAGCGGCTGGATCGCTTGAGCGGCAAGGTGGATCGCGTGCTGGTCGATGCGCCGTGCACCGGCAACGGCACGCTGCGGCGCCACCCGGAGCTGGCGTGGCGTCATGATCCGGCCAGCGTCGCGCAGCACGCCGAGCTGCAGCGGCGTATCCTGGCCGCGGCGGCCCGCCTGGTGCGCCCCGGCGGGCGGCTGGTCTATGCCACCTGCAGCCTGCTGCCCGAAGAAAATGAGTCGGTGGCTGCGGACTTTGACGCCCTGCACGGCAGCCGTTTTCAGCGCTTGCCAGCGCTCGACCTGCTGCAAGAGGCTCGCGTGCCGAAGGCGGCGGACTTGGTGCAGGGGCCCTACCTGCGGCTGTGGCCGCACCGTCACGGCTGCGATGGTTTTTTTGCCGCGGTGTGGCAGCGGCGGGCTTGACCGCGGCGGCCCGGGGTTCGACACCTGCAGCGCTCAGCCGAGCCCCAGCCGCTGCATCCAGTAGCGCAGTTTGGCCAACGTCCAGCCCAGCTCGCGCGCGGTGCGCGACTGGTTCCAGCGGTTGCGCTCCAGCATCGCCTGCAATTGCGCGCGCGGCAGCGGCGCTTCATCGTCGCAGCAGAGGCTGGCTGCGGGGCGGGATGGATCCGGCGGGGGCTCGATGGGTGTAGCGCTGGCAGGTAGATCCAAGGCGTCGGCATCCAGCACCGGCCCTGGGTGCAGCGCCACGGCGCGCTCCAGCAGGTTTTCCAGCTCGCGCACATTGCCCGGGAACGGGTAGGGTTGCAGCCGCTGCAGCGCCGCCTCCGTCAGACGCGGCACAGGGTGCAGGCCGTCGCGTTGCGCCAAACGCTGCAGGATAGCTTGAGCCAATTCCGGCAAATCTTGCCGGTGCTCGCGCAGCGCCGGAGCCTGGATGGGGATGACGTTGAGACGGTAGTAAAGATCATGGCGGAAGCGACCCTCCTGCACCAGGCGGTTGAGGTTTTTGTGCGTGGCGCTGACGATGCGCACATCGACCGGCTCCTCGCTTGCCGCCCCCACGGGACGCACAGCGCGTTCCTGCAACGCGCGCAGCAATTTGACCTGCATCGGCAGCGGCAAGTCGGCCACCTCGTCCAAAAACAACGTGCCGCCGTGCGCCGCCTGAAACAGCCCGGCGCGGTCGCTGCTGGCGCCGGTGAACGCGCCGCGCTTGTGGCCAAAGAGCTCGCTTTCCAGCAACTCCGGCGGAATGGCGCCACAGTTGACCGCCACGAATGGGCCTTGGGCGCGGTGGCTGCAGGCGTGCAATGCGCGCGCGATCAATTCTTTGCCGGTACCCGACTCGCCGCTGATCAACACCGGCGCCATGGTGCGCGCCACGCGCTGGATGGTGACGCGCACGGCTTGCATGGCGGCGGAGGATCCGATCAGGCGTTGCAGCGCTTCGGGCGCTGCGTCAACGGCTGGCGGGGATGGGCTGGCGGCATCCGGCTGCGCCTGCAGCGCGGCGGTGACGGCCTGCCGCAGGCGCGCCGGCGAGACCGGCTTGGTCAGGTAGTCGAACGCCCCAGCTTTGAGCGCCTGCACGGCGTTGTCGGCGGAGCCATAAGCGGTGATGACGATGGCCCGCTCGGGTCGAGCCTGAGCGGTCAGCTCGCGCAGCAAGTCCAGGCCGCTGCCGTCGGGCAGGCGCATGTCGGTCAGCACCACGCGGTAGTGGCGTTGGGCCAGCCGCGCGCGCGCGGTGGCCAAGTCAGCCGCTTCGTCCGCCGCTTGACCGACTTTGGTCAACGCCAGCGCGTAGAGCTGGCGCAGGTCCGGCTCATCTTCAACGATCAAAAGGTTGGGCCCAGACATCGCTGACGGTCATGTCGCCCCCATGCGGGCGTCGACGCACGCCTCGGGATGCGCCAACGGCGCATCGAGGGTGAACGCGTTGCCAAGGCGCCCCTGCCGTTCGGCCACGCCGTGCGTCAACTCCGCATGATAGCGGCGGCACAGCTCGCGCGAGAGGTAAAGCCCCAGCCCGCTGGAGCGGCTGTCCGAGCTGGCAAATGGCTCGAACAGGTGTTGGCGCATGGCGGGATCCAACGGGGCGCTGTCGCTCCAGACCGTCAGCCGAACGCGCGCGCCACAGGCGGCGCTTTCCACCCGGATGGCGCCGGCGGCGGCGCTGGCGTGGCGGTCGGCGTTGTCCAGCAAGTTCACCAGCACCCGACGCAAATGCTCGGCGTCGAAGCCAATGCCGGCGTCGCCTGCTTCGCGCACGCGCACCAGCCGCGCGCCTTGCGGACGCTGCGCCAGCCAGTCGGCCAAGACGGCGTCCACCGCTTCGTCCAACGCCAAGACCGTCGCAGGGGTATCGTGAGGCTGGGGCGCGCGCGCCGCTTCCAGCACATCGCTGATGGTGCGGTTGATGCGCCGCACGTTCTGGTCGATGACCTTCAGCAACCCAGGCGATGCCGGACTGGCCTCCTCTTGCAACAGCGCGCATGCTTGCGCAATGGCCGCCAAGGGGTTGCGGATTTCATGCGCGATGGCGGCCGAGACCCGCCCCATGGCGGCCAGCTTTTCGGTGTGAATGCGCAGCTCGAGCGCTTGCAAGTCCTGCAACACCAGCAGGTGCGCCGTCAAGCCATCGGGCCCGCGTGCGGTTTGAATTTGCACCCGCACGCGTTGGCTGCGTCCGTCGGGGTGGGGCAGCACGCCGTGGCGCACCGTGCAGGGCTCGCTGGTCTGCAGCTCGGCCAGCCAGCGCAGCAGCTCGCGCCAGGCGGGGGTGGCGGTGACCCGCTCGACAGCCTCCGTGGAAGCAGCCTGCGGCTGCGGCACCCCTAGCATGCGCGCCGCGGCGGGGTTGAGGTAGCGCGGGCAGCCGGCGTGTCCATCGACGACCACAATGCCTTCAGCCAACGCGCCGGCGATCAGCCGATTGACTTCGGCCTGCAGCTGCGCCTGCGCATGGCTGCGCCGTGCGGCGGCGGTCTCGCCCGCCAACCGGGCGGTCAGATGGCTGGCCAGCAACGCCACCAGCAACAAGCCGGTGCCGGTCACGGCGGCTTGCAGCCAAGCTGCGTTGCCCGCCACCGGCTCCAGCTGCCAGGCCCGCGCCAACAGCAACAGGGTGGCGGCCGACGCCACCCCAAGCGCCAACACGCGCGGGCCGAGCACCGCGGCCAGCAACACGGGCCAGACGAACAGCGGCGTGAAATTCACCCCGGCGGGCGTGAGGTGTTCCAGCAGGGCGAAGACAGCCAAGTCGGCCCACACGGTCAGCAGCCAGCGGCCCGACCAGGCGTTGGCCTCGGGCAAAGCCGGCGGCAACGTCAGACTGGCCGCGGTGATGGCCACCAGCAGCGCGCACAGGCCGGCAATCCAAGGCGGCGTTTGGCCTGACAGCCAGCCCAAGACGCTGAGCAACAACAGCGCCAGCGCCAGCACCAGGCGCGCGGTCATCAGCGGCTGCCACAGACGGGCTGGCGCCTCGGCAGGGGCAGGCTCGGCGAATGGAGTCTCGGCGTGCGCAGCCCATACGGGCGTCCAGCGCGCCGCGCCGCCTTCAGCCTTCGGACAGCCGCCGGTGTTCATGGCTGCAATACGCGCCGAGGGCGCCGCGCACCGCTTCCGTGGCCGGCAGGTGCAGCCCGCAGTGCAGGCAGCGCACCATGGCTTGGGGGGTGTCGGGGGTGGTCTGCCTCGGGGCGCAGGCGCGGGAGCGCAGCCTGCGCGAGCGCCGCCACCACAGCCAGCCGCCCGCCAACACCGCCAACACCAGCAGCCACTTCAGCAACGGTTGCATGGCCGATGTCCGTCGCGTTCACACGCCGCGGTGCAGAATCACTTCGAGCACGAAGTGCGAGCCGACGTAGCCCAGCAACAGCAGCACGCCCGCGGCGTAGAGCATGCGCACCGCCAGCCGTCCGCGCCAGCCCCAGCGCCAGCGCCCCCACAGCAGCGCGCCCAGCACGGCCCACGAAAGGGCTGTGAACACCGATTTGTGGGTGATCCAGCGCGCCGCCGGCCCCATCAGGCTGGTAAAAATCCAGCCCGCGATCAGGGTCAGCGTCAGCAAGGCAAACGCGGCCCACACGAAGCGAAACGTCAGCCGCTCCAGCGCCAGCAACGGCAACGCGGTGGGTTGCATGCCGCCGGCGCGGATGGCGGCCTCAGTGCGCTGCGTCATCCAGCCGTGCGCCACCGCCGCGCCCAGCAGGCCGTAAGAAGCAAAGCCCAGCGCCCAGTGCAGCGGCAGCCAGGGCGACGACAGCGAAGGCACGACCGTGCCGGGAAACCACAGCGCCAGCAGCACCGCCGGCACGCCCAAGCCCGCCAAGGTCCAGCGCGCCGCAAGTTGCGGGTAGAGCTGCGTTTCCAGCGCATAAACGGCCAGCACCAGCCACGCGGTGACCGACA
This sequence comes from Tepidimonas alkaliphilus, assembly GCF_007556595.1. Lineage (GTDB taxonomy): Bacteria > Pseudomonadota > Gammaproteobacteria > Burkholderiales > Burkholderiaceae_C > Tepidimonas > Tepidimonas alkaliphila. Next base: position 83,681 of record NZ_VJNB01000010.1, read on the forward strand.
GCGTCGGCGCAAAGCCGAACCGGGCCGGGGTGGCGCTGAACGAGGCCGCCAACGCCAGCCCATGCAGCACCAACGTCGCCCACACGAGCAGCGTGAGATGGTGGGATCGCAGGCGGGCCGCCCACAGCGACAGCGCGCCGTAGCCGGCCGCCGCGCCCAGCGCGGGGGCCCACAACCACCAAGGGCTCGCCGATACAATCATTCGCCTAGTGTAACGAAGGGCCATGACATGGCTTCCGCCCTGACCGAAAAACTGTCGCGCCTGGTCAAGCAGATCCGCGGGCAGGCCCGCATCACCGAGGCCAACGTGCAGGACATGCTGCGCGAGGTGCGCATGGCGCTGCTGGAGGCCGACGTCGCGCTGCCGGTGGTGCGCGACTTCATCGCCCGCGTCAAGGACAAGGCGCTGGGGCAGGAGGTGGTCGGCTCGCTCACGCCGGGTCAGGCGCTGGTCGGCATCATCCACCGGGAACTGGCCGCCACGATGGGCGAGGGCGTGGCCGACGTCAACCTGGCCACCCAGCCGCCGGCGGTGATCCTGATGGCCGGCCTGCAGGGCGCCGGCAAGACCACCACCACCGCCAAGCTGGCCAAGTGGCTGATCGAGCGGCGCAGGAAGAAAGTGCTCACCGTCAGCGGCGATGTCTACCGCCCGGCGGCGATCGAGCAGTTGCGCACGGTGACGAGGCAGGCCGGGGCGGAGTGGTTTCCGAGTTCGCCGGATCAGAAGCCGCTGGAGATTGCGCGCGCGGCGCTGGACCATGCGCGCAGGCACTACTTCGACGTGCTGATCGTCGACACCGCCGGGCGCCTGGCGATCGACGAGGCGATGATGCAGGAGATCCGCGCGCTGCACGCCGAACTCAAGCCTGTGGAGACGCTGTTCGTCGTCGATGCGATGCAGGGGCAGGACGCGGTCAACACGGCGCGTGCGTTCAAGGAGGCGCTGCCGCTGACCGGCATCGTGCTGACCAAGCTCGACGGCGACTCGCGCGGCGGGGCGGCGCTGTCGGTGCGCGCCGTCACCGGCGCGCCGATCAAGTTCGCCGGCGTGAGCGAAAAGATCGACGGGCTGGAGCTGTTCGACGCCGAGCGCCACGCCGGGCGCATCCTTGGCATGGGCGACATCGTCGCGCTGGTGGAGCAGGTCACCGCCGGCGTCGACCTGCAGCAGGCGCAAAAGCTCGCCGCCAAGGTCAAGAGCGGCGGCTTCGATCTGGAGGATTTCCTCGAGCAGATCCGGCAGATGAAGAAGATGGGGGGGCTCTCGAGCCTCCTGGACAAGCTGCCAGCCCAACTGGCGGCCAAGGCCGGCGAGGCCGACCTCGACCGCGCCGAGCGCGACCTTCGCCGCAAGGAGGGCATCATCTGCGCGATGACGCCCGAGGAGCGGCGCCACCCCGAGATCATCAAGGCCAGCCGCAAGCGCCGCATTGCCGCCGGCGCCGGCGTGCAGGTGCAGGAGGTCAACCGCTTGCTGAAGGAGTTTGAGCAGATGCAGGCGATGATGAAGAAGATGAAGGGTGGCGGCCTGATGAAGTGGATGAAGCGCCTGGGCGGCGCAAAAGGCGCGGGGCTGGGCGGCTTGCCAGGCTGGCCGGGGCGTTGAAAGGCAGGGGCCGCCCAGGGGCCATTGACGCCGCGCAAGCGGCAGGCGGCGGCGCGGCGCTAGGATGGCGACGTGTGGGTGCTTGAGCTTGCCCTGAGCCTGCTGGCGCTGGCGGCGGCGCTGTCGGTGCGGCCATGGCGGCTGCTGCGCGGGCCCTTGCTGTCGCCGACGCTGGCGGCGCTGGTGTTGTTGCCGTGGTTTTGGCTGCTGCCGCAAAAGCTGCCCAGCGGCATGGCGGTGCAGTTTTCCGGCGCCAGCCTGCTGGTGTTGATGCTGGGCTGGCCGCTGGCCGTGCCGGTGTTGCTGTTGGTGGCGCTGGCCGTCTGGTGGCTCGGGCAGGCGCCATGGGAAGCCGTGCTGTCGCAGTGGGTGTGGGTCGGGTTGGTGCCAGCGACCTTGGCCTTGCTGATCGGCTGGGCGCTGCGGCGCTGGCTGCCGCCCAACGTCTTCATCTACACCCTCGGGCGCGGCTTTTTGGGTACGGCGGTGGCGCTGTTTGCAGCGGGCGTCATCCACGAGGGCATTCACCACCTGATGGACGGCGTCAGCGTGCATGAAGCGCTGGTGGCGCGCTGGCTGATGGCCTGGGGCGATGCCTTTCTGACTGGTTTGTTCGCCGCGGTGTTCGTGGCGTTTGCCCCGCAGTGGCTGGCCACCTGGTCCGACGAGCGCTACCTGCGCCCGCCGCCGAAGGCGTGATGCGGCTGCGCGTGCGCGGGCGACGTCCGGCCCCTACAATGGCCCGCATGAATGCCAAGGTTGGCTGGGACGGTCTCGATCCGCGCGATCGGGCTGTCATCCTCGGATTGCTGATGCCGGTGGCGCGCCGCCACGGGGCGCAAGTGCGCCTGTTCGGCTCGCGGGCGCGCGGGGACGCGCGCCCGCAGTCGGATATCGACCTCGCCCTGTGCGCGGGGAGTCCGTTGCCGGCGGATGAGCTGGCCGCCCTGCGCGAGGCGCTGGAAGCCTCCAGCGTTCCGTTCCGCATCGATTTGGTGGACCATGCGCGTGCCGGCCCGGCGCTGCGGCAGGCGATCGAGCGCGAGGGCGTCCCATGGACCGGCTGACGCGGCGGCTGGAGGTCGCCGACCGGGCCCTGGCGACGCTGGAGGAGTTGGCCGCCGAGCCGTTCTCGCCGCTCCTGCGGGACGCCTCCATCCAGCGTTTCGAATACACCTTCGAGGCGGTCTGGAAGGCGGCGCAGGCCGTGCTGCAGCAGCATTTCGGTGTCGAGCTGGCTTCGCCGAAGCCGGTGGTGCGGGCCTGCTTCGAAAACGGCCTGCTGACCGAGGAGGAGGCGCGGCAGGCGCTGGCCATGGTGGATCATCGCAACCTGACGGCGCACACCTACGACGAGGCGCTGGCCGAGGCCATCTTCGCCGCGCTGCCCGGCTATCGCGTCTTGCTGCGGCGCTGGCTGCAGCGGCTGGCGCAGGCCGGCGCTCCATCCCGCTCGTAGGTCACGAAGGCAAACGGCAGCCCGTCGGCGCTGACGTGTGGCTCGCGCGCCGTCTCGCGCCAGTCGGGGCCCAGCGTCGGGGCGAAGGCGTCGCCGTCGAAGGCGCGCGCAATCTCGGTGACGATGGCGCGGCGCGCCAGCGGCTCGGCCTGGGCATAGACCTGCGCGCCGCCGATCACCCACACCTCGGCGGGCGGCTGCCCGTCCGGCCCGCGCAGCGTGCGGCAGTGCGCCAGCGCCGCCTCGAGGCTTTCCACCGGCGCCGCGCCGGCGGCGGCCAGCTCCGCCGCGCGCGCCGCGTCGCGCGTCAGCACCAGGTTGACGCGTCCAGGCAGCGGGCGAAAGCGCGGCGGCAGCGACGTCCACGTCGTGCGCCCCATGATGACCGGGCAGCCGTGCGTGAGGCGGCGGAAGTGCGCCAGATCCTCCGGCAGATACCACGGCAGAGCAGGGCGGCCGTCACGGATGCAGCCGATGACGCCGTTGGCGGCGCGGGCCAGAATCAGATTGAGGCGCATGGAAGGCATTATGCGGGCGCGCCAGCAGGCGGCAGGTGGCGGGCCGTGGCTGCGGTGTGGCGCGCGGCTCGGTCGTGCCGCGGCGGCAGACCGCCCGCCGCGCCGTCGCGAAGGCCCCGACGGCGCGCGTGGCCTCGTAGAATGAAGGGCTTGCTCCACGCTTTCCGACCGACATGAGCCAACCCGCCGATCGACCGTTCTTTACCGTTGCCGACATCCGGCGCACCTTCCTGGACTTCTTCGCTCAGCGCGGGCACACGGTGGTGCCGTCCAGTCCGCTGATCCCGGCCAACGACCCGACGCTGATGTTCACCAACTCCGGGATGGTGCAGTTCAAGGACGTGTTCCTCGGCACCGACAAGCGTCCGTATGTGCGCGCGGCGTCGGTGCAGGCGTGCCTGCGCGCCGGCGGCAAGCACAACGACCTGGAAAACGTCGGCTACACCGCGCGCCACCACACCTTCTTCGAGATGCTGGGCAACTGGTCGTTCGGCGACTACTTCAAGCGCGAGAGCCTGAAGTGGTCGTGGGAGCTGCTGACCGAGGTGTTCCGGCTGCCGCCCGAGCGCCTGTGGGCCACCGTCTATCACGAGGATGACGAGTCCTACGACATCTGGACCCAGGAGATCGGCCTGCCGCCCGAGCGCGTCGTGCGCATCGGCGACAACAAGGGCGGCAAGTACCAGAGCGACAACTTCTGGATGATGGCCGACACCGGCCCGTGCGGCCCGTGCTCGGAGATCTTCTACGACCACGGCCCCGAGGTGGCCGGCGGCCCGCCCGGCAGCGCGGAGGCCGACGGCGACCGCTACATAGAGATCTGGAACAACGTGTTCATGCAGTTCGACATGCAGCCGGACGGCTCGGTGCGGCCGCTGCCGGCGCCGTGCGTGGACACCGGCATGGGGCTGGAGCGCATCGCCGCGATCCTGCAGGGCGTGCACAGCAACTACGAGATCGACCTGTTCCGCGCGCTGATCGCCGCCGCGGCGCGCGAGACCGGCGCCACCGACCTCACGAGCCCCAGCCTGCGCGTGATCGCCGACCACATCCGCGCCACCGCCTTCCTGGTGGCCGATGGCGTCATCCCGAGCAACGAGGGGCGCGGCTACGTGCAGCGGCGCATCATCCGCCGCGCCATCCGCCACGGCTACAAGCTCGGGCGCAAGGCGCCGTTCTTCCACCGGCTGGTGCCGGATCTGGTGGCGCAGATGGGCGAGGCGTACCCGAACCTGGCGGCGCAGCAGCAGCGCATCATGGACGTGCTGCGCGCCGAGGAGGAGCGCTTCTACGAGACGCTGGAGCACGGCATGGCGATCCTGGATGCGGCGCTGGCCGGCGGCCAGGAGGTGCTCGAGGGCGAGGTGGCCTTCAAGCTGCACGACACCTACGGCTTTCCGCTCGACCTGACGCAGGACGTCTGCCGCGAGCGCGGCGTGGCGGTCGATCTCGAGGGCTTCGAGGCCGCGATGCAGCGCCAGAAGGAGCAGGCGCGCGCGGCGGGCAAGTTCCGCATGGAGCGGGTGCTCGACTACGCCGGCCCGGACAACCGCTTCGTCGGCTACGAGCACCTGCGCGCCGAAGCCAAAGTGGTGGCGCTCTACCACGAGGGCACGCCGGTGGCCGAGCTCAAGGCCGGCCAGCGCGGCATCGTGGTGCTGGACGAGACGCCCTTCTACGCCGAAAGCGGCGGCCAGGTCGGGGACCGCGGCGTGCTGGAAAGCGGCTCGATGCGCTTCGAGGTGCACGACACGCAGAAAATCAAGGCCGGCGTGCACGGCCATCACGGCGTGGTGGCGCAGGGCGTCATCGCCGTGGGCGACCACGTCACCGCGCAGGTCGACGGGCCGCGTCGCGCCGCCACGATGCGCCACCACTCCGCCACCCACCTGCTGCACAAGGCGCTGCGCGAGGTGCTCGGCGAGCATGTGCAGCAGAAGGGTTCGCTCGTCGATGATGAGCGCACGCGCTTCGACTTCTCGCACCCGGCGCCGCTGACGGCGCAGCAGCTGCGCGCCATCGAGGCGCGCGTCAACGCCCAGATCCTGGCCAACAGCGCCACGCAGGCGCGCGTGATGCCGCTGGAGCAGGCCAAGGCGCTGGGCGCGATGATGCTGTTCGGCGAGAAGTACGGCGAGACGGTGCGGGTGCTCGACATCGGCTCCAGCCGCGAGCTGTGCGGCGGCACGCACGTGGCGCGCACCGGCGACATCGGGCTGTTCAAGATCGTCGCCGAAAGTGGCGTGGCCGCCGGCATCCGCCGCGTCGAGGCGGTGGCCGGCGAGCGGGCGCTGGCCTACCTGCAGCAGCTGGAGGATCAGGTGGCCGCCGCCGCGGCGGCGCTGAAGGCGCCGGCGCCGGAGCTGGTGGCGCGCATCGAGCAGGTGCAGCAGCGCATGCGCGAGCTGGAGAAGGCCGTCGAGGCGCTCAAGGGCAAGCTGGCTGGCGCGCAGGCCGACGAGCTGGCTGCGCAGGCGGTGGCGGTGGGCGATGCGCGCGTGCTGGCCGCGCGGCTGGACGGGGCGGACGCCAAGGTGCTGCGCGAGGCGGTCGATCGCTTGAAAACCAAGCTGGGCCGCGCGGTGGTGGTGCTGGCCAGCTTGGAAGGCGGCAAAGTGCAGCTGTGCGCCGGCGTGACGCCGGACCTGGTGGCGCAGGGCGTCAAGGCCGGCGAGCTGGTCGGTGCGCTGGCGGCGCGGGTCGGCGGCAAGGGCGGCGGCAAGCCGGATCTGGCGATGGCCGGCGGCAGCGACGTCGCCGCGCTGCCGGCGGCGCTGGAAGGCGTGGCAGGCTGGGTGCAGGCGCGCCTCGGCCTCGCTCAGACGGCCTGACCGGTGTCCCCGGGCGGCGCCGGGGCGGGTGAAGCCGGCGTCGTCGCGGGCGGCTGCGGCGGCTGCGCGCGCATGTGCTCGACGAAGCGCCGCGCCGCCAGCGACAGGCGGCGGTCGCGCCGCCACACCAGCATCCACTGCCGCTGGATCGGCGTGCCGGCCATCGGCACGATCACCACGCCGTCGCGCGCCGGGTCGTCGGCCAGCGCGTGGCGCGACAGGAACGCCACCCCGAGCCCCGCGGCCACGGCGTGCTTGATGGCCTCGTTGCTGCCGAGCGTGGCGCGGATCTGCGGCTGGCGTCCCTGCGCGCGCAGCCACGCCTCGGTGGCCAGCCGGGTGCCGGAGCCCGGCTCGCGCAGCAGCAGCGGCGCGCCGTCCAGCATCCGCCGCGGCACGCGCGCCAGCCGCGTCCACGGGTGATCGAGCGGCGCGATCAGCACCAGCGGGTTGTCCATCAGCGGCACGCCTTCCAGCGGCGGCTGCTCCGGCGGCATCATCATCACCGCCAGCTCGATGGCCTCCTCGCGCAGGCGGCGCACCACGGCGTCGCGGTTGTCCACGGCCAGCTCGATGTCGATGCCCGGGTGCTCGGTGGTGTAGCGGTGCAGCCACTGGGCGATGAAGTACTCGGTGGTGGTGACGCCGGCGATGCGCAGCACGCCGCGCTCCAGCCCGTGCAGCGCCTGCAGCTCGTCCTCGAAGCGCTGCCAGCGCGCGAACATGTCCAGCGCCGCCGCGCGCAGCAGCTGCGCCGCCTCGGTCGGGCGGATGCCGCGGCCGGCCGGCTCCACCAGCACCGCGTCCAGCGCCTGCTGCAGCTCGTGGATCTGGGCCGAGACGGTCGGCTGCGTCAGGTGCAGCTCCTGCGCCGCGCGCGTGATCGAGCCGAGCCGCACCACCGCCTCCAGCGTGCGCAGCTGGTGGAAGGTGGTGCGCGGCATCGACGTCATCAAGACCGAAAACCTCTGCACCTTCGACGGCGAGCGCGGCTACGCGCTGGGTCATGAGCAGTGAGTCGGCGGGGCCAGCGCGCGCCGGCTCTCGAAGCGGCGCCGCTGGCCGGTGACGGGGTCGTCAAAGGCCATGGCGCGCGCCAGCAGGCGCAGCGGCTCGGCGTGGTCGTCGGACTCGTGCGGGCCGCGGCGCACCTCGGGGTAGAACGGGTCGCCCAAGATCGGTGCGCCCAGCGCCGCCATGTGCACGCGCAGCTGGTGGCGCTTGCCGGTGACGGGGCGCAGCCGCCAGCGCGCCCAGCGACCCTCGGGGCCGAGCCGCTCGATCGGCTCGATCCAGGTCTCGCTGTTGGGCGGCAGGACCTCGGCGGGACTGGCCTCGCGCATGCGGAAGAAGGCGGCCTCGTCCTCGCGCAGGTGGCTCACGCGCCGCTGCGGCCACGGCAGGTCGCCGCGCCACGGCGCGATCGCCTCGTATTCCTTGTCGATGCGGCGCTCGCGGAACAGCCGCTGGTAAGCGTCGCGGTCGGCGGCCCTGACGCTGAACAGCACCAGCCCGGCGGTATCGCGGTCGATGCGGTGCAGCGGGCTGAGCTCGGGCAGGTCGAGCATCGCCTTCAGCCGCACCAGCAGCGTCTCGCGCACGTAGCGCCCGCCGGGCGTGACCGGCAGAAAGTGCGGCTTGTCCACCACCAGCAGGTGCGCGTCGCGGAAGAGGATCTCGGCCTCGAACGGGATGGGCGTCTCCTGCGCCACCTCGCGCCAGTAATAAATGCGCTGGCCGTGCAGGTAGGGCGTGCGCTCATGCAGCGGCTGCCCGCGCTCATCCAGCACCTCGCCGCGTTGCAAGCGTGCGCGCCAGACCTCGCGCGGTACATGCGGCATGCGCTCAGCCAGGCAGTCCAGCAGCGTTGGCCAGGGGCAGTGGCGCAGCCGTGGCAGCGCCAGGCAGCTGGGGCTGACGCCGTGGCGTAGCGCGATTGAAGCGGGGCGCGGCGGGCGGGCCATCAGGTCGTCCAAGGCTCGCGCCCCGGCACGCGCGCCAGCAGCCGCAGGTCGTCGCCGATTGGGGCCACATCCACGTAGCGCAGCCGCACGCCGTCGTCCAGCTGCGCCAATGGCGGCAGCGCCGCCAGCGGCTCGCCCGGGCCGAGCAGCCGTGGCGCCAGGTACAGCAGCAGCTCATCCACCAGCCCGGCGCGCCACCACGAGGCGTTGAGCTTGGAGCCAGCCTCGAGGTGCAGCTCGTTGACCTCGCGCGCGGCCAGGTCCGCCAGCACCGCCGCCAGATCGACCTTCGGCGCGCCGCCCGGCGTCTTCGGCGGGCCGGGCAAGTCCACGATCGTCACGCCCTGCGCTTGCAGCACAGCGCGCCGGGCCTGCGCCGCCGCGCGCGCGGCCTCGTCCTGCGCGGTGTAGAGCAGCACGGCGCCGGGCGGCTGCAGGATGCGCGCCGCCGGGTCGATCTCCAGCGCCGAATCCAGCACCGCGCGCAGCGGCTGGCGCGCGGTCGGCACCAGCCGTACGTCCAGCCGCGGGTTGTCGGCGCGCACGGTGCCGATGCCGGTCAGCAGCGCGCCGGCGCGGCGTCGCCAGGCGTGGCCATCGGCGCGTGCGGCGGCGCCGGTGATCCACTGGCTCGTGCCGTTGGCCAGCGCCGTGGCGCCGTCCAGCGACGCCGCCACCTTCATCCGCACCCATGGGCGGCCGCGCACCATGCGGCTCCAGAAGCCGATGTTGAGCTCGCGCGTGGCCACCGCCGCCGGGTGGTCGGGGCTGAGCACGTCCACCCGTATGCCGGCGGCGCGCAGGCGCTGCACGCCCCGGCCCGCCACACGCGGGTTGGGGTCGATGGCGGCCACCACCACGCGCGCCACGCCCGCGGCCACCAGCGCGTCGCAGCACGGCGGGGTGCGGCCGTGGTGGCTGCACGGCTCCAGCGTCACCCAGGCGGTGGCGCCGTGCACGTCGGCGCCGGCGGCCTGCGCGGCGCGCAGCGCCATCACCTCGGCGTGCGGCCCGCCGGCCTCCTGCGTGTGGCCGTCGAAGGCGCGCCCGTCCGCCAGCACCAGCCGGCAGGCCACGCGCGGGTTGGGGTCGGACAGGCCCACCGCGCGCTGCGCCAGCGCGTGCAGCTCAGCCCACAGCGCGGCCTCATTCATCGCGGCGGCGGAAGATCAGGTCCCACACCCCGTGGCCGAGCCGCAGGCCGCGCTGCTCGAACTTGGTCGGGGGCCGGTAGCCGGGCCGCGGCGCGTAGCCGCCGAGCGTCGGGTCGGAGCTGGCATTGGCCAACTTTGGCTCGGCCGACAGCACCTCCAGCATCTGCTCGGCGTAGGGTTGCCAGTCGGTGGCGCAGTGCACGTAGCCGCCGGGCTTGAGGCGGCTCGTCAGCAGCGCGACGAACGGCGGCTGGATCAGGCGGCGCTTGTGGTGGCGCTTTTTGTGCCACGGGTCGGGGAAGAAGATGTGCACCCCGTCGAGCTGCTGCGGCGCGATCATGTGCTGCAACACTTCCACCGCGTCGTGCTGCACGATGCGCACGTTGGTCAGCGCAAGCTCCCCGATGCGCTTGAGCAGCGCGCCGACGCCGGGCTCGTGCACCTCGCAGCCGAGGAAGTCCTCGTCTGGGCGGCTGCGCGCGATCTGCGCCGTGGCCTCGCCCATGCCAAAGCCGATTTCCAGGATCAGCGGCGCGCGGCGGCCAAAGACGGCCTGCGGATCCAAGGGGTGCGGGCGGTAGGGCAGCACGAAGCGCGGCCCGAGCTCCACCAAGGCGCGGGCCTGCGCGCGCGTGGTGCGGCCCGCGCGGCGCACGAAGCTGCGCACGGTTTTCGGGTGGGCAATGCCGGGCGACGCCGTTGCAGCTTCAGGGGCGGGTAGCGTTGGTTCGGTCACGAGCCTGATTGTAGAGACGGGCTGCCTGCATCCCGCGCGCCGGGTTGCGACCAGCGCAGGCGCCACGGCTTGACCCATCCCTGCAGCGCTTCATGCAGCCCGCCAGAGGGCGGCGGCAGCCCCAGCACCGCGGCGGCTGCGGCCAGCGCCGCCAGCGGGTCGCGCAGGTCCAGCGGCTGTGCGCCGTTCTGCTTGGAGAGCTTTTCGCCATTGGCGCCGCGCACCAGCGGCGTGTGCAGGTGGCGCGGCGTCGGCAGGCCCAGCGCCCGTTGCAGGACGATCTGGCGCGGCGTGTTGTCGGCCAGGTCCTCGCCGCGCACGACGTCGCTGATGCCCTGCGCCGCGTCGTCCACCACCACGGCGAGCTGATAGGCCCACAGTCCGTCGGCGCGCTTGAGCACGAAGTCGCCGACCTCGGCCTCCACATCCTGCGCTTGCGGCCCGAGGCGCCGGTCGTGCCACGCCAGCGGCACCGGCAGGCCGAGCTCGGCGATGACGCGCCCGACGTGCAGCCGCCAGGCGCGCGGCGCGCGCCCGCGCAGGCCGCCACGCTCGGGGCGGCAGGTGCCGGGGTACGGCAGCACGGCGTGGCGCTGGCGCCGCACGCCGCGCACGGCCCAGGCGGCCTCGATGGCTTGGCGCGTGCAGGCGCATGGGTAGGCCCAGCCGCGCGCCACCAGCTGTTGCAGCGCCGCCTCGTAGAGCGCGCCGCGCCGCGACTGCCACTCGACCGGCTCGTCCGGCTCCAGCCCGCAGGCCGCCAGCTGCGCCAGAATGGCCTCGCCCGCGCCCGGCACGCAGCGCGGCGCATCGACGTCCTCCAGGCGCACCAGCCATGCGCCGCCGTGCGCGCGCGCGTCCAGCCAGCTGGCCAGCGCCGCCACCAGCGAGCCGGCGTGCAGCAGCCCGGTCGGCGACGGCGCGAAGCGCCCGCGGTAGCGCGGGCCGGCCGGGCTGCTGCACGCCGG
>NZ_VJNB01000011.1 GCF_007556595.1 Tepidimonas alkaliphilus
GCCCCCCGATGGCGCCGGCCCAGCCACGCCGCAGACCGGGGCCACGGCAACCTCGACTCAGACGGATTCGGCGCTGGTTCCGGCCCTGGCCTCGTCCGAGGCGACATCTGCCCCAACCGCCGCGCCCCCCTTGCCTGCCAGGCCCGCCCCGACCGCCGCTGCTGAGGCCGAGGCCGCCGCACCTGGCGCGGCCAGCGCCGCCACGCGCCAGGGCTGGCTCGGCCGCCTGCGGGAGGGCCTCAAGAAGACCGGCGCCAGCCTGTCGGCGGTGTTCGCCGGCGCGCGCATCGACGAGACGCTGTATGAGGAGCTGGAGACCGCGCTGCTGCTGGCCGACGCTGGCGCGCCGGCGACGCAGGCACTACTGGACGACCTGCGCCGGCGCGTGCGCCAGGCGCGCGCCAGCGACGCGGTGCACGTGCGCGCGCTGCTGGTGGACGTGATCGCCGACTGGCTGCAGCCGCTGCAGAAGGCGCTGGAGGTCGGCGCGCAGCCCGACGGCCCCACCGTCTGGATGGTGGCCGGCGTCAACGGCGCCGGCAAGACCACCACCATCGGCAAATTGACCTGGCACTTGGCGCAGCACGGCGCCACTGTGCTACTGGCCGCCGCCGACACCTTCCGCGCCGCCGCGCGCGAGCAGCTGGGCGTCTGGGCCGAACGCAACGGGGTGGACATCGTCGCGCAAGCCGGCGGCGACCCAGCTGCAGTGGCGTTCGACGCCGTCAGCGCCGGCCGCGCGCGCGGCAAGGATGTGGTCATTGTGGACACCGCCGGGCGGCTGCCAACGCAGCTGCACCTGATGGAGGAGCTGCGCAAGGTCAAGCGCGTGGTGGCCAAGGCCGAGCCGGGCGCGCCGCACGAGGTGCTGCTGGTGCTGGACGGCCACACCGGCCAAAACGCCCTGGCGCAGGTCAAGGCGTTCGACGCGGCGCTGGGCCTCACCGGCCTCATCGTCACCAAGCTGGACGGCACCGCCAAGGGCGGCGTGCTGTGTGCGATCGCGCAGTGGGCGCGCGAACAGCAGCGCGTGCTGCCGGTTTATTTCATCGGCATCGGCGAAAAGCTGGAGGACTTGCAACCCTTTGACGCGCGCGAGTTTGCTCAGGCGCTGCTGGCCTAGACCGCATGCGCCATACCCCTTACCCGTTTCGGACATGCACAAACTTGATCTAGCGCAAACCCTGATTCCGAATATCAGTCAGTCGTGATACACATCGCATGACTGTCACACCTCGCGTTTCTTACTGCCCACGATAACCCAACCCCCCAGAGGAGCACACCCCGATGAACATCGTGCGAACCGCCCTTGCATGTGCAGCAGCCGCGGTGGCCATGGGCTCAGCCCAGGCCCAGGTCGATCAAGTCAAAGTTTGGGCTGCCGCCTGCGCCAACTGCCATGGCACCAACGGTCATGCCCAGCCCGGCATGGAAGCGCTGGCCGGCAAAAACGCCGATGACATGACCAAGGCGCTGCTGGACTTCAAAGCCGGACGCAAGCCCGCCACCATCATGCACCAGATCGCCAAGGGCTACACCGACGACGAGCTGCGCGCCATTGCCGCTTACTTCGCCGCCCAGAAAAAATAAACCTTGAGGAGAACCTGCCATGATGCAACGTCGCCAATTCGTTTCCACCGTCGCCGCTGGTTCGGCGTTAGGTTCTCTGGGTTTGCTGGGCGGCTGCGCCGCGCCCGCCGTAGGCGGAGCCGGCAGCCCGCATGTGGTCGTCATCGGCGGCGGCTACGGCGGGGCTACCGCGGCCAAATACACGCGCATGTTCTCCGAGGGCAAGGTGCAGGTCACGCTGATTGAGCCGAACGAGGCGTTTGTCTCGTGCCCGATCTCCAACCTGGTGATCGGCGGCTTGAAGCAGATGAGCGACATCACCGTGCCGTATGACAATCTGGCCAAGCGCCACGGCGTCAAAATCATCCGCGACCGCGCCACCGCGGTGGATCCGGACAAACGCGTGGTCAAGCTGGCCGGTGGGGGCGAAGTGAAATACGACCGGCTGATCGTGTCGCCCGGCATCGATTTTATGTGGGAAACGCTGCCGGGCATGAATCGCCCGGGCGCGCAAGACCAAGTGCTGCACGCCTGGAAAGCCGGCCCGCAGACGGTGGCGCTGCGCAAGCAGCTGGAGGCCATGCCCGACGGCGGCGTCTATGCGCTGGCTATTCCGCTGGCGCCTTACCGGTGCCCGCCTGGACCCTATGAGCGCGCCTGCATGGTGGCGCATTACTTCAAAAAAGCCAAGCCCAAGAGCAAGGTCATCATCTTTGACGCCAACGACGACGTCACCTCCAAACCGGCGCTGTTCAAAAAGGCCTGGGAAGAACACTACAAAGGCATCATTGAATATCGCCCGAAGCACCGCGTGGTCGATGTGGATGTGGCCGCCAAGACGCTGAAGTTCGAATTCAACGACGATTTCAAAGGCACAGTGCTCAACGTCTTGCCGAACATGCGCGCGGCCGACATCGCCGTGCAAATGGGCCTGGCCACGGCCAACAAGCGATGGTGTGAAGTGGACTTCCTGACCATGGAGTCGGTGGCGGTGAAAAACGTCCACGTGTTGGGTGACGCCATTCAAATCGCGCCTGCGATGCCGAAATCGGGTCACATGGCCAACCAACACGGCAAGACCTGCGCGGCGGCGGTGGTCAGCCTGCTGATGGGCAAAGAGCCGCCCAAGCAGCCGCTCTACGCCAACACCTGCTACAGCTTCGTCACGGACGAGGACGTGGTGCACGTGGCCAGCGTCCATCGCTACGACCCCGAGAAGAAAACCATGCTGACGGTGCCTGGCTCAGGCGGCGTCTCCACGCGCGCCAGCGAGCTTGAAGGTCGCTACGCGCTCGCCTGGGCGCGCAACATCTGGGCCGATACGCTGGCCTGATCCGCTGCCCTTTGAGTCATCGGGGCCGCTCCACCGAACAAAGGAGCCCCCGATGGCTCTGGGGTTTTCTCTTTGGTGCAATATTCATATAAGCATGGTTGCACATTGGAATTCCAATTGCATGAAGCAAGGTGCCATGAGCGTTAACCGAGCGTCTGTTTGGCGGCGTAGCTTGCGACCCCTAGCCGTGCTGATCGCAATGGCCAGCGCCACAGCGGTGTGGGCTCAGGCTGATGAAGCCCGCGCGCGTAAAATCGCTAATGGCACATGTTTTATGTGCCACGGCGAAAATGGCGAATCCACCAGCGAGATCTTTCCCCGCCTGGCGGGCCAAAATGCGGAATATCTGGCCAAACAACTCAAAGCGTTCAAAACGGGGGAGCGCAAGAGCACCGCAATGGCCGAGATGGTGGCCAAATTAACCGACGATGAAATGATCGCGCTCGGTCGTTATTACGAAAAAATGCCGGCTGTGCGCGAGGAAGCCAAAGATCCCCAGCTGGCGCTGGTCGGCAAATACATTTACCATAACGGCAACAAATTCAGCGGCGTGCCGGCTTGCTCCTCGTGCCATGGCGCGGACGGCTACGGCACCGCTTCGCTGCCGCGTCTGAGCGGGCAGTTGTCCAGCTATCTCTTCACACAACTCAAGCAGTTCAACAAGCGCCAACGCACCAACGACAACGTCGTGATGCACACGGTGGCCGAAAAAATGACGGAATTTGAAATGGCTGCCGTTGCGGAATACCTCAGCAGCAAATAAACGCCATCTGCACGCCAAGCCCTAGGCGGCGTGCAGCTTGTCGTGAATGCGGCGGTTGATGCGCCACACCGCCCACAGCACCAACGGCATGGCCAGCCCTGCCGCTAATTCTGGATGCAGCGGCACGCCCGCAGACTTCAGCGCCTTGGCGCCGTAGAGCACCAAGCTGATGACGTAATACGAAATCGCCGCGATCGACAGCCCCTCCACCGTGGTCTGCAAGCGCAATTGCAGCGCTTGTCCGCGCGTCAACTTTTCCAGCAGCACGCGGTTTTGCTCCTCGCGCGCGATGTCCACGCGGGTGCGCAGCAGCGCGCTGGTGCGCGTCACGCGCCCCGATAGCGCCCCCAGCCGCTGCTCCACCGAGGCCACCGTGGCGATCGCGGGCGCCAGGCGGCGCTGCATGAATTCGCTGATGGTTTGCGTGCCGGGAATGGGGCGCTCGCGCAACTCACCAATGCGCTGCTGCACCAGGCGATCGTAAGCTCGGGTGGCTGAGAAGCGGTAGCCGTGCTCGGCGATGCTGCGTTCCACCCGCGCGGCCAGCGCCACCAGCGCATCCAGCAGCACCTGGTCGGAGACGGCCTTGGCCTCCATCGCCGCCGTCAGGCGGGCCAGCTCCACCTCATCCCGCGCCAGCGGCCCCAGCAACCCTTTGGCCACGGGCAAGCCCAGCAGCGCCATCATGCGGTAGGTCTCCAGCTCCAGCAACCGGGCCGAGATGCGGCCCGCGCGCGTCTCGCTGGTGGTGGACGGCGCCAGCACCAGCATGCGCTCGAAGCCGTCAGGCCGCAGGTGAAAATCCGTCACCACCAGCGAGTGCGACGGGTTGCCCAGCAACGAGGCCACGATGGGCCGTCCGTCAAACCAGACCCGCGCGCGCTCCAGCAAGGCTGGCGGGTCGTCCAGCGGCTGCGGATCCATGGCCAGCTCCACCGCGGCGATGGTGCGTCCTGGAATGGCCGCCAGCCATCCCGGCGGCAACAGCAGTTGCGATTGCCACACCGGATCGCGCGCGCCCAAGCCTGCTCCAGCCGGCAGCGGCTGCACCAGCGAGTAGCGCGTAAATTCCGTATGGCGCTCCCATTTCAGGGTGTAGCCACCGCAGCGCAAACGCAAAAAATGGCGGCTCAGGTCATCCAGCGTCAAATGCTGCTGCCCAGGCAGTTGTCGCAAATGGGCCAGCTCGTGTTCGCGCTTGACATCCTCGTTGAGCACAGCCACATACACCACCAGCGCCGGCAATCGAATACGCGCCGCGGGGCGGGCGTGGATTTCCTCATGCAGCGCCCGCCGGCGATCGTCGTCAGGCGGCAAATCGACTCGACAGACCTCTTCTGCAAACTGGCTCATGAGCGCAACCTTAGCACAGCCCGGCTCTGGCGGTCGCGCAAGTGTGCCGCTACCATCCAAACCCGATGACATCCTTGCTGGGTTTGGATCCCCGAAATCTCTCAGGCAACCTGCCCGAGCGGCGGGTTGTCTGGGCGTTGACCGCGCTCGCCCAGGATTTCGGCAGCCCGCGCGGCTGGCGCCGCGCCTTGGCGTTGCTGGTTGCGCTGACGCTGGCCACCTCTGCATCGGCCCGGCTGCTGCCTGAAGCGCTGCAACAGCACGCCGTGCCCGCGTGGGTGATCGATCCGCAGGACGGCACCATCGTGGATGCCAACACCGCCGCCGTGGCCTTCTACGGCTACCCTGATCTGGCCAGCGGCCGCCTCCACATCACGCAGATCAACCAGCTTTCTCAAGCCGAAATCCGCGCCGAAATCGAGCGCGCCCGGCGCGAAGGGCGTGGCTACTACCTCTTCCCGCACCGCCTGGCCGATGGCCGCATTGTCACCGTAGAGGTGCACAGCAGCCCCTTCGAAGCCGAGGGACGCACGCTGCTGCTGTCGCTGTTGCTGCCTGAAAGCCGCAGCCTCGCGCTGCAACAGGAGCTGCAGCGCTACCAAAACCGGCTGGAGGCGTTGGTGGCGCAGCGCACCCAACAGGCGCTTGGGGCTTTGCAAACCCTCAACCGCGTTTTGGTGGCGGCGCTGGCCGGCGCGGGGATCGCCCTAGCCGTGGTGTGGGCCATGATGCTGCGGCTACGGCGGTCGTTGCGACGCGAGCGCACGCTGGCCAATCGGCTCGATGACGTGCTGCTCGGCGCCCAGCTCGGCTACGGCGAATGGGACTTGGAGCGTGACCGCATCACGCTGCACCCGCGTCTGTGGCAGTTGTTGGGTGAAGCGTCCATACCCGCAGAGGCAGGACTCACCAGCGCTCAGCTGGCCGCCCGGCTGCACCCCGAAGACGAGCCGACGCTGCGCGCCACGCTCATTGCGCATTTGAAAGGCCAAACCCAAGCCGCGGATATGCGCTTCCGCGCCCGGCACGCCGCCGGCCATTGGGTTTGGCTGCAAGCGTGGGGCCGCGTGGTGGCGCGCGACCCGCAAAGCGGGCGGGCCCGGCAGTTGGCCGGCGTGGTGCGCGACGTCAGCCATGAAGTGGCGCTGGAGCAATCGCGCGCGATTGCGCTGAGCGTCTTTCAGGATGCCGGTGAGGCCATCGTGGTCACAGATGAACACGGCGTGGTGCTGGAGATCAACGACGCCATGGTGCAACTCAGCGGCTACGCGCGCGAGGAACTCCTCGGCCAAGCCCGCCTGCCTTGGCGCGCGGAGCAGCACCACGCCACGCCGAGCTGGACGCGGCTGCGACGACGCCTGCTGCGCGAGGGCCGCTGGCGCGGCGAAGCTTGGTGGCGCCACCGGGACGGACGTCTCATCCCGGTCATCGAAACCGTCTCGGTGGTGCGCGACGGCGGCGGACGCGTCATGCGCTACGTGGCGCTGGCGCAAGACATCTCGGCGCTCAAAGCGCAACAGCAGGCGCTGGAGCACCAAGCGTTTCACGATGTCTTGACGGGCCTGCCCAACCGCGCGCTGCTGGCCGACCGCTTGGCCCTGGCGATCGCCAGCGCCCACCGCCACCAGCGGCGCGTGGCGGTGGCCTATCTTGATTTGGACGGCTTCAAGCACATCAACGACCGCCACGGCCACATGGTGGGCGATGCCGTGCTGCGCGAAATCGCCCTGCGGCTGCAGCGCGCGCTGCGCGAAGGCGACACGCTGGCGCGCGTGGGCGGGGACGAGTTTGTCGCGGTGCTGGCCGACCTCGACGACGGGCCAGGTTGGCAAGCCGTCATCGAGCGGCTGCTCAACGCCTGCACGCAGCCGCTGAGCAGCCTCAGCGGCGCCACGCAACTCACCACCAGCATCGGCGTCACGCTCTACCCCGACGACGGCGCCGACGCCGAAGTGCTGCTGCGGCACGCCGACCAGGCGCTCTACCGCGCCAAGCGCGAGGGCAAAAACCGCTGGGTGCTGTTCGATCCGGCTGAAGATCGCGAGGCGGTGGCGCACGCCGAACGGGTGGCCGACCTGCGCCGCGGGCTGGCCGCCGGTGAGTTCGCCTTGCACTTGCAGCCGCGGGTGCGCCTGTCGGATGGCGCGGTGCTAGGGGCGGAAGCGCTGCTGCGCTGGCGGCACCCGCGCGACGGCTGGCGCTTGCCCGGCTCTTTTCTGCCGGCCATCGAACACGACGACGTGATGATCGAGCTGGGCCAGTGGGTTCTCAACGAGGCGCTGGCCATCCTGGAGGATTGGCAGCGCCGGCAACGGCCGCCGTGGCAGCTTTCAATCAACGTGGCGGCGCGCCAGCTGCGCGACCCCGCATTTGCCGACCGGCTGGAACAAGCGCTGCAGCAGCATCCCGGTGCCGACCCTCGGCAGCTCGAGCTGGAAATCGTCGAGACCAGTGCGCTGGAGGGCGTGGAAGCGTTGCAGCGTTTGCTGGCGCGCTGCCGCGCGCTTGGGGTGGGCGTGGCCATCGACGACTTCGGCACCGGCTACTCATCACTGGCTTACCTGAAGCGCCTGCCGGCCACCGTGGTCAAAATCGACCAAAGCTTTGTACGCGACCTGTTTGACGAACCGAGCGATCTGCGCATCGTAGAGGGTATCGTTGCGCTCGGTCATGCGTTCGGCCTGCAAGTTGTGGGCGAAGGGGTCGAGACCGCGCAGCATGGCGCGCTGCTGCTGCGCTTAGGCGCCGATGTCGGACAAGGCTGGGGCATCGCCAAGCCGATGCCCGTGCATGACTGGCCCGCGTGGGTCGCCAGCTGGCAACCGCCGCGCGAGTGGCTGCGCTGGGCGCCTTGGGCGCGCACGCCAAGCGCGCGCGCCTTGGTGCGGCTTGAGGTGCTAAGCCAAGTTGGCCATAACCGCTTGCTCGAAGGCGAACCACTGGATCCGAGTCTGCTGGAGACCGCGCTGCAAGAGCTGGCCGCCGCGTGGCCCGGCGGAGTCAACGACCCCGTCGTGGCGTCGGCCCGGGCGGCGTTGGATCACGTCAAAACCACCCTGGCAACCCACGCCAACGTTCGCGAAACCCACGCCCCGCCGTGGCAAGCGGCTTGGCAGCAGTGGCAGCAGGCGGTGGAGGGGCTGGGCCAAAGCTTGACCGATCGGTCACCGCATCTTCTGCAAAAGGTTTAAAGAAAACGCATCGGGCAATCGCAGCTATCCCTGTTCAGGTTCAATTGGCAAATGTTGCATCTTGCATGGCCCGCACAAGCCGAGTTACAGTTGAGCGAGTTCGACTGAACAGGCTAAACCACCTCGGTGAGCTGTCCGCAACTGCCATCGTATCCGGAGACTGATTTTCAGAAAGGATGGATCCATGACCGAGCAGCTCGCTTCCCCCTCGCGCTTTGCGTTGATCGAGCTGCCATTCGTGCACGATGCACGGGGTGACTTGACCTTCATCGAAGGCCGGCGCCACATTCCCTTCGAAATCGCACGGGTTTATTATCTTTTCAACGTCCCGGTTGATTCAGTTCGCGGAGGACATGCTCATCGTAAGCTTGAGCAAGTCATCTTTGCCTTGTCAGGCAGCTTCCGCGTTCGTGTGGACACCGGGCAGCAGCGCGCGGATTTTTGGCTACGCGACCCTCGCAAAGGCCTTTATTTAGCCAACTATGTATGGCGCGAACTCGACTCGTTCAGCCAGGGAGCAGTGGCCATGGTGCTAGCCTCCACCCCCTATGAGGAAGCCGACTACATTCGTGACTATCATATCTTTCTGCGCGAAGTGGAGGCCCTACGATGAGCGCTACAGTAGCGTTTCTTGACCTTGGAGCTGCTTATCGCGAATTGAAGGAAGAAATCGATGCGGCCGTCCACCGTGTGTTGGCCAGCGGGTGCTATGTGCTCGGCGCCGAGGTGGAGGCTTTCGAAGCCGAGTGGGCCGCTTATTGCCAAGCTCAACACGCAGTGGGCGTGAGCAACGGTCTGGACGCGCTCATACTCGCTCTGCAGGCGCTTGGCATTGGCCCAGGTGACGAAGTGATCGTGCCAAGCAACACCTACATCGCAACTTGGCTTGCGGTCTCTGAAGTCGGCGCTGTGGTCGCGCCGGTGGAACCCGACCCCTCCACCTACACCCTCGACCCAGCGAGGGTTGAAGCTTCCATCAGTCCGCGCACCCGGGCTATTTTGGCGGTGCATCTTTACGGCCAGCCCGCTGATCTAGATCCCCTTCTGACTCTTGCACGTCGATACGGGCTTTACCTGATCGAAGATGCAGCGCAGGCACACGGGGCGCGTTACAAAGGCCAACGCATCGGGGCACACGGCGATGCCGTATGCTGGAGTTTTTATCCCAGCAAAAACCTCGGCGCACTTGGCGACGCGGGAGCTGTTACCACAAACGACAGCGCTATCGCCGAGCGCATCCGACTGCTACGTAACTACGGATCACGCCGTAAGTATCATCATGAACTGCGAGGCCGTAATGCAAGGCTCGACCCCATCCAAGCTGCGGTATTGCGGGTGAAGCTCGCTTACCTCGACAGCTGGAACGAACGGCGGCGCGCGCTAGCTGCGTGTTACCATGAAAAGCTGGCTTGCAGCGAGCTCGCGTTGCCCAAACAAGCCCCTTGGGCTGACCATGTCTGGCATCTTTTTGTAGTGCGCACCCCAAAACGTGATGAGCTTCAGCGCCACCTCGCCACCCAGGGCATTGAAACCCTCATCCACTACCCCATCCCTCCTCATCGACAGACGGCCTATCGCGATCTTTTCTCTACCGATAAGACGGTGCTGCCGATCGCTGAAATCTTAGCCGGTGAAGTGCTGAGCCTGCCTATAGGGCCGCATGTTAAGTTGGAAGCCGCAGAGCGCATTGCGCAGCTAACCATAACCTGGCAAGGATTACAAACATAAATCAACCGCCGAAAATAAAATGACAACACCAAAAATTTTTTGTATTGCCGGAAAAAATAAAATTGCGGTTACCATATTACGGAAAGCGCGCCGCCTTCTACCACCAGAAAATCTTTTTGTTTTACCCAACTCAGATGATAAAGGAATAAATGATTGGCAACCATCTCTACTGGCCACCGCCCGAAAAACAAATACTCCCATCATCCGCCTTGAAGACTTGTACGGCATCCAAGATCTTGTTTTGCTATCACTAGAGTCAAATATTCTTTTTAAAGTAGAAAAATTTAAATCACAAAATCTATTTAATCTACATTTTTCACTACTTCCTGCGTACAAAGGATGCCACACCTCGGTTTGGCCTATACTTCGGGGAGAGAAGGTTACAGGCGTTTCACTTCATAAGATAGATTTCGGAATCGATACAGGACCAATTATTGCCCAAAAGAAAGTCAGGATAAAACCAGAATATACAGCGCAGGACTTATATCTAAGGCTCATGGACGCGGGAGTAGACCTAGTAAGCCAATACCTTGAAACATTAATATTCTCCCCTGAAACTCTACAGCTTCACCCACAATCATCAGATAACAGCAGCTATTATCCAAGAAGCTCTATCGATTACAAAAGTATTACCATTCCATGGAAAAGCACAGCCTATCAAATAATTAATTTTCTCCGCGCCTTTACTTTTCCAAAGTATCAATTCATAAAAGAAAGAGGAAAAATTATAGAATCATGGAAAATAGAGGAGCAAAGATCAACTTTACCTCCTGGATCCATAATTGAAGAAGATGAAATAAGCGCATGCTTTGCAACAATAGACTATAATATTCGACTTTTTTGGAAAAAGCAAGATACCTAACTGGCTCAACTTTCTAAAAATAGAAAACCCTGTCAAAAATGACAGGGTTTTGTAATGCTTTTGCAAGATTAGACAAAAATCCGAAGAGCCGTAACCGATACAAGAGCTTTTGCGCTTTTTTACACCCCCACCTTTTCCTTAATCCGCGCCGCCTTACCGGTGCGGCCACGCAGGTAATACAGCTTGGCGCGGCGCACGTCACCGCGGCGCTTGACCTCGATACTGGCGATCAGCGGGCTATACAAGGGGAAGGTGCGCTCCACGCCTTCGCCGTTGGAGATCTTGCGCACAATGAAGCTGCTGTTGAAGCCGCGGTTGCGCTTGGCGATGACGACGCCTTCATACGCCTGGATGCGCTTTTTGTTGCCTTCGATCACATAGACGTTGACCACCACGGTGTCTCCGGGGTTGAAGTCCGGGATGGTCTTGTTCAGGCGCGCGATTTCTTCCTGCTCGAGGACTTGGATCAGGTTCATGATGCTTCACCGTGATCGTGGCTGCACCGCACTTTGCACCCACGGAGGCTATCGCCAAAGCTGGGTAAGTGGCTGCCTTCCGCAAGCTTGAAGCACCCTTCGCTTCAAAGCCAGCCAGAGGATCAAAGCTTTCGATTATATCCCTGTAATGCCAAAAACGCCAGGTCTTCGGACGACAGGCGTCCGGCAACTCGCGCGGCTTCCAACAGGTCGGGGCGTGCACGCGCGGTGCGCAGCAGGCGCTGTTGGCGTCGCCAGTCCTCGATGCGCGCATGGTGGCCGGACAGCAACACCGGTGGCACGCCTTGCGGGCCGGCCGGGCCGTTCCACACTTCCGGGCGCGTGTAATGAGGACAGTCCAACAAGCCGTCCAGCGCCGGGTGAAAGCTGTCCTGCACGGCGCTGCCCTCATCCCCCAGAACACCCGGTTGCAAGCGCGCCACCGCATCCAGCAACGCCAGCGCCGCCAGTTCACCGCCAGACAGCACGAAGTCGCCCAGGCTCAGTTCCTCATCCACGCAGGCATCGACGAAGCGTTGATCGATGCCTTCGTAGCGACCACAAAGGAGGATCGCGCCAGGGCTGTCCGCCGCCGCAAAGCGCGCCACCTGCGCATGATCGAGCCGCCGCCCCGCGGGGGAAAACAGCACCGTGGGCACCTCGGGCTGCGTTTTACCGACTCGCCGCGGCGGCAGCCCGCGGTCGGCGCGCACCGCTCGCCAGCACCGCCACAGCGGCTCGGCCATCATCACCATGCCGGGCCCCCCGCCGAACGGACGGTCATCGACGCGGCGGTAAGCCCCTTGCGCAAATTCACGCGGCGACCACAGCCGCACCTGCACCGCACCGCTGGCGAAGGCGCGCCGCGTCACGCCGGCGGCAAGCCACGGCTCCAGCAGCTCTGGAAACAGCGTGATGACATCGAATCGCATGACGCGCAGGCTGCAACCGTGGCATCGCGCCTCAGTCGTCGTAGTCGGGCTGCCAATCGACCGTGATGCGCTTGGCCGCCAGATCCACGCGATCGATGTAGGCGCCTACGAAAGGAATCAAGCGCTGGCGCGGCGGCGCACTAGCCGCATCCTCCAGGCACAGCACGGCGTGGGGGCCGGTGCTGAGCAGCTCGCGCACCACGCCCAACGCGAGCCCTTGGCGGTTGACCACTTGCAGCCCGATCAAATCCACCCAGTAATACTCGTTGGGGTCTTGCAGCGGCGGAAAATCGGCTCGCGCCACATGCACCACAGCCCCCCGCAGCTGCTGCGCTTGCGTGCGATCGGTGATGCCGTCGAGGCACGCTACCCACGCTGCGGCGTGGCGGCGCACTTGGCGCACGCTGACCTCGACGGGCGCCTGGAAAGCCTGGAACGCGCGCGCCAATGGGCCTTGATCAGGGGGCGCCAGATACCAGCGCTTTGCGTGCGCGAGCGCGTCGCCGCCCTGCGCGACGCCTTGCACACGAATCCAGCCGCGCACCCCCCACGCGTCGCGCACCCAGCCTACCGCCACCGCATCGGCTGGCAACACCGCCGGCGTCCAAGGCGGGCTGGACGGTGGCAGCGGCTTCATTCCGCCGCCCGCATGAGGATCAGGCCGCCGCTGGGGCCGGCTCTGCCGCCGGGGCCACCTTCGGCGCTTTCTTGATCAGGCGCGCCACAGCATCAGACGGCTGGGCCCCGACGCTCAGCCAATAAGCCAAACGATCTTGCGCGATGTTGAGCGGCACATCCTGACCCCGCGCAATCGGGTTGTAAAAGCCAATACGCTCGATGAAGCGACCATCGCGGCGGCAGCGCTTGTCGGCCACCACGATGTGATAAAAGGGGCGCGCTTTCGAGCCGCCCCGAGCAAGACGGATCACGACCATGGGTGTTCCTTGTGTTGGACTGGTCCACAAATGTTGCAAACCTGCCATTATACTCGGCGGCTTGTGAAATCGATCCTGATCCGCCCAAGCCGCGAAGAGGATTTGGCCGCCATCGCGGCGCTCTATGCCCATCACGTCCTGCACGGCACAGGCACCTTCGAAACCGAGCCGCCTTCGGTTGCCGAGATGGCCGCGCGTCGCGCCGACGTGCTGGCCAAGGGCCTGCCGTGGCTGGTGGCCGAGGTTGACGGCGCGGTGCAGGGCTTCGCCTACGGCAACTGGTTCAAGCCGCGCCCGGCCTACCGCTATTCGGTGGAGGATTCGATCTACGTCGCGCCGCAGACGGTGGGCCGGGGCTTGGGACGCGCGCTGCTGGCCGAGCTGCTGGCGCAGCTGGAGGCGCGCGGCATCCGCAAGGTGATGGCGGTGATCGGCGACTCGGCCAACGCCGCCTCGATCGGGCTGCACACGGCGCTGGGCTTCACGCGCGTCGGCGTGGTGCGCGCCTGTGGTTGGAAATTTGGCCGCTGGCTTGACATCGTGCTGATGGAGCGCGCGCTGGGCTGGGGCGATCGCACGCCGCCGGACGACGGGGCCGCGGGAACCGGCAGCGCCGCCGCGGCCTCGTAGCGCGGGCAACCCCGTGCGCAGGAATCATGGTGCGTGCCCACCCGCTGCCTTGCGATCCGGACTGCGATGAACGCCGTGACCCCGCCTCCTCCCTCCCCTCGCCGCGCGCGCCACAAGACCGTGGCGGCGTGGCTGGCCTTCGTCGGCGGCGCCTTCGGCTGGCACCGCTTCTACCTGCACGGCTGGGGCGACGTCTGGGGCTGGGTGCACGCCATCCCGACCGCGCTGGGCCTGTGGGGCGTGGACCGGGTGCTGACCTACGGGCAGGACGATAAACTCTCGTGGGTGCTGCTGCCGTTCCTCGGGGTTTCACTGGTGGCGGCGTGCCTGAGCGCGATCCTGTATGCGCTGCAGCCGCCCGAGCGCTGGAACACGCGCCACAATCCGCAGCTGCCGCCCGAGGCGCCGGCCGGCCAGACGAACTGGCTGACGGTGCTGGCCATCGTGCTGGCGCTGATGGTGGGCGCCACCGCGTTCATGGCGGGGCTGGCGTTCAGCTTCCAGCGCTACTTCGAATACCAAGTCGAGCAGGGGCTGCTGATCAGCCAGTGACGCGCGCCCAGCGGGCGGCCCGGGCTCGGCTAGCGCGCCAGCGCGTCGGTCACCAGCATCCAGCCCGACAGCGTCAGCACCGCCAGCGCGGTGGAGACGGCGGTGGCGGCGGTGACGTCCTCCTGCGCGACACGGTAGCGCTGCGCGAACAGGAACACGTTGGCGCCGACCGGCACGCCGGCGGCCACCACCAGCACCGTCCACGGCAGACCGCGCAGCCCCCACGCCCACGCCGCCAGCGCCACCAGCACCGGCAGCGCCACGTTCTTGGCCAGCGCCACGCGCAGCGCCGTGCCCCAGCGCCCCGCCAGCGGCGTGTGCGCCAGGCTGATGCCCACCAGCACCAGCGCCAGCGGCCCGAACGCCTGCCCGAGCAGGTGCAGGGGGCGATCGACCACCTGCGGCAGCGGCCAGCCCAGCGCCCCCCACGCCAGCCCGCAGGCGATCGGCAGCGGGATCGGGTGGATCACCGCGCCGCGCAGCGCCGTCCAGGCGGCGCGCAGCACGCGCGCGCGGCTGGGCGCGGCGCCGGCGCTGGCGGCGCGCGCCTCGGCCAGCTCCAGCGCCACGCTGGCCAGCGTCAGCAGGATCAGCGCGTGCACCGCGATCAGCGTCAGCAGCGTGACGACCCCGTCCTGCCCGTAGGCCAGCCCCACCAGCGCGATGCCGATCATCACCAGGTTGGAAAACGTGCCGCCCAGCGCCAGCACGATGCCGCGCGGCTGCCAGCCCCACCCCGCGATCTGCAGCGCGAACCACGGCAGCACGGCGCTGAAGTAGGCCGCGATCGGCCGCCAGTCGAGCTGCTCCAGCCGCACCTGGCTCATGGTGCGAAACAGCAGCGCCGGGATCAGCAGCACGAAGACGAGGTTGGACAGGTCCTTGACCGCCGCGGCGCCGACCCAACCGCGCCGGCCCGCCACCAGCCCGGCGGCGATCAGCAGGAACACCGGCACCAGCGCCTGAAAGACGGGATGATCGGTCACGGCCGGCAGTGTAGCGGCGCAGGCCGACGCCGGCTGTCGCGCCGGTGGGCAGTGCGCGGCTCACCCAGTGGCGGGAGTCGCCGAACCGCGATGAGCCCGCGGTCATGACGCCCGCCCGGGCCCGCTCAGGCCCCGGCCCGCAGCCGCTCGGCAAACCCCGCGCGCAGCTTGGCGAGCTTGGGCGCGATCACCGCTTGGCAATAGCCGGCCCAGGGGTGGCGGTCGAAGTAGCCCTGGTGCTCGGGCTCCGCGGGCGTGAAGCGGCGCAGCGGCTGCAGCTCGGTGACGATCGGCGCGTCGAAGACGCGCTGCGCGGCCAGCTCGGCCATCACGCGCAGCGCCACCGCCGCCTGCGCCGGCCGCGTCCAGTAGATGCCGCTGCGGTACTGGGTGCCGACGTCGGCGCCCTGGCGGTCCGGCGTGGTCGGGTCGTGCGTGGCGAAGAAGATCCGCAGCAGCGTCTCGAGGTCGATGGCGGCCGGGTCCCAAGCCAGGCGCACGGCCTCAGCGCAGCCGGTGGCGCCGGTGCAGACGCGCTCGTAGGTTGGCCGCTCGACGCAGCCGTTGGCGTAGCCGCACTCGGTGCGGCGCACGCCGCGCACGCGGTCGAACACCGCTTGGGTGCACCAGAAGCAGCCGCCGGCCAGCACGATCTCGTCGGTGTCCATGGCGCGGATTGTGCTACGGTGCCGGGGCCATGACGATGTCGCTGGATTTTCTGGCCGTGCCGCTGCTGACCGCCGCCAGCCTGCTGCTGGTGGCGCTGGTGGCGGGGCTGTTCTCGGCGCGGCTGGGGTTTTCGTTCCTGCTGGTGTTCCTGGTGGCCGGCATGCTGCTCGGCGAGGACGGCCCCGGCGGCGTGCCGTTCGAGGACCACCGGCTGGCGTTCTGGGTCGGCAACGTCGCGCTGGCGGTGATCCTGCTCGATGGCGGGCTGCGCACGCGCCTGGCCACCTTCCGCACGGGGCTGGCGCCGGCGCTGGGGCTGGCGACGCTGGGCGTGGTGGTCAGCGCCGCCGTCACCGGGGTGGCGGCGCGCTGGCTGCTCGATTTGGACTGGCCGCGCGCGCTGCTGCTGGGCGCCATCGTCGGCTCCACCGACGCGGCGGCGGTGTTCGCGCTGCTGCAGACCTCTGGCGTGCGGCTCAACGAGCGCGTGGCCTCGACGCTGGAGATCGAATCGGGGCTCAACGACCCGATGGCGGTGTTCCTGACGCTGATGCTGATCGGCGTGGCCAGCGCCGGCGCGGCGCCGTCGTGGGGGCTGCTCGGCGACGGCGCCTGGTCGCTGGCGCGGCAGTTCGGCGGCGGGCTGGTGCTGGGCGTCGGGCTGGGGCTGGCGCTGGCCGCCGGGTTGCGGCTGCTGGCGCGGCTGACGCGCCCCGGCGCCGGTGTGCGCGCGCTGCTGCTGCTGTCGGCGGGGCTGACGGTGTTCGCGCTGACGACGTGGCTGGGCGGCTCGGGCTTCCTGGCGGTGTACGTGGCGGGGCTGGTGATCGGCCATCGTGCGCGCGGCAGCGTCGCGCCGGCGCTGCAGGCGATGGACGGCTACGCCTGGATGGCGCAGGCCGGCATGTTCCTGTTGCTGGGGCTGCTGGTCACGCCTAGCGCGCTGCTGGACACGCTGGCGCCGGCGCTGGGGGTGGCCGCGGCGCTGATGCTGGTGGCGCGGCCGCTGGCGGTGGCGCTGTGCCTGGCGCCGTTTCGCTTTCCACCGCGCGAGGTGGCCTTCATCGCCTGGGTCGGCCTGCGCGGCGCGGTGCCGATCGTGCTGGCGGTGTTTCCGATGATGGCCGGGGTCGATGGCGCCAAGCTGTTTTTCAACGTGGCCTTCGTCGTCGTGCTGGCCTCCCTGCTGCTGCAGGGCGCCTCGCTGCCGTGGGCGGCGCGGCGCACCGGGGTGGCGCTGCCGGACCGCGACGACCCCGCCGCGGCGCGCCGCGTCTATGGCGACTTCGAAGTCCCAGGCGAGACGCCCATGGCCGCGCTGTGCGCGTTCTACGGCTGGCCGCCGGTGGACGACGAGCGCCTGAGCGTGGCCCAGTGGTTTGCGCGCCACTGCCCGCAGCGCCCGGTGGAGGGGGACCAGCTGCGCTGGGGCCCGGCGGAGCTTTGCGTGCGTCGCATGCGCGACGGGGCGATCGAGCGCATCGGAATCCGGCTCGATGAGAACAGCGGCGACTTATCGTCCCGCTGATCGGCGCCGCCGCTAGGGCAGACGCCACGAAGGGTGGCGTTCCAACAATGGGCGCAGCTGCTGCGTCAACAGGGCCATGCGGCGTTGCAGCGCGGCGCTGTCTCCAAGGCCCGGCAACCAACCCTGCCGCTGCAGCGCCGCTTGCACGGCGGGCTGGCGCAAGGTCTGCCGCAACGCCCGTCCCAGCCGCAGCAGCGCCGCCGCGCTCCAGGCTCGCCCTGCCACCAGGGCATACCAGTGGTCATACGCAGCATTGATCACGCCGAGCCGCTGCAAATCCAGCACCCCTGGCAACAGCGCCCCGATGCCAGGCGCGGTGCCCGCCAGCACCGGCAACTTGGCAACACGCCACAGCGGGGCCACCAAGGCCGGCGGCAGCAGCGCGAGTTGCACCTCGCCGTTCAGCAGCGCGTTGATGACTTGCGGGTTGCCGGGGTAGGCCACATGCTCCAGCGGCCAGCCCGTTTGGGCTTTCAGCCACTCCATGGCCAGATGAAACGGCGTGCCCACACCCGGACTGCCGTAGCGCAGGCCATCGGCCAACTTGGCCAAGCTGCGCCACCACGCCGGGCTGCGCCACGAAACGTCGGGACTGGCACACAGCGCCAACGGGGTGCTGGCGGCCACCCCGACCGGCACCAGATCGCGCGCGGGATCGTAGCCAACCTCCGCATGCAGCCACGGCGCCACCGTCAGTTGCAGGTTGAGCAGCAGCGCTGCGGTGTGGTCGTCGTCGCTGTGCGCGATCAGCCGCGCCGCCAACAAGCCGCCATACCCTGGACGGTTGTCCACCAGCACCGGCTGGCCCAACGCGGCGGCCAGCGGATCGGCCAATGTGCGGGCGATCTCGTCGGCTGAAGAGCCGCTCGGAAAACCGACCACCAGTCGCAGGGGTCGCACCGGCCAGGGATCGCTTTCGGCGGCGCGAGCCCGCGGCGGCGCGACCCACGCCAGCGGCATAAGGCAGGCTCCGACGCGCGCCATAAAGCGGCGACGGGCGCGCAAAACCACGGTGCCGACGTCCACGGCGCCTCACCCCGCCTGCAGCCCCGCTGCCCCAGGCTGCGGCGGCCCGGCATACAACCAAGGCTGATCCAGCAACCGACGGCCCAGCAGCGCCAGCGCCGCATCGCGCCCCCAGCGCAGCAGCCCGGTGGCGTGAAAGATGACGCCGTTGCGGCGCGAGCGCGCCTGCACGCGCGCGTTGCGTGCCCAGCGCGCCTCGGCCCAGCGGCGCAACACGGCTGGCCAATCGATGGGCTGCGGCGCCGCGGGCAGCAACCGCGCCAGCGTCCAGGCATCCTCCAGCGCCATGGCCGCACCCTGCGCCAGGTAGGGGCGCATCGGGTGCGCGGCATCGCCCAGCAAGCCCACGCGCCCCTGCGCGTGCTCGTGTGGCCCGCGCATTGGCGCGCGTCCAAACAGCGGCCACTGGCGCCATTTGGGCATCGCTTCCACGATCGCGCCCAGGTCGGGATGCACCTGCTGCAGCGTCTGCAACAACAGAGCCCGCGGCGCGGCGTGATCCCAACCCGGGGTATCACCGCTAGGCATGGGGCCTTCGATCACCAGCACCGCGTTGAGCCATTGGCCACCTCGCACGGGGTAGTGCACCCCGTGCAGCCGCGGACCGAGCCAAGCGACCACGGCGTCACGCGCCAGCGCAACAGGCACGGCATCCATCGGCAGCAAGCCCCGATAGGCCACGTGTCCGCTGAACTGCGGCGCTCCGTCGCCCAGAAGCTGCACGCGCAACCGGCTCCAGACGCCATCGGCCACCAGCGCCGCGTCGGCCTCCCAGCTCTGCTCATCGGCGCCGAGGGCGCGCACGCCATCGCCGTGAACCTGTAGGCGCTGCACCGCCTGGCCGGTGTAGAGCGCCACGCCGGGCTGTTGCTGTAACGCATGCAGCAACAGCGCGTGCAGATCGGCCCGGTGCACGGTGGCATACGGCGCGCCGTAGCGACGCTGGACAGCCGCGCCCAGCTCCAGTGTGCCCAAGGTGGCGCCGTCGGCGACGCGGCGCACCATCAAGCGCTGCGGAAACGCCGCGACTTGGGCCAACGCCTCGGCCAGCCCCCAGTCGCGCAGCACGCGCACCGCGTTGGGCCCTAGCTGCAGACCGGCGCCGATCTCCGAAAATTCTGGGGCTTGCTCCAGCAGGGTTGTTCGCAGCTCGGGCCGCGCCCGATGCAGCGCCAGCGCCGCGCTCAGCCCCGCGATGCCGCCGCCCACGATCAGCAGCCGCTGCGGCGCTCGATGGGTCAACGCCATGCCGGCCACGCGGTTTGCGCCCAACGCATCATGCTGTCGGCTGCGCCGGCGCCGAAGCGCCGCGCCAGCCGCTCAGCCACGCTTTCGCGCTGGGTGTAGTCGACGATCTCTTCCGCCCCGACGACGTCGCGGGCCACCGAATCCAGGCTGCCCAAGTCATCCGCCAACCCCATCTCCACGGCGCGCTGTCCGGTCCAAACCAGTCCGGAAAAGGTCTCCGGCGTCTCCTTGAGCCGCTCGCCGCGGCCCTTGCGCACCACCTCAATGAACTGCTGGTGGATGTCGTCCAGCATGCGCTGCGCGTGCGCGCGGTGCGTCGGCGTCTGCGGGCTGAACGGGTCGAGAAAGCCCTTGTTCTCGCCGGCGGTCAGCAGCCGGCGCTCCACGCCGAGCTTGTCCATCAGGCCGGTGAAGCCAAAGCCGTCGATCAGCACGCCAATACTGCCGACCAGGCTGGCCTTGTCCACGTAAATACGGTCGGCAGCGGCAGCGATGTAGTAGGCTGCCGAAGCGCAGGTCTCCTCCACCACGGCGTAAACCGGCTTGTCATGCTTGTCTTTCAGGCGCCAGATCTCGTCGTTGACGATGCCAGCCTGCACGGGGCTGCCGCCGGGCGAGTCAATCAGCAGCACCACCGCCTGCGCCCCCGGATCCTCGAAGGCCGCGCGCAGCGCGCTCACGATCGCGCTGGCGCTGGCTTGCTGATCCGGTCCGATCGGCCCGCGCACCTCCACGAGCGCGGTGTGCGGCGTGCTTTTGGGCTTGCTGGGCAACACCGCTCCTCCCCAGACCATCCAACCCAAGGCCAAGGCGGCCAGCAGCCACAGCGTGCGCCAGATGTTGCGCCAGCGTCGCGCCGCGCGCTGCTCAGCCAGCGTGGCCATCAACCAGCGCTCGATGAGCGCGCGCTCCCAGCCTGCCGCAGCCGAAGCCGGGCCGGTGGCGTCACCAGAGTTGGCCGTGGAAGGATGGGATTCGGATGCCATGTTGATGCGTTTGGGCACGAGGGGAACGAAAGCACGCGGCGGCTCCTCGCCGAGACCGGGCTAAACGGGTTGCAAATCGTAAC
Source organism: Tepidimonas alkaliphilus (assembly GCF_007556595.1). Taxonomy (GTDB): domain Bacteria; phylum Pseudomonadota; class Gammaproteobacteria; order Burkholderiales; family Burkholderiaceae_C; genus Tepidimonas; species Tepidimonas alkaliphila. Next base: position 20,851 of record NZ_VJNB01000011.1, read on the forward strand.
GCGAACGCCAATAGACCCAGCCGTCGGCTTCTCGCATCTCGATCGCTTGCAGGGGCCCGCGACCTGGGCCTGCGACGCAGCGACCACTGGCCGGATCGAACAGCGCCCCGTGCGCCGCGCACACCAGCCACTGACCGGTCAGGTCGAAGAAGCGATTGGGCTGCCAGTCCAACTCCAGCCCCACGTGGCTGCAACGGTTCAGGTAGCCATACACACCGCCGCGGTAGCGCACCGCAAACGCACGGCAGACATGGCCGCGCCAGCGCACCTCAAAGGGAACCGCCTCTGCGCCTGCGCGCAAGTCGGCGCTGCGGCACAACGGGTGCCAGCCCGAGGCAGTCGCCTCGGTTCCAGTTGCGTCAGGCGTCGCGCTCATCACCCAGGCGCCTCAAGTGGCGTCGAACTCCACAACGAGTTTGTGCAACCTGAAGCATAGCGCTTGGCGACAATATGCGCATGGATGCCGCCGTTTCCCCGCTGCGCCGGGCGCTCGTGCTCGGCTCCACCTCCCCCTACCGGCGCGAGTTGCTGGCGCGCCTGCGCCTGCCGTTCGAGACCGTGGCACCGCACGTTGACGAAACACCCCGGCCGGGTGAGGCGCCGGCGGCGCTGGCGCAGCGGCTGGCGCGCGCCAAGGCCGAGGCGGTGGCGCGCCTGCGGCCTGAAGCGATCGTGATCGGCAGCGACCAGGTGGCCGACCTGGACGGCGCGGCGCTGGGCAAACCTGGCACGCACGAACGCGCCGTCGCGCAGCTGCGCGCGATGAGCGGGCGCACGGTGCGCTTTCACACCGCGCTGGCGGTGGTGTGCGGCGCCAGCGGCTTTGCGGCGCAGGAGCTGGCCACGGTGGAGGTGCGTTTCCGAACGCTCGCCGACGCCGAGATCGAGCGCTACCTGCGTGCCGAACAGCCCTACGACTGCGCCGGCAGCGCCAAGAGCGAGGGGCTGGGCATCGCGCTGCTGGAGGCCATCGTCAGCGACGATCCGACGGCGCTGGTGGGCCTGCCGCTAATCCGCACCGCGCGGCTGCTGCGCACCGCCGGGCTGGAGCTGCCGTGAGCGCGCCGCCGCCCGGGGCGCTGGTGCTGGTGCCGACCCCGCTGGACCACGGCTGCGGCGTGCAGCTGGATCTGCGCGAGGCGCTGCCGGCCTTCACGATCGAGCGCGCCGCCAAGCTGACGCACTGGATCGCCGAAAACGCCCGCAGCGCGCGCGCGTTCCTCAAGCGCGTCGGTGCCGTGCGGCCACTGGCCGCGCCGCTGCCGCAACAGGCCATCGTCGAGCTGCCGCGCGCCTGGCACAAGCATGGCGACGCCGGCGCGCAGGCGGCGCGCGAGGCGCGCGCGCTGCTCGCGCCGGCGCTCGCGGGGCACGATGTCGGGCTGCTCAGCGAAGCCGGCATGCCGGCGATCGCCGACCCGGGCGGCGCGGTGGTGCGCGCCGCGCACGCGCTCGGGCTGCGGGTGGAGCCGCTCGCGGGCCCGGTGTCGCTGGCGCTGGCGCTGGCCGCCAGCGGCTGCCCGGGCCAGTCGTTTGCGTTCCACGGCTACCTGCCGGTGGAAGCGGCCGCGCGGGTGCAGGCGCTGCGCGCACTGGAGGCGCAGGCGCGCCGGCAGCGCCAGACGCAGCTGTTCATCGAGACGCCGTACCGCAACGCCGCGCTGCTGCAGACGGCGCTGCAGGCGCTGCAGCCGGACACGTGGCTCGCGCTGGCCTGCGGGCTGACCCTGCCGCGCCAGGCCGTGCACGCCGCGCGCGTGGCCGACTGGCGCCGCGGGGCGCCCGCGCTGCCGCTGGAGCTGCCGTGCGTGTTCGTGCTGGCGGTTTGAGCGCGACGCCGCCGCATGCCAGAATGCGCGCATGAGCACGCTGCCCGAGCAAGGCTTGGTGGTCGCGATTTCCTCGCGCGCGCTGTTCGATTTCGAGGAGGAAAACCGCGTCTTCGAGCAGGGCGACGACCGCGCCTACATGGCGCTGCAGCTCAAGCGCCTGGAGCAGCCGGCACGGCCCGGCGTGGCGTTTTCGCTGGTGCGCAAGCTGCTGGCCTTCAACGCCGACGGCGCCACGCGCGTGGAGGTGGTGATCCTGTCGCGCAACGACCCGGTCTCGGGCCTGCGGGTGTTTCGCTCCGCCGCCGCCGACCGGCTGCCGATCCAGCGCGGCGTTTTCACGCGCGGGGCGCCGCCGTGGCGCTACCTGCGGCCGCTCGGGGCGCACCTGTTCCTGTCGGCCAACCTGGACGACGTGCGCGCGGCGCTGGCAGCCGGCTTTCCGGCGGCACAGGTCTATCCGCACGCGCCGCGCGCCAGCGACGCCCACCCGCACGAGGTGCGCATCGCCTTTGACGGCGACGCGGTGCTGTTTTCCGACGAGGCCGAGCGCGTGTATCAGGAGCAAGGGCTGGACGCCTTCCAGGCGCACGAGCAGCGCCACGCCTCCGTGCCGCTGCCGGGCGGGCCGTTCAAGCCGCTGCTGCAGGCGCTGCACCGGCTGCAGCAGGCCGGCACGCCCTCGATGCGCATCCGCACCGCGCTGGTCACCGCGCGCAGCGCCCCGGCGCACGAGCGCGCCATCCGCACGCTGATGGACTGGCACATCGAGGTCGATGAGGCGATGTTCCTCGGTGGCCTCGACAAGGGCCCGTTCCTGCGCGAGTTCGAGCCGGACTTCTTCTTCGACGACCAGACCCGGCATGTGGCCAGCGCCGCTGAACATGTGCCGGCCGGCCACGTCGCCGCGGGGGTCGCGGCTGGCTAGGCGGCGGCCATGCAACCCAACGGCCCTGCATCGACCCATGCCGCGCCGCCGCCTCAACCGCTGGGCGCCCCGCCCAGCCCCAATCGGCGCCAGCGCCTGACTTCGCCTCGGGCGCACGCGTCTCCAACGCGCCTGTGTTCCCATCACCCTGTCTGCCTGGAGGACGACCTATGCTGACTTCGGTTGTGGCCATCGCTGCCGGCGCCAGCCTCGGCGCTCTGATGCGCTGGGGCTTGGGGCTGGCCCTCAACGCCGTGCTGCCCAACCTGCCGCTGGGCACGCTGGCGGCCAACTGGATCGGCGGCTACGCCATCGGGGTGGTGGCGGCTTTTTTCTTGCATCATCCGGAGGTTGCCGCGCCGTGGCGGCTGTTTGCCATCACCGGCTTGCTGGGGGGGCTGACGACGTTTTCCAGCTTTTCGATCGAGATGACCACGCTGCTGCAAGAAGGCAAGCTGCTGTGGGCGCTGGCGGGCGTGGCGCTGCACGTGGGTGGCTCGCTGGCGCTGACCGCCTTGGGCGTGGCCAGCTACGGCTGGCTGCGGGCAGGCTAAGCAAGGCCGCACCCTGCCCATCGCCTACAATCCGATGGGTTGCCTGCGCAGCCTCGACCCTCGGCCGCTCGGCGGCACCACACTCCCGCCGACGGCTGGCGTGGTCGCTTGGCAAGTCGTCCCCGTGCACGCCGCAGCCCGCCCGGATCGCCTCGCGCCATGACTTCGTGCCTGTCCCCCCACCCGTTGGCCCAACGTTTTATTCAGTTCGCGCTGCAAGCCGGGGCCCTGCGTTTTGGCGAATTCAAAACCAAAGCGGGGCGACTTAGTCCCTATTTTTTCAACGCGGGCTCGTTTGACGACGGCGCCAAACTGGGCCAACTGGCCGCGCTGTATGCCGAGGCTATCCTGGCCCAAGACTTGGCTTTCGACTTGATTTTTGGCCCGGCCTACAAGGGCATCCCGCTGGCCACGGCGCTGGCGGTGGAGCTGGCGCGGCGCGGTCACAGCAAGCCGTTTGCCTTCAACCGCAAAGAGGCCAAAGACCACGGCGAAGGCGGCACGCTGGTCGGCGCGCCGTTGCGCGGGCGGGTGCTGATCGTCGATGATGTGATGAGCGCCGGCACCGCCGTGCGCGAATCGATCGAACTCATTCGTCGCGCAGGCGCCACGCCGTATGCGTTGGCGATCGCTTTGGATCGACAGGAAAAGGCCACCGAGGTCGGCCCCGATGGCACAGTGCGCGAACTGCCCTACAGCGCGGTACAGCATGTGCAACGCGCATACGGTCTGCAGGTCTGCGCCATTGCGCAGCTGGACGATTTGCTGCAGTATTTGGAGCAGCATCAGCACCCCGAAATGGCGGCGCACCGCCAGCGCGTGTTCGACTACCGGGCTCGCTATGGCGTAGCTTAAGAGCGCTTTTCGCGGTGGTGCGCCGTCTTTCGCGCCATGTCCCGACGTATCGCCATCCGCTTGCCCTCACGCCTATGGGCCGTCTTAGCCTGGCCTGCCATGGCCGCCTGGGCGCAGACCGCAGGCGGCTCGGCTTCCATTTACACCTGCATCGACGCGCAGGGCCGGCTGTTGTCGTCGGATCGACCGATCCCGGAATGCCGCGACCGCGTGCAACGCGAGCTGGGCCCCAGTGGCGCGGTGCGCCGCGTCCTCGAACCCCCGCCCAGCGCTGAAGAGCGCGCGCGGGCCGAAGCGCAGCAACGCGCCCAGGCCGAAGCCGCCGCCCGCGCCGCCGAAGCGCAACGGCGCGAGCAGGCGTTGCTGATGCGCTACCCCACCCCAGCGGCGCATCAGCGCGCGCGCGAGGCAGCCCTCGCGCCGGTGCAGGCCAGCTTGCAGCTGGCACAGCAGCGTCTGCAGCAACTGGAAGAGGAACAACGCCAGCTGCAACAGGAACTGGAGCGCAGCCGCGCCGCTTCGTCCCAACCGCCGGCAAGCGTGCAACGACGCCTGGACGACGTCCGCGCACAACGCGAAGTGCAGCGTCGCTTTGTGGCAGACCTCGAGCGGGAGCGCGCGCGCATTGACGAGCGTTTTGACGCCGAGCTGGCTGTTCTGCGCCGCTTGTGGGCCACCCCTACGGGGTCGAGCGACGCCTCCTTGCCCTCCGCTGGCCGCTAGCACCGCCCTGGACCCAACCGGGCGGCGGCATCACCCCAACAACGCGCGGCGCAGCAGCTCCGCCACCTGCTGAGGGTTGGCCTTGCCCTGAGAGGCCTTCATGACCTGCCCCACCAGGGCGTTGAGGGCTTTGTCCTTGCCGGCGCGCACTTCAGCCACGTTCTTCGGATTGGCGTCGATCACCTGCTGCACCAGCGCCTGCAGCGCCGCGGTGTCGTTGAGCTGCCGCAGTCCGCGCGCCTCGATCAGCGCATCCACCGCCGCTGCCGCCGCCTCGGGGGCCGCCGGCTCCGTCCAGAGCGCATCCAGCACTTGCTTGGCCGCCGCTTGGCTGATCGTGCCCTCGCTGACGCGCGCGATCACCGCCGCCAACGCCTGCGGCGGCAGCGGGCAGGCTTCGATGCCGATGTCGGCCGCGTTAAGGCGGCGCGCCAGTTCCACCATCACCCAGTTGCTGGCGGCTTTGGGCGCCGCGCCGGCTTGCACCACCGCCTCGAAATATGCGGCCATCGCCCGAGACTGCGTCAGGGTGACGGCGTCGTATTCCGGCAAGCCGTAGTCGGCCATAAAGCGCTGCGCCGTGGCGCGCGGCAGCTCCGGCAAAGCGGCGCGTTCCTGCTCGATCCACTGGGGCGCAATCACCAGCGGCGGCAAATCCGGATCAGGAAAATAGCGGTAATCGGCCGCATCCTCCTTGTTGCGCATGGGGCGGGTCTCGCCGCTGTCGGGATCAAACAACACCGTGGCCTGCTCGATCGAGCGGCCCTCTTCCAATTGCTCAATCTGCCAGCGCACCTCGGCGTCGATGGCTTGCTGCAAAAAGCGAAACGAGTTGAGGTTTTTGATCTCGCGCCGCGTGCCCAACGGCTGGCCCGGCTTGCGCACGCTGACGTTGGCGTCGCAGCGAAACGACCCTTCCTGCAGGTTGCCGTCGCAAATACCCATCCACGTCACCAGCTTGTGCAACTCGCGCGCGTAGGCCACCGCTTCGGCGCTGCAACGCATGTCGGGCTCGGTAACAATCTCCAGCAGCGGCGTGCCGGCCCGATTGAGGTCGATGCCGCTCATGCCGTGGAAATCCTCGTGCAGGCTTTTGCCAGCGTCTTCTTCCAGATGCGCGCGCACCAGCCGCACGCAACGCCAGACGCGCCGCGCCTGCGGGCCTTGCCCGGTTTCCAACCAAAAGCCGATTTCGCCACCCTGCACCACCGGAATCTCGTATTGACTGATTTGATAGCCCTTGGGCAGGTCAGGGTAAAAATAGTTTTTGCGCGCGAACACGCTGCGCGGCGCAATGCGCGCGCCCACCGCCAACCCGAAGCGGATGGCGCACGCCACCGCGGCGCGATTGGGCACCGGCAGCGTGCCGGGCAGCGCCGCATCCACCGCGCACGCCTGCGTGTTGGGCTCGGCGCCAAAGGCCGTGGACGCCGCGCTGAACATCTTGCTGCGCGTGCGCAACTGAACGTGCGTTTCCAGGCCGATCACCACTTCGTAGCCATGGATCAGGGCAGCCTCCATCACACCTCCGTCTTGTCGTTGGGCCTGGATGTCGCTGGCGGCAACGGCGGCGTGCGCCGGTGCCAGTCGGTGACGTGCTGAAACTGATGCGCCACGCGCAACAGGCGCGCCTCGGTCAGGTAAGGCCCGATCAGCTGCAAACCCACCGGCAGGCCGCCTTCGCCGACGCCGGCGGGCATGCTCAACGCCGGCAGCCCGGCCAGCGACGCGGGCAAGGTGTAGATGTCGGCCAGGTATTCCGCCACCGGATCGTCGCTCTTGGCCCCAATCGGCCAGGCTACGCTGGGCGCCACCGGGCCGGCGATCAGGTCGCAATGCGCAAACGCGGCGGCAAAGTCCTGGGCGATCAAGCGCCGAATCTTTTGCGCCTGCAGGTAGTAGGCATCGTAATAACCGTGCGACAGCACATAAGTGCCGACCAGGATGCGCCGCTGCACCTCGGGCCCAAACCCTTCGCTGCGCGAGCGGCCATACAGGTCCGCCAGGTCATCGCACGAAGCGGCCCGATGGCCGTAGCGCACGCCGTCAAATCGGCTGAGGTTGGAGCTGGCCTCAGCCGGGGCCAGCACATAATAGGCTGGGATCGCCAGCTCGCTGTGCGGCAGGCACACCTCCACCAGACGGGCGCCCAGCTGCTCCAACACCTCCAACGCGGCGCGCAGCGCAGCCTGCACGTCCGCAGCGCAGCCTTGCGTGTGCCAAAACTCGTGCGGCAGGCCGATGCGCAGCCCTTGCAGCGGGCGTTGGGCGTCGGCGCCGGGCCATGGCTCGTCCAAGCCCTGCGTGTAGTCCTGCGGCGGCAGGTCCAAACACGTGGCGTCGCGCCACGGATCGGGGCCAGCCATGACGCTGAGCAGCAGGGCACAGTCGCGCGCCGAGCGCGCCATCGGCCCGGCCTGGTCAAGGCTGGAGGCATAGGCAATCAAACCGTAGCGCGAGCAGCGCCCGTAGGTCGGCTTGATGCCGGTGATGCCGCAAAAAGCCGCCGGTTGCCGGATGGAGCCACCCGTGTCGGTGCCGGTGGCCGCCGGCACCAGCCCCGCCGCCACCGCGGCAGCCGAACCGCCGGAAGATCCGCCCGGCACGCGCGCCGGATCCCAAGGGTTGCGCGCCGGCCCCCAGGCCGAGTGCTCGTTGCCCGAGCCCATGGCAAACTCATCGCAGTTGAGCTTGCCCAGCGTCACCGCACCCGCGCCTGGGTGAACGTCATCGCCTTGACCCAGCCGCGCCACCACAGTGGCGTCAAAAGGGCTGCGGTAGCCCGCCAGCATGCGGCTGCCGGCGGTGGTCGGCCAGCCGCGCGTGACCAGCACATCCTTGTGTGCGATCGGCACACCCAGCAGCGGCGCGACCTCACCGCGCGCCAGTCGCGCGTCCGCCGCGCGCGCTTGCTGCAGACTGAGCTCGGCGTCCACCGCCACGAACGCATTCAGATGACTCAGGGCTTGCACGCGCTGCAACAGCGCTTGCGTCAGCTCCACGCTGCTGAAGCGACGCGCGCGCAAACCTTCAGCCAGCTCCGCCGCCCCCATCCACGGCCATGCATCCATGCTCATTCGATCACCTTCGGAACCAGGAACAAGCCTGCCTCGGTGGCTGGCGCGTTGGCCAAAATCGCCTCGCGCTGCGGCGGCTCGCGCACCTCGTCGTCGCGCAAGCGCAGCGCCACCTCGCTGAACAGCTCCGCGGGATGCGCCAGAGGCTCCACCCCTGTGGTGTCCACCGCACGCAGGCGCTCCACCAAGGCCAACACGGCGTCGAGCTGGCCGCGCATGCGCTCGGCCGCTGGGGGATCCAGCGCCAGGCGCGCCAAGCGCGCCAGGCGCTGCACGTCATCAATCGTGAACATGAATCGGCACGCTCCCGGGATAGGGCGTCACCCGCAGTGACGGAAAAGCCTTGCGGTATTATCCCGGGTTTCATAGACCGGTTCGCCGCCTGGCTCCGCTGCAAGTCCCACGCAGGCGATGCAGGCCAGCGAGCCGCCCTGGACGTCTGATCACCATGTTTGCATCGCTGCGTCGGCATTTTTCGACCGACCTCGCCATCGACCTTGGCACCGCCAACACCCTCATCTACGTGCGCGGCAAGGGCATCGTGCTGGATGAGCCCTCGGTGGTGGCGATCCGCCACGAGGGCGGGCCCACGGGTAAGAAAACCATTCAGGCCGTGGGCAAGGCCGCCAAAGCCATGCTTGGCAAAGTGCCGGGCAACATCGAGGCCATCCGCCCGATGAAGGACGGCGTGATCGCCGACTTCACCGTCACCGAGCAGATGCTCAAGCAGTTCATCAAGATGGTGCACCCGCGCTCGCTGCTGCGCCCCAGCCCGCGCATCATCATCTGCGTGCCGTGCGGCTCCACGCAGGTGGAGCGGCGCGCCATTCGCGAATCGGCCTTGGGCGCCGGCGCCTCGGAGGTGTATCTGATCGAGGAACCCATGGCCGCCGCCATCGGCGCCGGGCTGCCAGTAGCCGAAGCTTCCGGCTCGATGGTGGTGGACATCGGTGGCGGCACGACGGAGGTGGGCGTCATCAGCTTGGGCGGCATGGTCTATAAGGGCAGCGTGCGCGTCGGCGGCGATAAATTTGATGAGGCCATCATCAACTACATTCGCCGCAACTATGGCATGTTGATTGGCGAGCCCACCGCTGAGCACATCAAAAAAACCATTGGCAGCGCGTTTCCCGGCTCGGAAGTGCGCGAGATGGAGGTCAAAGGCCGCAACCTCTCGGAGGGCGTGCCGCGCAGCTTCACGATCAGCTCCAACGAGGTTTTGGAGGCGCTGACCGAGCCGATCAACCAGATCGTCAGCGCCGTCAAGATCGCGCTGGAAAACACGCCGCCGGAGCTGGGCGCCGACATCGCCGACCGCGGCATGATGCTCACCGGCGGCGGCGCCTTGCTGCGCGACCTTGACCGGCTGCTGACCGAAGAGACGGGCCTGCCGGTCTTCGTGGCCGAAGACCCGCTGACTTGCGTCGTGCGCGGCTGCGGCATGGCGCTGGAGCAAATGGACCGTCTGGGGCACGGCATCTTCACCAGCGAGTGACCGTCGCCCTCCTCGACTCCGAGCTATCAAGCCCGTCCACCATCCGTTACGATGCCGCCGGGCACGCTCGAACGCCAGCCGCCGCCGTTTTTTCGCCAGGGCACGCCGGCCTTGGCCAAGCTGGTGGTGCTCAGCGCGTTGGCGGTTCTGCTGATGGTGCTGGATGCGCGGTTTCAGGTAACGCCGTGGGTTCGGCACGGCATCGCCGTGGCGCTTTACCCGCTGCAATGGCTGGCGTGGCAACCCGTTCGCGGCTGGCAGTGGCTCAGCCGCCACACCCTGGACTTGCAGCGCGCCCGGCGCGAGGCCGACGAGGCGCGGTTGGCGCTGGCCCAGCAAGCCGACCGCGCCGGTTTGGTGGAGCACCTGGCGCAAGAAAACCGTGAACTGCGCGCGCTGCTGGGGCTGCGTGAGCGCGTCTGGCCCCAGGCCATCGGGGCGGAAATTTTGCATGCCCTGCCCGACCCCTATCGGCCGATGGTGCTCATTGACCGCGGCGCGCAGCACGGCGTCACGGTGGGCGCTGCGGTCATGGACGGCTGGGGCGTGCTGGGGCAGGTCACGCGCGTGCTGCCGTGGACCAGCGAAGTCACGCTGCTGGCGCACCCCCGCTTGGCGGTGCCGGTGCTCAACACCCGCACCGGGGAGCGCCACCTGGCCTTCGGCAACGGCGATCTGGACGAGCCTGCCCTGCAGCTGCGCTTCGTGCCGGTCAGCACCGAAACCCAGCCGGGCGACACCTTGGTCACCAGCGGCATTGACGGCGTGTATCCAGCAGGGTTGCCGGTGGGCCAAGTGGTGCGGGTCGAACCGCAAGAGGATGGCCTGGCGCAGGTGCTGGTGCGGCCCTCGGCCCACGTGCGCGACGCGTTGCACGTGCTGGTGTTGCAGCGCCGAGCCGACGGCGAAGGGACGCGTTGATGCTGCCGCGCGGTCAAGTCCTGCTGCTGCCCGCCAACCCAGCCTTTGTGTGGGGCAGCGTGGCCGCCGCCTTGGCGTGGATGATGGTGCAAGGCGCCTGGCTGCCACGGCTGGCCTTTCTGCCCGACTGGCTGGCGTTGACGCTGACGTTTTGGAGCGTGCACCAGCCCCGCCGCATCGGGGTGGGCACGGCATTTTCAGCGGGCTTGACATTGGATGTGGCTTATGGAACGCTGCTGGGTCAGCATGCGCTGGCCTACGCGGTGATGAGCTACGGCGCCATTGCCTTGCATCGGCGCATCCTGTGGTTCGAACTGCGCGGTCAAACGCTGCACGTGCTGCCGCTGCTGTTGACGGCCAGCGCCTTGCAGTGGGGGGTGCGCTGGCTCGCCGGCGACGGCGGGCCGTCGTGGGCCCAGTTGCTGGCGCCGCTGACCACCGCGGCTGCCTGGCCCCTGGCCCATTATGTGTTGCTGGCGCCGCAGCGCCGCGCGCCCGATCCGGACGACACCCGTCCCCTGTGACGCCTGGCCATGTCGCTGCATCACCAGGTCGATCGCCGCCTTGCCCGCCAGCAACGCCGCGCTTGGCTGGCGCTGGCCGTGGCGCTGGCCCTGCTGGCTTTGCTGGCTGGGCGCGCCTGGGTTTTGCAGGTGGTGCAACACGAGCGCCACGCCGCGCAGGCCGAAGGCAACCGCACCGCCATCGTGCCGCTGGTGCCGCCGCGCGGACGCATTCTGGATCGCCATGGTCTTGTCTTGGCCGACGACGTGCCGGTCTATACGCTGGAGATCACCCCTGGACGGGTGACCGATCTCGAAGCGACCTTGCAACGCCTGGGCGAGCTGGTCGAACTCACCCCACGCGACTTGCAGCGTTTTCGGCGATTGCGCGCCGAATCCAAGCGCTTCGATCCGTTGCCGCTCAAAACCCGCCTCAGCGAAGAGGAAATGGCGCGGGTGGCGGCGCACCTTTGGGCTTTGCCCGGCGTCGACATTCAAGCGCGGCGGCTGCGCCGCTACCCGTTGGGCGCCACCGCCGCGCATGCCATCGGCTACCTCGGTCGCATCAGCGAACGCGATCGTGCGCGCATGGACGACTGGCCTGAGGAACGCCAGGCCAACTACCGTGGCAGCACCCATATCGGCAAGCTCGGGGTTGAGGCCGCGCAGGAAGAGCGGCTGCATGGCCGCACCGGCCTGGAACGCCTGGAAACCACCGCCACCGGGCGGGTGGTTCGGCGTCTTGATCTCACCCAGCCGCAAGCAGGGCAAGACATCCAGCTCACGCTGGACGCCCGCCTGCAGCATCTGGTCGAGCGCCTGTATGGCTCGCGGCGGGGGGCCTTGGTGGCGCTGGATCCGCGCAACGGCGAAGTGCTGGCGCTGGTGAGCATGCCGACTTTTGACCCCAATTTATTCGTCGATGGCATCGACCCGGACAGCTGGCGCGCGCTCAACGAATCGCTCGACCGCCCGTTGCTCAACCGCGCCTTGCGCGGCACCTATCCCCCCGGCTCCACCTACAAGCCCTTCATGGCCTTGGCCGCGTTGGAGCTTGGGCTGCGCAAGCCGCAAACCGCCATTTACGACCCGGGCTACTGGGTGTTGGGCAACCACCGCTTTCGCAGTCACGGCGAGCACGCCTTGGGCATGGTGGATTTGCGGCGCAGCATCGCCGCCTCCAGCAACGTGTATTACTACACGTTGGCGCACGAGATGGGCGTGCAAGCGATTCACGACTTCATGGCGCCATTGGGCTTTGGCCAGCTCACCGGCATTGACCTGCCGGGCGAAGTGCGCGGCATTCTGCCCAGCCCCGCGTGGAAGCGCGCGACTTACCGCAAGCCCGAGCAACAGCGCTGGCACCCGGGCGAAACGATTTCGCTGGGCATCGGCCAAGGCTACAACAGCTTCACCATGTTGCAACTGGCCACGGCACTGGCGGCTTTGACCAACGGCGGCCAGCGCATCACGCCGCACTTGGCGCGCGCCGCGGTGCCGCCCGGCCAAGCACCGCAGCCGCTGCCCCCCCCTGCGCCGCCTCGGCCGCTCGGCTATCGATCTGAACATTTGCGCGTGGTGCTGGAGGCGATGGAAGCCGTCACCACTGAAGGCACCGCCGCCCGCGTGTTTGCCGGCGCGCCCTACCGCAGCGGCGGCAAAACCGGAACCGCGCAAGCCGTCACCATCGGCCAGCGCGACCGCTACGACCCCCAGCGGCTGGCCGAATTTCAGCGCGACCACTCGCTCTACATCGGTTTTGCGCCGGCTGAGGCCCCTAGCGTCGTGGTGGCCGCCATCGTCGAAAACGCCGGCGTTGGCGCGGCGCACGCGGCCCCCATCGTGCGCCGCGTGTTCGATTACCTTCTGCTGGGGCTTTACCCGAGCGAAGAGGACATCGCCGCGACGCAGAAAGGGCTCAGCGCCGCTCCCATTGGGACGGCGCGCCGCGCAGATGACATCGCGTGGCCGCCGCCTTGACCGGACACCGTTGGCCAGATCGGCCCCGCCATAGGCCAGCCCGCGGGAGGGACGCTAGCCGAACCAGGCGGGCCGCCCCCCGCCGTCTGCGCGTTAGACCGTCACCGCTTTGGCGGTCTCGACGTATTCGTCGATCTGGTCGAAGTTCATGTAGCGGTAAACCTCGCCGGCCTTCTGATTGATCACGCCCATTTCGGCCATGTATTCCTCCACCGTCGGCAAGCGGCCCAGACGCGAGGCGATTGCGGCCACCTCCGCCGAGGCCAAAAACACGTTGGTGTTGCGGCCCAGGCGGTTGGGGAAGTTGCGCGTGCTGGTGGAGACGACCGTGGCGCCCTCGCGCACCTGCGCCTGGTTGCCCATGCACAGGCTGCAGCCGGGCATCTCGGTGCGCGCCCCGGCGGTGCCGAAGGTGGCGTAGTAGCCTTCCTTGATGAGCTCGTTCTGGTCCATCTTGGTCGGCGGCGCCACCCACAGCCGCACCGGGATGTCACGCTGGCCGTGCAGCAGCTTGGCCGCGGCGCGGAAGTGGCCGATGTTGGTCATGCACGAGCCGATGAAGGCCTCGTCGATCTTGGTGCCGGCCACCTCCGACAGCGGACGCGCGTCGTCCGGGTCGTTGGGGCAGCACAGGATCGGCTCCTTGATCTCGTTGAGATCGATCTCGATCACCGCGGCGTACTCGGCGTCCGGGTCGGCCTCCAGCAGCTGCGGGTTCTCCAGCCACTTCTCCATCGCCTTGATGCGCCGCGCCAGCGTGCGCGCATCCTGGTAGCCGTTGGCGATCATCCACTTCAGCAGCACGATGTTGCTCTGCAGGTACTCGATGATCGGTTCCTTGTTGAGCTTGATCGTGCAGCCGGCAGCCGAGCGCTCGGCCGAGGCGTCCGACAGTTCGAACGCCTGCTCCACCTTCAGGTCGGGCAGACCCTCGATCTCGAGGATGCGGCCGGAGAAGATGTTCTTCTTGCCCTTCTTCTCCACCGTCAGCAGGCCCTGCTTGATGGCGTAGTAGGGAATGGCGTGCACCAGGTCACGCAGCGTGATGCCGGGCTGCATCCGGCCCTTGAAGCGCACCAGCACGCTCTCGGGCATGTCCAGCGGCATGACGCCGGTGGCGGCGGCGAACGCCACCAGCCCGGAGCCGGCCGGGAAGCTGATGCCGATCGGAAAGCGCGTGTGGCTGTCGCCGCCGGTGCCGACCGTGTCGGGCAGCAGCATGCGGTTGAGCCACGAGTGGATGACGCCATCGCCCGGGCGCAGGCTGACGCCGCCGCGGCTGCTGATGAAGACCGGCAGCTCGCGGTGCATCTTGACGTCCACCGGCTTCGGATAGGCCGCGGTGTGGCAGAACGACTGCATCACCAGGTCGGCCGAGAAGCCCAGGCAGGCCAGGTCCTTGAGCTCGTCGCGCGTCATCGGGCCGGTGGTGTCCTGGCTGCCGACGGTGGTCATCTTCGGCTCGCAGTAGGTGCCGGGGCGGATGCCCTTGCCCTCCGGCAGGCCGCAGGCGCGACCGACGATCTTCTGCGCCAGCGTGTAGCCCTTGCCGCTGTCCACCGGCGCCTTGGGCAGGCGGAACACCGTGGAGGGCGGCAGGCCCAGGAACTCGCGCGCCTTGGCGGTGAGCCCCCGGCCGATGATCAGGTTGATGCGGCCGCCCGCGCGCACCTCGTCCAGCAGCACCTCGCTCTTGAGCTGGAAGGTGGCGATGACCTCGCCGTTCTTCTCGATCCTGCCGTCGTAGGGGTAGATGTCGATGACGTCGCCGAACTCGATCCTGCTGACGTCCACCTCGATGGGCAGCGAGCCCGAGTCTTCCTGGGTGTTGAAGAAGATCGGCGCGATCTTGCCGCCCAGCGTGACGCCGCCGTAGCGCTTGTTGGGCACGTACGGGATGTCGTGACCGGTCCACCAGATGACGCTGTTGGTGGCCGACTTGCGACTGGAGCCGGTGCCGACCACGTCACCGACGTAGGCGACCAGGTGGCCCTTCTCCTTGAGCTTCTGCAGCACGCTGATCGGGCCGCGCTTGCCGTCCTCGTCCGGCTCGAACGGCGCATCCGGGCGCTTGTTCTTCAGCATCGCCAGCGCGTGCAGCGGGATGTCCGGGCGGCTCCAGGCGTCCGGCGCGGGCGACAGATCGTCGGTGTTGGTCTCGCCGGGCACCTTGAAGGCGGTGACGGTGATCTTCTTCGGCACCTCCGGGCGCGACAGGAACCACTCCGCCTCGGCCCAGCTCTGCATGACGGCGCGCGCGTGCGCGTTGCCCGCCTGCACCTTCTCGGCCACGTCGTGGAAGGCGTCGAACATCAGCAGCGTCTTCTTCAGACCCTCAGCCGCCACCGGCGCCACCTCGGCGTCGTCGAGCAGGTCGATCAGCGGCTTGACGTTGTAGCCGCCGACCATCGTGCCGAGCAGCTCGGTGGCCTTGGCGCGGCTGATCAGGCCGACCTGGAGGTCGCCGTGCGCCACCGCGGCCAGGAAGGAGGCCTTGACCTTGGCCGCGTCGTCCACCCCCGGCGGCACACGGTGCGTCAGCAGCTCCAGCAGGAACTGCGGGTCCTCGCCCGCCGGCGGGTTCTTGATCAGCTCGATCAGCTCGGCGGTCTGCTGCGCGTTCAGCGGCAGCGGCGGGATGCCCAGCGCGGCGCGCTCGGCCACGTGCTCTCGGTAGGCTTGCAGCATGGTGTGTGCTCCAGTGATGTGCAAGAAAGGTTTGGTTCAGGCGAAGTGGCCGCGCACCGGCTCGGGCAGCGCCACCCCGGTGGCGTGCGCGCGCTCCAGCACCTGCCAAAAGTAACGGTAGGAGGCCCGGTCGTGCAAATGCCCCTGATGGGCGATGGGGGCCCAGTCGGCCGCCTGCGCCGCCGCGATGATGGCCGCGGCCTGCTCGACCTGCGCCGCGTCGGGGCGCAGCGCCTCCAGGATCGGCTCGATCTGGTCGGGGTGGATGCTCCACATGCGCGTGTAGCCGAACTCGCGCGCGGCGCGCGCGGCGGCCTGGCGCACCGCGTCGCGGTCGCGGAATTCGGTCACCACGCAGTGCGACGGCACCTTGCCGTGCGCGTGCGCGGCGCTGGCGATCTCGAGCTTCGCCCGGCGCACCAGCGGGTGCTCGAACTGCCCCTGCACGGTCATCGCGCTGGCGGGGATCGCCCCGCCGTGCGCGGAGACGAAGTCCATCAGCCCGAAGCTCAGCGACGCCACGCGCGAATGCGCGGCGATGTCGAACGCGCGGTGCACCGCCGCCGGCGATTCGATCAGCGCGTGCAGCGGCAGCGCCGGCGCGCCGGCCGCATCGACCGCCGCCGCGGCGCGCTCGACGTCGGCCACCGACTCGACCTTGGGGATCATCACGTGCGTCAGCCGCGCGCCGACCGCGCCGACGATGGCCGCCACATCGGCCTCGAACGCCGGGTGATCCACCGGGTGCACGCGCACGCCGACGCGCGGGCGCACCGGGGCGGCCCAGTCCAGCCCGCGCACCAGCTCCACGATCAGCGCCGCGTGCTCGGCCTCGCCGCCCACCGGGGCGCCGTCCTCGCAGTCCAGCGTGACGTCGAACAGGCACACGCCGTGGCGCGCCGACCACTCGGCCTGCAGCGCCAGGCTCTTGCGCATGCGCGCCTCCACGCCCGCATAGTGGTCGCACGCCGGCAGGGCCGTGGCGGCGGCCTGCGGCCCCAGCAGCACCTCGCGGGGGTGGCGTGCGGCGCTCATCGCAGCGGTCCGTGGCGCGACCTCAGAGCAGGTGCGCCACCGCGGCGCGCTCTTCTTCCAGTTCGGCCAGCGTTTTGTTGAGGCACTGCTGGCTGAACTCGTCGATCGGCAGCCCTTCGACCACCGTGTATTCGCCATTGGCGCAAGTGACCGGAAAACCAAACACAATGCCCTGCGGGATGCCATACCAGCCCTGCGACGGCACGCCCATCGTCACCCAGCGGCCGTTGGTGCCCAGCGCCCAGTCGCGCATGTGGTCGATGGCGGCGTTGGCCGCCGAGGCCGCCGACGACAGGCCGCGCGCCTCGATAATGGCCGCGCCGCGCTTGCCGACGGTGGGCAGGAAGACGTTGCGGTTCCAGTCCTCGTCGTTGATCATCGCCTTGACCGACTGGCCTTCAATGGTGGCGAAGCGGTAGTCGGCGTACATCGTCGGCGAGTGGTTGCCCCAGACGCACAGCTTCTCGATCGACGACACCGGCTTGCCGGTCTTGGCGGCGATCTGCGACAGCGCGCGGTTGTGGTCCAGGCGCAGCATGGCGGTGAAGTTCCTGGCCGGCAGATCGGGCGCGGACTTCATCGCGATGTAGGCGTTGGTGTTGGCCGGGTTGCCGACCACCAGCACCTTGACATTGCGGCTGGCCACTTCGTTCAACGCACGGCCCTGCGCGGTGAAGATCTGCGCGTTGGCCGACAGCAGGTCCTTGCGCTCCATGCCGGGGCCGCGCGGACGCGCGCCGACCAGCAGCGCGTAGTCGGTGTCGCGGAAGGCGGTCTTCGGATCGCTGTGCGCCTCCATGCCCGCCAGCAGCGGGAAGGCGCAGTCCTCCAGCTCCATCATCACCCCCTTGAGCGCCTTTTGCGCCTTCTCGTCGGGGATTTCCAGCAGCTGCAAGATCACCGGCTGGTTCTTGCCCAGCATTTCGCCAGCGGCGATGCGAAACAGCAGCGCGTAACCGATCTGGCCAGCGGCGCCGGTGACGGCGACGCGAACAGGCTTTTTGCTCATGAGGGTGACTCCGTAGAGGAATGAAACGCGGTCTGGAACCCGAGTGTACCCTTAGCCGCACGCCAGCGTCAATTTATCTTATGTCTTATATAAGATATGATTGCGCCCATGACCACCAGCGACCCGGCGGCGCCTCGGCGCACCCTCCTCCTATCCGGCGAAGCCAGCGCAGCCGCCGGCGCGGGCACGCCCGCTTTCAGCCCGCTGTATCAACAAATCAAAAGCCTGCTGCTACAAAGCTTGCAGCGCGGGGAGTGGAAGCCGGGCGACGCCATCCCCAGCGAACAAGAGCTGGCGGCGCGCTTCAAGGTCAGCCAAGGCACGGTGCGCAAAGCCATCGACGAGCTGGCCGCCGACAACCTGCTGGTGCGCCGCCAGGGCAAGGGCACCTTCGTGGCCACGCACGCCGAGCGGCACGTGCAGTATCGTTTTTTGCGCCTGCACCCCGACCACGGCGATCGGCAGGCCGAGGGCCCCGCCACCCGCACGGTACTGGCCTGCCGTCGCAGCCGCGCCAGCGCTGAGGTGGCCGCCGCGCTGCAGCTGCGTGCTGGCGATGCGGTGGTGCAGATCAGCCGCGTGCTCTCCCTTGGCGGCGCGCCCACCATTCTGGAAGACCTGTGGTTGCCCGGCACCCCTTTTAAGGGTTTGACGCTGGAAACCCTCACCGCCTGGGCCGGCCCGATGTATGCCCTGTTCGAAAGCCAATTCGGCGTGCGCATGGTGCGCGCGGAAGAGCGCATCAAAGCCGTGGCCGCCAGCGACATCGCGGCGCAGCGGCTGCAGGTGCCGCCCGGCACGCCGCTGCTGAGCGTGGAGCGACTCGCCTTCACCTACAACGACGCGCCGATGGAGCTGCGCCGCGGCTTGTATCGCACCGACCGCCACCACTACCGTAACGAACTCGGCTGAGACGCAACAAAATGTTGCATTGCAATAGAATGCCTTCGTTTGTGCTCGACGACGATGTCCGCCCTGCCTGCTGCGCAATAGGCAGCGGCGTTTCGTGCTTCCAGGAGAGATGCCGATGACCCCCCTGCGACCCGCGCGGCCCGAGTTCCGCAACATCCACGTTTTTCGGGATCTGACCACCTACCGCCTGCCCGCCGCTGGCTGGGTGTCCATTCTGCACCGCGTCAGCGGCGCGTTGATGTTTTTGCTGCTGCCATTCGTCGTGTGGATGATGGACGCCTCGCTGTCGTCGGAAATCTCCTACGGTGCGTTCACGGCGGCTTTCTCTGCAGGTCTTGGTTTCGTACCGGGTTGGTTTCTCAAACTGGTGGCGCTGGCGCTCATCTGGGCCTACCTGCACCACTTTGTCGCCGGCGTGCGCCACCTGTATATGGACGCCACGCACAAGGTTGACAAGGCATTTGGCCGCTCCTCGGCCATCGCCACGCTGGTGGTGAGTCTGGCGCTGACGGCGCTGCTGGGCGCCAAGCTGTTTGGCCTCTACTGACCCCCTCGGACGGAGATCCCCCCATGGCTGTCAACTATGGTTCCAAGCGCGTCGTCACCGGCGCACACTACGGCTTGCGTGACTGGCTGGTGCAGCGCTTCACCGCGGTGCTGATGGCGCTGTTCACCTTGCTGCTTCTGGCGCAGGTGCTGCTGCACCCCGGCCCGCTCGGCTACGAGGGCTGGGCCGGCCTTTTCGCCGCGCCGTGGATGAAGTTCCTCACCTTCGCCGTCGTCGTCGCGCTGGCATGGCACGCCTGGGTCGGCATGCGCGACATCTGGATGGACTACATCAAGCCCGTGGGCCTGCGCCTGGCCCTGCATGTCTTCACCCTCGTCTGGCTGGTCGGTTGCACGGGCTGGGCGTTTCAAGTGCTCTGGAGGCTGTAAGCCATGACCCTTGTCACCACCCCACTCCCCCGCCGCCGCTTCGACGTCGTCATCGTCGGCGCCGGCGGCTCGGGCATGCGCGCCTCGCTGCAGCTGGCGCGCGCCGGCCTCAACGTCGCGGTGCTGTCCAAGGTGTTCCCGACGCGCTCGCACACGGTCGCCGCGCAGGGCGGCATTGGCGCTGCGCTGGGCAACATGTCCGAGGACAACTGGCATTACCACTTCTACGACACGGTCAAGGGCTCGGACTGGCTGGGCGACCAGGACGCCATCGAGTTCATGTGCCGCGAGGCGCCCAAGGTGGTGTATGAGCTGGAGCACATGGGCATGCCGTTCGACCGCAACCCGGACGGCACCATCTACCAGCGCCCGTTCGGCGGCCACACCGCCAACTACGGTGAAAAGCCCGTGCAGCGCGCCTGCGCCGCCGCCGACCGCACCGGCCACGCCATGCTGCACACGCTGTATCAGCAAAACGTGGCTGCCCGGACCACGTTCTTTGTCGAATGGATGGCGCTGGATCTGATCCGCGACGCCGACGGCGATGTGCTGGGGGTCATCGCGCTGGAGATGGAAACCGGCGACCTCTACATCCTGGAGGCCAAGGCCACGCTGCTGGCCACGGGTGGGGCCGGGCGCATCTACGCCGCCAGCACCAACGCCTTCATCAACACCGGCGACGGGCTGGGCATGGCCGCGCGCGCCGGCATCCCACTGCAGGACATGGAGTTCTGGCAGTTCCACCCGACCGGCGTGGCCGGCGCGGGCGTGCTGCTGACCGAGGGCTGCCGCGGCGAAGGCGCGATCCTGCTCAACAGCAACGGCGAGCGCTTCATGGAGCGCTATGCGCCGACGCTCAAAGATCTGGCGCCGCGCGACTTCGTCAGCCGCTGCATGGACCAGGAAATCAAGGAGGGCCGCGGCTGCGGGCCGAACAAGGACTACATCCTGCTCAAGCTTGACCACCTGGGCCCGGAAACCATCCACAAGCGGCTGCCATCGGTGTATGAAATCGGCCTGAACTTTGCCAATGTGGACATCACCAAGGAGCCGATCCCCGTGGTGCCGACCATCCACTACCAGATGGGCGGCATTCCGACCAACATCCACGGCCAAGTGGTGGTGCCCGACGGTCAGGGCGGCCAGAAGGTGGTGAACGGCCTGTATGCCGTCGGCGAATGCTCGTGCGTGTCGGTGCATGGCGCCAACCGCCTCGGCACCAACTCGCTGCTGGACCTGCTGGTCTTTGGCCGTGCGGCCGGCAACCACATCGTGGCCAACCTCGACCGCGGCCGCGAGCACAAGCCGCTGCCGAAGGACGCGGCCGAGCGCACGCTGGCGCGCCTGGCGCGGCTGGAAAGCTGCCGCGATGGCGAATACGCCCAGCATGTGGCCAACGACATTCGCCAGACGATGCAGCAGCACGCCGGCGTCTTCCGCACCCAGGCCAGCTTGGACGAGGGCGTGCGCAAGATCAACGCGATCCGCGAGCGCGTCGCGCACATCGGGCTGAAAGACACCTCCAAGGTGTTCAACACCGCGCGCATCGAGGCGCTGGAGGTCGAAAACCTGATCGAAGCTGCACAGGCGACGATGACCTCGGCGGCGGCGCGCAAGGAGTGCCGCGGCGCCCACACGGTCAAAGACTACGAGCGCCCAGCCGACGATCCTGAGTGCCCGCTGGGCCGCAACGACAAGGAGTGGCTCAAGCACACCCTGTGGTTCAGCGACGGCAACCGGCTCGAATACAAGCCGGTCAACCTCAAGCCGCTGACGGTGGAATCCATCCCGCCCAAGGTGCGCACGTTCTGACCCGGGCTTGCAGCTCACGGCGAAGGAAACCGACCATGGCCAAACGCACGTTCAAGATCTACCGCTACGACCCGGACAAAGACGCCAAGCCCACCATGCAGACGCTGGAGGTGGAGCTGACCACCGAGCGCATGCTGCTGGATGCGCTGATCAAGCTCAAGGAAATCGACCCAACGCTGGCGTTTCGCCGCTCCTGCCGCGAAGGGGTGTGCGGCTCGGACGCGATGAACATCAACGGCAAGAACGGGCTGGCGTGCCTGACCAACCTGCGCACGCTGCCCGACACCATCGTGCTCAAGCCCCTGCCGGGGCTGCCGGTGATCCGCGACTTGATCGTGGACATGACGCTGTTCTTTAAGCAATACCACTCGATCAAGCCCTATCTGATCAACGACACGCCGCCGCCGGAAAAGGAACGCTTGCAATCGCCGCAGGAGCGCGAGGAGCTCAATGGCCTCTACGAGTGCATCCTGTGCGCCAGCTGCTCCACCAGCTGCCCGAGCTTCTGGTGGAACCCGGACAAGTTTGTCGGCCCGGCGGGCCTGCTGCAGGCGTATCGCTTCATCGCCGACAGCCGGGATCAAGCCACCGCCGAGCGGCTCGACAACCTGGAGGATCCGTATCGGTTGTTCCGCTGCCACACCATCATGAACTGCGTGGACGTCTGCCCCAAAGGGCTCAACCCCACCAAGGCCATCGGCAAGATCAAAGAGCTGATGGTGCGCCGCGCGGTGTGAAGCGCAGCAGGGTGGCCGGTGATGGATGCACGCGCCGCGCAAAGGTTGGACGCCCACGCCATCGCACGCCTGCGCTGGCGTTGCCGCCGTGGCCTGCTGGAAAACGATCTGCTGATCGAGCGTTTTTTTGAGCGACACGCGCACGCCCTCACCGACCGCCACGCGCGCGGCTTGAACGTCTTGATGGAGCTGCCTGACAACGATTTGCTGGATCTGCTGCTGCGCCGCCGCGAGCCCGAAGGGGACTGGGTAACCCCTGAGGCGCTGGAAGTGCTGGCGTTGCTGCGTCCCCCTCGTCCCCAACCCTAACTTGCCCGCCCCTAGCCAAGAGGTTCGCCCCATGAAACTGCAAGCGCACAAGGCCACTTTGTCGTTTTCCAACGGCGCCCCCAGCGTGGAGCTGCCGATTTACTCCGGCACCATGGGGCCGGACGTCATCGACATCCGCAAGCTCTACGCCCAGACCGGCATGTTTACCTACGACCCGGGGTTTTTGTCCACCGCGTCGTGCCAGTCCGCCATCACGTTTATCGACGGCGACAAGGGCGAGCTGCTCTACCGCGGCTACCCGATCGAGCAGCTGGCCACGCAGTGCGACTACATGGAAACCTGCTACCTGCTGCTGTACGGCGAGTTGCCCAACGCGCAACAGAAGGCCGAGTTCACGCGCCGCGTCACGCTGCACACGATGGTGCACGAGCAGATGCAGTTCTTCCTGCGCGGCTTCCGGCGCGACGCGCACCCGATGGCGGTGCTGACCGGGCTGGTGGGCGCGATGTCGGCCTTCTACCACGACAGCACCGACATCAACAACCCCGAACACCGCGAGGTGGCGGCGATCCGCCTGATCGCCAAGATGCCGACGCTGGTGGCGATGGCCTACAAGTATGGCATTGGACAGCCCTACATCTACCCGCGCAACGACCTCAGCTACGCCGGCAACTTCCTGCGCATGATGTTTGCCACGCCGTGCGAGGACTACGTGGTCAACCCGGTGCTGGAGCGGGCGATGGACCGCATCTTCATCCTGCACGCCGACCACGAGCAAAACGCTTCCACCTCCACCGTGCGGCTGTGCGGCAGCTCCGGCACCAACCCGTTTGCGGCCATCGCCGCCGGTGTGGCCTGCCTGTGGGGCCCGGCGCACGGCGGCGCCAACGAAGCCTGCCTGAACATGCTGGAGGAAATCCAGGCGATGGGCGGCGTGGCCAAGATTGGCGAATTCATCGCCAAGGTCAAGGACAAGTCCTCCGGCGTGCGGCTGATGGGCTTCGGCCACCGCGTCTATAAAAACTATGACCCGCGCGCCAAGCTGATGCAGGAGACCTGCCACGAGGTGCTGGGCGAGCTCGGGCTGGAAAACGACCCGCTGTTCGCGCTGGCGCGCAAGCTGGAGCAGATCGCGCTGGAGGACGACTACTTCGTGCAGCGCAAGCTCTACCCGAACGTGGACTTCTACTCCGGCATCGTGCAGCGCGCCATCGGCATTCCCACCAGCTTGTTCACCGGCATCTTCGCGCTGGCGCGCACGGTGGGCTGGATTGCGCAGCTCAACGAAATGCTGGCTGACCCCGAATACAAAATCGGCCGTCCCCGTCAGCTCTTCACCGGCGCGGCGCGGCGTGACGTGCAGCCGATCGAGCAGCGCTGACGTTGTGCGGGGGCATGGCGCCCCCGTCGTAACGAACCGGTCGTACCCGCGCCAACGCCAGACCGCCTACAATGGGGGGATCGGGTTGCCCGCACCCGCCTGCACTCTGCCACACCCATGGGCCGCACGCTTTACGACAAGATCTGGGACGAGCACGTCATCCACACCGAGGAGGACGGCACCGCCATCCTCTACATCGACCGCCACCTGGTGCACGAGGTCACCAGCCCGCAGGCGTTCGAGGGGCTGCGCCTCGCCGGGCGCAAGCCGTGGCGTGTGTCCTCGATCGTGGCCACGGCTGACCACAACACCCCCACCACCGGCTGGGAGCTCGGCTACGACGGCATCGCCGACCCGATTAGTAAAGAACAGATCATCACGCTGGACGCCAACATTCGCGAATTTGGCGCAGCGGCCTACTTCCCGTTCTTGAGCAAGCGCCAGGGCATCGTGCACGTCATCGGCCCGGAAAACGGCGCCACGCTGCCTGGCATGACGGTGGTCTGCGGCGACAGCCACACCAGCACGCATGGCGCGTTTGGCGCGCTGGCGCACGGCATTGGCACCAGCGAGGTCGAGCACGTGCTGGCCACGCAGACGCTGCTGGCCAAAAAGGCGCGCAACATGCTGATCCGCGTCGAGGGCGAGCTGCCGCGCGGCTGCTCGGCCAAGGACATCGTGCTGGCCATCATCGGCAAGATCGGCACCGCCGGCGGCACCGGCTACACCATCGAATTCGCCGGCAGCGCCATCCGGGCGCTCAGCATGGAAGGCCGCATGACGGTGTGCAACATGGCCATCGAGGCCGGGGCGCGCGCCGGTCTGGTGGCCCCGGACGAGAAGACCTTCGAATACGTGCGTGGCCGGCCGCTCGCCCCGCAGGGCGCGGAGTGGGAGATGGCGATGACGCACTGGCGCACGCTGCACTCCGACCCCGACGCGCACTGGGACGCGGTGGTGGAGCTGGATGCCAGCCAGATCGAGCCGCAGGTGACCTGGGGCACCTCGCCGGAAATGGTGGTGCCGGTCAGCAGCCGCGTGCCCGATCCTGAACGCGAAAAAGACCCGGTCAAGCGCGCGGCCATGGAGCGGGCGCTGCACTACATGGCGCTCAAGCCCGGCCAAGCGATCACCGACATCACGGTGGACAAAGTCTTCATCGGCTCGTGCACCAACAGCCGCTTGGAAGACTTGCGCGAGGCCGCCGCCATCGTGCGCAAGCTCGGCCAAAAAGTGGCGCGCCACGTGCGCCAGGCCCTGGTGGTGCCCGGCTCCGGCCAGGTCAAGGCCGCCGCTGAAGCGGAAGGGCTGCACGAGGTCTTTCGCGCCGCTGGCTTCGAATGGCGCGAGCCGGGTTGTTCGATGTGCCTGGCGATGAACGCCGACCGGCTGGAGCCTGGCGAGCGCTGCGCCTCCACCAGCAACCGCAACTTTGAAGGGCGGCAAGGCGCGGGCGGGCGCACCCATCTGGTCAGCCCGGCCATGGCCGCTGCGGCGGCGGTGTTGGGCCGGTTTGTCGATGTGCGGGCGCTGGCCTAAACGCGCGGCGCCACGCAGGATGCAGGAGGACTGCGCGATGATGCAACGCCTGTTGGGTTGGGCCCTCGTGATCTGCGGGCTGGCGCTGGCCGGCTGCAACACCGTGGCGGGCCTGGGCAAAGACATTCAAAAAGGCGGCCAAGTGCTGCAAGATGCGGCCAAAAAATAAATGGAACGCTTCACCGTGCACCGCGGGCTGGTCGCGCCGATCGACCGCGAAAACGTCGATACCGACGCCATCATCCCCAAGCAGTACCTGAAGTCCATCCGCAAGAGTGGCTTTGGGCCCTACTTGTTTGACGAATGGCGCTACCTTGACCCCGGCTGGCCCGGCAAGGATCCGGCCACGCGGCAGCCCAACCCCGATTTCGTGCTGAACCAGCCGCGCTACCAGGGGGCCAGCATCTTGTTGGCGCGCCAGAACTTCGGCTGCGGCTCCAGCCGCGAGCACGCGCCGTGGGCGATCCAGCAATATGGTTTTCGGGCGCTGATCGCGCCCAGCTTTGCGGATATCTTTTTCAACAACTGCTTCAAAAACGGCCTGCTGCCGATTGTGCTGCCAGAGGCCACGGTGGATCGGCTGTTCCACGAGGTGTATGCCTTCCCTGGCTACGAGCTGACGATCGATCTGGAGCGTCAAGTCATCGTGCAGCCGGACGGTGCCGAAATCGCGTTTGAGGTGCAGCCGTTTCGCCGCTACTGCCTGCTCAACGGGCTGGACGACATCGGTCTGACGCTGCGTCATGCCGACAAGATTCGCGCCTTCGAAGCCGAGCGGCTGGCCCGCTTCCCGTGGCTGGCGCGCACTTGGGCAGGCTAAACCGGCCTTCGCCACCCGTAACGGGCTCGACTGGCTGTCGCCTCGTGCCGACCATTGCCCCCACCCAGGATGACCATGAAGATCGCTGTCTTGCCCGGTGACGGCATCGGGCCTGAAATCATCGCGGAGGCCGTCAAGGTGCTCAAGGCGCTGGCCCTGCCGCTGGAGATGGAGACCGCCCCGGTGGGCGGCGCCGCTTATGAGGCCGCCGGCCATCCGCTGCCGGAGGCGACGCTCAGGCTCGCGCAGCAGGCCGACGCGGTGCTGTTTGGCGCCGTGGGCGACTGGAAATACGACACGCTGCCGCGCCCGCTGCGGCCGGAGCAGGCCATCCTCGGCCTGCGCCAGGCGCTCGGGCTGTTCGCCAACTTCCGCCCGGCGATCTGCTACCCGCAGCTGACGCACGCCTCCAGCCTGAAGCCCGAGCTGGTGGCAGGACTGGACATTCTGATCATCCGCGAGCTGACCGGCGACATCTACTTCGGCCAGCCGCGCGGTCGTCGCCGCGCGCCGGATGGTCCGTTCGCCGGCGCGGAGGAGGCGTTCGACACCATGCGCTACAGCCGCCCGGAGATCGAGCGCATCGCACGCGTGGCGTTCGAGGCCGCGCGCCAGCGCCGCCGCAAGGTCACCAGCGTGGACAAAGCCAATGTGCTGGAAACCTCGCAGCTGTGGAAAGACGTGGTCGCCGAGGTGCACCGCGACTACCCCGACGTCGAGCTGGAGCACATGTATGTGGACAACGCGGCGATGCAGCTGGTCAAGGCCCCGAAAAAGTTCGACGTGCTCGTCACTGGCAACATGTTTGGCGACATCCTGTCGGATGAGGCCGCGATGCTGACCGGCTCGATCGGCATGCTGCCATCGGCCAGCCTCAACGAGCGCGGCCAGGGCCTCTACGAACCCAGCCACGGCAGCGCGCCGGACATCGCCGGCAAGGGCGTGGCCAATCCGCTGGCCACGATCCTGAGCGCCGCGATGATGCTGCGCTTCTCGCTCAAGCAGCCCGAGGCCGCCGCGCGCATCGAGGCCGCGGTGCAGACGGTGCTGGCCGACGGCCTGCGCACCGCCGACATCGCCAGCGATGGCTGCACCGTCGTCGGCACCGCGGCGATGGGCGACGCGGTGGTGCGGGCGCTCGGCTGATGCTTACGCGCCCAGCTCGAGCGAGCGGGGTTGCAGCCAATAAAATTGGACGAGATGTCGGTTTTCCTCCGCGCCCCCTTCTCCCCCGCCGCCCGCCGGGCCGGCGGCGCGCGCGCGACCGCCAAAACCACGACCCCCATTGACGGCTGACTCCAGCCTGGTTCGTCGTGCGCCCTCCCGGCCAGACGAGCCGGGCCAGCCAAAGATCAATCTCCACGGCAGCAAAAGAAAGGGCACACGCGATGAACCATGTAGGCAACAAGGTCGGCCTGGTCGGCTGGCGCGGCATGGTCGGCTCGGTCCTGATGGACCGCATGGTCGCCGAAGGCGACTTCGACCTGATCGAGCCGATCTTCTTCTCGACTTCCAACGCCGGCGGCCCCGCTCCGGCGCAGGCCAAGGCGCACCCGACGCTGCGCGACGCGCACGACCTGGCCGCGCTGGCCGAGTGCGACATCATCCTTACCTGCCAGGGTGGCGACTACACCAAGGAGGTGTTCCCGAAGCTGCGCGCCGCCGGCTGGCAGGGGCACTGGATCGATGCCGCCAGCGCGCTGCGCATGGAGCCGGACGCGGTCATCATCCTCGACCCGGTCAACGAGCACGTCATCCGCAAGGCGCTAGCCGCCGGCGGCAAGAACTGGATCGGCGGCAACTGCACCAACTCCATCCTGTTGATGGGGCTGGCCGGTCTGTTCCGCGAAAACCTCGTCGAGTGGGTCAGCTCCATGACCTACCAGGCCGCCTCGGGCGCCGGCGCCAACCACATGCGCGAGCTGCTCAAGGGCATGGGCGTGATTCACGGCGCGGTGGCCGACCTGCTGGCCGACCCGGCCTCGGCGATCCTGGAGATCGACCGCCGGGTGGCGCAGGCGATCCGCCAGGACGTGCCAACCGAATTCTTCGGCGCGCCGCTGGCCGGCAGTCTCATCCCCTGGATCGACGTGCAGCTGCCCAACGGCCAGTCCAAGGAGGAGTGGAAGGGCCAGGCCGAGGTTAACAAGATCCTCGGCACCGAGCAGACCATCCCCGTCGATGGCCTGTGCGTGCGCATCGGCGCCATGCGCTGCCACAGCCTGGCGCTGACGCTCAAGCTCAAGCGCGACCTGCCGCTGGACGAGATCGAGGCCATCATCAAGAGCGGCAACCCCTGGGTCAAGTGGGTGCCCAACGACCGCGCCCTTACCGTCAAGGAACTGACCCCGGCGGCCATCACCGGCACGTTGCAGGTGGGCGTGGGCCGCGTGCGCAAGCTCAATATGGGGCCCGAATACGTTTCGGCCTTTGTGATCGGCGACCAGCTGCTGTGGGGCGCCGCCGAACCGCTGCGGCGCATGCTGCGCATCCTGCTGGGGGCTTAAACGCCGCGCGGCGTTGGCAGCCACGGCGGCCTGCAAAGGCTGCCGCGTTGTGCTTGGGCAACGCGGCGCGCCCAGGCGGCTCGCCCGTTTGCCGCGCAGCCGGGCGGGCCCGCACTATGATGTGGGGGTTGGCGGCCTGCGCCGCAGCAAACTCACGTCGAGGTTGTGTCGTGCCGAGCCTAGGATTCCCTTTGTTGTCACCGCGCGCCCGCTGGCGGCAGGTGGCGGCCATCGCCGCGCTGAGCGCTGCGCTGTCGGCCAGCGAGGCGTGGGCCTTGGCGCTGGGCCGGGTGTCGGTGCAATCGCAGCTGGGTGAGCCGTTGCGCGCCGAAATCGAG
This sequence comes from Tepidimonas alkaliphilus, assembly GCF_007556595.1. Taxonomy (GTDB): domain Bacteria; phylum Pseudomonadota; class Gammaproteobacteria; order Burkholderiales; family Burkholderiaceae_C; genus Tepidimonas; species Tepidimonas alkaliphila. The sequence goes on from NZ_VJNB01000011.1 coordinate 49,700, forward strand.
CTACCCGCCCTGACCGAAGAGGAGGCAGCCACCTTGCGGGTGGAGCTGGCCGATCCGGCACGCTACCGCAGCGCCAACTTGGACCCTGCGCCTTGGCTGCGGGACATTACGTTGCAGCTGCAGCGTCGCCCCGACGGACGTGCGATCATCGAAGTGCGCAGCGAACGTCGGATCAGCGAACCGTTTGTGGATCTTATCGTCGTGGCCCGCTGGGCCGGCGGGGAACTGCTGCGTGGCTACACCCTGTTGTTGGAGCCGCCCTCAGCGCGTGCACCGGCCCCGGTGACCCCGTTGCTGGAGCCAGCCGTGCCTGCCCCCCCCCAGGCGGCGGCGCCGCCCACGGCGGTCGCGCCCTCTGACCCCCAGACATCCGCCGACCCGGCGTCGTCCCAATCCCCTGCGCGCCGCGCAGGAACGGCGCGCGCCCAGGCGGACCACGGCTCAGCCGCCTCCAGCGCAGCCCCCACGCGCATCGTGGTGCGGCCAGGGGATACCGCCGGGCGCATCGCGCAGCGCCACCGGCCTGAAGGGGTCACGCTCGAACAGATGCTGGTGGCGCTGCTGCGCGCCAACCCCGATGCGTTCATCCGCGGCAACGTCCACCTGATCAAAGCGGGCGCGGTGATCGACGTGCCTGACACCGCCGACGTTGGGCGCATCGACGCGGCCGAAGCCCGCGCGCTGGTGGCGGCGCAAACCCGTGACTTCAACGCGTACCGGCGCCGGCTGGCAGCGGCGGCGCCCGCGCAGCACACCGCCGCACCCCAGCGCCAGGCGCAAGGCAAGGTCGAGGCGGCAGTCGCCGATGCGGCGCCGCAAGCCAGCGCCCAAGACAAGCTCACCCTGAGCAAAGCCGAGCGGGACGCGCAGGAAGCCCAGCGTTTAGCGATCGAACGGCAACAGCAAGAGCAACAACAACGCGCCGCGGAGCTGGAACGCAACCTGCGCGAGCTGGAGCAATTGCGCGCTCAAGCTCAAGCAACGGCGCCTTCGGAGCCGCCCTCGGCTGAAACGGGGGCGTCGGCCTCGACGGCGACCGAGGTGACCGGGGATGCTGCGCCCCAGGTCGGCCAAGACGCTTCTCCCGCCCAGCCCGCGGACGTCGGAGCGAACGCTCCCACGCCAGCGGTCAGCGCCCCCCTGCCGCCGCAGCCGTCCGAACCTTCGGGCCCGGTGGAGGCATGGCTGCGGCACCCGTGGGCGCTGCCAGCCGCCGGCGGCGCGCTGGCTCTGCTGGCCGGTTTGGCGTGGTGGGGGCTGCGGCGGCGTCGCTCGTCCCAAACGGCGCCTGCGATGCCAGCGGCTGAGCCGACGCCGCAGCCTACCCCTGAGCCTGCCTCCGAAAGCGCCGACTCACCGGCAGATGACGATCGCCTCGATCCGGTGGCCGAAGCGCAGCTTCTGCTTGCGCATGGCCGCGAGGCGCAAGCGCAGGACCGGCTGCGGGAAGCGCTGGCCGTGCAGCCGCACCGCTTGGACGCTCGTCTCAAGCTGCTGGAGCTGTTGGCGCGGCGCGGCGACGCCGCTGCCTTCGAAACCGAAGCGCGCGCGCTGCAACCGCTGTGCACCGCCGACAGCCCCGAATGGCAACGCACCTGCGAGCTGGGTCGCGAGCTTGACCCCGACAACCCGCTGTATCGCTCCACTTCAGCGCCCGCCACGGCAGCGGTCGGGGCGGCGATGGTGGCAGCGGGCGTGGCCGCCACCGGGCTGTCGTCCGCGGCGGACGAGCCGCCGACGCTGGACGCCCCGCTGGAGGCCGCCTCGTCTTGGTCCGCGCCCGCCTCGACATCCTTCGAAACCGCCGCCGCCTCTGACCCAGCGGCAGCCAGCGAGCCTGCGTCACCCGAGCAGCCAGGCCCTACCGAAGGCGATGACTTGGCGTTGGAACTGGATTGGCCTGAGGACGACGGGCAGAGCGTCTCCGAGGCGACGGCTCAAGCTCCCTCCCCTGCGGGTCTTCCGCCTGAGGTGGCGGAATTGTCGCTGGATCTGCCGCTGGATGACGGCCAGGAAGCCGCCGCGCCAGCCGCGGCCATGCCGGAGGACGCCTCCGCCGGCGCGCCCGCAGCCCCCGATCGCGACCCGCTGGAGACCAAGCTGTCGCTGGCACGCGAGTTCGAGGCCATCGGCGACATCGACGGCGCGCGCATCCTGGCCGAGGAAGTACTGGCCGAAGCGCAGGGCGAGCTGCGCGAACGCGCGCAGGCGTTCCTCGCGCAGCTGGGCTGAAGGCTCCCTGCGGCGACACGATGCGCATCGCATTGGGGATGAGCTACCTCGGCACCGCCTACCAAGGCTGGCAGAGCCAGCCGGGCGGCGCGACCGTGCAAGATCAGCTGGAGCGGGCGCTGGCCGCCTTCGCCAATGCGCCGGCGATTGCGACCCTGTGCGCTGGCCGCACCGACGCTGGCGTGCACGGGCTCAACCAGGTGGTGCACTTTGATGCGCCAGTGCAGCGGGCGATGTTTTCATGGGTGCGCGGCGTCAACCGCTACCTGCCGCCCGACATCGCGGTGCAGTGGGCGCAGGAGGTGCCCTCGAGCTTTCACGCGCGCAACAGCGCACGGGCGCGCCGCTACGCCTACATCGTGCTGGAATCCCCGGTGCGCCCGAGCGTGGAGGCCGGACGCGTCGGCTGGGTGTTTCGCCCGCTGGCGCTGGAGCCGATGCAGGCGGCGGCGCGGCACCTGATCGGCGAGCACGACTTCAGCTCGTTTCGCGCCGCGCAGTGCCAGGCGGCCTCCCCGGTCAAGACGCTGCGCCGGCTCGACATCCGCCGCCGCGGGCCCTACTGGCGCTTCGACTTCGAGGCCAACGCCTTCCTGCACCACATGATCCGCAACATCATGGGCTGCCTGATCGCGGTGGGCCAGGGACTCAAGCCTCCCGACTGGATGGCCGAGGTGCTGGCGGCGCGCCGGCGCGAGGTCGCCGCCCCGACCTTTGCACCCGACGGGCTGTATTTTCTCGGGCCGGTTTACGATGCCGAGCTTGGCTTGCCGCAGCGCACGGCGGCCTTCGACTGGTTGCCCCTCTGACGAATCCTGCCATGCGTCGCACCCGCATCAAAATCTGTGGCCTGACGCGCGAGGCCGACGTCGAGCACGCCGCCGCCGCCGGCGCCGATGCGGTCGGCTTCGTGCTGTATCCGGCCAGCCCGCGCGCGGTGACACCGGCGCGCGCCGGCCAGCTGGCGCAGCGGCTGCCGCCGTTCGTCACGCCGGTGCTGCTGTTCGTCAACGCCCGCGCCGACGAGGTGGACGCCGGTCTGCAAGCGGTGCCGCACGCCTGGCTGCAATTCCATGGCGACGAAACGCCGCAGGACTGCGCCGCGCTGGCGCAAGGCCGCCCGTGGCTGCGCGCGGCGCGCGTGCCGCTCGGGGCTGGTGCGGGCGGGTTCGATCTTCTAGAATTCAGCGATCGGTTTGCCGCTGCGGTGGGCCTGGTGGTCGATGCCCACGTACCCGGATATGGCGGCGGCGGCCATGCCTTCGACTGGAACGCGCTGCCGTGGTCACATCCTCGTCTTGGCGCCGCCGCTCGGGTCGTTTTGTCTGGTGGACTCACACCCGCAAATGTGACCGATGGCGTGCGGCGGGTGCGTCCCTGGGGCGTTGACGTCTCCTCCGGCGTCGAAGCCGCCAAAGGGATCAAAGACCCCGCGAAAGTGTCGGCCTTCATCGCCGCTGTGCGGCAGGCCGACGCGGAGGGGACGTGACCGCTGCGCTCATGCAGCCTTTCGGATGGCCCGCTGCGCGGGCGCCTGCGCCCGCCAACGCCGTTTGGCAGCGCTCCCTAGGATGGTCGAACCATGCACGCTTATGATTTACCCGATGCCCGCGGCCATTTTGGCCCCTACGGCGGCAGCTTCGTCAGTGAGACGCTAACGCACGCCATCGACGAGCTGCGCGCCGCCTACGAACGCTGCCGCCGCGATCCGGCGTTTCAGCGCGAATTCGAGCACGAGCTCAAGCATTTCGTCGGTCGCCCCTCGCCGATCTACCACGCGCAGCGTCTGAGCCGCGAGCTCGGCGGCGCGCAGATCCTGCTCAAGCGCGAGGACCTCAACCACACCGGCGCGCACAAGATCAACAACGTCATCGGCCAGGCGTTGCTGGCGCGGCGCATGGGCAAGCCGCGCGTGATCGCCGAGACCGGCGCCGGCCAGCACGGCGTGGCCACCGCCACCATCTGCGCGCGCTACGGGCTGGAGTGCGTGGTCTATATGGGCAGCGAGGACGTCAAGCGCCAAAGCCCCAACGTCTACCGCATGAAGCTGCTGGGCGCCACCGTGGTGCCGGTGGAGTCCGGCAGCAGGACGCTGAAGGACGCGCTCAACGAGGCGCTGCGCGACTGGGTCACCAACGTCGAACACACCTTCTACATCATCGGCACCGTCGCCGGGCCGCACCCGTATCCGATGATGGTGCGCGACTTCCAGAGCGTGATCGGGCGCGAGTGCCTGCAGCAGATGCCCGAGATGCTGGCCGAACTGGGCCTGCCGGGCTGCGGCGGCCCCCACCCGGACGTGGTGGTGGCCTGCGTCGGCGGCGGCAGCAACGCGATGGGAATCTTTCACCCCTACATCCCCCACCCGCAGGTGCGGCTGGTCGGGGTGGAGGCGGCCGGGGCGGGGCTGGACAGCGGGCGCCACGCCGCCTCGCTGCAGCGCGGCGCGCCCGGCGTGCTGCACGGCAACCGCACCTACGTGCTGCAGAACGCCGACGGCCAGATCACCGAGACGCACTCGATCAGCGCCGGGCTGGACTACCCTGGCGTCGGCCCGGAGCACGCCTGGCTGAAGGACAGCGGGCGCGCCGAGTACGTCGGCGTCACCGACGAGGAGGCGCTGGCGGCCTTCCACCGGCTGGCGCGCACCGAGGGCATCATCCCGGCGCTGGAATCCAGCCACGCGGTGGCGTGGGCGATCAAGACCGCGCCGACGATGCGCCCCGACCAGACGATCCTGGTCAACCTCTCCGGCCGCGGCGACAAGGACATCGGCACCGTGGCCGACCTGTCGGGCGCCGACTTCTACTGCCGGCCAAGCTGCCGCGGGCAGAGCGTCAAGGTCGCCGGGGGAGGCGCCGCATGAGCCGGATTGCCGCCACCTTCGAGCGCCTGCGCGCGCAGGGCCGCCGCGCGCTGATCCCGTTCGTCACCGCGGGCTTTCCGTCGCCGCAGGAAACGCCGGCCATCCTGGATGCGCTGGTGGCCGGCGGCGCCGACATCCTCGAACTCGGCGTGCCATTTTCCGACCCGATGGCCGACGGCCCGGTGATCCAGCGCGCCGGCGAGCAGGCGCTGGCGCACGGCGTCGATCTGGCCCGGGTGCTGGCGCTGGCGCGCGATTTCCGCGCGCGCCACGCCGACGTGCCGCTGGTGCTGATGGGCTACGCCAACCCGGTGGAGTCGTGGGAGCGGCGCCACGGCGCCGGCAGCTTCGCGCGCGCGGCGGCCGAGGCCGGGGTGGATGGCGTGCTGATCGTGGACTACCCGCCGGAGGAATGCGCCGAGTTTGCCGCCGCGCTGCGCGCGCACGGGCTGGATCTGATCTTTCTGCTGGCGCCGACCAGCACCGACGCGCGCATCGCGCAGGTCGGACGGCTGGCCAGCGGCTACGTGTATTACGTGTCGCTCAAGGGCGTCACTGGCGCGGCGCACCTGGACGCCGCCTCGGTGGCGGAGAAGCTGCCGCGCATCCGCGCGCACGTGCGCGTGCCAGTGGGGGTGGGCTTTGGCATCCGCGACGCCGACAGCGCCCAGGCGGTGGGGCGGCACGCCGACGCGGTGGTGGTCGGCACGCGGCTGATCCAGGTGCTGGAGCAGGCGCCGGCGGCGGCGCGCGCGCAGGCCGCGCGCGACTTCGTCGCCGGGCTGCGCGCGGCGCTGGATGCGCTGCCGCCCGCTGGCGCATAATCGGCTCTCATGCACGGCTCGGCCCCACCCTGCGCGGGGCTCAGCGCCTCTGCACAAAGGAGTCTTGCCCGTGTCCTGGCTGGAAAAACTGCTGCCCCCGAAGATCAGCGGCGGCGCGCGCCGCAGCATCCCCGAGGGGCTGTGGATCAAGTGCCCGAGCTGCGACTCGGTGCTCTACAAGGCCGATCTGGAGAAGAACCTCAACGTCTGCCCGCACTGCGCGCACCACCACCGCATCGGCGCGCGCGCGCGGCTGGACGCCTTCCTCGACCCCGAAGGGCGCTACGAGATCGGGCAGGAGGTGCTGCCGGTCGATGCGCTGAAATTCAAGGACAGCCGCAAGTATCCCGAGCGCCTGAAGGAGGCGCTGGAGGCCACCGGCGAGACCGACGCGCTGGTGGTGATGGGCGGCGCCGTGCACACGCTGCCGGTGGTGGCGGCGTGCTTCGAGTTCGACTTCATGGGCGGCTCGATGGGCTCGGTGGTCGGCGAGCGCTTCGTGCGCGGCGTCGAGCACGCCCTTGAGCAGCGCGTGCCGTTCATCTGCTTCACCGCCACCGGCGGCGCGCGCATGCAGGAGGGCCTGCTGTCGCTGATGCAGATGGCCAAGACCAACGCGGCGCTGACCCGCCTGGCGCGCCAGCGCCTGCCGTTCATCAGCGTGCTGACCGACCCGACGATGGGCGGCGTCTCCGCCAGCTTTGCCTTCATGGGCGACGTCGTGATCGCCGAGCCGAAGGCGCTGATCGGCTTTGCCGGCCCGCGCGTGATCGAGAACACCGTGCGCGTCAAGCTGCCGGAAGGCTTCCAGCGCGCCGAGTTCCTGCTGCAGAAGGGCGCGATCGACATGATCTGCGACCGGCGCGAGCTGCGCGCCACGGTGGCCAACGTGCTGGCGCTGCTGACGCGCCAGAGCGCCGACGCGGTGGCCTGAGCCACGCGCGCCGCGGCGCGACCATCAGGGCAGCAGCTCCAGCGCGCGCTGGTAGCGCGGATCGGCCATCAGCTCGTCCCAGTCCGGGGCCGCAGCGGTCGGCAGCAGCGCGCGCCGGCGCGCCTCGGCAGCCTCGTCCGGCTGCCAGCGGCCCTCGTAGTAGGCGCGCGCCAGCTCCTCGATCAGGTCGTCGATGGCCGCTCCCCCGTCCACCGTGCTCTGGTTGCACAGCAGCACGAGGTCGCAGCCGGCCTCAAGCGCCGCCAGCGCCGCCTCGGTGTAGGTCAGCTCGCGGCCGTCCAGCCGGCGCGCGCCGGCCATCGCCAGGTCATCGCTGAAGATGGCGCCGGTGAAGCCGAGCAGCCCGCGCAGGATGTCCTGCAGCCAGCGGCGCGAAAACCCCGCCGGGCGCGCGGCATCGACCTGCGGGTAGAGCACGTGCGCCGGCATCACCGCCGCCAGCGTGGCGCTGAGCCAGCCGTACGGCGCCGCATCCTCGGCCAGGATCGCCTCCAGCGTGCGCTCGTCCACCGGCAGCTCGGTGTGCGAGTCGGCCTCGGCCCAGCCGTGACCGGGGAAATGCTTGCCGCAGTGCGCCATGCCGGCGGCGCGCATGCCGTGCATCAGCGCCTGCGCCAGCAGCGTCACCACGCGCGCGTCGGCGTCGAACGCGCGGTCGCCGATGACGGCGCTGCGGCCATGATCCAGATCGAGCACCGGCGCGAAGCTGAGGTCCACGCCGCAGGCGCGCAGCTCGGCGGCCATGACCCAGCCGGTGGCCGCCGCGGCGTTGCAGGCCGCAAGCGCCGCCTCGCCGGGCATGCTCTCGGGCGCCTCGCGCCACAGGCGGCCGAGCTCGCGCATCGCCGGCAGCGGCGTGAAGCCGTCGTCGCGGAAGCGCTGCACGCGCCCGCCCTCGTGATCCACGCAGATCAGCAGGTCGCGCCGCACGCGCTTGATCTGCGCGCACAGGCGCGCCAGCTGCGCGCGGTCGCGCCCGTTGCGCGCGAACAGGATCACGCCGCCGACCAGCGGGTGGCTCAGGCGCGCGCGGTCGGCCGGCGTCAGGCGCGGGCCGGCCACATCGATGATCAGCGGGGCGTGCATGGGGCGGGCTCCTCCGGCAGGGTTTCGACGACGACGAAGGCCAGCGCGTGGTCGCCCTCGTCGCTTAAGCTCACGTGCGCGCGCCAGCGGCGCTGCTCGAACCAGGCGCGCAGCGCGCCGTCCAGCAGCACGGTCGGCTGCCCGCTGGCCGCCGGCACAATCTGGCAGGCGCGCCACGTCATCGGCGCGCGCAGGCCCAGGCCGATGGCCTTGCTGAACGCCTCCTTGGCCGCAAAGCGCGTGGCGACGAAGCGCACGCCGCGCTCGGGGCAGCGCGCCTGGCGCTGACACCACAGCGCCAGCTCCCGCTCGCCGAGGATGCGCTGCGCAAAGCGCTCGCCGTGGCGCCGCAGCGCCGCGGCGATGCGACGCACGTCGCACAGGTCGGCGCCGACGCCGGCGATCACGGCGCCTCCGCGCCGGCCTCGTAGGCGGCGTCGATGCAGCGCAGGTAAGCCTGCACGGTGGCGGCGTAGCCCAGCTCCAGCGCATCGGCCGTCAGCGCGTGGCCGATCGAGACCTCCACCACCCCCGGCACGGCGCGCAGGAAGTCGGTCAGGTTGTCGCGGTTGAGGTCGTGCCCGGCGTTGACCTGCAGGCCGGCGGCCTGCGCCGCCAGCGCCGCCTCGCGGTAGCGGCGCAGCTGCGCGGCGCGCGCCGCCGAGTCGGACCACGCCGCCGCGTACGGCTCGGTGTAGAGCTCGACGCGATCGGCGCCGACGGCGCGCGCGGCGGCCATCGGCTCGGGCTCGGGGTCCATGAACAGGCTGACGCGCGCGCCCAGCGCCTGCGCCTGCGCGATCACGGGGCGAAGCCGCTCGGCATCTTCAGGGAAAGACCAGCCATGGTCGCTGGTGAACTGCCCCACCGCATCCGGCACGAAGGTCAGCTGGTGCAGCGGCAGGCCGCGCGCGGCCACCTCGCGCGCCACGTCCAGCAGGTTGTGAAACGGGTTGCCTTCAATGTTGAATTCGCGTCCCGGCCAGTCGCGCAGCAGCTCGGCGATGTCGAACACGTCGTGCCGGCGAATATGGCGCTCATCCGGACGCGGGTGCACCGTGATGCCGTGCGCGCCAGCCTGCAGGCACAGCGTGGCGGCGCGCACCACGCTCGGGATACCCAGGTGACGGCTGTTGCGCAGCAGCGCCACCTTGTTGACGTTGACCGACAGCGCGGTGCGGCGGCGGGCTTCGTTCATGGCTCGAGTTCATCCGGACGATGGGAGGCAGACCACAGGCGGCGCAGCTCGCGCATCATTTCGCGGGCGTGCCACGCGCGCACGCCGCTATGGTAGTGCAGCAGCGCCCGCAGCTGCGTGCGCAGCGCCGCGCTGGCCAGCGTCTCGGCAGCCCCTGCGTGCAACGCCGACCACGGGTCGGGGCTTTGCAGCGCCGCTTGCAACGCCATCCACTGCGCGCCGAGCAGCGCGGCGCGCGCATCGGCGATGAGGCCGTGTTCGGCCACCAGCCGATAGGGTCGTTGCGCTTGCAAGGGTCGCCGCGTCGCCGCCTCGATGGCCAAATCGGGCAGCCAGCCTTGGGCGTGCAGCAGCATCAGCTCAAAAGCCCGCAACAGCGGCGCCGGCGGCGCGCCCTGGGCCAGCGCGCGCACGGCCGCCGCGTAAGCGTCAAACAACATAGGAAACGCTTCGCCCCGCGGCAGCAGGCGCAGCACGAGCTCATTCAGATGCAAGCCGGCCCACAGCGCCTGCTCTTGTGGCAGCACGTGACCACCGACCCAATGAGCGGCTTTGACCACCGGCAGCTCTTCTCCACCGCCCCAGTCCAGCCGCAGCGGCAGCAGCGCCACCAGCAACGGGCGCAACGCCGAGGCGGGCCGCTTGGCGCCTTTGGCCACCAGGGCCAGCCGACCGTGGTGGCGCGTGAACACATCCACAATCAGGCTGGATTCGCTCCAGTCGTAGTGATGCACGACGAAGGCTGGCTCATCGTGCACGCGGCTGCTGCGCCTTGCCACCGCCGCTTACTCGTAGCCGTAGGCGCGCAGCTTGGCTTCGTCATCAGCCCAGCCGGAGCGCACCTTGACCCACAGCTCCAGAAACACCTTGCCCCCCCAGAGACGCTCCATTTCCTGGCGCGCCTCGGTGCCGATGCGCTTCAAGCGTTCGCCGCCTTCGCCGATCACCATGCCCTTGTGGCTGTCGCGCTCAACGATGATGGTGGCGGCGATGCGGCGCAGCTGCCCTTCTTGCTCAAAACGGTCCACCACCACCGTGGCGCCATACGGCAGCTCATCGCCGGTCAGCCGAAACAGCTTCTCGCGCACCAGCTCGCCAGCCAAGAAGCGCTCGCTGCGGTCGGTCAGGTCATCGGCCTCGTAGAGCCAAGGCTGCTGCGGCAGGTAACGCTCGCACAGCGCCAGCAGCCGCTGCACGTCGCGGGCTTGGCGCGCCGACATCGGGAAGAACTCCGCAAACGGATGCCGGTCCTGCATGCTGCGCAGCCAAGGGGCCAGCTCCGCGCGGCGGTGCACGCGATCAAGCTTGTTGGCCACCAGCAACACTGGCACATTGGACGGCAACAAGGCCAGCACCTTGGCATCGGCCAAATCGAAGCGCCCCGCCTCCACCACAAACAACACCACATCGACATCGGCCAGGGTGGCCACCACCGTGCGATTCAGCGCCCGGTTCAGCGCGTTGTCGTGCCGGGTCTGAAAGCCGGGCGTATCGACGAAGATGTATTGAGTGGCCCCCTCGGTGCGGATGCCGTGGATGCGGTGGCGCGTGGTTTGCGCCTTGCGCGAGGTGATGCTGATCTTGGCCCCCACCAACGCGTTGAGCAGCGTTGATTTGCCGACGTTGGGCTTGCCGACGATGGCGATGTAGCCGCAGCGCGTGGCCGTCGGCAAGGCCCCAGCGGTGGCAGCGAGGTGATCCGAATTCATTGCGAATCGCCCAATCTCGTGCGCTCAGACCGATGCCGGGGCAGGATGCTGCGCGCTGTCTTGCAACCGCTGCAGCATCGCCGCCGCCGCCTGTTGCTCAGCGGCGCGCCGCGAGGGTCCCTGTCCGCGGGCGGGCTGCGCGACCCCCTCGACCGAGCAGGCAACCTCGAAGGTTTGCGCATGCGCCTCGCCGTGCACCGCCACCACCTCGTATCGTGGCAAGGGCCGACGCCGGGCTTGCAACCACTCCTGCAAGGCGGTCTTGGGGTCTTTGCCGGCGGCCACGCCGAGCTGCGCCTCGTCATACCAGCGGCGCGCCACCGCCAGCGCAGCCTCAAAGCCGGCATCCAGATACACCGCGCCGAGCAATGCCTCCACCACATCGGCCAGAATCGAGGGGCGCGTCGACCCGCCGCTGCGGCGCTCGCCCTCGCCCAAACGCACCAGCGCGGGCACGCCCAGCTGCAACGCGATGCGGTGCAGCGCGTCCTGGCGCACCAGCGCCGCGCGCGCACGCGACAAATCACCCTCGCGCCCCTGCGGCAGGCGCTGCACCAGCAGCGTGGCCACCACCAGCCCCAGCACCGCATCGCCCAGAAATTCCAGCCGCTCGTAATGATCGGCACTCAAGCTGCGATGCGTCAACGCCCGCTGCAGCAGCGCCGGGTTGGCAAAGGTATGTCCCAAGCGACGTTGCAAAGCCGCCCACGCTTCGGCCTCTTCGCGGCCCGACCTTGTCACTCGCTGCGACCTCGGTATTTGAGCACCAGGTAGGCCGGGCCAACCAGGTGGATTTCTTTGTCGTAGGCAAATTCCACCACGTAGCGGTCGCCCACTTTGGTGATTTTGAGATCTTGGCCGCTGATGGCTTGGAAATAATCGGCGGCCTTGGCGCGATCGAAGGCGTTGCGGATTTCGGTGGGATTGGAACCGCTTTGCGCGGCGCGCTTGACGGCCTTCTGGATGGACGAATATTCACTGACCGACGGCACGATTTCGGCGGCCAGCACCACCAGCACCGCCACCACGATGCCAGTCACGATCAGGCCCATCAGGCTCAGACCTCGCTGTTGGGTTCGCATGCGTGGGTTCCCCTTCCGTGCAAGGAGCGTCATAGGCTGCCGGCATGATAGCGCGCCTGCAGCCGCGGCGGGTTACTCAAAACGCCCAATGCGGCGAAGGTCGCCGAAGTTCATCCACACGAAAAATGCTTTGCCGACGATGTGATCCTCCGGCACGAAGCCCCAAAAGCGCGAGTCCAGCGAGTTGTCACGGTTGTCGCCCATCACAAAGTAATGACCGGGCGGCACGCGGCAGGTCACCCCCTCCACCGTGTAGCGGCAGTGATCGCGGAACGGAAACTCCGCCACCGCCGGCACAAAAGCCGGGTGTTCGTCGTCCACCAAGGTGTGCACCCGCTTGCCGCCCAGCTGCTCCACAAACTGCTTGCGATAGCGCATGGCATCGGCGTCGTAGTAGTCGGGCGCGGCCTCGCGCGGCACCGGCTGACCGTTGATGAAAAGCTGCTTGTTCAGGTAGGCCACCTCATCACCCGGCAGGCCCACCACGCGTTTGATGTAATCCAAGCTTGGCTTGGGTGGAAAGCGAAAAACGATCACGTCACCGCGCTGCGGCGCGTGGTTGTCCATAAGTTTGGTGTGGGTCACCGGCAGGCGCACACCGTAGTGGTATTTGTTGACCAGAATCAGGTCGCCCACCTGCAAAGTGGGAATCATGGAGCCGGACGGGATCTTGAACGGCTCGAACAAAAACGAGCGCAGCACAAAAACAGCCAAGATGACCGGAAACAGCCCCGCTGTCCAATCCAGCCACCATGGCTGGCGCAACAAGCGCTGGCGCAACTCCGTCTCATCGTCGGTCGGCGCCGCCAAACCGATGCCGCGCGCTTCGGCCACGCGCGCGCGCAGCTGCTGCACCGCCGCCTCGGCGGCGGCGCGGCGCCGCGGCAAAAACACGAGCTTTTCGGCCACCCAATACACCCCGGTGATCAGCACCGCCGCCAACAGCAGCACGGCGAAGTTGCCCTCCACCATGCCGAAGGCCCACGCCGCGCCATAAGCGCCGAAGGCGGCCAGCACCACGCCGGTCAGCGTGGCCATGGTCTGGTCGTTCATGATTCCTCCACCTGCAGGATGGCGAGGAACGCCTCCTGCGGCACCTCGACGGTGCCGATCTGCTTCATGCGCTTCTTGCCGGCCTTTTGCTTTTCCAGCAGCTTGCGCTTGCGGGTGATGTCGCCGCCGTAGCACTTGGCCAGCACGTTCTTGCGCAGCGCCTTGACGGTCTCGCGCGCGATGATCTGCGCGCCGATCGCCGCCTGGATGGCGACGTCGAACTGCTGGCGGCTGATGATCTCGCGCATCTTCTGCACCACGGCGCGCGCGCGCTGCTGCGCCTGGCTGCGGTGCACGATGATCGACAGCGCATCGACCTTGTCGCCGTTGAGCAGGATGTCAACTTTGACGACGTCGGAAGGGCGGTATTCCTTGAACTCGTAGTCCATCGACGCGTAGCCGCGGCTGACCGACTTGAGCTTGTCGAAAAAGTCCAGCACGATCTCCGCCAGCGGCAGGTCGTACGTCAGCAGCACCTGCTTGCCGTGGTAGGCCATGTTGAGCTGCACGCCGCGCTTGGCGTTGCACAGCGTCATCACCGGCCCGACGTAGTCCTGCGGCACGTAGATGTGCACGGTGACGATCGGCTCGCGGATCTCCTGGATGCGCCCTGGATCGGGCATCTTGGAGGGGTTCTCGACCTCGATGACCTCGCCGTTGCCCTTGACGACCTGATAGACGACGCTCGGCGCGGTGGTGATGAGGTCCTGGTCGAACTCGCGCTCCAGCCGCTCCTGCACGATCTCCATGTGCAGCAGGCCGAGGAACCCGCAGCGAAAGCCAAAGCCCAGCGCCTGCGACACCTCCGGCTCGAAATGCAGCGAGGCGTCGTTGAGCTGAAGCTTTTCCAGCGCGTCGCGCAGCGCGTCGTATTCGCTGGCCTCGGTCGGGTACAGCCCGGCGAACACCATCGGCTGCACCTCCTTGAAGCCGGGCAACGGCTCGGTGGCCGCCGGCAGGTTGGCGCCACTCGAGGTCTTGAACGACGTGACGGTGTCGCCGACGCGTGCGGCCTTCAGTTCCTTGATGCCGGCGATCACGTAGCCGACCTCGCCGGCATGCAGCGTCTCGCGCGGCTGGTTGGCCGGCGTGAAGACGCCGAGTTTCTCGACCTGGTAGGTGGCGCCGGTGGCCATCAGGCGGATGCGGTCGCCGCGGTCGAGCTTGCCGTCGACCACCCGCACCAGCATCACCACGCCGACGTAGTTGTCGAACCAGGAGTCGATGATCATCGCGCGCAGCGGGCCGTCGGGGTTGCCGCGCGGCGGCGGCACCTTGGCCACGATCGCCTCCAGGATCTCGTCGATGCCCATGCCGGTCTTGGCCGAGCACGGGATCGCCTCCGAGGCGTCCAGTCCGATGACGTCCTCGATCTCCTGCTTGGCGCGCTCGGGGTCGGCCTGCGGCAGGTCCATCTTGTTGAGGACGGGCAGCACCTCCACGCCTAGATCCAGCGCGGTGTAGCAGTTGGCCACCGTCTGCGCCTCGACGCCTTGGCTGGCGTCCACCACCAGCAGCGCGCCCTCGCAGGCCGACAGCGACCGGCTGACCTCGTAGGAGAAGTCCACGTGGCCGGGCGTGTCGATCAGGTTGAGGTTGTAGGTCTGGCCGTCGCGCGCCGTGTATTGCAACGCGGCGGTCTGCGCCTTGATGGTGATGCCGCGCTCTTTTTCCAGCTCCATCGAGTCGAGCACCTGCTCGGTCATCTCGCGTTCGCTTAAGCCCCCGCAGCGCGCGATCAGCCGGTCGGCCAGCGTGCTCTTGCCGTGGTCGATGTGCGCGATGATGGAGAAGTTGCGGATGTGCTTCATGGCCGAAAACAAAAACGCGCGCCCCAGGCACGAGCGCCTGCGGCGCGCCCCGCGGCAGCGGTCAGCCCTTCATTGTAGGCCCGGCGCGCTCGCTTTTACGGTCGCACCAGCACCCACTGCGCCCATTCGCCGCGGCGGATCAGTACCGTCACGGCGCGGCCTTTGGGCCAGCCGCCGGCAATGCGCTCGAAGTCGGCCACGCTGGCCACCGGCTGGTTGCCCAGCCCAACGATGACGTCGTCGGGCCGCAGGCCGGCGGCGGCGGCCGGGCCACTCACCTCCACCACGCGCACGCCGCCGCTGACCTTGAGCTCGCGCCGCTCGGCGGCGGTCAGTTCGCGCACCGTCAGGCCCAGCGGGCCGGCCTTGGCCGGCTCGGGCCGGCTGGCGGCGGCGGTCTGCTCCTCTTCGAAGGCGCCCACCGTCACGGTGAGCGTGCGGGTGGCGCCGCGGCGCCAGACTTCCACTTTGGCCTGCGTGCCGGGACGGGTGTTGCCGACGATGCGCGGCAGATCGACCGACTTGTCGATCGGTTTGCCATCAAAGCGCAGGATGATGTCGCCCGGCTCCAGGCCGGCCTTGGCCGCCGGCGACCCCTCCTCGACGCCGCGCACCAGCGCGCCGCCGGCCTGCGGCAAGCCCAGCGACTCCGCCAGCTCCTTGTCCACCGGCTCGATGGCCACGCCGATGCGCCCGCGCGTGACCTTGCCGTGCGCCTTGAGCTGCTCGGCCACGCGCACCGCCTCGTCGATCGGGATGGCGAAGCTGATGCCCATGAAGCCGCCGGAGCGCGAGTAGATCTGGCTGTTGATGCCGACCACTTCGCCGCGCATGTTGATCAGCGGCCCGCCGGAGTTGCCGGGGTTGATCGCCACGTCGGTCTGGATGAACGGCAGGAAGTCGCCGGTCTCGCGCTGCTTGGCGCTGACGATGCCGGCGGTGACGGTGTTGTCCAGCCCGAACGGCGAGCCGATCGCCATCACCCACTCGCCGACCTTGAGCCGCTCCACATCGCCGATGCGCACGGGCTTCAAGCCCGTGGCGTCGATTTTGACCAGCGCGACGTCGGTGCGCTTGTCGGCGCCGACCACGCGGGCTTTGAACTCGCGCTTGTCCGGCAGCGTCACGATCACCTCGTCGGCGCTTTCGACCACGTGCGCGTTGGTCATGATGTAGCCATCGGCGCTATAGACGAAGCCGGAGCCCACGCCACGCTGGCGACGCTGGCCGCGCTCGTCATCGTCGCGCGGCGCCGGTCCGCGCGGCGCCGCGCCCGGCGGCAGCGGAATGCCGAAGCGGCGGAAAAATTCCAGCATCTGCTCTTCGGGCGAGCCCGGCTGGGGGCGGGCGCTGGAGACGCGCTCCACCGTGCGGATGTTGACCACCGAGGGACCGACCTCCTCCACCAGCACGGTGAAATCCGGCAAGCCGGTCATGCGCGCCGGGGCATTCGAAGCGCCGCTGGCGGCAGGCGGATTGCCCATCGCCAACGCGGGTTGCGCACCCACGCGCGGCTGCACCGCGGCCCAGACCAAGGCGGCGCAGGCAGCCAGCGAAAGGCCGAACCAAGCCCAACGACGCGCGGGGCGGTGGCGGCGGTCAAGCTCGGACATGGCTGGATGCTCCTGCAAAAACACCGATCAAACCTGAAAGTGGGGTTGCGACCAGGGATCTCAAGGCTTACGGTTGAGCGCGCTCCACGCCCGCCAGCAAGCGCTCCAGCGTCGCGGCGGGCACCTCGCCGATGGCCAGCACAGCATGCTCGCCCAGCTTGCCGGCGCGCACCTGCATGGCGCCCGAGGCGCGCGGATTGGCGTGCGGGGGCTCGCCGCCCCCCAGAAACAGCGAGACCGAGGCCAAGCCATCGGAGACGACGCACTGCAACGGCGGACGCCCACGACCCGCCTCAGCCTCCCGCTGCCAACAACCCACCAGCTGAAACCCAGGCACAGAAGATACCCAACGCCAGCCTAACGCTTGCGGGTTCGTTTTTACCCGCTGGGGCCGCAGCGTGCGCCAGCCGCGCGTATCTTCCATTTGCCGCAGCAATCCTTCCACCTTCAGTGGGGCGTCGAGTTGCACCTCGGTGTAGGCCATTTGCTCCAGCACTTGCTGCCCCGCGCCCAAGGTTTGCATCTTCAGCGCCAGCCCGGTGCGCAGCTCCGACCACAGCCGATAGCCATAGCGCCAGCCATCGCGCGGGACAAACTCCACCACCCACGCCTCCAACCCCGCCACGCGTTCGCGCCCACGCAATTCGGCGCGATAGTGCTCATCGACCTTGACGCCGGGCACCTTGACCGGCCCCGGAAACAGCCGCAGGGTTTCACGCCGCTCGCGCAGCACCGTTTGCTGCTGCGGCCACAAGGTCAACACTTCATCGTCTAAGCGCCACGTCACGCGCGCTGGGCCGCTTAAGTTTTCGATGCGCTCGACCTGCCGCTGACCGTCGCACGCATGCACCACGCGCGCCGACACCACATCGTCGCCGCGCGTGACCACAAAGGTGCCACTGTAGGCGCGCGCACGCGTGGCCTCATGCAGCCGCTCGATCCAGCCCTGCACGGACAGGTTTGGGGCGACGGGCTCGGCGGCGCGGGCCAGCGCGGCCATCGCCAGCGCCGCAATCAGCGCCGCAGCCCAGCGCGCCCACCACCATCCGCATCCGCTGGAGGCCATCGCGCGACACCGGGCTTCAGAGGCCAGCGCCATCACCGCCCCGGCGCCTCGTAAGCCACGGTTCGCAAGAAGCCCGCTGGCGCGTTCAGCGCCGAGGCGTGCCCCCACGAGCGATGGGCCGCCACCAGTTCCTCCAGCTGCGGGTCGCGCGCGCCGCCAGCGACACCGCCCGCTGCCGGCGCCGTCGCTGGCAAGGGCGTCGCTGCCCATTGGGCATCGTGGCCCCCCAAGCCCGCCGTCTGCCAAGCCGCCAGAGCGACCAGTCCCACGGCCGCCGCCACCGCTGCTGCCATGCCCCAGCGCTGCCATGGCCCATTAGCGGCGCGCGGCGCCGGACGCACGGGCCAGCGCACCGGCTGCGCCGGGGCGTGCGGCTGCGCGCGCACCTGCGCCATCACGGCTTGCACGAACGCCGGATCGGCGCCTTGCGGTCGTGCGGCCTCTTGCGCGCGCAGCGCCTCACCGATGCAGCGGTAAACGTCCCACGCCGCGTCGCGCTGCGCCGCATCGTCGTCGGCCAGCAAGAAATCCAATTCGTGCGGCGCGCACTCCCCGTCGAAAAGGGCCGACCAGCCCGCGCGCCGCCCCGCTGCGGCCTGGCGGGCTGTTGCGGTTGAGGAGGTAATGTCCTTGATGTCCATCGTCGTTGGCTCACTGTGCCTGATTGCGTGCGCGGCCACCCTCACCAGCGCTTGCCGGACTGGCGCTCCAGCAGCGGCTTGATGCGCGCCGAGATGGCTTCCCGCGCCCGAAAAATCCGCGAGCGCACGGTGCCGATGGGGCAGTCCAACGCCTGCGCAATTTCTTCATAGCTCAAGCCGTCGATTTCTCGCAGCGTGATAGCCTGCGCGAGTTCGGTTGGCAGCGCTTCCACCGCCGCCTGCACCGCCTGCGCGATTTCTTTGCTGGCCAACACCGCATCGGGCGTCTCGGCGTCGGCCATCTGGGCCATTAGTTCCTGCTCGGGGTGGGAAGTTTCGTCGCCCTCCTCGCCCGTTTGCAGCGCGCTCATCGTCACGATGGGGTCGCGCTTGAGCTCTTGCAGCGCCTTCTTGGCGGTGTTGACCGCGATGCGGTACAGCCAGGTGTAAAACTGCGCATCGCCGCGAAATTGCGGCAGCGCGCGCCAAGCCCGCACGAAGGTCTCTTGGGCCAGGTCTTGCACCAAGTCACTGTCGCGCACCAGACGGCCTATGAGGCGCTCCACCCGCCGTTGGTATTTGACGACCAGCAGCTCAAACGCGCGCGTATCCCCCGCCAGCGCCCGCTGCACCAGCAGGGCGTCGGCTTGCGCGGAAGAGCGTGCGTTGGGTTCCGTCATGGCCTCAAACGTGGCCCGACTATAGCGGATGGCGTTGAAGGGGCAGCTTGCTGCAAGGCGCGCTTGAGCTCGCGCGCTTGCGGCCCAGCAACGCACCACCACCAGCGCTGCGCTCCATCGTGCTGGGTTTGCGCCTGCAGCAACAACCCCCACGGGGTGCGCAGCCGCACGGCCACATCGCTTAAAGGCACCGGCCCCCGCCGATCAGGCGGCTGCCAGAACCACTCGGTGGCGCCATGCTCGCAGCGCCAAACCCACCAACCTACAGGCCATGACCGGCGTCGCAGCCAACCGACCCAAGCCAGCCAGACCACGCACGCAGCCGTACCGAACCACCAGGCGGGCGGCAGGTCGGGGCGGTGCCACGCCCACATGGCCTGCACGAGCGCGGCCGCCGCGGCGGCTGCCGCCAACCCAATCAACGGCACCGGCTGCACCGGGCAGCTCAAACCGCCCTGGGGACTTTCAGCCATCAGCCGCCGTAGCGTCGAAACACCAGCGAGCCGTTGGTGCCGCCAAAACCAAAATTGTTCTTCAACGCCACGCGGATACGGGCCGGACGCGCGGTGTGCGCGCAATAGTCCAGGTCGCATTCAGGATCAGGGCGATCCAAGTTGATGGTTGGGGGAATGACCTGGTGGTGCACCGCCAACACCGTAAAGACGCTCTCCAGCCCGCCAGCGCCGCCCAGCAGATGCCCGGTCATGGATTTGGTCGAGCTGACCACCAGACGGTACGCCTGCTCGCCCAACGCCGCTTTGATGGCCTGGGTCTCGTTGACGTCGCCCAGCGGCGTGGAAGTGCCGTGGGCGTTGAGGTAATCGACCTCATCGGCGTTGACGCCCGCATCGCGCAACGCGTTGAGCATGGCGCGCCGGGGCCCGTCCATGTTCGGCGCGGTCATGTGACCGGCGTCGGCGCTCATGCCAAAGCCGGCCAGCTCCGCGTAGATGCGCGCCCCGCGGGCGCGCGCGTGCTCTTCGGCCTCCAGCACCAGGATACCGGCCCCTTCGCCGAGCACGAAACCGTCGCGATCGGCGTCGAACGGGCGCGAGGCCGCCTGCGGCGCGTCGTTGCGCGTGGACAGCGCCCGCATGGCGGCAAAGCCGCCGATGCCCAGCGGCGAGACCGTGGCTTCTGCGCCGCCAGCGATGACCACGTCGGCGTCGCCGTGCTGAATCAGGCGCGCGCCTTCGCCGATGCAGTGCAGGCCGGTGGTGCAGGCCGTCACCACCGCCAGGTTGGGCCCCTTGAAGCCGTAGCGCATCGAGACGTGTCCAGCCACCATGTTGATGATGGAAGCCGGCACGAAAAACGGCGAGATGCGCCGCGGCCCGCGCGTGGTCAGCTCGGTGTGCATCGCCTCGATCAGCGGCAGCCCTCCGATGCCGGAGCCGATCACGCAGCCGATGCGGCAGGCTTGCTCCTCGGTCAGCGCTTCACCCGTTGGCAAGCCAGCGTCGCTGATGGCCTGATGCGCCGCGGCCATCCCATAGTGGATGAAGGTATCCATCGTGCGCGCTTCTTTGGCCGGCAAGTAAGCGCCGACGTCGAAGTTGCGCACTTCCCCGGCGATCTGGCAGGCCAGGCTGCTGGCGTCGAACTTGGAGATGCGGTCGATGCCGCTGCGGCCCGCCAACAGGTTGGTCCAAGCTTCCTCGACCGTGTTGCCCACAGGGCTGACGCAGCCCAGGCCGGTCACGACGACACGGCGGCGATCCATCGCAGCGGCTTAGCCCTTGTAGTGCGCCTTGGCGTAGTCGATCGCCTGCTGCACGGTGGTGATTTTCTCGGCGTCCTCGTCGGGGATCTCGATACCGAACTCGTCTTCCAAGGCCATCACCAGCTCGACGGTGTCGAGGGAGTCGGCGCCCAGGTCGGCGACGAACGCCTTCTCCGGAGTCACCTGGCTCTCCTCCACGCCGAGCTGCTCGGCGATGATCTTCTTGACGCGTGCTTCGATGTCGCTCATGGATTCCCTCAGTCGGGTGGTTGGGAAAAATGCCCTGGCATTGTAGCCGCCCGCTCCGGCGTTACCGCCCGCGGGGGCGCCAGCCGGTCGGTTTTAGGCCATGAACATGCCGCCGTTGACGTGCAGTTCCTGCCCGGTGATGTAGCCAGCTTGAGGACTGGCCAAAAACGCCACCGCGTGCGCCACGTCAGCGGGCTTGCCCAAATGGCCCAGCGGAATCTGCGCCAGCAGCGCCTGCTGCTGCTCCGGGGGGAGGCTGGCGGTCATGTCGGTCTCGATGAAGCCCGGCGCCACGCAGTTGACGGTGATGCGCCGGCTGCCAAGCTCGCGCGCCAGCGCGCGCGTCATGCCGGCCAGCCCCGCCTTGGCAGCGGCGTAGTTGGCCTGGCCGGGGTTGCCGGCGGCGCCGACGACGCTGGTGATGTTGACGATGCGGCCATAGCGCTGCTTCATCATCGGGCGGATGGCGGCGCGACACAGGCGAAACACCGCCTTGAGGTTGGTGTCGAGCACCGCGTCCCAGTCCTCGTCCTTCATCCGCATGGCCAGCGTGTCGCGCGTGATGCCGGCGTTGTTGACGAGGATGTGCAGCGCGCCGAACTCCTTGACCAGTGCCTCCACCAGCCCCTCGGCGGCCGGGCCGTCGTTGACGTCGAGCCGCACGCCGCGGCAGCCCGGGAAGGCGGCCAGCGCCTGCGTGATGCGCTGCGCGCCGTCGTCGGTGGTGGCGGTGCCCACCACGCGCACGCCGCGCGCGGCCAGCTCGCGTGCGATGGCCGCGCCGATGCCGCGCGTGGCGCCGGTGACCAGCGCGACCTGACCTTCGAACGTAGATTCAGACATGGGCGAACGTTCTCGCAGAGGTTCGATCGGAGGAAGGATGGGGTCAGGCCGCCAGCAGCGCCTTGACCTCGCTCAAGGTGGCCGGGTCGTAGAGCGCCGCAGCCTCGGCATCCGGCGCGATGCGCTTGGTCAGC
This sequence comes from Tepidimonas alkaliphilus, assembly GCF_007556595.1. Lineage (GTDB taxonomy): Bacteria > Pseudomonadota > Gammaproteobacteria > Burkholderiales > Burkholderiaceae_C > Tepidimonas > Tepidimonas alkaliphila. The sequence goes on from NZ_VJNB01000011.1 coordinate 71,465, forward strand.
CCGAGCAGCACCTTGCCCGGGCCGCACTCGACGATGGCCTGCGCGCCGCGCGCGCGCAGCGCCTGCACGCACTCCACCCAGCGCACCGGGCCGGCGGCCTGGCGCACCAGCGCGTCGCGGATGCGCGCCGGGTCGGTCTCCACCGCCACGTCGATGTTGTTGACGACCGGGATCGCCGGGGCCCGGAGCTCCACCTCGGCCAGCGCCGCGCGCAGCGCCTCGGCCGCCGGGCGCATCAGGCTGGAGTGAAACGGCGCCGACACCGGCAGCGGCAACGCGCGCTTGGCGCCGCGCGCCTTGAGCACCTCGCAGGCCTTGTCCACCGCGGCCCTGGAGCCGGCGATCACGGTCTGCGCCGGGTCGTTGAAGTTGACCGCCTCGACGATCTCGCCACTGTCCGGCGCAAACGCAGCCTGCGCCTCGGCGCAGCCGGCGCGCACGGCGTCGGCATCCAGCCCCAGGATGGCGGCCATCGCCCCGGCGCCCACCGGCACCGCCTGCTGCATGGCCTGCGCGCGCAGCCGCACCAACGGCGCGGCCTGCGCCAGCGTCAGCGCCCCCGCCGCCACCAACGCCGAGTATTCGCCCAGCGAATGGCCGGCCACGGCAATGGGGTCCGAGCCGCCTTCGGCCTTCCAGACGCGCCAGGCTGCCACACCGGCCACCAGCATCACCGGCTGCGTGTTGGTGGTCAGCGCCAGCGCCTCCTTCGGCCCCTCGTGGATCAGGCGGCCCAGGTCTTCGCCGAGCGCATCGGAGGCTTCCTGCAGCGTGGCGCGCACCACCGGGTGGTCGCCCCAGGCGTCGAGCATGCCGACCGACTGCGAACCCTGACCAGGAAAGACAAACGCAAACCTCTTCAAAGGGGCTTCCTCCAGATTTTTGATCTTCGCCTCAGTAACGCACCAGCGCCGAGCCCCAAGTGAAACCGCCGCCGACGCCTTCCAGCAGCAGCAGCTGTCCCGGTTGAATCCAACCCGCGCGCACTGCGTGATCCAAAGCCAGCGGGATCGACGCCGCCGACGTGTTGCCGTGCTGATCGACGGTGACAACAACCCGCTCCAGTGGCAGCTTGAGTTTGCGCGCCGTGCTGTACATGATGCGGATGTTGGCCTGGTGCGGGATCAGCCAATCGACGTCGGCCTCGGCCTTGCCGGCCTTGGCCAGCGCGGCGCGCGCGGTCTCCTCCAACACGCCGACGGCCAACTTGAACACCGCCTGCCCGTCCATGCGCAGCAGCGGCTCGCCCAGCACCTGGCCGCCAGCCACCGTGCCGGGCACGCACAGGATGCCGGTGTGGCGGCCATCGGCATGGATGTCGGTGGCCAGCACGCCGGGGCCGGCGCCGTCGTGCTCGACAGCCTCCAGCACCACCGCGCCGGCGCCGTCACCGAACAGCACGCACGTGGTGCGGTCGTCGAAGTTGAGGATGCGGGAAAACACTTCCGCGCCTACCACCAGCGCGCGGCGCGCCCCGCCCGTGCGGATCAGCGCATCGGCCACCGTCAGCGCGTAAATAAAGCCGGTGCACACCGCTTGCACGTCCAACGCCGCGGCCCCAATCGGCCCCTGACCGCCAGCAGCCAGCGCCGCCTCGTGCAGCTTGCGCTGCAAGATGGTGGCGGTGGACGGAAAGACCATGTCCGGGGTGGAGGTCGCCAAGACGATCAAATCCACCTCATGCGGCTGGCGGCCGGCGGCGGCCAGCGCCTTGAGGCTGGCTTGCAGCGCCAGGTCGCTGGCCATCTCGCCGTCGGCGGCGAAGTGGCGCGCGCGGATGCCGGTGCGCTCAACGATCCAGGCGTCGCTGGTCTGCAGCCCGCGCTGCGCCAGCAGCGCGGCCATCTCGTCGTTGGTCAGACGGCGCGCTGGCAGGTGGCCGCCCGTGCCGGTGATGCGAGCATAGAGAGGCATCGATCGCTATCCGCAAGCTTGGGTCATCTTAAGAGGGCGCCGCCTCCCTCAGCCACGGGGCGGCCTGCGCGATGCCGGCGCGCACCCGCTGCAACAGCTGGGCGCGCGCCGCATCATACGCACGCGCCAGCGCCTGCTCGAACGCGAAGGCATCCGCCGAGCCATGGCTTTTGAACACCAACCCGCGCAAGCCCAGCAGCGCCGCGCCGTTGTAGCGCCGGTGGTCAACGCGCCGCTTGAAGCGGCGCAGCACCGGCAACGCCAACAGGGCCACGAGACGGCTGTAGGCGCTGCGCTCAAACTCCTCGCGCAACAAAGAGCCCACCATCGCCGCAAGGCCCTCGCTGGTTTTGAGCGCCACGTTGCCAACGAAGCCGTCGCAGACGACGATGTCGGTGGTGCCTTTGAAGATGTCGTTGCCTTCGACGTTGCCGTAAAAGTGGAGGTCGCCGCGCGCCGCCGCTTCGCGCAGCAGCTGGCCTGCGCGCTTGATCACCTCATTGCCTTTGATGACCTCTTCGCCGATGTTGAGCAAGCCAACGCTGGGCCGGGCGCGCTCGGTGGTGGCGGCCACCAAGGCGGAGCCCATCAAGGCAAACTGCAGCAGATGCTGCGCCGTGCAATCCACGTTGGCGCCCAGGTCCAGCATGGTGGTGGCCCCGCCCGTCACGTTGGGAATTTGCGTGGCGATGGCCGGGCGCTCAATACCATCCAGCGTTTTGAGCACGTAGCGCGCGATCGCCATCAGCGCGCCGGTGTTGCCGGCGGACACCGCCGCGTCGGCCCGGCCGTCGCGCACCTGCTCGATGGCCACGCGCATGGAGGAATCGCGCTTGCGCCGCAGCGCCACTTCGACGGGGTCGTCCATGGCGACGACTTCGGTCGCCTCGATCACCAAGCAGCGCTCGCTGCGCAAAGACGCAGGACGACTCTGCAGCGCCTCGGCGCGCCCAACCAGCAACAGCTGCGCGTCAGCGTGTCGCTCCAGGAAAGCCGCACAGGCCGGCAGCGTGACCGCCGGCCCGTGATCGCCCCCCATGCAATCGACGGCGATGCGAACCACAGCCAATACAAAAGGCGGGCGCGCGCCGTCGCTCGCGCCCGCAGCTTGGGTCAATTGCCCGACTTGGGCTTGAAGATCTGACGACCGCGGTAAAAACCGTTGGGGCTGATGTGGTGGCGCAGGTGCACCTCACCCGTGGTGGGCTCCACCGCAAGACCGGGAACCGAAAGCGCCTGGTGTGAGCGGTGCATGCCGCGCTTGGATGGCGATTTCTTGTTTTGCTGGACAGCCATGACGGGCTCCTGATTGGGCTTAGAGCAAAGAAACTCTTGATTATAGCTTGCGCAAAGCTTAAGGAGGTGAACAGACAGTTCAGCCAAACGCTGGACTAGACATTCGACTCGGCATCGGCCAGCCCAAGCCGGTCGCCTGCGGACAACGGCAGCGGCCGGGGGCAGCGCTCGTGCATCGGCGCCAGCGGCGCAGCCAGCAGCAACTCATCTTCGATCAAGCTGCGCAGGTCAAAACGCGGGCCGTTGGCCACCAACAGATCTTCTTCGCAGCGCTCGTCTTCAGCCCAAGCGGCGGCCTCATCGGCCACAAAGCGAAACCAGCGATCCACTTCCAGCGGCTGCCAAAACGGCTCCAGGCAACGCTGGCACACCAGCGGCACGGCGCCCTGCACGCGCAGGTGCAACCAAAGCTGCCGCGTGGCCGCGGCGCCGCCCAGCAGGCGCAACGCGGCCGCCACCGGCGACGACGCTTCACGCCATTGCGCGCGCACTTGCCAAGCCACGCCAGGATGGCCTTGCGCATCCAATTGCGGCGCCTCAGCCCAAACGCGCTGCAGCCGCTCGATCGGCTGCACGCCGCGCAGCGGCTGCCCGCTGCGCGCCAGCCGCTCCAGATCGATCCAATCGTAAAACGCGTCGGACTGCTCCATGGTTGGATTATCGTGCGCCGAGCCGCCGCCGCGCCGCGCGCCGTGCGATACTGCCAGCATGGATCTCGCCGCGCTGCGCAAGAGTTACGAAAAGGCCGAACTCAGCGAAGAGGTCGCCCACGCCAACCCCCTGCGCCAATTTGAGCGGTGGCTGCGCGAAGCCATCGAGGCGCAATTGCCTGAGCCCACCGCGATGACGCTGGCCACCGTCGGCAGCGATCTGCGCCCCAGCACGCGCGTGGTGCTGCTCAAAGGCTGCGACGAGCGCGGCCTCGTCTGGTACACCAACTACGACAGCCGCAAAGGCCGCGAGCTGGCCGGCAACCCCTACGCGGCGCTGCAATTTCACTGGGTGGAGCTGGAACGCGTGGTGCGCATCGAAGGCGTGGTCGAAAAAGTCAGCGCCGAAGAAAGCGACGCTTACTTTGCCAGCCGCCCGCTGGATCACCGTATCGGCGCCTGGGCCAGCCCGCAAAGCCAGGTGATCGACAGCCGCGCGGCGCTGGTGGCCAACGCCGCGCGCTACGCCGCGCAGTTTCGGATGAACCCGCCGCGCCCGCCGCACTGGGGCGGCTACCGTCTGCAACCCGACACCTGGGAATTCTGGCAGGGGCGCAAGAGCCGGCTGCACGACCGGCTGCGTTACCGCTGGCAGCAAGGTCAGTGGCTGCGCGAGCGCTTGGCGCCTTAAGCAACGCCCGGCGCCACGCCGCAACACCGGCGATCGCGCTGCAAGCTCTTGAAAACATCAGCCAGCGCCCTTATGATTAGCACTCGCAGGCGACGAGTGCTAACAACAGCCCTGTTGTAGGCGCTCCGAGCCCCTTTCCATCATTGGTGTGACCAACGCGTCTCATCTCGTCTCAACGACAGGAGATCCCATGAAGCTTCGTCCTCTCGCTGATCGCGTGATCGTCAAGCGGCTGGAAAACGAAACCAAGACGGCCTCGGGCATCGTGATCCCGGACAACGCGGCCGAGAAGCCGGATCAGGGCGAGGTGATCGCCGTCGGCCCGGGCAAGACCAACGACAAGGGCGAGACCAAGCCGATGAGCGTCAAGGTCGGCGATCGCGTGCTGTTTGGCAAATACAGCGGCCAGACCGTCAAAGTGGATGGCGAAGAGCTGCTGGTGATGAAGGAAGACGACCTGTTTGCCGTGATCGAGAAGTGATCCGGCCCGGTGTCTGAGCCTGCATCGCGATCCGTCCCTTTTCCCCTATTGTTGAAAGAAGGAGCTGACTGACATGGCAGCGAAAGATGTTGTGTTTGGCGCTGATGCCCGCGCCCGCATGGTTGAGGGCGTCAACATTCTGGCCAACGCCGTCAAAGTGACCCTGGGCCCGAAGGGCCGCAACGTGGTGCTGGAGCGCAGCTTCGGCGCCCCCACCGTCACCAAGGACGGCGTGTCGGTGGCCAAGGAAATCGAGCTGAAAGACAAGCTGATGAACATGGGCGCCCAGATGGTCAAGGAAGTGGCGTCCAAGACCAGCGACAACGCCGGTGACGGCACCACCACCGCCACCGTGCTGGCTCAGGCCATCGTGCGCGAGGGCATGAAATATGTGGCCGCCGGCATGAACCCGATGGATCTGAAACGCGGCATCGACAAGGCGGTGGATGCGCTGGTGGCCGAGCTGAAGAAGATCAGCAAGCCCACCACCACCAGCAAGGAAATCGCCCAGGTTGGCGCCATCTCGGCCAACAGCGACGAGTCGATCGGCCAGATCATCGCGGATGCGATGGACAAGGTCGGCAAGGAAGGCGTCATCACCGTCGAGGACGGCAAGAGCCTGCAAAACGAGCTGGATGTCGTCGAGGGCATGCAGTTCGACCGCGGCTACCTGTCGCCGTACTTCATCAACAACCCGGACAAGCAGGTCTGCGTGCTGGAAAACCCCTATGTTCTCCTGCACGACAAGAAGATCAGCAACATCCGTGACCTGCTGCCGGCGCTGGAGCAGGTGGCCAAGGCCGGCCGTCCGCTGCTGATCATCGCTGAAGACGTCGAGGGTGAAGCGCTGGCCACGCTGGTGGTCAACACCATCCGCGGCATCCTGAAGGTCTGCGCGGTCAAGGCGCCGGGCTTCGGCGATCGCCGTAAGGCCATGCTGGAGGACATCGCCATCCTGACCGGCGGCAAGGTCATCGCCGAGGAAGTCGGCCTGTCGCTGGAGAAGGTCACGCTGGCCGACCTGGGTCAGGCCAAGCGCGTCGAGGTGGCCAAGGAAAACACCACCATCATCGACGGCGCCGGCAAGGCCGAGGACATCGAGGCGCGCGTCAAGCAAATCCGCGTGCAGATCGAGGAGGCCACCAGCGACTACGATCGTGAGAAGCTGCAGGAGCGCGTGGCCAAGCTCGCCGGCGGCGTGGCGGTGATCAAGGTCGGCGCGGCCACCGAGGTCGAGATGAAGGAGAAGAAGGCCCGCGTCGAGGACGCGCTGCACGCCACCCGTGCCGCTGTCGAGGAAGGCATCGTGCCCGGCGGCGGCGTGGCGCTGCTGCGTGCCCGTCAGGCCGTCGGCCAGCTCAAGGGCGCCAACGCCGATCAGGATGCGGGCATCCAAATCGTCATGCGCGCCATTGAAGAGCCGCTGCGTCAGATCGTGGCCAACGCCGGCGAAGAGCCCAGCGTGGTGATCGCCAAGGTGCTGGAAGGCAAGGGCAACTTCGGCTACAACGCCGCCAACGGCACCTACGGCGACATGATCGAGATGGGCATCCTGGATCCGACCAAGGTGACCCGCACCGCGCTGCAAAACGCCGCCTCGGTGGCCGGCCTGATGCTGACCACCGAGTGCATGGTGGCCGAAGCGCCGAAGAACGAGTCCAAGCCGGCCGCTGGCGGCGGCATGGGCGGCATGGACATGGACATGTGATCGGCGGCGCACGCACGCTGAGTTCACGTCCATAAGCGGCCGCCGGGGGCAACCCCGGCGGTTTTTTTCATTCAGGGGCAGGCGGGTCGGACAAGTGCTCAGCGGGCGCCGGCGCTGTGGCCGGCCAGGGCGCGCAGCTCGCGCTCGTACGCCTGCAGCTGCGCGGCGGCGCGCTCGCGCTGCGCCGGCGTGGCGCGCGCGTGCCAGTCCGCCAGCCACGCGCAGCCCTGCGCCCACGCCTCGTCCTGCCAGGCGGCCAGCACCGGATCGGGCGAGCGCCACGTACGCGCCCACAGCGCGCGCACCTCGGCGCGCGCCGCCTCGGCGCTCAGCCCGCGCAGGCGGCGTGCGGTATCGAGCCAGTCGGCCTGGCGGCGCTGGCGCTCGGCCCAGGCGAGATCCGGCCGGTAAGGGCTGGTGGCCAGCCGCTCGCGCAGCCAGCGGCGCTGGGCGTCGTCGAGCCGACCGTAGAACATCTCCAGCCGCTCGCGCGTGCGGCGCAGCCGCAGCCCGCGGTCAGGGTCGGGATCGCCCCAGTCGCGCCGCCACTCCTCGTCGCCCTCGGCCAGGCGGCGCTGCCAATGCGCCAGCTGCGCGTCGGTCAGCGTCGGCAGCCAGCGCGCCAAATCGTCCACGGTGCGCTCTGCGGCCTCACGCAGCAGCGCGCGCAGCGCCTCGCCCTCACGGCAGACGGCGGCCGCATCCGGCGTGCCGGCGGCCAGCCGCTGCCAGCGCGCCAGCAGCTCGGCCAGCGCCGGCAGCTGCTCGCGCCGGTGCCAGTCGTGCCAGCGGCGCAAAGCCTCGGCTGCGCCGCGGCGCTGCGCCTCGTCCAGATCCCAAAGGCTGTCGAGCCGCCACAGCGCGAGGGTCGGCAACCGCGGATAGGTCACCGAGACGACGCTACAGCCAGCCAGCCACAGCGCAGCCAGCGCCGCCGCCAGCCAGCCTGCCAGACGCGCGCCGCGGCGCGTGCGCTCACGCCGGCAGCAGCGCGCGAGCAACTTCGATGTGGCGCACCGGATGACGGGCCTTGTTGCCAAGCTCATGATCGATCACCGCCAGTCGCCTGGCGTCGTGGGCCGGTCGCGGCTCCCGCATCACGCCCGGGCTGTCGTCCACACGGCGCGCTTGGCGCAGGCGCCCATCGGTCCGGCACGCCTCGTTGGCCTCGAGCCCCTCGTCCAGCGTGACGATGGGCTCCGTCTTCACGCCGGAGCCGTTGAGGTCGAGCGGTCGAGCGCTGATGGCCTCCCGCAGCTTGGCGTTCGCGTTCGCCTTCGCGCGACTGGGCTGCCATGCCGAGCGATCGGCGCTCGTGCAGGAAGGCGCGCACCTTGTCGCGGAAGGCTTTTTTATCGAGGCTGAAGCGCCAATCCATAGAGGAGCCCTCTTGCGAACCGGGACGGTGCACACGTCGTCTCCGACGTTGCGCCGTCACCGGCTGCGCGCATGGTAAGCGGGCCAAAGCATCAACGCCACGCTGGGCTGTGGCAACCCGCAGGCCGCGTCAGCTCGCATCCCTTCATTCGCAAAGTCTCGCGTTGAGCTATAATGCAAGCTTCATTCCCCGATAGCTCAGTCGGTAGAGCGCCGGACTGTTAATCCGTAGGTCCCTGGTTCGAGCCCAGGTCGGGGAGCCAACCGAACTCCATCACCCAAGCCCGCCGTCAGCGGGTTTTTTCTTGACCGGAACCCGGATCACATCGCATGGCGTCCGACCTGATCGCGGTGATGACGACCCTGCCGGATGAGGCATCCGCTCAGGCGCTGGCCGAGCATTTGGTGCACCACCGTTGGGCCGCCTGTGTGCAGTGGCACGCCATCGACAGCGTTTACGAGTGGCACGGTCGGCTGCAGTGTGATCGGGAGTGGCGTTTGCTCGCCAAATGCCGCCGCGCCGACTGGACGGCGGTGTGCGACGCCATCCGCGCCCAGCATCCTTATGAGCTGCCTGCGATCTGGTGCAGCCCGATCGAAACCAGCGAAGCGTATGGTGATTGGGTGAAGCAGCAGACCGAGCGTCCCGAGGCCAGCTAGCCGCCCCGGCGGCGGCTTAGCCCCAAGGTTGGATGCGCTGCGACGCCACCGCGCGCAGCGCAGCGGGCGGCACGCGCTCGGGCGCCAGCTCCGCCAGCGGCACCAGCACAAAGGCGCGCTGCCCCAGGCGCGGGTGCGGCACCGTCAGTGTCGGCGAGTCGATGCGCGCCTCGCCGTAGAGCAGCAGATCCAAGTCGAGCGTGCGCGGGGCGTTGCGATAGGGGCGCTCGCGCCCGGCGCGCGCCTCCAGCGCCTGCAGCGCGGCCAGCAGCGCCGGCGCGGTCAGCGTGGTGGCCAGCCGCGCCACCGCGTTGCAGTAGTCAGGCCCGTCGGCCTGCAGCGGCGCGCTGCGCCACAGGCGCGAGGCGGCCCGCACGCGCGTGCCGGGCAGCTCGTCCAGCCAGACCAGCGCCTGCCGCACCTGCGCCGCGGCGTCGCCCAGGTTGGCGCCGAGCCCGACGTAGGCGTCGACCTCGGGCCGCGGGGCCGGGGCCGCCTCAGGCATCGCCTGCCCCGTCGCCGCCGGACGCAGGGGCGTCGCCGGCGCCGTCGCCCTTGGGCTTGCGGCGCCGGCGGCGGCGCTTGCGCGCCGCCGCCGCCGCGTCCTCGGCGGCGGGCAGCATCTCGGCGTCGCCCTGCGGCGCGGCCGCCGGCGGCGGCACCTCCGCCGCCGACGCGGGCGCCTCACCGCCCGCCTCGGCCTTGCGCACGCGGCGCCGCGCCTTGCCGCCCTTGGCGCGCTGCTGCTCGAGGCGCACGGCCTCGATCATGTCGCGGCGCACCGCCTCGCCGGCCTGGGCGAAGGTCTCCCACCAGTGCACGAGTTCCTCCTCCACCTCGCCGACCTGCGCGCGCAGGCGCAGGAAGTCAAAACCCGCCCGGTAGCGCGGCTGCTCCACCAGCGTGAACGGCCCGCGGCCGGTGCGCTTGTCGAAGCGCGGCTGCATCAACCAGATTTCGCGCATATCCGCGCCCAGTTTGCCGCGGCCCGTCACGTCGCCGATGCGCGCGTCGAACACCTCGTCCACCGCTGCGGCCAGCGCCGGAAACGCCGCTTCGCCCTGCCCCTGGCGGCGCTGCCACGCGGTGCGCACGTCCTGCCACAGCACGCAGGCGAGCAGGAAACTCGCGGCCACCGGCTTGCCCTCGGCGACGCGGCGGTCGGTATCCTGCAGCGCGGCGCGCACGAACGGCTCGTCGGCACGCTCCACCACCACGTCCAGCAGCGGGTAGATGCCGCGCGCCAGCCCGTTGGCGCGCAGCGCCTCGATGCTGGCGATGGCGTGACCGGTCTGCAGGAGCTTGAGCATCTCGTCGAACAGCCGGCTCGGCGGCACGTCGGCCAGCAGGTGCAGGTGCGCGGCCATCGGCGCGCGCGTCCTGGCGTCGAGCTTGAAGCCCAGGCGGCTGAGCTTGGCCTCGAAGCGCACCGCGCGGATGATGCGTACCGGATCCTCGCGGTAGCGCGTGGCCGGATCGCCAATCATGCGGATGACGCGCTTGCGCGCATCCCGGATGCCGTGGTGGAAGTCCACCACCGTCTGCGTCTCCGGGTCGTAGTACATCGCGTTGATGGTGAAGTCGCGCCGCGCCGCGTCCTGCTCGATCGGGCCCCAGACGTTGTCGCGCAGCACGCGGCCGCTGGCGTCCACCGCCAGCGCCACGCCGGCCAGCGCGCGCCTGGAGCGCTCGTCGCCGACCACCGGCTCGGCCTGGCTCGGATCGACGTAGGCGCGGAAGGTGGAGACCTCCACCACCTCGTGCTCGCGCCCGCGGCCGAACACCACGTGCACGATGCGGAAGCGCCGCCCGATGATGAAGGCGCGCCGGAACAGCGCCTTGACCTGTTCCGGCGTGGCGTTGGTGGCGACATCGAAGTCCTTCGGCCGCAGGCCCAGCAGCAGGTCGCGCACCGCGCCGCCGACGATGTAGGCCTCGTAGCCGGCACGCTTGAGCGTGTGCACCACGTCCAGCGCGCGACCGTCCACCAGCGACGGGTCGATGCCGTGCACCGCGGCGGGCACGTCCTCGCGCTTGCCGAAGCGGCCGCGCCGCAGCGTCGGCCGCACGGTCTTGTCCAGCAGCTTGTCGATCAGGGTCTTGATCATGGATGCGGTTCGAACAGATCCAGGATGCGCCAGCCGCGCGCGCGCGCCAGCTCGCGCAGGGTCGAGCCCGGGTTGGTGGCCACCGGCACGTCGGCGCGCTCCAGCAGCGGCAGGTCGTTGGTGGAGTCGGAGTAGAAGGTCAGGTGCACGTCGTCCCAGCCCAGCCCCTGCGCGGCCAGCCACTGCGCCACGCGCTCGACCTTGCCCTCGCGAAACGACGGCACGCCGGCGATGCGCCCGGTCAGGCGCCCCTGCGCGTCGCGCTCCAGCTCCACCGCGATCAGGTCCTCCACGCCGAGGCGGCGCGCGATCGGCGCGGTGACGAAGGCGTTGGTGGCGGTGACGATGGCCACGCGCTCGCCGCGCGCGCGGTGCGCGGCCACCAGCGCGCGCGCCTCGGGCCGCAGCGCCGGCTCGATCACCTCGGCCATGTAGCGCGCGTGCGCCTGCGCCGCCTCCTGCGGCGTGCGCTGGCGCAGCGCCTCGGTGGCAAAGGCCACGTAGGCGTGGATGTCGAGCCGGCCGGCCTGGTAGTCAGCGAAAAAGGCGTCGTTGCGGCGCGCGAACTCGCCGGCGTCGGTCCAGCCGATGCGGGTGGTGAACACGCCCCACTCGTAGTCGGAATCCAACGGCAGCAACGTGTGGTCGAGGTCGAACAGCGCCACCGCGACACGGCCGTCGGGCGCGCGCGCGGCGGGGGCAGGGGGCAGCGGGCCGGTCGCCGTCGTCATCGGGTCGTCCTTTAGGTCTCGGCCAGCATCGCGCGCACCAGCGGCACGGTGACCGGACGCTGGGTGCGCAGCGCGTAGCCGTCCAGCCGCTCCAGCAGCGCCGTCAGGCTGCCGAGGTCGCGCGCATGGCGCGCCAGCACGTAGTCGAGCACCTCCTCCGGCAGCGCAAAGCCGCGCGCCGCGGCCAGCCGCCGCAGCACTGCGCGGCAGGCCGACTCCGGCAGCGGCCGCAACGCGTGCACCTGCCCCCAGGCCAGCCGGCTGCGCAGGTCGTCGCGCAGCGGAAGGTCAGCCGGCGGACGGTCGCCGGCGGCCAGCAGCGGCCGCGGCGCGCCGCAGGCCGGCGTCTGGGCGTTGACAAACCAGTTGAACGCCGCCGCCTGGCGCGCCGCGTCGTAGCGCTGCACGTTGTCCAGCAGCACCGCCGCCCAGCCGTCGTCGAACGGCTGCGGGGCAACGTCGGCGTCAAGCCAGCCCGCGCGCTCGCCGCGCTCGGTCAGCGCCAGCGCCGCCGCGCGCAGCAGGTGCGTCTTGCCACAACCGGGCGGCCCCCACAGGTACAGCGGCTCGGCTGGCCGCTCGCGCAGCCAACGCCGCAGCGCGTCCAGCGCCGCCTCGTTGCCGTCGGCGCAAAACGCCTCCAGCGTCGGCAGCGGGGCCAGCCCCAGGTCGAGCGCGAGCTGCCGCACTGGGCTCACTCCTTGCGCGCCACGGGACCCGCGGCGGGCGGCGCGGCGAACAGCGCGCTGCGCAGGTAGAGCGCCTGCAGCCGGCGCAGCGCCACCAGCGCCACCGCCGAAGCCGGCAGCGCCAGCAGCACGCCGACGAAGCCGAACAGGTGCCCGAACGCCATCAGCGCGAAGATCACCGCCACCGGGTGCAGGCCGATGCGCTCGCCGACCAGCCGCGGCGTCAGCCAAAAGCTTTCCACCACCTGCCCCACCCCATAGACAGCTGCCACTGCCAGCACGCCCCACCAATCCTGAAACTGCAGCAGTGCCGCCAGCAGCGCCAGCACCAGACCGACACCAAAACCGACATACGGCACGAACACCGCCAGACCCGTGAAGACGCCGATCGGCAACGCCAAATCCAGCCCGACCGCCCACAGCGCCACAGCGTAGTACACCGCCAGCAGCCCCATGACCAGCATCTGGCCGCGCAGATACTGACCAAGCAGCTCATCGGTATCACGCCACCAACTGAGCAACGCACCACGCCATGCGGGTGGAATCAGCGCTTGCACGCGCGCCCCCATTGCGTTCCAGTCCAGCAGCAGGTAATAGGCCACCACCGGCATCAGCACCGCGTTGCCCAGCACCGTGATCAACACGCTGCCACCGATGCGCAGCGACGACAGCAGATGCGCCAGCAGTTGCTCCTCGTGACCGCTGATGAGGTTGCGCAGCAGTTGCCGCACACCTTCCACATCCACGGCCACGTCCAACCCCAGGCGCCGGGCGTGCGGCACCAGCCAGGCGTTGAAGCGCTCCAGCAGCGCCGGAATCTGCTCACGCAGCAGCGGCCACTGCTGCGCCAGCACCGGCACGATGATCAGCACCAGTGCCAGCGCCAACAGCATCACGCCGGCGATTGCGACCCCTGCACCGAGCCAACGCGGCACCCGCCAACGGGCCAGCTGCGCCACCAGCGGCTGCAGGACATAGGCCAGCCCCAGTGCCAGCAGCAGCGGAAACAGCACCGGCGCCAACAACGACACCGCCCACCACACCGCCAGCGCAACGGCCAACCAAAGCAAGGCTTGACGGAAAGCAGGGGAAATCGGCATCGGGTCACCGGTAGAATCGTTCTGATTTTACTGGCCGCCATGAACACGACCCCCCTTTCGTACAAGCAAGCCGGCGTGGATATCGACGCCGGCGACGCGCTCGTCGAGCGCATCAAGCCGCTGGCCCGCCGCACGCTGCGCGAGGGGGTGCTGGCCGGCATCGGCGGCTTCGGCGCGCTGTTCGAGATCCCCAAGCGCTACCGCGAACCGGTGCTGGTCAGCGGCACCGACGGCGTCGGCACCAAGCTCAAGCTGGCCTTCGCGTGGGACATGCACGACACCGTCGGCATCGATCTCGTGGCAATGAGCGTCAACGATGTGCTGGTGCAGGGGGCCGAGCCGTTGTTTTTTTTGGACTACTTTGCCTGCGGCAAGCTCGACGTGGACACCGCCGCGCGCGTGGTGGCCGGCATCGCCCGCGGCTGCGAGGCATCCGGCTGCGCGCTGATCGGCGGCGAGACCGCCGAGATGCCTGGCATGTACCCGCCCGGCGAATATGACCTGGCGGGTTTTTGCGTCGGCGTGGTGGAAAAGTCGCGCATCCTCACCGGCGCCGACGTGCGCGCCGGCGACGTGGTGCTGGGACTGGCCTCCAACGGCGTGCACTCCAACGGCTTCAGCCTGGTGCGCAAGTGTCTGGAACGCGCCGGCGCCAACCTTCCGATGACGCTCGACGGCCAGCCACTGCGCGAAGCGATCATGGCTCCGACGCGGCTCTACGTCAAGCCGGTGCTGGCCGCCCTGCAAGAGCACCCGATCAAGGCGCTGGCGCACATCACCGGCGGCGGCCTGCTGGAAAACATCCCACGCGTGCTGCCCGAGGGGCTCGCCGCGCACTTGGTCAAGGGCAGCTGGCCGCAGAGCGAATTGTTCGCCTGGCTGCAGCGTACCGCCGGCATCGACGACCGTGAAATGCACCGCACGTTCAACTGCGGCATCGGCATGGTGGTGGTGGTGGCGCCGGAGCACGCCGACGCCACCGCCGCGACGCTGCGTGCGCAGGGCGAGACGGTGCACGTCATTGGCGCCATCGCGCCGCGGGGCGACGGCGCCGCCGTCGAGGTGCGCTGAGAGCCGCCGGCGGCGGCGCTTCAGCCCAAACCCAACCGCAGCGCCTGCACGCGCAGCGCCACGGCTTCAGCGTCGTCGGCGTCGGGCTGATGGCGCAGATAGCCTTCCAGATCGGCCAGCGCGCGCTCGAGCTGCCCCAGCTCGGCCCAGGTCAGGCCACGGTCGCGCCGCTCGGCCCAGTCGTCCGGCAGCACGCGCACCAGCCGTTCGCACACCGCGAGCAACCGCGGCCAGTCGCGCGCCAAGCGATGGATTTCCTTGAGGTTGCGCAGCACGCGCGCGACGATGTCGCGCGCCGCCGCTGGCTGCAAAAACAGCTCCACCGGCACGTCAAAGTCGCCCACCAGCCCCTGGCGCCTTTTGTAAGGCTCCAGCCGCTCGGCCAGTTCCTCGCGGCTCAGCGACTGGCCCGTCAGCGGATCCACCACCACTTGGCCTAGCAACAGTTGAACCTTGACCAAAAAGTGCCCTGGGAAATTGACGCCGCTGGCGCGCAAGCCGATGCCGCGCGCCAGCTCCAGCCACAGCACCCCCAGCGTGATTGGCAAGCCGCGCCGCCGACGCAGCGCCAGGTGCAGGTAACTCAGGTCAGGGTCGTCCCACTCGTGATCGGGGCCGCTGAACCCGAGCTCACGAAAAAAATAATGGTTTAACAGTCGCAGCCGCTGCAGGCTGCCGGCATCCGCCGGCAGACGGCGGCGCAGCCGCTGCAGCAGCCGCTCGACGTCGTCCAGCACCGCCTGCAGGTCCAGCTCCGGGTACTCGTCCAGCGCGACGGCGGCCACGGCCTCCAGCAGCGGCAGGCCGTCGTCCTGCGCCACCAGCGCGGCGAAGTAGTCCAGCGTCGAAGGCGCGCGGGCAGTCCACGTCATGGCGCTACTTTCGCACAAATCGACGCAGCGGCAAACCCAGCAGGGCCAGCGCGCCGAAATACAGCAGCGCCGCGCCCACCAACACCGCAGCCAGCCAGCCGATGCGCGCCAGGCGCGACGGCGGCTGCAGCCACGGCAGGGCGTGCTGCGCCGCCAGCAGGGCGGCGGCCAGCAGCGCCGAGGCCGCCGCCACCTGCAGCGCGAAGCGCCTCCAGCCCGGCTGCGGCCGGTAGGCGCCGCGGCGCCGCAGCCCCACAAGCAGCCAGCCGGCGTTGAGCAGCGCGCCCAGCCCGATAGCCAGCGCCAGCCCGACGTGCGCCAGCCACGGCACCAGCGCGGCATTGAGAGCCTGCGTCACCGCCAGCACCACCACCGCGATGCGCACCGGGGTGCGGATGTCCTGCCGCGCGTAGTAGCCCGGCGCCAGCACCTTGACGCCAATCAGCCCGAGCAGCCCGACGCCGTAGCCCATCAGCGCCAGCGCCGTCTGTCGCACGTCCTGCGCGGTAAAAGCGCCGTAGTGATACAGCACCGCCACCAGCGGCTCGGCCAGCGTCAGCAGCCCGACGGCGCTGGGCACGGCCAGCAGCACCACGCCGCGCAGCCCCCAGTCCAGCAGCTCGCTGTAACGCGCCGTCTCGCCAGCAGCTTGGGCGGCGGCCAGCTGCGGCAGCAGCACCACGCCCAGCGCCACCCCCAGCAGCGCGGTCGGAAATTCCATCAGTCGGTCGGCGTAGGTCAGCCACGACACGCTGCCCGGCGCCAGGTGCGAGGCGATCTGCGTGTTGATCAGCAGCGACACCTGCGCCACCCCCACCCCAAGCAGCGCCGGCGCCATCAGCCTCAGGATGCGGCGCGTGCCGGGGTGACGCCAGCCGCGCGCCAGCGCCGCGGGTGTGACGCCAATGCGCGGCAGCAGCCCCAGCCGCGCCAGCGCCGGCACCTGCAGCGCCAGCTGCAGCGCCCCGCCCAGCATCACCCCGCCGGCCAGCGCCAGGATCGGCTCCACCCCGTGCCGCGCCAGCCACGGCGCGCCCCAGGTGGCGGCGGCGATCATCGCCACGTTCAGCAGCACCGGCGTGGCCGCCGGCACCGCGAAGCGCTTCCACGTGTTGAGGATGCCGGCGCTGAGCGCCACCAGCGACATGAAGCCGATGTAGGGGAACATC
This sequence comes from Tepidimonas alkaliphilus, assembly GCF_007556595.1. Lineage (GTDB taxonomy): Bacteria > Pseudomonadota > Gammaproteobacteria > Burkholderiales > Burkholderiaceae_C > Tepidimonas > Tepidimonas alkaliphila. Next base: position 87,982 of record NZ_VJNB01000011.1, read on the forward strand.
CAGCGCGTCAGCGTCACGGCGACGTCGAACGCCTGCGGCGTCTGGCGCAGCCCGGCGGCCATCGCCCACACCAGCAGCGGCGCGGCCAGCACCCCCAGCAGCGACGTCACCAGCAGCGCCCAGGCCAGCACCGTGGCCACGCGGTCGATCAGCTCACGCGTGGCGGCATCCCCCTCGGTGGCGCGCGTGGCCGCCAGCACCGGCACGAACGCCTGCGAGAACGCCCCTTCCGCAAACAGCCGCCGCAGCAGGTTGGGGATGCGGAACGCTACGTTGAAGGCGTCGGTCAAGGCGCTGGCGCCAAAGGTGGCGGCGATCAGCAGCTCGCGCGCCAGCCCCGTGATGCGCGAGGCCAGCGTCCACAGCGACACCAGCGAGGCGGATTTGAACAGCGACATCGGCGCGAGTGTAGCCGCGCCCCTACAATGCCCCGATCATGGCCCTGCTCAACGCTGACCTGCACTGTCACTCCACCGTCTCCGACGGCACGCTGGAACCCGAGCAGCTGGCCGCGCGCGCCAAGGCCAACGGCGTGGAGCTGTGGGCGCTGACCGACCACGACGAAGTCGGTGGCCAGCACCGCGCGCGCGCCGCCGCGCAGGCGCTGGGGCTGCCTTACCTTTGCGGCGTGGAGATCTCGGTGACGTTCGCCGGCCTGACGGTGCACATCGTCGGCCTCGGCATCGACCCCGACGACCCGCAGCTGCTGCAGGGGCTGGCGCGCACGCGTGGCGGGCGCGAGCAGCGCGCGCGCGAGATGGCTGAGCAGCTGGCTGCGGTCGGCATTCCCGGCGCCTTCGAGGGCGCGCTGAAGTATGTCGGCAATCCGCAACTGATCTCGCGCACGCATTTTGCGCGCTACCTGGTCGAGACCGGAGTCTGCCACGACACGCACGAGGTGTTTCGCCGCTTCCTCACCGAGGGCAAGCCCGGCTTCGTCGAGCACCGCTGGGCGGCGCTGGGCGATGCGGTGCGCTGGATCCGTGACGCCGGCGGCGTGGCCGTCATCGCCCACCCGGCGCGCTACGCCCACCCAAGCCCGACGCACGAATACGCGCTGTTCGAGGAATTCAAGGCGCACGGCGGGCAGGCGGTGGAGGTCGTCACCGGCAGCCACAGCAGCGCCGAGATCGTGCGCTATGCGGAACTGGCGCGCGAGTTCGGGCTGGCAGCCTCGCGCGGCAGCGACTTCCACAGCCCTGAAGAATCCCACTGCGACCTCGGCGCGCTGCCGTGGCTGGACGGGCGCCTAACCCCGGTGTGGGAATTGCTGGCCCACCGCATCGTGCACTGAGCAGGCGCCGCATCTGCACAAGCCCCGCCGATGGCGCAGCGCTTCGAACTCCACCCCACCCACCCGCAGCCGCGCCTGCTGCGCCAGGCGGTGCAGATGCTGCAGGCTGGCGGCGTGCTGGCCGTGCCAACCGACTCCAGCTACGCGCTGGTGTGCCACCTCGACGACAAGGCCGCCGCCGAGCGGCTGCGCCGCATCCGCGGGGTGGATGAGCGGCACCACCTGACGCTGCTGTGCCGCGACCTATCGGAGCTGGCAGCCTACGCGCGCGTGGACAACCGACAATATCGGCTGCTGAAGGCCGCCACCCCCGGCCCCTACACCTTCATTCTGACCGCCACCCGAGAGGTGCCGCGGCGGCTCAGCCACCCGTCGCGCAAGACCATCGGCCTGCGCGTGCCCGATCATCCCGTGCCACTGGCGTTGCTGGCTGCGCACGGCGCCCCCCTGCTGGCCACGACGCTGATCCTACCCGGCCAGACCGAGCCGCTCAACGACGCCGAGGAGATTCGCGCGCGCCTGCAGCACGAGCTGGCCGCCGTGCTGGACGCCGGCGCTTGCCCCGCACAGCCCACCACGGTGGTGGATCTGACGCCGATGGATGGCGGCGGCGAGCCGGAGGTCGTGCGCCGCGGGCGCGGGCCGCTGGCCTCGCTGGGCCTGGCCTGAAGCGGCCGCGCTGCGACAATACGCCGATGGACGTCGCCCACCTGATCCAAACCGTCACGGTTTACGCGCTGCCAGTGCTGTTTGCCATCACGCTGCACGAAGCCGCCCACGGCTACGCCGCGCGGCACTTCGGCGACCCCACCGCCGAGCGGCTCGGCCGCATCACGCTCAACCCGCTGCCGCACATCGACCCGATCGGCACCGTGGCCATGCCGCTGCTGCTGTACTTCGCCACCGCCGGCAACTTCCTGTTCGGCTACGCGCGGCCGGTGCCGGTGGACATGAGCCGCCTGCGGCATCCCAAACGCGACATGATCTGGGTGGCGCTGGCCGGCCCCGGGGCCAATCTGATCCAAGCGCTGGGCTGGGCGGCGCTGGGCTACGTGCTGTCGGCGCTGGCGATCGAAGAGCCATTCTTCCACGCCATGGCGCGCGCCGGGGTGCTGGTCAACGTCGTCATGTTCGCGTTCAACCTCTTCCCGCTGCCGCCGCTGGACGGCGGCCGCATCCTGGTCGGGTTGCTGCCGCCGCGGCCGGCGCTGGCGGTGGCGCGCGTGGAGCCGTATGGCTTTTTCATCGTGATGGCGCTGGTCATCACCGGCGTCGTCAGCACGCTGTGGCTACGCCCGCTGATGCAACTGACGTTGCAAGCCATCCAGCTCGTTCTGGCGCCGCTGCGCTGGCTGCTGTTCTGACGTTGTCCACCGCCCATTGCCCGCCCCGCTTTCAACGGTGTTCATGCCTATGTCCGCTGCCAATCCGATCCGTGTCCTTACGGGTATCAAGCCCTCCGGCACCCCGCACCTTGGCAACTACGTCGGCGCCATCCGCCCCACCGTGCGCGCCAGCCGCCAGAGCGGCATCGACAGCTTCCTGTTCCTGGCCGACTATCACGCGCTGATCTCCACGCACGAGCCGGCGCGCGTGCAACGCTCCACGCTGGAGATCGCCGCCACCTGGATCGCCTGCGGGCTTGATCCCGAACGCGTCACCTTTTATCGACAATCCGACATCCCGGAAATCCCCGAACTTGCCTGGCTGCTGGCCTGCGTCGGCGGCAAGGGCATGCTCAACCGCGCGCACGCCTACAAGGCCATGGTCGATCTCAACGCGACGGCGGGACGCGAGCCTGACGATGGCGTGTCGGTCGGGCTGTTTCTGTATCCGGTGCTAATGGCCGCCGACATCCTGATGTTCAACGCACACCGCGTGCCGGTCGGGCGCGACCAGATCCAGCACGTCGAGATGGCGCGCGACCTGGCCAGCAGCTTCAACCACCGCTACGGCGAGCACTTTACGCTGCCGCAGGCCGAGATCGACGAGCAGGTGGCCACGCTGCCGGGCCTGGACGGGCGCAAGATGAGCAAGAGCTACGACAACGTCATCCCGCTGTTCGCGCCGCGCGAGCAGCTGCGCCGGCTCATCATGGGCATCGTCACCGACTCGCGCGCGCCCGGTGAGCCCAAGCCCACCGACGGCAACGCGATCTTCCAGATCTACCAGGCGTTCGCCACGGCGGAGGAGACGGCGGCGCTGGCGCGCGACTTCGCCGCCGGCCTGGCCTGGAGCGAGGCCAAGGAGCGCCTGTTCGAGCGCATCGACCGCGAGATCGCGCCGATGCGCGCCGCTTACGACGAGCTGATCGCCCACCCGCAACGCGTCGAGGCCATCCTGCAGGCCGGCGCGGCCAAGGCGCGCGCGATCGCCACCCCGTTCGCGCAGCGGTTGCGCCGCGCGGTCGGCCTGCGGCCGCTGACCGAACTGGCCGAGGCGCCGGCCGCCACGGCCCCGGCCAAGGCGGCGCGCCCACTCGTCAAGCAGTACCGCGAGACCGACGGACGCTTCTACTTCAAGCTGACCGACGCGCGCGGCCACGTGCTGCTGCAAAGCGCCGGCTTCGACTCCCCGCGCGAAGCCGGCCAGGCGGTGGCGCGCCTGAGGGCCGACGGCTGGGCCGCCTGCGCCGACCTGCACGCGCGCGTGCAGGCGCATGCGGATGCCGCCACCATCGAAGCAGCCCTGGCGGCGCTGCGCGACGATAGCTAACGCCCCGCGGCTTCGACGGCAACGCCCGCAGCCCAGGCTCGGGGAAGTTTTCTTCGCTTTGCTACAATGCGAGCCTTCGGCGTCTGTGGAGAGATGGCAGAGTGGTCGAATGCGCCGGACTCGAAATCCGGTATACGGGATTTCCCCGTATCGAGGGTTCGAATCCCTCTCTCTCCGCCAAGTCATGCCGTCGCCCTCTTGTTTCCAAGAGGGTTTCAAGCTTAATGCTTCAAGGGTTATCAACTCAGTTATAACCTGACTGGGCTTTTCGGTCATTGGGATCCAGCCGCGTCCCTTCAGATTCGTCACTCCTTTATTGATTCTCAACACCGAGACGGTTGTTGCATCAGGTGTACTCTAAACCTTCTTTCCTGACATAATGGATCGGCATAAGGAGAGAAGGATGAACGCGGAGCTGAAGCTGGCGCAGCAGCGGCTGTCGGTGCTGGAGCTGGCGCAGGCGCTGGGCAATGTGAGTGAGGCGTGCCGGCGCCGGGGCATGACGCGCACGCAGTTTTACGAGTACAAGCGCCGCTTCCAGACGCATGGGATTGAGGGGCTGAAGGATCTGCCGCCGATCCCGAAGAGCCACCCGATGAGCACACCGGCGCAGGTGGTGCAGCGCATCGTGGAGCTGGCCGACATGGACGAGGAGGACCGGCTCGCCTTCCTGCGCGAGCTGGGGCTGCAGGAGCCGGGCCTCAACCGCCTGATCCGCGCCGCCTACGACTTGCTCGGGCTGCAGACCTACTTCACCGCTGGCGAGAAGGAAGTGCGCGCCTGGACGATCCGCAAAGGTTTCACCGCCCCGCAGGCCGCCGGCGTCATTCACAGCGACTTTGAGCGCGGCTTTATCCGCGCGCAGACGATCGCCTTTGACGACTTCATCCGCTATGGCGGCGAGCAGGGCGCCAGGGAGGCTGGCCGCATGCGGGCCGAGGGCAAGGACTACGTCGTGCAGGATGGCGACGTGATGCACTTTTTGTTCAACGTCTGAACCGCGCGGGCGGCGCGAGGGAGGGGTGGAGGTGAACATCCTGTTGACCGGCGGAGCCGGCTACATCGGCAGCCACACCGCCGTGGTGCTGCAACAGGCCGGCCACCATGTCGTGCTGCTGGACAACCTCAGCAACAGCGACGCCGGTGTGGCCGAGCGCATCGGCCGCATCACCGGGCAGCGTCCGCCGCTGGAGGTGGCCGACGTGCTCGACACGGCCAGGGTACGCGCGACGCTGCGCGCGCATGCGGTGGACGCCGTCATCCATTTCGCGGGCCTGAAGGCCGTGGGCGAGTCGGTGGCGCAGCCACTGGCCTACTTCCACAACAACGTCGCGGGCGCCATCAGCCTGCTGCGCGCGATGGCCGAGGAAGGCGTGCGCCAGCTGGTGTTTTCCAGCAGCGCCACCGTCTATGGGCAGCCGCAGTACCTGCCGCTGGACGAGGCGCACCCGACCGGTGCCACCAACCCCTACGGCCGCACCAAGCTGCACATCGAGGAGATGCTGCGCGATCTTGCGGCCAGCGACCCCGAGTGGCGCATCGCCATCCTGCGCTACTTCAACCCGGTCGGCGCGCACGACAGCGCCCTGATCGGCGAGGATCCGCAGGGCATCCCCAACAACCTCATGCCCTACATCGCGCGCGTGGCTGCCGGGCGGCTGCCGCAGCTCAACGTCTGGGGCGACGACTACCCCACGCCCGACGGCACCGGCGTGCGCGACTACATCCACGTGATGGACCTGGCCGAGGGCCACCGCGCGGCGCTGGATCACCTCACCCGCACCGACCAGCCCTGTGACGTCTTCAACCTCGGCACTGGCCGCGGCACGAGTGTCCTGGAGATGGTGCGCGCCTTCGAGCGGGCCAGCGGCCGGCCCGTGCCGTACCGCATCGCCGCGCGCCGCCCGGGCGACGTGGCCGCCTGCTGGGCCGACCCGTCGAAGGCCGAGCGCGTGCTGGGCTGGCGCGCCACGCGCGGCGTGGAGGCGATGTGCGCGTCGGCGTGGGCCTTCATCGCGCGCACGGCGGCCGCGGACGTCGCCAAAGTGCCGGAAGCGTCGTGATGGAAAAGCAATTCAACACCGCCGGCCCGAGCAAGGCAGACCTGCACTACGTGCTCGATCCGCTCGCCCGCATCGACCTGGAAGAGGTGCTGGGGCTGATCGAGGCGCAGCGCTACTTCGTGCTGCACGCCCCGCGGCAGACCGGCAAGACCACGGCGCTGCTGGCGTTGATGGAGCACCTCAACCGGCAGGGGCGTTACCGGGCGCTGTATGCCAACATCGAAACCGCGCAAGCCGCGCGCGGCAACGTCGCCGAAGGCATGGCGGCCATCGTGCGGGCGCTGGCCAGCGCCGCGCACAACTACTGGCAAGACGAAGCCGCCGCGCAGATGGCCCTGGAGCTGCTCGGCACCGTGGGCGTCAACGACTGGGTGCGCTCGCTGCTGGAGCGCTGGAGCCGAGCGGAAAGACGGCCCATCGTGCTGCTGCTGGACGAAGTCGATGCCTTGGTCGGCGATACGCTCATTTCCCTTTTGCGCCAGATCCGCGCCGGCTACGCGCAGCGGCCGATGGCCTTTCCCCAGACCGTAGTGCTGTGCGGGGTCAGAGACGTGCGCGACTACCGCATCC
>NZ_VJNB01000012.1 GCF_007556595.1 Tepidimonas alkaliphilus
GGGCAGACGCGCCCGGCGTGGAAGGTGCTGCGGGTGCTGGGCAACCTGCTGCAGCTGAGCGGCTTCGACTTCGAATCGTCGGCGCAGGTGCTGGCTGCGGCGCTGCCGCTGAAGGAGTGTGCGCATGATCGACGCCATCTACCAAGGGGGCTTGGGTCTGAGTCAAGCGGCGCGGTCAGCGCGCGGCGGCCACCGCCAGCGCCAACTCCAGCCCGGAGAGGAAGGCGTGCTCGACGCGGTGGCCCAGGCACCAGTCGCCGCACACGCCCAGCCCCGCCGAGGCATCCCACAGGAACGGCTCGCCGAGCGAGCGCTGCGTCTGCGCGTAGCGCCAGCGGTGCGCCACCGCCAGCGCCGGCTCGGCGCGGATGCCGGTGACCTCGGCCAGCGCGCGCCGCAGCTGGTCGGCCACGCGCGCGGCGTCGTCCTCCAGATGCTCGGCCGACCACGCCGGGCTGGCCTGTGCGACCCAGCGCTCGGGGCCGCCGCGCTGCGGCTTGGAGGGCTCGCGCGCCACCCACGCCAGCCGAGGGTGCAGGCAGCGCGCCGCGTCCCACGCCGGCCCGAGCGGCCCTGCGCGGTGCGGCCAGGCCGCCATCAGCGTCCAGCACGGCGCCACTGCGACTTCCTCGCGCAGGCGCGCCTGCCAGTCGGCGGCGAGGGCGCTTGCCGTCAGCAGCGCCAGCGCCTGCGGGTGCGGCAGCGCCAGCAGCACGGCGTCGAACGGGCCGGCCGGGGCAGGGGTGGTGCCGTCGCCGTCGGCCAGTTGCAGGCGCCAGCCGTCGCGCTCGCGGCGCAGCGCCTGCACCGGCGCGTTCCAGTGTGCGCGCGCGCCGGGGTGGTCGGCCAGCCACTGCGCCACCCACGCCTTCGGCAGCGCGTTCATGCCCGGCACCGGCACCCAGCGCGTCTCGCCGTCCGGCGGCAGCGCGCCGGTCAGGCGTCCGTCGGCGCTCAGCACGCGCACGAAGGTGGCGCGCCACGGCGCCACCGGCGCCTGGGTGGCCTGCAGCGCGCGCTCGAAGCGGGCGTCGCGCACGGTGAAGAACTGCGCCCCGTGGTCGAAGCGGCCGGCCTCGGTGTGGCGCGTGGCCATGCGCCCGCCGGGGCCGCGGCTCTTGTCCAGCAGCGTCACCTCCAGCCCCGCGCGCGCCAGCGTGCGCGCGGCTGTCAGGCCGGCCATGCCGGCGCCGACCACCGCCACGCGCGCCGCGCGCGCGGCAGCGGAGGGGGCCTCGGCGGGGCGTGGGCGGCGGCGTTGCGGGCGCGGCAGATGGCTGGGCGGGGAGGTCGAGCGCGGCATGGGCGTCAATCTACCAGACCGTCCGGCGCGTCCGCGCGGCGCCGCAGCAGCGCGGCGCGCGTGCGTTCGTCGCCGAGCTGCTGCAGCCACCACGTCAGCGCCCGCCCCATGCCCGCCGCACGCTGGCGCCAGGCGTAGCCGACGCGGCTGAGGCGCGGCGGCAGCGTCGTGGCGCACGCCACCAGCCGCCCGGCATCCAGGTGCGGCTGCACCAGCGGCTGCGGCAGCCAGCCGCAGCCGAGCCCGCGCAGCTGCGCCGCCAGCTTCATCTCCATCGTCGGCACGGTCAGCACGTCCTGCCCCGGCAGGATGCCGACGCTCAAGCCCCCGCCGGCGCCGCTGTCGGCCACCGCGACGATGCGGTGCGCGCGGATCTGCGCCGGCGTCAGCGGCTGCGGCGCGCGCGCCAGCGGGTGCCGTGGCGCGACGACGAACACGAACGCGACGTCGCCCAGCGTCGCGGTGGCCACATCCCCGCGGCCGGCCAGCTCCAGCTGCACGCCCAGCGCCAGGTCGGCGCGGCCGGCCTGCAGCGCCTGCAGCGTGCCCGACAGCGTCTCGCTGCGCAGCCGCAGCCGCGTCGGTGCGCCCAGGGCGTCGAAGCGCTCGCACAGATCCAGAAGCGTGCGCGGGCAGATGACGGCGTCGGCGGCCAGCGTCAGCTCGGCTTCCCAGCCGGTGGCGATGCGCCGCACGCGCTGCGCCAGCGCCTGCCATTCCTGCAGCAGCTCCGCGCCGCCGCGCAGCAGCTCCTCGCACGCCGGGGTCGGGCGCGCGCGGCCGCCGCGGCGGTCGAACAGCAGCACGTCCAGCGCCTCCTCCAGCCGGCGCAGGCGGTAGCTCAGGGCGCTCGGCACGAGGTCGAGCTCGCGCGCGGCGGCGCTCAGGCTCCCTTGGCGTGCGATGGCGGACAGCCACGCCAGCTGCGCCGGGCCGAGCGCGGCGTCCGGGGTCGGGTCGGGCGGGGTGGTCATCGGGTCAGTCTTCAAGATTTTTGCACGCTGGCGCCGCTTCGGATTGCAACAAAAACGTGGCCTTGGCGTCTAAAGTGCGGGCATGGTCACCCTGACCCGACACCCGCCGATGATCACCGTCCGACCCGCGCACGAACGCGGCTACGCCGATGCGACGCTGCTGCCGGTGCGGCTGGACAGCGCCCAGTGGGCTGAGCGCACGCTGGCGCCGGGCCGGCTGGCCTGTGCGCACGTGGCGCGTGGCCGCTTCACGGTCAACGACGTGGCGCTCGGCCCCGGCGACGCCGCGCTGGTGCACGACGGGTCGCGCCTAGCGCTGGCCGACGGCTTTGATGCCGAGGCGCTCGCGTTCGACCTGGCGCCGTGACGCGCCGTCCTTTCCGTCTCGTCCCTCAACCCACCCCTCGAGGAGTCATCCCATGCCCGACATCGTCGTTGTTTATCACTCCGGCTACGGTCACACCCAGCGCATGGCGCAGGCGGTCGCCGAAGGCGCCGGCGCGCAGCTGCTGGCCATCGATGCCGACGGCAACCTGCCCGAAGGCGGCTGGGAGCGGCTCGACGCCGCCGACGCCATCGTCATGGGCAGCCCGACCTACATGGGCGGCGTCAGCTGGCAGTTCAAGAAGTTCGCCGACGCCTCCAGCAAGCGCTGGTTCGCGCAGGCGTGGAAGGACAAGCTGTTCGCCGGCTTCACCAACAGCGCGACGATGAACGGCGACAAGCTCTCCACGCTGCACTACCTGTTCACGCTGGCGATGCAGCACGGCGGCGTGTGGGTCGGCACCGGCATGATGCCGTCCAACACCAAGGCCGCGCAGCGCAACGACGTCAACTACGTCGGCTCCTCCGCCGGCGCGATGGCCAGCACCCCGGCGGACGCCAGCCCCGCCGAGATGCTGCCGGGCGACCTGGAGACCGCGCGCCGCTTCGGCCAGCGCATCGCCGAGGTGGCCGCGCGCTGGGCGCGCTGACTGCGGCCTTGCCGGGGCGGCCCGCGCGCAGGGGCCCGCCTACAATGCGGGCGCATGTTCGTCCACCTGCGCCTGCACAGCGAGTTCTCGATCGTTGATGGCACCACTCGGGTTGATGAGGCTGTGGCCCGCGCGGCAGCCGACGGCCAGCCGGCGCTGGCGCTGACCGATTTGGCCAACCTGTTTGGCGCGATCAAGTTTTACAAGGCTGCGCGCGCCGCTGGCGTCAAGCCGATTCTGGGTGCGGAAGTCTGGCTGGCCGGTCTGCCGGGGGCCGACGGCGCAGCAGCGCCGGGCGGCGCGCTGCCGCGCGTGCTGCTGCTGGTGCAGAGCCACCGCGGCTATCTGAACCTGTGCGAGCTGCTCACGCGCGCCTGGACGCGCGGCGTGGTGCGCGAGCAGGCGCGCGTGCAGTGGCCATGGTTGCAAGAGCTGCAGGAGGGCCTGATCCTGCTGTGCGGGGCGGCGGCGGGGCCGGTCGGCCAGGCGCTGCTGGCTGGCGACGAGGCACGCGCCGAGGCGCTGGCGCGCCTGCTGGCGCAGACCTTCCCGCGCCGCTTCTACCTCGAGCTGCAACGCGCCGGCCGAGTGGACGACGAGCGCCACGTGCAGGCGGCGGTGCCGCTGGCGGCGCGGCTCGGCCTGCCGGTGGTGGCCACGCACCCGATCCAGTTCCTGGCGCCGCAGGACTTCGACGCCCACGAGGCGCGCGTCTGCATCGCCGAAGGCGAGATCCTGGCCAACCCGCGCCGCGTGCGCCGCTTCACCCGTGAGCAGTACTTCAAGTCCGCCGCCGAGATGCAGGCGCTGTTTGCGGACGTGCCGGCGGCGCTGGCCAACGCGGTGGCCGTCGCGCAGCGCTGCAACCTGACGCTGACGCTGGGCAAGCCGCGCCTGCCGGATTTCCCGATCCCGCCGGTGGACGGCCGCCAGCTCGACACCGAGGCGTACTTCCGCCACGTCGCGCGCCAGGGGCTGGAGGAGCGCCTGGCGCAGCTCTACCCGGACGAGGCCGAACGCGACCGCCAGCGCCCGCGCTACCTGCAGCGGCTGGACTTCGAGCTCGACACCATCGTCAAGATGGGCTTTCCGGGCTACTTCCTGATCGTGTCGGACTTCATTCAGTGGGCCAAGACGCACGGCTGCCCGGTCGGGCCGGGGCGCGGCTCCGGCGCCGGGTCGCTGGTGGCGTATGCGCTCAAGATCACCGACCTCGACCCGCTGCGCTACAACCTGCTGTTCGAGCGCTTTCTCAACCCCGAGCGGGTGTCGATGCCGGACTTCGACATCGACTTCTGCCAGGAAAACCGCGACCGCGTCATCGAATACGTCAAGGGCAAATATGGGCGCGACGCGGTCAGCCAGATCGCCACCTTCGGCACCATGGCCGCGCGCGCCGCGATCCGCGACGTCGGCCGCGTGCTGGACTTCGCCTACGGCTTCTGCGACGGCATCTCCAAGCTGGTGCCGAACAAGCCGGGCTTGAGCGTCACGCTGCGCTATCCGCCGAACCCCAAACCCGAAGGCGACAAAAACCACTACGCGCTGGAGATGGAGCCGCTGCTCGCGGAGCGCGTGCAGAAGGAGGAAGAGGTGCGCCAGCTGATCGAGCTGGCGCAAAAGCTCGAGGGCCTGACGCGCAACGTCGGCATGCACGCTGGCGGCGTGCTGATCGCGCCCGGGAGGCTCACCGACTTCTGTCCGCTCTACCAGCAGCCCGGCAGCGACGCCGCCGTGAGTCAATACGACAAGGACGACGTCGAGGCGGTGGGCCTAGTCAAGTTCGACTTCCTGGGCCTGGCGACGCTGACGATCCTGGAGCTGGCCAAGGAGTTCATCGTCGCGCGCCACCCGGACCAGCGCGACTTCGCGTTCGAGCGCATCCCGCTGGACGACCCCGCCACCTTCGAGCTGTTCCAGCAGGGCCGCACCGAGGCGGTGTTCCAGTTCGAATCGCGCGGCATGCAGGCGATGCTGCGCGACGCGCGGCCCACGCGGTTGGAGGATCTGATCGCGCTCAATGCGCTCTACCGCCCGGGGCCGATGGATCTGATTCCCAGCTTCATCGCGCGCAAGCACGGGCGCGAGCCGGTGGAGTACCCGCACCCGCTGGTGGAGCCGGTGCTGGCCGAGACCTACGGCATCATGGTCTATCAGGAGCAGGTGATGCAGGTGGCGCAGGTGCTGGGCGGCTACACGCTCGGCGGCGCCGACCTGCTGCGCCGCGCCATGGGCAAGAAAAAGCCCGAGGAGATGGCCAAGCACCGCGCGATCTTCCGCGAGGGCGCGGCCAAAAACGGCATCGACCAGGCCAAGGCCGACGAGATTTTCGACCTGATGGAGAAGTTCGCCGGCTACGGCTTCAACAAGTCGCATGCGGCGGCCTACTCGCTGCTGGCCTACCACACGGCGTGGCTGAAGGTCCACTACACGGCCGAGTTCTTCTGCGCCAACATGACGATCGAGATCGACGACACCGACAAGCTCAAGGTGCTCGTCGACGACGCGCGCACGTTCGGCATCGCCTTCGAGCCGCCGGACGTCAACACCGGCACCTGGCGCTTCGAGCCGGTGGACGACCGCCGCATCCGCTACGGGCTCGGCGCGGTCAAGGGCACCGGCCAGCAGGCCATCGAGGCCATCGTCGCCGCCCGCGCCGGGCGCGGCGCCGGGGTGCGTGCCGCCAAGGCCGGGCCGTTCGAGAGCCTCTACGACTTCTGCGCCCGCGTCGACCGCGGCAAGGTCAACAAGCGCACCGTCGAGGCGCTCATCAAGGCCGGTGCGTTCGACGCCCTCGAGCCGAACCGCGCCGCGCTGCTGGCCTCGCTCGACCAGGCGTTCGAGTGGGCCGCCACGCAGGAGGCGCACGCCGCGCAGGCCGGGCTCTTCGACCTGCTCGGCGAGGCCAGCCCCGACGCCAGCGGGGCGGAGCCGCCGCTGGTGGCCGCCGAGCCGTGGAGCGTGCGCGAGCGCCTGGCGCACGAGAAGGCGGCGCTGGGCTTTTACCTCTCCGGCCACCTGTTCGACGCCGCCGAGGCCGAGGTGCGCCGCTTCGCCAAGGTGCGGCTGGCGGACGTGCAGGACAGCCGTGACCCGTTCATCGTCGCCGGCATCGTCGGCGAGCTGCGCATCGTCAACGGCCAGCGCGGCAAGGTTGCCATCTTCACGCTCGACGACAAGACGGCGGTGCTGGAAGCCAGCGCCGACGAGGCGCTGATCCAGGCGCACCGCGCGCTGCTGAAGGACGACGAGCTCGTCATCGCGCAGGTGACGGCACAGCCGGATCGCTTCTCCGGCGGCCTGCGGCTGCGCGTGCAGCAGCTGTGGGACCTGCCGGCGGCGCGCTGCCGCTTCGGCCAGCACCTGCGCGTCGTGCACGCGGGCGAGGCCGTGCCGGACATCGCCGCCATCGTGCAGGCCCATCCTCCGCGGCGCGTGGTGGCCGAGGAGGGCGAGTTCACTCGGGGGCTTGCGGTGCGCATCTGGCGCTGGTTACCCACCACGCGCGTCGAGCTGGAGCTCGACGACCGCGCGCGCTTCTACCCGACCGATGAAGCGCTCGCGGCCTGGCGCGCGCTGGCGCACGAAGGGCGGGTCGAAGTGGTTTACGCCTGACCCCCGCCAAGGGCTGACGACACGGTCGGCTCGGTTTCGCCCCTTTCTACGGCCTGAGTCGTTGGAGCCAATGAACCCAAGGAAGGCGCCGCAGATCGTTTCAGTCTCGCGTTACATCAACCCGTTGGCGGCGAGAAAATCCTCTTTTCGATTGAAGGCGTTGAGAAACAATGGCGTGCCCGAGAATGATAACGGGCTGACCGGGCCGACGGTCATGAAGCTGTATTGTCGGCTGCTGATGTCAAATGCAGAATGCGGGTCACGAAACAACTGATAAAGATCCAAGGAGGGGCCTGAGGATCCGACCAATTGTCGCAGCGCTTGAAATTCCTGCCCAAGACCAAGGCCAAAGCCGAAAAAGAAAATACGAAACTGTTGCAGGATTTCTGAATGGAGGCTGGATAGCGTTTGACTGATGAAAAGCCACCCTAATCCATACTTTCGGGTGGTGCGAACCGCGTCAATAAGCGCCGAACGGACTTGATGCGCCGCCTCGTCTTCGCGCGGCAATTCACGCGGGGCCAGGCGGTGCGCCTCATCGATCACGACCAAAGTGTTGAGATACTGATCGTTTTTATAAAAATTTTCAGCAATCTGGGTGAGGCCTTCGAGAAGTCGTTTGATCACCAGGGACTGAATTCGGTCATTCCATAGAAGGCCTGAGCCTTGTTCTTTGGAAAGATCAATGACCAAGACGGAACGCTGATGATTCTCTGGCGACAGCAGCCACTGTAAAGCGCGTTCGACGCTGCGGGCCTGGGGGCGATCCTCGCGAAACAGCTCGGCTGCCGGACTCCAGTATTCGCGGTAAAACTCTTCGATATTGGATTCGGCAATTGCATCTTGAAAGCGGTTCCGACTGGCTTCGCTGCGATAGAAAACCTTTTGAATTTTTTCGTCCTGAAGTAAGTTCCAGGCTTGATCAAACGATGCTCTTTTATGTAAATCTGTAAGCTTAATCTTGGCTTTTTGCAGCTTCTCGGACAAAATCGAGCAGGCGGCCTCGCGGTTTTCTCCTTTGGGCATCGTGAGGCGTTCAAAAAACTTGGACTCATAGAGAATTTTTTCAAACAGCTCCCAGCGATCCAATACAAGGTTGCGCACGGTTAACACCACGGGCTTCTTGCCCAACTTTCTCATGACGTCGCCCAGCGGCAGTGCGAAGGCGCCGCTGCCAGCGCCGGGCTTCATGTCGCGCGCAAATTCGCCTTGCGGATCGATGACCAGCAACGCCATTTGAGGATAGCGGGCGTAAGCGGTAAGGATCATTTTGGCCAGAACGGATTTGCCTGATCCGGTTTTGCCAAAAATGCCGATATGGTAGGCTTCGCCTGCCCCGTCTGGGCCGCGGCCGAAGTGCTTGAACCAGAGCGGTAGTTTGGGGGTCGATCCATACACATGGCCAAGGTAAAAGATTTGGTCTTGATAAGGCTGCAGCAGCTCTTGGAGCACCTCGTCGGTCACCACATGGATGGTGGTCCCGGTGGACGGCACCGTGCCGAGAATGCTGGGTTCATAATGTTTGACCCCTGCTTTGAAGACGGCCGATAGCACCATTTGGCCGAGGTGGGTGTCCTGGCGCTCGCTGACCGCTTCGACGCGTCCTCGCTGTCGAACCAAGCTGCGCATGGTGGGGTCTTCATGCCAGATGTTGCGCAATTGAACTTCCGTGATTTGTCCAAGCGCAAAATGCGGCGCGCCATCTTGAAGAAACTGAAAAATCGCCAGCTCGCCAACCAGTTTGCGGCCCACAGCGCAGCCCAGCACATCCATGGCCAGATGGGTGGTAGAGGATGGCGAGCCCACTACACCGAGACGTTCGGTTTGGGCCAGCATGGTTTCAAGCGTAAGGGGCATTTACTTTCTCCCTGAATCGGAACGATAGCCGTGCATAGCGAAAAAAACTTCCTCGACGTCGCCTTCAAACCGCTCGGCGATGTGGTGTGTGGCCACCTGTCGAAACGCGGGCAGCGCTTTGGCCAGTGCTTTAACCATGCGGTCGGCCAAAAAATTAGGGTAGGGCTCCAGCATCGCGGGGGTGGCGCATTGCATATCGAGCCCTTGCACGACTATGGCCATTCGCTCACGCGAGCGAGCCACGCTTTCGGCCACTTCGATGCGCAGGGCGGGCAGCCAAGTTTGGGGCTTGTAATAAAACACGTGTACCCGGTTGAGGGCTGCCGTCACGTCCTGCGCCAACCGGTCGATCGCGCCGCGCAAAGGCTGCGGCAGGGCTGCTGTGCTGAAGTGCCATGGCTGCTCCGGCGCTTGGAGCGGTAGCGGACGCGTGAGCTCGCCGGGGTGCAACACGGCGCTGAGCAAGCCGCGGTCGTCTTGCTGATCGGGCCAGCCAAGGAGTTGACCGATTTCGCGGCGCGTTGAATACTTAGGCATGGCAACGATTTGCTTGTCGTTGCGCGTCAGCGTCAGCAGTTCACGGTAAGCGTGAAGATATTGCTCGGCTCCTGCCAAAAAGGTTTGCCCGGTGTGGAGCTGCGGCGCGCGTGGAGCGGCGTTGAGCGCCTGATTGAAGTAAATGATGGGCAGCGTCAACGTGCCGTCCAGCAGCACCAAATCATGGGGAGCGCATCGGGCCAGTTGCAGCTCTTGCCCCAGCATCATGGCGCGCAGGATGGTGGCGGTGGCTTCGTGGTGCGGTTCGGCTTGAACGTAAACGTGATGATGCGGCTGGGCCCAATACCGGGTTTCGCTGGGGGGTGTCAGCCCCTCCACCGCCACGGCAGCGGCGGCCACCAGGTCGGTGGTCAGCAACCGCTCGATCGCATACGAGCCGTCGGTGGCGCAAACGGTCGGAAACGGCGCAGGGCCAAGTTCAGATCGGTGCCATAACAGCTTGGCTTCACAGAGTTGACGGCGCAACTCGGTGCGCTGTTCCTTGGCACGTGAAAAGGAACCCAGCAAGCCTTGGGCCACGTGTGTGGTGCGATTCAGCACCTCCTCGACCAGAGCCGCGGGCAATCCGACGAAAGGACTGGATGGGTTTACGGAGCTGGGTTCCACAGCCGCCAACTTTCGCGCACAAAACTTCGGTATCGAGGATCGCGTTGCGCTCGCGGTAGCGCCCAACGCTGCTTCCAATACGCAGCCAGCGTGGCAAAGGGGCGGTCGTAATGCTGAAGCTGTTGTTCCTCCCCACGCAAAAAGGCTTGGGTGTTGGATGCAAGCGGCACGACAAACACCTCGCGGGCAATGCCATGATAAATGAGATCGCGCGGCAGACCTAGCAACCCCAAAGCTTTGAGCACGACTTCGCGCCGGTTGCGAAAGCCCGTTCCCCAGTGAATGTGCTTGGCTGTGGCGGCGCTTTCTTCGGCCACCAGCTGCAGCAGATCGTGGTAGGCGCCGTTGATAAAAGGAAAATCGCCTGAGCCGCGGGTGTAACCCGCCGAATGAAAAAGCCGCTGGCCTTGAAAAGTCAGCCGGTTGTAAATTGACGACCGCCCCAGCGCCGAGGTGGTGGTGATCAGCGCCAGCGGCCCGGTTTGACGGTTGGCGATCAGCGTGATGCGCTGGGCGTAGCGGCGCTCAAACGCGTGACGCACTTCGTTGCTGGCGGCTGCCAGCGCCGCCAATTTGCCGCCGAGCAAATGGGTGTAGGGCGGCACGGCGCCCAGCACGAAAGCGTCCATGACGTTGCCCAGACGTGCGCGGCGCTGCGGCGTTGTCCATCCGATCCAGGCGTCGCGGCTGCCCAGCGCAAAGACGGGATCGGCCAAACCCAAAATGCCCATCAGCCGGTCGTGCCCGTCGTCCCAGATCAAAAAGCGCAGGCGCCTTCCGTACCCCGCCGAAACCGGAATGCTCCAGTGCAGCCGGGCGTAACGAAAGAGTTGTTCGTGCGACGTCTGGGGCTGGACTTCGATGAGGCGCGGCGCGATGCGGGCAGGGTCGATCTCGGCGCCGTTGGCAATGTGCGCCAGCAGTTGCGGCTCGTGACGCTCCAAAGCCTTGCGGGCGCGCTCGATTTGGTGCTGGCACGCCAGCTGGTGAAAGGCGCGCAGTTGCGCTTTGTTGCGCACCGAGCCGCTCCATCGCAGCCGCCCGTCCTGCAACGAAAAACCTTGTTCATGCAACTGGGCAAGCACCCGCTGGCGCAAGGCGTGGCGATCGATCATGAAGTTGTTCGGGATGCAGAGCGTGGGTGCAGACCCCTATTCCTGGGGTCGAAACCCCAAAATCAACGTGCTGGGCACGCGGCCGTTCTCGTCGCGCGGCAGGCGGCCGGTGCGCTCGATCGCGCGCAGCACGGCGTCGTCCCAGGCCCGGTGGCCGCTGCTGCGCAGCAGGCGGCTGCTTAGAATCGTGCCGTCCGGCAGTGTGCGCACCTCCACCTCCGCGCGCGGGTTGCCAGGCACGCTGTCGGTGAAGATGATGTTGGGCCGGATCGCGGCCACCACCCGCCCGGCGTAGCTGGCCGACGGACCCGCATCGTGCGCGTCGGCGCCGCGCGCCTGCGTGCCGCCACTGGCGGCGGCCTGACCGAGGATGCGCTCCAGGTTGCGTCGGCGCTCGGCCTCCAGTTGCGCTTGCAGCTCGCGCTCGCGCTGTTGCGCTTCGCGGGCGGCTTTTTCGCGCGCGGCCTGTTCCCGGGCGGCATGCTCGCGCGCCTGGCGCTCGCGCTCAGCTTGCAGCCGGGCTTGGCGCTCCTGCTCGGCCTTTTGGCGCTCGGCGCGTTCCTGCGCCAGCCGACGCGCTTCTTCTTCGCGGCGACGCTGCTCCTCGCGCTGGCGCTGCACAGCAATGTCAGCAGGCCGTGCTTGCGTTGCTGCGGGCGGGGGTGGGGCGAGGCGCGGCGACGTCGGCGGGATGGGCGCAGGTGGATCCGGCGGCGGCTCCGCGGCGCGCGGCGCAGCCACCTTCGGCACGCTGGCCCACAGCTCGGCGCTGGCCACCACCGGCACGTCGTGCTGCCACCCGATGCCCCAGGCCAGCGCAGCGATCAGCAGGGCGTGCGCGCCCAACGCCAGCAGCCAGGCGCGCGCGTCCCAGCGCGGCGGCGGGGGGGTGAAGTCCTGCTCGTCGGCGGTGGCGTGCATGGCTGGCCCCTCGCAGCGCTAGCGGGCGCTGTCTTGCCGCACCGCCAGCCCCACGCGGGCGATGCCGGCGCGTTGCAACGCATCCATCGCCTGCATCACGTGCTCGTAGGTGGCGCGTCGGTCGGCGCTGATCACCACCGGCACCGCAGGCGCGCCGTCGGCGGGAGGGCCTAGCAAAGCGCGCACGCGCGCGGGCAGCTCGCGCAGGCTGACCGGCTCGCCCTCGCCGCCTTGGGCGCTGTCGCGCACGCGCAGGGCGCCATCGCGCGCCACGCTAACGTGCACGAAGCGCTCCGGCTGGCGCGCCGCCGTCCCGACGCTGGGCAGCTCCACTTGCCCCGGCACGATCAGCGGGGCGGTGACCATGAAGATGATCAGCAACACCAACATGACGTCGATGAACGGCACCATGTTGATCTCGGTGATCGCGCGGCGTCCGTTTCCTCTGGGGGCGATGGCAGGCATCGGCGCGACTCCTTCGTCGGCGGGCGGGCCTCAGTGGCCGCCAGCGTGGCGATGCAGGATGTTGGAGAATTCTTCGATAAAGGTCTCCAGCCGGTTGGCCAGGCGGTCGATGTCGTGCGCAAAGCGGTTGTAAGCCACCACCGCCGGGATGGCGGCGAACAGCCCGATGGCGGTGGCCACCAGGGCCTCGGCAATCGCTGGGGCGACGGTGGCCAACGTCACCTGCGCCATGCCGCCTAGGCCGGTGAACGCGTGCATGATGCCCCACACGGTGCCGAACAGGCCGACGTAGGGCGACACCGAGCCCACCGAGCCGAGGAACGACAGGTTGACCTCCAGCGCGTCGAGCTCGCGCTGGTAGGCGGCGCGCATCGCGCGGCGGGCGCCATCCAGCAGCGCATCGGGTTGGTGGATGCGCCGCTCGCGCAACTTGACAAATTCGCGCATGCCGCTGGCAAAAATGCGCTCCATCGGGCTGCCTTCGCGAGCGCGGTGCAGCGCGGCGTGATACAGATCCTGCAGGTTGCCGCCCGACCAAAATTCGCGCTCAAAGTCGTCGGTGAGCCGCCGCACGCGCTTGAGCGCAAACAGCTTGCGAAAGATCGCCGCCCAGCTCATGACCGAGACGCTCACCAGCAGCAACACCACCGCCTGCACCACCCAGGAGGCGTTGAGCATCAGCTCGATGATCGAAAAATCGTGCGTCATCGGCGTTGCGTCGGCGAAGCGGATTCGATCGGGGTCAGGGCGTGCATGACGGCAGGCGGGATGCGCGCCGGGCGCAGCTCGGCGCCTTGCACCCAGCCGAGGCGCACATGACCTTCGCACAGCGGCGTCAAGCCTTGCGGATCCCGGCGGTGCGCAGTTTGTTCCAGTTCCAACGTGGCGCGGCCCAGTGTGGCGATGCGCGTTTGCACTTCCAGCTCATCGTCCAGTCGCGCCGGGCAGAGGTAGCGCACCTGCGCCTGGCTGACGACGAACATGCCGCCGGTGGCCTCGCGCAACGCGTGCTGCTGCAAACCAAGCTGGCGTAGCCACTCGGTGCGGGCGCGCTCGAAGAACTTCAGGTAGTTGGCGTAATAGACGATGCCGCCGGCGTCGGTGTCTTCCCAGTAGATGCGCATCCTCCAGCGATGCAACGCGGCGGCAACCTCAGGGGCGGCGGGCGGGGTCACGCAACACCTCCTCGCCGCGCACCAGCGGCGCCAAGCGATTGAGCACGCCATTGACGAACTTGTGGCCATCGGTGCCACCGAAAACTTTGGCCAGCTCGACGCTTTCGTTGATGACGACGCGCCACGGCACGTCCGGGCAGTGCAGGAACTCGTAGGCGCCGATCCACAGCGCCGCGTGCTCCACCGGGGAGAGCTCCGCCACTGGCCGGTCCAGCAGCGGTGCCAGACGCTCGTCCAGCTGCGGGCCTTCGGCGATGCAGCCGTGCAGCAGGGCGTCGTAATGGGCGCTGTCGGCCTTGTGAAAGCCGGTCAGGCCGCGCGTGAAGGCGTCGATGTCGGCGGGGTCGCCGCGGCCGACGAGATGCTGGTACAGGCCCTGCAGCGCGAACTCACGCGCGCGCGTGCGGGCCGACTTGTCCGATGATTTGGCCATGGCCCGTATTGTCCCAGAGACCCCAGCTGCGCCGGCGGCCGCGGCGCGCCGGCGGGCGTTTCAGTCCAGCGGGTGGCGACGCAGCAGGTGCGCCATCTCCACCGCCACGCGCGCGGCGTCGCGCGCCTTTTCCTCTTGCCGCGCCACGGCCTGCGAGAGGTTTTCCACCGTCAGGATGGCGTTGGCGATCGGGATGTGGTGGTCCAGCGCCACGCGCGTGATGCCGGCGGCGGACTCGTTGCACACCAGCTCGAAGTGGTACGTCTCGCCGCGGATGACGCAGCCCAGCGCGATCAGCGCATCGAAGCGCTCGGTGGCCGCCAGCGCCTGCAGCGCCAGCGGCACCTCCAGCGCGCCAGGCACCTGCTCCAGCACCACGTCGCCGTCGGCCACGCCGAGTGAGGCCAGCTCCGCGCGACAGGCGGCGGCCAGCGCGTCGGTGATGCCCTGGTTGAAGCGCGCCTGCACGATGCCGATACGCAGCCCGCGGCCGTCCAGCGCCGCACCTTCGCCCTTGTGGGCTCCCATCATGTCGGGGTTCCCTCCGTCGTCGGGGGTTGTTCGAAGCCGACCACCTCCAGCCCGTAACCGGCCATGCTCGGCATGCGCCGCGGCGTGCCCAGCAGCCGCATGCGCTGCACGCCGCAGTCGCGCAGGATCTGCGCGCCCACGCCGTAGGTGCGCAGATCCATGCGCCCGCGCTCCAGCGCCGCCGAGGCGCGCGCCGTACCCTGAAACTGCGCCAGCAGCTGCTCGGCGCTTTCGCCGGCGTTGAGCAGCACCGCCACGCCGCGGCCGGCCTGCTGCAGGTGGCGCAGGCTCGCCTCCAGGCTCCAGCTGTGCAGCCGGCGGCCCACCTCCAGCGCGTCCAGCACCGACAGCGGCTCGTGCACGCGCACCGGGATCGGCTCCTCGGGGCGCCACGCGCCCACCACCAGCGCCAGGTGCACGCCGCCGTCGACGCGGTCGCGGTAGGCGTGCGCGGTGAACGGGCCGAACGCCGTCAGCAGCGGGCGGCTGGCCACGCGCTGCACCAGGCTTTCGGTGCGGCTGCGGTGCTGGATCAGGTCGGCGATGGTGCCGATCTTGAGCCCGTGCCGCGCCGCGAAGCGCTGCAGGTCCGGCAGGCGCGCCATCGTGCCGTCGTCGTTCATGATCTCGCAGATCACCGCCGCCGGCGTGCAGCCAGCCATCGCCGCCAGGTCACAGCCGGCTTCGGTGTGGCCGGCGCGCATCAGCACGCCGCCGTCCACCGCCTGCAGCGGGAACACGTGCCCGGGCTGCACCAGGTCTTCCGGCTTGGCATCGGGCGCCACCGCCACGCGGATGGTGTGCGCGCGGTCGGCGGCGGAAATCCCGGTTGTCACCCCCTCGGCGGCTTCGATCGAGACGGTGAACGCCGTGCCCATGCGCGTGCCGTTGCGGGGCACCATCGGCGGCAGCCGCAGCTGCTCGCAGCGCTGGCGCGTCAGCGTCAGGCAGATCAGCCCGCGGCCATACTTGGCCATGAAGTTGATCGCCTCCGGCGTCACGTGGTCGGCGGCCAGCACCAAGTCGCCCTCGTTTTCGCGGTCTTCCTCATCGACGAGGATGACCATGCGGCCGGCACGCAGCTCGGCGACGATCTCCTCCACGCTGGCGACCGGGGCCATGGCGTCTTCAGCAGCCGTGGGAGGAACAGACGGGGATGTGCAGTCGGTCATGATCGATCGAACAGGCGCGTCGGCTCCGGCGCCACAGGGCAAGCGCCCGGGACAACCCCTCCAGACGGACGGAGGCCGTTCAAGCCCTCAGCGGCTGCGGCGCGCCCATGCCAAGCGAGAGCATGCGCTCGACATAGCGCGCAATCATATCGACTTCCAGGTTGACCGGATCGCCCGGCGCCAAGCGTCCGAGCGTCGTATGGGCCATCGTATGAGGGATCAGGTTGATGGTGGCCACGCAGCCGTCGTGGAGGTCTTCGACCCGGTTGACGGTCAGACTCACGCCGTTGACGGTGAGGGATCCTTTGTAGGCCAGGTAGCGCGCCAGCGCTGGCGGCGCCAGCACTTCCAAGCGCCATGATTCGCCCGCCGGCTGCAGCGAGCGCACGGTGCCGATGCCATCGACGTGCCCGCTGACCAAGTGTCCGCCGAGCCGGTCGGTGGCGCGCAGCGCCTGCTCCAGGTTGACCGGGCCGGGCCGGTTTAGCCCGGCAGTGCGCGCCAGCGACTCGGCCGACACGTCCACTGTGAAGCGCCCGCCGGCGACGTCCAGCGTCGTCACGGTCATGCACGCGCCCTGAATCGCGATGCTGTCACCCGGCTGCACGCCGGCGAGCCAATCCGGCGCCGCCCGCACGGTCAGCCGCACGCCGTGGCCGGGGCC
This sequence comes from Tepidimonas alkaliphilus, assembly GCF_007556595.1. Taxonomy (GTDB): domain Bacteria; phylum Pseudomonadota; class Gammaproteobacteria; order Burkholderiales; family Burkholderiaceae_C; genus Tepidimonas; species Tepidimonas alkaliphila. The sequence goes on from NZ_VJNB01000012.1 coordinate 16,364, forward strand.
GGCGCCAATAGGTTCCACGCGCTCGATGTGGCCGATGTGGGTGATGAGGCCGGTGAACATGAGGGGCTATTGACGCCAGCAGTCGGTAACCGTGACGCCTGGTTGAGCGTTTCGAATGTTTCGTTGACCCATGTGATTCAGCGTCAGGTCACCGCAGCGATCTTGAGCTTGCGGTCCAGGCGATTTTCGAACGGCAACCAGGGTGTAAGTGCTCGCGGTGGGTTGGTCAGTATCAAAGCGGAAATCATAGAACTGGCCGCTTTCACTGCTGTTGGTGCAAGCTGGCGTTGCAGCTGAATTGGCATACGTGAGTGTGGCGGTCCGATGCCGCTCCATGAGCTGCGCCCACTCCATCAGGCACGCCTGAGCCGCCGCTCGCCGCGTGCTGCGGACGTGCTCCTGATAATTGGGATAGGCGATCGCGGCCAGGATGCCGATGATCGCCACCACGATCATCAGTTCCACTAGGGTAAAGCCACGATTGTTCGATGCGCGGCCAGGCAGCATGGGGCGTTTCTCCAGACGGCGTGAAGGGTTTATTGATTTTATTGATTGAGCACTTCGCGCCAAGCGCTGCGGCAATTGTAGGAGCGAACCAGCAGGTTGGGGCCGTTGGCTTGCACGCCCACGTCCAGTTGCTCGCAGCGGGCAATTCGGCTGATCGTCGGCGGAGCTAAGTCGGAACCGCTGCTGATGGCGCCGCTGCCAGGCTCTTGTTGCCCTCCGGTGGCGAACACGGGGTTGCTGCCCAGGGCAGCTTCGATGGTTTGATAGCCGCCGATGTAGGCGCTCTGTCCGCCGCCGAGGTTGATCTTGTCGTCGTCGAAATTGCGGCTGCGGTTGAAATCCACAAACCCGAACGTCAGCCTGCCGCCACCAAAAGGATCAAGATAGTTGACGTAGCCCGACAACGCCGGCTCGCACGGATCCTCTTTCGGGATCAGCGACGACGCTTTCAGCACCATGCGCACGGAGTTTTCAAGCTCGGGCTGCAGGATGAAGCGTTCCCCCGGCTTGGTCGTAAAGTCGATCACCCAGCCTTGTTTAACAAGGGCGCCGCTGCTGTTGAAATAATCGCTGTAAGAGCTGTCGTTGAAGTAGCGAACGGGCTTGCCATCCACGAGGGTTTCGTTGGGCGCGCCGCGCGCAAGCAATGCGGCTCGGTTGGGAATGTTGCTGTTGGCATCGATGAGCCCATAAATCGATTGCGTTTGGGTATCGCTGCGATCTTCCGAGCGGAAATACGAGCCCGTGGCCACAAAAACCATGCGACGACCTTGCAGCCCTGCGCCCGTGTAGGCAGGGGCCACAGCCCAAGCGGGTGCGGCAGTGATCGGCTGCGGCTGATTGGACGGATCGCGTGCCGTAAACAGCGGCTGGTTGCCGGCGATCGCGTTGCCCCATGCCGTGGGCAGGTTGCTGCGCAAATCAAATTTCCAAAGGTTGCCTTTGAGGTCACCGGCATACACATAATCAACCACGCCGTCGCCATCTTCGTCAACCGGCGATGGCGGGCCCATGCCGTTGTCGCCGCCGACACCGGTGTCGATTTTGCGCAACGTCGCACCCGTTTGCGCATCGATGATGAACAGCACGGCTTTGCCGTTGGGGCTGTTGTAGCCGTTGCCGGTGATGATTACCGCGGTCCCATTTTTAAGTCGCGCCACCGCAAACGGGCCCAGCACGTGGCCCATGTCGTTGTCGCTGGGATCCAGCGCTTCCCAAGCCACATGGCTGGCGTTAAACCCGCGCGGGTTGCTGACGTCCAGCGCGAAGAAGCCGCGCGCGCCCCGGCCTGCCGCTGCGATCAGCATGGTTTTATCTTTGATCTCGTTGTAAGTCGTCAGGCGCAGATGGCCATCGACATAATAACGATGGCTGTAATTGGGATTGGTCAAATCGCGCAGCGCTGGCCAAAACGCGCGCGGCACGTAAGCGAAAAGCTCTTGACCGGTGCTGCCGTCAAAGGCGTGCAGCATGCCGCCGTTGCCGCCGACATAGACGACGTCTTTGGCGGCGTGATAGACCGGTTCGGAATGGATAAAGTCCGCCAGTGGATGATCGCCGCGGTTGCGCAGGGTGCCGCCGTTGGCGACTTCTTTGGAGCGATCGCCGCGGATGTAGTTAAGAATATCTTCTGAGCCCACGACCGTGCGTTCCGTCGGCAGAAGGCTGCCCCACAAGAACGGGATACCTGTGCCCGCCGAGTTGCGTGTAAAAATTTTACGTTGAGATGGTGCCGGCAGCTGTTGCGAGGCTTTCCATTGGGGCAGCGTTTGGACGCCGGAGGCCGTCACTTTGTAGGCGACCAGATCGCCCGACCAGTTGGACGAGTCAAACCGGCTTTGGTAGACCAAGGTGTTGCCAGTAATGCGCCGCGCGTTGGCCGCAAGGCCAGTGCCGGAGGCGTTGCGGTTGGAGATTTCAGTGAGGGCTTCGCGGAAGGCGCGTTCCAGCTCATCGGGGTTTTGCGCGTTGACGAAAAGACCGCGCGCGTTGACGGCGGCATGCAGCAAATCGTCGAGTCGTTCGGGATAGGCCGCGCCGCCGGAGTTGTCGGACGTTTTAGGGTCAGGCCAGTTGATCGTCTCGCCCGTTTGGATGGCGCGAAACGCCGCTTCCGGGGAGACTTGCGCGCCGCTCAACCCCAAGCTGATGGTCATGGTGACCATGTGTTGCCAGAACGCCGGGTTTTTGGCGTCTGTTGGCACATTGTTGGTTAAATCCGGACGAAGGTCGTTTTTCCAGTAATACATGGCCACATCGGCCAAGGTGTTGGCGCGACCGTCGCGAAACGGACTGCGTGCGGTGTAAGTGAAGCTGCGTCCGCCAGGGCCGGTGTGGGTGGGGCCATTGGCGCTGTCGTTGTCGGCGCGGGCTGCAGCAGTATCCGCTTCCCCTTGGTTCCAGTAACCGTCGGTCATCAAGATGGTGTAAGCGCGGCGGCAACTGATGTCCGTGCCGCCAGTGACGCCCGGCGTGGTGCTCCAAGGCCCGCGGCTATCGGTGCGGGAATAATATTGCCCTACCGCATCCAAGGCGCGGCGCAATGGCGTGGCTGCCGCAGGAATGTTCCATCCATACAAAAGGTCGAAGAAGTTACGCCGATCGTCTCCGGTGAACGGGCGAACGCCTTGAATCTGGGTGTGGCTGTAGTTGACGCCATCCACGTTACGAGCAGGCGCGTTGATGGTGGCAAAACCAACCCGCAGGTTGGGACCTTGCGCCGCAAACACCCGGCCGGTGCCAGCGCGGGTGGCGAAAATCCGCGAGCGGTAGTAGCTATACCAGTTGGCGAAATTTTGAATTTCTTGCTGATAAGTGCAGACGCCGTTGACGCAATCGGTGCGGCGCTCACGGCCGTCGCCAGTGTAGGAGGGGGTGGTGGGTCGAATTTCGACCGCGGTGTAAGAGGTGTGTGACCATTTATCGCCGCCATTGTAGCGGTAATAGACTGCCGGCCAATAAGTCAGTGAACTGGCTGTCGAGCATGATGTGGTGTTGGTGGCCGGGTTGCTCATTCGGCACGAGACCCACGTGGCGCTTTCGGTGAGCTGCTGGGTGAGGTTGCGGCAGCCAGCGTCGTTGCGAGCCGGATTGTTAGGCGCGCAAGCGGGGTTGGCGTTGGGCCACGATGAGCCGTCATGTCGAACCCACGGTTTATAGGTGATCGACGGGTCGTAATAGTTGGTGTTGAAAGCGGGGCTGCGGACGATCGCGCCGTAAGGGTTGTTGGCGTTGACCGCGAAAGATGGGATACGGTTGGCGTAAACGGCGCCGCCGTAGGTGTTGTCGTTGCGCGGATAGAGGTAATAAGTCTGCTGCCTAATTTCCTCTTCGGGCATGATTTCAAATTGCATCGAGCCCGAATCGTCCAGCAGCAGCATCACGTTCGGATCGACCGAGCTGACCAATTGCAAGGGCACATTCGGGATGTTGAGCGCTGCCCAAGCGTGGTGATGCAACAAAAATGAACCGAGCGTGACCGCAGACCAGCGACGCCATGAAATTTTCATAAGGCCTGCACTCCCTTCGAAAGTCACCGTTGTTCGAGTAACAAAATGGATTCCAGCTTGACAGCCGTTTCGCCGGTATCTGGCTGCGCCAGCACTGTGACGATAAAACTGTCACAGCGGCGTTGATTGGAGCTGGCCGGACCACAGGGTGTTGACGCCGCGGTGGCTCGCCCCGCGCAGTAACGCAACGTAAATCCGGCGGGCTGAGCGGAATCGTTGATAGAGGTTTCGGGCTCGCATGCTTCGATAACGTTATTCGCATCTATGGAGTTGGCGTTATTCCAAACCCACTGTTCAGCCCAACGCAACGCCCATTCGGCGGCTTGAAACGTGCGCTGACGATCGGCCGAGGAGCCCGCCAACTTTTCCTGAATAATGGCTGTTTGCACCGTGGCCGCGCCGATCAGCGTCAGCATCAGCAGGATGATCAACGCTACGATCAAGGCGGCCCCCCGTTGCGGCTGGGGCGCCAAGCCGAGGCGCATCTTGACGCGGGGCAATGAGACGAGTGAGCTCATAGCGGGTTGCGGACAGCAATCATCGGTTGACTGGTGAGCTTGACGGCTGGGGGCGCCGCGGTTGTGCTCGGAGCTTCCCTGGCGCCAGAGACCGGTTTCAAGATATCCAGCGCGTCAAAGCGAACCGCAGTGAGGTTGGTGTTGTCATTGGGAGGACATAAAACCAAGTCGCCATTTTGATGGCACCAGCGGCTAAGCTTGATCGCTTCAACACCCGAAACATATTCCTGGGCTGACTGCCCTGCCACCACGCTGTAGAGCGAGCACTTGCCTTTACCATCACTGCAGTTTGTGGTTCCCAGATTTTCCGGGGTTGTTCCGAGGAACCACAAGCGTTCCTCAAGTTTGGCAATGCGGACACGATCGATTTGGCTGTTAAGATTGCCGAGGTCAGCCACTGTTAAGGTGCCACTGCCCACTGCCGTCACAGTGGTTTGTACGGTATTCCAAAAATTACAAACGACCACCGAATCGCCAACCTTGGGGAGATTAAGCTTGGCGAGATTGTAGGGGGTGGCGCTAAGATCAAGGGTTAAAACATTGCCGGAGCGTGTTGCGGATACGATCGAGTCGGTGCGGGCGTAGCGCACGACGATAGCATCGGTATCCTTCACCCTGCGAATTGCCGCACTGCCGTTGGTGTCGTAGGCTTCAAACGGAGTGGGTAGAGAAGGTGCGGGGAAGTTGCTGTCGGGGCGAGCCAGAACTTCCAGTGGCGTTTGCCACACCCGTTGCAGCAACGTGCCGTTGACCAGTTGAGCGTTACCGGCGCCGCCGCACGGAAGATAGCGCGCTTCCCGGATGTCGCGCGCGAGCAATTCGTAAGCCACACGCAGGCTTTCTTGCTGTTCGGCCAAACGCGTCGTGACTTGAGAGGTTTGACGCTGAGCCAGAAAATAACCCACCAGCCCGAGCAAAATCAGCGAGCTGATCGTCAGCGCAACGGCAAGCTCCGGCAACGAGAAGCCACGCTGACGCCGGGGCAGGAAGGATTGGGGCAACATCAGGCTGGCCATCGTGATGAACCCTTACGATCAAAAGACGGCTTGGGCTACGTAACGAAAGTTGCGTAGATCGTCTGCGTCGGACGTGCCGCGCTTGCCGCTGCCGCGCTCGTCGTTCCAGAATATGCTGATGGTGCAGGTGCGGCCCGTGCAGTTGATTTGCGCGCAGGTGGTGGGATCGTTTTTATCGCCGATGGTTTCTTTGACGCTTTTGATCCATTGCCGCAAGATGGTATTGAGGTTGGCGGCGTCTTGCAGCGAGCAGATTTTGGCGGTGTTGAATCCCTGCAAGATGGCGGTCGCATCGCGCGCGGCGTCCACGTCGATTGTGGCGCGCATCGTTTCGAACATCGAATACGCCAGCACGCTGGCCTGGGTGCGCTGAGCGCTGCTTTGCGCGTTGCGCAGCGTTTGCGCTTGCAACGCGGCCATGCCGACCACGCCGACCGCCACCACCAGCACCGCGACCATGACTTCAATCAACGTGGCGCCGCGCTGACTTGCGGGCCAGCCCGAACGGTTGGTGCCGCAGCGAGTTGTTACGGTTGTTTTTGGGGACATGGGTTGTCTAATTGAATGATAGTATTTTGCACATCAATACCACAGCTTCGATCCCCGGCCTTTACGATCAGAACCTTAGCCGAGCTTGGCTCGGGCCTCGGCAGGGAATTGGCTAAAAACTGCACGCAACGTTCGTTGGCGATGCCGTCTGGGGAGGCTTGGGTTCGTTGTGAATTGATTTCAACGGTCAAAGACGATGACCACGTGCCTTGGCGCAGCGCAGTGAACTGCAATGGATTGAGCGGACTGGAAGGCGTTTTGATTTCCCACTTGCCAGCGCTGGATCCGTTCGGCGGCGTTACGCAAAAATAGACCGACTGATTGCGGCGAATGGCCTCGAATTTGGCGTAGGCCAACGCTGACCGCATGCCTTCGGCGGTCGTTTGGATGCGGTGGTGGGTGATGAAGTCGCGCAGGTTGGGCGCGGCCAGGGTGGCCAAGATGGCCAAGATGGCCACCACCACCAGGGCTTCGATCAGCGTTACCCCCGTGTGCGCAGCGCACAACCGTGCCGCGCGCGGTGGCTGTCCAGCATTTTGCATACGCAACTTCATGGATCCCATCGTAGCCGAAGGCGCGTTCGGTGGTGGGTTTAGACTCGATGAACGCGCGCATCGAAGCGACGAACGACACAGGGAGGGGCCGATGGGCATGTGCGGCCGTTCGCACGGTTTGAGTTGGGTGTCGGTGCTGGTGGCGTTGGCGTTGTGGGCGCTGCTGGCGGCGTGGGCGTGGCCGGCCTGGCAGGCTTGGCTGGCCCGACAGCGGCTGGAGCGTGTGGCCACCATCTTGCAGACCGATCTGGCGCTGGCGCGCTCTGCGGCGCTGCTGCGTCACCGAGCGGTGACCCTTTGCCCGAGCGTCGATCGGCAACGCTGCACGCCAACCACCGATTGGTCATCGGGTTGGCTGATTTTCGTCGATGGCAACCGGGATGGTCGCCGGCAGGAGGACGAAGCGATTTTGCGCGTGCAAAACGAGGCTGCGCGGCCGCACCGGTTGCGCTTTGTTGCGACGGATGGCCGCTACGTGCTTTACCTTCCCAACGGGCGCGCTTATCTGGCCAGCGGTGCGTTTCAAGCTGGGGCTTGGCTGATCTGCGTCCATGGGCATCCTGATGGCGAGCGGCTGGTGCTCAACGCCGTGGGGCGGGTGCGGCGCGAGTGGGCGCCCAACGCATGCGTCTAAGGTCGCCTGCCGCGCCGGCGACGAAGAGGGTGTGGGATACTTTCACCCCATGAGCCAGCCCTGCAGCCTGCGACGCGTCCATTTGATCGACCACCCGCTGGTGCAGCACAAGCTGACGCTGATGCGTCGCAAGGACACCAGCACCAAGACCTTTCGGCAGTTGATCCGCGAGCTCAGCGCCTTGTTGGCCTATGAGGTCACGCGCGACATGCCGACGCACGAGGTCGAGGTGGAAACGCCGCTGGAGACGACCACCGGCCGCATGATCGACGGCAAGAAGACGGTGCTGGCCTCGATCCTGCGCGCCGGCAACGGCTTCCTGGACGGCATGCTGGAGGTGCTGCCCAGCGCCCGCGTCGGCCACATCGGCCTGTACCGCGACCCCGCCACGCTCAAGCCGGTGGAGTATTACTTCAAAATGCCGTCCGGCATGGAGGAGCGCGACGTCATCGTGCTCGACCCGATGCTGGCCACCGGCAACTCGGCGGTGGCGGCGGTGGATCTGCTCAAGCGCCTGACGCCGCGCTCCATCCGCTTCGTCTGTCTGGTGGCGTGCCCGGAAGGCATCGCCAACTTCCACGCCCACCACCCGGACGTGCCGATCTACACCCCGGCGGTGGACCGCGGCCTGAACGACCACGGCTACATCGTGCCGGGGCTGGGCGACGCCGGCGACCGCATCTTCGGAACCAAATGACGGCGTGGCGGATCGGGCCAGCGTGATGAGCTCAGTCCGCAACCTTGCCCACAGTCCTTCGACTCAGCCGATTGTCGACGATCGCAGCGTGATCCGCGCCGCGCCGTCGGCGTGGGCGCTGGGCTGGCGCGCGCTGGTGCGCGACGCGCGCGCCGGCGAGCTGACGGTGCTGCTGCTGGCCATCGCGCTGGCGGTGGCGGCGCTGTCGGCGGTGGGCTTCTTCGCCGACCGCCTGCAGGGCGGGCTGCAGCGCGACGCGCGCCAGCTGCTCGGCGGCGACCTCGTGCTGCGCAGCGACCACGCGCTGCCGCCCGACTACGCCCAGCAGGCGCGCGCGCTGGGGCTGGCGCTGACGCAGCACCTGACCTTCCCGACGATGGCGCGCGCCGACGCCGCGCAGGGCGGGGAGGTGCGGCTGGTGTCGCTGAAGGCGGTGCAGGATGGCTACCCGCTGCGCGGCGAGCTGCGCACCGCCACCGACCCGGCTGACCTGGACGGCGCGCCGGCGGGTGGCGTGCCGCCGCCGGGTGAGGCGTGGGCCGACGCGGCGCTGCTGGAGGCGCTGGGCCTGCGGTTGGGCGACCGGCTGTGGCTCGGCGAGCAGGCGTTCGTGCTGACGCGGCTGGTGGCGTTCGAGCCGGACCGCGGCGCGGGCTTCCTGACGTTGGCGCCGCGCGTGTTAATCCACCTGGACGCGCTGCAGGCCACGGGGCTGGTGCAGCCGGCCAGCCGCATCCAGTACCGGCTGGCGGTGGCCGGCGACGACGAGGCGGTGCGGCGCTTCCAGACCTGGGCGCAGCGGCGGCTGGAGGCCAGCGGCGAGCGCGGCGCCGGCCTCGAGAGCCTGGAGTCGGGCCGGCCCGAGTTGCAGCAGACGCTGCAGCGCGCCGGGCAGTTCCTGCGCCTGGTGGCGTTGCTGGCGGCGCTGCTGGCGGCGGTGGCCGTGGCCGTGGCCTCGCGCCAGTACGCGCTGCGGCACCTGGACGACTGCGCGCTGCTGCGGGTGCTGGGGTTGGCGCAGCGCACGATGGCGCGCGCCTACGGGGTGGCGTTCGGGCTGGCGGGGCTGGCGGCAGCCCTGGCCGGGTTGCTGATCGGCTGGGCGGTGCACTTCGTGTTCGCGTGGTGGCTCGGCGATCTGCTGCAGGTGCAGCTGCCGGCGCCGGGCTGGACGCCGGTGGCGCTGGGGTTGGGTGTGGGGTTGGCGCTGATGACCACCTTCGGCCTGCCGCCGGTGCTGCAGCTGGCGCGCGTGCCGCCGCTGCGCGTGATCCGGCGCGACGTCGGCGCGCCGCGCGCGGCCACCGTGCTGGTGGTGGCGGGGGGTGCCGTGGGCCTGGCGGCGCTGCTGGTGCTGGCGAGCGACGACTGGCGGCTCGGCGGCATCGCCGTGGCGGGGTTCGCGCTGGCGGTCGGACTGTTCGCCGGGGTGGCGTGGCTCGCGCTGCGGCTGCTGCGGCGCGCGCTGCGCCGCGGCGGGCCGGCGTGGTGGACGCTGGCGACGCGCCAGCTGGCCGCGCGTCCGGGGTTCGCGGTCGTGCAGGTGGCCAGCCTGGGCGTCGGGCTGATGGCGCTGCTGCTGCTGGTGCTGCTGCGCACCGACCTGATCGACAGCTGGCGCGCCGCCACGCCGCCGGATGCGCCGAACCGCTTCGTCATCAACATCCAGCCGGATCAGGCCGAGGCGTTCCGCGCGCATCTGGCGCAGGCGGGCGTGCAGCGCTACGACTGGTACCCGATGGTGCGCGGCCGGCTGGTCGAGGTCAACGGCCGGCCCGTGCGCCCCGAGGACTACGCGGCGGCGCGCGCGCAGCGGCTGGTGGAGCGCGAGTTCAACCTGTCCTACAGCGCCGAGCGGCCCGCGCACAACCCGATTGCCGCGGGCCGCTGGCAGCCCGACGAGGCCGGCGCGGCCAGCGTCGAGACGGGACTGGCGGAGGAGCTGGGCCTGAAGCTCGGCGACGAGCTGGCGTTCGACATCGCCGGCGCCGTGCACCACACGCGCATCACCAGCCTGCGCCGCGTGGACTGGGCCTCCATGCACGTCAACTTCTTCGTGCTGTTTCCGGTGGCGGCGATGCCGCCGCAGGTGCCCTACACCTACATCGCGGCGTTTCGCGCGCCGGCGCAGCCGGGCTTCGACCGTGCGCTGCTGGCGCGCTTTCCCAACGTGACGAGCGTCGACACCAGCGCCGCGATCGCGCAGGTGCAGCGGGTGCTGGGGCAGGTGATCGGCGCGGTGGAGTTCCTGTTCCTGTTCACGCTGGCCGCCGGCGTGGTGGTGCTGCTGGCCACCGTCGGCGCCTCGCGCGCGCAGCGCGAACGCGAGGTGGCGGTGCTGCGGGCGCTGGGCGCGCGCGCGGCGCTGCTGCGGCGCATGCAGCGGGTGGAGCTGGCCGGCGTCGGTGCGCTGGCCGGGGCGCTGGCCGCCGCGGTGGCGCTCATCGTCGGCGCGGTGCTGGCGCAGCAGGTGTTTGGCTTCGCGTGGCAGCCGGCGTGGTGGCTGCCGGTGGTCGGCGTGGCCGGCGGGGCGGGGCTGGCGCTGCTGGCCGGCTGGTGGACGCTGCGCGGCGTGCTGCGTGCGCCGGTGGTGCGCACGCTGCGGCAGGCGGCCGAGTAGCGCCGGTTCGCTCAGGCCTTGCGGTCGTCCCTCGAGCAGCTTTTCTTAGGCGCGCCCATGGCTGGTGGCGCGCAGCAGCACGATCAGGGCGCCGGCCCCACCGTCGGCCGGGCGCGCCTGCACGAAGGCCAACACCTCGCTCTTTTGCACCAGCCAGCCGTGCACGCGGCCTTTGAGCACCGGCGTCTTGCCGGGCGAGCCCAGGCCCTTGCCGTGCACCACGCGCACGCAGCGCAGGCCCTGGCGGTGCGCGTCGCGGATGAAGCCGCCGAGCCGCTCGCGCGCCTCGTCGGTGCGCAGGCCATGCAGGTCCAGCTCGGCCTGGATCGCCCACTCACCCCGGCGCAGCCGGCGCACTACGTCCGGCCCCAGGCCCGGGCGGCGAAAGCTCAGGTGCTCGTCGGTGTGCAGCAATGTTTCGGCGTCGAAGGCGTCGCTGAGCGCCTCGCGCATCACCGCGCGCTCGTCCAGCTGGCGCTGGCGCGGCCACGGCGGCGGCGCCGGCGGTGCATGTTCAATTCGCCCATGCGGAGGCAGCCGCTGCACCGGGCCGACCGCGCGCTCGAACAGCCGCCGGTCCTGCTCGGCGCGCTCCAGCGCGGCGCGGCGCGCCGCCTCGGCCGCCGCGCGCGCGGCAGCCTCCTGTTCGGCTCGGCGCTGCATCTCGCGACGCAGCTGCTTCAGGTCGGCCAGCGTCTGCACTTTCATCGCGGCGCGCATCCTAAGGCATCGCGCCGGTGGGTGCAGGCCATCGGGCTTACAGCATGCCGCGCGCCGCCAGGGACGTGCAGCCGCCGCGCGTGACGACGAAGTGATCCAGCACGCGCACGTCCAGCAGCGCCAGCGCCGCCTGCAGCCGCCGCGTCAGCGCGGCGTCGGCGGCGGAGGGCTCGGCCACGCCGCTTGGGTGGTTGTGCGCGAAGATGACGCTGGCCGCGCCGTGATGCAGCGCGCGCAGCGCCACTTCGCGCGGATAGACACTCGTCTCCTGCAGCGTGCCGCGGAACAGCTCCTCCAGCGCGATCAGGCGATGTTGAGCGTCGAGAAACAGCACCGTAAACACCTCGTGGCCGCGGTCGGCCAGCTGCAGCCGCAGCAGCTCGGCCACCGCCTGCGGCGAATCCAGCACCGGGCGCTCGCGCAGCCGCTCGCTCAACGCGCGGCGCGCCAGCTCGAACACCGCCAGCAGCTCGGCTCTCTTGGCCGGCCCCAGGCCCTTGACGGCGGCCAGCTGCGCCGGCGTGGCCTGCAGCAGGCCGGAGAGCCCCCCGAAGCGCTCCAGCAGCCCCTGCGCGAACGTCAGCACCGGCTGGCCGCGCAGCCCAGTGCGCAGCAACAGCGCCAGCAGCTCAGCGTCGGCCAGCGCCTGCGGCCCGCGGCTCAGCAACTTCTCGCGCGGGCGGGCGTCCGGCGGCAGTTCGCGCACCATCGGGTTTCCTCCCTGCTCCTTACAATCGAACCATGTCTTGCGAGTCTAACGCCGCCGCTGCTGCGGGCGCGCCGTCCGCTCCAGTTGTGGTCGAAGGATCCTTTCTGACGCTGCACTACCGCCTGGAAGGCGCCGACGGCGCCGTGCTGATCGACACCTTCGGCGCGCAGCCGGCCACGCTGTCGCTGGGCGACGGGCAGTTGGCCCCGGCGCTGGAGCGGCGGCTGCTCGGCCTGCCGGAAGGGGCCGAGGCGAGCTTCGAGCTCGCCGCCGGCGAGGCGTTCGGCCCGCGCGATCCGGCCAAGGTGCAGTGGGTGGCGCGCCGGCTGCTCGACGAGCTGGGCGCCGCGGGCCAGACGTTGGCGGTCGGCGATGTGCTGCAGTTTCCGACGCCGGACGGGCAGGGCAGCTATGCCGGCACCGTGCGCGCGCTGCGCGACGACGGCGCGGTGTGCGTGGACTTCAACCATCCGCTGGCCGGGCAGGCGGTGCGCCTGACGGTGCGCATCATCGGGGTGCTGTGACGATGGCGCTGCAGCAGGTGGTGCTAGCCGAGCCGCGGGGCTTTTGCGCCGGGGTGGACCGCGCGATCGAGATCGTGGAGCGGGCGCTGGCGCGCTTCGGCGCGCCGGTGTACGTGCGGCACGAGATCGTGCACAACCGCCACGTGGTGGAGGATCTGCGCCGGCGCGGCGCGGTGTTCGTGGAGGAGCTGGAGGCGGTGCCGCCGGGCGCGGTGCTGATCTTCAGCGCGCACGGCGTCAGCCGCGCCGTGCAGGCCGAGGCGCAGCGCCGCGGGCTGCGCATCTTCGATGCGACGTGCCCGCTCGTGACCAAGGTGCACGTCGAGGTGGCCAAGCTGCGCCGTGAGGGCTACGAGTTCTTCCTGATCGGCCACGCCGGGCACCCGGAGGTCGAGGGCACGATGGGGCAGGTGGACGGCGGCATCCACCTGATCGAGACGCTCGAGGACGTCGAGCGCGTGCAGCCGGCGCAGACCGAGCGGCTGGCGGTGGTGACGCAGACCACGCTCAGCGTCGATGACACCGCGCAGATGCTGGCGGCGCTCAAGCGGCGCTTTCCGAACCTGCGCGAGCCGAAGCAGCAAGACATCTGCTACGCGACGCAGAACCGGCAGGACGCCGTCAAGTTGCTGGCGCGCGAGGTCGATGTGGTGATCGTCGTCGGCAGCCCGAGCAGTTCCAACACCAACCGCCTGCGCGAGCTGGCCGAGCGGCTGGGCGTGCGCACCCACATGGTGGAGGACGCCGACGGCCTGCAGGACGCCTGGTTCGACGGCGCGCGGCGCGTCGGCGTCACCGCCGGCGCGTCGGCGCCGGAGGCGCTGGTGCAGGGCGTGGTGCGGCGGCTCAAAGCGCTGGGCGCCACCGCGGTGCGGCGGTTGCAAGGGCCGGTGGAGACGATGCGCTTTCCGCTGCCGAAGGGGCTGAAGGCCGCGCCGGACGGCCAGGCAGACTGAGTCGCCGTCTGGCCGCGGCCTTGAAGGCATGGCCACGGCGGCGCCGGGGGCCGCCGCACGCTGGCGCCCCGGGCTGGCGCCGCGTTTTCAGGCCACGGCCGTCTCGCGCACCACCACCTCCCCGCGCAGCGAGTGCGGCAGCGCCTGCGTGATGCGCACGTCGATCATCTGGCCGATGAGGCGCTGGCCGTGAGGGCCGCCGTCGAAGTTGACGATGCGGTTGCAGGCGGTGCGGCCCATCAGCTCCTGCGGGTTCTTCTTCGACGGGCCTTCGACCAGGATGCGCTGCACGGTGCCGACGCGGCTCAAGCTGATGCGCTCGGCGCTGGCCTGCAGCGCCGCCTGCAGCGTCTGCAGGCGTTTCAGCTTCACCTCGTGCGGCGTGTCGTCCGGCAGGTTGGCCGCCGGCGTGCCGGGGCGCGGGCTGAAGATGAAGCTGAAGCTCGCGTCAAAGCCCACGTCCTCCACCAGCCGCATCAGCTTGGCGAAGTCCTCCTCCGTCTCGCCGGGAAAGCCGACGATGAAGTCGCTGGAGAGGCTCAGATCCGGCCGCACCGTGCGCAGCTTGCGCACCGTGCTCTTGTATTCCATCGCGGTGTAGCCGCGCTTCATCGCCATCAGGATGCGGTCGCTGCCGTGCTGCACCGGCAGGTGCAGGTGACTGACGAGCTGCGGGATGCGCGCGTAGGCCTCGATCAGGCGCGGCGTGAACTCGTTCGGGTGGCTGGTGGTGTAGCGGATGCGCTCGATGCCGGGGATCTCGGCCACGCACTCCAGCAGCAGCGCGAAGTCCTCGCCGTCCTCGCCGCGCCAGGCGTTGACGTTCTGGCCCAAGAGCGTCACCTCCTTGACACCTTGTTCTGCCAGGCCCGCCACCTCCACCAGCACGTCCTGCAGCGGGCGCGAGACCTCCTCGCCGCGCGTGTACGGCACCACGCAGTAGCTGCAATATTTGCTGCAGCCCTCCATGATGCTGACGAAGGCCGAGGCGCCCTCGACCCGCGCCGGCGGCAGGTGGTCGAATTTTTCGATCTCTGGAAAGCTCACGTCCACCTGCGGACGCCCCAGTTGCTGACGCTGGCGCAGCAGCTCCGGCAGGCGGTGCAGCGTCTGCGGTCCGAACACCACATCGACGTAAGGCGCGCGCTGGATGATCGCCTCACCTTCCTGGCTGGCAACACAGCCGCCCACCCCGATCAGCACGCCCTTTTTCTTCAGGTGCTTGACGCGGCCGAGGTCGGAGAAGACCTTTTCCTGCGCCTTCTCGCGCACCGAGCAGGTGTTGAACAGGATCAGGTCGGCCTGCTCGGGGTCGTCGGTTGGCTCGTAGCCGTCGGCGGCGGCCAGCACGTCGGCCATCTTGGCCGAGTCGTATTCGTTCATCTGGCAGCCGAAGGTGCGGATGTAAACCTTTTTGGTCGTCATGGGGTCGCTCGCAGCGGTTCGTGGTGTGGATCCAGAGGCTGGGCAAAAGCGCTGCATTGTAAGCGGCTGGGGGTAGTCGTTATCATCCCTGCAGCCGCAATCCCGAGGAAAGTGTCCGATGACCGCTCTGGCCCGCTCCGAAACCTGGCTGTCGCCCGAGGACTATCTGCAGGACGAGCTCGTCAGCGACGTGCGCCACGAATACGTGGCCGGAAAGGTGTATGCCATGGTGGGCGCGAGCCGCACCCACAACCGCATCGCGATGGCCACGGCGCACGCCCTGCTGCCGCGGGCGCGCCGCTTCGGATGTCAGGTGTTCGTGGCCGACATGAAGGTGCGGATCGACTACGGCGGGGAGGAGGTCTACTACTACCCCGACGTGATGGTGGCGTGCGACCCGCGTGACCGCGCCGATTACCACGTCGACCGTCCCTGCCTGATCGTCGAGGTGCTGTCGGAGCACACCGAACGCATCGACCGGCGCGAAAAGCTGCTGGCCTACCAGCGCATCCCGAGCATGGAACTCTACCTGGTGGTGGCGCAGGACCGCCGCTGGGTCGAGGCGTACCGGCGCAGCCGCGACTGGGTGCTGGAAGGCTACGCCGACGGCGCGATCGAGCTGCCGTGCCTCGACGGCACGCTGACGCTGGACGAGATCTACGCCGACGTGGAGCTCTGAACCGCGCCGGGTCTGCCGGCAGGCGTCTCGGGGCGCCCGCGCACGATTCCCGCGTTGGCGCTTTGGCGCTCCTTCGGCCGGCCTGGCCGCTCAGCGCCGATGGCGTCGCAGCAGGGCCTTTTCCAGCTCCAGCACCAGCAGCACTGCCACGCCCGCCGCGGCGCTGACGGTCAGCCACGGCAGCGGCAGCGGTGCGCTGCCGAACCAGGCGTTCATGAACGGCGCGTAGGTGAAGGCGGCCTGCAGCGCGCAGGCGGCGGCCACAGCCGCCAGCACCCGCGGGGTGCCGCGCACGCCGACCCAGGTGAACGACGGCGCCTTCAGGTAGCGCACGCTGAACAGGTAGAAGATTTCCATCGCCACCAGCGTATTGACCGCCAGCGTCTGGGCCAGCGCTGGCTCGTGTCCGGCCTCGAGCGCCCGTTGATAGACGCCGAAGATCCCGGCGGCGAACAGCGCCGACACCAGCGCCACGCGCCACAGCACGAAGCCGGTCAGCATCGGCTCGCGCGGCGGCCGCGGCGGGCGGCGCATCACGTCGGCCTCGGTCGGTTCGAACGCCAGCACCATGGCCAGCGCGATCGAGCTGACCATGTTGACCCACAGGATCTGCACCGGCGCGATCGGCAGCGCCAGTCCGAACAGCACGGCGATCAGCAGCGAGATCGACTCGCCGCCGTTGATCGGCAGCAGGAAGGTCACCACCTTGCGCAGGTTGTCATAGACGGTGCGGCCTTCCTCCACCGCGTGCGCGAGGGTGGCGAAGTTGTCGTCGGTCAGCACCATCGCGGCGGCCTGCTTGGCCGCCTCGGTGCCCTTGTGGCCCATGGCCACGCCGACGTCGGCGGCCTTGAGCGCCGGGGCGTCGTTGACGCCGTCGCCGGTCATCGCCACCACGTGCCCCTCGGCCTGCAGCGCGCGCACCAGGCGCAGCTTGTGCTGCGGCGCGGCGCGGGCGAACACGTCCACCTCGCGCACCGCGCGGCGCAGCGCGGCCTCATCCATCGCTTCGATCGCGTGCCCGGCCAGCGCGCGTGGCTGCGCCCCCAGCCCCAGCTGCGTGGCGATCGCGCGCGCGGTCACGACATGGTCGCCGGTGATCATGATGACGCGGATACCAGCTTGGCGGCATTGTTCGAGCGCCACAACCGCTTCGGGTCGCGGCGGGTCGATCAGGCCGACCAGCCCGACCAGCGTCAACCCGCGCTCGATCGCCTCGTGCGTCAGCGGCTGGCCGGCCGGCCACGCCGCGGTGGCCACCGCCAGCACGCGCCGACCCTCGGCAGCCTGCGCCTCGGCCTGCGCGTGCCACCAGGCGCCGTCCAGCGGCACCGGCGCGCCATCCGGCCCGAGCGCCTGCGCGCAGCGCGCCAGCACCGCCTCCGGCGCGCCCTTGACCCAGACGCGCCACGTGCCATCGCCGTCGGTGTGCGCGGTGGCCATCAGGCGGCGCTCGGACTCGAACGGCAGCACCGCCACGCGCGGGTGCTCCTCGCGCAGCCGCGCCGGCTCCAGCCCCGCCTTCATCGCCAGCGTCAGCAGCGCGCCTTCGGTCGGGTCGCCGCTCAGGCGCCAGTCGCCTTCGTCGGTCGGCACCAGCTCGGCGTCGTTGCACAGCGCCGCGCCTTCCGCCAGCGCCAGCAGCGCCGGCGCCTCGCGCCAGAGTTCGGCCGGCTGCAGCGGCGTGCCGTCGCGCAGCAGCGCGCCCTGCGGCGCGTAGCCGCTGCCTTCCACCTGCACGACGCCGCCGGCCAGCACCACCGTCTGCGCGGTCATCTCGTTGCGCGTCAGCGTGCCGGTCTTGTCCGAGCCGATCACCGTGACGCAGCCCAGCGTCTCCACCGCCGGCAGCTGGCGCACGATGGCGCGCCGCTGCGCCATGCGCTGCACGCCGATGGCCAGCGTCACCGACAGGATGGCCGGCAGCCCTTCCGGGATCGCCGCCACCGCCAGGCCCACCGCCGCCATGAAGGTGTCCATTGCCGGCAGCCCGCGCACGCCCCAGCCGTAGCCAAACAGCAGGGCCGCCGCCGCCAGCACCGCCAGCGTGATCCAGCGCCCCATCTGCGCCATCTGCCGCACCAGCGGCGTGGTGGTCTCGCCAACGCTTTGCAGCAGGTGGCCGATGCGGCCCATCTCGGTGCGCATGCCGGTGGCCACGACGACGCCGACGCCCAGGCCCGCCGTCACCAGCGTGCCGGCGTAGCCCATGCTGCGGCGGTCGCCCAGCTCGGCGCCGGCGTCCACCGGCTCGACGCCCTTGCCGACCGGCACCGACTCGCCGGTCAGCGCCGATTCGTCGATGCGCAGCTCGTGCGCGCGCAGCCAGCGCACGTCGGCCGGCACGCGGTCGCCGGCGGAGACCTGGACCACGTCGCCCGGTACGAGGTGGGCGGCGTCGGTCTCGACCAGATGGCCGTCGCGCCAGACCTGCGCGCGCGGATCCAGCAGCGCCCGGATCGCCGCCAGCGCCCGCTCGGCCTTGCCCTCCTGCACCAGGCCGATCGTGACGTTGAGCAGCACCACCGCCAGGATCACCGCCGCATCCAGGCCGTGCCCGAGCCCGACCGTGATCGCCGCCGCCGCCAGCAGCACCAGGATCAGCAGGTTGTTGAACTGGCGCGCCACGCGCCGCCACAGCGGCACCGGTGGCGCCTCGGCCAGGCGGTTGGGGCCGTGGCGGCCCAAGCGCGCCTCGGCCTCGGCGGCGCTGAGGCCCCGCGGCTGGCTCTTCTGGACGGCCAGCACCTCGTCGGCGGGGAGGGTGTGCCAGTCGGGTGGGGGGCTGGGTTTGTCCATGATCGAGGCAGGGTCTTTGCCGTTGGAGCGGATGGCCGGCCCCGGGGTTCCGTGTGATGCGGGGCGTTTCAGTCCGCCGCGCGCAGCGGGTGTGTGGCTGCTGCCACGCCGCGCAGGAAGCCGATCAGCGCCGCATCGGCCTGCACTTGCTGCAGCAGCTCAGCGGCGCGCGCGGTGTCGCGCCAGCGCCCCAGCCGTTCCTGCCAGCCGCGCGCGCGGCGCTGCCAGCGCTGGGCGCGTTCGGCTTCGCGTTGGCTAAGCGCGGCGCCGAGGGCCTCAGCGGCGTAACGCAGCCGCTTGGCCAACAGCCGGGCTTCATGCAGGCTCTCCATGGCTTCGGGGCTGGCGTGGTCGCTGGCGGCCAGCTGGCGCTTCAGCCGCGCATGCCAGCGCCGCAAGCGCGCAAACGCCCAGTCGGGTGGGGGCTCCGGCGTCGTTGCGGTGGGCAAAGCCACGAGCCACGCCGCCAAAGCGTGCAGCACGCCGACCACGGCGGGGTCGCGCAGGTGCTGGCGCAGCTGCGCGCGAGCCGCCTGTGCGGCGCGATCCAGCCGTCGCAAGGCCGCGCGCAGCGCCTGCGCGCGGGCGGGCTGGACGGCAGGGTCTTCGACAAACGCCCGGCCCCAGGCGGGCAGCGTGTCGGTTCGGGCCACATCCCAGTCGCGCAAGACGCCCAGCGTACCCAGCAAGGGCCGCAGAGGGGTGAGGTCCGGGGGCGGACTTGGCAGCCATGGCTGCACCAGCCGCATTACGCTGCGCCAGCGCCGCCAGCCAACGCGAGCTTGGTGGATCAGCTCCGGGTTGTCGCTGGCCATCGCCAGGGCGAGGTTGTCGCACAGCTGGCCCAGGGCGTCGGCCAGCGCCGCGCGCGCCACTTCCAGCGCAGTGGTGCCGGTTGGCATGGCGGGGATCGTCGCCCGCACGGGCTCCAGCAGCGTGCCCGCCGCCAGCCGCTGGGCTTGTTCGGCCTTGCTCGGGCGCGCCGGCAGCAGCGGCAAGATCTCCGCCAGCGCATCGGCCACCCCGAGCAGCGCTGCCGGCTCGCCGCGCAGCAGTTCCAGTTCCAGCTCCAGTAGCGCCGCGCGCTGCCGTCCGGCGCGCAGCTCGCCATCGTCCAGCGCGACTTCGACCACCGCCCCGCCGCGCAAATGCAGCACCCAGGTGGTGCGCAGGCTGCGGGTTTGCGCTTGCAGCGTCAACTGCGCCAGGTGCTCGGCGGCGCGTTCCAACGCGCCCAGCGGCGTGGCCTGTAGCGCGTCCAGTTGCAGTCGCGGGCGGGTCAACGGGGTGGTCCATTCGTTGCGCACGCTCAGCGCGCCGTTGCCGCTGCCCGCGGTTTTGAGGGTTTGCTCCCAGCGCGCCGCGCCGGGCAACGGCTGTCCCTCGGCGTCGCAATCGACGGTGGCGCGCAAGCGCAGGGCGCAGCGCTGCTGCCTTAGCCAGCCGTCGGGGGTGTCGTAGTAGCGGTTGAGCAGCTGCATGCGCTGCATGGTTCGGCGGCGCAGCAAAGGGTGCCGACGCAGCCGTTGCAGCGCGGTGCGGCCATCCAGGCCGGGCAGGCGGTATTTGAGCTCGATCTCTTGCGGCACAATGACCTCCGCGAACGCATCACCACGATCCTAACCATTGCATTCCACCATGATCCACCCCGCGCGCGATCTCTCGCACCTGGAGCCCCGCGACCGCGCCGAAGTGCTGGCGCAGGCGCTGCCCTACATCCGCCGCTACCACGGCAAGACGATGGTCATCAAGTACGGCGGCAACGCCATGACCGACCCCGAGCTGCAGGCAGCGTTTGCCGAGGACGTGGTGCTGCTCAAGCTCGTCGGCATCAACCCGGTGGTGGTGCACGGCGGCGGCCCGCAGATCGAGACGCTGCTGAAACGCCTGGGCAAGGAGGGCCGCTTCGTGCAGGGCATGCGCGTGACCGATGCCGAGACGATGGAGGTGGTCGAGTGGGTGCTGGCCGGCGAGGTGCAGCAGGACATCGTCGGCCTCATCAACCGCGCCGGCGGCAAGGCGGTCGGCCTGACCGGGCGCGACGGCGCGATGATCCGCGCGCGCAAGCTGCGCATGGTGGACGCCAATGATCCCAGCGTCGAGCACGACATCGGCCAGGTCGGTGACATCGTCTCGATCGATCCCAGCGTCGTGCGCGCGCTGCAGGAGGACCAGTTCATCCCGGTGGTCAGCCCGATCGGCTTTGGCGAGCACAACGAGAGCTACAACATCAACGCCGACGTCGTGGCGGCCAAGCTCGCCACCGTGCTGCAGGCGGAAAAGCTGCTGATGCTGACCAACATCCGCGGCGTGCTGGACAAGCAGGGGCAGCTGCTGGCGGAGCTCACCCCGCGGCGCATCGACGAGCTGGTGGCCGACGGCACCATCAGCGGCGGCATGATCCCCAAGATCGCCGGCGCGCTGGACGCAGCCAAGAGCGGCGTCAAGGCGGTGCATATCATCGATGGGCGCGTGCCGCACGCGATCCTGCTGGAGGTGCTGGGCGACCAGCCGTTTGGCACGATGATCCGCTCGCACTAATCGGCGCGCCGAGGCCAGCGCCGGCGGCGTTTGCGCTCGGCCCTGCGGGCAGCCCCGCCGGCGCGTTGGCGATGGGTGGCTGACCGATCGCCAGGGTTGGCAGGGGTTGACAGCGCAGCTAGGCACTCTAGAATAAAACGAACGTTCGTTTTTTCTGGAGATCAGCATGGCCGAAACCCTAGCGGCTCGCCCCGCGTCGGCTCGCACGCGTGCGCGAAGTGCCGCCCGCGCCCCGCACAAAGGGCAGCAGACCAAGGCCGCCATCATCGACGTGGCGCTCGGGCTGGCCGCGCACGTCGGACTGGAGGGCCTGAGCATCGGCGCCATCGCCGAGCTGATGGGCATGAGCAAGTCCGGCGTCTTCGCGCACTTCGGTTCGCGCGAGGAGCTGCAGATCGCCGTCGTGCGCGAATACCACGCGCGCTTCGAGCGCGACGTGTTCCGGCCCGCGTTGAGCGCGCCGCGCGGGCTGCCGCGGCTGCGCGCGCTGTTCGACCATTGGATGCGCCAGACGTCGCTGGAGATCGACTCGGGCTGCATCTACATCAGCGGTGCGGTGGAGTTCGACGACCGCCCGGGCGCGGTGCGCGACGCGCTGGTGGACACCGTCAACACCTGGCAGGCCGCCGTGCGCAAGGCGGTGCAGCTGGCCATCGACGAGGGCCACCTGCGCGCTGACGCCGACCCGGCGCAGGTGGCGTTCGAGATCCACGGCCTGATCCTGGCGCTGCATTACGAAGCGCGTTTTTTGCGGCATCCCGACAGCTTGCAGCGAGCCCGCACCGGCTTTGACAACCTGATCGCGCGCTACCAGGCTTAAGTCTTGGCGCAACCCGCCTGCCATCCGAACAACCCCTTTGCCACAAGGAGACCCGCGATGCCCCACTACACCCCCCCGATGCGCGACCTGCAGTTTGTGCTGCACGAGGTGCTCGACGTCGTTGGCGAGCTCAAAGCCTGCCCGGCGCACGCCGAGCTCGACGCCGACACCGTCAACGCCGTGCTGGAGGAGGGCGGCAAGTTCGCCGCCGAGGTGGCGTTTCCGCTCAACGCCAGCGGCGACGCCGAGGGCTGCACGCTGGACAAGAGCACGCACGAGGTGCGCGCGCCGAAGGGCTTCAAGGAAGCCTACCGCGCCTACGTCGAGGGCGGCTGGCCGGCGTTGAGCTGCGATCCGGCTTATGGCGGGCAGGGTCTGCCGTTCGTCGTCAACTCGGCGTTCTACGAGATGCTCAACAGCGCCAACCAGGCGTGGACGATGTACCCGGGCCTGAGCCACGGCGCCTACGAGTGCCTGCACGCGCACGGTACCGAGGAGCAGAAGCGCCTCTACCTGCCCAGGCTGACCAGCGGCGAGTGGACCGGCACGATGTGCCTGACCGAGCCGCACTGCGGCACGGATCTCGGCCTGCTGCGCACCAAGGCCGAGCCGCAGCCCGATGGCACCTACAAGCTCACCGGGCAGAAGATCTTCATCTCCGCCGGCGAGCACGACCTGGCGGCCAACATCGTGCACCTGGTGCTGGCGCGCCTGCCCGATGCGCCGGCCGGCACCAAGGGCATCAGCCTGTTCGTGGTGCCCAAGTTCAAGGTCAACCCGGACGGCAGCCTGGGCGAGCGCAACGCCATCTACTGCGGCGGCCTGGAGCACAAGATGGGCATTCACGGCAACGCCACCTGCCAGATGATCCTGGATGGCGCGGTGGGCACGCTGGTGGGTCAGCCGAACAAGGGCCTGCAGGCGATGTTCGTGATGATGAACGCGGCGCGCCTGGGTGTGGGCAACCAGTCGGTCGGGCTGACCGAGGTGGCGTTCCAGAACGCGCTGGCCTACGCCAGGGAGCGGCTGCAGATGCGCAGCCTCTCCGGCCCGAAGGCCAAGGACAAGCCGGCCGACCCGATCATCGTCCACCCGGACGTGCGCCGCATGCTGCTGACGGCCAAGGCCTACGCCGAGGGCGGACGGGCGCTGCTGAGCTACTGCGCGCTGCTGCTGGACAAGGAGCTGCACCATCCCGACGAGCAAGTGCGCCAGGACAGCGCCGAGCTGCTGGCGCTGCTGACGCCGATCGCCAAGGCGTTCCTGACCGACAACGGCTTCATCGCCGTCAACGAGTGCCTGCAGGTGTTCGGCGGCCACGGCTACATCCGCGAGTGGGGCATGGAACAGTTCGTGCGCGACGCCCGCATCAACATGATCTACGAGGGCACCAACACCATCCAGGCGCTGGACCTGCTGGGGCGCAAGGTGCTGGCCAACCAGGGCGCGACGCTGAAGAAGTTCGGCAAGCTGGTGCAGCAGCTGATCGAGGAGGAGGGCGTCAACGAGCGGATGAGCGAGTTCATCAACCCGCTGGCGCAACTGGCCGAGCAGATGACCAAGTTCACCACCGAGATCGGCTTCAAGGCGCTGCAGAACCCGGACGAGGCGGGCGCGGCGGCGGTGCCCTACCTGCGCGTGGCCGGGCATCTGGTGTTCGGCTACTTCTTCGCGCGCATGGCCGCGGAGGCGCTCAAGGCCATCGCCGCCGGCAGCACCGATCCGTTCTACCGCGGCAAGCTGCAGACGGCGCGCTTCTACTTCGCCCGGCTGTTCCCGGAGACCGCCACGCTGATGCGCCAGGCGCGCAGCGGCGTGGCCGCGCTGCTGGACACCGATGAGGCGCTGGGCGTGGACGCCCGCTGAGGCGATCCGCGCCTGTCACGATGAGGAGACGACCGATGTCCATCCGCACCGCCGTGGCCAGCGCGCTGCTGGCCTCCGTCCTGCCCGCCTGGGCCCAGATGACCCCCGTGGGCCGCTGGCACACCATCGACGACGAGACCAAGGAGGTCAAGAGCGAGGTCGTCATCACCGAGCAGGACGGCGTGCTGACCGGGCGCGTCGAGAAGCTGCTGCGCAAGGGCGCCGATCCCAACCGCCGCTGCACCGCCTGCACCGACGATCGCAAGGACCAGCCCATCGTCGGGCTGGAGATCATCCGCGGCGTGCGGCAGGTGCCGGGCAAGGCGGTCTGGGAGGGCGGCACCATTCTCGACCCCGAAAGCGGCAAGACCTACCACGTGCGCCTGACCCCGGTGGAGGGCGGGGCCAAGCTGGAGGTGCGCGGCTCCATCCTGTTCATCGGCCGCACGCAGACCTGGGTGCGCGTGCCCTGAGCGCGCCTCACCCCGTTTCCGAATTCCGCGAAGGAAAACCCACCATGTCCCGATTCCTGATCCGCCGCGTGGCCGTGCTCGGCGCCGGCGTCATGGGGGCGCAGATCGCCGCCCATCTCGTCAACGTGCGCGTGCCGGTGGTGCTGTTCGACCTGCCGAAGGACGGCGCCGACAAGAGCGCGATCGCCCGCCAGGCGATTGCCAACCTGAAGAAAATGAAGCCGAGCCCGCTGGGCGTGGCCGACGAGGCCGACCTGATCCGGCCGGCCAACTACGACGAGCACCTGGGGCTGCTCGCGGAGTGCGACCTCGTCATCG
Source organism: Tepidimonas alkaliphilus (assembly GCF_007556595.1). Lineage (GTDB taxonomy): Bacteria > Pseudomonadota > Gammaproteobacteria > Burkholderiales > Burkholderiaceae_C > Tepidimonas > Tepidimonas alkaliphila. Next base: position 40,798 of record NZ_VJNB01000012.1, read on the forward strand.
AGGCGATCGCCGAGCGCATGGACTGGAAGCACCAGCTCTACGCGCGCGTGGCGCCGCACCTGGCCGCGCACGCCATCCTGGCCACCAACACCTCCGGCCTGCCGATCCGGCAGCTCGCCGAGCCGCTGCCGGCGGCGCTGCGGCCGCGCTTTTGCGGCATCCACTTCTTCAACCCGCCGCGCTACATGCCGCTGGTGGAGCTGATCGCCGCGCCCGAGACGCGCGCCGACGTGCTCGACGCGCTGGAGGCGTTCGTCACGACGACGCTGGGCAAGAACGTCGTGCGCGCCAAGGACACGCCCAACTTCGTCGCCAACCGCATCGGGATTGCCGGGATGCTCTCGACGATGATCGAGGCCGAGCGGCATAGCCTGACCTTCGACGTCGTCGATGACCTGACCGGCAAGCGGCTCGGGCGCGCCTCCAGCGGCACCTTCCGCACCGCCGACGTGGTGGGGCTGGACACGCTGGCGCACGTCATCCGCACGATGCAGACCCAGCTCAGCCCCGAGACGGATCCGTTCTATCCGACGTTCGAGACGCCCAGGGTGCTGCAGGCGCTGCTCGACAAAGGTCACCTGGGGCAGAAGACCAAGGCGGGCTTCTACAAAAAGGTCGGGCGCGACGTGCTGCGCTTCGATCTGGCCAGCGGCGACTACGTGCCCGCCGGGGCCAAGGCCGACGAAGTCTATGGCCGCATGCTCAAGAAACCCGCGCCCGAGCGGCTGAAGCTGCTGCGCCACGCCGAGGGGCCGCAGGGGCGCTTCCTGTGGGCGATCCTGCGCAACGGCTTTCACTACGCGGCGCTGCACCTGCAGTCGATCGCCGAGACGGCGCGCGACGTCGATCAGGCGATGCGCTGGGGCTTTGGCATGCAGCAGGGCCCGTTCGAGCTGTGGCAGCAGGCCGGCTGGCTGGAGGTGGCGCGCATGGTGCAGGAGGACATCGACGCCGGGCGCGCGCTGTGTTCCGCGCCGCTGCCGGCCTGGGTGTTCGAAGGCCCGGTGGCCGAACGCGGCGGCGTGCACCAGCCGGAAGGCTCGTGGAATCCGGCCACGGGCCGCTTCGAGCCGCCGCGCACGCTGCCGGTGCACGCGCGCCAGCTCTACCGCGAGCGCGTCTTCGGTGAAGGCGGGCCGGACTGGCGCACCGACGGCGCGACGATCTACGAGGACGACGCGATCCGCCTCTGGACGCTGCCGCGCCCCGGGCTGGACGACGTGCTGATCGCCAGCCTCAAGACCAAGATGCACGCCATCAGCCCGGCGGTGGTGGAGGGGCTGGACCGCGCGGTCGAGGAAGCGGAGGCGCGCTTTGCGGGCCTGGTGGTGTGGTCGGGCGACGAGCCGTTTTCGGTCGGTGCCGACCTGCAGGCCACGCTGCCGGCCTTTGCCGCCATGGGCGTGCAGGCGATCGAGTCGGTGGAGGCGGAGATGCAGCGCGTCATGCTGCGGCTGCGCTACGCCCAGGTGCCCACCGTGGCGGCGGTGCGCGGCATGGCGCTGGGGGGCGGCTGCGAGCTGGCGGTGCACTGCGCGCGTCGCGTCGCGCACATGGAAAGCTACATGGGCCTGGTGGAGGTCGGCGTGGGCCTGATCCCGGGCGCGGGGGGGCTGACCTACCTCGCCCGCCGCGCGGCGGAAAACGCCCGCGCCAGCACCGGCACCGACCTGCTGCCGTTCCTGACCGAGGGCTTCAAGGCCGCGGCGATGGCCACGGTGGGCACCAGCGCGCTGGAAAGCCGCAAGCTCGGCTACCTGCTGGACAGCGACGTGATCGTGCCGCACCGCGACGAGCTGCTGTTCGTGGCCGTGCGCACGGCGCAGGCGATGCACGAGGCCGGCTACCGCCCGCCGCTGAAGCAGCCGTTTGCGGTGGCGGGCCGCAGCGGCAAGGCCACCATCCTCGGCCAGCTGGTCAACCTGCGCGACGGCGGCTTCATCACCGCCTACGACTTCGAAATCGCGCAGCGCATCGCCCACGTGGTCACCGGCGGCGAGGTCGAAGCCGGCACGCGCGTGACCGAGGACTACCTGATGAAACTGGAGCGCGAGGCGTTTTGCGCGCTCATCGTGCAGCCCAAGACGCAGGCGCGCATCCTGGCGCTGCTCAACGACGGCAAGCCCCTGCGCAACTGACCGCGGAGACGATCGGACATGAAGACCCTTCGAGACGCCTACATCGTGGCGGCCACGCGCACGCCGATCGGCAAGTCCCACAAAGGCAGCCTGCGCCAGGTGCGCCCCGACGACCTGCTGGCGCACGTGCTGCGTGCGGCGCTGGCCCAAGTGCCGTCGCTCGACCCCGCCGCCATCGAGGACGTGATCTGCGGCTGCGCCATCCCCGAGGCGCAGCAGGGCTTGAACGTCGCGCGCGTCGGCGCGGTGCTGGCCGGCCTGCCCAAGAGCGTGGGCGGTATCACCGTCAACCGCTTCTGCGCCTCGGGCCTGTCGGCGGTGCAGATGGCGGCCGACCGCATCCGCGTCGGCGAGGCCGACGTGATGATCGCCGCCGGCGTGGAGAGCATGAGCATGGTGCCGATGATGGGCAACACGCCCAGCCTCAACCCGCGCATCTTCGCCAACCTCGGCAACGTCGAGGACTACGGCATCGCCTACGGCATGGGCCTGACCGCCGAGAAGGTGGCCCAGCAGTGGAAGGTCTCGCGCCAGGCCCAGGACGAATTCGCGCTGCAGTCGCACCAGCGCGCCATCCGTGCGCAGCAGGCCGGCGAGTTCCGCGACGAGATCACCCCGGTGGAGGTGGAGGAGCGCCACTTCGACGCCGAGGCGGGTGAGGTGCGCGTCACGCGCCGCGTGCTGGAGCTCGACGAAGGCCCGCGCGCCGACACGAGCCTGGAGGCGCTGGCCAAGCTCAAGCCGGTGTTTGCCACGCCGATGCGCCCCGACCGGATCGCCACCGGCCTGGGCAGCGTCACCGCCGGCAACAGCTCGCAAACCTCCGACGGCGCTGGCGCGCTGATCCTGGCCAGCGAGGCGGCCATCCAGCGCTTCGGCCTCAAGCCGCTGGCGCGCTTCGTCGCCTACGCCAGCCGCGGGGTGCCGCCGCACATCATGGGCATCGGGCCGGTGGAGGCCATCCCGGCGGCGCTTAAGCTCGCCGGCCTCAGGCAAGACGACCTCGACTGGATCGAGCTCAACGAGGCGTTTGCTGCGCAGTCGCTGGCAGTGATGAACCAGCTCGGCCTCGACCCGGCCAAGGTCAACCCGATCGGCGGCGCCATCGCGCTGGGCCACCCGCTGGGCGCCACCGGCGCGATCCGCTCCGCCACCGTCGTGCACGCGCTGCGCCGCCACGACCTGCGCTACGGCATGGTGACAATGTGCGTCGGCATGGGGCAGGGCGCGGCCGGCATCTTCGAGCGCGTATGATGGCGCGCCGAGGAGAGCGCCAATGAACGCCAACGCCGAGATCCTGCAGCACACCGAGGACGGGGTGCTGACGCTGACGCTCAACCGCCCGCAGCGCAAGAACGCGCTGACCAGCGCGATGTACGCGACGCTGGCCGACGCGCTGGAGCGCGCGGTGGACGCCGCTGCCGTGCGGGTGGCGGTGATCCAGGGCCAGGAGGGGATGTTTTCCGCCGGCAACGACATCGAGGAGTTCCTGCAGGCCCCGCCGGCGGGCACCGACAGCCCCGTGTTTCGCTTCCTGCGCGCGATCGCCACGTTCCCCAAGCCGCTCGTGGCGGCGGTCTGCGGCCCGGCGGTCGGCATCGGCACCACGCTGCTGTTTCACTGCGATCTGGTTTACGCCGGCGACAACGCGGCGTTTTCGATGCCGTTCGTCAACCTTGGCCTGTGCGCCGAAGGGGCCTCCAGCCTGCTGGCGCCGCAGATGTTCGGCTACCACCGCGCCGCCGAGGCGCTGCTGCTGGGCGAGCCGATCTACGCCGAGACGGCGCTGGAACTGGGGCTGGTCAACCGCGTGCTGCCGCCGCGCGAGGTCAATGCCCACGCGCAGCAGGTGGCGCGCAAGCTCGCGGCCAAGCCGCTGACCTCGCTGGTGGAGACCAAGCGCCTGATGAAGGGGGCGCAGCAGCCGGCGGTGCTGCAGCGTATGGCCGAGGAGGGAGCGGTCTTCGCCCGCATGCTGCGCGAACCCGCGGCCAAGGAGGCGTTCGCGGCGTTCCTCGAAAAGCGCACCCCCGACTTCAGCCGCTGCTGAAACCGGCGCCCGACCGGCCGCGCGCCCGGCGCCGCCCGCTGGCGCCGAGGGGCCGGGAGCCGGAGCCCTCGACGATGGAGCCGAGCCGATGACGCGCCACCCCCATCCCCCCGCCGAGCCGGTGACGTTCGAGCCCGAGTTCGTCGCCGGCGTGCGCGAGATCTTCGAGGAGCGCATCGTCTTCAACCGCGTGCTGGGCCTGCAGGTCACCGACATCGCGGCCGAACGCGTCACCGCCCGCATCGCGATGCGCCCCGAACTGGTCGGCCACTTCGCCTACAACCGCCTGCACGGCGGCGTCATCAGCGCCGCGCTGGACGCGATGGGCGGGCTGGCGGTGATGGCCGCCATCGGCGCGCGCCACCTCGACGAGCCGGTGCCGCAGCGCCTGCAGCGCTTCGCCAAGCTCGGCACCATCGATCTGCGCATCGACTACCTGCGCCCGGCCATCGGCGAGGGCTTTTTGCTGGAGGCCGAGGTGCTGCGCCTGGGCTCGCGCGTGGCCTCCACCCGCATGGCGTTTTCGGGGACGGATGGCAAGCTGCTGGCCACCGGGGCGGCGGCTTACATCGTGTCGTGACGCGGCGCAGCGGCAGCGCGTGGCTGACCGTCGGTCAGGCTGGGGCTCGCGGCTGAACGCCCGAGGTTGGGTTGCAGCTGCAGCATCGCCAGCAGCAGCCACAGCAGGCATATTCCGCTGGTGTAGTAGTTGTGGGCCGTGTTCACATTGGTCAGGCCGCCGACGCCGACCACCACGGCCCAGCCGACAAGCGTCCAGCGCGTGGCTGGATCCATAGGTCGGCTCCTGAACGCCAACGCCAGCGGCACCGCCACCATGGCCAACGCCACCCCGAGTCCGGCCAAGCCATGATCGAGCCAGGCGTGCAGGTATTCATGATGCACATGCCCCAGCGCGCGCAGCGTGGCGGAGTCGTGCAGATCGGCCCACTGGCGAATCAAGGCCCGCCGCCCCTCGATGCCGACTCCCCACCAAGGCTCGCTTTGCACGGCCGTCCAGGCGTGTTGCCATAGAAGCACCCGCGCGCCCACCGAGGTTTCCGAGGCGGTCGGAGCTTGCTGGTGAACGGCGCGCCATTCTTCGACGCTTTGCAGCCAGCGGTGCTGGACGGCTTCTTGCATCCATGGGGTTGAGCTCATCGCAAAAACCAAAGCAGCAACCCCCAGCAGCGCCCCCCAACGCGCCTGATGCAAGACCCGTTGCCACAGCAGCCAGCTCCAGGCCAGCAGCGTCAGCACCACTGCTGTGTAAGCCCCTCGCGTGTGCGAAGCCATGATTGCGACGCTGGCGCAAGTGGCTCCCCATCCGGCGCACCAGCGCAGGCGTGAAGTGGGGCTGTGCAGCGCTTGGGCCACCAACGCCACGGCCACCAGACCCATCACATTTGCCCAAGGGATGGCGTTGGTGACCAAATTCCCGCGCTCCACCACCAGCGCCACCGTCATGCCCACGCTCGCCATGGCGGTCAGCGTGCCGACCCAAAGCGTCGCGGCGTGCCGCAAGAGCCACTCGGGCCCGCCAGGTCGACGCAGCACGACTGCGAGGGCTAGCGACGTGATCAGCCACTTCAGCTCCCAGTGCCGCTCAGCCAAGCCATCGCCGTGCCAGGCCGCCGCCAGCAACCGCAGCCCGATCAATAGGGCGGCTGCGGCCAAAGCCTGCCGCCAGGCTGAAGGCGGTGAGGAGCTCGCAGGCTGGCGCCTGGCTTGCACCCAAGCCAGCAACCAGGCCAGCAACAAGGCCAAGCCCATCATCTTGGGCACCGCAGGCGCCAGCGCGGTGGCGGTCAACAGCGGCAGCCACAGCAGCGCCTCAGCGCTTGGCCAACGTTTCCAGGTGATCACGGTCGTAAGCCAGGGCAGCGTAGCGGAACAGGCACTCCAGCGCGATCAGCAGGCAGAACAAGAAGCCCGCCCCCCCTCCGGTAAAGCCACGCCGAAACACATACAAGCGAATGAACATCGCGCTGGCCGAAGCGAGACCCCGCAGCACTCCGCCGCGTTGGCCGCGCTGGGCCCGCTTGGCGGCACCCAGTTGCGTGTACTGCGCCAGCTTGCGCAGGCTGTCGTAGACCGTCTCGCGCGAGTGGTGGTGCAGCGGGGCGCGCAGCTCCACCACCGGCAGCCGGCGCTTCAACAGCGGGCCCTCGTGCACCACCCCTTCGAATCCGACCAGTTCGGCAACGGGAAACAGCCGCGGCAGCCCACGGCGCTGAAAATGCGTCAGGGGTCGCCCAAACGCATGTTCAAGCCAAGCGATGCGTCCGACAAAAGGTTCTGGACGGGTTTGCAGCAACGCCAGGATCTCATCCCGCAGCGTGTCAGGAATCACTTCATCGGCGTCAAGCCACAGCACGTAATCGGTGCGGATGAAGGGCAGCAGCCGGTTGCGCTGCTGGGCAAAGCCTTGCCAGTCGGCAAACACATGCACTTCTGCGCCCAGCGCGGCGGCACGCTGGCAGGTGTCGTCGGTGCTGCCACTGTCGGCCACCAGCCATTGATCGGCGAAAGTGGCGCTGCGCAGACAGCGCTCGATGCGCGCGGCCTCATTGAGGGTCAGCACGGCCACGCACAAGGTGGGCCGACCGGTTGGGGTGGAGGAGGTCGTCATGAGGTTGCCACTGCCAAAGCCCACGCAGCCGCCCCCACGCTCGTGCCATCCCCTTAGGATGCAGCAACAGCAAACGCAGCGGCAGGCTTAGCACTGTCGCCAACAGCAGCCTGCGGCGTCCCCGTCGGGCCGCAGCCAATCCGCGATGTTTGGCGGTGAAGGTCAGTTTGGACTGAACATGATGGTAGCCGCGGCGCATTTCCGCCCGCCACGGCCAGCGCGTGCGCACCGAGCCGCGCGAGCGGTGCTGGGCGCGGCAGTCAGGGACGACGATGATCGGCAAGCGCCGTTGAAACAGCCGCAGGCACAGATCGTCGTCTTCGTAGTAGAGAAAAAAGCGTTCGTCAAACAGCGGCTGCGGCACCGCCGAGCGGCGCAGCAGCAGCGCCGCGCCGCACGCAAACCCGACGCAGACGGGGCCTTCAGCCGGCCCGCCGCGGCCAGGCCAGCTCAGCGGCGCCCAGCGGTAGTTCACCTGAGGCCGCCCGCGGGCGTCCACCAGTTGGGGCGCCAGCACAGCGGCTTCGGGCCAGACCTGCGACCAGTGCAGCAGCCGTTCAAGGCAGGCTGCTTCCAGCGTGCAATCGGGGTTCAGCAACAGCGCCCATTCGGTTTGGACGCGCTGCAGCGCCCGGTTGTTGGCCGCGCCGAAACCGAGGTTGCGCGGCAGCGCCAGCACCTGGGCGTGCGGCCATAAGCCCCGTGCCCGTTCCACGGTGTCGTCCTCGCTGGCGTTGTCAACCACAATCACGTGAGGACAGGCATCCAGCAGTGGCTGTTGCGCCGGCAGGCAATGACGGCTGTTGTGCGTGACGAGCACAACCGTGACCTGCGAGAGCTTGGGGCTGACGTCGGCAAGCATCAGGCGCTTGGCGGGCGGCGCGACCGCGCGCCGCGGCGGCTCAATGGCTCCGTCCAGAAGCGCCCGCGGCCTCGCACAGCCGATACACCGTCCCGCAGTACGGACACTGCGCCTCCCCGGTCTTGCTGACGTCGAGAAAGACGCGCGGGTGGCTGTTCCAAAGCTCCATGCCGGCCTTGGGGTGGGGGCAGTGGATGCCGCCATGGGCGTTGAGGTCGCTGGCGGTCAGCTCAACGACCGCGGGGGCGTGCGTGGCGGTGGCGCTCATGGTGACCAAGGTGGAAAAAAGACCTCACACCGGCGTAAGCCAGTGGGCGTACTTCGGGTTGCGGCCGTTGACGATGTCGAAGAAGGCGCTCTGGATGCGCTCGGTGACGGGGCCGCGCTGGCCGGCGCCGATCTGGATGCGGTCGAGTTCGCGGATCGGTGTCACCTCGGCGGCGGTGCCGGTGAAGAAGGCCTCGTCGGCGATGTAGACCTCGTCGCGCGTGATGCGTTTCTGCACCACTTCCAGACCCAGATCTTTGGCGATGTGCAGCACGGTGTTGCGCGTGATGCCGTTGAGCGCGCCGGCTGAAAGATCCGGCGTGTAAATCACGCCGTTCTTGACGATGAAGAGGTTCTCGCCGGCGCCTTCAGAGACGAAGCCGGCCGGATCCAGCAGCAGCGCCTCGTCGTAGCCGTCGTCGGTGGCCTCCATGTTGGCCAGGATGGAGTTGGTGTAGTTGGACACCGTCTTGGCCTGCGTCATCGTGATGTTGACGTGGTGGCGCGTGTAGCTGGAGGTCTTGACGCGGATGCCGCGCTTCATGCCCTCTTCGCCCAGGTAGGCGCCCCACGCCCAGGCCGCCACCATCAGGTGCACGCGGTTACCCTTGGGGCTGACGCCGAGCTTTTCCGACCCGATCCAGGTCAGCGGGCGAATGTAGCCGCTTTCCAGCCCGTTGGCGCGGATGACGGCGCGCTGCGCCTCGTTGACCTCCTCCATGCTGAAGGGGATCTTCATGCGCAGGATCTTGGCGCTGTTGAACAGGCGCTCGGTGTGCTCCTGCAGACGGAAGATCGCCGTGCCGCGCTCGGTCTTGTAGGCGCGCACCCCCTCGAAGGCGCCGCAGCCGTAGTGCAGCGTGTGCGTCAGCACGTGCACCTTGGCGTCGCGCCAATCGACAAGTTCGCCGTCCATCCAGATCTTGCCGTCGCGGTCGTGCAGCGGGAGCGGGGGTGTCATGCGGAATCCTGAACGATGAGGATGGCGGCGTTTCAGCGCGGGCGCCGCGGAAGAACGTTGTCACCGAAACTAGCACCCGATTGTAGGCCAGGCTTAGCCCCAAAAAAGCCGCATCAGACCCTAAAGTCGGGCTCAAGCCTGCCGATAACGCGGATGAGACCAGGGCGTGTGCCCCTTGGTTTGGTTTTGCAGCCGAGGATTGCGCCATGTTGACCCTCTCATCCATCTCTGTGGCCCCGTCGCCGCAACAAACGTCGCCAGTGGTGCGCGCGCAGCCGCTGCTGCCGGCTCGCGCCGGGCAGGCGGCGGTGCGCGAGGCGGTGGCGCCCGCTCAGGTCGCTCCGCAAGGGGATGCGGCGCGCGTGCAGGCGTCGGCGGCGCCCGTGCGCGCGCCGGTGCTGCCCGCCCAGGAAGCTCAGGCGGCGGACAGCCAGAGCAACGCCGCCGCGCCCGAGCGGGCAGGGCTGCCTCCGCCCACAGTGGCTCAGGGCGCGGTAGCGCGTGCGTTGCCAGAAAATCGCGATGCGGCTCCCCGGCAGGCCGACAGGGGCGTTTTCTCGGGCGATCCAAGCCGCGCCGCCGAAGCGTCCAACGCGCCAGCGTCCGATCCGCAACGGGCGGCGCGCGATGGGGGCGTGTCGTCGGAGGACGAGGCTGGCTTTCCGCCGGTCAAAAATCCGGCGTTGGAGGCATGGGATACCCAAATTAAAGAGCTGCTGCCCAACCTCTGGAAAGCCAGCCGGTTTGCGGTGGACATGGTGATTGGCGAGGAAGCCCGTCAAGCGGCTGCCGAGCGCGCGCAAAAGTTGGAAGAGCTGCATCGGCGGCTCAGCGCCCGTCCGCTGGCCAGCCTGCCCCCTGGCGAGCCGCAGCAAAGCTACGGCTCGGTGCTCAAATCGGCTCAGAGCGCGCCCCCCGCACCGCGCGTGGATCGGCTGATCTGAGCCGTCTTGCCCAGCCGACCCGCTTTAGATGCGATGCCGCACTCCGGCGACGGAGACGCGCTCCATGATGGCGCGCGCGATTTGCTTGAGCGGCAGCACCTCGTGCACCGCGCCGGCCTGGATGGCCATCTTCGGCATGCCGAAGACGACGCAGCTGGCCTCATCCTGCGCGATGTTGTAGGCGCCGGCGTCGCGCATCTCTTTCATCGCCTGCGCGCCGTCGCCGCCCATGCCGGTCAGCATCACGCCGATGGCGTTGGGGCCCAGCACCCGCGCGCAGGAGCGAAACAGCACCTCCACCGACGGCTTGTGCCGGTTGACCGGCGGTGAGTCGTCCACCACCGCGACGTAGTTGGCGCCGCTGCGCGCGATCGAGAACTGCTTGCCTCCGGGCGCGACGTAGGCGTGGCCGGGCAGGATGCGCTCGCCGTCGCGCGCCTCGGCCACGCGGATGCGGCACAGGCTGTCGAGCCGGGCGGCAAAGCTTGCCGTGAAGCCTGGCGGCATGTGCTGCGTGATGACCACCGCCGGCGCATCGGCCGGCAGCTCCATCAGAATTTCCTTGATCGCTTCGGTGCCGCCGGTGGAGGCGCCGATGCAGATGACCTTTTCGGTGGAGAGGCGAATCGGTGTGGGGGCAGCCGCAGCTGGCGCCGCAGGGCCGCTGGCGGCGCTGCCGCGCACGGCGGGCGTCGGCGGGGGGGCGGCCAAGCGGCGCACATGCGCCTTGGCAGCGATGCGGATTTTTTCAACAATGTCGTCGGCCAGCTCCTGCAGCCCGGCGCTGACCCCGATGCGCGGCTTGGCGACGAAGTCCACCGCGCCGAGCTCCAACGCTTTGAGGGTGGTTTCGGCCCCCTGCTCCGTAAGGGTGGAGACCATCACCACCGGCATCGGCCGCAGCCGCATCAGGCGTGCCAGAAACTCCAGCCCGTCCATCTTCGGCATTTCGACGTCAAGCGTGATGACGTCGGGGTTGCGCTCGCGGATGATTTCGCGCGCCTGCAGCGGGTCGGCGGCGGTGCCGACGCACTCCATGTCCGGCTGCCGATTGATGATCTCGGCCAGCAGGCTGCGCACCAGCGCCGAGTCATCGACCACGACCACCTTGATCTTCGCCATGGCGTGGAGGATAGCGGGGTTTCAGAACAAATCGACCGTGCCGCCGGCGCGCGCCTGCGCCAGCCGCGCGGCGGTGCCCTGGCGCTCCTGCTGCTCCAACACATCCGGATGCGCATGCGCCAGCCGTTTGACCATCGCTTTGCCGGTGACGGGGAAAAACACCACCTTGCGAGGGTAGATGTCCATCACGTCTTTGGATACCACCGGGATGCGCTCGGTGGCCAGGTAGTCGAGCACGAACTGGGTGTTGCGCTCGCCGACGTTCATCGTGGTCATGCCGGCGATCACCGCGCCGCCGCCGAATACCTTGGCCTGCATGTATTCGCGCGTGGAGCCGCGCTTGATCAGCTCGTTGATCAGCAGCTCCATCGCATACGAGCCATAGCGCCCGGACGTATCAGCGCCGCCTTCCGGCAGCATGAAGTGGTTCATGCCGCCGATGCGCAGCCGTGAATCCCAAATACAGGCCGCGATACAGGAGCCGAGCACCGTCATGATGATGATGTCTTCATCCGAGACGTAGTATTCGCCCGGCAGCACCTTGGCGGCGGCGTAGCGAAAGTGCTGGTCGAAGAAGAAGAACGACGCCTCGCCAGGCTTGCGGGGGCGGGATTTGAGCACCTGCACGTGCGCGGGTGAATGCACGGACGACGTCATAATCTTTCGTAAATGGTTTTGCCGCGCAGGCGAAACAGGTCGCGCACGTCGGAGAAATTCTCCGCGTGGCCGACAAACAGCGTGCCATGGGGCTTGAGCACGCGGTGGATGCGCGCCAGCACCTTGCGCTGCGTCGCATGATCGAAATAAATCATGACATTGCGGCAGAACACGACGTCAAACGTTTCCTGCAGCGGCCAGTGCTCGTCGATCAGGTTCAGCGTGAGGAACTGCAGGTGGCGCTGCAACTCCGGCTTGACGCGCGCCAGCCCTTCGTTGGCGCCCTTGCCGCGCAAAAAATAGCGGCGCAGTTGCTCCGGCGACAGCGGCTTGAGCTGCTCGAGCTTATAAATGCCGCGCTGAGCGACCTGCAGCACGCGCGTGTCGATGTCGCTGGCCCAGATGCGGAAGCGCCCGCCTACGCCCAGTGCATCGGCCATCGTGATGGCGATCGAATACGGTTCCTCGCCGGTGGAGGCGGCGCTGCACCAGATTTTCCATTCTTGCGCGGGCTGCTCGCGCACCAGCCGCGCGAGCTCGACAAAATGGTGCTGTTCTCGGAAAAAAGAGGTCAGGTTGGTGGTCAGCGCGTTGATGAATTCTTGCCACTCTGTCGGATCACGGCTGCTTTCCAGCCAGTCCAAGTAGGCGCGAAAGCTGTCGTGGCCGGTTTCGCGCAGCCGCCGCGCAATGCGGCTGTAGACCATGGCCTGCTTGCCTTCGTGCAAGCTGATGCCGGCGTGCCGGTAGATCAACTGGCGGATGCGCTCGAAGTCGGCCGGCGTCCACGCGAACTCGCGCGCCTGCAGCTGGGCGACGGCCTCCGGCTTCATGTGCGCACGCGCCGCACCAGGGCCGAGGTGTCCAGGATCAGCGAGACGCTGCCGTCGCCCAAGATGGTGGCGCCCGAAACGTTGGGTACTTTGCGGTAGTTGGCCTCCAGGTTCTTGATGACGACCTGCTGTTGTCCCAGCAGCTCATCGACCATCAAGGCCACGCGCGCCCCGTCGGACTCGATCACCACCATGATGCCGTTGGCGCCGTCGTGGCTCTTGCGCGGCACCTGAAACAGCTCATCCAGCGCGATCACCGGCATGTATTCATCGCGCACCTTAACCAGCTGGGCGCTTTGCGCCACGGTGTTGATGCTGGTCGATTCGACTTGGAACGACTCCACCACCGACGACAGCGGCAGGATATAGACCTCATCGGCCACGCGCACCGTCATGCCGTCCATGATGGCCAGCGTCAGCGGCAGCCGCACCTTGACGCTCATGCCGTAGCCCTCGGCGGAGTCAAGCTCCACCGTGCCGCCCAGCGCGGCGATGTTTTTCTTGACCACGTCCATGCCGACGCCGCGGCCCGACACGTCGGTGACGACCTCGGCGGTGGAGAAGCCCGGCGCGAAGATCAGCTGCCAGACTTCCTGATCGCTCATGTCGTCGGAGCAGGGAATGCCTTTCTCGCGCGCTTTGCGCAGCAGTTTTTCGCGCGACAGACCGCGGCCGTCGTCGCGCACTTCAATCAGAATCGAGCCGCCCTGGTGCGCCGCCGACAGCGTGATCGTGCCCACTTCGGGCTTGCCCTTGGCGATGCGCTCCGCGGGCGGCTCGATGCCGTGGTCGCAGCTGTTGCGCACCAAGTGCGTCAGCGGATCGGTGATTTTTTCGATCAGGCCCTTGTCGAGCTCGGTGGCCTCGCCGTGCGTGACCAGCTCCACTTTTTTTCCCAGCTTGGTGGCCAGATCGCGCAGCATGCGCGGGAAGCGGCTGAAGACGACCGACATCGGAATCATGCGGATCGACATCACCGATTCCTGCAAGTCGCGCGTGTTGCGTTCCAGATCCGCCAGGCCCGCCAGCAGCTGTTGGTGCAGCGTGGCGTCGAGGTTGCGGCTGTACTGCGCCAGCATGGCTTGCGTGATGACGAGCTCGCCCACCTGGTTGATGAGCTGGTCAATCTTGCTGACCGACACCCGCAGCGTGGTGGTTTCCAGCTGCGCGCTGGCGGCCTGGCGCGCCTGCTTGGCCGCCTCGCGCGCGCGTGCATCGGCGCTGGCTGCCGCTGAGCTGGGCTGGCCAGCCTGACCGGCGTGCGCCATGGCTGCCTGAGCCTCCGCTTGCAGCGCGGCGGCGTGCTCAGCCGGCGTGACCGGGTTGCCCGGGGCCCCTGAAAACAACCCGTAGCCGTGCACCTCATCCGGCGCAGGGGCCAACGCGCCGCTGGCATCCGGTCGCATGCCGGCCACCGGGCTGCCCGGCGCGCCAGCAAACAGGCCGTAGCCCTCTTCGATCACGTCGCGGCTGTGTTCGGGCGCCTCGCGCCGCGCTTCGGCAGGGGCCGCTGGCGCGGCGCCGCCGTCGAGCGGCTCCAGGCGGATCTGCTCGCGCGCGACGTGGAACGAGAACAGGTCGAGCAGCTCGTCGTCGCTGCTGGAGGTGTCGATTTCGTAGATGCGCAGCTGGCCTTCGGTGCGCTCGGCCAAAATGGCGCCCAGGCCGGCGATGTCGCGGAACAAATCCTTGATTGGATCGGCCAATTCCAACCGATCCAAGGGGCCGATCACCGCGCGCAGCCGCCGCGGCGCGCCGGGCGGGCTGGCGGCGGGCATGCCGCCAGCGGCCAGAGGCGTGGGCGTGGGTTCTGGGGCCGGCGCCGGCGCGGGCGATGGGGGCGTCGCTGGCGCCGGCGACGCAGCCGGCGCAGCCTCGCCGCTGGCCAGCGCGCGGATGCGCGCCACCAGGCCGGAGGTTTCCGGCGGCTCGCCGCCCAACCCCTGGTGGCGCGCCAGCAGGCCCTTGAGCGCGTCGCTGGACTCCAGCAGCACGTCCACCATCGGCGCGGTCGGCTTGAGCTCGTGGCGGCGCAGCTTGTCCAGCAGCGACTCCATCTGGTGCGTCAGCTCGGCCACGTCCTCAAAGCCAAACGTGGCCGCGCCGCCCTTGATCGAGTGCGCGCAGCGGAAGATGGCGTTGAGCGTCTCATCATCGACCGTCTCCACATCGAGGTTGAGCAGCAGCTGCTCCATGTGCTCGAGGTTTTCCCCAGCCTCCTCGAAGAAGATCTGGTAGAACTGGGTCAGGTCGAAGCCGTCGGTGGCGGTGTCAGCCATGATCGTGCTGCCGAGGATGAGGGTTGACGAGGCTTAACGGATCACCTTGCGGATGACCTCGATGAGCCGGTTGGGGTCGAAGGGCTTGACCAGCCAGCCCGTGGCCCCAGCGGCGCGGCCAGCCTGCTTCATTTGGTCGCTGGATTCGGTGGTCAGAATCAGAATGGGCGTTTGCGCATACGCCGGCTGCTCGCGCAGCTTGCGCACCAGCCCGATGCCGTCCAGCCGCGGCATGTTCTGGTCGGTCAACACCAGGTCGAAGCGTTGCTTTTGGGCTTTCTCAAAGGCATCGATGCCGTCCACCGCTTCGACCACCTGAAACCCTGCCCCCACCAAAGTGAACGAAACCATCTTGCGCATGGAGGCGGAGTCATCGACGGCCAGAATCGTGTGCATGGTGAGCCAACCTTTTCGGGGAAGATGCTTCTTAAAACAGTTCAACGGAGCCGGCGTCCATCTCGCTTTGCGTAACCGGATTGGGTCGCTGCGGCAGGTGCGTGACCACCACGCCAACTTCGTCTTCTTCGGGTTCCATGACCTGCTCGGCCAGCATGTAGGCGCAGCCGCGCAGCACTTTGCCGACATGCGCCAGCAGCTGGGTGGACATATCGTGAAATTGCAGCTCCAGCAGCGCCAGCCGCACCGCGTCGCGCAACTCGGCCACCGTGGCGGGCGCCGTGTCGGCTGGCAACGCGTCGGCGGCGGCCACGGCGCGGTTGAGCCGATCGAGCAGGTTGTTGGTGGCGTGGTCCAGCAGGCCCTCCAGACGCTTGAGGTCGTTCATCGCCACCAGCAGCGAATCCTGCAAGTCGGCCACCGCCGCC
Organism: Tepidimonas alkaliphilus; assembly: GCF_007556595.1. Taxonomy (GTDB): domain Bacteria; phylum Pseudomonadota; class Gammaproteobacteria; order Burkholderiales; family Burkholderiaceae_C; genus Tepidimonas; species Tepidimonas alkaliphila. The sequence continues at coordinate 56,364 of NZ_VJNB01000012.1, forward strand.
AGCCGAATCGGCACGGTCGGCTCGTTGTCATCCGGCGCGGGCGAACGGGGCTGCACCAGGGAAGTCTCCTCCTGGGGCCAACGTTGCGAGGCGGGCGCAGAAGACGGATCCGAAGCTTCCATGATGGTGTGGAGGCGGACGCGAACCGCCTGTGTGCACGGTTCCCAAATATACTGGCTCCGTGCGCGCTGCGGTATGGCAAGCGTGGCGCGAATGCATCGATGTCACCGTGAACGTGCTCGGTTTGGCCCCGTTGCGCTTGCTGCATCTGGAAGACAACCCCGTGGATCACGGGCTGTTGCGGCGCGCGCTGCGCCGCGCCGAGCTGGAGGCCGAGGTGACTTTGGTGGAGACGCTGGCGGCCTTCCAGCAGGCGCTGGCCGATCCGGCCGCGTTCGACGCCGTGCTGGCGGACTACCACCTGGCGGGCTTTTCGGGGCTGGACGCGTGGGCGTGGATGCGGCAGCAGGGCATCGAGCTGCCGTTCATCCTCGTCTCCGGCGCCATCGGCGAGGCCACGGTGGCCGACGCCATGGTGCGGGGGGTGAGCGACTATGTGGACAAGCAGCACCTCGGGCGGCTGCCGCATGTGTTGCAGCGCGCGCTGGAGCTGCACGCCACGCGCCGCCGCGAGGCCGAGGCCGCGCGGGCGCTGACCGAATCGCGCCAGCGGCTGCTGGAGCTGACCGAGCACCTGCAGACCAGCATCGACCGCGAGCGCGCCGACATCGCGCGCGAGATCCACGATGACATCGGCGGCGCGCTGGCGGCGGTCAAGCTCGACCTGGCGTGGCTGCAGCGCCGCCTCAGCGACGCCGAGGAGCTGGCGCACGTGGCCTCGGCGCTGGCGATGGTCGAGCAGGCGCTGGGCGCCAGCCAGCGCATCATGCGCAACCTGCGCCCGGCCGTGCTGGATCAGGGGCTGATGGCGGCGCTGCAGTGGCTGACGCGCACCTTTGCCGAGCGCACCGGGCTGGAGGTGACGCTGCACGGAGCGCTGCGCAGCGCGGCCCTGCCAGCGCGCGTGGAGATGGCGGCCTACCGCACCGTGCAGGAGGCGCTGACCAATGTGCTCAAGCACGCGCAGGCCAGCCGCGTGCGGGTGGAGGTCAGCGACCTGGAGGAGCACCTGACGATCGAGATCGCCGACGATGGCCGCGGCGCCGCGCCCGAAGAGTTGCGCAAGGAGCGCTCGTTCGGCCTGCTGGGCTTGCGCGAGCGCGCGCAGTCCGTTGGCGGCTGGCTCGATATCGTCACTGCGCCGGGGCAGGGCATGACGCTGATCCTGTCCGTTCCCTTGAGCGAGGCAGCGCGCCACGCTGCCGTCGAGGAGGAGTGAGCCGATGATCCGAGTGGTGTTGTGCGACGACCACGCCGTGGTGCGCCGCGGCATCCGCGACACGCTGCAAGAGGCCACCGACATCCGCGTCGTGGCCGAAGCTGGCAGCTACCCCGAGCTGCGCGAGGCGCTGCGGCGCGAGCAGCCCGACGTGCTGGTGCTGGACGTCGATCTGCCTGGCCGCAGCGGGCTGGAGGTGCTATCGGTGTTGCAGAGCGAGGGCAGCCCGGTGCGCACGCTGATGGTCAGCATGTACCCGGAAGACCAATACGCGATCCGCTGCCTGCGCGCCGGCGCCATGGGCTACCTCAACAAGGGCGGCGACCCGCAGGCGCTGGTGGCTGCGGTGCGCACGGTGGCGCAAGGGCGCAAATACATCACGCCGGAGATCGCCGAGCTGCTGGCCAACCATCTGCAGTCGCCCGAGGGCGGCGAGCCGCACGACGCGCTGTCGCAGCGCGAGCTGCAGACGCTGAAGATGATCGCCTCCGGCAAGAAGCTGTCGCAGATTGCCGAGGCGCTGATGATCAGCCCCAAGACCGTCAGCGTCTATCGTGCGCGCGTGCTGGAAAAACTGGGGCTGTCGAACAACGCCGAGCTGACCGTCTATGCGATTCGCAACAAGCTGGTGTAGGCGCCGCCGGCTGCGCCATCAGCCGATGCCGTAGAGGGCGGCCAGCCGCTGCATCAGCTGGCGCACCGGCTCGGCCAGCAGCGGCAGGGTGGCGGTGATGCCGACCAGCCCCACCGACAGCGTCAGCGGAAAGCCGATCGCGAACACGTTCATCTGCGGTGCGATGCGCGAGATGATGCCCAGCACCACGTTGACGAACAGCAGCAGCACCACCAGCGGCAGCGCGATCCACAGCCCGTAGCCGAACACCAGCCCGCCGAGCTCGTGCAGCGGCATGCGGCGCAGCGCCACCCACGCGCCGTCGCCCACCGGCAGCGTGGCAAAGCTTGCCGCCACCGCCTGGATCAGCAGCAGGTGGCCGTTGAGCACGATGAACAGCAGCATCACCGCGTTGCCGTAGAAGCGCCCGACGGTGCTGGCCTGCCCGCCGGTGGCGGGGTCGAAAAAGCCAGCGAAGTTAAGCCCCATCTGCAAGCCGATGATCTCGCCGGCCATCTCCACCGCGGCGAAGACGATGCGCGCGGCCAGCCCGATGGAAAGGCCGATCGCCAGCTGCTGCGCCACCGCGCCCAACGCCCGCGGGTCGTTGAGCGACAGCGTCGGCGGCTCGGGCAGCGCCGGCTGGATGCACACCGCGATGACCAGCGCCAGCCCGATGCGCGTGCGCATCGGCACCGAGCGCGCCGAAAACACCGGCGCGGCGGACAGCACGCCGAGGATGCGCAGGAACGGCCAGAACACCGGTGCCAGCCACGCCATCAGCTGCGCTTCGGTGAACGTGACCATCGCCGCTGGGCCAGCAGGGCGGGGCGGATCAGACCGCGTAGCTTGGCAGCGCCAGCAGCACGCGGCGGATGAACTCCACCAGCGTCGTCAGCATCCACGGCCCCGCCAACACCAGCACCGCCACCGCCGCCACGAGCTTGGGCACGAACGACAGCGTGGCCTCGTTGATCTGCGTCAGCGCCTGGAACAGGCTGATCAGCAAGCCCACCCCCAGCACCGCGCCGAGCACCGGTGCCGAAACCGCCAGCATCGTGAACATCGCCTGTTGCGCCAGTGTCAGGACGGCCTGCGGATCCATGGGGGGCCTCGCGTTCTCGGGGTCAGGGGGTGGGCAGGAAGCTCGCCGCCAGCGAGCCGATCAGCAGGTTCCAGCCGTCGGCCAGCACGAACAGCATCAGCTTGAACGGCAGCGCCACCAGCACCGGCGACAGCATCATCATGCCCAGCGACATCAGCACGCTGGCCACGATCAAGTCGATCACCAAAAACGGGATGAAGATCATGAAGCCAATCTGAAACGCCGTTTTCAACTCGCTGATGACGAAGGCCGGCACCAGCACGCGCAGCGGCGCCTCGTCCACCGTGGTGCCGGGCGGCAGCTTGGCCAGGTTGGCAAACAACTGAAAGTCTGCTTGGCGCGTCTGCGTCTTCATGAACGCGCGCATCGGCGCTTCGGCAGCGGCCACCGCCTGCTCGAAGCTGGCGCGACCCTCGACGTAGGGTTTGTAGGCGTCTTCATAGACGCGATCGAGCGTCGGGCCCATGATGAACAGCGTCAGGAACAGCGACAGGCCGATCAACACCTGGTTCGGCGGCGACGCCTGCGTGCCCAGCGCCTGGCGCAGCAGCGACAGCACGATGATGACGCGCGTAAACGCCGTCATCATCAGGAGCACCGCCGGCAGGAACGACAGCGCCGTGAAGAACAGCAGCGTCTGAATCGGCACCGAGTAACTCGTGCCCTGCGGACCCTGCGCGATAACAAGCGGCAGCTGCCCGGGCGGCGTGGCGGTCTGCGCCGCGGCGATGGTCGTTGTCAGCAGCAGCGCGGCCAGCGCCGCGCCACGCGCCCCTATCCGGTTGCCGAGACCTCGGCGGGACGTCATGGCTGAGGCTCCCGCCGCGCGTCGGCGTCGGCCGGCGCGCGCACCACCTCGGCGTAGCGCGGCGTGGCGGCCCCCGGCGCGGCTGACGTGCGGCCAAGCGGCGCCACATGCAGCGTGCGCACGTGCTGCGGCGTGACGCCTAGCGTCAGCTGCACCGCGCCGGCTGGGCCGTCCAGTTCCACCACCACCACGCGCTGCTGCGGGCCGACCATCAGCTGCGAGGTCACGCGCAACGAAGCCCCGCCACCGCTCGAGGCCAGCTGCCGCCGACGCAGCCACTGCACGCCCCACGCCAGCGCCGCCAGCGTCGCCAGCAACGCCAATGCGGGCAGCCATGCCGTCCAGTCGGTGGCGACCATGGGGCTCTCAGTGGTGCTTGCTCAGCCGGCGCAGCCGCTCCGACGGGGTGACGATGTCGGTCAAGCGGATGCCGAACTTTTCGTTGACGACCACCACCTCGCCTTGGGCGATCAGGTAGCCGTTGACCAGCACATCCATCGGCTCGCCGGCCAGCGCGTCGAGCTCGACGATGGAACCCTGGGCCAACTGCAGGATGTATTTGATCGGCACCCGCGTGCGGCCCAACTCCACCGACAGCGTGACCGGGATGTCCAGCACCATGCTGATGTCGTTTTGAGCCGCCGGCGCCGGTGGCGCTTGGTCAAAACTGGGCGCGCCGCTGAAGGGATCCTCTGGGTTCGAAGCCGAACTGGCAGCCGCCTGCTCCTGCAGGGCTTGGGCCCATTCGTCGGCCAGCGCCTGCTCATCCACCGGGGCAGGGGCGGGCTGCTGCGGCTCATTCTCATTTGTCATAGCTCATTCCTCCGTGGGCGTGCCAGCTGGTGTCGGAGCTGCGCAACACGCGCACCACTTTCAACGCGTATTTACCATTGTGCGTGCCGTATTCGCACTCCAGCACCGGCACCCCGCCCACCTTGGCCTGAATGATGCGCTGGCGTTCCAGCTCGATGAAGTCGCCGGGCTTCATCGCCAGCAGCTGTTCGACGGTGGCGTCGGCGGTGGCCAGCTCGGCCACCAACTCAACCTCAGCCGCTTGAATTTCTTGGCTCAGCAGCTTGACCCAGCGCCGATCCACCTCCATCGAGTCGCCCTGCGTGTTGGAATACAGCAGGTCGCGGATCGGCTCCAGCGTCGAATACGGAATGCAGATGTGCAGCGAGCCGCTGATGTCGCCGATTTCCAGCGCAAAGCTGGTGGATACCACGATTTCGCTCGGCGTGGCGATGTTGGCAAATTGCGGCTGCATTTCGGAGCGCTGGTAAGCCAGCTCCAGTGGGTAGATGCCTTTCCAGGCCTTTTTGTATTCTTCGGCCACGACATCCACCAGCCGGTTGATGACGCGCTGCTCGGTCGGCGAAAAGTCGCGTCCCTCGATGCGGGTGTGAAATTTGCCGGTACCGCCAAACAGGCTGTCGATGACGCCAAACAGCAGCGTCGGCTCGCACACCACCAGCCCGCTGCCGCGCAGCGGGCGCACCGCCATGATATTGAAGTTGGTCGGCACCACCAGGTCACGCAAAAACATGCTGTATTTCTGCACCTGCACCGGGCCGACCGAAATCTCGGGGCTGCGGCGGATGAAGTTGAACAGGCCGACGCGCAGGTTGCGGGCGAAACGCTCGTTGATGACCTCCATCGTGGGCATGCGCCCACGCACGATGCGCTCCTGCCGCGAAAGATCGTATTGGCGGATGCCGCCGGTCTGAACCTCTTCTTTGGCCAGCTTTTGGCTTTCGCCGGTGACGCCCTCCAGCAGGGCGTCAATTTCGTCCTGAGACAGGAATGCGTCGCTCATGGCTTGACCCTCCGCTGCGCGTGCGCAACTGGCATGCCATCACTGCACGATGATGCTGGAAAACAGCACCGCTTCCACCGGGCTGTAGCCTTTGTAGGGCTCCATGTCAGCGGTTTTTTGCACGAGCTCCAGAATTTCGGCGGCGAGCTTTTCCTTGCCTTCGGCGCTGAGCAGCTCATCAGCCGTACGCCGTGAAATGGCCATCAGAATGCCGCTGCGAATGGCCGGCATGAATTTTTTAACTTCTTCGGCGGTTTTGGCGTCTTCCACCTGCAAGGTGATGCCCACCTGCGCGTAGCGGGTCACGCCGGGGTCGGCCAGGTTAACCACCACCGCTTCGAGCGGCATGAAGGTCGGCGGGGTGGCGGCGTCTTTTTTCTTGGGTTTGGGTTTTTCAGCTTTGGCGGCCGGCGCTTCCCCATCGCCTTCCTCAGGATTGGAGGATTTCAGCATGAACGCTACGCCAGCGCCAATAGCGGCCAGCGCCACCACCACGATAGCGATGATGAGCAGCTTCTTGCTTTTGGGGGGGGCGGGCTCTGTGCCAGGTGCTTCGGCTTTGGCCATGGTGTCAGGACCCCTATGTGACGACGGTGAGGGACACGCGCCTCACCGTCAAAGTCAAGTTTGAAGCTATTTTGGCACGGAAGACTTGCGATGGAGGTCAGCCTGTGCGATCCAAGCGGTCCGATTTCACAACCTCGGCGAGTTAGGCATACACATCCACAGCGCCTCGCGCCAAGACTCCGCTGGCAACCCGCGTGGCCGCGGCAGCGGGCTCTGTCGGGACCTGAACGCTCCAACGCCGACCGGAGCGCGCCGAGCCCTCGGAGCCTCCATCGCTCTGGCCGCGCGCGCCCACATCCAGCTGACCCAGCGCCAAACCCGCGCGGGCCAACGCCTCGGCCAACGCTTGCGGGGCTTGGGCCTGAATAAGCTGTCGGGCTGCCGCATCATCGGTTCGGAAGGCCAGATGAGCCACGCCTTGTTCGACCTTCACTTCAACGGCGAGCGGATCGTCGCCCGCTGCGTCAAATGTCAGGCTGGCGTGGTGGCTCTGACCCGCCTGCCACATGGTGACCTGAGCGCTCAGGGTTTCCAGCGTTTGGCGCACCGCCAACTGCAAATGCTCGCCAAACGTTGGAGCGGTCAGAGAAGCGCTCCCCGGCGCGGCGGGGCGAGCGGCCCCCGAGGCATGTCCTGCGCCTGCATCATGCTGCGGTGCGGTGCCGCTGTAGGACGTTTCCAGCCGTGCGAAGGTGGTCGTGTCAGAGGAGCGCAGGGTTAGCGTCGGATGACTCGACGTGGGGTCGCTGCGCGAGGCAGCTGCAAGCCCAAGCGGGCTGCGCTCACTGTTGTGATGCAAACCATTTGTGAGCTCGCGCTGCGCGGTCGATTCGATATCGGCGAGGGGCTGCGTGTCGCCACGCCCCGGTGCATTGGGGCGCGCATTTTTGTCGCGTGCCTTCGAAATTCGACCAGGGCCGACTCGCAGCGGGTCGGCGGAGCTTGCGTCCTGGCCCTGCAGCGCAGGATGGATGCGCTGTTCGGCTTCGAGCGGCGCTGCAGGGGTTCCCACAAGTCCTTGGGAGCCAATGGAGAGCCCCGTCCCTTCGCCTTGAGTTTCAGTGCTGGCAGGCTGCGCCGACCCGGGCGGTTGAAGCGCCCATGCCAGAAGGGCGTTCCAGGAAGCATCCCCGCTAAGAGGGTCTTGATCTCGGGATGAGCCCCGGGAGGGTTGGCCGTTCGATCCTTCGCTGGCAGCAGCCTCGCTGCCGTCGAGGGTTTGCCAATCGGTTAGCAACAGCGCAAACAGGTCAGCCGGCTGCTTGACCGATTCCCCGGCAGATGGCCTCGATGGCGTCGTGAGAGCGGTTGGGGTTTGGGGTTGGGCTGCGGATTGCACAGTGCTCATCGGGCATCCTCCTTCACGGGGTGGGGTGGTGCTGGCGGCGGTGCTGCTGCAGCGCCATCTCATCGTTGGCCTTCTGTTCTTGGCGCGCCTGATGCTGCTGCCACTGCTGCGCGCGGCGCGCTTGCAGCCGCTTCAGCGTGGCCAGCGCCCGCTCGGCCTCGAGCAGCTGCGCCTCGCAGCGGGCGATGCGCTGCGCCTGTTGCTCCAGCGTCTGCCGCTGCACCTGGGTGGCGTGCTCCAGCCGCGCCATGAAGTGGCGATGCGTGGCCAGCAGCGTCGGGCTGACGCCGCCGCGCGCGCGCTCGATCCAGCGCGCCTCGGCCTCGCGCGCGTAGGCGTGCAGCTGCTCCAGCTGCTGCTCGCCCTGCTGGCGTTCGCGCCGGGCCTGGGCCAGGGCGGTCAGCGCATCGTCGCGCTGGCGCTGGCGCAGCTCCAGCAGCACGGCGAGGTCGGCCGCTCGCTTCATGCGCGGCCTCCGGTGCCGGCCAGCAGCTCGGCCAGCTGGCGCACGCTGGCGTCGAACGGCGCGCCCTCGCGCATATCCTGCTGCAGCAGCGCCGCCATGCCGGGGTGCAGCTGGATCGCCAGATCGGTGTCGGGGTCGCTGCCGGGCACGTAGGCGCCGAGCTGGATCAGGTCGCGGCTCTTCTGGTAGCGCGACCACAGCTGGCGGAAGCGCCGCGCCAGCGCCCAGTGCTCGGCGCTGACGACGTTGTGCATCACGCGCGAGGCCGACGCCTCGATGTCGATCGCCGGGTACAGGCCACCGTCGGCCAGCGCGCGCGACAGCACGATGTGGCCGTCCAGGATTGCGCGCGCCGCATCGGCGATCGGGTCCTGCTGGTCGTCGCCTTCCGACAGCACGGTGTAGAAGGCGGTGATCGAGCCGCCGCCCTCCGGGCCGTTGCCGGAGCGCTCCACCAGCTGCGGCAGGCGGGCGAAGGCGCTGGGCGGGTAGCCCTTGGTGGCCGGCGGCTCGCCGATGGCCAGCGCGATCTCGCGCTGCGCCATCGCGTAGCGCGTCAGCGAGTCCATCAGCAGCAGCACGTGGCGGCCCTGGTCGCGGAAGTGCTCGGCGATCGCGGTGGCGTAGTGCGCGCCCTGCAGCCGCACCAGCGGCGGGGCGTCGGCCGGGGCGGCCACCACGACGGCGCGGTCGCGGTCACGCGCGGCCAGGATGTCTTCGATGAATTCCTTGACTTCGCGGCCGCGCTCGCCGATCAGGCCGACGACGATGACGTCGGCGGCGGTGAAGCGCGCCATCATGCCCAGCAGCACGCTTTTTCCCACGCCGGAGCCGGCAAACAGCCCCAGGCGCTGGCCGCGCCCCACCGTCAGCAGCGCGTTGATCGCCCGCACGCCGGTGTCCAGCGGTTGGCGGATCGGCGCGCGCCGCATGGCGTTGATCGGCTGGGCTTGCATCGGCTCGGCGCGCACCGCGTGCAGCGGGCCCAGGCCGTCGAGCGGCTGGCCGTGCGCATCCACGACGCGGCCAAGCAGCCCATCCCCCAGCGGCAGGCGCAGCACACCGCGCTCATCGATCGGAGCGGAAAGCGCCTCGTCCTCTGCGCCCCAACGCAGCGTGGGGCGAAACGGCGGCAGTGGCCGCACGATCGCCCCGGGCGCCAGCCCGCCGGTCGGCCCAGCCGGCATCAGGAAGGCGCGCTCGCCGGCAAAGCCCACCACCTCGGCCAGCACCGGCTCGCCGGCGTCCGATGCCAGCGCGTCGGCGTGCGGCGTGATGACGCACTGGCTGCCCACCGGCGCCTGCAGCCCGCGCGCCTCCAGCACCAGGCCCGCCATGCGCGTCAGCCGCCCGCCGCGGTCCAACGGCAGCGGCCGCTGCACCAGCGTGCGCGCGGCGTGCAGGAAGCGCTGCCAGCGCTCGTGGACGGCGTCGAGCTCAGCCATCGGCGGTCTCCCTCGTGGCCGCGGCTTGCGGCTGCCACGGCTCGCTGCGGCCCAGCGCCGCCAGCGCCCGCGCCCAGCGCCGCTCGATCGTGGCGTCCACCACCCCCAGCGGCGAATCCAGTACGCAGCCACCGGGGCTCACGCGCGCATCGGCCAGCGCCTGCACGCGTCGCCCGGCCAGCAGCTCCTCCAGCTTGGGCTGCAGCACCGCCAGGTCGTCCGGATGCAGCCGCAGCGTGGCCGGCTGGGCTTCCTCGCCCAGCTCGCCCAGCGCCTCGGCCACCACGGCGCGCAGCGGCTCCAGCGGCTGCGCCAGCTCGCGGCGCACCACTTGTCGCGCCAGGTCGCAGGCCAGCGCCAACAGTTCGTCAGCCACCCGGGCGCGCAAGTCGTCCAGCTCCGCTTCCACGTCGGTCAGCAGGGCGGCCAGCCGCCGCGCCTGCTCCTCGGCCTGCGCGCGCAGGGGGGCCTCCAGCTTCTCGCGCATCTCCTGCGCGCCAGCCTGGCGGCCCTGCTCAAAGCCTTCGGTGTAGCCGCGCGCGCGGGCTTCGTCCAGCTGCTGTTGCGTGGCCGCTCGCAAGGCGCGCTCGCGCGCCTCGGCCTCGGCGCGCTGTGCAGCCAGCGTGGCTTCATCCACGGGCGCGAAGGTCCACGCCTGCACGGCCTGCACCTCCTCGCGCGGGATGAAGCGTTGGTAGGGATGGGACGCCCGGTTAGACGAAGGCATCGTCGCCGCCTCCACCCAGCACGATCTGGCCTTCGTCGGCCAGACGGCGCACGATCTTGAGAATTTCCTTCTGCTGCGCCTCCACCTCGGACAGCCGCACCGGGCCGCGCGATTCGAGGTCTTCTTTGAGCGCCTCGGCGGCGCGGCTGGACATGTTGGACAGGATTTTTTCGCGCAGCTCTTGCGAGGCGCCCTTGAGTGCCACCACCAGCTGATCCGACGACACCTCCTTGAGCACCATTTGCAGCGCCTTGTTGTCCAGCTTGAGCAGGTCCTCGAAGGTGAACATCTTGTCCATGATCTTTTGTGCCAGGTCCGGATCCTGCTCGCGGATGGATTCGATGACGCTGGCCTCCAGGCTGGCTCCCAGCAGGTTGATGATCTCGGCGGCGGTTTTGACCCCGCCCAGCGAGCTCTTGCGGATCTTGTCGCCGCCGGCCAGCACCTGGTACAGCGCCTCGTTGAGGTCTTTGAGCGCCGTGGGCTGGATGCCCTCCAGCGTGGCGATGCGCAGCATCACCTCGTTGCGCGTGCGCTCCGTGAAGTGCTTCAGGATGTTGGCGGCGTGATCCTGGTCCAGGTGCACCAGGATGGCGGCTAGGATCTGCGGGTGCTCGTTGCGCAGCAGCTCGGCCACCGACAGCGGGTCCATCCACTTCAGGCTCTCGATGCCGGAGACGTCGCCGCCCTGCAGGATGCGGTCGATCAGCAGCGCGGCCTTGTCCTCGCCGAGGGCGCGCTTGAGCACCGAGCGCACGTAGTTGTCGGTGTCCGACACCAGCAGGCTTTGCGACTGCGCCTCGCGGATGAAGCGGTCGATGACGGCGTTGACCTTCTCCTTCGGCACCGTGCGCATGCGCGCGATCGTCTCGCCCAGGCGCTGCACTTCCTTGGGCGAGAAGTGCTTAAAGACCTCGGCGGCCTCTTCCTCGCCGAGCGACATGAGGAAGATGGCCGCGTCCTGCAGTCCGTCGTCGCTTTCTGCCATCGCCGTGCACCCGTGCTCGCCGCGGGCCGGTCAGGCCGGCGCCCCCTCGCCGCTGATCCAGCCCTTGATGATGTTGGCCACCGCCACCGGGTTTTCGCGCGCCAGCCGCCGCGCGTCCTCCAGTTGGCGCTCTTCGGGGGTGGGCTCATTGTGCACCGGCTGCGGCAAACCGGGGCGTTCGACTTTTTCGGCCACCAGCGCTTCCAGCTGGCTGCCGGGGGCGGGTAGGGCGTCCGCTTCGGCTTTCGGCGCCGGCGGCGGCTGCATCATCTTCAGCGCTGGGCGCACCATCAACAGCCAGGTCAGCAGCGCCACCACCAGCAGCCCCGCCGGCGCGGCCAAGCTGCGCGCGGTGTCCACCACCGCCGCGTCGCGGTACCACGGCACCTCCACCGGCTCGGCCTTGGGTTGGTTGAACGGCGCGTTGACGACATTGACCGAGTCGCCGCGCTCGCCGTTGAAGCCGATGGCTTCGCGCACCAGCGCCTGAATCTGCTGCAACTGCTCCGGCGGCAGCGGCGCGGTGGTGACGTTGCCCTTTTTGTCGGTCACCGTGGTGTGGTTGATCACCACCGCGGCGCTGAGCCGCCGCACCGTGCCGGTGGCGTTGCGCGTCACCGACACCGTCTTGTCCACTTCGTAGTTGACCACTTGCTCGCGCCGGCTGCGCGTGTCGCCCACGCCGGCGGCGCCTTGGCCGACCACGCCCACCGGCGCCCCGGGGCCGTTGATCGGCGCCGTGGTGGCCCCTGGCGCGATGTTGGTGGCGGCCCCAGGAACGCCGGCAGGGCCGGTCAAGCCCGGGGTGTTTTCCTCGATCGTCTGCGAGCTGCGCACCGCCGCCGGCTCGTTGCCCTGGTTGGGCCGATGTTGCTCGGTGGTCGATTCGGTCTGCGAAAAATCCACGTCCGCGGTCACCGTGGCGCGCACGTTGTCGCGGCCGACCACCGGCTCCAGCAAATCCAAGATGCGCTGTTGATAGGTGCGCTCCAGCGTGCGGACATACTCCAACTGGCGCGAATCCGCCCCGCCGTCGCCCTCCGGTCGCTGCGACAGCAGCGTGCCGTTTTGGTCGATGACGCTGACCGCCTTGGGGTCGAGTTCCGGCACGGAGCTGGCCACCAGATGTACGATGCCGGCCACCTGCGTGCGATCCAGGCTGCGCCCGGGGTGCAGGGTCACCACCACGCTGGCCGAGGGCTTTTGCTGCTCGCGGAAAAAACCGTTCTGATTGGGCAAAGCCAGGTGCACGCGCGCGTCGGCCACCGAGCTCAGCGACAGAATCGTGCGCGTGAGCTCTCCTTCCAAGCTGCGCTGGAAGTTGACGCGTTCCTGAAATTGCGTCAAGCCGAACTTGCCCTGATCCATCAACTCATAGCCCACCACCGTGCCTTTGGGCAGGCCAAGGCTGGCCAGCTTCATGCGCACGTCGTTGACGCGGTCGGCCGGCACCAGGATTGCGTTGCCGCCGTCGGCGTGCTTATACGGCACGTTCATCTGCGACAGCTGGGCCAGGATGGCGCCGCCGTCCTTGTCCGACAGGTTGGCGTAGAGCACCCGGTAATCGGGCTTGTTGAGCGCGTAAAACGCCGCAGCCAGCAGCGCCAGCACCGCCAGCGCACCAGCCACCAGCGCCGCCTTGCGCCCAGTGGACAGGCGTTGCCATCCTGCCACCAGGGGCGACGGCGGCGCGGCTGCAGCCGCGCTTTCGGCGGGCAGGATATCCGGCTCGGTCAGGACAGGAGTGGTGGTTGCCATGGGCGCCATTATTCGCTTGGGCCCATGACAACCTAAAGCTGAAACAGACGGGTCTCGGCGGCGCTGTTTGCGCTTATGCAGCCCTGATCGGCAGCGCTACAGTGGCGTTGCGTGATGGCGACGGCAACCGCACCTGCGTCGTCGAAGTCCTAGAAGGATCGCTGCCATGGATTTGCGACTGCTGCCCTTAGCCAGCGCCGCCTTAAGCCCCGCCCAGGCTGCCGCCCTGCGCGCGGCGCAAAAAGCCCTGGCTGCCCAAGCGGCTGCGGGCGGCGCTGTCAGCGCAACGGGCGCGCAGACCGCCATCAAGCCTCAGGCGACGCCGCAGCCAGGCTTTGGCGAGGCGCTGCGCAGCGCGCTGCGGGAAGTCAGCGCCGCGCAACACCGCGCCAGCGAACTGCAAAACCGCGTGCAAATGGGCGACCGCAGCGCCAGCCTTGAGGAAACGATGGTGGCTATGCAAAAGGCTCAAATTGGCTTTCAGGCCGCGCTGCACGTGCGCAACCGCATGATGCAAGCCTACACCGACATCATGAACATGCAGGTTTGACGCCAGCCGACGCCATTCAATGCAGCAACACCGATCGGCTGCCCGGAGGCGTGCTTTCCCACACGTCCAGCCAAGGCTCGGCCAGCTCGCGGATGCGCGCGTCATGCCGCAAAATCGCCAACATGATGCGGTGCTTCTCGGCCCGCTCGGCGGGGCTGAGTTCGGCGCGCTGGCCGGCTTCGCGCAGCCGCTCGATCAGCAGCGCGCAGGCGCCTTCCAGCTCGGCTACGCGGTCCCAGTCGTCGGCCTCGGCGGCCTGCAGCATGCGCTCGCTGGCCTGCTCCAGCGCACGGTAATACTCCAACACATCCACGGGGGCTGGGTGGGTCATGGCAGGTTCCTCGTGCCGACAGCCGTCATTGCGGGCGGATCTGATTCCAGGCGTCCGCCACCGGAGCCAGCAAGCCGCGCACCTCTTCAATCCCTTTGGCGTCGTTGTGCAGGTTAGCCTGCGTCAGCCGCAGGATGCAATAATCATAAAGAGCATCCAGCCGCTCGGTCAGCTCGCCTCCTTTGGGATCCAACGCAGCGCGCAAGCCTTCGTCCAGCAAGCGCACCGCCTTGCTTAACGCAGCTGCCTTGGCTGGGATGTCGCCGCGCTCCAGCGCTCCCAAGGCGCTTAAGAGCGTTTGATCCACCCCCTCAAACAACATCGCGATCAGCTCGTGCGGGCTGGCCGCCGCGACGCGGCTGGCGGCGGCCTGGCGCAGATAGGCGTTGGCGGTGCGGGCGGCAGGGGCCGTGTACATGGCTTGACTCCGTGTCGTCATCGGTTGGTCTCTGCCAAGGTTATCGGACGCATTCAGCGAAGGTTGAGCGGCGCGGCGCAGCTTGGAATCCGGAAAACAAAGGGGTGTCGATGATATTGTTGCGGCTGTAGAGCAAGCGCTGGCCACACTGTAGCGCAGTTTGTGAAGGCGAGGGCAGGCCGCCCCACGTCGGGGGCTGTCATGGTTTACCTGGGCGCTCTCCCGACTGAATGGCCGCAGACCTTGGGTTTTTGATGAGGGGGCTCAACACCACGTGCCAGAAAAGCAATTCAACACCGCCGGCCCGAGCAAGGCAGACCTGCACTACGTGCTCGATCCGCTCGCCCGCATCGACTTGGAGGAGGTGCTGGGGCTGATCGAGGCGCAGCGCTACTTCGTGCTGCACGCCCCGCGCCAGACCGGCAAGACCACGGCGCTGCTGGCGTTGATGGAGCACCTCAACCGGCAGGGGCGTTACCGGGCGCTGTATGCCAACATCGAAACCGCGCAAGCCGCGCGGGGCCAGGTCGAGCGCGGGATTGAAGCCGCCTGCAGCGCCGTGGCGCGCAGCGCGGCGCTGTACCTGAAGGACGCAAGCCTGGACGACTGGCTGCTGCGCGGCGAAGGGCGCAGCACCGCGGCGGAGGAAAAGTTCTCCCGTCTGCTCGCCCACTGGAGCGCCGCCGACCCCGCCCGTCCCGCCGTGCTGCTGCTGGACGAAGTCGATGCGCTCATCGGCGACACGCTGATCTCCCTGCTGCGCCAGATCCGCGCCGGCTACGCGCAGCGGCCGATGGCCTTTCCGCAGACGGTGGTGCTGTGCGGCGTGCGCGACGTGCGCGACTACCGCATCCACAGCGGCGACGGCGAGATCATCACGGGCGGCAGCGCCTTCAACATCAAGGCCGCCTCGATCCGGCTGGGCA
>NZ_VJNB01000013.1 GCF_007556595.1 Tepidimonas alkaliphilus
GCAGGGGGGGGCGGGGGGGGGTGAGACCGCTGGTTTCGGCGTCGGCGTGGTGGGCACAAGGGTATGCGCGCAGCCGGCCAGGCTGATCGCCGCGGTGGCCAGCAGGGCCAGAAACCAAGATCGTGGCATGGAGAAAAATCAAACGAAACGGGTTAAGAACGCGATCTCCGCGCAGCTAGCGCCAGCTGTCTTTCCAACGGCGCAGCGCCGCGAAATGATCGACGTCGGTGAGCAAGGGGGCTAACCCCTGTTTTCGGAGCGCGGCGCGCACCGAGGGTTCCCGCGTGCGCAGGAACGGGTTGACGGCGCGCTCGCGCGCCATGGTGGACGGCAGCGTCGGCTCGCCGCGCGCACGGCGCGCCTCGGCCTCGGCGCGCACGGCGGCAAGGTGCGGGTTGTCCGGCTCCACCGCCGCGGCGAAGCGCAGGTTGGCCAGCGTGTACTCGTGCGCGCAGCAGACCTGCGTGTCGTGCGGTAGTGCCGCCAGCCGGTCGAGCGAGGCCAGCATCTGCGCCGGCGTGCCCTCGAACAGGCGCCCGCAGCCGGCGGCGAACAGCGTGTCGCCGCAGAACAGCCAGCGCCGCGCGTCGTCCGCCGCCGGCTCGTTGACGTAGGCCACGTGCCCGGCCGTGTGGCCCGGCACCGCCAGCACCCGCCAGCGCCGCCCGAGCAACTCCAGCGCGTCGCCGTCATCGACCGGCTCGGTCTCGACCGGCAGCCGCTCGCGCCGCGGGCCGACCACGCGGCAGCCGCTGGCAGCCTGCAGCGCCGCCGCGCCGCCAGTGTGGTCGCCGTGGTGGTGCGTGATCAGGATGCCTTCCAGCGCGAGCCCGCGTTCGGACAGCGCCTGTTGCACCACCGCAGCGTCGCCGGGATCGACGACCCACGCCCGCGCGCCGTCGTGCAGCAGCCAGATGTAGTTGTCGGCCAGGGCCGGCAGCGGCTCGACCCGCAGCGCCGGCGCGCACGCTACCATCGTCATATGGCGATGATACCGGGCGACGAGGCGCTGGTGGACCGCTTTGCCGACGCGCTGTGGCTGGAGGAGGGGCTGGCGGAGCGCACGCTGGCGGCCTACCGCGGCGACCTGAAGGCGCTGGCGGGCTGGCTGGCGGCGCAGCGCGGGCGTGGCCTGCTGGCGGCGGAGGCGGCGGATTTGCACGCCTACCTGGCCGCGCGCCTGCCGGACAGCCGCGCCACCAGCAGCAACCGGCGCCTGAGCGCCATGCGGCGCTTCTACCGCTGGGCGCTGCGCGAGCGGCTGATCGCGCGCGACCCCACGCTGCCGTTGCCGTCGGCGCGCACCCCGCTGCGCGTGCCCAAGACCCTGACCGAGGCGCAGGTGGAAGCGCTGCTGGCCGCGCCGGACGCCGGCACGGCACTCGGCCTGCGCGACCGCGCCATGCTGGAGCTGATGTACGCCAGCGGCCTGCGCGTCAGCGAGCTGGTGGGCCTGCGGCTGTTCGAGCTGAGCCTGCCGGATCAGGTGCTGCGCGTCACCGGCAAGGGCGCCAAGGAGCGGCTGGTGCCGTTCGGCGACGTGGCGGCGGACTGGCTGCGCCGCTACCTGGCCGAGGCGCGCCCGGCGCTGCTGGCGGGCCGCGCCAGCGACGACCTGTTCGTCACCGAACGCAGCGGCGCGGCGATGACGCGCGTGATGTTCTGGAAGCTGGTCAAGCGCTACGCGGCGCAGGCCGGCATCCGCGCGCCGCTGTCGCCGCACACGCTGCGGCATGCGTTTGCCACCCACCTGCTGAACCACGGCGCCGACCTGCGCGCGGTGCAGCTGCTGCTGGGCCACGCCGACATCGGCACCACGACCATCTACACCCACGTGGCGCGCGAGCGGCTCAAGGCCCTGCACGCGCGCCACCACCCGCGCGGGGCGTGAGGCGGCGCGGCCCCGCCGTGGCCCAACGTCGTTTGCGCCGCGGCCGGGCCGCCCTCAGCGCCCGCCCCAGCCGTCCTTCAGCGTGGCGATGCGGTTGAACACCGGCCGCCCCGGCTGGTGGTCGAGGCGGTCGGCGACGAAGTAGCCGTGGCGCTCGAACTGGAAGCGCTGCTCCGGCGCGGCCTCCCCCAGGCCCGGCTCGACGTAGCCGTGCACGACGCGCAGGCTGTCGGGGTTGAGCAGCGCCTTGAAGTCCTTGCCGCCGGCGTCGGGCTGCGGGTCGGTGAACAGGCGGTCGTAGAGCCGGATCTCGGCGGCCACCGCCTCGTCCGCGCTGACCCAGGTGATCACGCCCTTGACCTTGACCGCATCCGCCCCCGGCGTGCCGCTCTTGGTGTCGGGCACCAGCCGCGCCAGCACGGCGGTGACGCGGCCGTCGGCGTCCTTCTCGCAGCCGGTGCACTCCACCACGTAGCCGTACTTCAGGCGCACGCGGTTGCCGGGGTAGAGGCGGTGGTAGCCCTTCGGCGGCTGCTCCATGAAGTCCTCGCGCTCGATCCAGACGCGCGGGCCGAGGTGAAACGCCCGCTCGCCCCAGCCGGGGTGGTGGGGGTGCACGGGAGCGCGGCACGGCTCGCGGTGGCGCTCGTCGCCGAACACCTCGGCCCAGTTGGTCAGGCGCAGCTCCAGCGGCTCCAGCACCGCCATCGCGCGCGGGGCCTGCTCCTCCAGGTCGTCGCGCAGCGCCACCTCCAGCGTGCCGTAGTCGATCCAGCCGTTGGCCTTGCTGACGCCGGTGCGCTCGCAGAACAGCCGGATCGCCGACGGCGTGTAGCCGCGGCGGCGCAGGCCGGCGATCGTCGGCAGGCGCGGGTCGTCCCAGCCGCGCACGATGCCTTCGTCCACCAGCGCCTTGAGCTTGCGCTTGCTGGTGACGACGTAGGTCAGGTTCAGGCGCGCGAATTCGTACTGGTGCGGCAGGTCGAACGGCTCCGGCTCGTAGGCGGTGAGCGCCTCGGCCAGCAGCGGCGTGAACTGGTGCAGTTCCCCCAGCAGCAGGTCGAAGAAGGCGTCCAGATCGCGCAGAACGGCGTCGCGGTCGTGCTCCCAGCGCTCGAACAGCGCGGCCATGCGGCGCTCGGCCTCGGTGTTGGGCCCCAGGCGCGCGGCGGCGTTGTGACAGCGCAGCGCGAATTCCTTGGCCGCCTCCACGCCCTGCGCGCGCAGGCCCTCGATGCGCGCGCGCGCGCGGGCAAAGTGCGGCGCGCGCAGCAGCGGCACCAGCCGCGCCAGCAGCCAGTCGTAGAACGGGCGCTGGTCCTCGAACTCCAACGTGCAGATGCTGTGGGTGATGTTTTCCAGCGCGTCCTCGATCGGGTGCGCGAAGGTGTACATCGGGTAGACGCACCAGCGCGTGCCGGTGTGGTGGTGCGCGGCGTGCTTGATGCGGTAGATGGCCGGGTCGCGCAGGTTGAGGTTGGGGCTGGCCATGTCGATCTTGGCGCGCACCACCATGGCGCCGTCGGGGTGCCGGCCGGCCAGCATCTCCTCCCAGCGGCGCAGGCTTTCCTCCACCGGGCGGTGGCGCCACGGGCTTTCGGTGCCGGGCTCGGTCAGCGTGCCGCGCGTGGCGCGCAGCTGCTCCGGCGTCTGCTCATCCACGTAGGCGTGGCCAGTCTCGATCAGGTAGCGCGCGGCGCGCGCCATCGTCTCGAAGTAGCCGCTGGCGTAGTAAAGGTGCTCGGTGCCGTGCGCGTGCCAGCTCCAGCCGAGCCAGCGCACCGCCTCCAGAATCGCATCGACATACTCCTGCTCCTCCTTCTCAGGGTTGGTGTCGTCGAAGCGCATGTGGCACACGCCGCCGTACTCCTGCGCCAGGCTGAAGTTGATCCAGATGCTCTTGGCGTGGCCGATGTGCAGGTAGCCGTTGGGCTCGGGCGGAAAGCGCGTGCGGATGCGCGCCGGGTCGGGCCCGCCGCGCGCGTGGTGGTCGGCGTCGCCCGGGCTGCCGCCCCACGGCCGGCGCTGGTGGCGGCCGGCGGCCAAATCGCGCTCGATGATCTGGCGCAGGAAATTGCTGCTGGCGGCGATGTGATGGGAGTGGAGGTGCGGGGCGTGCTCGCTCATGCGCCGATTGTAGGAGCTGGCTCGGGGCGCTTGGCGGAAATGCGCCGGGCGAGTGCGCCCGCCGTTTGGGCGTTACGGTCGGTTACAGACGTCACACCGCGGTGGCACCTGCAAGGCCCCAAGCGTGCTGCAATGCAGGCATGAAAGCTCCAACCTCTTTGTTGAAGCGCGGGCTGGCTGCGCTAGGGTGCGTGATGGCCGCGGCCTCGGCCACGGCGGGCGACTTGGTCTGGTCGGTGGGCATCCACCAGCCGGGGGTGAGCGTTCAAGTCGGCAACGCGCGCCCGGTGGTGGTGACACCGCCCGTGGTGGTGACGCCGCCGGCGGTGGTGGTGCCGCCGGCGCCGGTGGTCTGGGGGGCGCCCCCGGTGGTGTGGGCGCCCGCAGCGCCGGTGGTGATTGTCAAAGAGCCGCGTCCGCGCAAGCCGCATCCGCATCACCGGCATCCCTATGCCTACGGTTGGGGGCCGGCAGGCTCCGCCGTCGTCTGGGGCGCCGCGCCGGGTTGGCACGGCCCGCGCGCTTGGCGTGACGACGACTAAGCGGTCAAGCAACCGCCCGCTGCCAGCGCGCAGCGCCGCGCAGGCCGCATCCGGTCGCCCGGAGTTGGCGCGTGCATGCCGGCTAAACTAAATCGGTGTCAAGCGACCTGCGCGTCATGGATTTCCTTTTGCTGCTCAAAGCCGCCCTGATGGGGGTGGTGGAGGGCTTGACGGAATTTATTCCTGTTTCTTCGACGGGCCACCTGATCCTGGCGGCGGCGTTGCTAAACCTGCCAGATGAGCGCACCAAGGTGTTCGAGGTGGTGATCCAGACCGGCGCGATCTTGGCGGTCGTGGGGCTGTATTGGCAGCGGCTGCTGGCCACGCTGACCGGGTTGCCCACGCAGCGTCCGGCGCAGCGCTTCGCGGCCAACGTGCTGATTGGTTTTTTTCCGGCGGCGCTGGCGGGTTTTCTGTTCATCGGGCCGATCAAGGCGTATCTCTTCAACGCCTGGGTGGTGGCGGCGGGCTTCGTCGCCGGCGGCGTGGTGATGCTGGCCGTGGAGGCGTGGCAGCGCCGCCGCTCGCCGCGGCTGGACGACGTGGATGCGATCGGCTGGCGCGATGCGCTCGGCGTCGGGCTGATCCAGTGCCTGGCGCTGATCCCGGGGGTCAGCCGCTCCGGCGCCACCATCATCGGCGCGATGGCGCTGGGCTTCTCGCGCCGCGCCGCCACGGAGTTCAGCTTCTTTCTCGCGGTCCCGATGCTGTTCGGCGCCGCGGCCTACGATCTCTACAAGCACCGTGCGTTGCTGAGCGCCGCCGACGCGCCGTTCTTCGCGGTGGGGCTGGTGGTGTCGTTTGCCTCGGCATGGGTGTGCGTGAAGTGGCTGTTGCGCTATGTATCCACTCACACCTTCGTGCCGTTCGCGTGGTACCGCATCGGCTTTGGCGCGTTGATCGCGCTCAGCGGCTGGCTAGGCTGGGTGGACTGGACGCCATAAAATTCCGCAGTGCGCGGTCGATCGCCTCGGCGGTGGCCTGCGGCAGCTCCATCGGGAACAGGTGCGTGCCGGGCAGGAACTGCAGCCGCGGCGACGGCGTGCGGCCGCACAGCTTGTGCGTCAGCGTCAGGCCCACGCGGCGCATCTCCTCCGACTCGGTGCCGCCGATGAAGGCCACCGGGCAGCGCAGCGGGTGACGGCGCAGCAGCCGATCCAGGTGGTGCGGCAGGGTGTTGTAGATGGCGGTCTCGACGTCGCGGTCGAAGCTGAGCACCCGCTGCACGCTGCCATCCGGGCCGACCTCGTCGTGGGTGCCGTGGGCGACGTAGTCCTGCAGCACGCGCGGATCCCAGCGCGCGAACGCCCGCTTGTGGCGGAAGTGCTCCAGCGCCTCGGCGGCGCTGGCCCAGCGGTTGCGCCGCTTGCGGCTGATGCGCCCGGGCGAGACGGCGCCGATCAGCCGCGTGTGCTTGGCGGCGGCCAGCGCGCGCGCCTTCCAGCCGCCCAGCACCGGAGAGTCCAGCATTACCACGCCGCGCACCGGCGTGCCGCCCAGCTGCGGGTGCAGCGCCGCGGTCATCAGGCTGAGGAACCCGCCGAGCGAATGCCCGACGAGGAACAGCGGCTCGCCCTGGGGTTGCACCTGCTGCGTCACGAAGTCGGCCAGCTGGCGCACCAGGTGCGGCCAGTTGCTGGTGACCGGGTAGCGCGGGTCGTGGCCGAACTTCTCCAGCGCCTCGACGCGCCAGCCGCGCGCGCGCAGCGCCTCGAACAGCACGCGGTAGGTGCCGGACGGAAAGCTGTTGGCGTGCGAGAAGACGATGAGGGGCGTTGTGGCGGGAATCATCGGTGGCAGGCAGCGCAGCCGTGGCTGGGGCAACGGGCGCCGTGTGGGTGGCATGGCCAACTCACCAGCGAACGATCGTTCGCTTATTCTGCCGCTTATGGTAGCGCCCGACGTAGCGCGTCGCGCAGGGCGCTGTCGCGTTCGGTGCGCCGCCGCAGCGCCGCGCGCAGCGTCGCCTCGCCGCCCGGCAGCACGAGCGTGAGCCGCTCGCGCGCGCGCGTCAGGCCGGTGTAGAGCAGCTCCCGCGTCAGGATGGGGCTGTCGGCCTCCGGCGGCAGCACCAGCACCACGTGGTGGAATTCGCTGCCCTGCGCCTTGTGCACCGTCAGCGCCCAGGCGCTCGCGGTGTCGGCGAGTTGCCCGGCGGCAACCCACTGCACGCCGCCCGGCCGCTGCGGCGACGGCAGCGCCAGGCGCCAGCGGCGCGTGCCATCGGCGTGCGGCCGCGCCAGCAGCAGGCCCAGGTCCCCGTTCATGACGCCCAGGCGCGGCTGGTTGCGCGTGACCAGCCACGGCTGGCCGCTGCAGCCATAGGGGCCGACGGGGGCGTGCGGGGCCAGGCGCGCGGCCTCCGCCTGCAGGCGCGCGTCCAGCCCCTCCACGCCCCACGGCCCGCGCCGCAGCGCCGCCAGCACCTGCAGCCGCGCCTGGCCCTGCAGCAGGCCGGCGGCCCAGGCGTCGGGGTCGCCGTCCGCCGGCGGCTGCGCCGCCGCCTGCAGCCATGGGGCCACCGCTGCGCGCCAAGTGTCCAGCCAGCCATCGGCGGCCTGCGCGCCGAGGTGGACGCCGACGCCCTCGCCGGGGTCGCGCAGCAGCGCCTGCACGGCGTCCTCGTCGCCGTCGCGCACGGCGGCGGCCCAGCGGCCGATGGCGCCGCCGGCGTCGAAGCGGTGGCTGCGGCGCAGCATCGCCACCGCCTGGTCCAGCGCGTCGCCGCCGGCGTCGATCCATTCGGTCGGCGGGGCCTGCCCGGTGGTGGCGGTGAGCCACGCGCCCGTTTCGGGGCGCCAGCGGCCCTCGCGCGCGTGCGCGCACAGCTCTGCCAGCACCGCGCCGGCCTGCACCGAGGCGAGCTGGTCACGGTCGCCGAGCAGGACCAGCCGCGCCTGCGGCGGCAGCGCGCGCAGCAGCGCGTGCAGCAGCTCCAGATCGACCATCGACGCCTCATCGACCACCAGCGCGTCCAGCGGCAGCGGCTGGCGCTCGTCGTGGCGCGCGCCGCTGCCGTCGGGCCGCTGGCCCAGCAGCGCGTGCACGGTGACGGCGCGGCGTGGCAGGTGCGGCTGCAGCGTCGCCCACGGCAGCGGCAGCGCCCGGGTGGCGAGCTGTCGCCAGGCGTCGGCCAGCGCGGCGCTCAGGCGCGCGGCGGCCTTGCCGGTGGGGGCCGCCAGGCCCACGGCCAGCCGCACGCCGCCGCCTTGCAGCGCCAGCCCCTGCAGCAGCGCCAGCAGCCGCGCGACGGTGGTGGTCTTGCCGGTGCCGGGGCCGCCGGTGATGACCGCCAGCCGCTGCCGCAGCGCCAGCGCGCAGGCCAGCCGCTGCGCATCCGGCTCGGTGGGCGGCGGGCCGAACAGCGCCTCGATCCACGGCCGCACGGCGTCGGGGGCGGGCGCGTCGGCGGCGGTCAGCCGCTGCGCCAGCGCCTGCGCCACCTCACGCTCGCGGCGGAAGTGGCGGCCCAGGTAGAGCACGCCGCCGCTGGCCACGACCGGGGTCAGCGGCGCGCCCGCGCCGACCCAGCCGGGGCCGCTCAGCACCGCCGGCCCGTCGGCGTGCAGGCGCTGCAGCAGCCAGCGCGCGCAGGGGCCGCTGGCGTCGTCCGCACGGGCTTCGGCCCAGCGCCAGGCGACGTGACCGTCGGCGGCGCGGCGCATCAGCAGCGCGGTGGCCAGCAGCGCCTCCAGGCTTGCCTGCGGGCACAGCGCGGCGGCCTGGCGTGCCAGCGTCGCCTCCGCCGGGCGCAGCTCGCCGGCCTGCAGGCCGCGCTGCAGCCAGGCTTCCAGATCGGGGTGGGGCGTGGTCATGCCGTCACCTCCGCGCCCGTGAACAGGGCCTCGAGCCGCCGCACCAGCGGCCACGGTTCGGCCAGATGCCAGACGCCGGCGCCGGGGGCGGCCACGCCGCGCCAGAACACGCACAGCGCCCCGCCCAGATGCCGCGCCGGCTCGTAGCGCCGCCCCAGCCGCTGCGCCAGCCAGCGGTGCAGCGCCAGCAGATAGAGCGCCGCCTGCGCGTCGTAGCGCTGGCGCAGCACCTCGGCCTGCACCGCCGCGGCGTGGTAGGCGGCGTCGTCGGGCCCGAGCGCGTTGGACTTGTGGTCCAACACCCAGTAGCGCCCGTCGTGTTCGAACACCAGGTCCATGAAGCCTTTGAGCATCCCGTGCAGCGTGACGGCGGCGAGCGCCGGGCGCGGCTGGCCCGGCGCGACGCAGGCGAGCAGCAGGCGGTCGAGCGCGCGCGCCTCGGCGGCGGCGTCGATGCGCAGCCAGAACGGCACCTCCGGCTCGGCGTGCGTGAGGTCGCGCAGCCGCACGCCCGGGCTGCCGGGCAAGGTCAGCGCGGCGTCGCCGATCGCGTGCGCCCATTGGGCCAGATCCTCGGCGTCGGCCGGCAGGCGCTCCGCCGCCCAGCCGAGCCCCTGCAGCGTGCGCTGCGCCAGCGGCTGCAGGGCATCCGGGGCGCCCGCGGGCCAGCCGTGGCGGTGGCAGGCTTCCAGCAGCGCGTGCAACGCCACGCCGGGCTGCGCGCCGCGCGGCCAGCGGTGCCACGGTGCGGCGGTGGGGGCCTCACCGGGGCCGGCGATCTCAGGGCCGGTTCCGCCGGGATCGTCGTCGCCGACGTGCGCCTCGGTGGCGGCGTCGGCGCTGGCCGGGGCGTCGTGCGCAGCGCGCGCCAGCGCGCTGTAGCTGGCGATCCACCACGGCGGGCCCCCGCGCGGGCGCGCCACGTGCGCCCGGACGGCGGGGCGTGCAGGCGCCGCGGCGTGGGGGATGGCGCGGTCGGCTGGGGCCGCCTCGTCGTCGGGCAGCCGGGTGCAGGCGACCGTGCCGCCGCTGGCCTGCGCCAGCGCCTGCAGCCGCTCTGGCATCTGCTCGGCCAGCGTGGCGGCATCCGCCCCCTGCAGCCCGAGCAGGCGCGCCAGCGCGCTGGAGGCCAGGCCCGGCTCCAGCGCCACGCCGACCCAGGTCAGGTGCACCGCGCGTGTCAGCGCGACGTAGAGCTTGCGCGTGTCTTCCAGCAGGCGTTCGCGCTCGGCGCGCTCGAGCGCCCGCAGCCATGGCTCGCCTTCGTCGGGCAGCGTCACGTGCGCGCGGCCCGCGTCGTCGTGCCAGCGCAGCACGTCTGGAGGGTTGCGCTTGTCGGTCAGCGGGCGCGCGCGCCCGGCAAACGGCAGCAGCACGAGCGGAAACTGCAGCCCCTTGGCCTTGTGCACGGTGATGACGGGGATGGCCTGCGGCGTGCCGTCGAGGCGGCGCTCCACGCCGGTCAGCGTCGGGTCGTCGCCGGCGGAGGAGGGGGTGGCGCCTTCCTGCCGCGCCAGGCGCAGCAGCGCCAGCGTCGCTTCCACCCCGCCGCGGCCGCGCTGGCGCGCGGCCTGCTGCAGCCATTCGGCCATGTGCAGCAGATCCGCCAGCGCCCGCGCGCCGGGGCTCGGGTGGTCGGCGGGGCGAGCCAGCAGCCGCGCGGCGACGCCGAAGTCGTGCATCAGCGCGCGCACCGCGGCCAGCACGCCGTGGCGCTGCCACAGCGCGTGGTAGCGCGCAAAGCGCGAAAGCGTCGCGTCCCAGGCGTCCTCGTCGTGCAGCAGCGCGGCCAGTGCCGCCGCATCCAGCCCCAGGGCCGGCGTCAGCAGCGCGTGGGCGAGGGCGTCGCGGTCGTGCGGGTGGGCGCAGGCGTGCAGCCACGCCTGCAGGTCGTCGGCCTCGGGGCCGTCCCACACCGAGGTCTTCTCGGACCGGTAGGCGCTGGCGAGTCCATGCCGGCGCAGCGCGCGCGCGATCGCCTGCGCCTCCTGGCCGTCGTTGACGAGGATGGCCAGGTCCTGCGGCTGCAGCGGGCGCAGCCGCCCGTCGCGCTCGAAGCCGCAGCGCCCCGCCGCCGAGCCCTTGAGCCAACGCGCCACCGTGGCCGCGCAGGCGGCGGCGAGCCGCTCCCGCACGTCGTCGCGCGTGAGCTTCTCCGTCTCGGGCCGCCACAGCGCGAAGGTCAGCGCCGCGCCGCTTGCGTCATCGTCGTCGCGCCAGCGCTCGGGCTGGCCGTGCGGTTGCGCCGGCAGGAACGGCACCGGCTGCACGCCAGCGCGCGCAAAGCCGAACGCCCCGTCCGGCAGCGTGCGCTCGGCGTGGCTGAACAGGGCGTTGACCGCCTGCACCATCGCCGTGCTGCTGCGGTGGTTGACCGCCAGCGACCAGATGCGCCCGGCGCAGGCGGCGCGCGCCTGCAGGTAGCTGTGGATGTCGGCGTGGCGGAAGGCGTAGATGGCCTGCTTGGGGTCGCCGATCAGCAGCAGCGCGGTGCCGGGGGGGGGCTGCTCGGGCCGGTAGATGGCCTGCAGGATGCGCCACTGGCGCGGGTCGGTGTCCTGGAATTCATCGACCAGTGCCACCGGCTGCTGCTGGCGCAGGCGCTGGGCGAGCGCCGCACCCTGCGGGCCGGCGAGTGCCTCGTCCACGCGGCGCAGCATCTCGTCGAAGGTGAGCTGCTCGGCGGTGCGCAGCTGCGCGCGCATGCGCTGCGCCACCCACACCGCGGCGTGGCGCGTCAGCGCCCCGTGCGCGCCGGGCAGGGCGGCCAGGCGCGCCTCCAGTTCCGGCAGCTCGCGCAGCAGCGGCAGTGTCTCGACCTCGGAGGGGAGGGGGCCGCCCTTGGTGCGCAGGTGCTCGAGCGTGAACTTGGCGATCGCCTTCTCCGTCAGAGGGCATTTCGCATCGAGCGGGTCAGCGGCCCAGGTTCGGAGGTTGGCCAACCATGTCTTTACCCAGTGCGGCGTGCTGATGTGCTTCAGCAGGCCGTGTTGACCGAGCACCTTCTCGGCTTCGTCGATCCACGCCGGCCACGGGGCCTTCAGCGCCGCCAGCGCCTGCGCGCGCGTGGCCTCGGCCTGCTGCGCCACGTCGGGCAGGCTGCGCGTCGGCAGGCCCGGATCCTGCGCCGCCCACAGCTCGGCGTGCTCGAGCAGGTCCTTGATGGCCTGGTCCAGCTCGTCCGGCGAGTCCCAGACCTCCAGCACCGCCGCGGCGTCGGCCTCGTCCAGCGGCAGCACGTGCAGCCGCCACCAGTCGCGCACCGCCTCGCGGCGCAGCGCGGCGGTGTCCTGCAGGATGCGCGGCGCAAACGGCTCGCCGCTGAGCAGCGCCTGCTCGCGCAGGATGCGCTGGCACCAGCCGTGCAGGGTGCTGATCGGCGCCTCGTCCAGCGCGTCGGCGGCCTCGGTCAGGCGGCGCGCCAGCGCGGGCCATTGGGTTTGCGGGTAACGATCACGCAGCGCCAGCAGCCGCTGCACCGCCGCGTCGGCCGGGTCGAGCGCTTCGCCGCCAAAGACCGCGGCGGCCTGCAGCAGGCGCGCCTGGATGCGGCTGCGCAGTTCCTGCGTGGCGGCGTCGGTGAACGTGACGACCAGGATCTGCCGCGGTGACAGCGGCGGCAGCCCGGCCTCTTCCGGCGGCGCGCCCAGCACCAGCCGCACCGCCAGCAGCGCCATCGTCCAGGTCTTGCCGCTGCCGGCGCTGGCCTCGATCAGCTGGCTGCCCGCAAGCGGCAGGGTCAGCGGATCCAGTTGGGGCAGGTCGGCGCTCATGCGGCGGTCTCCTCGGCGGATGCGTCACGGTCGCCGTGGCCGCTGGCCAGGTGGGCGTGCAGCGGCGCGAGCAGCGCCTGCGTCCAGTGGGCGAACGGCCCGTCCGTGTGCGCCTCGCGCGGGCCGGCCAGCGTCTCGAACGTCGGGTAATGGCGCCGCCACAGCGGCTCCTTGGCCTGGCCGTGGTCCTTTTCATAGGCCTTGCGGGCGGCCTCCCACGCCGCGGCGGGGTTGGCGTCCTTGCCGCGCAGCTTGCCCCAGTAGACCGCGGCGGCGTGGCGCGGCAGCGGCAGCGGGGCGGGGCCGTGCAGGCCGGCGTGCCATGCCTGCCCCAGGGTCGTCCAGACCGCGGTGGCGGTCTGCGGCGCCAGCGGCCGCATCCGCCCGACGCCCTGAGGGGTGGCGATCCAGCTCGTCACGGGCCCAAGCGCGACGTTGAGCGCGATGTGCTCGACCCAGGGGCGCAGCAGCCGGTGCAGCACGTAATGTCCGGAGTCGGCCTTCTTGCCTTCCACGAGGGCGCTGCCGAGCGTCACCAGCCGCGCCAGCGCGCCGTCGTCGCCGCGCCGCAGCGCCGGCAGCACGTCGCGGATCGCAAGCGTCGGGCCGTCCGGCAGCACGAGCGTCGTCTCCAGCCGCGCCCGCTCGGCCACCGGGTGAGGGTGGCGCGCCGCCAGTTCCCGGGCGTGCTGCCAGACGCGGAGGATCGCCTCGTCCCAGTCGCGTGCGAGCCATGCTCCGACGGGCCCGGCGGGCCAGTCACCGGCCAGCTCGGCGCGGCGGCAGGCGCGCCGGGCGGCGGCCTGCGCGGCGGCTTCGTCGGCGCCGGCCAAGGCTGCGTCCACCACCGCGTTGACCCACGCCAGCCGCGTGCGCCACTGTTGCAGGCGGTCGGGTTCGAATGGTTCGGTGTCGTCGTCGGCCTCGTCGTCGTGTGGCAGCGCCAGCCCCAGGCGCTGGCGCGCGTAGGCGCGCGCCGGGTCCTGCAGCAGATCGGCCAGCGCCGTCACCGTCACCGGGATCGGCTCGTCCGGGCGCGGCAGGATGGTTGGCGCAGCGCGCGGGGTGGCGGGTTCCGGGGCGGCCCCGCCCGCGGCCAGCCACTCCCGCGCGTAGCTGAACGCGCCTGCAAGCGGCGGGGCGGCGCCGTCGGCCACCGGCGCCGGGCTGAAGTTGGCGGGGTCGAACGGGTGCAGCGGGTGCGCGCGCGTCAGCGCCGCGGCCACGTCGCCCGCCATCCCAGGCGCCAGCCGCCACTGGCGGTTCAGGTGGTGCCGCAGCTGGGCCACCGGCAGCGCCGGCTGGCGCTCGGTGTCGTCCACCGGGTGACGGCCCAGCCACGAGATGCCGAGGTGGTCGCGCGCCGACAGCACCGCCTCCAGCAGCAGGTAGAGGTCCTCGTGCCGGCGCAGGCGGTCGCCGGGGCGCGGCATCGCGGCCATCAGGTCGTGCGTGTCGCCCTGCGGCCGGCGCGGGAAGTTGCCGTCGTGCAGGCCGAGCAGGTAAATATGGCGAAACGGCACCGCGCGCATCGGCAGCAGCGTCGCAAACGTCACCCCGCCGCCGAGGAAGCGGGCGGGCGCGCCGCCGCCACCGGCCAGCGCGAGCCACGTGTCGGCCACCACGGCGGCGGGAATCAGCTCCGTGCCGGCCTCGGCGGCCTGCCGCGCCCAGCGATCTGCTGCGGCGCGCAGCCGCGCCACCGCCAGCGTCCCCTCCACGTCGTCCGCCGCCGGCTGCAGGAACTGCGCCAGCAGCGCATGCAGCCGGTCGGCCCAGCCGGTGGCGTCGGTCGGCTCGGCCAGGCGCGCGGTCCACGTCGCCACGGCGTCGATGAAGGACTGCAGCCGGTGCAGCCGCTCAGCCTGCAGCACCGCCACGCCGCGCGCCGGCAGCAGGCGGTCCTGCCACGGCTCGTCCTCGGCGCCGAGCACGGCGCCCAGCCACAGGCGCTGCAGCCCCTCGCGCCAAGTGTAGCGTTCGGCCAGCGCGGTGCCGCCCGTGGCCAGCCCCAGGCGCTGGCGGTGCGCGCCGTCCAGGCCCCAGCGGATCGCGGCCTCGCGCCGCCACGCGCGCAGCGTGTCGAGGTCGTCCGCCCCCAGGCCGAAGGCGCGCGCCACCGCCGGGATGTCGAGCCAGTCCAGCACCTCGCTGCCGCTCAGGCGCAGCGCCTCGGGGTGCAGCAGGGCGCGCAGCAGCTCGCGCAGGCGCGCGGCGGTGTCGTCCTCCACGTCGGCGATCTGGTAGGGTATGCGGCGCGCATCGTCCGGCGGCAGGCTGCCCCACACCGCGTGCACCAGTGGCGCGTAGGCGGCGATGTCGGGCGCGAAGACGGCGATGTCGCGCGGCTGCAGCGTCGGGTCGCGCTGCAGCGCGGCCAGCACCTGGTCGTGCAGCACCTCCACCTCGCGCAGCAGGGTGTGGCAGACGTGCAGCCGCAGCGAGCCGTCGCGCGCCGGATCCAGCGGCGGCCATGTGCGTTCGCCGGGCGCGCGGCCGTGGCGCAGGTCGTCCTGCAACTGCGCCAGCAGGTGCGGCGGGGCGGCCTCATCGGCGGGCTCGTCGTCCCAGGCGTCGTCCAGCGTCACCGGGGGCAGACCGGCGGGCGGTTCCTCGGCGGCCAGCGCCTGCAGCCCGGCGATGAACTCGCGCCCCTGTCGGCTCCAGGCCGCCAGCAGCGGGTGGCCGGTGCGCGCGCCGTCGCGGTCGAACCAGTCGGTGCGCGCCGGGTTCAGCACATAGACGGCTACGTCGCGCCAGCGCGCCACTGCCTGCAGCGCCTGCAGCACGTCGGGTGTCAGGGCGCTGACGCCGAACACCGTCAGCCGCGGCGGCTCGCGCGCCGGCAGCGGGCAGGCGCGCGCGTCGGCCATGCGCTGCAGCCACGCGGCGTGGATGTCGCAGCGGCTGGGCCAGCGGTGGCCCTGGGCCTCGGCGTCGGCGCGCAGCAGCCGCCACAGCGCGGGCTGCCAGCGCTCGTCCTCCGGCAGCGGTTCCACGCGGCCCTCGGCATCGCGCAGGCGGTCGTGCCCGGCGGCCCAGTCGGCCAACCAGTCGGGCCGGTAGATCTGGTATTGGTCGAACAGGTCCGCCACGCGGCGCGCCAGCTGCGCGCGCCGTAGCGGGTCGCCGTCGCCCAGGTAGTGGATCAGCGGGGCGAAGACCGCCGCGTCCGCCGCCCGCGCCAGCGTCGGCAGCAGCCGCCACAGGCGCCAGCGCAGCGGGCCGCGGTCCAGCGGCGCCTCATCCGGCACCGCCGCTTCGCCCAGCACGGCGCGGTAGGTCTGCCACAGCCACTGCGCCGGCAACAGGAACTCCAGCCCCGCGCAGACGCCGTCGCGCTGCGCCAGCGCCTGCTGCACCCACTGCGCCATGCCGTGGCTGGCCACCAGCCAGCGCTGCGGCTGCAGCGGCTGCGCCGCCTGCGCCTCGGCGGCCTCGGCCGCGGCGCGCTGCAGCAGCGTCTCGATGCGGTCGCTCTGGACGATGCGCAGCATGCTGGTCTCAGGGGAGAAAAAGGCTGTCACGGCCGCTAATCGTAGAGGATGCCACACCAATCCGTGCGGCCGTGGCGTGGTCCAATTGCCCCCTGCGCTACCATCCGCCCCATGAGCAAGGCTTTCGTGCGCGAGCAGGACCATGACGAGGACGACGAGGCGCTGCCGGCGGGGCTGCGCGTTCCGGCGGGCGGCAAGAACTACATCACGCCGCAGGGCTACGCGCGGCTGCAGCAGGAGCTCAAATGGCTGCTGGACGAGGAGCGGCCGCGCGTGGTGGAGACGGTGGCGTGGGCGGCCAGCAACGGCGACCGCTCCGAAAACGGCGACTACCTCTACGGCAAGAAGCGGCTGCGCGAGATCGACCGCCGGATTCGCTTTCTGACCAAGCGGCTGCAAATCGCCGAGGTGGTGGATCCGAGCGTGCACCACGGCAAGGATCAGGTGTTCTTCGGCGCCACCGTCACCTACGCGCGTGAGGACGGCAGCGAGGAGACGGTGACGATCCTCGGCATCGACGAGGCTGATAGCGCGCAGGGACAGATCAGCTGGATTTCGCCGGTGGCGCAGGCGCTGCTGAAGGCGCGCGAGGGCGATGAAGTGCGGCTGCGCACGCCGGCGGGGGTGCAGACGCTGGAGGTGGTGCGGGTAACGTACCCGGCCCCCGCCCGGGGCTGAACACGGGGCAGGGCCTCAGTGTCCCTCTGGCGCGCGCGGCGGGCGCACGCGCTGCGCGCGCAGCACCGAGGGGGTGCGGCGCAGCTGGCGCAGGATTTGCGCCAAGTGAACCCGGTCGTGCACGGCCACTGTAAAGCGCAGCTCGGTGGTGCTCTGCGCCGCTTCGTCGCCCATGTGGAGGTGGGTGATGTCGGCCTCCGCTGCCGCGATGGCGGCGGCCACCCGCGCCAACACGCCTTTGCCGTTGCGGACGGTGACGGCGATCGTTGATTCAAAGGTGCGGGTGCGCTCTTCCGCCCACTCCACCTCAAGGAAGCGCTCGCGATCGCGCTGCAGCAAGCGGCGGCCCACCGGGCAGTCCTCGGTGTGCACGGCCAGCCCCTCGCCCTTGCCGAGGTAGCCGACGATGCGGTCGCCTGGAATCGGCCGGCAACAGCTGGCATAAACAATGGAGCTGCCTTCGCTGCCGTCGAGCACCACCACCCCCTGGCTGGGTTGGTCTTCGGCGGGGGCGCCAAAGCGCTCCTGCGTGATCAGCAGCGCGTCGGGGCGCTGGCCGCCTTCGGCCAGCAGCGCGGCCAGCTTCTTGCCGACCATGCCGGCGATGCGCCGTCCCTGGCCGATGTCCACCAACAGCTCGTCGCGGCTGCGCGTGCCGCTTAAGCGCAGCAACTTGTCCCAGACGGACTGGCCGGAGGCGTCGTCGCCGGGCAGGTGGGCGTAGCCCTCGGCGCGCAGCGCTTGGCGCAGCAGCCGCTCGCCCAGGGCGCGCGCTTCCTCCTGCGCCAGGGTCTTGAGGTAGTGGCGGATTTTGGAGCGCGCGCGCCCGGTGCGCACGAAACCAAGCCACGCCGGGTTGGGGTGGGCGTGCGGCGAGGTGATGATCTCCACCACGTCGCCGTTGTGCAGCTCGGTGCGCAGCGGCACCTGCTCGCCGTTGATGGTGGCGCCGATGGCGCGGTGGCCGATGTCGCTGTGGATGGCGTAGGCAAAATCCACCGCGGTGGCTCCGCGCGGCAGCGCCAGGATCTTGCTCTTCGGCGTGAAGACGTAGACCGAGTCCGGGAACAGGTCGATGCGGACGTGGTCCCAAAACTCGCCGGAGTCTTTGGTTTCTTGCTGGATGTCCAGCAGCGATTGCAGCCATTGCGCGTTGAGCGCTTGCGCCGACGCTTGCGCGGCGTCTCCGGTTTTGTAGAGCCAGTGCGCGGCGATGCCGGATTCGGCCACCGCGTCCATGCTGGGGGTGCGCAGCTGAAATTCGATGGCGGTGCCAAACGGGCCGATCAGCGTGGTGTGCAGCGACTGGTAGCCGTTGACCTTGGGGATGGCGATGTAGTCGCGAAACTTGCCCGGCATCGGCTTGTAGAGCTGGTGCAGCACGCCCAAGGCGGTGTAGCAGTCCAGCACCTGCGGCACAATGATGCGAAAGCCGTAGATATCCGTCACCTGCGCAAACGACAGGTGCTTGGTGTCCATCTTGTGGTAGATGGAGTAGAGCGTCTTTTCGCGCCCGGCGATGCGCACCTGCAGGCCGCTGCGTGCGAACGCGGCCTCCACTTCGCCTTGCACGCGGGCGATCAAATCCTTGCGCCGCGCGCGCGAGCGCGCCAGCGCCTTGGACAGCGCCTGGTAGCGCCACGGGTGCAGGTGGCGAAAAGCCAGATCTTGCAGCTCGCGGTAGAGGTTGTTGAGGCCGAGGCGATAGGCGATCGGGGCGTAAATTTCCAGCGTCTCGCGCGAGATGCGCGCCCACTTGTGGCGCGGCATGTCGCCCATCGTGCGCATGTTGTGGAGTCGGTCGGCCAGCTTGATCAGCATGACGCGCACGTCGCGCGCCATGGCCAGCAGCATCTTGCGAAACGACTCGGCCTGGCCCTGTTCGCGGCTGTCAAACTGCAGCTTGTCAAGCTTGGTCAGGCCATCGACGAGCTCGGCCACCGCAGGGCCGAAGCGCTCGGTGAGCTCGGCCTTGGTGACGCCGCAGTCCTCCAACACATCGTGCAGCAGCGCGGCCATCAGCGCCTGCGCGTCCAGCTTCCACTGCGTGCAGATCTGCGCCACCGCGATCGGGTGGGTGATGTAGGGGTCGCCGTTCTTGCGCAGCTGGCCCAGGTGCGCCTGGTCGGCGAAGCGATACGCCTGGCGCACCTGCTCGATTTCGCTGGCGCCGAGGTAGTCGAGGCTGGCTTCCAGCGCGGCAAAGCTCGCCGCCGCGGCACTGGCGGCGGCCTGCGCCGGCGGCACAGCGGGCCGCACCGTCGGGACGGCGGCGCTAGGGGCGGGGGCGACGGCGACGCTCACCCCCCTAATGTAAACAAAAAAGGCGCCGCGCGCCGGCGCCTTGGGCGATCGCCTTGTGCACTGCGATCAGACTGGCACTTTTTTGAGCATTTCCAGCCCCACCAGCCCGGCGGCAATCTCACGCAGCGCCGTCACCGCAGGCTTGTTGCGGGTTTCGATCTTGGGCGCATGACCCTGGCTGAGCATGCGCGCGCGATAGGTGGCCACCAGCACGAGCTGAAAGCGGTTGGGGATTTTTTCCAGGCAGTCTTCCACCGTGATGCGGGCCATAGAACCTCCGGTTTGCTGATACTGGCTTAGATGGCGGTGTCAGAAAGCCCCAGTGCAGCGAAGATCTGGGGATGAGCGCGGCGCTGAGCAGCAACGCGAAGCCGCTGCGCATGCGTGATGGCTTTCAAATCGAACAGCGCCCGCTCAAAAATATCGTTGATTATAACGAAGTCAAAATGATCGACGTGCGCCATCTCGCGCGCGGCGTTGTGCAGCCGCAGCTCGATGGTGTCGGCGCTGTCTTCGCCGCGGCGCTGCAGGCGCGCGCGCAGTTCGTCCCAGCTTGGCGGCAAGATAAAAATCAGCACCGCGGCAGGAAACTGGCGGCGAATTTGCAGTGCGCCTTGGTAGTCGATCTCCAGCACCACGTCTTCGCCGGCGGCCATGCGCGCTTCGATGCCCAGGCGCGAGGTGCCGTAGCGGTGGCCGTGCACCTGGGCCCATTCCAGAAAGGCTCCTTCGGCCACCATGCGGTCAAACTCGGCGTCACTGACGAAATAGTATTCGCGCCCGTGCACTTCTTGGCCGCGCGGTGCGCGCGTGGTGTGCGAGATCGACAGCTTGAGCCGCGCATCCACTTCCAGCAGGGCCTTGACCAGGCTGGACTTGCCTGCCCCGCTGGGGGCGGCCACCACGAACAGGTTGCCTTGCTGCGGCTGCATCGGCGGCTTACTCCAGGTTTTGCACTTGTTCGCGGATCTGCTCGATCAGCACCTTCATGTCCACGCTCAGGCGCGTCAGCTCCAGGCTGGCGGATTTGGCGCCCAGGGTGTTGGCTTCGCGGTGCAGTTCCTGCGCCAAAAAGTCCAGCCGTTTGCCCACTTCGCCGCCTTGGCGCAGCAGCTGTTGCATCTCGTCCACATGCGCAGCCAGCCGGGTTAGCTCTTCGGCCACATCGATGCGCAGGGCAAATGCCGTGGCTTCGGCAAGCACGCGCTCTTGCAGCGCGGGGGTGTCGGCGGCGTGGGCCGCGCCGAGCGCTTCGTGCAGACGCTGCAGATAACGCTGGCGCTGCTGCTCCACGGCCAGAGGCGCCAGCGGCTGGGCCTGCTGAATCCGCTCGCGCAATTGCGCCAGGCGCTCTTGCAGCATCGCGGTGAGTTTATGGCCTTCGCGCGCGCGGGCGCTCTGCAGCGCCTGCAGCGCTTGATCGGTGAGCGACAGCAGCGCCTCATGAGCCTGCGCGGGCACAGCGGCGTGGCGCTGCGTCCACTGCAACGCATCGGCCACCGACAGCGGCGCGGCTTGCGGCAGCCACGCGCGCACCTGATCCTGCAGCGCCAGCAGGCGTTGCAGCTCGTGGCTGCTGGGCAGGCGCAGACCTGCAGGGCCGCCCAGCTCCAACGCGACGCGCAATTCCACTTTGCCGCGCCGCAGGCAGCTGGCGACACGCTCGCGCAGGGCGGGTTCGGCGGCCCGCAACTCGTCGGGCAGGCGTAACGCCAAATCCAAAAAGCGCCCATTGACCGAGCGCACTTCAACCACCAGGCTGGGCGCTGAGGATTCAGCCTCGGAATCAAGAGTTTGAGGAACGACGGGGCCACGCGCCGAGGCGTAGCCGGTCATGCTGTAAACTGGCATCGATGGGTTGGTTGACGAGGGCTGCGCGCTGAAGCGGTGTGCCGCCACACCGGGCGCGGATGCGATTATGACAAAGACCCAGCCGGCTCCCTTGCCGATGGACACCCAGGTGGGTCTGTATCGGATCGAGCAGCTGTTGGCCGTCGGCGGCTTCGGTCTGGTTTACCGCGCCCGCGATCCGCAGGGCCGCGCGGTGGCCATCAAGGAATACCTTCCCTCTACCCTTTGCACCCGCGCGCCGGGTCAGTGTCAGCCGCAGGTTCGGCCCGAATGTCAAGCGCTGTACCGGTTGGGCTTGCGCAGCTTTTTCGAAGAGGGGCGGGCGCTGGCGCGCATCGCCCACCCCGCCGTGGTGGGGGTGCAAAACTTCGTGCACGCCCACGGCACCGTGTATTTGGTGATGGACTACCTGCAGGGCGCTTCGCTGCAAGACTACATTATCTGGGCGCGTCAGCGTCGCCAGCCCCACACTTTGCGCGAAGGGGCGATCCGCACGCTGCTGGATCAGCTGCTGCGCGGACTGCGCATCGTCCATCAGCACGGCTTGCTGCATCTGGACATCAAGCCGGCCAACATCCTGATCACCGACGACGACCGTGCCGTGCTGATCGATTTCGGCGCAGCGCGCCAGGTCCTGCAGCGTGAAGGCGCGTCTTGGGTCAAGCCGATGTTCACGCCGGGGTTTGCCGCTCCGGAAATGCAGCGGCGCGACGGCGCGGCGTGGCTGGGCCCGTGGACCGATTTGTATGCGGTGGGGGCGTGCCTGTATGCGGCGATGGTGGGCAGCCCGCCGCCCGAGGCGCCGCAGCGCCAGCAAGATGACCGCGTGCCAGCCACGCTGCAAGCGTTGCGTTCGGTGTATTCTGAAGTGCTGCGCGAGGCCGCCCGCTGGTGCATGATGCTGGATCCGGCGCAGCGTCCGCCCTCAGTGTTTGCGTTGCAGCAGGCTTTGGCTTTCCGTGATGAGGCGCAGGATGCGTCGTCCGGTAAATGGGTGTCACGCTTGCTGGGTATGCTGCGCCGCCGTCGCTCTGGGGGTGGCGTCTCTGATCGCTTGTCGTCCCAATCGCCATGAATGAGCCCTCTGCTCTTCTTACGGGTGGCCCGCGCCGCCACGACGGCCGCGCCGCCGACGAGCTGCGCCCGGTGCGCATCACGCGCGGCTACACCGTGCACGCCGAAGGCTCAGTGCTGATCGAATTTGGCCGCACGCGCGTGCTGTGCACCGCCAGCGTCGAGGACAAGGTGCCGCCGCACAAGAAGGGCAGCGGCGAGGGCTGGGTGACGGCCGAATACGGCATGCTGCCGCGCGCCACGCACACGCGCAGCGAGCGCGAGGCCGCGCGCGGCAAGCAAAGCGGCCGCACGCAGGAAATCCAGCGCCTGATCGGCCGCGCCTTGCGCGCGGTGTTTGACCTTGCGGCGCTGGGCGAGCGCACCATCACGCTGGACTGCGACGTGCTGCAGGCCGACGGCGGCACGCGCACCGCCGCCATCACCGGCGCCTGGGTGGCGGCGCACGACGCCGTGCACCGGCTGCTGGCCGAGGGGCGGCTGCAGCGCAATCCGATCCTGCACCCGGTGGCGGCGGTGTCGGTCGGCATCGTCGGCGGCCGTCCGGTGCTGGACCTCGACTACGTGGAGGACTCGGCCTGCGCCACCGACATGAACGTCGTCATGAACGGCGCCGGCCACTTCGTCGAGGTGCAGGGCACGGCCGAGGGGGCGCCGTTCACGCGCGCCGAGCTGGACGCGCTGCTCGGTCTGGCGCAGCGCGGCATCCAGCAGCTGATCGCGCTGCAGCGCGCGGCGCTGGCCGGCACCGAGGCGGGAGGCGGCGCATGAGCCGCACCGAGCCGCCGCGCCGGCTGGTGCTGGCCTCCAACAACGCCGGCAAGCTGGCCGAGCTGCAGGCGCTGCTGGCGCCGCTGGAGGTGGAGCTGGTGACGCAGGGCAGCCTCGGCATCCCCGAGGCGCCGGAGCCGCACCGCACCTTCGTCGAGAACGCCCTGGCCAAGGCGCGCCACGCTGCCGCCGCCAGCGGCCTGCCGGCGCTGGCCGACGACGCCGGGCTGTGCGTGGCGGCCTTCGGCGGCGGCCCCGGGGTGGACACGGCGCACTACTGCACGCAGTTCGGCTACCCGAAGAGCGATGCCCACAACGTGCGCGCGCTGCTGGAGCAGATGCGCGACGTGGAGGACCGCCGCGCCGCAATGGTCAGCACGCTGGTGGCGCTGCGCGCCCCCGACGACCCCGAGCCGCTGATCGCCAGCGGGCGCGTGGAGGGGCTGATCGCGCGCGCGCCAGCCGGCGACGGCGGCTTCGGCTTCGACCCGGTGATGTTTTTGCCGGAGTTCGGCTGCACGTTCGCGCAGCTGCCCGCGGACGTGAAGAACGCGCACAGCCACCGTGGGCGCGCCGCACGCGCGATGCTGGCGCTGATGCGGCAGCGCTGGTGGCCGGCCGCATGAGCGCGGCGGGCACGCCGGCTGCGGGCGAGGTGGTGCTGCACTGGCAGCGGCCGGGGCAGGTGCGCCTGATGCGGCTGCCGCCGCTGGCGCTCTATGTGCACCTGCCGTGGTGCCTGAGGAAGTGCCCGTACTGCGACTTCAACTCGCACGCCTGGGGCGTGGCGCGCGGGCAGGAGGGGCCGCTGCCGCAGCGCGACTACATGCAGGCGCTGCTGGCGGATCTGGAGGCGAGCCTGCCGCTCGTGTGGGGCCGCCCGGTGGTCAGCGTCTTCTTCGGTGGCGGCACGCCCAGCCTCTTCGACCCGGAGGTGATCGGCGAGCTGATCAGCGCCGTGCGCGCGCGCCTGCCGCTGGTGCCCGATGCGGAGATCACGCTGGAGGCCAACCCCGGCACGTTCGAGCGGCAGCGCTTCGCGGCCTTCCGCGCCGCCGGCGTCACGCGCCTGAGCCTGGGCGTGCAGAGCTTCGACGACCGCATGCTCGCCGCGCTGGGCCGCGTGCATGACGCGGTGCAGGCCCAGGCGGCGGCCGAGGAGGCCGCGCGCCACTTCGACACCTTCAACCTCGACCTGATGTACGCGCTGCCCGGGCAGACGCTGCCGGACCTGGCGCGCGACCTGCAGCAGGCGCTGGCGCTCGAGCCGCCGCACCTGTCGGTGTACCACCTGACCATCGAGCCCAACACGGCGTTCGCGCACCAGCCGCCGCCGCTGCCCGACGATGACACCGCCGCTGCCATGCTGGACCTCATCACCGAGCGCACCGAAGCCGCCGGTCTCCAGCGCTACGAAGTGTCGGCCTACGCGCGGCGCGGCCACCGCTGCGTGCACAACCTGAACTACTGGACGTTCGGCGACTACCTCGGCATCGGCGCCGGCGCGCACGGCAAGCTGAGCTTTGCGGACCGTATCGTGCGCCAGGTGCGCTGGCGCGAGCCGCGGCGCTACATGGAGCAGGCGCGTGCCGGCCAGCCCGTGGCGCAGGAGCACGAGGTGGCCGCGCGCGACCTGCCGTTCGAGTTCATGCTCAATGCCCTGCGGCTGCGCGAGGGCGTGGAGCTGGCGCTGTTTAGCGAACGCACCGGCTTGCCGATATCCACGGTATCGGCGCCGATCGAGGCGGCGCGCGCGCGCGGCTGGCTGGACATGCGCGACGGGCGCATCGCGCCCACCACGCGCGGCTACGATTGGCTGAGCGACCTGCAGGCTTTGTTTTTGCCCGATGACGCGGCGTAAGGGAACGGTCGCGTCGGGTCGGCAGAGCTAGGGCCCGCCAACGGATGGCGCAGTATGCTGGCGATTTACGGACCTACGGGTTTGCTCTATCGCGGCGCTATTGAAGACTGGCGCCGCGTCTGGCCGGCCTTGGCCTCCTCGTCCGCGCAGGCGTTGTCGGTGCCCGTCAATGCCGCGGGGCGCGGCCCGCAGCGGGGCGATCGCCTGGCGCAGAGCAACTCGTCGTCGGCTCCGGCGCGCCCGCGAACGCTGGTCACCGCCTTGCACGCGTACGACGAGGCGCAACACCCTCCAACCGATCGCCATCCGCTGCAGCGCGTGCACGACGTCATGAGCCGAGCGGTCACCACCGTGAGCGACCGCCAGCCGGTGAGCGAGGCGTGGCAACGGTTGGCGCAGCACGGTTTCGGGCAGGCCCCGGTGCTGAACGCGGATGGCGCGTTGGTCGGGCTGCTGACGCGCGCGGAGCTGCTGCGCGCCGACCGACTGCCGCGTCCGGACGACCATCCGCTCGTGTGGCGCGCGTTCCTGGCGCAGCCGGTGGCGGCGGTGATGGTCTCGCCGGTGCCCGCGGTGGAGCCGCCGACGCTGCTGCGCCGGCTGGCGTTGTTGCTGCTGGAAACCGGCCTGCCGGGCGTGCCGGTGGTGCAAGCCGACGGGGCGCTCGCGGGTTTTGTGTCGCGTACCGACGTGCTGAAAGCCGTGGTGCACGATCCGCCGCTGGATCTGTGGGCTGGCTGAGCGACAATAAACGAATGGCCTGGCAAGGCTGCTCAACCCATTGAAAACGGCCCAGCCGTTCACTTCAGACGCAAGCTGTGAACACGACTGTTTCGCCCTCCATTGCGGATCTGGACGCTCTCACGGGCGGCGCGTTCGCCGCCCCCACCGCTGGCGAGCGCGCTGCTCGACTGCGCGCCTGGCTGGCCACGCAGCCGGCGGCGGAGCTGCTGCGTCACGTTTACCGCGAGTTGGCGCCACGCGACAAAGGCGCAGCCAAAATCATCAAAGAGCGGCTGGAGGAGCTCAAGCGCCAGCGCGCCCAAGAAGAAGCCGCCTCCGAGTGGGCGGCGCGCGCCCAGGCTTTGCTGGCGCAAACGCGGTTGCCGCTGGCCGATGCGCTGGCTTGGGAGCGTGATGCCG
This sequence comes from Tepidimonas alkaliphilus, assembly GCF_007556595.1. Lineage (GTDB taxonomy): Bacteria > Pseudomonadota > Gammaproteobacteria > Burkholderiales > Burkholderiaceae_C > Tepidimonas > Tepidimonas alkaliphila. Next base: position 25,328 of record NZ_VJNB01000013.1, read on the forward strand.
CCAAAGCCGGCGCGCCGTTGTCGCGTGAGCCGTTGGCGTCGCTGCGGCAGCAGCTTGCCCAACGCCTTCGCGCGGCTGAAGAGCTGACCACCCGCGTGCAGGTCGAGCGCGAGGCGGCCAGCCTCTTGGTGCAGCGCATCGACCTGCTGTCCACCCGCGCCATTGCCGAAGCCGAAGCCGCGCACGAGGCGCTGGCGCGCGACGTGGCGCAGTGGCAGGCCCGCGCCGAGGCGTTGGCGCAGGATCCAGCGGCGGCGGATCTGGAGCCGCGCCATGCCGGCCAACTGCAGACCGCGCGCCAGCAGGTCGCCGCGGTTTGGCAAGCGTTTGACTCGGCGCTGGCGCAAGCGCGCCGAGCCCGCGACGACGCACAGGCCGCGCTGCCCGGCGTGCCGTTGTGGGACGACGAAATTCGCGCCCTGCGGGGGGAGCCGGTTTCCAGCGCGGCGGCCCCGACAGCCAAAGCCGTGCAGGCGCTGGCGCAGGCCGAATTGCTGCCCACGCTGGAGGCGCTGGAGCGCGAGCTGGCCGAAGGCCACACCAAGGCCATGGTGCGCCTGGCTGGCGAGCTGCGTCACCGGGTCAAGCTGCATGGGCGCCATGCCGGTGCGGAATTGGAAGCGCGCGCACAGGCCGCGCTGGCCAAGGCCAAAGAGCTGGAGGATTGGGCGCGTTGGCGCGCCGACCAGTTGCGTGAGGAACTGCTCGCCAAGGCCGAGGCGCTGACGCAGGGCGAGGAGGCGCAGCGCCCCAAAGGCCGCGCGCTGCAAGAAGCCATTCGCCAACTGCGCGAGCAGTGGCGCGCCATCGACCAAGGCGGCGCGCCGCCCAACCAGGCGCTGTGGAAGCGTTTTGACGCCGCCTGCAACCGCGCGCACGAGGCGCTGCAGGCGTGGCGCGACGAGATCAAGGCGCAACACGAAGCGGCGCAACAGGCGCGTCAGGCGCTGATTGAGGAGCTGCGCGCCTGGACGGCGGCGCATGCCGAGAACGAAGACTGGAAAGCGCAGCAGCGCGACCTGCACGCTTTCGCCGAGCGCTGGCGGCAAGCCGGGCCGGTCAGCGAAAAAGTCTTTGCGACCCTGCGCGAGTCGTGGAAGGAGGCCATGGCCGCCGCGTATGCCCGGCTGGAAGCGGCACAAGCCGACAGCGTGCGGCGCCGCCAGGCGCTGATCGCCGAAGCGGAGGCGCTGGCGGCCGAGCCGCGCCTGCGCGCCGACGCGGTGCGCGCGCTGCAGCAGCGCTGGCAGCACGAGGCGCAACGCGTGCCGTTGGAGCGTCGCCAGGAGCAAAAGCTGTGGGAGGCGTTTCGCGCGCCGCTGGATGCGGCTTTTGCGCGGCGCCAGGCCGAGCGCGCCCAGCTGCAGGCTGCGCTGTCGGCGCACGATCAGGCGGTGTTGCAAGCCGCGCAAGCTTTGGAAGAGGCGTGCGCGCAGGACGATGCGGCGGCGATCCGCGCGGCGATGGACGCCTTGCGCCGTGCGGTGGAGCAGCCCCCGGCGCCTGAGGCCGCGCCGCAGCCGCCGGCTGCCGCCGCCGCTGAAAGTCCAACTCAACCGGCCTCCGCTGCTGCGCCGCGGCCTCTGGTGGCGCGCCGTGGCGATGACCGCCCTGGCGTGGCCCCGGCTGCCGCCGCTTCGGGGCGAAGCCGCCCCGCCGAGGCAGCTGGACGCCGCCCGCAGCCGCCCGAGCGCGCCCCGGCGCGCCCACGCTTGGGCGAAGCGGCGTTTCGCGCCCAGCGCCAGGCGTTGCAGGCCGCCGAGGCGCGCTTGCGAGAGCTGGCCGCGCGGGCTCACGGCGAGGCGTTGACCGCGCTGCTGCACGCTTGGGCGCAGCGGGACGCTCAGGCGTTGCCTGCTGCGGTTCAACTGGGGCGCGCAGCGGCGGCGCGCGCGGCTTGGGCGCAAGCGCTGGCCAACCCGCCTGCTGCCGACGCCGCCGCGCAGGATGAAGCGCTGCTGCGGCTGGAGATCGCCGCCGACCTGCCGACCCCGGCGGAGCACCTTGAGGCGCGGCGGCGCTTGCAGCTGCAGCTGCTGACGCGCCGTCACGAGCCCGGCCCCGCCGAGACCTGGACGCAGGATGTGGCGCGCGTGCTGGCCGGCGCGCACGACGAGGTGCGCGCGCGGCGGCTGCAGGCCGCGCTCAAGGTGTTGCTGCGTCGCTGACGGACGGCGGCGGCAACGCCGTGGCTGAGGAGGGCGCCTGCGGATGCGCAAACAGCGCATCCAACAGCGCCGTCCAGCGCGGGTGCTCTGTGGCCAGCCGCGCGCGGTCGAGGCAGTACGCCTCGCACGAGACGGCGAAAAACTCCGCCGGCGCCTGCGCGCCGTAGGCATCGAGCCACGGCGCCGGGCCGCCGAAGTGTTCGTGCATCACCACGCGGCGGCGGTGCGCCTCAAAGGCCGCCTGCAGCTCTTGCCGCCAAAGGGCCTGCGCCGCGCGCGCCTCCAGCCCCAACCAGCCGCGCGGCAGCAGCGGGCAGCCATCGGCCGGCTCGCCGAGCGGCTTGCCATGCAAATCGATCGCGTGCGCAAACTCGTGGATCACCAGGTTGTGGCCGATGCCCTCGCCGCCGGGGGCGCCGAGCACGCGCGGCCAGGCCAACACGATTGGCCCGCCCTGCATGGCCTCGCCGGCCAGCTCCTCGTCGTACTCGTGCACGATGCCGGTCTCGTCGGTGACGCGCCGCGGCGCGCGTACCTCGTGCGGATGCAAGACGATGCCGACGAAGCCGTCATACCACGCCAGTGCGGGCAGACCTCGGTAGCGCAACGGCAAGCACGCCTGCGCGGCCACCAACAACGCCTTGAAATCGTCCACCCTCAGGCCATGCGCGCCGCTGAAACGCTTGCGCGCCAAAAACGCAGCGGCCAGCGACCGCAGCTGCGCCAATTCGCCGGCGCCCAGCGCCTGCAGCGGCGGCAGCGCCGCCACCACGCGCTGCCACAGCGCCTCCGGGATGGCCGCGGCGTCGCCGCGTCGCAGACGCCAGCGCTGCCACCACGCAGTGGCCGTGCGGCGCAGCCAGCGACCGATCATGGCCCGTTGCCCTTCCCCGCGAGGTTAGGCGCCGACTGGCCCGGTGCGCCACGCCCCCTGTGGCAAGAGACTCAGCACCTGCAGCCGCGGCGGCTGCGCGTGCGCGTCCCAGTCGCTCAGCACCAGCCGCGGCGCGCCATCGGCCATGCAGTGGGCAGCGGGGCGGTGCGTATGGCCGTGGATCACGCCGTCGGCGTCGGCGGCGCGGCGCGCCTGTGCCGCCACCGCCTCATCGACGTCGGCCCACGGCAGGCCGGCTTGCAAGCGCCTGGCCTGGTGCGCCTGGCTGCGCGCGCGCAACGCGCGCGCCTGCGCCAGCCGCTCCTGAAGCGGCAGGGCGAGAAAGGCGCGCTGCCATGCCGCCTCGCGCACCTCGGCGCGGAAGCGCTGGTAATCGGTGTCGTCAAGGCACCAGGCGTCACCATGCGACAGCAGCCAGCGCCAGCCGCTCCAGTCCAGCCGCGCAGGATCCGACAGCATGGTGGCGCCGCTGGCGGCGGCGAAGCGCGTGCCGAGCAGGAAGTCGCGGTTGCCGTGCAGCAGCGCCACCGGGCGCGTGCGCGCCACGGCGTGCAGCGCGGCGGCCACCTGCCGCGCCAGCGCCCCGTCGGCGCCGGGGTCGTCCAGCAGATCATCGCCGACCCAGACCTCGAAGAGGTCGCCCAGGATCAGCAGGGCGTCGAACGGCGCCTGCGTGAGGTGGCGCAGAAACGCGCCGGCGGTGGCCGCATCCGCTGCGTGCAAGTGCAGGTCGGCGACGACGTCCACGCGCCGCACATCCTTTGGCAGCGCCAGCACCGCCGGCGCCTCGGGGGCGGGGGATGGCGCCACGGACGTCACGGCTGCACGATCACCGCCTTGGTGATGACGACATCCTCCAGCGGCACGTCGTCGTGGAAGCCGCGCCGGCCAGTGCGCACCTGGCGGATCGCATCGACCACCTCAGTGCCCTTGACGACGCGGCCGAACACCGCGTAGCCCCAGCCCTGCAGCGTCGGCGCGGTGTGGTTGAGGAAATCGTTGTCGGCAACGTTGATGAAGAACTGCGCGGTGGCCGAGTGCGGCGCCTGCGTGCGCGCCATGGCGATGGTGTAGCGCTCGTTCTTCAGGCCGTTGGCGGCCTCGTTTTCGATCGGGGCGCGCGTGGGCTTGGGCTTCATGCCGGGCTCAAAGCCCCCACCCTGGATCATGAAGCCGTCGATGACGCGGTGGAAGATCGTGCCGTCGTAGTGGCCGTCGCGCACGTAGGCGAGGAAGTTCTCCACCGTCTTCGGCGCTTTGGCGGCATCGAGCTCCAGCGTGATGACGCCGCGGCCGGCGATGTGCAATTCGACTTGGGGGTTCAAGGTGCGGGCTCCAGGTAAGAGGCCGCGCGCCGCCACGGAGGACGATCGCGCTGGCGAGGAGCTGGTCTGCGCGCGCAGGCGAGGCGCGGCGCAGGCCAGCAGCGGGGCAAGCAAAAGGTGGCGACGCGAGAGGATCCACATCGGTCAACGTCGAGGCAGCATCAGCGTTAAGGCCGCGGCGCGGATTGCAGCAGCTGGCGCAACGCGGCGGCGCGCTCGGGCAGGCCGGGCTGATCGGGCTGCAACGCCAGCGCGCGCTGCCAATGGCCCAGCGCCAATTGGGCATACACGTCGCCCAGGTTGCGGTGCGCGGTGGCGTAATCCGGACGGGCGCGCAGCGCGGCTTCTAGCGCCGCGCGGGCCTCGCCCAGGCGGCCAGCCGCGGCGTGCAGCACGGCCAAGTTGTTGTAGGGTTCGGGCAGCTCGGGGTATTGGCGCGTGAGCTCTTCGTAAGTGGCTTGCGCGGCGGCGGCATCGCCAGCGCTGGCCTGGGCCACGCCCAGCAGCAGTTGCGCCTGAACATCCGCGGGATGGGCGCGCAGCCAGTCCTGCAAGACTTCGACGGCGGCAGCGGCTTGCCCGGCGGCCAACTGGCGTTGGGCCTGCGTTAGCGCCGCGGTCCCGTCTTGCGGCTGAGCCCAGGCCAGCCAAGGCGTCAGCCAAGCCAGCAGCGCGGCGCGCCGCCAAAGGCAGGCAGCGCGGCGCGGCGGGCGAGGGCAGCAGGACAGGACTGACATGGATCGTCATAGGGGCGTGCACAATACACACCCTCCACTTTCCATTGTAGAACGAGGCCGCGGCGCGCTCGCCGCGCGAAATGCGTTCATGACTTTGCGTATCCATAACTCTTTGACGCGGCGCTTGGAGCCGCTGCAGCCCTTGCAGCCGGGCCACGTCCGCATGTATGTGTGCGGCATGACGGTGTATGACCTGTGCCACCTTGGTCACGCGCGCTCGATGGTGGCGTTCGACGTCGTGCAGCGCTGGCTCAAGGCCAGCGGCTTGCGCGTCACCTACGTGCGCAACATCACCGACATCGACGACAAGATCATCGCCCGCGCGCTGAAGAACGGCGAGACGATCCGCGCGCTGACCGACCGCATGATCGCCGCCATGCACGAGGACGCGGATGCGCTGGGCATCGAGCGGCCGACGTACGAGCCGCGCGCCACCGACTACGTGCCGCAGATGCTGGATCTGATCGCGCGGCTGGAGGCGCGCGGCCACGCCTATCGCAGCGCCGACGGCGACGTCAACTACGCGGTGCGCTCCTTCCCCGGCTACGGCAAGCTGTCCGGCAAGAGCCTGGAGGAGCTGCGCGCCGGCGAGCGCGTCGGCGTGGACGCCACCAAGCGCGACCCGCTGGACTTCGTGCTCTGGAAGGCCGCCAAGCCCGGCGAGCCGCCTGAGGCGCAGTGGGACAGCCCGTTTGGCCGCGGCCGGCCCGGCTGGCACATCGAGTGCTCGGCGATGAGCTGCGCGCTGCTGGGCGACAGCTTCGACATCCACGGCGGCGGCGCCGACCTGCAGTTTCCGCACCACGAGAACGAGATCGCGCAGAGCGAGGCCGCCACCGGCCAGCCGCTGGCGCGCATCTGGATGCACAACGGCTTCGTGCGCGTTGACGGCGAGAAGATGTCCAAGAGCCTGGGCAACTTCTTCACCATCCGCGAGGTGCTGGCGCGCTACGACGCCGAGACGGTGCGCTTCTTCATCGTGCGCGCGCACTACCGCAGCCCGCTGAACTACAGCGATCAGCATCTGGACGACGCGCGCGCGGCGCTCAAGCGCCTCTACACGGCGCTGGCGGCGGCGCCGCCGGCCGACGTCGGCGCGATCGACTGGGACGGCCCGTGGGCGGCGCGCTTCAAGGCGGCGATGGACGAGGACTTCGGCACGCCGGAGGCGGTGGCGGTGCTGTTCGAGCTGGCCGCCGAGGTCAACCGCACGCGCGATGCGCGCTTAAGCGGCCTGCTGCGCGCGCTGGGCGGGGTGCTCGGCCTGCTGCAGCAGGATCCGCAGGCCTTTCTGCGTGCTGGAGTCGGGCTGGACGAGGCCGCAATCGAGGCGCGCATCGCCGAGCGCGCGGCGGCCAAGGCGGCGCGCGACTGGGCCACCGCCGACCGCATCCGCGCCGAGCTGGCCGCCCAAGGCATCGTGCTGAAGGACGGCCCCGGCGGCACCACCTGGGAGCGCGCATGAGCGGCGTGCGCCGCAGCTTCGGCTGCCTGCCCCCGCCGGCGGCGGCACGCGCGGCCGACGGCGGCTTTGTGCCAGCATACTGGGATGACGCCTGCCGCCACCTGTGCGCGCGCGACCGGGTGCTGGCGCGCCTGATCCCGCAGTATGGCCAGGCGTGCCTGCAATCGCGCGGCGATCCGTTCACCACGCTCGCCCGCAGCGTGGTGGGGCAGCAGATCTCGGTGAAAGCGGCGCAGGCGGTGTGGGAGCGCGTGCTGGCGGCGCTTGGAGCTGCCGACACCGTGGCGCCGCAGGCGCTGCTGGCCGCCGGCCCCGTGGCGCTGCGCCAGGCGGGCTTGAGCGCGCGCAAGGTCGAATACCTGCTCGATCTGGCGCGTCACTTCGACGACGGACGGGTTGACCCTGCCGCCTGGCACGCGATGGATGATGAGGCCATTATCCGCGAGCTGGTGGCCATCCGCGGCATCGGGCGCTGGACGGCGGAGATGTTCCTGATCTTCTACCTGCTGCGCCCGGACGTGCTGCCGCTGGACGACGTCGGGCTGCTGCGCGGCATCAGCCAGTGCTATTTTTCCGGCGAGCCGGTCAGCCGCAGCGAGGCGCGCGAGGTCGCCGCCGCCTGGGCGCCGTTTCGCAGCGTGGCGACTTGGTATATTTGGCGGTCGCTGGACCCGATCCCGGTGGCCTATTGAACCCTCCCCGGGGCGCCGCGGCGCCCCCTGTGAACTCGGCGGCCGCCCCGCGGCAGGGGCGGCTTGCGACGGAGCGCGACGACCGTGGCCAAACGCAACTTCCTGGACTTCGAACAGCCGATCGCCGAACTCGAGGCCAAGATCGAAGAGCTGCGCTACGTGCAGAACGAATCGGCGGTGGACATCTCGGAAGAAATCGAGCGGCTGAGCCAGAAGAGCCTGCAGCTGACCAAAGAGATTTACGCCAAGCTCACGCCTTGGCAGGTGACCAAGATCGCGCGCCACAGCGACCGGCCCTACACGCTGGACTATGTGCGCGAGATCTTCACGCACTGGACCGAGCTGCACGGCGACCGCCACTTCGCCGACGACCCCAGCATCGTGGCAGGCCTGGCGCGCTTCAACGGTCAGCCGTGCGCGGTGGTGGGCCACCAGAAGGGCCGCGACACCAAGGAGCGCGCGCTGCGCAACTTCGGCATGACCAAGCCGGAGGGTTACCGCAAGGCGCTGCGCGTGATGAAGCTGGCCGAGAAGTTTCGCCTGCCGGTGTTCACGTTCGTGGACACCCCCGGCGCCTACCCCGGCATCGACGCCGAGGAGCGCAACCAGTCCGAGGCCATCGGGCGCAACATCTTCGAGATGGCGCAGCTGGAGGTGCCGATCATCAGCACCATCATCGGCGAGGGCGGCTCCGGCGGCGCGCTGGCCATCGCTGTGGCCGACCAGGTGCTGATGTTGCAGTATGCGGTTTATTCGGTCATCAGCCCGGAAGGTTGCGCCTCCATTCTGTGGAAAACCGCCGACAAGGCGCCAGAAGCCGCCGAAGCCTTGGGCATCACCGCGCACCGGCTCAAGGCGCTTGGCCTCGTGGACAAAATTGTCAGCGAGCCGGTGGGCGGCGCGCATCGCGACCCCAAACAAATGGCGGCGATGCTCAAACGCGCGCTGGCTGAAGCTTTGCGCCAGGTCAGCGATCTGAGCGCTGCCGCCTTGCTCGAGCGCCGCCATGCCCGGCTGCGGGCCTTCGGACGCTTCACCGACACCAAGGCCGCCGGCGCCTGAGGCCGCGCGCGCGGCGCTGGCCGCCTGGGCGCGCCGCCACGCCGACCTTGACCGCGCCGAGGCGCCGCTGCTGGTGGCCTTCAGCGGCGGGGCTGACTCCACCGCGCTGCTGCTGGCCGCCTCGGAGCGCTGGGGCGCGCGCGTGCGCGCGCTGCACGTGCACCATGGTCTGCAGCAGGCGGCGCAGGCGTTCGCGGCGCATGCGCAGCGCGTCGCGGCGCAGTGGGGGGTCTTGTTGGAGGTGCGGCGCGTCCAGGTGGGGTTGGCCCCGCGGCGCAGCCCGGAGGAGGCCGCGCGCCAGGCGCGCTACGCGGCGCTTGCGCAGGCTGCGCGGCGGCAGGGCGCCGCCGCGGTGCTGCTGGCGCACCATGCGCTGGACCAGATCGAGACGGTGCTGCTGGCGCTGACGCGCGGCGCCGGCCTGCCGGGGCTGGCGGCCATGCCCGAGCGAGCCGAGCGCGACGGCGTGACGTGGGCGCGCCCGTTGCTGGAGGCCGACGGGCGTGCGCTGCGCGCGCAACTGGCCGCCGCCGGCGTGCCATGGATCGATGACCCCACCAATGCCGATCCGCAGCGCACCCGCAACCGCCTGCGGCTGCAGGTGCTGCCGGCGCTGCTGGAGGCGTTTCCGCAGGCGCCGAAGACCTTTGCACGCAGTGCGCGCCATGCTGCCAGCGCGCAGGGGCTGCTGGAGGCGCTGGCGGCGCAGGATCTGGTGCGGCTGGGCGAGCCGCCGCGCCTAAACGCGCTGCGCGCGTTGCCGCCGCCGCGACGGCTCAACGCGCTGCGGCTGTGGCTGCGCCAGCGCTATGGCGCGCAGGCCAGCGACGCCCAGTGGCAGGCGCTGGATGCGCAGATCGAGGCGGCGCGCACGCGCGGCCAGCGCATCGAGCTGCGCCTGGGGCCGGGGCGCGTGTGCCGGGCCGGCGACGAGCTGATCTGGACGCCGCTGGTTAGCGCCGCCACCACCACAACAGCAGCGACAGCAACACCGACACCACCAGGCTCGTGCCCAGCGGGAAGTAAAAGCTAAAGCCCTCGCGCTCGATGGCGATGTCACCCGGCAGCCGACCCCACGGCAGGCGCGACAGCCACGGCCACAGCAGGCCCGCCAGCACCAGCGCGACCCCAAGCGTGATCAAGAAGCGTTGCATGGCCTTCTATAATCGCACGGTTTACCCGCTGCAGTGCGGGCCGCTATTTTTTTTGATGCTTCCATGGCACTGATTGTTCATAAATACGGCGGCACCTCGATGGGCTCCACCGAGCGCATCCGCAACGTCGCCAAGCGCGTGGCCAAATGGGTGCGCGCCGGCCACCAGCTGGTGGTGGTGCCCAGCGCGATGAGCGGCGAGACCAACCGCCTGCTGGCGCTGGCCAAGGAGGTGGCGCCGGAGAAGCCCGCCACGGCCTATTACCGCGAGCTCGACCAGCTGGCCGCCACCGGCGAGCAGGTCTCGGTGGGCCTGCTGGCCATCGCGCTGCAGGCCGAGGGGCTGGATGCGGTCTCGTACTGCGGCTGGCAGGTGCCGATCCGCACCAACAGCGCCTACACCAAGGCGCGCATCGAATCGATTGACGACGCGCGCATCCGCGCCGACCTGGCTGCCGGCAAAGTGGTCATCATCACCGGCTTCCAGGGCGTGGACGCCGGCGGCAACGTGACGACGCTGGGCCGCGGCGGCTCCGACACCTCGGCGGTGGCGGTGGCCGCGGCGATCAAGGCCGACGAGTGCCTGATCTACACCGACGTCGACGGCGTTTACACCACCGACCCGCGCGTCGTGCCGGAGGCGCGCCGCCTGAAGCGCATCAGCTTCGAAGAAATGCTGGAGATGGCCAGCATGGGCAGCAAGGTGCTGCAGATCCGCTCGGTGGAGTTCGCCGGCAAGTACCGCGTGCCGATCCGCGTGCTGTCCAGTTTCACGCCCTGGGACATCCCCATTGAGGAGGAAGCCCGCAGCGGCACCCTGATCACCTTCGAGGAAGACGCATCCATGGAACAAGCCGTCGTCTCCGGCATCGCCTTCAACCGTGACGAAGCCAAGGTCTCCGTGCTCGGCGTGCCCGACCGGCCCGGCATCGCCGCCCAGATCCTCGGCGCGGTGGCCGACGCCAACGTCGACGTCGACGTCATCATCCAGAACGTCGGCAAGGACGGCCGCACCGACTTCAGCTTCACCGTGCACCGCAACGACCTCAACCGCGCACTGGACGTGCTGCGCACGCAGGTGGTGCCCGCGCTGGGCGCCAGCGACGTGGTGGGGGATGCGCGCATCTGCAAGGTCAGCGTCGTCGGCATCGGCATGCGCAGCCACGTCGGCGTGGCCAGCCGCATGTTCCGGTGCCTCGCCGCCGAAGGCATCAACATCCAGATGATCTCGACCTCCGAGATCAAGATCTCGGTGGTCATCGACGAGAAGTATATGGAACTGGCCGTGCGCGCGCTGCACCGTGAGTTTGAGCTCGACCAGCCGGAAGATCAACTGCAGGGCGCTTAAAAAGCTCTTCGCACGGTGCCCAAGCCGGGCGATCTTAGGGTATGATGCAGACCTGATTTTTCCCGGAGTGATGACCGAGAGGCCGAAGGTGCTCCCCTGCTAAGGGAGTATACGGGCTAAAACCCGTATCGAGGGTTCGAATCCCTCTCACTCCGCCACGGATGTCTTGTAAGTTGTTGATTTGACTAGAGTTTTTCGGCAAACGCAAAAGTTGTTATCACCCCAGTTATCACCCCGCGCGTTTGCTGGAAAGCTCTCCTGGCCCCCTCTGAAGCCCTGTCAGGCCATCTCGTTGGCTGGCCCCGAGGGCCCCTCATGCGTCGTTTCCTCGCTTCGTCTCCAGCCCGCTGAACTGCGGGCAGCGATGGGGCTGCAGCACGAACCGCTCGGCCAGCGGCAGGCGCTGCGCCACGCAATGCCAGCGGCTGGCCGTGCCGGCGCGCAGATGGGCGCAGGCAAGGCACAGGCGGGTGTTGCCCAGACGATCGCTCCAATGCGCCACATCAGCTGCGCAGTCGGCCTGCTGCGGGTCAAGCCCGAACTCGACCGCGCGCGCGTGCAAGGCGGCCATGCGCTCAATCTCGGCATCGCTGGCGGGTGTCCAGGCGCGGCGCTCGCGCTCAAACGGATAGCGCGGCGGCTCGGGCGAAGCCTGCGGCTGGCGCGCGGGCTTGCTGGTCGCGGGACTGGGCTGGGCGGTGTAAGCCGCCCACAGCCGCGCACCTTGCGGACAGCGGCTGCCGTAGCCCCGGCCAGCGGATGAGCAAACGGAGCAAGCCCAGTGATGGCGTTGGTAGGCGGCATCGGCCTCGCGCCAGGCGTTGCCGCAAGGCGTTCCTGGATCGGCAGCCTGCCCGGCAGGGTCTGGCGCAACCGAAGGGCCCTCAGCATGGAGGGGATCGTCAGCCGCTTGCGCCCCCTGCCCCAGCAGCGCCAGCAGCTCGTCGCGGTGCTCGCGCAGCAGCGGCGTGAACTCCCGCACGGCCTCGGCGGGGCCAGCCACGCGCAAGCGGCCAGCCTCGGCGGCCAGCGTGATGCCGGCAGCCGCGCAGCGGGTCAGCAGTTCGCGCGGCGTCATAGCTCGATCTCCAGCCAGTCGCTGCCGGTCTGCCGGGCGCTTTCGGCAGGCGCAGCGGGTAGCGGGCTTGCGTCGAGTGCGTGCGTTGAATCCCCCGTACCCCCTATAGCGCCATTCGACGCATTCGACGCGTCGATTGGCGCGTCGAAGGAAGGGGTTGCGTCGAATGCGGGATTCGACGAGTTCGACGAATTCGACGCAGCAGGCAACAACACCTCGCGCCGGTTACGCGATGGGGTGGTGATCACGCGCGTGACCACCTTGCCGCTTGCCAGCAGCCGATCCAGCGCGGCCTCCACCTCCGCGCGCTTGTGCAGCCCGTCCAGCAGTGCGTGCAGCACCTTGCCCGCCGGGTGCGCGCCCACTCGCGCAGCACGGATCGGCTGCCCGCGCGCCGCAGCCTGCCGGATCGCGTCCAGGACGTTGACGTCAGCGGGCACCGGTGCAGTGGGCAAGCGGGGCGCATCCGGCAGCGGCACCCCGTGATCGTTGACACGTAGCACCAGCGGCGGCGGCAGGCGTCCGAAGTTCAGCTTTTCCACGCCCAGCGTCAGCACATCGCCGTCGCGCGTCAGGCTCAGCCGCGCGCGGGCCGAGTTGTGCCAGGCGGTCGAGCCCGAGTAGCTCTCGCGCCCGGTCTTGCGCGCGTCCTTCGGCGTGTGCGCCAGCAACAGCACCGCGCCATCGCCCTTGACCAGCTCGCGGCGCAGCAGTTGCATGAAAGCCCGCACGTGGCGGCGCGCGTTCTCGTCTGCCGCAAAGGTGTCGCTAGCGTTGTCAACCACCACCAGCGCGCCGTCCGGGATGCGCTGGCGCAGCGCTGCCACGGCAGCCGCGGGCTCCAGGGTGGTGACCCCGTCGCGGCGCACCTCCTCAGCCAGCGCCCCGGCCTCGACGCAGTCCAGGATGCGCAGCCGCTGCGCCAGCAGCGCAGGGTCGAAGCCGTAGGCGTCGCAAATCGCACGTAGGCGGTGCAGCAGCACCTCGCGGCCATCCTCGAAGCTCGCGAACACGGCGGGACGCGGGCGCGGCACGCGCAGGTGCGCCAGATCGCGGCCCAGCGCCACGTGGCACGCCAGCACCAGCGCCAGGAAGCTTTTGCCGCAGCCGCCATGCGCCCCCAGCAGCGTGACCTGCCCGCAAGGGATCGCCCCCTCGACCACGAACGGCGGCGCGGCCACGGGCTGCCGCGCGGCCAGCGGGTCAACCTCGACGATCACGGGCAGCCCTTCGACGGCTTCGCCTTCCAGCGGCGGCAACAGGGGCTGCAGGTCAACGAAGCGCTCGGCAAACAACCTCAGCACCGCGACCTCAGCAGCGGCAAGGTCAGGCGCACCCATGGCTTGCCCCCTTGCGCGCCACATCGGCCACGTCGCCCGCATCGGCGCTTGGCAGCACCACGCGCACATGCACCCCAGCCGCGCGCCAGCGCGCCGCGCAGCGCGCCGCAGCCTGCAGCCCCGCGCCGTCGGGGTCCGCCGCAATCGTCAGGCGCTTGACGCCAGGCAGCGGTGCCAGCGCAGCCAGATTGCCCGCATCGATCGCCGCCCAGGCTGGCACAGCAGCCCAAGCCGCAGCCAAGGCGGTCTCGATGCCTTCGGCCAGCGTCAGCGCTTCGGGCGCAGGCTCAGGCCACAGCCGGATCACTCCGCCTTTTTTGGCGTGTCCGCCCAGCAGCAGGCGCGGCGGGTCGGCTTCAGAGGCCTTCGTGCCATCGGCGCGCACCCAGGTTCGATGCAACGTCAACGGCTCGCCGCTGCTCAGGTCGGTCACCAGCGCCACGATCGCTGCGCCGCGGTAGCCGGTCACGGGATGGGGCAGGCTGGGGTGGAAGCGCAGGTGACCATCGGGCGGCGGCAGACGGCAGCCGCGCGCGCTCAGGTAGGCTTCGCCGATGGTTCCGCGCAGCGGCTGGCAGGCGTCCCACAGCGCGCGCCCGTGCTCGCTCAGGCGTTCGTGACGCACGGGCATCGGCGGCGCAGCAGGCGGCGCAGCGCTGCGGCGCGGGATCGCCCCAGCCCAGCCGCAGCGGTGGCACCTCCAGACCGCGCGGTCGGGCAGCGCCTCAACCGACAAGGCGGTATCGCGGCGCTTTTGGCTGCCACAGTGCGGGCAGCCGAGGCGGTGGCGGCCCAGCGGCAGGCTCAAAAGCGCTTCAGCTCTGGCATTCCGGGTCAGCATGATCGTGCCCTCCCGGGGGTGTCAGCGCGGCAGCCGATCGAGCCACGCCTGCAGGTCGCTTGCGCGCCAGCGCACGGCGCGCGCGCCCACGCGCAGCGGGCGCGGGGCCTGGCCCGTGCGCACCAGCTCATACCAGGTCGAGCGCGACAGCCGCACCAGCGCCAGCACGTCGCGCACCGACAGCAGCCGCTCGCCGCTGCACGGCGCTGCGGCATGGGCCACGGGATGGACCTGCGCCGCAGCGCAGGCTTCAAAGCGGGGCTCGCCCCCATGACGTCGGACGTTCATCGAAAACTCCTCTCAGCGTTCCGGTTGCGAACACGGCGGGCCCAACAGCCCGCCAGCCAACAGAGAACCGCTCGCTGCAGCGCCTGCCAGCGGTCTCTCGCCGATGGAGAAACGCTCGCTGCAGCGCTTGCCAGCAGCCTCACGCCGATGGAGAAACGCTCGCTGCGGACGCCAGCGCAGGCACCGACGGGCTCATCAGCCGGGGCTCAGGCGGCACGCGCTTCAAGGAGCAGATGGGGCGATGACGCCCTTGCAGGCCAAAGGGGGCGCTTGCCGCGCGAACGCCAAGGCAAGGCAGGGCGCACGACGGCGCGGCAGCGCGCCTTCGGCACCCCATCGATAGCTGCACACTATCCTGTAGAACACAGCGATCGATGTGATCTTGGCGACACTTGGCGACGGTTGCGGCGACAGGGCAGCGGCCACAGAAGCAAAACTCTCGCTTTGACAGACACTTGGGAGCGAACACCAAGTCAAGGCGTCGCCAGTCGCCAATGAGGCTGGCGACAGTCATTTCTATCGCAAAAACAATCACTTGGGCTTGCTCAGAGGGGGCTTTTGAGGCGCTGTCGCCAATCTGGACTTCGACCGTCGCACCGCCGGCGATGGCACCGCTTGCCCCTCTTGCCGCATGGCTGCGCGCCTCTTTCCAAGCGTCCACGTCGGCAGCCAGCGGTTCAGTGTCGCCTGCGGTCTTGCCAGCAGGCGGCAGGGCGTGACCAGGCGCCGCGACACTCCAAACCGTGCACATTGGCGACACCCCCGTAAAAGACGGGGTTGGTCGCTTGCAACACGTTGTTTTATATACGGGTTTGGGGTGTCGCCAACCCACCCCGGCGCTGGGCGACAGGCATCCCGAGGGACTTCGCCAAGATGTTGTTTTTTCGGGTGTTATGGGTTTTGCCGTGCTGGCAACAAGGGCGGGCTGTCGCCATGTGTCGCCACGATGGTATTGATCGTGCTGCACCTTGCGATCGTGCTTTCCCATCGCATGAGCAGCGCGGTTGGGATGACGACAGTCCTGGCGACGCTGACGGCGACGCCGGTGACGGCAGAGGTGGCGACCGCGGCCAGGCGACCCGAGAGAGCGCGTCGGATACCGTATTCAGCGCATTCGGCGCAGCGACACGCCAGCCTTGCCCCTTGCCCGCCACGCGCGCTCAGCGCGCCCCTCATGCCATGAGGGAGTCCATGCAGGGTAAGTGGGGGCGCCCCGGTAACCGCACGGGGGGCTTCGAACAGGGGCGGTCGGCAAGCTGTGCTAGGGCACCAGCAGTATCGACCTGAGCCGCCTTGCCCGATGCGCAAGCGTGGTCGCGGGGGCGCCGTGGGAGCATCGCGCCTCGATGCTGGCCGTGCCACTGCCATCGGGGACCTGGGGTCACGCCGCTCCAAAACCAGAAGGGGCAGCATGAGCCCCTTCTGTCGCTGTTCAGAGCGCTGCGGCTGCTGCAGGCTGTGGCGGCTTGCCGCGCATCGGATCGTTCCCCAGCCCTTCAAGCGCACGGCTGGCCCGCTGCAGCCATCCCGACAGCCGCGCGCGCTAAATGAACGTCTCCAGCGCCTGCGGGTGGCCTTTCGTGCACAGCAGGCTCAGCGGCACGTCGGGTTTTTCCATGACTGCCGAATAGGTGTAGCTTGCCAATTTCGGAAAAATCGCAACCTCCGGACAAATGGTTTTCAGTCGCTCCACCAAGTTACTGTTGCCGTCGTCCAGGAATTCCTGTGCCAGCAGCATGGTTTTTTCTGCATACGACGCAAGCCCGTTTTTAAATGATTCGGCGACGGTTGCCATGCCGCTGGGGTTTGATGATGCGGAATAGATGACGCGCAGATCGGCCCCTAGGCCAGATACAGCCTCGCCGAGCGTCTCAACATCACGATCGATGGTACCGGTCGCGGTCGCCGGCAGGTTCACCACCGCGACATCGATGCATTCCATGTTGTGCTCGAGATATTCCAGCATCTTGCTGACCGCGTCCTCATAATGCGTCTGGTCAGCCAGGTTGAATTGAGCTGCTTTTACAACATGCCGGTGATATCGGTTATACACATCATCGATCTTCACGTCGCCTTCAATAAGCATGACCCGTTTGCGGGCGCCAAAACTCAGCGCGTCCACCAGTACGCTGGCGACCGTGGACTTGCCCACGCCGCCTTTTTCACCGTGGGAGAAGATGATTGCTTTCATGTCAACTCCTAATCAGATAAGTTGGGTTGCAGATGCATGGATTGAAATCAGAGATTTGTTTTATCGATCGCTGTATTCGCTCGATCCTCCTTTCATAAGTTCTTTTCGCGTATCAGCGTCATGATTTGGCTCGCAGCCGTCCCGGAAAACCCCCTGCTTTCCATCGTTGCCTTCGGATTGATCCGGTGAACCAGGGTCAGAATAAATTCGCCGTATGGGCGGCGTGCGCGAGCAAAGTCAGCAACAATCGGCCCCCACCGCCCAACATCGGTTCGCATCTGTATCAATGCCATGTCCATTGACTCATAAATCGGGAAAATCCGATCGAAGCAATACTGCGCAAATTCCCGGGCCGCCAGCTTCAGCATGCCTCTGTTTTCGAGGTCCTAAGCCAGCGCCAGCGCCTCTTCCGCACTCATCACCGGATACTTCAACATATCGCTGTCTGCCTCGAGCGCATGCAGTATGTCCTCGATTTTCCGCGCCACCGTTCGTGGCGTCTGCGGGGTCTTGTTCAATAGAGAACCTGCTGCTGCAGCCGCCTTTTCCTGCGCGTGCAATTGCCGGACGCGCGCCACTGCCGATTCGCCAGACTGGACGGGTGCGGGCGCTGGATCGGACGGCGGCGGCGCCATGGGCGCAACCGACACGGGCTGCGAAATGGGCATTGGAACAGGGGTCGCTGCAGCCAAATCCGGACGCTTGGCAAGCAGTCGTTTGTATCGGTAGCGGATGTTTTTTATGGCGCCGATTGACAGACTGGGCTCGCCTAACATTTCGCGAGCAAGCTCAACAATATCTCCCCAGCGCCAGCCGTTTTGCAGGGCCTGTTCCAGCACTGGCAGCGCTTCTTTGAGTTTTTCTCGGCGGGCTTGTCTGGAGCCCGGTCGCACGGTGGCATACAGATCACGCTTCATAAGCTCTCCTTTGGCGCGGTTTGCGGCCGCTACCGTATAGAGAATGGGCCGCTGCAAAGCGTGATTCAAGCGTGATTCAAGCGTGATTCAAGCGTGATTCAAGCGTGATTCACCTGTGACGGCGCGTGATTCTTGTGAGACTTGAGCGTGACCGAAGTGTGATTCTGGTGTGATCGGAGCGTGATTCAAGCGTGACGATGTGTGACGGCGCGTGACCCAAGCGTGATCCATCCGTGACGGCGCGTGACGGTGTGTGATTCAAGCGTGATTCACCCGTGACGGCGCGTGATTCTTGTGAGACTTGAGCGTGACTGAAGCGTGATTCTGGTGTGATCGGAGCGTGATTCAAGCGTGACGATGTGTGACGGCGCGTGACCCGAGCGTGATCCATCCGTGACGGTTTTGAGTGCAAGGTAGGCTACCCCCCGCCCGCCGCGGCCGCGCCGGCTCGGGTGCGCAGCGATGCCTCCGCCTGCCGCGTCGGCAGTCAGGGCTTGCGCCCCGACACCCCGCTTGCCCCACAGTGGCAGCTGCGGATGCCTCGACGCCCCTGTTGCGAAGACGCCGCAGTGCCGCCCGTACCCCCTGCATGAGCTCAGACACCTTTGGCACTCCTTCGACGAAGGAGCAAGGCCATGCAGGTTCATCGCATCGGATACGGCATCCGGGGCTTTGACCGGGTAGCGCACTTGGGGCATCTTTGGGAGATGACCCCCACAAGGATGCCCAACAAAGGCTGCGTATCCTGCATTTCTGGGATCGGCACGGGCTGGCGGCCACCATCGATGCCTTTGGCGTGTCCGAGCGCACGCTGTATCGCTGGTGCCAAAGGCTGCACCAGGCCGGCGGCAACCCCGCAGCGCTAGCGGCCAAGTCCTGCCGGCCCCATCAGGTGCGCCAGAGCCACCATGATCCGCGCCTGGTGCACAGAATCCGCCATCTGCGCAGGCTCTACCCCAATCTCGGCTTGGGCCTTGCCTGCACGCGTTGCTTGAGCCCTGGTGCCGCCAGCATGGCCTGCAGCTGCCGTCGGTCTCCACCATCGGGCGCATCATCGCCTCAGCCGCCCCAAGCCCGTGCGCCGCCAGCGCAAACCGCGCAAGCCCCGCGGGGCGCGCCCCGCGCCGCTGCAGTGCCTGGCGGTGGACACCGTCGAGCGCGTGCACGATGGCCTGCGCCGCTCTATCCTGACTTGCATCGATCCAGCCAGCGCCTTCGGCCTGGCCGTGGCCTTGCCCAGCAAGGCCGCCTGCCACACCGAGGCGGCCATGGCCGCCATCCTGTCGCTGCTGCCCGCCAAACCCAAGGTGGTGCTGTCAGACAACGGCTCCGAGTTCGAAGCCGGCTTTGCCAAGCTGCTCAAGCAGCATGGCATCCAGCGCTGCTACACCTACCCCAACTCCCCCAAGATGAAGGCGCACGTCGAGCGCTTCAACCGCACCGTGCAGGAGTCCTTCGTCGACGACCACGAGGACCTGCTCTTGACGGATTTGGCCCTCTTCAACCAGAAACTGGCCAACTGGCTCGTCTTCTACAACGCCCAGCGTCCACACCATCGCCTCGGACACAAACCCCCACTATCATGCCTGCTCCAACACCACCCCGAGTGCCAAAGGTGGTGGACTCATACAAATTATTGACTCCGCCCCTTCCCTTGGCTACAGTTAAGGATCATGCAAAGTCTGCGCAACACCCGCCGACTCGCCCGCCTAGTGCTGGTGTGGTTTGCGCTGACGCTGGGCGCAGCGGTGGTCTCGCCGCTGGTCAAGCCCGAGGGATTGCATTTGGTGTGCTCGGGCTCCGCGGTCAAGCTGGTGGCAGGCAGCAGCGATGATGACGACGTCCCGATCCCTTCGAAGCTAGATTGCCCTCTGTGCGGCGGCGGTGCGGTGCCGCTGCTGGCGGTGCCGGATCTGCCTCGGGTCGCGGCGGATACCGCCCGGCCGCAGCATCTGGCGTCCCACGGCCGTACGGCGTATTGCCGGCCGGTGCTGCCGGCGCGCGGGCCGCCCATCCTCTCCTGAAACCCATCTTTTTCTCCATAGCCGTTCGCCAAGCCCTCTAGCGGCTTGCGGACGGTGTTGGCCTGTCCTTCAGGAGATGTCCGTGCGCCTCTATTGCCCATTGCGTCCGCTGGCTGCCGCCGTGCTGGCCGCTTTTCCGCTGGCTGGCTGGAGTCAGCCGGACCTTGCCCCTTCACTTCCAGCCAACCAGCCAACGGCCGAACAGGCGCTGGATGAGATCCGCGTCATCGCCGACCCGGTTGCCGACGATGTGCCGTCGTTCCACCAGCAGCGCGAGCGCTTTTTGCGCCGGCCCGGCGCCGAAACTGTGGTGGACACCCGCCACTGGCAAGACAAGCGTTTGTCCAACTTCGAGGATGCCTTCGCGCTGACACCGGGTATCCACGCCTTCGCCCGCACCGATTCCACCGGGGGGTTGTACTCCATTCGTGGCAGCGACATCGCCACCGAGGGGCCGCGCAACGGCCGTGGCATCCGCGCCTACCAGGATGGCGTGCCGCTGGGCCGCACGGAGGCGGGCATCACCAATGCCCTGATGGACATGCTGGCGGCCGACTACGTGGAGGTCTACCGCGGCCCCAACAGCCTGCGCTTTGGCGCGCTGGCCACGGGCGGCGCGCTCAACTTTGTCTCCCGCACCGGCCGCAGCTTCGAGGGTCACGGCCTGCGCGCGACGGTCGGCTCCTATGGTTATCGTCAGGTGCAATACGAGTATGGCTTCGGTGCCGAGCGTGACGATGTCTATGTTTCAGTCAGCAGCAGCCGCAGCGACGGCTACCGCCGGCACGACGTGTCCGAGTACTTCCGCGTCACCGGCAACTGGGGCCGCGACCTGGGCGGCGGCTTGAACAACCGGCTGTACCTGCACCTGGGTCGCACCCGCGACGAGACGTCCAGCACCCTGCCGTTGGCCACCTACTGGCGCGACCCGCGCAACCCGGGCCAGTACGCGGTGGAATTCGATCTGGATGCGAACTTTGAATACGCGCGGCTGGCCAACCGCCTCGTGCAGCGGCTGGACAACCGCCGCCGCATCGAGGCCGATGCTTACCTGATTTGGATTCGCTTCGACCATCTGCCGTCGCCGTTCACTGGCATCGTGGACCGCACCTGGCGGGAGCATGGGCTGGGTGTGCGCTACAGCGGCCTGCACGACTTGGGTGGTCTTGAGGCGGAGCTGGTCGGCGGCCTGCGCTACAACGGCTCGCACGGCGACTTTTTCAACTGGCAGCACCGCAACAACGGCCAGGACAAAGGACCCAAGACCATGGAGGCGGATTTCCGCAGTCGGCTCATTGAGGCCCACGGCGAGCTGGCGCTGCGGCTGCGGTCCGATTTGCGTGCCTTCTTTGGCCTGCAGCTGGCCCGGGGCCAGCGCGACTATGCCGAAAAGCCCGTCCCACCGGTGCCGGCTTGCGGCCCGGTCGTCGGCACGCCACCGCCGTTTTGCCAGGCCCTGGGCAATCAGCGCCCGCAGCCTGGCAGCGCGGCCAGCCCGGCCAGTCGGAGCACCGACTTCGACACCGTCAACCCCAAGCTGGGCATCAACTGGGAGTTCAGCCCGCGCTGGTTCGCCTTCGGCTCCATCGCCCGCAGCTTCGAGGCGCCGACCGACTCGGACGTGGCCAACGCCGCTGGCGTCGGGCGCAGGGTGGACCCTCAGCGAGCCTGGACCATCGAGGGCGGCGTGCGTGGCGGGGATGAGGTGCTGTCGGCCGACGTGACGCTCTACCACATGCGCATCCGCGGCGAGATCCTCTCGGAATGCCGGCCGGGTATTCCCAACTGTGCGCAGAACGTCGCCTTCAATGCGGATCGGACCATTCACAACGGCATCGAGGCCGGCTTCGGTGCGCGACTTGCCCGAGGGCTGTTGGCCGACGGCGACAGCCTGCGCATCGACGGGGTGTGGAACTGGACCGACATGCGCTTCGATGGCGACCGCCGCTACGGCAACAACCGGCTGCCGGTGATCCCGCGCCACACGCTGCATGTGGAGCTGACGCACCGGCTACCCACTGGCTGGCACTGGGGTCTCAACGCCCATCATGTGGGTAGCCGCACCGCCACTTATGATGGTTCCGGCGGCGCCGCGTTCGTGGTGCCGGGCTACACGCTGTGGGGCCTGCGGCTGGGCTACGCGCCCAAGGGGGCGAACTGGCGCGTGGCGCTGGATGCGAAGAACCTGGCCGACAAGGCCTATGTCGCGCAGTTCACACCGGTACCGACGGCCGGCACCCGCAGCAGCCCGGACATCAGGCCTGGCGTGGGCCGAGCGCTGTACCTGAGCTTGAGCGCCAGCTTCTGACCGCCAAGGGGGGCATCATGTCGCCTCACCGTCACCCTTCGCGGCGCGCCGGTCAGGCCAGCCTACTCGGCTGCGGGCTGCTGTCGGCCTTGCTGGCGCTGCTGGCTGTACTGGTGATGTTGCTGGTACCGGCCGCTGGCGTGGCTGCGACGTCGCCAGCGGTCGGCAAGGTGGCCATCCTGTCCACCAGCTTTGTGCTGGAGCGCAAGTTCACGCTGATGGAACAGGCCGCGCGCGGCCAGGGCGTCGAGCTCGACTGGGTGCAGGTGGACCGGGCCGAAGCCGCCCGCATCGCCCGCGCGCTGGACGGGGCGCGGCTGGTGATCCTGGATGCACCGCGGCAGGAAGACCAGGCGCAGGTCGAGCGCGCTGCCGGCGAAGCGCTGCGCCGCACCGGCATCCGCGGCGTGTCCATCAACGTGATGAGCCCGCCAGTACGGCTGCGGCCGCTGGGCCTGGCACGCGAGCAGGCCCAGCGCATTTACGACTACTACACGCTGGGCATGCCGGTCAACCGCGAACGGCTGTTCGCCTACCTGGCCGATCTGATGCGCGGTGGCGATGGCGCGGCCGTGCCGGCGCCGCAGACCCTGCCGGACGGCGGCATCTACCACCCGGCGCACCGGGAGCTGGTGCATGAGGACCTGCCGGGCTATCTGGCTTGGTGGTCGCAGGCGCGGGGACAGGACTGGCGTGGCCGACCGGTGATCGGTATCGAGATGTCCTCCTCGTACATTTCGGATGCGCAGACCCGGCTGATCGATACGCTGATCGAGGACATCGAGCGCCGCGGCGGCGTGCCGCTGGCCTTCTACCGCAACCTGCGCGGTACTGCCCCGTCCGGCAGCAGCGGCTCACCCGCTTCCGGCGGATCGGCTGCTTCTTCCGACGGCCCACAGGCGGGGGGTGGGGCTGCGGCCACGAGCGGGTCGGCTTGGCCGCGTGGCGGCGGCGATGCCACCTCCCGTGATGGGGCCTCTTTCGCCGCGCCCACATCGGGCCCGTGGGCCATGGGGGCTTCCGATCGCGCCCCTGGTGGCGCAACGCCTGACGGCACTGGCATGCCGCTGGCGCAGATACTGCGCGACCCTCTGGCCACCGAATCCTTCCCCAATCCGCGCGAACGCGCCGCACCGCCGCCGGAGCCGCTGATCACGCTGCAGGGACGCACCCTGCCCAACGTGCTGCTGGTCTACACCTTCCTCGGGATGGACCCGGACGGCCGACGCGCCTGGCTGCAGTCGCTGGACATTCCGGCCGTCAACTTGCTGGTCTATCGCACCGGCTCCATCGCCGACTACCGTCGCGACCTCGCGGGCGTGCCGACCTTCTTCGTGCCCTTCAACCTGACCACGGCGGAATACATCGGCTTGATCGACCCGGTGGTGGTCGGCGCCAACGAGGGCGGCGAGATCGTGCCCATACCTGAGCAGGTGGACCTGCTGCTGGGCAAGGCCTTCAACCTGGTGCGGCTTCAGACCACCCCCAATGCCGAAAAGCGGCTGGCGCTGTTCTTCTGGAACCACCCGCCGGGGCAGAACAACCAGGGGGCTTCCAACCTGAACGTGCCGCGCTCCATCGAACGGCTGACGGCCCGGCTGCGCGAGGCAGGCTACCGGGTCGAGCCGGCGCAGGAGTCGGCCATCATCGCCGCCGTGCGGCAGATGCAGGAGCCGGCCTACCGGCGCGGCACGCTGGCGCGGCTGATGCAGACGCCGCACTGGGACTTCCTGCCGCTCGCGCGGTACCGCGCCTACTTCGACGGTCTGCCGGCCGATGTGCGCCAGCGCATCACGGACTTCTGGGGCGCGCCGGAGAAAAGTCCCTGGTTCACCCGGGTGGGCGGTCAGCCGGGCTTCGTCGTGCCGCGGCTGCAGCTGGGGCAGCTGGTGGTCCTGCCGCAACCGTGGCGGGGCGAAACCGCCTGGGGTGCCCATGACGAAAAGAAAAGCTTTCACGACACCAAGATGCCGCTGTCGCACCACTACATCGCGGTTTACCTGTGGGCGCGCGAGCAGTTCGGCGCGCATGCCATCGTGCACCTCGGCACCCACGGCACCCAGGAATGGACGCCGGGCAAGGAGCGCGGGCTGTGGGCTTGGGACGACCCCAACCTGTTGGTGCGCAACACCCCGGTGGTCTACCCCTACATCGTCGACAACATCGGCGAGGCGTTGCATGTCAAGCGTCGTGGCCGTGGTGTCATCGTCAGCCACCAGACCCCGCCGTTCACCCCTGCCGGGCTGTCCGAGGATTTCGTGCGGTTGGCAGATCTGGTGCGCGAATACGAGGCCGCCGACGAGGGGCTGGTGCGCGAGGGCAGCCGCAAGCTCATCATCGAGCAGGCGGTGCGCATGAATGTGCACCGGGATCTGAAATGGAAGCTGGCCGAGGTCGAGCGCGATTTCGACCGCCATCTGCGCGAATTGCAGGACTGGCTGGAATCGCTGGGTGAGGCGCAGCAGCCGCTGGGCCTGCACACCCTGGGCGAGACCGCGCCGCGCGAGCACCTGGTCGTCAACGTGATGCAGATGCTGGGCGAGCCGCTGTACCGCGCCACCGGTGTGACCAACCCGCGCAAGGCTTTCGCGGTGGACTTCCGGCAGCTGCGGCAGCTGGCGCCGTACCGCTTCGTCGACGAATGGGTGTTCTCCGGCCGGCCGCTGGCCGAGCTGGCCGACCCGACCCTGCGCGCGCTGGCCGAACGTGGCCGGCGTTTCGCCGCCGACCTGCGCGCGGAGCAGGAAACCGAGGCCGTGCTGCGCGCGCTGGCGGCCCGCTGGGTGATGCCGTCCTACGGCGGTGACCCTATCCGTAACCCTGACGCGCTACCTACCGGGCGTAATGTGTACGGCTTTGATCCGTCGCGGGTGCCTACTCGCTCGGCCTACGAGGCTGGGAAGAAGGCGTTGGATGCGCTAATCACAGAATATAGGGTCAAGACTGGTCAGCCACCAACCAAGCTGGCTTTCACGATGTGGAGCACTGAGACATTGCGCCACTTGGGCATCCTGGAGGCGCAGGCACTTTATGCCTTGGGGGTACGCCCACGCTGGGACGCCGGCGGACGCGTAATCGGTATGGAGGTTATACCGATTACGGAACTGGGCCGCCCACGCATCGACGTCGTGATCTCAATGACCGGCCTTTGGCGTGACCAGTTTCCTAATGTGATGGAGCGTTTAAACGAAGCCATCGCACTGGTGGAAGCGCTACCGGAGGAGGCTGTGGTCAACCCTGTGCGGGCCAACACCGCACGCGTCGAGCAGGCCCTGCGCGCCCGCGGCATCCCTGCGGCCGAGGCGAGGGAGTTTGCGCTCACGCGACTGTTCGGCAACGAATCGGGCGACTACGGCACCGGCTTGCCTGAGGCCACGCTGGCTTCGGACCAGTGGAACGAGGGCGACGGCCGGCTGGAAAACCTATACCTGGCCCGCATGTCCTGGGGCTACGGGCCCAACCAGGCGAACTGGAGCCGCAAGCTGCGCGACGCCGCCGGTCAAGAGGTCAACGTCTATGCCGAGCATCTGCGCGGTACCAGCGCCGCGGTGTTTTCGCGCTCATCCAACCTGCGTGGGCTGCTGGACACCGACCATCCGTTCGAATACCTGGGCGGCATCTCGCTGGCGGTGCGGCATCTGGACGGCAAGAGCCCCCAGCTGTTCATCAGCAACCTGCGGGACCCCAACCGCGCGCGGCTGCAGGGTGCCGACAACTTCCTGGCCATGGAACTGCGCAGCGTCTACCACCATCCGAACTGGGTCCGGGAGATGCAGGCAGAGGGCTACAGCGGCGCTCAGCAGCTGCTCAACATCGTCAACAACTTTTGGGGTTGGCAGGTCATGGACCGCAGCGTCGTGCGCAACGACCAGTGGCAGGACTTCAAAGCCATCTATGTCGATGACCGATACAAGCTCGGCTTGCGGGCTTGGTTCGAGAAGCATCACCCAGCGGCTCTGGCCCAGATCACCGAACGTATGCTCGAGGCTATCCGCAAGGGTTACTGGCAGGCCGACGAGGCGACTCAGCGTGACCTCGCCCGAACTTGGCTCGACATCGCGCGCCGGCACGACGTGCAGACGCTCAACGAAACCTTCAAGGCCTATGTGGCCGAGCTGACCGGCGGCGGTTTCGGGCTGGGTGCGGCGCTGGCCCGGCCGGCCGAAGCCCGCCCCGCGGCGGCCGCGCAGCCGGCGCGGGCCGACGATGTACCGCCACCGGCGCCGCAGCCCCCCGTTGTGCGCGGTCAGCAGCTGGTGGAGCAGCCGCGCAGCCCCGAGGCCGTGCAGCGCTTGATCTGGACTTACGCGCTGCTAATGCTGGCGGTGCTGGCCGCTGGGGCCGTCTGGCAGGCTTGGCTGGCCCGACACACCCGGCAGCGCCGCCCCGCCATGACGACGCAGCCGTAATCTTCCCTGTACCTCCAACCGGAGCGCCTTCGGCATGAACGCCATCGAAACCCTGCTGTACGAGATCTCCAAGTTCTTTCTGACCCCGGTGCTGCTGCTACTGGTGGCCATGTTCGCCTACGCACTGTTCGCGCTGGGTCAGCTGCTGGTGGAGGCGGCACTGCGCACCCGGCGGCCGCACGGCTCGGCGCCGCTGCATGGCTGGCGGGCGCGCCATCCGCAGGCCGGCGTGGACGCGCTGGAGCTGCATGTGCTGCGCCAGCTCGAATGGCAGCGTATCACCAGCCGCGTAGCACCCATGCTGGGGCTGGTGGCCACGATGATCCCGATGGGGCCGGCGCTGGTGGCCGTGGCCCAGGGCAACACCCAAGGCATGGCACAGAACCTGGTAGTGGCCTTCTCCGCGGTGATCATCGCGCTGCTGGCTGCGGCCATGACCTTCGTGGTGCAGAACCTGCGCCGGCGTTGGTTACTGGAGGAGCTCAACGCCATCTTGGCCGCCAGCGCGTCCGACCACGACCCGCTGGCGGCACGCGCCGCGCAGCACACCGGGGCCGGGGTGTCCCATGGCTGAGCCTCGCCGCATGGGCATCGACATCTTGGCCGATGCCGAGGACGACGACCCCATCCTGTCGGTGGTCAACATTGTCGACGTGTTCCTTGTGGTCATCGCGGTGCTGCTGATTGCCATTGCCGAAAACCCCATCAACCCCTTCGTCACGCACAACGCCGTAGTCATCAAGAACCCGGGCGAAGCCAACATGGAGCTGGTGGTGAAGAAAGGCAACGAACTGCGCCAGTACAAAGCCAGCGGCCAGATCGGCGAAGGTGAAGGCGCCAAAGCCGGCACTGCCTACCGGCTCAAGGACGGCACTTTGATCTACGTTCCCGAATGAATCCAATGAGTCGCCGGCGGTGTCAAGCACCAAGTGCAACAGTGGAATCACTGAAGGGAGTGGCTGGCTTGGGTGAGCTTTTCCAGCATGGCCTGATCGACGGCGATCGGGGGGTAGAAGCCGTGGATGGCGCGGGGTCGATTGTTGAGCCTGTCGGCGATCGCATCGAGTTCCTCCTGGCTGCAGACCGACAGGTCCGTGCCCTTGGGCAGGACCTGGCGCAGCAGGCCGTTGATGTTCGGATGAAACCGCAAGCGGTTTTCGCAACTGCCCCGCTGCCACGGACTGCGCGGGTCGCAGAAGTCGACGCGGATGCCGGTGGCCTCGGTCAGCTCGGGATGACGCGCCATTTCCTTGCCGCGGTCGTAGGTCAGGGTCTTGCGCATCGGCTTGGGCATCTTGCGCGGCTTGGCCGTGAAGTCCTCCAGGGCCGAGGCCGCTGTGGCGTCCTTGAGCTTGGGGCTGCACACCAGACGCGAGCTACGCTCGACCAACACCCCAACGGCCGAGCGGTTGGCCGCCCCCTTGAGCAGGTCGCCTTCCCAGTGCCCGGGGAACGCCCGCTCGTTGGCTTCGGGCGGACGCAGGTGGATGCTGACCGCCTCGGGCAGCTGGCCCCTTCGGTCTTGGCCACGCGAGCACGGCATGCGCTTGCTTTGCGCACGCCTCAGGCTGGCGATGATTTCCTTGCGCAGCTCACCGCGCGGCATCGCATCGATGCCGTTGTCGATGGTCTCGTGCGAGACGCGGCGATCCAGATCGTCGGGCCCCATGCGCCTCAAGTGTGCCGGCCATCTGCCCTGGCGACCAGCCCTCCAGCAGGAAGTGATGCACCACGCCGAAGAGCACGCCGTCTTCGGAGAGCTTACGGCTGCGTCGGCGCTTCAGGCGCATCGCGCATGCACGCGCGCCGGCCGCGCGCGCGTCATAAGTGCTGCTGCCCGCCGGCACGAAGGCCAAGCGCTGCGGCCAGTCCAGCGCGCGCCGGATCTCGCGCGTCACCGTCGAAGGCAAGCGCTGCAGCGTGCGGGCCATGCTGCGTGCCGAGCAGCCCTGCTGCAGCAGGATCATGATGGTGGCGCGCGCTGTAGCGCTCAGGTGCTGGTAGTGGGTTCCCATAAAGCGGCGGCAGGGTCAGGTGCAAGGCAGATCAGGGGTGTTGCACTTGATTATTGACTCTGCCCCCCCAGCAAGGCGGCGCGTCTGGTGGCGCAGACCGCCCAGCGCAAGACTGCCGAGGGCACGCCCAAGCTCTACGCCTGGCACGCGCCGGAAGTGGAGTGCATCAACAAGGGCAAGGCCCGATGCCCTTACGAGTTCGGCGTCAAGGTCGGCATCGCCAGCACCTTGAAGCACGGCCTCATCGTCGGCGCGCGGGCCTTCCATGGCAACCCGTACGACGGGCACACGCTGCAGGCGCAGCTGGAACAAGCCACGATCCTGATGCAGGACACGGGCGTCAAGCCCAGCACGGCCTATGCCGACTTGGGCTACTGCGGCGTGCAGGCCGACGTGCCTGATGTGCGCCTGGTGCACCGCGGCAAGATCAAGCGCCTCACCCGGCAGGAACGCAAGCTGCTCAAACGCCGCCAAGCCATCGAGCCGCTCATCGGGCATCTCAAGGCGGATCACCGCATGGACCGCTGTCATCTCAAGGGCGAGCAGGGCGACCGGCTGCACGCGGTGCTGTGTGCGGCAGGCTACAACATCCGCTGGCTGCTGCGCATGATCGCGAAGAAGGGCGTGCCCTTCTTGAAGCAAGCTTTTTTGCGCCTCGTCGCGGCCGTGCGGCTGCTTGCCCGCTGGCTTGCTTGGCAGCACCAAACCGTGACCGGCGGCGTCCATGCGGCCTGGCTGCGGCTGCGGGGGGCCTGAGAATGAATATTTCAGGGACGACTAACGGATGTGGCGCACGCCAAGTGCCATCCTCGTTTCAGGCTGCATGGGCGATCGGCTGCATCGTGAGGTGCTCCCCGCTCTCTACCACTTGCGCGGCTTGAAGCCCTTGGGCGTGGTCAGCTCAAACATCTCATCACGGATGCGCGCGGTGTAGAGACCTGCCGCTTGGGCTTCTTCTTCCACCCCGGCGTCCCAGTCGATGCCGGCCAGAATCCCGATGCGCGCTTTTCCTTTGAGTTCCGGCAGGAACTCAAACAGCGTCTGCAGCTGCTCGATCAGCTGGCCGATCGCCTCGCGCTTGACGCGGCTTTTGACCTCCACC
>NZ_VJNB01000014.1 GCF_007556595.1 Tepidimonas alkaliphilus
CAAGCCCCCATCCAAGAGAGCCCAAAAGCGCCCAAGACACCCTCCAGCCCGCCGCAGCGCCTGCCCACGCTTATCGGCTGTTACCTTGTTAACGATCCAAACCCAACTCTGCCTCGATCAGCAGAGCTTTGTATTATGACACGCGTTTGACGCCGAGTCAACTCTTCGCTTTGGCTCGACCTGAACGCCGCCACCGGCAGCAACAACTCCCAGGCCGATGCATCGCCGAAAGAGCCCAAAACTATAACACAAAATTAGCCCGATGCGGCCAGCACGTTCATCGCGGCATGACACTGGCGCGGCTTGCGTCTTTCCAATGAAGGAGAGGTCGAGGAACTGCCACGGCGAAGCGGCGGGCGTCCGTGGCACCACCCCAGATCGGCGCGCCAGGTCGCAAGCGCCGACAATAAAGACCATGACCCACACCAGCCGACGCCACGCGTTGGACGGCGGTGAAGGCTTGAGCGCCTGCAACAACATCCAAGAGAGGCATCAACCGAGCCGCGAAGGCGAGCCGATCCCGCTGTGGCGTCAACCCTTGCTGCCGTCCCGACGATGAGCCTCGATGAATGGATTGCCCTCTGGTCGTTGGCCTTGGCGGCGACTTTCACGCCTGGGCCCAACACGACGCTGTCCACAGCGTTGGGAGCCCAAGGCGGTTTGCGTCATGCGCTGCCATTTGTCAGCGCGGTTCCGGTGGGATGGGTGTTGTTGCTGGGGCTGTGCAGCGCCGGCGTCGGCGCAGCGGTGCTGGAGGCGCCCGCGCTGCGCGGCGTGATGGTGTGGGGCGGCGCCGGTTACTTGCTGTGGCTGGCATGGCAGATCGGGCGTTCAGCTTCGCTGCCAGGCTCGACGTCGGACAAGCTGACCATCTCGTTTGGACGGGGGGTGATGCTGCAATTTCTTAACCCCAAGGCTTGGATGTTGGTGCTGGCGATCGTGGCCGGCTGGATTGGAGGCATGCCGCAGGCCGGCGCGCGTTTTGCACAAGCGTTGCCGGTGGTGGTGGGATGCACCTTGGGCAGCAATCTTCTTTACGCATGGGTGGGCAGCCGCTTGCAGCCTTGGTTGGAAGGGCCGATCATTGAAGGGCAACCAAGCGGGCGCCGGCTGCGGCGCTTCAATGCCGTCATGGGGCTTGCGCTGGCCATCTCGGCGCTGTGGATGCTGTTGCGCGCTCAGCCGGCTGCACCGATGGGCTGAGCGACGTCACCGCAGCGACGGGATGGCGCTTGCGCCGCGCTCAGAATCGCTTGGTATGGGCACGCTGTATTGGGTGCGGCATGCGCAGGCCAGCCTGGGCGCAGAGGATTACGACCGCCTAAGTTCACTCGGTCAGCGACAGGCGCAGCGCCTGGGCGAGCATTGGCGTGCGTGGGGTATCAAGCTGACCCAGGTGTGGACAGGCACGTTGCGGCGTCACCGGCAAACGTGGCAGGCGTTGCAGGCGGGCTGGGGGCTTGGGTTGGAACCGTGGCCTTGGCGCGACTTGACGAATACGACAGCGCGGCGCTGATTGAAGCCTTGCGCCCGCCCTGCTTGGCCGACCCACGCACCCCTGAAGGCTACCGCGCCGACTTTTGGCTGCTGCGCGATGCCTTGCGGGGTGGATGGACGGTGTGCTGTCGCCGCGCGGCATGCCCCCTACGATAAGTGGCCACGCAACGTGCTGTCGGTGCTGGACGAAGCGCGCCGTGGCCCCGACGCTGATGTCCTGATCATCAGCAGCGGCGGGCCGATCGCCACCCTGGTCGGCCACCTGCTGGCGGCGCCGGCGGAGACGACGATCGAGCTGAACCTGCGGCTGCGCAGCACCGCGACTGGATCACGTACGCGTAGGCGCAAGCGGGCCGGGCTGCAGCGTGGAGAGCGGCACCTGCACCGCCTCCAGCAACAGCTGCGCCAGCGAGCGCGCGGCGGCAGCCAGCACGCGCTCGCCCCAGGCGGCGTCGGCCGCGGCGGCGTCCCCGGCGGCGCCCAGCGGATTGAGGTCCTGCATCGCCCAGGCGAACTTGGCGCTGCGGCCGTTGCCGAGCAGCGCGTGGTGGCGCGCGCGCGCCTCGGAGCTGGAGGGAAAGGTCTGCAGCGCCGCGCGGCGCACGCGCTGCGGCGCCAGCGCCAGCATGACGGCGGTCTCGAGCCGGCCGGCGTGCACGCCGAAGCGCTGCTCGTGCGGCGGCAAGTCGGCGAGCAGATCGTGGCCATCGGGCTCCACCAACGGCAGCTGCCACCACGGCACGCTCCAGACCAGCAAGCCGTGTTGCGAACGCATCGCGCGCGTGGCCACGTCCAGCAGCCCGACGTGGCCGCCGTGGCCGTTGACGATGACGAACTTGCGCACGCCGGCACGGGCCACGCCGGCGGCCACGTCGCGCAACAGCGCCAGTGCCGTCTCCGGCGTCAGCGTCAGCGTGCCGGGGAAGGCCGCGTGCTCCGGGCTCAGGCCGACCGCCAGCGTCGGCAGCACGAGCAGCGGCGCCTCGGCCGGCAGGTGCGCGGCGGCGCGCGCCAGCAGCGCCTCGACGATGGCGGTGTCCACATCCAGCGGCAGGTGCGGGCCATGCTGCTCGGTGGCGCCCAGCGGCAGCACCGCCACCGTGCGCGCCGGATCGAGCGCGGCGAAGTCAGGCCAGGCGAGGTCGGCCCAGCGGCGCAGGCCGGACGAGGCGGCGGACGTCATGGGCGCATCGTAGCGCAGCCGCGCGCGCCCGCAACCGGCCCGGTGCTCAGCCGCCCGGCGCGGCGTCGTAGATCCAGCGGCGCGACCACGGCAGCTCCTGCGCGCTGCGGCCGGCCGGGCGGCACAGCACCTGGAAGAGCGCGATCTGGTCGTGCTCGAACGCCCAGGCGCAGCCGGCCAGATAGACGCGCCAGATGCGCCAGATGCGCTCCGGCACCATGGCGCGCAGGCGCTCGCGCTTGGCCTCGAAGGTCGCGCTCCAGCACTGCAGCGTGCGCGCGTAGTGGCGGCGCAGGTTCTCGACGTCGAACGGCTCCAAGCCCCCCTCCTGCATGGTGCGCAGCACGGTGGCGATGTGCGGCAGCTCGCCGTGCGGGAAAACATACTTGTCGATGAAGCGCCCGCCGCCGTAGGGCGTCTCGCCGTCGCCGGGGTCGGTGGTGGTGATGCCGTGGTTCATCGCCCAGCCGTCCGGCGCCAGCCGCGCGCGGATGATGCGAAAGTAGTCGGCCAGGTGCTTGAGCCCCACGTGCTCGAACATGCCGACGCTGGTGATGCGGTCGAACGTGCCTTCGACGTCGCGGTAGTCCTGCAGGCGGATCTCGATGCGGTCGCTCAAGCCCGCGGCGGCGACGCGCTCGCGCGCCAGCTCGTATTGCGCCTGCGACAGCGTGATGCCGACGCAGCGCGCGCCGAAGCGCTGCGCCGCGCGCAGCACCAGCGCGCCCCAGCCGCAGCCGATGTCCAGCAGCGTCTGCCCGGGCTGCAGGCGGATCTTGGTCAGGATGTGGTCGATCTTCTTGATTTGCGCGCTGGCCAGGTCCTCGTCGCCGCGCTCGAAGTAGGCGCACGAATACACCATCGCCGGATCGAGCCACTCGGCGTAGAAGGCGTTGGAGACGTCGTAGTGGTACTGGATGGCCTCGCGATCGAGCTTGCGGCTGTGCGTGAAGCCCTTGACCATGCGCTGCAGCAGCGTTGGCTGCGGCGCCCCTGCGCCGTCTTCGGCGGCGCGGCGCACCAGCGTGTGCGCCAGCTCCAGGACGTCGTCGATGTCACCCTCCACATCAAGGCGACCTTCGACATAAGCCTCGCCCAGGCTGTCCAATGTTGGCCTCAGCAGCGCCGGGATCGCCGCCGCGTCACGCACCGTGATGACGACCCGCGGCTGCTCAAACACCCCCAAATCCCAGCAACGCGTCGGAGCGCCGCCGCCGACGCCCCAACACAAGCGCAACGGCCAATCCAAGCGCTGCCGCCAGCGCTGCACCCAGCTTTCGATGGCTTGGTCGATCACAGCCATGCAAACCTCCAACATCCACACGATGCGCAAGGGATTGTTGGGCAGCCGCGCGGCGCTGTGAAGCCCGCCTGCGACGATCGCGACCATAGCCCTACGCTATGACAGACGTTATTGGACAATGTGAGCCTGACTGAACATCTTCCCCGAGGGCGCCCATGTGGATGGTATGCAGACGCTTCTGGCGGCGCGGCGCCGCCCGTTGTCGGGCTTGGCTGCGTTTGAGCTGGTGGATTTGGCTGTGGGGACCGCTGCTGGCCAGCGCGCAAAGCGGGCTGACGCTGCCAGGCCGGGGCCACGCAGAGCCCGCTGACCGCGCCCGCACCGACTACGCGCAAGTGCAGCTGCTGGCGCACGCGCCGCAGGGCGTGGCGGCCGGGCGGCCGCTGTGGCTGGGGCTGCGCATCGAGCACGCCCCGGAGTGGCACACCTACTGGCACAACCCGGGCGACTCGGGCCTGCCGATCGAGCTGAACTGGACGCTGCCCGACGGCGTGCAGGCCGGCGCGATCCAGTGGCCGACGCCGCGCAAGTTTCCGCTGGGTGACTTGGCCAACTACGGCTACGACGGCACGGTGCTGCTGCCGGTGCCGGTAACCCTGCCGCCGAGCTGGCAAGGGGCCAGCCTGCCGGTGCAGCTGCATGCCACCTGGCTGATTTGCCGACGCGAATGCGTGCCGGAGGAGGCCACGCTGCGGCTGGAGCTGCCCGCGGGCGGGCCGATCGTGCAGCACGCCGCCGAGTTCGAGGCCGCCTGGGCTGCTGCGCCGCGCGCGCTGCCGCAGGCGCGCGCCGAGCTGCGCGTGGACGAGGCCGGCCTGCATGTGCGCGCCAGCGGCCTGCCGGCGGACTGGCGCGGGCAGGCGCTGGAGTTCTTTCCGGAAACGGCCAACCTGATCGCCCCCGGCGCGCCGTGGACGCAGGGCTGGGACGGCGACGCCTGGCGCGCGACGCTGCCGTTCAATCCCTACCGCAGCGAGACGGCAGCGCGGCTGGCCTTCGTGCTGGCGCGCGCCGAGGCCGGCCACGGCCCGGCGGCCGCCGGCGTGCGGCTGGAGGCCGACGTGCAGGGCGCCTGGCCGGCGGTGGCGCTGCCGGACGCGCCGGCGGCAGCCGCCGAGACCCCAGTGGCGCCGACCGGCGGCACCGGGCCGACGACGCTGGGCCTGACGCTGGCGCTGCTCGGGGCGCTGGCAGGCGGCATGATCCTGAACCTGATGCCGTGCGTGTTCCCGGTGCTGGCGATCAAGGTGATGGCGTTCCAGGCGCACGGGGCGGATGCGCGCGCGCACCGACTCGGAGGGCTGGCCTACACGGCGGGGGTGGTGCTGTCGTTCCTGGCGCTGGGCGGGCTGCTGCTGGCGCTGCGCAGCGCCGGCGAGGCGGTGGGCTGGGGCTTTCAGCTGCAAAACCCGTGGGTGGTGGCGGGACTGACGGTGCTGTTCACCTTCATCGCGCTGAACTTGGCGGGCTTGTTCGAACTCAAGGCCCTGGTTCCGTCGAGGCTGGCTAGCTTGCAGCTGCGCAACCCGGTGGCCAATGACTTTTTGACAGGCGTGCTGGCCACCGCCGTGGCCTCGCCGTGCACGGCTCCATTCATGGGCGCCTCGTTAGGGCTGGCCGTGACGCTGCCCGCACCCGCGGCGCTGGCGGTGTTTGCCGCGCTTGGCCTGGGCATGGCGCTGCCCTACTTGGCGCTGAGCGCCTGGCCCGGCCTGGCGCAAAGGCTGCCGCGCCCCGGGCCGTGGATGGAGACGTTCCGCCAGGCGATGGCGTTCCCAATGCTGGCGGCGGCCATCTGGCTGCTATGGGTGCTCGGCCAACAAACCGGTATCCACGGTGCAGCCGGGCTGCTGCTGTGGCTGCTGGCGCTGGCTTGGGTGCTGTGGGCGCTGGGGCGACGCGCGTGGGTCTTGAGCGCGTTGGGGGTGCTGGCGCTGCTGGCGCTGACCTGGACGGTCGGCCCAGCGGTGGGGCGCGAAGCGGACGGCGCCACCCCCACTGCGCAGCACCGATCCGCCGACGACGCATGGGAGCCTTGGTCGGCGACACGCCAGGCCGAGCTGCTGGCCGCCGGGCGGCCGGTGTTCGTCGATTTCACCGCCGCCTGGTGCGTGACCTGCCAGGTCAACAAGGCCGCGGTGCTGCGCGACGCGGCGGTGCTGCGCGACGCCGAGGAGGCCGGCATCGCGCTGCTGCGCGCCGACTGGACGCGGCGCGACCCGGCCATCACGCAGGAGCTGGCCAAGCTCGGGCGCAGCGGCGTGCCGGTGTACGTGCTGCACGTGCCGGGCCGCTCGCCCCAGGTGCTGACCGAGGTGCTCAGCGTGGCCGAGGTGCGCGCCGCGTTCCAGGCCGTGCGGCGATAATGCGCCGCGATCCGCACCACCCGAGCGAACCTCCATGTCCTTTGCGACGCTGACCAACGACACTTTTCTGCGCGCCTGCCTCGGCCAAGCGACCGACTACACCCCGATCTGGCTGATGCGACAGGCTGGCCGCTATCTGCCTGAATACGGCGCAACGCGTGCGCGCGCCGGCAGCTTCATGGGGCTGGCCAGCAACCCCGACTTCGCCACCGAGGTGACGCTGCAGCCGCTCGAGCGCTACGCGCTGGATGCGGCGATCCTGTTTTCGGACATCCTGACCGTACCGGACGCGATGGGCCTGGGGCTGCGCTTCGAGGCCGGCGAGGGTCCGAAGTTCGAGCGCACCGTGCGCAGCGAGGCCGACGTGGCGGCGCTGGCGGTGCCGGACATGGAGCGGCTGCGCTACGTGTTCGATGCGGTGACGTCGATCCGCCGGGCGCTGGCGGGCCGTGTGCCGCTGATCGGCTTTTCCGGCAGCCCGTGGACGCTGGCCTGCTACATGGTGGAGGGCGGCGGCTCAGACGACTACCGCCACGTCAAGAGCCTGATGTACCGTCGCCCGGACTTGATGCACCGGCTGCTGGCGGTC
Source organism: Tepidimonas alkaliphilus (assembly GCF_007556595.1). Classification (GTDB taxonomy): domain Bacteria; phylum Pseudomonadota; class Gammaproteobacteria; order Burkholderiales; family Burkholderiaceae_C; genus Tepidimonas; species Tepidimonas alkaliphila. The sequence goes on from NZ_VJNB01000014.1 coordinate 6,939, forward strand.
AACGCCGATGCGGTGGCGGCGTATCTGACCGAGCAGATCCGCGCCGGTGCGCAGGCGGTGATGGTGTTCGACAGCTGGGGCGGGGTGCTGGCCGACGGCATGTTCCAGCGCTTCAGCCTGGCCTACACGCAGCGCGTGCTGGCGCAGCTGCCGCGCACGCACGACGGCGCCACCATCCCGCGCATCGTCTTCACCAAGGGCGGCGCGCCGTGGCTGGCCGAGATGGCGGCGCTGGACTGCGACGTACTGGGCGTGGACTGGACGGTGCACCTGGGCCGCGCGCGCGCGCTGGTGGGCGGGCTGCCGGGCGGGCCGGGCAAGGCGCTGCAGGGCAACCTGGACCCGGCGGTGCTGCTGGCCAGCCCCGAGGCGGTGGCCGAGCAGGCGGTGGCGGTGCTGGAGGCGTTCGGCGCCCCGCACACCGACCCGACCCGCCGCGGGCCGACGCACATCTTCAACCTCGGCCACGGCATCAGCCAGCACACGCCGCCGGAGCACGTGCAGGCGCTGGTGGAGACGGTGCATGCGCACTCGCGGCGCATGCGCCAGCGCGGTGCGTGACGAACAGCCACGGTGCGTCGTCGCCGGCGCGTTGTGCACAGCGATGCACCACCCGGGCGCATCGTCATCCCGCCGCCCTGCAGCAGGACAAACCTCCCGGACATCGATACAAATGTTTGATCTACAAGGATTCTAGCGATCGCCGTCTTTTTTGGCAGTCTGATGCAGCCCTTGCGCAGCAAGGGTTTGCACGCGCGATCCGCAGCCGCTCCACAAAGTTATCCACAAGTTCGCGGGACAACCCGCCGGCTTCCTGACCGTGCCCGAGGCCCCCTCCGCTCTGCCCCCCGAGCCGCCCGCCGCCGGTGACGGCGTGGCGCTGACGGTGGTCGTGCCGATGCCGGCACACGGGGGGTTGGACGCGCGCCTCAGCTACCGCCACCCGCACGCGCTGCCGGCCGGCACGCTGGTGCGCGTGCCGCTGGGCCGGCGCACGGTGCTCGGCGTGGTGTGGCCCGAGGCGCCGGACGGCGCGGCGCCGGCGCGGGAAGCGCTGCGCCCGGTGCAGGAAGTGCTGAGCGCGCTGCCGCCGCTGCCGGACGAGTGGTGCGCGCTGGTGGCGTTTGCCGCGCGCTACTACCAGCGCAGCGTCGGCGAGGTGGCGCTGGCGGCGCTGCCGCCGGCGCTGCGCGCGCTGGACGCCGCGGGGCTGCAGCGGCGGCTGGCGCGCCTGCCCGGCGCGGGCGTCGCCGCCCCGGCGGCGCCCGCTCCGCCGCTGACGCCCGACCAGCAGGCCGCGGTGCAGGCCATCGCCGCGGCCGACCGGCCAGTGCTGCTGTTCGGCGCCACCGGCAGCGGCAAGACCGAGGTCTACCTGCAGGCCGCCGCGCAGGTGCTGCAGCGCGACGCGCAGGCGCAGGTGCTGATGCTGGTACCGGAGATCAACCTGACGCCGCAGCTGGAGGCGCGCGTGCGCGCGCGCTTCGGCGCCGCGGTGGTGACGCTGCACTCCGGCCTGACGCCCGCGCAGCGGCTGCGCCACTGGCTGGCGGCGCACCTCGGCCAGGCGCGCGTGGTGCTGGGCACGCGCACCGCGGTGTGGGCCAGCCTGCCGCGGCTGCGGCTGATCGTCGTCGATGAGGAGCACGACCCGAGCTACAAGAGCCAGGAAGGGGCGCGCCACTCGGCGCGCGACCTGGCGGTGGTGCGCGCGCACCGGCTGGCGGCGCACGGCTGCCGCGTGGTGCTCGGCTCGGCCACACCGTCGCTGGAGAGCTGGCATGCCGCGCAGCAGGGGCGCTACCGGCTCGTGGAGCTGCCCGACCGTATCGGCGGGGCGGCGCGGCCCGTGCTGCGGCTGCTGGATCTGCGACAGCAGCCGCGCGGGGCGCTGCTGGCGCCGGCGCTGCTGGAGGCGATCCAGGCGCGCGTGGCGCGCGGCGAGCAGGCGCTGCTGCTGCTCAACCGCCGCGGCTACGCGCCGGTGCTGGCCTGCGCCGACTGCGGCTGGACGAGCGGCTGCCCGCACTGCAGCGCGCACCTTGTCTTCCACAAGGCCGAGCGCGCGCTGCGCTGCCACCACTGCGGCCACGCGGCGCCGGTGCCGCGCGCCTGCCCGGAGTGCGGCAACGTCGATCTGGTGCCGCTCGGGCGCGGCACGCAGCGGCTGGAGGAGCACCTGGAGCAGGCGTTGGCGGACCTGCGCCGCCCCGACGGCACGCCGGTGCGCATCGGGCGGCTCGACGCCGACACCGCGCGCACCCCGCAGGCCCTGCAGCAGCGGCTGGCCGAGGTGCACCGCGGGGACGTGGACGTGCTGGTCGGCACCCAGATGGTGGCCAAGGGGCACGACTTTCGCCGCATCACGCTGGTGGCGGCGGTCAACCCGGACGGCGCGCTGTTCGCCAGTGACTGGCGCGCGCCGGAGCGGCTGTTCGCGCTGCTGCTGCAGGCCGGCGGCCGCGCCGGGCGCGACGCGGCGTTCATGGCGGCGCAGGGCAGCCGCGCCGAGCTGTGGGTGCAGACCGCCTACCCGCAGCACCCGCTGTTCGCGGCGCTGGCGCGGCACGACTACCCGGGCTTTGCCGCGCAGCAACTGGAGGAACGGCGCGCCGCCGGCATGCCGCCGTTTGCGCACCAGGCGCTGCTGCGCGCCGAGGCGCGCACGCTGGAGGCGGCGCTGGCCTGGCTGCGGCTGGCCGCGGCGCAGGCGGACGGCCTGCCGGGCCGCGCCCACGTGACGCTTTACGCGCCGGTGCCGATGACGATGGTGCGGCTGGCCGGCGTGGAGCGCGCGCAGCTGCTGCTGGAGTCGGCGCGCCGCCCGGCGCTGCAGGCCCTGCTGGCGGCCTGGACGCCGCGGCTGCACGCGCTGCGCGGCGCGTCCGCCGCGCGCGGCCTGCTGCGTTGGGCGATCGACGTCGATCCGCTCGGCTACTGACGGCGCGGCTGCCGCGCCTCAGCCCGGCCGCACCCATGCGACGACGGCCGCGAACGTCACGAACGCCAGCGCCGTCGAGATCAGGATGATGCGGGCGATGCGGCCGTTGTCGGCGCCCATGCGCTCGGCCAGCAGCGACACGTTGCTGGCACTGGGCAGCGCGGCGGCCACCACCAGCGCCGTCAGCGTCGGCGCCGTCAACGGCGCGCCGAGCTGCGCCAACGCCGCGCCCAGCAGCAGCACCAGCAGCGGGTGCAGCAGCAGCTTGGCCAGCGCCAGCGGCACGTCATCGCGCCACCGCGTGGGGTGGTCGGCCTGCAGCTGCGAGCGCGCCAGCACCGCGCCGATGGTGAACAGCGCCACCGGGCTGGCGGCATCGGCCAGCAGCGCCACCGTCTTGTCCAGCGGCGCCGGCAGCGCAAAGCTCCAGGCCGAGGCCAGCGCCCCGGCGCCGATCGCCCACGGCATCGGGTTGCGCAGCACGCCCGCGAGCGCCTGCTTCAGCGCCGCGCGCGCGCCGCCCTCGCCGGCGTCCAGCCGCGACAGCGCCAGGCACAGCGAGGTCGTCACCACCATGTCCACCACGATGACGACGATGACCGTGCCGACCGCCTGCGGCCCTAGCAGCGCCGCGATCAGCGGCACGCCCATGAAACCGGTGTTCGGAAACGCCGTCACCAGCGCGCCGAACGCCGCGTCGTTCCAGCCGATGCGCCCGCTGCGCGTGGCGGCCATCGTCAGCGCCACCAGCAGCAGCCCGGCCAGCAGCCAGGTGCCGGCCACGGCGGCGTCCAGCAGCTGGGCGATCGGCGTGGAGGCGCTAAAACGATACAGCATCGCCGGCAGCGCGAAGAACAGCACGAAGCCATTGAGGCCGGGGATCGCCGCCAGCGGCAGCCAACCGCGCCGCGTCGCCACGTAGCCGGCGGCCACCAAGGCGAAAAACGGCAGCGTCACGAGGAGAATGGCGCCCAGCTCCATGGGACGGCATCGTAGCCGGCCCAACGAGCGGATGCGGTCGCGCCTCCGTCGATGGCGCCCCGGTAAGATCGCGGCCCGTCTAGGGAGCTCTCCACTCATGCACGACACGCTCAACCCCGCCCAGCTGGAGGCCGTGCACCATCTGCACGGCCCCTCGCTCGTGCTGGCCGGCGCCGGCTCGGGCAAGACGCGCGTCATCACGCACAAGATCGCGCGGCTGATCCAGGCGGGGTTGGCGCCGGAGCGCATCGCCGCCATCACCTTCACCAACAAGGCCGCCGCCGAGATGCGCGAGCGCGCGCGCACGCTGGTCGGCAAGGCCGCGCAGGGCGTGCTGCTGTGCACCTTCCACGCGCTGGGCGTGCGCATCCTGCGCGAGGACGGCGCGTCGCTGGGCTTGAAGCCGCAGTTCTCGATCCTGGACACCGACGACATCGTCGGCCTGCTGAAGGACTGCGGCGGCACCACCGACGCCACCACCGCGCGCCACTGGCAATGGCGCATCAGCCAGTGGAAGGGGGCGGGGCTGACGCCCGAGCAGGCGCTGGCGCAGGCGCGCGACGAGGCGGAAGCCCAGATCGCGCGGGTGATGGCGCGCTACCACGAGCGGCTGGCGGCCTACCAGGCGGTCGATTTCGACGACCTGATCCTGCTGCCGCTCAAGCTCCTGCGCGAGCACGCCGACGTGCGCCAGCGCTGGCAGCAGCGCCTGGGCCACGTGCTGGTGGACGAGTACCAGGACACCAGCGCCGTGCAATACGAGCTGCTGAAGCTGCTGGTGGGCCACGGGCAGCGCCCTGACCCGCGCCTGACCTGCGTCGGCGACGACGACCAGTCGATCTACGGCTGGCGTGGCGCGACGCTGGACAACTTGAAGCGCCTGCCGCAGGACTTTCCGACGCTCAAGATCATCAAGCTGGAGCAGAACTACCGCTCCACCAACGCCATCCTGCGCGCCGCCAACGCCGTCATCGGGCCGAACCCCAAGCTGTTCCCGAAGACGCTGTGGAGCGCGCTGGGCGAGGGCGAGCCGGTGCGCGTGCTGGCCTGCGACCACGAGGAGCACGAGGCCGAGCGCGCCGTGGCGCGCATCCAGGCGCTGCGCGCGCAGGGCGCGGCGTGGCGCGACTGCGCCATCCTCTACCGCGCCAACCACCAGTCGCGCGCCTTCGAGGTGGCGCTGCGCAAGGCGCAGATCCCCTACCGCGTCTCCGGCGGCACGAGCTTCTTCGACCGCGCCGAGATCAAGGACCTGTGCGCCTGGCTGCGGCTGCTGGCCAACGAGGACGACGACCCGGCCTTCCTGCGCGCGGTGACGACGCCGCGGCGCGGCATCGGCCACCAGACCCTGGCGCAGCTCGGGCAGGTGGCCGCGGGGCTCAAGCTCAGCCTGTTCGAGACGCTGTTTGCGCCGACGCTGCAGGCCACGCTGGCGCCCAAGGCGCTGGCCGCGCTGCACGAGTTCGGCCGCTTCGTCCACGACCTGCAAGACCGCGCGCGCCATGCAGTGGGGCACGAGGCGGCGCGCGCGGTGCTGATGGCGTGGCTGGCCGACATCGGCTACGAGCGCCACCTGCACGACCACGCCGACAGCCCCCAGCAGGCCACGCAGCGCTGGGCCAACGTGCTGGACTTCGTGGACTGGATGGTGCAGCGCTGCGGCGGCCAGCTCGACGACACCGGCGGCGTGGCGCTGGAGCGCACGCCGCGCCCGCTGCTGGAGGTGGCGCAGACGGTGGCGCTGATCAGCACGCTGGCCGAGCGCGAGCAGGATCAGGACGCGGTGACGCTCTCGACCCTGCACGCGGCCAAGGGGCTGGAGTGGCCGCACGTGATGCTGGTCGGCGTCAACGAGGGGCTGCTGCCGTTCAAGCCCGACGCCGACGGCGACGCGGCGCAGCTGGCCGCGCGCATCGAGGAGGAGCGGCGGCTGATGTACGTCGGCATCACGCGCGCGCAGCGCACGCTAGTGGTCAGCTGGCTCAAGGCCCGCCGCCAGGGGCGCGAGCGCGTGGCCGCGCAGCCCAGCCGCTTCATCGCCGAGATGCAGCTGGACGCCGCCCCGGCGCAGGACGACCCGCGCGCACGCCTGCGCGCGCTGCGCGAGGAGTTCGCCGCCCGCGCGGCGGCGCGCGATCGCCTGGCCTGAAAACACCCGTCCTGGAGCCGAAACGCGGTCGCTATCATCGCCCCGTGTTAGAAGAGGAGCCTCTTGCAGCATGGCGACCTTGGCCCACCCCCGTCGATGGTCGCGCCGCAGCCTGTTGGGCTGGCTCGCGGCCAGCGCCTTGCTGACGGCACGCGCCTCCACGCTGCCCGCGCCCACGGGCCCTGTGGTGTTGACGATTCGCGGTCGCATCGAGCGACGCAACCAAGGCTCCCATGCGGCGTTGGATCTGGCCATGCTGGAGGCGCTGCCGCAGCACCATCTGCTGACCCGCACGCCGTGGGACAGCGAACCGGTCACCTTCAGCGGCCCGCGCCTGCGCGACGTGCTGGATGCCGTGGGCGCGCACGGACAACGCTTGCGCGCCGTGGCGCTGGACGATTACCGCGTCATCATCCCGCTGGAGGACGCGCAGCGCTACGACGTGATCGTGGCCACGCGCAAAAACGGGGCCCGAATGAGCGTGCGCCAAAAAGGGCCGCTGTTCATCGTCTATCCATTCGATCACGCGCCCCAGCTGCGCGATCGGCGCTATTACGAGCGCTCGATCTGGCAGCTCAAAGCGCTGGAAGTGGAATGACGCCCCCCGCCTGCCCGCCCGCGCCGCCGCCGGCGCGCAGCAACCGGCGCTTTTGGCTATGGCTGGCCCTGACCACCGCGCTGCTGGCCGCCGGCATGGCGGTGCTGTTGGCGGTGTTCCTGCGCCAAGCGCAAACCGCGGAAGACTCAGTGCAGCTGCAGGCCGACTCGCTAACCGCGTTGGCCTTCTACCACGAACGTGAATTTTTGCGCTTGCGGGAAGAAGTGGCCTTGGCGCTGCAAACGCCCACTCCCGATTGGGAGGGCTTGCATCTGCGCCTGGAAATCTGGGCCAGCCGGGTGGCGCTGCTGCGCGCCAACCCCTCGACGCAGCCGCTGCACCGCGACGCTGACGGAGCGCGCCTACTGCCGCAGCTGGAACAGCTCATGCAGGCGCTGGATACCGCCGTGGCGCAACAGCGCGTGGACGCGTTGCGCCAGATCCTGCCCGCCATGCAGGCCCTGGGGCCGGACGTGCAGGCCTTGACCGCCCTGGCCGATGCGCGAGCGGGCGAGCAAGTGCGCGCCAAGCTGCATGAGGTGCGCACCTTGCGGCGCTGGGTGGTGGCGCTGATGGCCGCGCAGGTGGTGGTGCTGCTGACCGCCGCGATCGCGCTGGCATGGCACCAACAGCGCCAGCTGCTGCACCGCCAACAGCTCGACGCCCTAAACGACGCCTTGCGTCAAGCGCGTGACGCCGCGGAGGCGGCCAGCCGCGCCAAGAGCCGTTTTTTGGCCAACATGAGCCATGAGCTGCGCACCCCGTTCAACGGCCTGCTGGGCATGCTGACCATGCTGGAAGCCAGCCCGCTCAGCCCCGAGCAGCACGACCAAATCCGCACCGCGCGCGCCTCCGCGGAACATCTGTTGCAGCTGCTCAACGACATTTTGGATCTTTCGGCGCTGGATGCCGGTCAAATGCGACTGCGTCTGCAGCCGGTGGATGTGCCCGCGCTGGTGCTTGATGTGCAGCGCTGGGTGCAACCGCAAGCGCGGGCCAAGGGACTGACGCTGCAACTGGCGATCGATGTTGCCGAAACGCCCCGGGTGCTGGCCGATCCCACGCGCATTCGGCAAATTTTGCTTAATTTGCTGGGCAACGCCATCAAATTCACCGACCGGGGCAGCATCGAACTCAAGCTGCAAGCGGAGCCGATCGCACCCGAGCGGCTGCGCTGGCGCGCCACGGTGCGCGACAGCGGCATTGGCATCGACCCCGCCATGCAGTCGCGGCTGTTTCAACGCTTCCAGCAGGCTGACCCGGGCTCGACCCGCCGCTACAGCGGCAGCGGCCTGGGGCTGGACATCGCCCGCTCGCTGGCGCGTCTGATGGGCGGCGACGTGGTGCTGCGGCACAGCGCGCCAGGGCAGGGGTCGACCTTTGAGGCCACGTGGGTCACCGACCTCGCCGCGCCACCCGTCAATGGATGGGCCGCAGACGCGCCGCCCCAACAGGCCAGTGAGGCCACCGCGCCGCCGACGCCGTGCGAAGATCCGCCTTGCGCCCACGTGCTGGTGGCCGAAGATCACCCTGTCAACCGCAAAGTGGTCGGGCTGATGCTGCAGCGGCTTGGGCACCGCGTGACTTTCGCCGCCGACGGCGCGCAAGCGCTGGACTTGGCTGCCGAGCAGGACTTTGACCTGATCCTGATGGACGTGCACATGCCGGTGCTGGACGGCCTGGAAGCGACGCGACGCATCCGCGCCCTGCCTGGCCCACGCGGGCAAGTGCCGATTGTGGCGTTGACCGCCGATGTGCTCGATGCCGCCCAAACGCAAGCGCGCGCCGCAGGCATGAACGATTTTTTGGGCAAACCCGTGCAGCCCGATCAGCTGCAAGCCACCGTGCGCCGATGGCAGCCGCGCCAAGCGGCTACCAGCCCAGCCCCAAATGCAGCGGCAGATACACCGCCATCCCCGTGACGATGGTGCCCAGCACCCCGCCGCGCCAGAAGAACCAGCCGGCGCCGGCCAGCGCCGCGTAAAGCCGCGCATCCTGCCAAGTGGCGATCAACGCGCCGTCGCGCATCACGATCTCCGGGCCCACCACCGCCGCCAGCGCCGCAATCGGCGCATACTGCAAGCCGCGCTCGGCCCAGTGCGGCAGCCGCCAAGGGCGCTCCGATAAAAAGAAAAAGCCGCGCGTGACCACCGTCACCGCCGCCAGCGCCACAAACGTCAGCAGCCGCCAGGGATCGAGCTCGCTCATCGGGATGCTCCGTGCGGCGGCAGCGACGCGCCGCGCAGCCAACGCGGTCCGTGCGCCTCGGCGATCAGGCAGACCAGCACCGCCGCGGCGATCGCCACGATGATGTGCAGCTTCAGCGGCAGCGCCCAGGCTGCCACCGCTGCGCTGGCCGACACCGCCGCCGACAGCGCGCGCAGCCGCGAGGTGGCCAGCGAACACGCCACGCCCAGCAACGCCAACGTCCCAGCAAAACCGAGCCCCCAAGACACGGGGATGGCGTGGGCCAGCGCCACCCCCAGCAGGCTGGAGGCGTTCCAGACCACGTAGTTCAGGCCGCAACTGCCGGCCAGATACGCCTCTTGCTCGGTGCGCTCAGCCGGGGTTGCGCCGGGGCGCGTGTAGCGCTTGGCAAAGAACACATAGGTCAGGTCGCCGGTAAGGTAGCCCACCCACAGCCGCTGTCCCCGCGGCAAATGCGCCAGATAAGGCCGCAGGTGCGCCGAAAACACCACAAAGCGCAAGTTGACGCAAAACGCCGCGGCCAGCACCACCCCCAGCGGCGCGCCCGCCACCATCAGCGGCACCGCCGTCAGCTGCGCGCTGCCGGCATACACCAGCAGCGTCATCAGCGTGGCTTCCAGCGGCGTCAAACCCCCCTGCACCATCGCCACGCCGGTCATCAAACCCCAAGCGGCGATGCCGGTGGCCGCGCCGGCCAGCTCCCGCACGCCCAGCGCGAACGCGGGATGGCGCCGCAGCCGAGCCGAAAAGACAAACGATGACCCCAATGTCATAAACCGCGGGCTTCAAGGAAAGCGGCCAGTTGCGGCGTCAGGCTGGCGCCGCCAGCGATTGCCCCACGCGCAGCGGCACGCCGCGCAGGAAGGCGTCCACCGGCAGACGCCGCCCCCCGGCGCGCTGCAGCTCGGTCAGCACCAGCACCCCGTCGCCGGTGGCCACGCGCACGCCGTCGTCCGCGGCGGCCAGCACGGTGCCGGGCGCGGCGGCCAGCGCCGACGCCGGCTGCGCGTGCGCGCCCCAGACCTTCAGCGGCGCGCCGTCCAGCCACGCCCACGCCCCCGGCGCCGGGTCGAACGCGCGCACGCGCCGCGCCAGCACCGCGGCCGGCTGGGTAAAGTCCAGCCGCGCTTCGGCCTTGTCGATCTTGGCGGCGTAGGTGACGCCGTCGGCCGGCTGCGGGCGCGCCGGCAGCGGCCCGTGCTCGGCCTGCGCCAGCGCCTGCACGATCAGGCGCGCGCCCAGCGCCGCCAGCCGGTCGTGCAGCGTGCCGGCGCTGTCCAACGGCCCGATCGGCACCGCCTCGGCCCGCACGATCGGGCCGGTGTCCAGCCCCTCATCCATCTGCATGAGGGTGATGCCGGTCTCGGCGTCCCCGGCCTCGATGGCACGCTGGATCGGCGCGGCGCCGCGCCAGCGCGGCAGCAGCGAGGCGTGGATGTTGAGGCAGCCCAGCCGCGGCAGCGCCAGCACCCACGGCGGCAGGATCAGCCCGTAGGCGGCCACCACCAGCACGTCTGGACGGGCGGCCTGCAGCGCCGCCTGCGCCGCCGCGGCGTCCTCGGGATAGCGCCCGTCCAGCCGCAGCCCGCGCGGCTGCGCCAGCGCCCAGCCGTGCGCCTGCGCCAGCTGCTTGACCGGCGACGGCTGCGGCTTCAACCCCCGCCCCGCCGGTCGATCGGGCTGCGTCAGCACCAGCACCGGGGCCCAGCCGGCCTCGGCGATCGCCTGCAGCGCGGTGGCGGCGAACGCCGGCGTGCCGGCGAAGGCCACGCGCAAGGTGCGCGGCGTCGGCGCGGTCAAGCCGACGTCTCCGCCGGCGCTGCACGGCGCGACCGCGTCGCGGGCGCGGCGGGCCGGTGAACCTCCCGCTGCGCTTCACGCTGAGCCTTGAGCAGCTTGGCGCGGATGCGCTCGCGCTTCAGCGGCGAGAGGTATTCGACAAACACCTTGCCCATCAGGTGATCCATCTCGTGCTGGATGCACACTGCCAGCAACCCCTCAGCCTCGATCACGCGGCTCGCGCCGTGCTCGTCCAGCGCGCGCACGCGCACCGCCACCGAGCGCTCCACGCCATCGTAGATGCCGGGCACCGACAGGCAGCCCTCCTCGCCCTTGCGCTTTTCCTCGCTGGCCCACTCGATCTCGGGGTTGATCAGCACCAGCGGCTGGTCGCGGGTGTCGCTGACGTCGATGACGACGATGCGCTCGTGAATGTCAACCTGCGTGGCCGCCAACCCGATGCCGTTGGCCGCATACATCGTGGCGAACATGCGCCGCACGATCTTGCGCACGCGCTCGTCCACTTGCGCCACGGGCCGCGCCACGGTCCGCAGGCGCGGATCGGGGTAACGCAAAATCGGGTAAGGTTCAAGGTTCGAATCAAGTGGCATCATTGTCGCCATTTTGCCGATTTTTGACCGTCCAAGCCAGCGGCCGTGTCGCGTTGGCATTGTCAGAATCAGGGGCAAGACGGACAATCGGCATGGGAGGCTTGCCAGACACCATGCATCCATTGCAAAGACGTTGGCCGAGCTGGCCACGGCGCCAGGCCATCCGCGCGTTGGCCCTGACGGCCTGCTGGCCCGCCCTCGGGTGGGCGCAAACAGCGGGCCGCTACCCTATCACTCCCCAGCAGCGGCGAATCGCCCAACACGTGGCCCAGATGGGCGTGCCCTGGGGCGAGCTTGCCGCCGACGCACCGGCCCGCTACACCGTGCAGCGCGGCGACACGTTATGGGGGATTGCCGCCCGCTTTTTGCAGCAGCCATGGCGCTGGCCTGAGCTGTGGGGCATGAATTTGGAGCAAATCCGCAATCCCCACCTGATCTACCCCGGCCAGGTGTTGGTGCTGACGCGCGCGGGCGACCGCGCGCGGCTGGAGTTGGCCGGCGACGAGCCGCCCCTGGTTAAGCTGTCGCCGCGGGTGCGGGCCGAAGCGTTGGACGAAGCCATTCCCGCACTGCCGCCGCAGGTCATCGAGCCGTTTTTGGCCGACGTGGCGGTGGTCGATCCGCAGGCGCACGCGCAGGCCCCACGGTTGGTGGCGGGCCCGGAGCAACGCGTGCTGCTGGCCCGCGGAGACCGCGCTTACGCGCGCGGTCAAACCGGGCAAGGCGCCACGCTAGCCGGCGAGCCGCTGGAGGCAGACCGCGGCGAGCGCCGGCTGCTGGACATTTACCGGCAAGCCCAACCGCTGCGCGACCCGCAGACGGGCGAGCTGCTCGGCTACGAAGCGCAACGGGTGGGCCAGGCAAGGCTGGTGCGCCCCGAACGGCAGGAGCTCGACGCCCAAGGTCGCCCAACGCTGGAGCCGGCCACCGTGGACATCGTGCAAGCGCGCGAAGAAATTCGCCTCGGCGACCGGCTGTTGCCGGCCCGAATGCGAGAGCGCCAACCTTACATCCCCCACGCGCCCGCCGACGAGGTGGAGGGCCAAGTGGTCAAAGTGCACGGCAATGCGATGCAGATGGCGGGGCAGTTTCAAGTGGTGGCGCTCAACCGGGGCCGCGAGCACGGGCTGGAAAACGGCCATGTGCTGGCGCTGCTCAAAAATCGCGCTCGCGTCGCCGACCGCACCGACGAAACCCGTGCCGAGCTGTTGTTGCCCGGCGAGCGCAACGGCGTGATGATGGTGTTCCGCACCTTCGAGCGCGTGGCCTACGCGCTGGTGCTGCAAGTCACCGACGGCGTCAAGGTCGGCGACCGCTTCACCAACCCCTGACGGGCCGATGGCACCGCAGGACTGGGAGGACTGGCTGCGCCTGCTGACCACCGACGGCGTCGGCACGGCCACGGCGCGGCGGCTGCTGGCGGCCTTCGGCCCGCCGGGGCAGGTGCTGGCGCAGCCGCTGGCCGAACTCGGCCGCGTGGCCGGCGAGGCGGTCGCCCGGCGCCTGCGCCAGACGCCCCCCGGCTGGGAGGCGCTGCGCGCGCAGACCGCCGCGTGGCTGGCGCAGCCGGGACATCACCTGATCGCGCTGGGCGAGCCGGCCTACCCGGCGGCCCTGCTGGCCACGCCCGACCCGCCGGTGCTGCTGCACGTGGCGGGCGACCCGGCGGCGCTGGCGGCGCTGCGGGCGCTGGCCATCGTCGGCAGCCGCCACGCCACGCCGCAGGGACTGGCCAACGCGCGCGCGTTCGCCGCGGAGCTGGCCGCACGCGGGGTGGCGATCGTGTCGGGGCTGGCGGCCGGCATCGACGGCGCCGCGCACGAGGGCGCGCTGCAGGCCGGCGGGGTGACGGTCGCGGTGGTCGGCACCGGCGCCGACCGCGTCTATCCGGCGCGCCACCAGGCGCTGGCGCGCCGCCTCGTCGAAGCCGGCGGGGCTATCGTGAGCGAATACCCGCTCGGCACGCCGCCGCTGGCGGCGAACTTTCCGCGTCGCAACCGGCTGATTGCCGGGCTGACGCACGGCACGCTGGTGGTGGAGGCGGCGCTGGACTCCGGCTCGCTGATCACGGCGGAGCTGGCCGCGCAGATGGGGCGCGAGGTGTTCGCGATCCCCGGCTCGATCCATGCGCCGCAGTCGCGCGGCTGCCACGCGCTGATCCGCCAGGGCGCCAAGCTGGTCGAGACGGTGGAGCACATCGAGGAGGAGCTGCGCGCCGTCTGGGGCCGGCTGGAGGCCCCTGCACCGCGGCCCGATACGCCCGCCGGCGCCGCGGCGCCGGCGGACGAGGCCGACCCGGTGCTGCGCGCGCTCGGGCACGACCCGCTCGACTTCGACGCGCTGCAGGCCCGCTGCGGCTGGGACACGGCGGCGCTGCAGGCGCACCTGCTGGCGCTGGAGCTGGACGGCGTGGTGGCGCGGCTGCCCGGTGGGCGGCTGCAGCGCGTCGCGCGCGCCTGAGGCCGCTGCCCCCGCCGCCGCACGCCCCGGGGGCGGCCGGGCGCGCCGCGCGGCGGTTGCGGCGGCGCGTCAGACCACCGCGCCGGCGTTGGGGTCGTTCGGGTCGCCCTTGGCGGCGGCGGCCTTGACGAGATCCTCGCGCCGCACGCCGAGCCACATCGCCACGCCGGCGGCGACGAACACCGACGAGTAGATGCCGAACAGGATGCCGATGGTCAGCGCCAGCGCGAAGTAGTGCAGCGTTGGCCCGCCAAAGATCAGCATCGACAGCACCATCGCCTCGGTGGAGCCGTGCGTGATGATGGTGCGGCTCATCGTCGAGGTGATGGCGTAGTCGATCACCTCGCGCGTCGTCATCTTGCGCTGGCGGCGGAAGGTCTCGCGGATGCGGTCGAAGATGACCACCGACTCGTTGACCGAGTAGCCCAGCACCGCCAGCACCGCCGCCAGCACCGCCAGCGAAAACTCCCACTGGAAGAACGCGAAGAAGCCGAGGATGATGACGACGTCGTGCAGGTTGGCCACGATGGCCGCCAGCGCGAACTTCCACTCGAAGCGCACGGCGAGGTAGAGCATGATGCCGCCGATGACGAAGGCCAGCGCCAGCAGGCCGTTTTCCACCAGCTCGCGCCCGACCTGCGGGCCGACGTACTCGGTGCGGCGCAGCTCCACCTCGGGCGTGTGCGCGCGCAGCGCCGCCAGCAGCTGCTCGCTCTGCTGGCCCGACGACAGCCCCTCGCGCAGCGGCAGGCGCAGCAGCACGTCGCGCGCGCTGCCGAAATGCTGCACCGGCACCTCGCCGTAGCCGAGCTGCGCCACCACCGCGCGCACCTGGCCGAGGTCGGCCGGCTGCGGGTACGACACCTCCACCACCGTGCCGCCGGTGAACTCCACCGACAGGTTCAGCCCCCGCGTGACGAGGAACACCACCGCCAGCACGAAGGTAACCAGCGACACCAGGTTGAGCGCCAGCATGTGGCGCGTGAACGGGATCGTGCGCTGCTGAAAGCGGAAGAATTCCATCGTCGCCTCTCGTCCTGCGCGCTGCCGCTTAAGCGCCCTTGCCGCCGCCGGCCGGCATCGGGATGCCGATGGCGATCGACTTCAGCTTGCGCTGCCGCCCGTACCACAGGTTGACCAGCCCGCGCGAGAACATCACCGCCGAGAACATGCTGGTCAGGATGCCGATGCAGTGCACCACCGCGAAGCCGCGCACCGGCCCGGAGCCGAACGTCAGCAGCGCCAGCCCCGCCAGCAGCGAGGTCAGGTTGGAGTCCACGATGGTGCCCCAGGCGTGCTCGTAGCCCTTGTGGATGGCCGTCTGCGGCGCCGAGCCGTTGCGCAGCTCCTCGCGGATGCGCTCGTTGATCAGCACGTTGGCATCGATCGCCATGCCCAGCGTCAAGGCGATGGCCGCGATGCCGGGCAAGGTGAGCGTAGCCTGCAGCAGCGACAGGATCGCCACCAGCAAGAGCAGGTTGAACGCCAGCGCCAGGCTCGAAATGAGGCCGAAGAAGGTGTAATACACGCACATGAAGGCCACCACCGCCACGAAACCCCACACGACGCTGTGGAAGCCCATGCGGATGTTGTCGGCGCCCAGGCTCGGGCCGATCGTGCGCTCCTCGACGATCTCCATCGGCGCGGCCAGCGCGCCGGCGCGCAGCAGCAGCGCGGTGTCGTTGGCCTCCTGCGTCGTCATGCGGCCGGAGATCTGCACGCGCCCGCCGCCGATCTCGGTGCGGATCACCGGCGCAGTCACCACCTCGCCGCGGCCCTTCTCGAACAGCAGGATTGCCATGCGCTTGCCGACGTTGTCGCGCGTGACGTCGCGGAAGATGCGCGCGCCCTTGCCGTCCAGCGTCAGGTTGACCACCGGCTCCTGCGTCTGGCTGTCGAAGCCCGCCTGCGCGTCGGTGAGGTTGTCGCCGGTCAGGATCACCTCGCGCTTGACGATCACCGGGCGGCCATTGCGGTCGAGGTAGCGTTCGGAGCCGAACGGCACCGGGGCGTTGGGGTCGCGCTCGGCGGCCAGCCCCTCGGGGCTTTCGTCCACCATGCGGATCTCCAGCGTGGCCGTGCGGCCGAGGATGTCCTTGGCCTTGGCGGTGTCCTGCACGCCGGGCAGCTGCACGACGATGCGGTCCAGCCCCTGCTGCTGGATCACCGGCTCCGCGACGCCCAGCTCGTTGATGCGGTTGTGCAGCGTCAGGATGTTCTGCTTGAGCGCCTGCTCCTGCAGGCGGCGCGCGGCCTCGGGCCGCAGCGTCAGGGCGAGCACCGTCTCCTCACCGTCGCGGCGCTGCACCAGCTGCACGTCGGGCTGCTCGCGCGCGATCAGGTCGGCGGCGCGCGCGGCGGTGTCGGCATCGCGCACGCGCACCAGCACCTCGGCGCCTTCGCGGCGCACGCCGCCGTGACGCACGTCGCGCTCGCGCAGCAGCGTGCGCAGCTCCGCCACCAGCGCGTCCAGCCGCTTGGTGGCCGCCGCAGCCATATCCACCTGCAGCAGGAAGTGCACGCCGCCGCGCAGGTCCAGGCCCAGGTACATCGGCTGCGCGCCCAATGCCTGCAGCCACGCCGGCGTGCGCGGCAGGAGGTTGAGCGCCACCACGTAGCCGGGGTTGGCGGGGTCGGGGTTGAGCGCGCGCTCCAGCGCGTCGCGCGCGCGGATCTGCTGCTCGGTGGATTCAAAGCGCGCCTTCAGCGTGCCGCCGTCGAGCTGCAGCGCCTGCGGCTGCAGCTGCGCCTGGGCCAGCGCCGCCTCCACGCGCGCCAGCAGCGCCTCGTCGAGCCGCTGCGCCGCACGCGCGGCGGAAACCTGCACCGCCGGCGCCTCGCCGAAGAAGTTCGGCAGCGCGTAAACAGTGGCCAGCAGCAGCGCCACCGCCAGGATGGCGTACTTCCACCAGGCGTAACGGTTCACTTGATCGTGCCCTTGGGCAGCACCTGCGCCACCGCGGTGCGCTGCAGCTGCACCTCGATGCCGTCGGCCAGCTCAATGGCGATGTAGGGGTCGCCGAGCCTGGTCACCTTGCCCAGCAGCCCCCCGGCGGTGAGCACCTCATCACCCTTGGCCAGCGCGTCGATCATGGCTTTGTGCTCCTTCTGCCGCTTGAGCTGGGGCCGGATCATCACGAACCACAGCACCACGAACATCAGCAACAGCGGCAGCAGACTGACCAGCGCCGAGGGCGCGTCGCCGCCCGCGGCGGCTTGAGCGTAAGCGTTGGAAATGAACACGTTGGTTTTCCTCACAAGAGGCCGCGGCGGCCATGAAGTTGCCCGGGGCGCGGCCTGCACAAACTTTCTGCCAGCGTGGCATTGTAGCGGCGGGGGCAAGGCCAACCTGCCTTCTCGATTCAATCCGGGTGCGCCTGCGCGATCACCGCCTCGGGCCGCGCGCGCACGCCCCACAGCACGCCGGCCACCAGCAGCGCGATGCCCACGAGCGCCGCCGGCGCCGGCCCCTGGCCGCGCCACAGGTAGGCGTACAGCAGCGCGGCCAGCGTCTCGAACACGATCAGCTGCCCGGCCAGCGCGGTCGGCAGCCGCTGGCTGGCGGCGTTCCAGCACAGCGTGCCGAGCCACGAGGCCAGCAGCCCGAGCGCGGCCATCAACAGCACGAACGCCTCGGGCCGCGGCCCGAGCGGCTGCACCGGCCCCGGCCCGCCCCAGGCGCCCCACGCCAGCAGCAGCGCGTAGCCGGCCAGCGCCAGCGGCAGCGTGGCCAACCCCTGCGCGGTGGACCAGGCGCGCGCGCTGCGCTGCGGGTGCGCGCGCAGCCAGTCGGCGTTGCGCAGCGGGTACCACGTCCAGCACGCCACCGCGCCGGCGGCCAGCAGCGCCCCCAGCAGGTAGTCCGCCACGCGCCGCGCCGGGTCGGCGCGCACCGCCTGCAGCTCCACGTGGTTGACCAGCGCGATGCCGGCGACGATCAGCACGAGCGCCGGCAACAGCTGGCGCCATGGCAGGCGCCCGTCGCGCGCGGCGTCGCGCCGGTTGGCCACCACGGCGATCACCACCGGCAGCGTGCCGATGATGACGGTGGACAGCGGCCCGCCGGTGCGCTGGATCGAGCTGGCCAGCAGCAGGTAATACAGCAGGTTGCCGGCCAACGCCAGCTCCAGCGCATGCAACCAGTCGGCGCGGCGCAGGTGGCGCAGCTCGTGGCGGTCGATCCACGCCAGCGGCAGGCACAGCAGGCCGAAGGCCAGGTAGCGCCCGACCGTCAGCAGCGCGGCCGGGTAGTCCGGCAGCATCAGCGGCGCGACGAACACCAGCCCCCACAGCAGCCCGGCGGCCAGCGCCCACGCCACGCCGGCGCCCACGCCCGCTGCCACCCTACCGTTGTCGCCGTCCGTCCGCCGCATGCCGACCCGCCTGTCGTGTCCACGAGGGCCCAAAGTGTAGGGGCGGCACGGGGGCGCCGCCGCCGGCGGCGTCGGGCACGCGACAGCCTCAGGCGGCGCGGGCGGAGGCCGGGGCGTCGTCGGCGCGGCTCTCGCCGGCGCGCCAGCGGCGGCGCAGCTCGTCCCAGCGCGGGCGCGCGGCCTGCAGGTGGCGCAGCTTGACGTGGCCAAAACCCCGCACCTGCTCGGGCCAGCGCGCGATCGCCAGCGCCAGCGGCAGCCGCTCGGGCTTGAGGCCGGCCAGCACCTCCTCGATCGCCTGCTCGTACTCGCGGATCAACGCGCGCTCCAGGCGCCGCTCCTCGGTGTGGCCGAACGGGTCGAGCCAGGTGCCGCGCAGCCGCCGCGCGCGCGCCAGCCAGCGCATCGCCGTCAGCATCCACGGGCCGAACGGGCGCTTGAGCAGCTCGCCGCGCTCGTTGCGCCGCGCCAGCAGCGGCGGCGCAAGATGAAAAGTCAGGCGCGGCGCGCCGTCGAACTGCTCGCGCAGCCGCTGTAGGAAGACGCCGTCGGTGTAGAGGCGCGCGACCTCATACTCGTCCTTGATCGCCAGCAGCCGCCCGTATTGCTGCGCCACCGCGCGCGCCAGCTCGCCGCGGCCGCCGCAGGCGCTCTCCGTCTGCTGCACGCGGCGCACCAGCGCCTCGTAGCGCTGCGCGTACGCGGCATCCTGGTAGCCGGTCAGGTGCTCCACCCAGGTGCGCACGGTCTGCTCCAGCGTCGGCGTACGGTGCAGCGGCACCACCTGCGCCGGGGTGAGCAGCCGCTGCACCGCGGCCGGGTCGTGCGCGGCGCGCCGGCCCCACTCGAAGGCGGCCTTGTTGGCGGCCACCGCCACGCCGTTCAGCTCGATCGCGCGCTCGATCGTCTCGCGCCGCAGCGGGATCCAGCCCTTCTGCCACGCGTAGCCGAGCACCATCGGGTTGACGTAGAGCGTGTCGCCCAGCACCTTCAGCGCCAGCGCCTCGGCATCGAAGGCGCCGACGGCGTCGGCGCCGACCGCCTCGGTGATCACCGCCACGCAGCGTGCCGACGGATTGCGCCAGTCGGGATCCTGCACGAAGGCCGCCGTCGGCGTGGCCTGCGCGTTGAGCGCCACGCGCGTGCGCCCGGGCAGGGTGCGCGCCAGCGTCTCGGCGCCGGCGGCCACGATCGGGTCGCAGGCCAGGATGAGGTCGGCGGCGGCGCTTGGCACGCGGGTCGTCAGGATGTCGTCCTGGCGCGCGCCGATCAGCACATGGCTCCAGGTGGCGCCGCCTTTTTGCGCCAGGCCCGCCGCGTCCTGCGTGACGATGCCCTTGCCCTCCAGATGCGCGGCCACGCCGAGGATCTGGCCGATGGTGATGACGCCGGTGCCGCCCACCCCCGCCACGACGATGCCCCAGGCGCCGCCGCCCGGCTGCAACGCAGGCAGCGCCGGCTCGGGCAGCGGCGGCAGGTCCTTGAGGTCGGGGGCGCCCGCGTCACGGCCCGGCTTGCGCGGCTTGACGCCAGCGACGGTGACGAAGCTCGGGCAGAAGCCCTTGACGCACGAATCGTCCTGGTTGCAGGTGCTCTGGTTGATCGTGCGCTTGCGCCCGAGCGGCGTCTCCAGCGGTTCGACGCTTAAGCAGTTGCTCTGCACGCCGCAGTCGCCGCAGCCCTCGCAGATGCGCTCGTTGATGACGACGCGCGCCGCCGCCTCGGCCATCAGGCCGCGCTTGCGGCGGCGGCGCTTCTCGGTGGCGCAGGTCTGGTCGTAGATGATGGCGGTCACGCCCTCGGTGTCGCGGCACTCGCGCTGCACGCGATCCAATTCGTCGCGGTGCAGCACCGGCACATCAGGCGGCAGCGTCAGCGTCACGCCGCCCGGCGTGACGTGGCGCACGCCATGGTATTTCGCCGGCTCGTCGGTGACGATGAACAGCTTGCGCACGCCTTCGCTGCGCAGGCTGTGCACGATCTGCAGCACCGAGTGCCCTTCCGGCCGCTCGCCGACCGGCTGGCCGCCGGTCATCGCCACGGCGTCGTTGTAGAGGATCTTGTAGGTGATGTTGACGCCGGCGGCGATGGCCTGGCGGATGGCCAGCAGACCGCTGTGGAAGTAGGTGCCGTCGCCGAGGTTGGCAAAGATGTGCTTTTCGTTCGTGAACGGCTGCTGCCCGATCCATGGCACGCCCTCGCCGCCCATCTGGGTGAAGGCCACCGTCTGGCGGTTCATCCAGATCGCCATATAGTGGCAGCCGATGCCGGCCATGGCGCGCGAGCCCTCCGGCACGCGGGTGGAGGTGTTGTGCGGGCAGCCCGAGCAGAACCACGGCAGCCGCTGCGCTTCGCCGCCATGCAGCTGGATCGGCTGCAGCGCGCGCTCGCGCGCCTCGATCCGCGCCAGACGCTGCTGCACGCGCGCGGCCACGTCGCTGCCCTCGGGCAGGATGCCGAGCCGCATCAGCCGCCGCGCCAGCGCGCGCGCGATGATGGCCGGCGTCAGGTCCGCGTTGGCGCGCAGCAGCGTGTGGGCGCTGGGGTTCGGCACCGACCACTCGCCGCCGGTGTGGTCGCCCTCGATCTCGTCGAACTTGCCGAGCACGTCCGGGCGCACGTCGGGACGCCAGTTGTAGAGCTCTTCCTTGAGCTGGTACTCGATGACCTGGCGCTTTTCCTCCACCACCAGGATCTCGCGCAGCCCCTCGGCGAAGGCGCGCGTGATCTGCGCCTCCAGCGGCCAGACCACCGCCACCTTGTGCACGCGGATGCCGAGCTGCCGGCAGGTGGCCTCGTCCAGCCCCAGGTCGTGCAGCGCCTGGCGCAGGTCGTTGTAGGCCTTGCCGCTGGCGATGAGGCCGTAGCGGTCGTGGGGCCCCTCGATGACGTTGTGGTTGAGCCGGTTGGCCCGCACGTACGCCAGCGCCGCATACCACTTATAGTCCATCAAGCGCGCCTCCTGCTCCAGCGGCGCGTCCGGCCAGCGGATGTGCACGCCGCCCGGGGGCATCTCGAAGTCGTCCGGCCGCGCGATGCGCACGCGCTCGGGGTCGATCTCCACCGTAGCGCTGGACTCGACGATCTCCTGGATCGTCTTCATGCCGGTCCACACGCCGGCGTAGCGGCTCATCGCCCAGGCGTGCAGGCCCAGGTCCAGGATCTCCTGGACGCTGGCCGGAAAGAACACCGGCAGCCCACAGGCCTTGAAGATGTGGTCGCTCTGGTGCGCGGCGGTGGAGCTCTTGGCCACGTGGTCGTCGCCGGCCACCGCGATCACGCCGCCCCACGGCGTGGTGCCGGCCAGGTTGGCGTGCTTGAAGACGTCGCTGCAGCGGTCCACCCCCGGCCCCTTGCCATACCAAAGGCCAAAGACCCCGTCGTAGCGGGCGCTGCCGGGCGGCGCAAAACCCAGCTGCTGCGTGCCCCAGACGGCGGTGGCGGCCAGCTCCTCGTTGACGCCGGGCTGGAAAACGATGTGGTGAGCCTTCAGGTGCTCGCGCGCCTTCCACAGCGCCTGGTCGTAGCCGCCCAGCGGCGAGCCGCGGTAGCCGCTGATGAAGCCGGCGGTGTGCTTGCCGGCCAGGGCGTCGCGCTGCCGTTGCAGCATCGGCAGGCGCACCAGCGCCTGGATGCCGCTCATGAAGGCGCGACCGCGCGGCAGGGCGTATTTGTCCTCCAGGGTAACGGTGCGCAATGCATGCTGCACCGCTTCGGGCAAGGCCGTGGTCATGGCAGTGGTCTCCTCGGTCAACAACGGGCCGGTCAGCCCCCACCGGGCGGCGGGCCTGCCCAACGGCCCAAAGTGACCGTGCGCCGGGATCGCCGGCGACGGCACCTGCTTGGCAGCCCGCCCGGGCTTAGCACGCAGTTTAGGCGCCGCGCGCGCGGCGCGCGAGCCCATAGCCCCAGGCTCGCCGCCTCTTTTCGGGTAAACCCCTAGGGTTTCACTGAAAAATCCGGGGTTTCGCGCTGTGGCCATGCCCAACGCTGAAGCGGCCTTGGCCCTGCCTGACCGCCCTGAGCGCCGCGGTGCTACAGTGCAAGCCGCCTGTTCGTTGACGATGAGCGCTGCCCCGACCTCCTCCGATGCCCCCGCCGCCGATCGACTCCGGGCGGCGCTGCGCGCCCTCGTGGCGACGGCAGGCACGGCCGCAGCCTATGCTGTGGCCGGCTGGTTGGCGCTGCAGCTGCGCGTGCCGCCGGACTATGCGATCGTGGTGTTTTTTCCGGCTGGCGTGGCCGCTGGCGCGGCCTTGGTGGTGGGCTGGACGGCGTTGCCCGGAGTCCTGATCGGGTCGCTGGCCGTGCAAGCGATGGCGCACCAAGCCGTGGGCGCCGACTGGCGACACTGGGGCGTGCTGGCGCCGGCGCTGGGCGCCACCGCCATGGCGGCCTGGTCGGCCTGGGCCGTGCGGCGCTGGGTGGGCTACCCCTCGGCGCTGGATGAGCCCCCGCAGGTGCTGCGGCTGTTGTTTATCGTGTTGCCGGCTAGCAGTCTGATCAACGCCAGCGTGGCCGTGCCTGCTTTGGTGTGGCACGGCGTCATCGCCCCGGGCGACGCCTGGATCCAGTGGACCGCCTGGTGGCTCGGCGATGCGCTGGGCGCGGTGCTGTTGGTGCCGTTGGCGCTGGTGCTGCTCGGCCAGCCGCGCGACGCCTGGCGCGCCCGGCGCTGGAGCGTCGGCGTGCCGTTGGCGTTGGCGCTCGGGTTGGCGGCGACGGTGGTGCACGTGCTGGCCGCGGCGCAGACCGAGCGTTTGCGCATGCGGGTGGAGCAAATCGGGCACCAGGCCGCCCAGACGGTGCAGCGGCGGTTGGATGCGCAGCTGGATGCGCTGCAGGCGCTGGGCCAACTGCTGGCCCGCGACCCGCACCTGGATCCGGTCGAATTTGAGCACGCTGCCGGCGTGTGGCTGCGGCGCTACCCCGGCACCCAAAACTTTGCCTACAACTGGCGGGTTCGCCATGCAGAGCGGCATCGCTACGAGTGCTGCGAACCCGGCTGGCCGATCATGGCGCGTGATGCCCAGGGACAGCGTTGGCCCGCGCCTGCAGCGGAGGAATACCTGGTCATCACCCGCGTGGCTCCCGTCGATGGCAACACCACAGCGCTCGGGCTGGACGTCTGGAGCTACGAGCCGCTGCGCCGCGCGGTGCAAGCGGCGCTGGACAGCGGTCAGCCGCGCGCCACCGAGCCGATCCGCCTGGTGCAGGAACCCGGTCGTCAGCGTGGCGTGGTGATCTACCACGCGGTGCGCGAGCCCACCGGCGAGCATGATTGGATCGGCGTGGTCTCCAGCGCGCTGCGCTTGGACGACATGCTGCGCACCACGCTGGAGCCGCTGCCGCTGCAAGGGCTGGCGGCCTGCCTGATCGACTTGGACGCCGCCGAGCGACCGCAGCGCCTGGCCGGCCCCGAAGGC
This sequence comes from Tepidimonas alkaliphilus, assembly GCF_007556595.1. GTDB lineage: Bacteria > Pseudomonadota > Gammaproteobacteria > Burkholderiales > Burkholderiaceae_C > Tepidimonas > Tepidimonas alkaliphila. The sequence continues at coordinate 30,465 of NZ_VJNB01000014.1, forward strand.
TGCGAAGCCGCCGCGTCTGAAGCGCCGCTGCAGGCGCGCACGGCGTGGCCGTTGCGCCTGGCGCAGCGCAGCTGGCTGCTGCAGCTGGACGGCACCGCCGCCTTTTGGCGCCAGAGCGCCGCGGACACCCGCCTGCACTTGACCGCCAGCCTGGGTTTTTTGGCGGTGGCGCTGTTGGGCGCGTTTGTGCTGGTGACCACCGGGCAGCAGCGCCGCGTGGAACAGCTGGTGCGCGAGCGCACACTGGAGCTGGCGCACAGCCACGCCCAGCTGCAGCAACTGGCGCACTACGACACCTTGACCGGGCTGGTCAACCGCCAACGTTGGGCGGAGCTGGCCCGCAGCGTGCTGGACAGCGCGCGCCAGCAGGGCCGGGAGGTGGCGGTGGCGTATTTGGATTTGGACCGTTTCAAGCACGTCAACGACAGCCTTGGACACGCGCAGGGCGACCGGCTGTTGCAAGCGGTGGCCGCGCGGCTGCAAGCCTGCTTGCGCGCGCGCGACGTGCCGGCGCGCTTTGGCGGCGATGAATTTGTGGTGCTGTTGCCGTGGGTGAAGGGGCGCGAAGCCGCAGCGGTGGTGGCGCGCAAGATCGTGCGCGCGCTGGACACCTCGATTGAGCTGGACGGCGCGCGCGTGCGCATCGGGGCAAGCCTCGGCGTGGCGCTGTACCCGCACGACGCCACCGACCTCGAGACGCTGCTGCGCCATGCCGACACCGCGATGTACGCCGCCAAAGCCGCCGGGCGCAACCAGTGGCGCTTCTTTGAGCCGTCGATGCACGCGCAGGTGTCGCGCCGGCTGGCGCTGGAGTCGGCGCTGCGCGAGGCGCTGGCCGACCCGCCCGCGCACGGCCTGTACCTGGTCTATCAACCCCAAGTGGATGCCTGCGCCGGCCAGTTGGTCGGCGTGGAGGCGTTGCTGCGCTGGCAGCACCCGCAATTGGGGGCGTTGACGCCGGCGGAGTTTGTCCGCATGGCCGAAGAGGCAGGCATCATCGAGCCGCTGAGCACCTGGGTGTTGCACGAGGCGCTGGCGCAGCTGGCGCGCTGGCGCGCGCAGTCGCCGGCCTGGTCGCAGGTTCGCGTGGCGGTGAACGTGTCGGCCCATGAGTTCGCTTCCGATCTGCCGCTGCGCGTGCAGCAGGCGCTTGACGCCGCCGGGCTGCCCGCCACGGCGCTGGAGCTGGAAATCACCGAAAGCTTGCTGGTGCACGCCAGCCACGAGCTGACGCAGCGCCTGCAAGCCCTGCAGACCCTGGGCGTGCGCCTCAGCCTGGACGACTTCGGCACCGGCTACTCGAGTCTGGGGTACCTCAAACGCCTGCCGATCGGCACGCTCAAGATCGACCGCGGCTTCGTCGAGGGCATCCCGACCGACGCCGACAGCGTGGCGATCGTGCGCGCCACGCTGTCGATGGCGCACGACCTCGGCCTGACGGTGGTGGCCGAAGGCGTGGAGACGTCGGCGCAGCGCGATTTTCTCTGTCAGCACGGCTGTTGCCGGCACCAGGGGTGGCTGTACGCACCGGCCCTGTCCGCGTTGCAACTGCCGGCCTGGCTTGAGGGGTGGACATCCCAGGCCAGCCATTCCTAAACGCGCATTCGACCATGGATCTCAAGCCCCTCATCACGCTGCTGGCCATCGTCAACCCGCTGGCGATCGTGCCGTTTTTCATCCACTACACCCAGGGCATGGGCGCGCGCCAGCGCCGCCGCACCATCCTGATTTCGGCCAGCACGGCGTTTGCCGTCATCGCCGCCTGCGCGCTGGCGGGGCTGCAGATCCTGGACTTTTTCGGCATCTCGCTGGCCAGCTTCCAGGTCGGCGGCGGCATGCTGCTGCTGATGTCGGCGATGGCGATGCTCAACGCCCAGCCGGCCGAGGCCAAGACGACGCGCGAGGAGGTGGACGATGCCGCCAGCCGCGCCTCGATCGCGGTGGTGCCGCTGACGATCCCGCTGCTGACCGGGCCGGCCACCATGTCCACCGTCGTCATCTACGCCGAGCGCGCGCAGACCTTCTGGCAGCACGCGGCGCTGGTCGGCTACGGCGTGGTGGTGGCGCTGGCCACCGCAGCGTGCTTTGCGCTGGCCGAGCCGATCGCGCGCGTGCTGGGCAAAACCGGCATCAACGTCATGACGCGCCTGATGGGCCTGATCCTGGCGGCGCTGGCGGTGGAGGTGATGGCCGCGGGCTTGCAGCGGCTGTTTCCGGCGCTGGGGGCGGGGGCCTGAAGCGCCGCCGCCGCGCCAGCGCGCCCACCTTGTCATGCGGTTTCGTTACCATCGCGTGCATGCTGGATGACAACCGCCCCTTGCGCGTGCTGATGATCTGCATGGGCAACATCTGCCGCAGCCCCACCGCCCACGGGATGCTGCGGCAGCGGCTGCGCCAGCGCGGACTGCAGGGACGCATCCTGGTCGATTCGGCCGGCACGCACGGCTACCATGTCGGTCAGCCGCCGGATCCGCGCGCCCAGGCGCACGCCCGCGCGCGGGGGCTGGACCTGTCGGATCTGCGCGCGCGGCGCCTGACCGTGCAGGACTGCGAGCGGCACGACTGGCTGCTGGTGATGGACGCCGACAACGAAGCGGCAGTGCGGGCGCTGTGCCCGCCATTGCATCAACACAAAATCCATCGATTGGCGCGCTTTGCCCGCCGCCACGCGGCGCACGAGGTGCCGGACCCCTACTACGGCGGGCCGGACGGCTTCGAGCTCGTGCTTGACCTGGTCGAGGACGCCGTGGACGGCTGGCTGGATCACGTGCTGAGCCTGCACCCGCACCTGGACACCCCCGCACAATGACCTCCGACGCCCACCCCTGCCCCCGCCCCGGCCCGCTGGCCGGCGTGCGCGTGCTGGAGCTCGGCCAGCTGATCGCCGGGCCGTTCGCCGCGCGCGTGCTGGCCGACTTCGGCGCCGACGTGATCAAGATCGAACCGCCCGGCCAGGGCGACCCGCTGCGCAAGTGGCGCCTGCTGCGCGACGGCACCTCGGTGTGGTGGGAGGTGCAGTCGCGCAACAAGCGCTCGGTCTGCGCCGACCTGCGCACGTCGGAAGGCCAGGCGCTCGTGCGGCGGCTGGCCGCCGAGGCCGACGTGGTCGTCGAAAACTTCAAGCCCGGCACGCTGGAAGGCTGGGGCCTGGGCTGGGAGCAGTTGCACGCGCTCAATCCCCGGCTGATCATGCTGCGCGTCTCCGGCTACGGGCAGACCGGCCCCTACGCGCACAAGCCGGGCTTTGCGATCCTGGGCGAGGCGATGGGCGGCCTGCGCTACCTGACCGGCGAACCCGGGCGGGTGCCGGTGCGCTGCGGCGTCTCGATCGGCGACTCGATCGCCGCGCTGCACGGCGTCATCGGCGTGCTGCTGGCGCTGTACCACCGCGACGCCCGCGGCGGCGAAGGCCAGATGGTGGACGTGGCGCTGTATGAGAGCGTCTTCAACCTGATGGAAAGCCTGCTGCCCGAATACGATGCGTTTGGCGTGGTGCGCCAGCGCAGCGGCAGCGCGCTGCCCGGCATCGCGCCGTCCAACGCCTACCGCTGCCGCGCCGACGGCGACGAAGCCGAGCCCTATGTGCTGATCGGCGGCAATGGCGACGGCATCTTCCGCCGCCTGATGCAGGCGATCGGCCGCCCGGACCTGGCCGACGACCCCGAACTTGCGCACAACGACGGGCGCGCGCGCCGCGCCGCCGAGCTCGACGCCGCCATCGAAGCCTGGACGCGCCAGCGCACCGTGGCCGAGGTGATCGCCGCGCTGGAAGCCGCCGACGTGCCGGTGGGCCGCATCTACACCGCCGCCGACATCGCGCGCGACCCGCACTACGCCGCGCGCGGCATGGTGGTGCAGACCACCGACCGCGAGGGGCGAGCGCTCAAGGTGCCGGGCATCACGCCCAAGCTCAGCGCCACCCCCGGCACGCTGCGCACGCCGGCGCCGCGCCTGGGCGAGCACGGCGATGCGGTGGCGCGCGCCGGCTGGGGCGCGGCCTGAACCACCGCCGCGAGCCCGACATGACCAGGGAGGATCGACCGATGATCGACACCGCCGCCGCCCCGTGCGCGGCCCCCGTAACCGTGGCCGAAGGCTTCGTGCCGCCGCCGCAGCGCGCCGCCTGGCGCCGGCTGCAGGCGCTGGCCGCCGCGCCGCAGCCGCACCTGCGGGAGCGGCTGGCCGCGCGCGACGAGGCGCGCACCCGCGCGCTGACGTTGGAGGCCGCCGGGCTGACGCTGGACGCCACGCACCAGGCGCTGGGCCTGCCGGAATGGGCGGCGCTGCTGGCGCTGGCTGACGAGTCGCGCGTGGCGCAGCAGGCCGACGCGCTGCGCCGCGGCGCGCCCGTCAACGCCACCGAAGGCCGCGCCGCGCTGCACGTGGCGCTGCGCGGCAGCCACTGGGCCGACGCCCCATGGGGCAAGACGATCAACCGCGCCGTGCGGCAGGAGCTCGATCGCATGCTGGAGGCCGCCGAGCGGCTGCGCGCCGGCGCGTGGCTGGGCGCGGGCGGCGAGCCGATCACCGACGTCGTCAACCTCGGCATCGGCGGCTCCGACCTCGGCCCGCGCATGGCGGTGCAGGCGCTGGCGGCGCACGCGCACCCGCGGGTGCGCGTGCACTTCGTCTCCAACCCCGACGCCTGGGCGCTTTACGACACGCTGCGCCGGCTCGACCCCGCGCGCACGCTGTTCATCGTGCAGAGCAAGTCGTTCACGACGGTGGAGACGCAGCGCCTGACCGACAGCAGCCGCCGCTGGCTGGCCGATGCCGGCGTAGCCCCCGAGCGGCAGGCCCCGCACTGGATCGCCGTTACCGCGCATCCCGACCGCGCGGCGGCCTGGGGCGTGCCGCGCGCGCAGACCTTCGTGTTCTGGGACTGGGTCGGCGGACGCTACTCGCTGTGGAGCGCGATCGGCCTGCCGCTGGCGGTGACGATCGGCCGCGCGGGCTTTGAGCAGCTGCTGGCCGGCGCGCACGCGCTGGATCGCCACGCGTGGGAAGCGCCGCCCGAGCGTAACCTACCGTTGGCGCTGGCGCTGCTGGGCATCTGGAACCGCAATTTCCGCGGCTGCCCGACGCACCTGCTGGCCATTTACAGCTGGCGCCTGGGCGAATTCGCGCGGCACGTGCAGCAGCTCGACATGGAGTCCAACGGCAAGCGCGTGCATGTCAACGGCAGCGCAGTGGCGATCGACACCGGCCCGATCGTCTGGGGCGGCCAGGGGCTGGACGCGCAGCACGCCTACTTCCAGCTGCTGCACCAGGGCACGCACCGGGTGGCGGTGGACTTCATCGGCGTCTGCGAGGACGACACGCCGCTGCCAACCGTCGATGCGCACCGGCGACTCGTGCACGCCAACCTGCGCGCGCAGGCGCGGGCGCTCGCGACGGGCCGCAACGCCGAAGCCACCGCCGCCGCGCTGCGCGCCGAGGGGCTGGAGGAAGCCGAGGTGCGTCGCCTGACACCGCACCGCACCTACCCCGGCAACACGCCGAGCAACCTGCTGTGGCTGCCGCGGCTCGATCCGTTCCACCTCGGGGCGCTGGTGGCCGCCTACGAGCACAAGGTGTTTTACCAAGCTGCCATCTGGGGCATCCACCCGTTCGACCAGTGGGGCGTGGAGCTGGGCAAGACGCTGGCGCGGACGATGGACAATAGCGCCTGCCCTTGATGCATCCCTCTTGCGCTGCTGATCGCTGACCATGAACGCTCCCGAGCCTGCCGCCCGCTCCGGTATCCCGCCGAAAGACCTGCCGCTCGTCGAGGATATCCGGCTGCTCGGGCGCATTCTGGGCGACGTGATCCGCGAGCACGAAGGCGAAGCCACCTTCGAGCTGATCGAGCGCATCCGCCAGCTGTCGGTGGCCTACCGGCGCCACGCCGACCAGCGCGCCGACCGGGCGCTGAAAACCCTGCTGCAGGGCCTGAGCGACGCGCAGGCGGTCAGCGTCATCCGCGCTTTCACCTACTTCAGCCACCTGGCCAACCTGGCCGAAGACCGTCACCACGTGCGCCGCCGCGAGGTGCACGAGCGCGCCGGCCACGTACAGCCGGGCAGCCTGGCGCACACCTGGAAGCGGCTGCAGCGCCGCGGCGTGGCCAGTGCGCAAGTGGCGCAGGCGCTGCGGGACGCCTACCTGTCGCCGGTGCTGACCGCCCACCCCACGGAAGTGCAGCGCAAGAGCATCCGCGACGCCGAAGCGGCGATCGCCGAGCTGCTGCGCGAGCGCGACGCGATCCGCGCGCAGGCCGCCGCCGCCGGCCAGCGCCGCGGCGACCGCGTGCTGGCGCGCAGCCTGGCGGCCAACGAGGCCGCGCTGCGCGCGCGCATCACGCAGCTGTGGCACACGCGGCTGCTGCGCTTCTCGCGTCTGACGGTGGCCGACGAAATCAGCAACGCGCTGGCTTACTTTGAACGCACCTTCGTGCCCGAAGTGCCCCGCTTGTATAGGGAGCTGGAAGCGGCGCTGGGCGAGCGCGTACCGCCGTTTCTGCGCCTGGGCCAGTGGACCGGCGGCGACCGCGACGGCAACCCGCACGTCAACGCCGGCACGCTGGAGCTGGCGCTGCAGCGCCAGGCCGACCTGATCCTGCGCCACTACCTGCGCGAGGTGCACGCGCTGGGCGCGGAGCTGTCGCTGTCGGCGATGCTGCTGCCGCCTCCGCCGGCGTTGCAGGCGCTGGCGGCGGCCTCGCCGGACCGCAACGCGCACCGGGAGGACGAGCCATACCGCCGCGCCCTCATTGGCATCTACGCCCGGCTGGCCGCCACACTGCGCGAGCTCACGGGCGGCGAGGCCGCGCGCCACGCGGTGGCGCCGTCCGATCCCTACCCGTCGGCGGAGGCGTTCGTTGCGGATCTGCGCGTGCTCGATGAGGCGCTGGTGGCGCAGGGCTGCGCGGCGCTGGCCGAGCCGCGCCTGCGCCCGCTGCTGCGCGCGGCGGAGGTGTTTGGCTTTCACCTGGCGACGCTGGATCTGCGCCAGAGCAGCGACCAGCACGAGCAGGCGGTGGCCGAGCTGCTGGCCGCCGCCGGGCTGGAGCCCGACTACCGCGCGCTGCCGGAGGACGCCAAGCGCCGCGCGCTGCTGGCGGCGCTGGCGGACCCGCGCCCGCTGCGCATCCCGGAGCGGGCCTACTCACCGGTCACCGAGCGGGAGCTGGCGGTGTTCGCCGCCGCGCGGCGCGCGCGCCAGCGCTTCGGCGCCGCCGCCATCCGCCACGCCATCATCAGCCACACCGAGGCGGTCAGCGACCTGCTGGAGGTGCTGCTGCTGCAAAAAGAAGTCGGTCTGCTGCGCGGCGCCTGGGGGCAGGACGCGCGCGCCGAGCTGATCGTCGTGCCGCTGTTCGAGACCATCGAGGACCTGCACCAGGCCGCCGCCATCATGGCCGACTACTACGCCATCCCGGCGGTGGCGCAGCTGGTCGCGCACGGCGGGCCGCTGGAGTACGGCGAGCAAGACATCATGCTCGGCTACTCCGACAGCAACAAGGACGGCGGCATCGTCACCAGCAACTGGTGCCTGTATCAGGCCGAAGTGGCGCTGGCGGCGCTGTTCGATCGCCTGGCCGCCACGCTGCCGCGGCCGGTACGCATGCGCCTGTTCCACGGGCGCGGCGGCACGGTGGGCCGCGGCGGCGGGCCAAGTTACGAAGCGATCCTGGCCCAGCCGGCCGGCACCGTGCGCGGCCAGCTGCGCCTCACTGAGCAGGGCGAGGTGATCGCCTCCAAATACGGTCACCCGGACATCGGTCGGCGCAATCTGGAGACGCTGGTGGCGGCCACGCTGGAGGCCACGCTGCTGCCGCCGCGCCAGCCGGTGCCGCGCCGCTACCTGCAGGCCGCCGAGGCGCTGTCGCGCGCCAGCATGGCCGCCTACCGCCAGCTGGTCTATGAGACGCCGGGCTTTGCCGACTACTTCTTCGCCGCCACGCCGATCCGCGAGATCGCCGAACTGAACATCGGCTCGCGCCCGGCTTCGCGCACCGGCACGCAGCGCATCGAGGATCTGCGCGCCATCCCGTGGAGCTTCAGCTGGGGCCAGTGCCGCCTGACGCTGCCGGGCTGGTATGGACTGGGCAGCGGCGTCGAGGCGCTGCAACGCGACATGGGCGCGCAGGCGGCGCTGGCGCTGCTGCGCGAGATGCACCAACGCTGGCCGTTCTTCGCCACGCTGCTGAGCAACATCGACATGGTGCTGGCCAAGAGCGACCTGGCGCTGGGCGCGCTCTATGCCCAGCTGGTGGAGGATCGAGCGCTGCGCCGGCGCGTCTTCGACGCCATCGAAGCCGAATGGCGGCGCACGCAGGCGGCGCTGGAGGCCATCACTGGCCACGCGCAGCGGCTGGCCGCCAACCCCGCGCTGGCGCGCTCGATCGCGCACCGCTTTCCCTACATCGACCCGCTGCACCACCTGCAGGTCGAGCTGATCCGGCGCTACCGCGCCGGCAACCGCGAGGAAAAGGTCAAGCGCGGCATCCACCTGTCGATCAACGGCATCGCCGCCGGCCTGCGCAACACCGGCTGACCCCATCAGCCCCCAAGGAGACCCGTCGCCATGCTCGAACGCATTCAGGCTTGTTTGCCGTCGCTGCCCGCGGCGGAGCAACGTGTGGCGCGCCTTGTGCTGGAGGATCCGCGCCGCTTCGCGCAGTTGCCGGTGGGGGAGCTGGCGGCCTTGGCCGGCGTCAGCAAGCCCACCGTGCTGCGCTTCTGCCGCAGCTTGGGCTATGAGGGCTTGACCGACTTCAAGCTGAAGCTGGCCGGCACCGTCAGCGAGGGCGTGCCCTACATCCACCGCAGCGTTGACGAGGGCGATGACGTGCCCGAAGTCACCGTCAAGGTGATCGACAACACGGTGGCCGCGCTGCTGAAGTTTCGCAACGAACTGGCGCCCTCGGCGCTGCGCCAGGCCGTGGAGGCGCTGGAGCAAGCCTGGCGCGGACGCCACCGCATCGAGCTGTATGGCGTGGGCAACTCCAGCATCGTGGCGCTGGACGCCCAGCACAAGCTGTTTCGGCTCGGCGTCAACTGCCGGGCGTTTGCCGACGGGCACCTGCAGGTCATGAGCGCGGCGCTGCTCAAGCCCGGCGACGTGGCGCTGGTGTTTTCCAACTCCGGGCGCACGCGCGACCTGATCGATGCCACCGACGTGGCGCGCAAGAACGGCGCCACCACCATCGCCGTCACCCGCACCCGCAGCCCGCTGGCGCTCACCGCCGATATCCACCTCGCCGCCGACCATACCGAGCGCTACGATCAAGACATGCCGATGCTGTCGCGCCTGGTGCACCTGGTGCTGGTGGACATTCTGGTCACCAGCTTGGCGCTGCGCATGGGCGCGGCGCAGGTGCAGCCGCTGCTCAAGGCGGTCAAGACCCAGATCAGCAGCAAGCGCTATGCCTGAGACCCCGCGCCTTTCCCCTGATACCACGGTCGCCTTCATCGGCGGCGGCAACATGGCCAGCGCGCTGATCGGGGCGCTGCTGCGCGCCGGACACCCAGCCGAGCGGCTGCGCGTCGTTGACCCCGGCGAGGAGGCGCGCGCGCGCCTGCGCCGCGACTGGGGCGTGGCCGTGCAGCCGGCGCCGGACGCCGCGCTGGCCGAGGCGCTGCTTGTGGTGTGGGCGGTCAAGCCACAGCAGTTCCGCGCGGCGGCGCAGGCCGCCGCCGCGTTCGTCGGCGGCGCGCTGCAACTGAGCGTGGCCGCCGGCATCCGCTGCGCCAGCATCGCCGCCTGGACCGGCGCGGCGCGCATCGTGCGCAGCATGCCCAACACCCCGGCGCTGGTCGGCCGCGGCATGACGGGGCTGTATGCCACCGCGCAGGCCACGGCGGCCGACCGCGCGCTGGCCGAGGCGGTGCTGGGCCTGACCGGCGCACTGCTATGGGTGGACGACGAGGCGCTGCTGGATGCGGTGACGGCGTTGTCGGGTTCTGGGCCGGCCTACGTGTTCTACCTGCTGGAGGCGATGCGCGAGGCCGGCGCGGCCATGGGCCTGCCCCCGGCGCAGGCGCTGACGCTGGCCATCGAGACCTTTGCCGGCGCGGCCGAGCTGGCGCGCCAGGCCGGCGAGCCGCCGGAGGCGCTGCGCGCGCGCGTCACGTCCAAAGGCGGCACCACCGCCGCGGCGCTGGAGGTGCTGCAAGCGCGCGACGTGCACGGCGCCTTCGCGGCAGCGCTGCAGGCGGCGCAGCGACGCGCCAAGGAGCTGGCGGACGAGTTTGGCCGCACCGACTGATGGCTTCGGCGCTGCCCTGCGCGCAGCGGCTCAGCCGCCCAGCGCCAGCTGCAGCGCAAGCCCCGCAAACAGCGCCGCCCCCACCCAATGGTTGAGGCGAAACGCCGCAAAACACCCCTCGCGCGTGCGGCCGCGGATCAGCCGCGCGTGCCCCAGCACCTGCGCCGCGGCGGCAGCCACGCCGGCAGCCAACCACGGCCCGCCGGCGTGCGGCCACACCAGCCCGGTCCACAGCGCCAGGTGCAGCACCGAAAACGCCAGCACCGCCGCCACATCCCAACGCCCGAGCGTGATCGCCGAGGTGCGGATGCCGATGCGCAGGTCGTCGTCACGATCCACCATGGCGTAGGCGGTGTCGTAGGCCAGCACCCAAAACAGGTTGGCCGCCATCAGCCCCCAAGCCAACACCGGCACCTCGCCGCGCACCGCCGCGAACGCCATCGGGATGCCAAAGCTGAACGCGACGCCCAGCACCGCCTGCGGCATGGCAAAGAAGCGTTTGGTGTAGGGGTAAAACACCGCCACCGCCAGCGCCGCGAACGACCACGCCACCGCCGCCGCGTTGGTGGTCAGCACCAACGCAAAGGCCATGAGCGCCAGCGCTGCGCCGACCGTCAGCGCCTCGCGCGCGCTCAAGCGACCGCTGGTCACCGGGCGCTGCGCGGTGCGTTTGACGTGGCGGTCGAACTCGCGGTCGGCCACGTCGTTGACGCAGCAGCCGGCGCTGCGCATCAGGATGGTGCCGGCGACGAAGACCAGCAGCAGGTGCCAGCCGGGCCAGCCGCCAGCGGCCAGCCACAGCGCCGACAGCGTCGGCCACAACAGCAGCAACCAACCCGCCGGGCGATCCCAGCGGATCAAATCCAGATAGAGCGCCCAGCGCGCGCGCCAGGGCTGCGGCAGCGGCAACCAACCCAGGTTCATGGCGAGCAACAACTCACGTCAAACGGTGGCAGCCCGGCAACTCGCAGGCGTAAATGGCGTTGCGCAGCGCGGCGATCGCCTCGTAGCGCGTGAAGCTGCGCCGCCACACCAGCACCACGCGGCGCTTGGGCGGCTCGCCAGCCAGCGGGATGTAGCGCACATACGCCTGCACGCCGTCGGCGGCAGCGCCGTGGCCTTCTTCGCCGGGCAGCGCGCCTTTCGGCACCGACAGGCGCGGCACCAGCGTCACACCCATGCCGGCAGCCACCATGTGCTTGATCGTCTCCAGCGACGAGCCCTCGAAGCTCTTCTGGATCCCCTCGGCATGATCGGAAAAGCGCGCGAACTCCGGGCAGACCTGCAGCACGTGGTCGCGGAAGCAGTGCCCGTTGCCAAGCAGCAGCATGGTCTCGCGCTTGAGCTCTTCCACCGTGATCTCGGTGCGCTGCGCCAGCGGGTGGTCGCGCGGCACCACCGCCACAAAGGGCTCGTCATACAACGGCGCCACCGCCAAGTTGGCTTCCGGGAAGGGCTCGGCCAAAATCGCTGCGTCGATCTCGCCGAGCCGCAATTGCTCCAGCAGCTTGGCGGTGAAGTTCTCTTGCAGGATCAGCGGCATCTGGCGCGCGCGCTCGATCACCTGCCGCACCAGATCCGGCAGCAGGTACGGCGCGATGGTGTAGATCAGCCCGAGCCGCAGCGGGCCGGCCAGCGGATCCTTGCCGCGCTTGGCGATCTCCTTGATCGCGGCGGCCTGCTCCAGCACCACCTGCGCCTGGCGCACGATCTCCTCGCCCAGCGGCGTGACCGTCACCTCCGCGGCGCTGCGCTCGAAGATCTTGACCTCCAGCTCCTCCTCCAGCTTCTTGATCGCCACCGACAGCGTCGGCTGGGACACAAAACAGGCTTCGGCGGCGCGGCCGAAGTGGCGCTCGCGCGCCACGGCGACGATGTATTTCAATTCGGTCAGGGTCATCGGCGGCCTCCGTCAACGCCGATTATCGGTTCAAGCTTTCAGATAGTCCACGCACGCGCCGAGCCAGCGCTGCACATGCGCCTGCGCGCGCGCCGGATCCTGCCGCCACAGCTGCGCCGCCCAGCGCCGCGCCCATTCGAGGATCGGCTCATCCTGCTCCAGATCGGCAAAGCGCAGCGTCGGCACGCCGGACTGGCGCGCGCCGAGGAATTCGCCGGGGCCGCGGATGGCCAGGTCGCGCCGCGCAATCTCAAAGCCGTCGGTGGTTTCGGCCATCGCGCGCAGCCGCTCGCGCGCCGCTTCGCTGACGCGCCCGTCCTCCCCGGGGCTGTAGAGCAGCACGCACACCGAGGCCAGCGCGCCGCGGCCGACGCGGCCACGCAATTGGTGCAGCTGGCTTAAGCCGAAGCGCTCGGCGTGCTCGATCACCATGAGGGAGGCATTCGGCACATCCACCCCCACCTCGATGACGGTGGTGGCCACCAGCACCGCCACCTGCCCGGCGGCGAACGCCTCCATCACCGCCTTCTTCTCCGCCGCCGGCAGGCGTGCGTGCAGCAGCCCGACGCGCACCGGCTGGCCGGCGGCGTCGCGCACGTCCTGCAGCGCGGCGGCGAGCTCGGCATGCGTGGCGGTGGCGGCGCGCAGGTCCAGCGCCTCGCTGTCCTCCACCAGCGGGCAGACCCAATAGACCTGCCGCCCCTGCGCCACCTGCGCGCGGATGCGCGCGATCACCTCGGCGCGGCGCGCCTCGGCCACCAGCTTGGTCACCACCGGCGTGCGCCCGGGCGGCAGCTCGTCCAGCGTCGAGACATCCACGTCGCCGAAGGCGGCCATCGCCAGCGTGCGCGGGATCGGCGTGGCGCTCATCATCAAGAGGTGCGGCTCCAGCCCCGCGGCCTCGGCCCCGGCCTTGGCGCGCAGCGCCAGCCGCTGCGCCACGCCGAAGCGGTGCTGCTCATCGACGATGGCCAGCCCCAGCCGCGCGAACGTCACCTGCTGCTGGATCACCGCGTGCGTGCCGACCACGAGCGCCGCCTGCCCGGCCTCGATGGCCTGCAGCGCCGCGCGGCGCGCCGCGCGCGGCTGCGCGCCGGTCAGCCACGCCACCTGCAGCCCGCGCGGCGCCAGCAGCGGCTGCAGCCACGCCACCAGTTTGCCGAAGTGCTGCTCCGCCAGGATCTCGGTGGGGGCCATCAGCGCGCACTGCCAGCCGGCGTCGATCGCGTGCGCCGCCGCCAGCGCCGCCACCACCGTCTTGCCGCTGCCGACGTCGCCCTGCAGCAAACGGTGCATCGGCTGCGCGCGCGCCAGATCCTGCGCGATCTCGGCCGCCACGCGCCGCTGCGCGCCGGTCAGCGCAAACGGCAGCGCCGCCTCCAGCTGCGCCGGCAGGCCATCCGCCGCGGCGCGCAGCACCGGGGCGCGCAGCTGCGCGCGCGCCTGCCGCGCCTGCCACTGCGCCAGCTGCTGCGCCAGCAGCTCCTCGGCCTTCAGCCGCAGCCAGGCGGGGTGCGCGCGGTCCTGCAGCACTTGCAGCGGCGTGCCGGCCGGCGGCTGGTGCAGGAAGTGCAGCGCCTCGCGCAGCGTCCACACCCGCCCAGCCGCACCCGGCAGCTCCGCAAGCGCCTCGGCCGGCACCGTCTCCTCCCAGTTCAGGCGCGGCAGCGCGCGCGCGATCGCCGCGCGCAGGTAAGCCTGCGGCAGCCCGGCGGTGGTCGGATAGACCGGCGTGAGGCCCTGCGGCAGCGGCGCATCCGCTTTCAACAGGCGCGGGTGCACCATCGTCCAGCCAGCCCAGCCGCCGCGCAGCTCGCCGTAGGCGCGCACGCGCGCGCCCGGCGTCAGCATCTGCCGCTGCGCCGGGTAAAAGGTAAAGAAGCGCAGCGTGACGTGGCCGCCGTCGTCGCTGCTCAACCGCGCCACCAGCTGGCGCCGCGCGCCCGGCTGCACGTCGCAAGCCAGCACCGTGCCTTCCACCAGCGCCTCGTCGCCGTCGCGCGCCTGCGCCAGGGGCGTCACGCGCGTGAAATCCTCGTAGCGCAACGGCAGGTGCAGCGCCAGATCCTCGGGGCGCACGAGGCCCAGCCGGCGCAGCGCCTGCTGCGGACCGCGGGCGCGCGCCGACGCCCCTTCGGCGGCGCGGTCGGGCTCGGCGGCAGGAGCAGCGGCGCGGCGCGGCATGCGGCGATGCTAGCACCGCGCTGGCGCTGTCCAGGGCCTCGCGACAGGCCCGCCGCGCAGCTCTGAACGAGTCGAGGCCGACTAGTCCGCGGTGCGCGCGGGCTGGCCCGTTGCGTCCCACGCTTCTTCCAGCCGGTCGCGGCCGGCCCGTTTGGCGCGATACAGCGCCGCGTCGGCGCGCGCCAGGCATGCCGTCCACGGCTCGCCCGCCGTGTGGCGCGCCACGCCGGCGGAAAAGGTCACCGGCGCCTCGCCGGCACGCACGCGCTCGGCCACCGCGGCGCGCAGCCGCTGCAGCAAGGCACGCACGGCCTGCGGTTCATCGGGCGGCAGCCAGAGCACGAATTCCTCCCCGCCCAAACGATAGAGCCGGTCGGTCTTGCGCAGCACCGCCTGCGCCACAGAGGCGAACTGGCGCAGCACCGCGTCGCCGCCATCGTGGCCAAGGCGATCGTTGATGGCCTTGAAGTGATCCAAGTCCACCACCGCCAGCGCCCCCACGTCGCCGCCTCGCGCGGCAGCCTGCGCCAGCTCCAGCTCCAGCAGTCGGCGGTTGCCGACGCCCGTGAGCGCATCCAGCAAGCTCAGCGTCTGCCAAAGCTCGATTTGCCGCTGCGCCTGCTGCGCCACGACATAACCCAGCAAGGCGGTGAGCAGCGCGGTGAAGGCAAAGAACGGCAGCCCCTCGCTGCCGCCCAGCTCGCTCCAGGAAAAAACCGCGGCCCCCGTCACCGCCAGCAGCGCCAGCAACACCGCCGCTCGCGGCGGCACGAGGAAGAACAGCATCAGCACGCCGGGGTAGGTCCAGAACAGCGCCGCGAAGCGCGCCGCCAAGCCGATGGCCCACAGCCCGCCGACGATGGCCAGCGCCACCACCCAGGCCGCGCGGCGGGTGTCGCCGGTGCGCCAGGCATACGCTGCAGCCCCCCCGAGCAGGAGCGACAGCGCCAGGTCGTTGGCCGTGGCCAGCCAGTTGCCCTGCCAGGCGCGGTAGACTGCAAACGGCAGCAGCCACACCAGGGTCACGCCCACGCCCAGCAGCAACACCCCGGCGCGGTAGTCCGCGCGGACGCGGGCGCGCAGCAGTGCCCACGCCCCCGAGGGCGCAGCCGTGTCGTCTTGCCGACCAGGCGCTGATGAAGAGGGGGTGCGCATCGCCTCCTGTGATTCTGACAAAAATGCTTGGAACATCCAATGGTAACGGCCACGTGCGGCCCGCCGATGTCAACACCCGGCACACCACGGGAAAACCCTAGGCCGACAGGGCCGCCGCCCCAATCAGCGACAATGAGAACTTTGAACTTGGCACGGGCCTGTCCGGCCCTCAAGCACGATGAACAACGTCCCCCCTTCCCCTGCCGCTACTGGCGCCGCGCGCGTCTGGACCACCAGCGACTTCGACTTCCACCTCCCCCCCGAGCTGATCGCCCAGCACCCGGCGCCGCAGCGCAGCGCCGCGCGGCTACTGGATGGGCGCGGCTGGCCGCCAGAGGATCGTATCTTCCGCGAGCTGCCGGGGCTGCTGGAGCCGGGCGACCTGCTGGTCTTCAACGACACGCAGGTGATCAAGGCGCGCCTCTATGGCGAGAAGCCCACCGGCGGGCGGCTGGAGCTGCTGGTGGAACGCGTGCTGGCCGACGGCGAGGTGGTGGCGCACATGAAGGTCAGCAAAAAGCCCGCCCCCGGCACGGTGCTGCGCATGGCGCCGCAGGCCGACGGGCAGCCGGCCTTCACCGCCACGCTGCTGGGGCGCTGGCCCGACGCCGACGGGCCGCTGTTTCGCCTGCGCTTCTCCGACGACCCGTATGCGCTGATGGAGCGCCACGGCCACGTGCCGCTGCCGCCCTACATCGATCATCCGGACACCGCCGAGGACGAGCAGCGCTACCAGACCATCTTCGCCAGAAACCCCGGCGCGGTGGCCGCGCCGACTGCGGCGCTGCACTTCGACGCGGCGGTGCTGGCGGCGCTGGAGGCGCGCGGCGTGCGGCGCGCCAGCGTCACGCTGCACGTGGGGGCCGGCACCTTCCAGCCGGTCAAAGGCGAGGACATCCGTGCCCACCGCATGCACCGTGAGTGGTATCGGATCCCGCCTGAGACGCTGGCGGCGCTGGAGCGCACGCGCCGCGCCGGCGGGCGCGTGCTGGCGGTGGGCACCACCACCGTGCGCACGCTGGAGAGCTGGGCGCGCAGCGGCGCCACCGAGGGCGACACCGACCTCTTCATCACGCCGGGCTTCGACTTCCGCGTGGTGGACCTGCTGATCACCAACTTCCACCTGCCGCGCAGCACGCTGCTGATGCTGGTGTCGGCGTTCGCCGGCTACGAGCACATCATGGCGCTGTATCGCCACGCGATCGAGCGGCGCTACCGCTTCTTCAGCTACGGCGATGCGATGCTGCTGGCGCGCGCGGGGCCTCGCGGCGCGCCGGTGGCCTGAGGCGGCTTCAGGGCGCCGCCGCGCCCGGCTTCGGCACGTAGCGCACGCCGGGCAGGCCGGCGTAGTCGGCGTCCTGCGTCCACAGCGTGGCGCCGAACTCCTGCGCCATCGCCAGCATGATGGCATCGGCCATCGCCAGCCGATGCCGCTGCGCCACGCGCGCGGCGGCCACCGCGCGCGCGTCGGTCAGGTCCAGCACGCGGCCCAGCCGCATCACGTCCAGGCAGCGCGCCACCACCTCCTCGGGCACACGGCGCGCCAGCACACGGTGCACCTCGTACAGCGCGATGCACGGCACCAGCAGGTTGCGGCGGTCCTCGATGGCCGGGGCGAACAGATCGGCCCGGGGGCTGTCGAGCAGGTACTCCAGCCAGCCGGAGGAATCGACCACGTTCATTCAGTCGAACTCCCGGTCGGGCTCCTTCGGCGGCTCTAGATCATCGCCGAGGTCGTAACCCTTGAGCATGCCGCGGTAGGCGCTCATCGGCGTCTCGGGCCGGATCACGAGCTCCTGGCCGCGCAGCTCGAACTGGATGTAGGAGCCGGGCCGGATGCCGAGCTTGGCGCGCATCGCGGCAGGCAGCGTCACCTGCCCCTTGCTGGACACGACGGCTTCGATGGTTTCCATGGCGCCCCCTTTACCGATCACGAAGTAAAGAAGATTTTAAAGTAAAGCATCCACCCCCGTACAATGGCGCCCATGCTGAGCTTCGAACTGCTGGCCACCGACCCGACCAGCCACGCGCGCCGCGGCCGCCTGAGGCTGACGCACGGCGTGGTGGAGACGCCGATCTTCATGCCGGTGGGCACCTACGGCACGGTCAAGGGGGTCACGCCGCGCAGCCTGCTGGAGATGGGCGCGCAGATCATCCTCGGCAACACCTTCCACCTGTGGCTGCGGCCCGGGCTGGAGGTGATCCGCGCCTTCGGCGGGCTGCACCGCTTCGAGCAGTGGCCGCGGCCGATCCTGACCGACTCCGGCGGCTTTCAGGTCTGGTCGCTCGGCGCGATGCGCCGGATCACCGAGGAGGGCGTGCACTTCGCCTCGCCGGTCAACGGCGACCGGCTGTTCCTCTCACCCGAGGTCAGCATCCAGATCCAGACGGCGCTCGACAGCGACATCGTCATGCAGCTGGACGAGTGCACGCCCTACTGGCAGGGCGACAAGACCAGCGGCCACGTCACCACAGAGGCCGAGGCGCGCGCCAGCATGGAGCTGAGCCTGCGCTGGGCGCGCCGCAGCAAGGCCGAGTTCGAGCGGCTGGGCAACCGCAACGCGCTGTTCGGCATCGTGCAGGGCGGCATGTTCGAGCACCTGCGGCAGGAGTCGCTGGAGGCGCTGGTGGAGCTGGACCTGCCCGGCTACGCCATCGGCGGCGTGAGCGTCGGCGAGCCGAAGGAGGACATGCGCCGCATCCTGGCGCACACGCCGCACCGGCTGCCGGCGCACAAGCCGCGCTACCTGATGGGCGTGGGCACGCCGGAGGATCTGGTGGAGGGCGTGGCCTGCGGCGTGGACATGTTCGACTGTGTGATGCCGACGCGCAACGCGCGCAACGGCACCTACTTCACGCGCTATGGCGACCTGAAGATCCGCAACGCGCGCCACAAGGCCGACCCGCGCCCAATCGACCCGAGCTGCACGTGCTACGCCTGCGCCGGCATCAGCGGCGTCAGCTGGAACGACGGCGGGCGCGACGGCTTCTCGCGCGCCTACCTGCACCACCTGGACCGCTGCGGCGAGATGCTCGGGCCGATGCTGGCCACGATCCACAACCTGCACTACTACCTGAACCTGATGCGCGAGATCCGCGCGGCGCTGGAGGCCGGCACGTTCGCCGCATTCCGCCAGCGCTTCGCCGCCGAGCGCGCTGCCGGGGTGTGAGCGCGCCGGCGCCTCAGGCTGGGGTGGAAGCGGCAGCTGCCCGCGCCTCGGCGCGCACCTCGGCGGTCAGTTCCGCCAGCTGCGCCTCGTCCAGCGTCTCGCGCTGCAGCAGCGCCTGCGCGCAGCGCTCCAGCACCGCGCGGTGGCGCTGCAGGATCGCGGTGGTGCGCTCGAACGCCTCCATCACGATGCGGCGCACCGCCTCGTCGATGCGCGCCTGCGTCTCGGGGCTGCGCGGGCAGCCGCCGGCGGCCAGCCCCGGCACGTCGAGGAACGCCGGGCGCTGCGCCTCGTAGGCGATGTAGCCGAGCGACTCCTCCATGCCGTAGCGCATCACCATGTCGCGCGCGATGTCGGTGACCTTGGCGATGTCGTCCGCCGCGCCGGTGGACAGGTGCCCGAAGACGAGCTTTTCCGCCGCGCGCCCGCCCAGCAGCACCATGATCTTGCGCTCCAGCTCTTCGCGCGTCATCAGGTAGCGGTCTTCGGTGGGGCGCTGGATGGTGTAGCCCAGCGCCCCAATGCCGCGCGGGATGATCGAGACCTTGTGCACCGGGTCGCTGCCCGGCAGCGCCAGCGCCACCAGTGCGTGGCCCATCTCGTGGTAGGCGACGATCTCGCGCTCGCGCGGATTCAGCAAGCGGTTTTTCTTTTCCAGCCCGGCGACGATGCGCTCGATGGCGGCGGTGAAGTCCTGCAGCGCCACCGCCTCGGCCCCGCGGCGCGTGGCCGCCAGCGCCGCCTCGTTGCACAGGTTGGCCAGGTCCGCCCCGGAAAAGCCCGGCGTCAGCGCCGCGATCTGCTCCAGATCGACGTCGGCGGCCAGTTTGATCTTGCGCGCGTGCACACGCAGGATTTGCACGCGCCCGGCCTTGTCGGGCCGATCGACCAGCACCTGGCGGTCGAAGCGGCCGGCGCGCAGCAGCGCCGGGTCCAGGATCTCGGGCCGGTTGGTGGCCGCCAGCAGCACCAGCCCGGCGCCGCTGTCGAAGCCGTCGAGCTCCACCAGCAGCTGGTTGAGCGTCTGCTCGCGCTCGTCGTGGCCGCCGATGGGGCCGCCGGCGCCGCGCGCGCGGCCCAGCGCGTCGAGCTCGTCGATGAAGATGATGGCCGGGGCCTTGGCGCGCGCCTGCTCGAACAGGTCGCGCACGCGCGCCGCGCCGACGCCGACGAACATCTCGACGAACTCGCTGCCGCTGATGCTGAAGAACGGCACGCCGGCCTCGCCGGCCACCGCCTTGGCCAGCAGCGTCTTGCCGGTGCCGGGCGGCCCCACCAGCAGCACGCCCTTCGGCGCGCGCGCGCCCAGCCGCCCGTAGCCCTGCGGATCCTTCAGGAAGGCGACGATTTCCTGCAGCTCGGCCTTGGCCTCGTCAACGCCGGCGACGTCGGCGAACGTCACGCCGGTGTCCTTCTCGACGTAGATCTTGGCGCGGCTCTTGCCGATGCTCATGAAGCCGCCCATGCCCTGGCGCTCCAGCACCTTGCGCACGACAAAGAACCAGAGCGCGAAGAACACCAGCGCCGGCACCACCCACGACAGGATGTCGCGCAGCCAGGTGTTCTCCACCACCCGGGTGTAAGGCACGTCGTAGCGCGCCAGCCGCTCGGCCAGGTCGGGCTCGACGCGGTTGGCCACGATCACCGTCTTGCCGCCCGGCTCGGGGTTCTTCAGCCGGCCGGTCAGGGTCGTCTCGCCGACGATCACCTCGGCCACCTTGCCGTCGGCCAGCGCCTGCTCGAAGGCGCTGTACGGCACCGGCTCCACCGTGCGCGCGGTCTGCCAGAGGTTTTGCAGCCACAGCAGCAACAACAGCGCCAGCATCCAGTAGCCGACGTTCCACGACGTCCTGGCATCGGGCTTCATCGCCTGCTCCTCCTTGCGCGCCGTGCGGGGGCGCGCCACCCTTCCAAGGTCATTCCCGCGGGCCTGCGCCGCCCGCCACCGGCAGCCAGCGTGGCCGGCGGCGGTGTCAGCCGCATGACGGCTCCCCGAGCCGCCGCAGGCGCGCGCGCAACCGCTCGATCTCCTCCTCCAGATCGACCACCAGCGCGGCCAGCTCCGGGTCGGCGTCGAAGTGGCGCTGCAGCCACGCCAGCCGCCGCACGCGCCGCAGCGCCGCGGCGTCGAAGCCCTCGCCGGCGGGCCTGCGCCGCCCGCCACCGGCAGCCAGCGTGGCCGGCGGCGGTGTCAGCCGCATGACGGCTCCCCGAGCCGCCGCAGGCGCGCGCGCAACCGCTCGATCTCCTCCTCCAGATCGACCACCAGCGCGGCCAGCTCCGGGTCGGCGTCGAAGTGGCGCTGCAGCCACGCCAGCCGCCGCACGCGCCGCAGCGCCGCGGCGTCGAAGCCCTCGCCGGCGGG
>NZ_VJNB01000015.1 GCF_007556595.1 Tepidimonas alkaliphilus
CTGCAGCTCAACGACATCGAGCATCGCCGCACCCAGGTGCGCCGGCCACAAACCAACGGGTTCGTGGAGCGCTTGCACCGCAGCGTGCCCGATGAGTTCTTCCGTGTCGCGCTGCGCCAGAAGGTCTGCACGGAGCTCGTCGAACTGCAGCGCGACCTGGATGCCTGGCTGCACCACGACAACCATGAGCGGCCGCACCTGGGCTACCGCAACAACGGTCGCACCCCGTACCAGACCGTGCAGCGCTTCGTGCAGCAGGTCCGACAGGAGCCTGCCGACGAGTCAACAACTGCAACCCAAGAAGGTTAAGAGTACAGTTAAACCCGGCTCCGAGACTGGCTTGCTTCATTGGCGGCGCTCCTGCGTTGTGCTTCCTCACAGGCGTCATGCTACCTGGTCAGGAGTGGGTTGTGCAGACGTTCCCAAGAGAGTGCAACCCACCAGCATGGGAAACCTGGTATAATGGCGCTTTTGCCGCGGTCAGACGGCCGCGGCAATTTGGCCGCCCGCGAGCCGGAGCCGTCCACACGCCGTGTATTGTCCAGACGAGGCACTCCACGTGTGGCAGGCGGCACAGCACAGGACGCGGGCGAGGTGCGGCCTAGGGTTACCGTTGGGCCTTGGCCGCGGAATCTTCAATGGAGTGACCAGCATCATGGCACGTGTGTGCGAAGTGACGGGCAAAAAGCCCATGGTGGGGCACAACGTCTCCCACGCCAACAACAAAACCAAGCGCCGCTTTCTGCCGAACCTGCAGACGCGGCGGTTCTGGATCGAAAGCGAGAAGCGCTGGGTGCGCCTGCGTGTATCGGGCGCGGCGCTGCGTTTGATTGACAAAGTCGGAATTGAAGCGGTGCTGGCCGACCTGCGCGCCCGCGGTCAAGCTTAAACGCACAGCAAGACGAGGAGCTCATCATGGCGGCCAAAGGCGGACGCGAAAAGATCAAACTGGAATCGACCGCAGGCACCGGTCACTTTTACACCACGACCAAGAACAAAAAGACGACGCCGGACAAGCTGTCGTTCATGAAATACGACCCGGTGGCGCGCAAGCACGTGGAATACAAAGAAGCCAAGCTGAAGTAAGCGCCAGCCACGCCCGTATCGGCGTGCCGCAGTCGCAATATCAAAAAACCGCCAGCCGTCGCTGGCGGTTTTTGCTTGGTCGATGTCGCTACCGCGCCGGCATCGCGAGCCCGTTCAAACAAGAACAGCGGCCAACCCTGCCGCCGTTTTCCGCTGCGCGATAGATCACCAGTCCCGCCTTTACGGCGCCGTCGGCGCCAGCTGCGCCGCGCGCAAGCGCTGCGCGAAGCGATGCAGCGCCTCGATGCCGCTTTGCTCGGCGCGTTGGATCCACGCCTGCAGCTCGCGCGCCATCTGCTCGCGCGACAGCGCCGCATCCGACCACAGGCGGCGCAATTCTTCGCGCATCGCGTGCATCGTCGCCAAGCTCGGCGCGTGACCCAGCAGCTGCTGCAGCCGCGCGCGCACCGACGCCGGCACTTTGTCATCGTCACGGTGCAGCCAGCGCCGCGCCAGCTTCAACAGCGACTCGTCGCCGACTTGGGCGCGCAGCGTCGCCCACTCGGCGCGCACCGCAGCGCGCATCTCGCGCGCGTAGCGCGCCATCACTTCGTAGCGGTTGGCGATGATGGCCTCCAGCGTCTTCTCGTCGGGCACCGGCTTGACTTGGCCGAACGCGAGCTTAGGCGGCACTTTCTTTGGGCGCGCCAGACGCAGCGCGGCCAGCGCCCGGATGTAGAGCCAGCCGAGGTCAAACTCATACGGCTTGACCGAAAACTTCGCTGAAGTGGGGAAGGTGTGATGGTTGTTGTGCAGCTCCTCGCCGCCGATGATCACCCCCCACGGGAACACGTTGGTGCTGGCATCGGGCGCCTCGAAGTTGCGGTAGCCCCAGTAGTGGCCAATGCCGTTGATGACGCCGGCGGCCCAAAACGGAATCCACGCCATCTGCACCGCCCACACCGCCAAGCCGGCCGCCCCAAACAGCGCCACGTCCAGGATCAGCATCAGGCTCACCCCGAGGCGCGAGTGACGCGCATACAGGTGACGCTCGATCCAGTCGTCCGGCGTGCCGTGGCCGTAGCGGCGCAGCGTCTCCTCGTTCTTCGCCTCGGCGCGGTAGAGCTCGGCACCCTGCCACAGCACCTTGCGGATGCCGAACACTTGCGGGCTGTGCGGGTCGCCCTCCTGCTCGCACTTGGCGTGGTGCTTGCGGTGAATGGCCGTCCATTCTTTGGTCACCATGCCGGTGGTCAGCCACAGCCAAAAGCGAAAGAAGTGCGCCACGGCTGGATGCAGATCCAGCGCCCGGTGCGCTTGATGGCGATGCAAATACAGCGTGACGCTGACGATGGTGATGTGCGTCATCGCCAGCGTGAACAGCAACATTTGCCACCACGAGGCGCCGGCAAGCCCCTGGGCCAGAAAGTCAAGCAAGGCATCCCAGCCCGTTTGATCGAACAACATGCAAACCCTTTAAACGTCCTCAACTCCAACCCATACCCGCACCGGTGAGGAATCGTGCGGATGGCGCATTGTAGGGGCAACGACGCCGGGGCGGGGATGATCGCGATCAAACATCGCCCGCAGGGTGGCGGAACTGGCGGGTGTTTGGTGGAGCTGGGCGGAGTCGAACCGCCGTCCGCAGGCCTTTCCTGCGCAGTTCTACATGCGTAGCCGTCTGTATGGAGTCTCGTCCCGCGCGCCGCGCAGCGGCACGCTGCGCGCGGAACCAGCAACCTTAGGTCTCGTCGCGCCACAGGTTGCCCGCGGCGCGACCAGCCGATTGAAGCGCCCTTGCTGCCGTCAGGGCCTTACGGCCCCTCCAGCCCGGTCTATCGGCCGACCGGTGCAAGGCTCACCGCGATCAGGCGGCGAGAGCGAAACGTTCGTCGTTCGCAGTTAATTTGCTGCTGTGGTTTAGCGAGGTGACAGCACCTCGGCATGCCCTGCGGCAGGTCTGCACCCACGTCGAAACCGGTGCAGCCCCCTTAAACCTGTTAGTTTAGGACAAATCCAGAAAGTTCAACAGCTCGGCAGGATGGTCGATGTGCGCATCGGCGCTCCAGGCGGCCACATCCGGCTCAAGACCCAAATAGCCGTAGCGCGCCGCCACCGTGCGCATGCCCGCAGCGCGGCCAGCGACGATGTCGCGCTCGTCGTCGCCCACGTAAATGCACGCGGCTGGCTCCACACCCAAACGGCGGGCCGCCTCCAGCAACGGCGCGGGGTGCGGCTTGGGATGCGGGGTGGTGTCGCCCCCGATGACGACGGCCGCCCGCGGCAAGGGATCCACGCGCGCGGCGATCGGCAGCGCGAAGCGCTCCACCTTGTTGGTCACCACGCCCCACGGCAGGCCGGCGCCATCCAGCGCCTGCGCCAGCTGCGGCACACCGTCGAACGGCGCCGTGGCGCGCAGCATCACCTCCTCGTACACCGCCAGGTATTCGGCCTTGGCCGCCTCGAAGGCGTCGTCCCCGGGGTGCAGGTCGAGCGCCACCGCCAGCATGCCGCGCGCGCCGCTGCTGGCGCGCGGGCGGTACACCTCCAGCGGCAGCGGGGGCAGGCCGCGGCGCTGCCGCAGCACGTTGGCCGCGTGGCCAAGATCCGGGGCGCTGTCCAGCAGCGTGCCGTCCAGGTCGAACAGCACCGCGCGCACGCCGCGCCAGCGCGCGCTCACGCCGCCTCCCGGCGCGCGGCCATCAAATAGTTGACACTGGTGTCCGCCGTCAGGGCAAATCGACGCGTCAGCGGGTTGTAAGTCAACCCCTTTAGCTGTTTCACCTCCAATTCCGCCAGCCGCACCCACTGCGCCAATTCCCGGGGGCGGATGAAGCGGCGATACTCGTGCGTGCCGCGCGGCAGCAGCCGCAGCACATATTCCGCCCCTACGATGGCCAGCAAGAATGCTTTGGGGTTGCGATTCAGCGTTGAGAAAAACACCCAGCCGCCAGGTCTGACGAGCGCCGCGCAGGCCGCCACCACCGAGGCCGGGTCCGGCACGTGCTCCAACATTTCCATGCAGGTGACGATGTCGAACGAGGCGGACTGCTGCTGCGCCAGTTCTTCCACCGCAACAGCGCGATATTGCAGCCCCGTCACTCCCTGCTCAAGCGCGTGCAACTGCGCCACTTTGAGCGGCTTGTCGGCCAGATCGATGCCCAGCACGCGCGCGCCGCGGCGCGCCATCGCCTCGGCCAAAATGCCGCCGCCGCAGCCGACGTCAAGCACATCGCGTCCGCTCAGCGCGCCCGCCAGCTCCTCGATCCAAC
Organism: Tepidimonas alkaliphilus; assembly: GCF_007556595.1. GTDB lineage: Bacteria > Pseudomonadota > Gammaproteobacteria > Burkholderiales > Burkholderiaceae_C > Tepidimonas > Tepidimonas alkaliphila. Next base: position 4,299 of record NZ_VJNB01000015.1, read on the forward strand.
CCAGACGCAGCGGGTTGATCTGGTGCAGGGGGCGGAACTCACCCGCCGGATCCCACCAGCGGTGGGCCAGATCCGAGAACTTGGCCAGTTCGGCCGCATCGGCGTTCAGCTTCGCTTCCATGGCTCGATTATCGCGGCAGCCCCGCCCCCGCGCACGGGGCCGCGGAAACGACAAAAGCCCCTTGCGGGGCTTTCGTCACAGGGAAACGGCCGTACCCGCCAAGGGCATGGGCGCGGGCGCCAACCCGATCAGCGCGTACCGACGACCTCGATCTCCACCCGACGGTTCTTGGCGCGACCCTCGCGGGTGCGGTTGTCGGCCACCGGCTGAGTCTCGCCTTTGCCTTCGGTGTAGATGCGGTTGGCATCGACCCCCTTGCTAACCAGGTAAGCCTTAACCGCTTCGGCGCGGCGCACCGAAAGCTTCTGGTTGTAGGCTTCCGGGCCCGTCCAGTCGGTGTGGCCGACCGCGATCACCACTTCCAGCTTGATGGACTTGATTTTCTCAACCAGGTCATCCAGCCGCGCTTTGCCTTCGGGCTTGAGCACCGCCTTGTCGAAGTCAAAGAACACGTCGGCGGCGTAGGTCACTTTGGCCGGCGCGACCGCAGCGGGAGCAGGCGCCGGCTCCGGCGCCGGAGCCGGAGCTGGTGCCGCCGCAGCCGGAGCGGGGGCTGGAGCCGGCGCAGGGGCGGGGGCTGGAGCCGGCGCCGGCGCCGGTGCCGGTGCCGGCGTGATGGCACCGTCGCAGCCCTGAGCGGCGGTGGCCGGCGTCCACGCGCTGTTGCGCCAGCACAGCTCGTTGGTGCCGTTTTTCCACACCAGGTCGCCCGAACCGTTGCGCCAGTTGTCAACAGTCTGGGCGCCTGCCGCCGAGGCCATCGCAGCCGAGGCGAACAGCGCGGCAATCTTGGTGAGCTTGTTCATGGGGTTCCTCTAGGTATGGGTCAACGCGGAGACAGATCGCGGATCCGCATTCCATAGACGGATCTTTGCGCTCTTGGTTCCATTCTGCCACAACCGACACGCGCACCCAAGCCGCCTGCGGCATCTCAAGCGACGGCTTGGCCGTGGGATGTTGCCGCCATGCGACACACCCAGGGGCGATCCGTCAGCCTGCGCCTCGACCCGGGGGGCGCGGGACGGCCCTCAGCGCCTCGGTAGAATCTGTTTGGATCATTTTCGATGGCCGGCTCGCCCCTGGCGGATACGGAACCAGGCGCGACCCGTTGGCGGCATTGCCGCTTCTTGAATAGCCGGCGCAGGTTGCATTCATGACCTTTCCATTCGCCCACGAAACCCTGCCCGTCAGCCTCGAAGAGGAGATGCGCCGCAGCTACCTCGATTACGCGATGAGCGTGATCGTGGGGCGCGCGCTGCCCGACGCCCGCGATGGCCTGAAGCCCGTGCACCGGCGCGTGCTGTATGCCATGCATGAGCTGGGCAACGACTGGAACCGGCCGTACAAGAAATCCGCGCGCATCGTCGGCGACGTCATCGGTAAATACCACCCGCACGGCGACAGCGCGGTCTACGACACCATCGTGCGCATGGCGCAGGACTTCAGCCTGCGCCACATGCTGATCGACGGCCAGGGCAACTTCGGCTCGGTCGATGGCGACGCCGCCGCCGCGATGCGCTACACCGAGATCCGGCTGGCCAAGATCGCGCACGAGATGCTGGCCGACATCGACAAGGAAACGGTCGATTTCGGCCCCAACTACGACGGCAGCGAGCGCGAGCCGCTGGTGCTGCCGGCGCGGTTGCCAAACCTGCTGGTCAACGGCTCGGCCGGCATCGCGGTGGGCATGGCCACCAACATCCCGCCGCACAACCTCAACGAGGTGGTGGACGCCTGCCTGCATCTGCTGGCCCACCCCGAGGCGACGGTGGATGACCTGATGGCCTTCATCCCGGCGCCGGATTTTCCGACCGCCGGCATCATCTACGGCATCCAGGGCGTGCGCGAGGGCTACCGCACCGGGCGCGGGCGCGTGGTGATGCGCGCGCGCTGCCACTTCGAGGACATCGACCGCGGCCAGCGCCAGGCCATCGTGGTCGATGAGCTGCCCTACCAGGTCAACAAGAAGGTGCTGCTGGAGCGCATCGCCGAGCTGGTGCGCGACAAGAAGATCGAGGGTATCAGCCACATCCAGGACGAGTCCGACAAGTCCGGCATGCGGGTGGTGATCGAGCTCAAGCGCGGCGAGGCGCCCGAGGTCGTCCTCAACAACCTCTACAAGCACACGCAGCTGCAGGACACCTTCGGCATCAACATGGTGGCGCTGGTCGATGGCCAGCCCAGGCTGTGCAACCTGAAGGATCTGCTCGACATCTTCCTGCAGCACCGGCGCGAGGTGGTGACGCGGCGCACGGTGTTCGAGCTGCGCAAGGCGCGCGAGCGCGGCCACGTGCTGGAAGGGCTGGCGGTGGCGCTGGCCAACATCGACGAGTTCATCCGCATCATCCGCGAAAGCCCCACCCCGCCGGTGGCCAAGGCCGAGCTGATGGCGCGCCGCTGGGATAGCGAACTGGTGCGCGCGATGCTGACGCGCGCGCGCGCCGACGGCGGCACGGTCAACGCCGACGATTACCGCCCCGAGGGGCTGGCGCGCGCCTACGGGCTGCAGGCCGACGGGCTCTACGCGCTGTCGGAGACGCAGGCGCAGGAGATCCTGCAGATGCGGCTGCAGCGCCTGACCGGCCTGGAACAGGACAAGATCGTCACCGAATACAAGGAGGTGATGGCGCAGATCGACGACCTGCTCGACATCCTGGCCAAGCCCGAGCGCGTCACGGCGATCATCGCCGAGGAGCTGCGCGCCCTCCGCGCCGAGTTCGGCCAGACCCCGCAGGGCCAGCGCCGCAGCCAGATCGAGCCCGATGCGCAGGAGCTCGACACCGAGGACCTGATCGCGCCGCAGGACATGGTGGTGACGCTGTCGCACGCCGGCTACGTCAAGGCGCAGCCGCTGTCGGAATACCGCGCGCAGCGCCGCGGCGGTCGCGGCAAGCAGGCCGCCGCCACCAAGGACGACGACTGGATCGACCAGCTCTTCATCGCCAACACGCACGACTGGATGCTGTGCTTTTCCAACCGCGGGCGGGTCTATTGGCTCAAGGTGTGGGAGGTGCCCGCCGGCGGGCGCGGCGCGCGCGGGCGGCCGATCGTCAACATGTTCCCGCTGGCCGACGGCGAGAAGATCACCGTGGTGCTGCCGCTGACCGGCGAGTTCCGCAGCTTCCCGGCCGATCACTACGTCTTCATGGCCACCGCGCAGGGCGTGGTCAAGAAAACGCCGCTCGAGGAATTCAGCAACCCGCGCAAGGCCGGCATCATCGCCGTCGATCTGGACGAGGGTGACTACCTGATCGGCGCAGCGCTGACCGACGGGCGGCACGACGTGATGCTGTTTTCGGACGCCGGCAAGGCGGTGCGCTTCGACGAGAACGACGTGCGCCCGATGGGCCGGCAGGCGCGCGGCGTTAAGGGCATGACGCTGGAGGACGGTCAGCAGGTGATCGCGCTGCTGGTGGCCGAGGACGAGACGCAGAGCGTGCTGACCGCCACCGAAAACGGCTACGGCAAGCGCACCCCCATCGTCGAATACACCCGCCACGGGCGCGGCACCAAGGGTATGATCGCCATCCAGACCAGCGAGCGCAACGGCAAGGTGGTGGCCGCTACGCTGGTGCGCCCGGACGACGAGATCATGCTGATCTCCGACCGTGGGGTGCTGGTGCGCACGCGCGTGGCCGAGATCCGCGAGATGGGCCGCGCCACGCAGGGGGTCACGCTGATCAGCCTGGATGATGGCGACCGCTTGAGCGGTCTGCAGCGTATCGCCGACGCCGGCGACGAGGACGAAGGCGGCGAACCCGCCCCCGCGGAGGGCTGAGCCGATGGCGCGCCCGTTCAATTTCTCCGCCGGCCCGGCCACCATGCCCGAGGCGGTGCTGCGCCAGGCCGCCGCCGAGATGCTGGACTGGCACGGCTGCGGCATGGGCGTGATGGAGATGAGCCACCGTGGCCGCGAATTCGGCGAGATCCTCGAGCAGGCGCAAGCCGATCTGCGCGCGCTGCTGGCCATCCCCGACCACTTCAAGGTGCTGTTCAGCCAGGGCGGCGCGCTGGCGCACAACGCGATGGTGCCGCTCAACCTCGCCGGGCGCCATCCGCAGCGCGCGGTGGATGTGGTCGTCACCGGCGCGTGGAGCCAGAAGTCGGCGCAGGAGGCGCGCCGCTACGCCGACGTGCAGGTGGCCGCCAGCGGCGCCGACGGCGGCTACACCGCCATCCCCGATCCGGCCACGTGGCGGCTGCGCGCCAACCCCGCCTACGTGCACCTGTGCAGCAACGAGACCATCCACGGCGTCGAATTTCACCAGCTGCCCGATCTGGCGGCGCTGGGGTGCGACGCCCCGCTGGTGATCGACTTCTCCTCCCACGTGCTGTCGCGCCCGATCGACTGGGGCCGCGTGGGGTTGGCGTTCGGCGGGGCGCAGAAGAACATCGGCCCGGCGGGGCTGACGCTCATCATCGTGCGTGAGGATCTGCTCGGCCACGCGCTGCCGATCTGCCCGAGCGTGTTCGACTACCGCGTGCTGGCCGAGCAGCAGTCGATGGTCAACACGCCGCCGACCTGGGCCATCTACGTGGCGGGCCTGGTGTTCCAGTGGGTGGCCGCGCAACGCGAAGGTGAGCTCACCGGCGTGGCGGCGATGGAGGCGCGCGCGATCGAGCGCGCGCGGCTGCTGTACGAGGCCATCGATGGCTCGCAGCTTTACGTCAACCTCGTGGATCCGGCCTGCCGCTCGCGCATGAACGTGCCGTTCTTCCTGCGCGGCGACGACGGCCGGCCGCTGAAGGACCCGGCGCACCCGCGCAACGCCGCCTTCCTGCGTGGCGCGCAGCAGCGCGGGCTGCTGCAACTGAAGGGCCACAAGTCGGTCGGCGGCATGCGCGCCAGCCTCTACAACGCCATGCCGATCGAGGGCGTGCAGGCCCTGGTGGATTACTTGCGCGAGTTCGAGCGCAGCGCGTAAAAGAGGAAACCCGCGCCGATGACGACGCCCAGCCCTGCCCCGCCTCCACAGCCCCAGGCCAGCCCGGCGCTGCGCGCCTTGCGCGACCAGATCGACGCCCTCGACCGCGAGCTGCTGCGTTTGCTGAATGAGCGCGCGCGCATCGCGCAGCAGGTTGGCGAACTGAAACGCGCCGAAGGCTCGCCGTTTTTTCGACCCGACCGAGCGGCGCAGGTGATCGCCAACATCGAGGCTGCCAACCCGGGCCCGCTGCACAACCGCCACGTGGCGGCGATCTGGCGCGAGATCATGTCGGCCTGCCTGGCGCTGGAGGCGCCGATGCGGGTGGCCGTGCTCGGCCCCGAAGGCACGTTCTGCGAGCAGGCCGCGATCGAATACTTCGGCAGCGCCGCCGAGCTGATTCACTGCCCGAGCTTCGACGAAGTGTTCCACGCCACCGCAGCGGGCACGGCGCAGTTTGGCGTCGTCGGCATGGAAAACTCCACCGAGGGCGTGGTGGCGCGCTCGCTGGATCTGTTCCTGCGCTCGCCAGTGCACATCGTCGGCGAAATCAGCCTGCTGGTGCGCCACAACCTGCTGCGCCAGGTGCCCAGCCTGGAGGGCATCGAGGTGGTGATGGCGCACCCGCAGGCGCTGGCGCAGTGCCAGGGGTGGCTGTCGGCGCACCTGCCGCACGCCGAGCGGCGCGCCGTGGCCAGCAACGCCGAAGGGGCGCGGCTTGCCACCACCCACCCGGCGTGGGCGGCGCTGGCCAGCGAGCGCGCCGCGGCGCAGTACGCGCTGCACATCGTGGCGCACGCGATCCAGGACGAAGCCTACAACCGCACGCGCTTTGCCATCATCTGCCTGCCGCAGACGATGGCCATGCCCGGGCCGAGCGGACGCGACTGCACCAGCATCGTCGTCTCGGTGCCGAACCGCCCCGGCGCCGTGCACGACCTGCTCAAACCGCTCAAGGAGCACGGCGTCTCGATGACGCGCTTCGAGTCGCGCCCGGCCAAGTCGGGGCAATGGGAATATTACTTCTACATCGACATCGCTGGCCACCCCTCGCAGCCGCACGTGGCCGCGGCGCTGCAGGAGCTGCAGGGCCTGTGCGCGTTTTACAAGATGCTCGGGGCCTACCCGGTGTCGGAATCATGAGCGGCGCGGCGGCTGCGGCGCCGGTGCGGCGCCTGGCGGTGATCGGCTGCGGGCTGATGGGTGGCTCGTTCGCGCGCGCGCTGCGCGCCCGCGGTCTCCTGCAGCAGGCGGTCGGCGTGGCCCGCTCGGCCGAGGCGCGCGCGCGCGCCGTGGCGCTGGGCGTGGTGGACGAGGCCACCGACGACCCTGCGGCCGCCGCGCGCGGCGCCGACGTGGTGCTGCTGGCCGTGCCGGTGGCGGCCACCGAAGCGACGCTGCGCGCGCTCGCCCCGGCGCTGGCGGACGACGCGCTGCTGATGGACGTCGGCTCCACCAAGGCCGACGTCGTGGCCGCGGCGCGCGCGGCGCTGGATGCGGCGCGGCTGGCACGCTTCGTGCCGGCGCACCCAATCGCCGGCAAGGAAAAGGCCGGCGTCGAGCACGCCTGCGCCGAGCTCTACCGCGGCGCGCAGGTGATCGTCACACCGCTGCCGGAAACCGCCGCCGACGCGCAACGGCGCGCGCAGGCGCTGTGGGAGGCCGTGGGCGCGCGCGTGCGCACGATGACGCCGCAGGCGCACGATGCGGCGCTGGCCGCGGTGAGCCACCTGCCGCACCTGCTGGCGTTCGCCGCCGTGCACGCGCTGGCGCAGCAGCCCGACGGGGCGCGCTTCCTGGAACTGGCCGGGCCGGGCTTTCGCGACTTTACGCGCATCGCCGCCAGCGACCCCGACGTCTGGCGCGACATCCTGCACGCCAACGCCGCCGAGGTGCGCGCGCAGGCGGCGGCGTTTCGCGCCGCGCTGGACGCTTTCGAGGCGGCGCTGGCGGAGCCGGCGCGGCTGCGGCTGCTGATCGACGAGGCCAGCCGCGTGCGCCGCGCCTGGGCGCCGGCCGGCGCGCCCCCCAGCCCCTGAAACAAGCCGATGTACGACATCCCCTTCCTCGATCTGCCCCCGCTGCGCCGCGCCGGCGGCACCGTGCGCCTGCCCGGCTCCAAGAGCATCTCCAACCGCGTGCTGCTGCTGGCGGCGCTGAGCGCCGGTCGCACCGTCGTGCGCGACCTGCTGGACTCCGACGACACGCGCGTGATGCTCGAGGCGCTGCAGACGCTGGGCTGCGGTCTGGAGCGGCTCGACGCCACCACGGTGGCGGTGACGGGCCTCGCCGGGCGGCTGCCGGTGCGGCAGGCGGCGCTGTTCCTCGGCAACGCCGGCACCGCCATGCGCCCGCTGACGGCGGCGCTGGCGCTGCTGGCCGCACGCGAGGGTGGCCACTTTGAGCTGCGCGGCGTGCCGCGCATGCACGAGCGGCCGATCGGCGACCTGGTGCAGGCGCTGCGCCAGCTCGGCGCCGGCGTCGATCACCTGGGGCAGGAAGGCTACCCGCCGCTGCGCGTGCGCGGCCCGGCGGCGCTGCACTTGGAAGCCCCGATCCGCGTGCGCGGCGACGTCTCCAGCCAGTTCCTCACCGCGCTGCTGCTGGCGCTGCCGCTGGTGGCGCAGGCGCAGCCGGTCACCGTGGAGGTGGCGGGCGAGCTGATCTCCAAGCCCTACGTCGAGATGACGCTCAAGCTCTTGGCGCGCTTCGGCGTGGCGGTGCAGCGCGACGGCTGGCGGCGCTTTACCATCCCGGCTGGCGCGCGCTACGTCACGCCGGGCGAGGTGCACGTCGAGGGCGACGCCTCCGCGGCCAGCTACTTCATCGCCGCCGGGGCGCTGGCGGCCACGGCCCAGCCGGTGACGATCGAAGGCGTGGGGCTGGCCTCGATCCAGGGCGACGTGGCGTTTGCCGACGCGGCGCGCGCGATGGGCGCGGTGGTGGAAGGCGAGGCCAACCGGCTGCACGTGCACCGTGGCGCCTGGCCGCTGCGCGCGCTCGATCTGGACTGCAATGCGATTCCCGACGCCGCGATGACGCTGGCGGTGCTGGCGCTCTACGCCGACGGCCCAAGCACCCTGCGCGGCATCGGCAGCTGGCGCGTCAAGGAGACCGACCGCATCGCCGCCATGGCCGCCGAACTGCGCCGGCTCGGCGCCACCGTCGAAGAGGGGCCGGACTGGCTGCGCGTGCACCCGCTGCCGGCCAACGGCTGGCGCGCCGCCGCGCTGCACACCTACGACGACCACCGCATGGCGATGTGCGGGTCGCTGGCGGCGTTCAATCCGGCGCGCCAGCCGGTGCGCATCCTCGACCCCCGGTGCGTCGCCAAGACCTTCCCGGACTATTTCGAGACGCTGTGGCAGGTGGTCGAGGCCGACCCCACCGACATCCCGGTGATCTGCATCGACGGGCCCAGCGCCTCCGGCAAGGGGACGCTGGCGGCGGCGCTGGCGCGGCGGCTCGGCTACCACGTGCTGGACTCGGGCGCGCTGTACCGGCTGGTGGGGCTGGCGGCGGCGCGCGCCGGCGTGCCCACCGACGCCGCGGCGCTGCAGGACGAGGCGGTGCAGGCGCGGCTGGGGGAGCTGGCGCGCACGCTGCCGGCGCGCTTCGACGGCGGGCGCGTCTGGCTCGGGCAGGAAGACGTCACCACCGAACTGCGCAGCGAGGAGGCCGGCGCGGCGGCCTCGCGCGTCTCGGCGGTGCCGGCGGTGCGCGCCGGGCTGCTGGCGCTGCAGCGGGCCTTCCGCCGCCTGCCGGGGCTGGTGGCCGACGGGCGCGACATGGGCACGGTGATCTTTCCGGACGCGGCGCTGAAGGTGTTCCTGACCGCCAGCGCCCGCGCGCGCGCCGAGCGGCGCCACGAGCAGTTGCGCGCGCGCAACGAACATGCTAGCATTGAAAGTCTTTTGGCCGAGCTCGAGGCCCGCGATGCGCGCGACCGCGCGCGCAGCGTGGCGCCGCTTGCGGCGGCCGAGGATGCGCTGCTGCTCGACAACACGCACCAGACGATCGAGGAGTCGGTCGAGGCGGTGCTTGGCTGGTGGGCGCAGCGGCGGCCGTTCGAGGTATGAAACCCCGGGCGGCTGTCGATGTTTGTCTGTTGATGAAGGCCCCTCTCATTCGCAGGCAGCAAGAGAGCCGCCCGCAACGGAGGGATGTTCAACCCAACCCACCCGCGCCTCAAGCCGGGTGACCGCTTAGCCCGCCGCCGCAAGCGGCGGTTGTTCACAGGAAACTACATGTCTGAATCGTTCGCCGCCCTGTTCGAAGAGTCGCTTCAACGTGCCGACCTGCGTGTGGGCGAAGTCATCACCGCCGAGGTTGTGCGCATCGACCCCAACTACGTGGTCGTCAACGCCGGCCTGAAGTCCGAAGCCTACATTCCGGTGGAGGAATTCAAAAACGATCAGGGCGAGCTCGAAGTGCAGGAAGGCGACTTCGTGGCCGTGGCTGTGGAGGCTGTCGAAAACGGCTACGGCGACACCATCCTGTCGCGCGAAAAAGCCAAGCGCCTGGCGGCCTGGATGATGCTGGAAAAGGCGCTGGAGTCCGGCGAATTCGTCACCGGCACCACCACGTTCAAGGTCAAGGGCGGCCTCAAGGTCATGGTCAACGGCATCAGCGCGTTCCTGCCGGGCTCGCTGGTGGACACCCGCCCCGTCAAGGATTTGACGCCTTACGAGGGCAAGACCATGGAATTCAAGGTCATCAAGCTCGACCGCAAGCGCAACAACGTGGTGCTGAGCCGCCGCGCCGTCATTGAAGCCAGCATGGGCGAAGAGCGCGCCAAGCTGCTGGAAACCCTCAAGGAAGGCGCCATCGTCACCGGCGTGGTCAAGAACATCACCGAATACGGCGCCTTCATCGACCTGGGCGGCATCGACGGCCTGCTGCACATCACCGACATGGCTTGGCGCCGCGTGCGCCACCCGAACGAAGTGGTGCAAGTCGGCCAGGAGGTCACGGCCAAGGTGCTGAAGTTCGACCCCGAGCGCCAGCGCGTCAGCCTGGGCCTGAAGCAGATGGGCGACGACCCGTGGCTGGGCGTGGCGCGGCGTTACCCCGCCGGCACCCGCCTGTTCGGCAAAGTCACCAACATCGCCGACTATGGCGCCTTCGTCGAGCTGGAGCCCGGCATCGAGGGCTTGGTGCACGTCTCCGAGATGGACTGGACCAACAAGAACGTCGCGCCGAACAAGGTGGTGGCCATCGGCGACGAGGTCGAGGTCATGGTGCTGGACATCGACGAGGACAAGCGCCGCATCAGCCTCGGCATGAAACAGTGCAAGCCCAACCCATGGCAGGAATTTGCGGATACGCACCGCAAGGGCGACCGTGTCAAAGGCCCGATCAAATCGATCACCGACTTCGGCATCTTCGTCGGCCTGGAAAACGGCATCGACGGTCTGGTGCACCTGTCGGATCTGTCGTGGAACGAGCCCGGCGAGGTCGCGGTGCGCAACTTCAAGAAAGGCCAGGAGGTCGAGGCCGTCGTGCTGGGCGTGGACGTCGAGCGCGAGCGCATCAGCCTGGGCATCAAGCAGCTCGACGCCGACCCGTTCACCACCTTCGTGGCCATCCACGACAAAGGCGCCACCGTCACCGGCACCGTCAAGAGCGTGGACGCCAAGGGCGCCGAGATTGACTTGGGCAACGACGTCACCGGCTACCTGCGCGCCAGCGAAATCTCGCGTGACCGCGTCGAGGACGCGCGCAACGTGCTGAAGGTCGGCGACGAGGTGACCGCCGTGATCATCAACGTCGATCGCAAAAACCGCAGCATCCAGCTGTCGATCAAGGCCAAAGACGCCGCTGACCAGCAGGAGGCGATGGCCAGCCTGGCGCAACACGCTGGCAACGCCGGCACCACCAACCTGGGCGCGCTGCTGCGCGCCAAGCTCGACAGCAGCAACAATTGACAGCGTCCGAGCTGCGCCGCGCTTGCCGCGGCGCGCTGGAGCGCTTGCATCGCCATTAAGCCCGTCGCGGCTCGCAAGCCCGACGGGCTTGTTCGTTGGCCCCTGTCGTCTGCACGCTGCAAGAGTCACTGCAGCGGCGAATCGGCGGGTCGTGTTGGGCATAATCCGCCGCATGAACCGCAGCGATTTGATTGAAGCGCTGGCTGAGCGTTGCCCTCACCTGACGGCAGCCGACGCTCAGGCCGTGGTGATGACGCTGTTGCAAACCATGGCGGCGGCGCTGGCAGCCGGCCAGCGTATTGAACTGCGCGGCTTCGGCAGCTTCAGCGTGCACGAACGCGAGCCGCGCCAAGCCCGCAATCCGCGCACGGGCGCCGCAGTGGAGGTGCCCCTGCGACGCGGGGTGCACTTCAAGCCCGGCAAGGCGCTGCGCGACGCGGTGGATCGGGCCGCTCACCCCAAGCTGCCATGAATGCCTTGCGTTGGCTGCTGCGGGCCGCCTTTTTCTTTTTGATCTTTGCACTGGCGTTGAACAACACCGCGCCGGTGGTGGTGCACGGCCTCTTTGGCACCCGCTGGGAGGGGCCGCTGGCGCTCGTTCTGTTGATCGTGCTGCTGTTGGGCGTGCTGTTGGGCATGGCGGTGATGGCGCCGATGTGGTGGCGCGCGCGGCGGCTGGCCCGCCGCGAAACGGTCGCCCCGAGCCCCAGTCCAGCAACCTCAGCCTCGCTCGAAGGTCGGCGCAGCGAGACGGATTGGCCCGATGCCGTTTGATTTCGGCTGGTTGCTGTGGGCGCTGCCAGTGGCGTTTGGCTTGGGCTGGCTGGCCTCGCGGCTGGATTTGCGGCACTGGCGGCTGGAAGGGCGACGCGCGCCGCGCGCCTATTTTCGCGGCCTGCAGCACCTGCTCAACGAACAGCAAGATCAAGCGATTGACGCCTTCGTGGAAGCGGTGCGGCACGACCCCGATGCCGCCGAGCTCTACTTCGCGTTGGGCGCTTTGTTTCGGCGTCGCGGCGATTATGAGCGCGCAGTGCGCGTGCACGAGCATCTGCTGGCGCGCGCCGATTTGGGCGCCGCCGAACGCGAGCGTGCTCAGCACGCGCTGGCGCATGACTTTCTGAAAGCCGGCTTGCTGGATCGCGCCGAAGCGGCGTTTCGGGCTCTGCTGCAGACGCGCTTCGACACCGATGCGCGGTTGGCGCTGCTGCACGTGTATGAGCGAGGACGGGACTGGACGCGCGCCGCCGAGATGGCTGAAACCCTGGAAGGGCGCGAACACGGCAGTTTTCGGCTGCGGCGCGCGCACCACATCTGTGAGCAGGCTGCCGCCTTGCAGCGCCAGCAACGGCACGGCGAAGCGCTGGCGCTGCTGGAAGCCTTGGTGCAGCGCATCCCCGAATCGCCGCGCGCCTGGGTCGCCTTGGCCGAGCTGCGCCAGGCGCTAGGGCAAACCGAAGGGGCGCTGCAGGCCCTGCTGGCACTGGTGCGGCATGCACCCAGCCACGTGCCGTTGGTGGCGCACCCGCTGGCCCAGACCGCTGCCGCTGCGGGACGTCAACGCGAGGTGCGCGTGCAGCTGCAAACGTGGGCCGAGCAGCACCCACCTTCGGTGGACGTCACGCAAGCGCTGGCCGCGCTGGAAGACGAACTCAGCGCAGCGCGCCAGCGCTACGTCGAGCACCTGCGCCACGCGCCCTCTTTGGTAGCGGCCAACCTGTGGCTGGCCGGGGTTCCGTTGGGCGACCCGAATGTCGAGCCGATGGTGCGTCAGGCGTTGCAGCGCGCCTGCGAGCCGCTGAAGCGTTACCGCTGCGTCGCGTGCGGCTTTGAGACGCAGCACTATTTTTGGCACTGCCCCGGATGCCAGGGTTGGGACACCTACCCGCCCCGGCGCGTCGAAGAGCTATGAGCGCGCGCCTCAGCCGGTTATGCGGGCTTGCAAGGCCGCTTCATCGGCAATGCGGTAAAGCCGTCCGATGCGATCCAGCGGCTCCAGAATGCCGGCTTTGACCAGGGCGCTGACTTCGCGGCTCACCGTCTCCAGCTTCAGGTCGAGCATCGCGCCCATGTCCTCGCGTGAAAACAAGGTGACAACCTGGGGGTCGGTGGCGTGGCGCATTTTGAGCACAAAGTTGGCCACGCGCTGGCGCGCGGTGCCGAAGTTGAGCGCCGCCAGCCAGTCATCGGCCTCGCGCAGCGCCGCCTGCCACTTTTGCAGCAGGCGCATGTGCAAGCGCGGCGAGTGCTGCGCCAGCCGGTGGATCACGTCCACCGGGATGCGGCACACCGAAGCTTCGGTCAGAGCCACGGCCTCGCTGTCGTAGCGCGGCCCGGCCAGCGCCTCGATGCCCACCACATCCCCAGGCCGCAGGACGCGCAGCACGCGCTGACGCCCGTCGGGGGTGCTGCGCACCAGCTTGATCAAGCCGCTGCGCAGCGTAAAGACGCTGTGCGCCGGCGCCGCCTCGGCGTAGAGCGACTGCCCGACACCATAGACCAGGTCGTCGATCGGCGCATGGATGAGGTTGAAATCCTGCTCGTTCAAATCGGCAAACAACACCATGTCGCGGATGCCGCACGCTTTGCAATCCGCGGTGCCGCGCCAGGCTGATTCGGTCTTGATGGGGATCATGCGAGCTGAATTGTCGTCGATCAAGCTCGTATTGGACTCACTTGGGAGCCCAAAGTGCCCGCATCACGCCAATAAAAACCCCGCCACGCGGGCGGGGTTGGAGTCGGCGCCGTTGGCGGCTACGCACCGACCCCTAAAAGGGGCCGCGCGCCGGGCGGCCATTTACGCCACTTGAGCGGCAAGCTCGCCTTTTTCGTAGCGCTTGGCCATCGCTTCCAGGTTGTAGATCTTGCCGATGCGGTCGGCCATGCCCGCGCAGCCAAACGCTTCGTAGCGGGCCTTGCAGATGCCGCTCATGGCCTTGGTGGCTTCCTTGAGGAATTTGCGCGGGTCGAATTCCTTCTTGTTCTCGGCCAAAAACTTGCGGATGGCGCCGGTGGCGGCCATGCGCAAGTCGGTGTCGATGTTGACCTTGCGCACGCCGTGCTTGATGCCCTCGACGATCTCCTCCACCGGCACGCCGTAGGTAGTGCCCATGTCGCCGCCATAGGTGTTGATGATGGCCAGCCAGTCTTCCGGCACGCTGGAGCTGCCGTGCATGACCAAATGCACGTTGGGGATGCGGGCGTGAATTTCTTTGACGCGGTCGATGCGCAGCACCTTGCCGGTGGGCTTTTGCGTGAATTTGTAGGCGCCGTGGCTGGTGCCGATGGCGATGGCCAGCGCATCCACCTGGGTCTTCTGCACGAAGTCGGCGGCCTCGTTCGGGTCGGTGAGCAGCATCGAATGATCCAGCGTGCCCTCGGCCCCGATGCCATCCTCCTCGCCGGCTTTGCCGGTTTCCAGGCTGCCCAGGCACCCCAGCTCGCCCTCCACCGAGACGCCGCAAGCATGCGCCATGTCCACCACGGTGCGGGTCACCCGCACGTTGTAGTCGTAGTCGGACGGGGTCTTGCCGTCCTCACGCAAGCTGCCGTCCATCATCACCGAAGTAAAGCCCGACTGGATCGAGCGCATGCACACCCCCGGCGTGGTGCCGTGGTCTTGATGCAGACAGATCGGGATGTCGGGGTATTGCTCGACCGCCGCCAGCACCAGGTGGCGCAAAAACGGTTCGCCCGCGTAGGAGCGCGCCCCCGCTGACGCCTGCAAGATGACGGGGCTGCGGGTGGCCGCCGCCGCCTGCATGATGGCGTGGATCTGCTCCATGTTGTTGACATTGAACGCCGGCACGCCGTAGCCGTGCTCGGCGGCGTGATCCAGCAATTGACGCAAAGTGATCAGTGCCATGGCCTAGCTCCTCGGGAAAAACCGCGTGCGATCAGCCGCGCGCGCGGCGTTGCAAAATTTCAAACGCCGGCAGGGTCTTGCCCTCCAGCACCTCCAGGAAGGCGCCGCCACCGGTGGAGATGTAGCCGACGTCGGACTCGATGCCGTACTTGGCGATCGCCGCCAGCGTGTCGCCGCCGCCGGCGATCGAAAACGCCTTGGAGCGTGCGATCGCCTGCGCGAGCGTGCGCGTGCCGTTCTCGAACGCGGCGAACTCGAACACGCCCACCGGGCCGTTCCAGACGATGGTGCCGGCGCTTTCCAGCAGCGCGGCCAGCTGCGCCGCGGTCTGCGGGCCGATGTCCAGGATCATGTCATCCGCGCCGACCTCGGCAGCGGCCTTGACGGTGGCCGGCGCATCCGGCTTGAACTCCGGCGCGACGACGACGTCGACCGGGATCGGCACCTCGGCGCCACGCGCCTTCATCGCCTCGATGACGGCCTTGGCCTCGCCGACCAGATCAGGCTCGGCCAGGCTCTTGCCGACCGGCAGGCCCGCGGCCAGCATGAAGGTGTTGGCGATGCCGCCGCCGACGATCAGGCGGTCAACCTTCTGCGCCAGCGACTGCAGGATGGTCAGCTTGGTCGAGACCTTGGAGCCGGCCACGATGGCCACCAGCGGGCGCGCCGGCTGTTCCAGCGCGCGCGAGATGGCGTCGATCTCGGCGGCCAGCAGCGGCCCGGCGCAGGCCACCGGCGCGTGCTCGGCAATGCCATAGGTGCTGGCCTCGGCGCGGTGCGCGGTGCCGAAGGCGTCGTGCACGAAGATGTCGCACAGCGCGGCCATCTTGCGCGCCAGCTCCGGGCTGTTCTTCTTCTCGCCCTTGTTGAGGCGGCAGTTTTCCAGCAGCACCACCTGACCCGGCGCCACGGTGAAGCCGCCATCGACCCAGCGCTGGATCAGCGGCACCGGCTGGCCGAGCAGCTCGTTTAAGCGCTCGGCCACCGGGGCGAGCGTGTCCTCGGGCTTGGGCTGGCCCTCGGTCGGGCGGCCCAGGTGTGAGGTGACCATGACGCCGGCGCCGGCCTCCAGCGCCATGCGGATCGCCGGCACGGAGGCGCGGATGCGGGTGTCCTCGGTGATGCGCGCCACGCCGTCCTCGAAGGCCAGCGGCACGTTCAGGTCGGCGCGGATGAAGACGCGCTTGCCCCGGGCCTGGCCCTGGGCGCACAAATCGGCAAAGCGGATGAAGTCCATCGGTTCGGGCTCCGGCTCAGGCGGCCCCGGCGCACGGGCCGGGGCGTTGGACGAGCAATCGTCGGACAGGTTGGCAGCGCAGGCGCCTCACAGCGAGCGGCCGACCACGCGGGCCATCTCCAGGCACTTGTTGGAGTAACCCCACTCGTTGTCGTACCAGGCCACTAGCTTGACGAAGGTCGGGTCGAGCTGGATGCCGGCCTCGGCATCGAACACGCTGGTGCAGACCTCGCCGCGGAAGTCGGTGGCCACGACCTTGTCCTCAGTGTAGCCGAGCACGCCGGCCAGGCCGCCTTCGGCCACCGGCTTGGCGGCCATCGCCTTCATCGCGGCGCAGATCTCGTCGTAGGTGGCGGGCTTTTCCAGCTCGCAGGTCAGATCCACCACCGAGACGTCGCTGGTCGGCACACGGAAAGCCATGCCGGTCAGCTTCTTGTTCAGGCTCGGGATCACCTTGCCGACCGCCTTGGCCGCGCCGGTGGAGCTGGGGATGATGTTTTCCAGGATGCCGCGGCCGCCACGCCAGTCCTTGTTGGAGGGGCCATCGACCGTCTTTTGCGTGGCGGTGGCGGCGTGCACGGTGGTCATCAGGCCGCGCTTGATGCCCCACTGGTCGTGCACCACCTTGGCCAGCGGCGCCAGGCAGTTGGTCGTGCAGCTGGCGTTGGAGATGATGTCCTGACCGGCGTAGCTGCCGTGGTTGACGCCATAGACGAACATCGGCGTGTCGTCTTTGCTCGGCGCGCTCATGATGACGCGCTTGGCGCCGGCCTGCAGGTGCTTGCGCGCGCCGGCGTCGTCAAGGAAGATGCCAGTGGATTCAATGATCACGTCGGCGCCGACGTCACCCCAGCGCAGGTTGGCCGGATCGCGCTCGGCGGTCAGGCGGATGCGGCGACCGTTGACCACCAGGGTGTTGCCCTCCACCGCGACCTCGCCCTGGAAGCGGCCATGCACGCTGTCGTATTTCAGCATGTAGGCAAGGTAGTCCGGCTCCAGCAGGTCGTTGATGCCGACGATCTCAATGTCGCCCTGGAAATGGCGCAGCGCGGCGCGGAACACCATGCGGCCAATGCGGCCGAAACCGTTGATGCCGACGCGGATGGTCATGGATGGATTCTCCTTTTTGGGTCGTGTGGATTCCAAGGGGAAACGAGAAAGGGGTGGCGCTAGCTGCCCACCGCCGTAACCGCCGCCTGCAGCGCCGCGGGCATCAGCGCGCCGAAGTCGGCGATCACCCGATCGGGCGCGCAGGCTTCGATGGGCTCGCCCATGTTGTAGCCATACGGCACGCACCAGACGGCGATGCCGGCATGGCGCGCGGTGGTCACGTCGATGGAGGAGTCGCCCACCAGCAGCGCGCGGCTGCGCTCCACCCCGAAGCGTAGCAGGCTGTCGGTCACCGCCAGCGGGTTGGGCTTCTTGACCGGCAGCGTGTCGCCGCTGATGACACGGTCGAACAGGGATTCGAGCGCATGCGCCTGCAGCACGCGGGCGGTGTAGCGCGCCTCCTTGTTGGTGACGACGACCAGTCGCACGCCTTCGGCGCGCAATGCTTGCAACGCCTCCACCACGTGGGGGTACGGGCGGCTGCGCGTGCCGCAGCGCGCCTCGTAGTGGCGCTGGAACACCGCCTCCGCCGCCGCAAAACCCGCATCGCCGCGCACGGCGTCGGCGCTGCGGCCCTGGCGCGCGGCCAGCGCCTGCACCAGCAGCTCGCGCGTGCCGTGGCCGATCCAGCGCGTCACCTGCTCCAACGTGGCCGGCTGCAGCCCCAGCTCGGTCAGCGTGTCGTTGACGGCGTCGGCGATCTCCGGCGCGGTCTCGACCAGCGTGCCGTCCAGGTCGAACAGCATCAGGTCGAACGGCAGCGCGGTGCGCGCCGGCGCGCTCACGCCAGCACCTCGCGCACGGCCTGCGCCACCTTGGCCGGGGTCAGACCGAAAAACTCATACAGCACCGTGCCGGGGGCAGATTCGCCAAAGCGGTCGATGCCGACCACGCGGCCCCGGCGCCCCACATACTTGCGCCAGAAGTCCGGGTGCGCGGCCTCTACCGCCACCGCCGGCAATGCCGGCGGCAGCACGGCGTCCTGATAAGCGGCGTCCTGACGGTCGAACACCGTGGTGCTGGGCATGGAGACGACACGCGTCGGAATACCCTCGGCGGCCAGCAGCTCTTGCGCTTTGAGCGCAATCGAGACCTCCGAGCCGGTGGCCACGATCACCGCCCGCGCCCCGTCCATGTCCTTCAGCACGTAGCCGCCGCGCGCGGCGCCGTCGGCGTGCGCGCGCTGCGTGACCACCGGCAGGTTCTGCCGCGACAGGCACAGCGCCGAAGGACCATCGCGGCGCTGCACCGCCGCCGCCCACGCCACCAGCGTCTCCAGCGCATCCGCTGGGCGCCAGACGTCGAGGTTAGGGATCAGCCGCAGGCTCGGCACGTGCTCCACGCTCTGGTGCGTCGGGCCGTCCTCGCCCAGGCCGATGGAGTCGTGCGTGAACACGTGCACGACGCGCTGCTTCATCAGCGCCGCCATGCGGATGGCGTTGCGGCTGTAGTCGCTGAAGGTCAGGAACGTGCCGCCATACGGCAGGTAGCCGCCGTGCAGCGCGATGCCGTTCATCATCGCCGCCATGCCGAACTCGCGCACGCCGTAGCTGAGGTGGTTGCCCCAGCGGTCGCGCCCGGCGATCGTGCAGCCCTTGAAGTTGGTCAGGTTGGAGCCGGTCAGGTCGGCGCTGCCGCCGAAGAATTCCGGGATCAGCGGGGCGAGCGCGTCGAGTGCCAGCTGGCTGGCCTTGCGCGTGGCCACGGCGTCGGTGCGCGCAGCAGCCGCGTCCAGCAGCGCCGGCAGGCGCTCGGCCAGCTCGGGCTTGAGCTCGCCGCGCATGCGGCGCTCGAACTCGGCGGCCAGATCCGGATACGCCTCGGCGTAAGCGGCGAAGCGCTGGCGCCAGGCGGCCTCGGTAGCCGCGCCGTGGGCGCGCGCGTCCCAGGCAGCGTAGATCTCGGCCGGGATCTCGAACGGCGCATGCGGCCATTCCAGCGCCGCGCGCGTGGCGGCGACCTCGGCCGCGCCGAGCGCCGCGCCGTGCACGTCGTGCGTGCCGGCCTTGTTCGGCGAGCCCTGGCCGATCACGGTCTTGCAGCAGATCAGCGTCGGCTTGCCGTCCAGGCGGCGCGCCTGCGCCTTGGCCAGCCGGATCGCTGCATCCACCGCATCAGCGTCATGGCCATCGACGTTGCGGATCACGTGCCAGCCGTACGCCTCGAAGCGCGCCGGCGTGTCGTCGGCGAACCAGCCCTCGACGTGGCCGTCGATCGAGATGCCGTTGTCGTCGTAGATGGCGATGAGCTTGGATAGGCGCAGCGTGCCGGCCAGCGAGCAGACCTCGTGGCTGATGCCCTCCATCATGCAGCCGTCGCCGAGGAACACGTAGGTGTAATGATCGACGATGGTGTGGCCCGGGCGGTTGAACTCGGCGGCCAACAGCTTTTCGGCCAGCGCCATGCCCACCGCGTTGGCGATGCCCTGCCCCAGCGGCCCGGTGGTGGTCTCCACGCCCGGGGTGATGCCGACCTCCGGGTGGCCCGGGGTCTTGCTGTGCAGCTGCCGGAAGGCTTTCAGCTCCTCGATCGGGAGATCGTAGCCGGTCAGGTGCAGCAGCGCGTAGATCAGCATCGAGCCGTGGCCGTTGGACAGCACGAAGCGGTCGCGGTCGGCCCAGGCCGGGTTGGCCGGGTTGTGCTTGAGGTGACGGTTCCACAGCACCTCGGCGATCTCGGCCATGCCCATCGGGGCGCCGGGATGGCCGCTCTTGGCCTGCTCGACGGCATCGACCGCCAGCATGCGGATGGCGTTGGCCATACGGCGGGCCAGCTCAGGCGCCGGGGCGGCGCGGGGAGGAAGGTCGCTCAGATTCATCTCAAGGTCGATCCCATAAGGTGAGGGCGTGGCCAGAAAACACCGCGGGGCTGTGGCCCTCAGGCCAGGCCCAACGCGCGCTTGCGCCGCTCCATCATGCGCCAGATGAACGGCGTAAAGATCAGTTGCATCGCCAGCTCCATCTTGCCGCCCGGCACGACGATGGTGTTGGCCCGGCTCATCCACGAGCCGTCGATCATCGACAGCAGGTAGGGAAAGTCAATGCCCTTGGGCTTGGCGAAGCGGATCACGCACACGCTCTCGTCGGGGGTGGGGATGTCGCGCGCGATGAACGGGTTGGAAGTATCCACCACCGGCACCCGTTGAAAGTTCACATGCGTCACCGAAAACTGCGGGCAAATGTAGTTCACGTAGTCCGGCATGCGGCGCAGGATGGTGTCCACCACCGCTTCCTGGCTGTAGCGACGCTGCGTCTTGTCGCGGATCAGCTTCTGGATCCACTCCAGGTTGATCGAGGGCGCCACGCCGATCAGCAGGTCCGGGTACTGCGCGACGTTGACCTTGTCGGTGACGACCGCGCCGTGCAGACCCTCGTAAAACAGCATGTCGGTGTCTTCCGGCAGGTCCTCCCACGGCGTGAAGGTGCCCGGCTCCTGCCCATAGGGCGCGGCCTCTTCCTCGCTGTGCAGGTATTTGCGAAAGCGCCCGCGGCCGGTTTCGGCGTAGGTCTTAAAGAGGTTTTCCAGCTCCTCAAAGAGGTTGGCCTCCGGCCCGAAGTGGCTGAAGTGGCGGTTGCCTTTGGCCTCCTCCTCCGCCATGCGCTGGCGCATTTCCTTGCGGTCGTAGCGGTGGAAGCTGTCGCCCTCGATGATGGCGGCCTTGACCCCCTCGCGGCGGAAGATGTTTTGAAAGGTGCGCGTGACAGTGGAAGTGCCCGCACCCGAAGAGCCGGTGATGGCGATAATGGGGTGTTTTTCAGACATGGCAACAGTTCTCCTCGGGGTCGCTTCAAATCTGGTAAGGCGTGGACTCAGTCGCGAAACAGCGAGCGCTCGCCAAACAGCGGGTTGTCGTCTTTGGTCGGCGCCGGCTCGCGGTGGTAGCGCTCGATGCGCTCGACCTCGTTCTTGCTGCCGAACACCAGGCCGATGCGCTGGTGCAGCGAGGTCGGCTGCACGGTCAGGATCGGCTCGCGACCGGTGCTGGCGCGCCCGCCAGCCTGCTCCATGATGAAGCCAACCGGATTGGCTTCATATAGCAAGCGCAGCCGCCCGGGCTTGCTCGGGTCCTTGGTGTCGCGCGGGTAGAGGAAAACGCCGCCGCGCATCAGGATGCGGTGCGCCTCGGCCACCATGCTGGCGATCCAGCGCATGTTGAAGTCCTTGCCGCGCGGGCCGGTCTTGCCGGCCAGGCACTCATCGACGTAGCGCTTGACCGGCGGCTCCCAGAAGCGGCTGTTGGAGGCGTTGATCGCGAACTCCTGCGTGTCCTCGGGCACACGGATGTCCGGGTGCGAGAGGAAGAATTCGCCGAGGTTGGGGTCGAGCGTGAAGCCGTGCACGCCGGTGCCTACCGTCAGCACCAGCATCGTCGAGGGGCCGTAGAGCGCATAGCCGGCGGCCAGCTGCTGGCAGCCCGGCTGCAGGAAGTCCGCCGCCGTCACGTCGCGGCCGCTGTCGATGACGTCTTGCGGCGCGCGCAGGATCGAGAAGATGCTGCCGACCGAGACGTTGACGTCGATGTTGCTGGAACCGTCCAGCGGGTCGAACACCAGCAGATACTTGCCGCGCGGGTAGATGGAGGGGATGTTGTAGGGCTCGTCCATCTCTTCGCTGGCCATGCCGGCCAGGTGGCCGCCCCACTCGTTGGCGCGCACGAACAGCTCGTTGCTGATGACGTCGAGCTTTTTCTGTTCCTCGCCCTGCACGTTGATCGAGCCGGACTGCGCACCCAGCACGCCGCCCAGCGCGCCGAAGGCGACGCTGCGGGCGATGGCCTTGCACGCCAGCGCCACGTCCAGCACCAGGGCGTTGAAATCGCCGCTGGCGCTGGGGAAGCGGCGGCGCTGCTCGATCAGGAACTGCGTCAGCGTGGTGCGTTGGGCCAGAGACATGGTGACGTTCTCCTCGGGATTTCTTCGAATCGTGAAAGGATCAGCATCAAGACGGCTGCGCCCCGCTGGCTTCGGCGTGCCAACGTCGCAAGGTGTCCAGGTCGATGCCGCTGAGGTCATCCAGCACGCGCAGCGCGCCGCTGAAGTCGTGGTGCGCGGTGAACGCGTTGCGCGTGATGACGGTGGCCAGCCCCGCCGCGCGCGCCGCCTGCAGCCCGTTGGCCGAATCTTCCAACGCCAGCGCGCGCGCCGGCGGCAGGTTCAAGCGCGCCAACGTCTGCAGATAGACCTGCGGGTGCGGCTTCTTGCGCGGGGCGGTGGAGGCGTCCTCCACCACCTCAAAGGCCAGCCGCCAGTCCGGTCCCATCGCGCTGCGCAGCAGCGCCGCAATGTTGACCGGCGAGGTGGTGGTGGCGATCGCCAGCCGCAAGCCAGCCTGGCGCGCCTGCTCGATCAGCTCCAGCACGCCGGGGCGCAGCTGCACCGCGCCCTGGCGCACCGCCTCCTCGTAAAACGCGGTCTTGACTTCGTGCAAGCGCTCAATCAGCGCCGCGAGTTCGGTGCCGTCGATGTCTTGCCGGTCGGGATGCACTTCATGCCAATAGTGGCGGATCCGCTCCTTGCCGCCGGAGACCTGCAGCAGCCGGGTGTAGAGCGCTTCATCCCAACGCCAGTCGAGCCCCTCCGCGGCAAAGGCGGCGTTGAAGGCGGCCAGATGCACGCGCTCGGTGTCGGCCAGCGTGCCATCGACGTCGAAGATCAGCGCCTCCAGCATGGTGCGGCTCCCGTCCATACGAGGGCTTCACTATAAGCAGCGGCTTTGATAAGGTAAATTCACGATTTCTTCTATTTAAGTTCATCTATGCCTTAATAAGCCCATGCGCAATGCCACTTTCCGCCAGCTGCGCATCTTCGTCGAAGTGGCGCGGCACCTGAGCTTTTCGCGCGCGGCTGAGGCGCTGCACCTGACCCCACCGGCGGTCACCATGCAGATCAAGGAGCTGGAGGGCCACGTCGGGCTGCCGCTGTTTGAGCGCCAGGGGCGTCGTGTGTCGCTGACCACCGCCGGCGAATACATGCTGGTCTATGCGCGCAAGGTGCTGGCCACGCTGAAGGACGCCGAGGACACCGCAGCGCGCCTCAAGCGCCTGGAGGCTGGGCAGCTCACCATCGGCATGGTCGGCTCGGCGCAATATTTTTTGCCGGCGTTGCTGGCGGCGTTTCAGCAAGAACACCGCGGGGTGGACATCAAGCTGGTCACCGGCAACCGCGAACAGTTGCTGCGCTTGCTGCAAGCCAATGAAGTGGATGCCGCGGTGATGGGCCGCCCACCGTCGGAACTGGCGGTGCGCGCCGAGCCGTTCGCCGCGCACCCGCACGTGTTCGTCGCGCCGCTGGATCATCCGTTGCTGCGCATCGGCCACCCGGCGCCGGAGGCGCTGGCGCCCTACCCGTTCATCGTGCGCGAGCGCGGCTCCGGCACGCGCGCGCTGCTGGAACAGTTTGCGCAGCGCCACGGGCTGGAGCTGCGCATTGCGATGGAGCTGCCGGACAACGAGGCCATCAAGCAGGCCGTGATGGCGGGGCTGGGGCTGGGCTTCGTGTCGCTGCACGCCCTCAAGCTGGAGCTGCAGCATGGCCTGATCGCGCGGCTGGACGTGGAAGGCACGCCGCTGGTGCGCGCCTGGCACGTGGTGCACACGCTGGCCAAGCTGCTGTCGCCCGCGGCCGAGGCATTTCGCTACTTCGTGCTGGAGCAGGGCGAGGCGTTTTTGGCCGAGCGCTACGGGGCGCTGCTGCCGCTGGAGCCCACGGGCTGAGGCCGCCTCACCGCCCAGTCCGTGGTCAGGCCACGCAGCGCTGCTTGCCCCGGTTGCGTATCGGGGACTAGCGCAGGTGGCGGCGTTGGCGCCAGCGGCGCACCTCAGCAGCCACATCGGCTGCCTGCCGCAGCATGACCACCGGCGGCGGCAGCGCGCGCGCATGGCGCGCCGCGCCGGCACCGCCCACCCAGAGCTCCACGCGGGCAGGCAAGCGTTGCCGCAGTTGCGTGACGGGCTCGACCACCTCGCGGCGACGCAGGCGCGCGCTGCAGCTCAGCGCCACTACGTCCACTTGCAGGCGCTGCGCCGCTTCCGCGATGTCGGCCAGCGGCGTGGAAACCCCCAGCGACCAGCGGTCGCAGCCCTCCAGCGCGAAAAAACATTCGGCCATCAGCAAACCGAGCTGGTGCAGCTCCCCAGGCGGGGTGGTCAGCAGCACGCGCGGCGAACCCGAAGCGCCGGCTGCAGCCGCTTCCACTTGCGCGATCGCCTCGCGCAGCACGGTTTGCACCGCCTCGGTGAAACTGTGCTCTTGATACACGCTGAGCTCGCCCTGCGCCCACGCCTGACCGACGGCCACGCATAGCGGCGCCACCAAGGTCTCGATGACGGCGGCCAGCCCCTGTTCGCGCACCGCAGCCCGCAGCGCCGCGCGCAGGCGCGGGGTCTGGTTCTGGCGCAACTGCATCAGCCACGGGGTGAGATCCGCGGGTGCATCGCTCGGCTGGCGGCGCAAGCGGGCCGTGGAGGGCGTGGGGTTCATCCCCTGCTGCGCCCGCGCCTGCAAAGCCGCCAGCGGCAAGCCGACCACCTGGTGAGGCCGATGTCCGGTGTCCAGCAAGCGCCGGATCAGCCGCAGCTGAGCCAGCTGGTGTTCGTCATACAGCCGCTCGCCGCGCGCGTCGCGCGCTGGGCTGGGAAAGCCGTAACGGCGCTCCCACACGCGCAGCGTGTTCTTGCCAATGCCGGTTTCACGTTCGACGTCGGCAATCGTCCAATGAGCCGACCCATGGGACGCCTGGGCGGCGGGGTCTTCCTGCATAAAAAAGGGGGAACCTCAACGATGCAAAAAACGTCCGAGCAGCATACAATGGTTTTGTCTAGGACAAACACGGTGGTTTTTGACATCACCGGCCGGAGCGCGTATGAACTTTGCGGTTGTGGGATCCGGCATCGCAGGCTTGGCTGCCGCTTATCGGCTCAGCTCCTGGGCCCATGTCACGCTGTTGGAAGCCGGTGAGCACTTTGGCGGCCATACGCGCACCATCGATGTGACGCTGCCCGGCCAGGACGGTCAGCTCGTGACGCACGGCGTGGACACCGGCTTTTTGGTGTTCAACCATCGCACCTACCCGGGGCTGACGGCGCTGCTGGAAGAGCTGCGCGTGCCCGCCGCGCCCTCGACCATGTCGTTTTCGGTGCAGCTGCCCGGCCCCGACGGCCAGCCCGCGCTGGAATGGGGTGGCGCCTCGTTGGCCACGGTGTTTGCGCAACGCCGCAACCTCGTGCGACCGCGCTTTTGGGCCATGTTGGCCGATTTGCTGCGCTTCAACCGACTGTGCACCACGCTGGCGCGGCGCGGCGACGATGCGGCCTTGGCCGAGCCTTTAGGGGCTTTTTTGGATCGTCACGGCTTTGGCCGCGCGCTGCGCGATTGGTATCTGCTGCCGATGCTGGGCTGCATTTGGAGCTGCCCGACGGAGCAGATGCTGGCGTTTCCCGTCGGCACGATGATTCGCTTCTGTCACAACCACGGACTGCTGCAGGTTTACGGACGCCCGACATGGTTCACCATCCCCGGCGGAGCTCGGCAGTATGTGCAGCGCATCGTGGCGCGGCTGGCGGATGCGCGGCTGCGCACGCCGGTGCGGCGCATCGAACGCGACCCAGCCGGCGTGACCGTGATCACCGACGCAGGGCGAGCGCGTTTCGACGCGGTGGTGCTGGCCACCCACAGCGATCAGGCGTTGGCGCTGCTGGCGCAGCCCACCGATCAGGAGCGGGCCTTGCTTGGGGCGATCCGCTACCAACGCAACCGGGCGGTGCTGCACACCGACACTTCGGTGATGCCAAAGCGGCGATCGGTGTGGTCGGCCTGGAATTACGAGCGCGCCGCCGACGCCGGCACCGAAGCGGCGCGGGTGTGCCTGCACTACTGGCTCAACGCGCTGCAACCGTTGCCGTTTCGCACGCCGTTGATCGAAACGCTGAACCCCGTCCGTCCGATCGATCCGGCCAGCGTCATCGACGAGGTTGAATTTGAACATCCCGTGTTCGACCATGCCGCGGTGGCGGCCCAGCGCCAAATCGCGGCCTTGCAGGGGCGTCAACGCACCTGGTTCGCGGGGGCGTGGCTGGGATACGGCTTTCACGAGGATGGCCTGCGCGCCGGCGATGCGGCCGCGCAGGCCATCGAAAAGGCATGGAGGGGCTGGCGTGCAGCTGCGTGAGTCTGCGCCGCTCGCGCACGCGCCGACGGCTGCCGTGCCCTGGGGCGACGACCGCATCTGGATTGGCGAGGGCATGGTGCGCCACCACCGGCTGCGCCCGCGCGCGCACGGCTTCGAGCACCGCACGTGGTTCGCGCTGCTGCCGATGCACGCGCTGCCGCAGGCCGCGGCGGCAAGCGGTCTGGCCGTGAACCGCCGCGGCGCGATCGCGTTCTTCGACGCCGACCACGGCGACGGCCGCGGCCCCGCCGCCGGCGGCGCGCTGGCGTGGCTGCGCGCCCTGCTGGCCGCGCACGGGGTGCGCGACGCCGACGGGCCGGTGTGGCTGCACACCTACCTGCGTGTGCTCGGCTACGCGTTCAAGCCGGTCAGCTTCTGGTACTGCCACCGCGCCGACGGCACGCTGCGCGCCATCGTCGCCGAGGTCAACAACACCTTCGGCGAGCGCCACTGCTACGTGCTGGATCGTCCGGCCTGGGGCGCCACGCTGCACGCGCCGAAGGCGTTTCACGTCTCGCCGTTCTGCCGCGTGGAGGGCGGCTACGCCTTCCGCTTCCTGCACGCGCGGGCCGGCGAGCAGCCGCGCACGGTGGTGCGCATCGACTACGCCGACCAGGCCGGCGCACTGCTGCGCACCAGCGTCAGCGGCGCGCTGCGCCCCGCCGAACCTGGCGACTGGCCGCGGCTGCTGTGGCGCCACCGCTGGCACAGCGCGGCGGTGATCGCGCGCATCCACTGGCACGCGCTGCGCCTGTGGCTCAAGGGCGTGCCGGTGCACGCCAAGCCGCCCGCCCCGGCGCTGTGGGTGACCCGCCAGAGCCCGCTCAACCCTACTGGAGCCGTCCGATGAGCCTGCTGTCCGCCCCTCCACTGCCGCCCGGCGGCGATGCCACCGTCTGGCAACTGGCGCTGCGCCAGGCCCCCGCGGCCGGACGCAGCGTGCTGCGGCTGCTGCGCCAGATGCGCCACGGCCAGCTGGAGCTGCGCACGCCGCACGGTCTGACGCTGCGCTTCGGCGCGGCGCACGCCCCGGCCGCGCTGCACGCGCGGCTGGAACTGCACGACTGGCGCGTGGCCGCCGCCGCGCTGCGCCGCGGCGACATCGGCTTTGCCGAGGGCTACCTTGACGGTCTCTGGAGCACGCCGGATCTGGCGGCGCTGCTGCGCGTGATGCTGGCCAACCGGCGCGAGATCGATGCGGCCATCCACGGCCACTGGGCCGGGCGGCTGCTGTACCGGCTGCGCCACCGGCTGCGCCGCAACAGCCGCGCCGGCAGCCGGCGCAACATCCACGCCCACTACGACCTCGGCAACGGCTTCTACCGCCTGTGGCTGGACGACACGATGACCTACTCGTCGGCATGGTTCGGCGGCGACTTTGGCCAGACGCTGGAGCAGGCGCAGCGCGCCAAGATGCGCCGCGCGCTGCGGCAGGCCGGCGTGACCGAAGGGGCGCGGGTGCTGGAGATCGGCTGCGGCTGGGGGGCGCTGGCCGAGATGGCAGCGCGCGAGTTCGGCGCGCGCGTGGTCGGCGTGACGCTGTCCACCGAGCAGCTGGCGCACGGCATGCGGCGGCTGGCGCACGCGGGCCTGAGCGAGCGCGTCGAGCTGCGGCTGCAGGACTACCGCGACATCGCCGACGGGCCGTTCGATGCGATCGTCTCGATCGAGATGATCGAGGCCGTCGGGCAGGCCTACTGGCCGGCCTACTTCGACGCCGTGCGCCGCCTGCTGCGCCCGGGCGGCCGGGCCTGCATCCAGGCCATCGTCATCCGCGACGAGTTGTTCGAGCGCTACCTGCGCGGCACCGATTTCATCCAGCAGTATGTTTTTCCGGGTGGTTGCCTGCTCAGCCGCGGCGAGATCCGCCGCCAGGCGGCGCGCGCGGGCCTGCAGGTGCGCGACGAGCTGGCCTTCGGGGCCGACTACGCCGAGACGCTGCGGCGCTGGCGGCGCGCCTTCCTCGCGCAGCGTGAGGCCGTGCGGGCGCAGGGGTTCGACGAGCGCTTCGTGCGGCTATGGACGTTCTACCTGGCCTACTGCGAGGCCGGCTTCGACGCCGGGGACATCGATGTGGTGCAGGTCACGCTCGAGCGCGCGTGAGCGGCGCGCGCTGCTGCACACCGCGGCGGCGCTGGCGCTGACGGCGGCCACCCCGGCGGTCGTGGCGCGCGTGGTGGCCGGCGAGACGCAGGGCCTCGGCCCGGCGCTGCTGCCCGGGGCGGCGGTGGTAGGGCGCGGCACGCTGCGTTTTCTGGGGTTGGCGGTCTATCACGCCACGCTGTGGGCCGCGCCCGGCTGGCAGCCTGCCCAGCTCGGCCAGACGCCGCTGGTGCTGGAGCTGCACTACTTGCGCTCATTCCGGGGCCGGGACATCGCGCTGCGCTCGCTGGAGGAGATGCGCCGCGCCGGGCCGCTGGAGCCGGCCGAAGAGGCGCGCTGGCTGGCCGCGATGCAGCGGCTGTTCCCGGACGTGGCCGACGGCGACCGCATCGCCGGCTTGTGGGATCCGGCGCACGGGGCGCGCTTCGTGCTCGCGCGGGCGGGAGGTGCGCCGCAGCCGCTGGGCGAGCTGGCAGAGCCGCGCTTTGCCGAGCGCTTCTTCGGCATCTGGCTGGCGCCGACCACGTCGCAGCCGGCGCTGCGCGCGGCGCTGCTCGGACTTTCCGGCCCCACGGCGGCACGATGAACGGCGCGGCCCTGCCCCCCGCCGACGGCCTGCGCTACGGGCTGCTGGGGTTGCCGCTGGCGTTCGCGGCGCTGCCGCTTTACGTGCACGTGCCGCACGTCTAT
Source organism: Tepidimonas alkaliphilus (assembly GCF_007556595.1). GTDB lineage: Bacteria > Pseudomonadota > Gammaproteobacteria > Burkholderiales > Burkholderiaceae_C > Tepidimonas > Tepidimonas alkaliphila. Next base: position 33,442 of record NZ_VJNB01000015.1, read on the forward strand.
GCCCAGCTCGGGGTGCCGCTGGCGTGGCTGGGCGCTGTGCTGCTGGCCGCCCGCGCGTTCGACGCCGTCACCGACCCGTGGCTTGGACGAGCGTGGGACCGCGCCTTCGCGCGCGGCGGCTCGGCGGCGGTGTTGAGGCGCGTGGCGGGGCTGGCCGCGCTGCTGGCGCTGGCGATGGCGGCGCTGCTGCGCCCGCCGGCGCTGGAGCTGCCCGTGCTGGCGGCCTGGGCGCTCGCGGGGCTGCTGATCACGACGCTGGCCTACAGCGCGCTGGCGATCGTGCATCAGAGCTGGGCCGCGCGGCTGGGCGGCGACACCGCGCGGCAGGCGCGGCTGGCCGGCTGGCGCGAGGGGCTGGCGCTGGCCGGCGTGGTGCTGGCCTCGCTGTTGCCGGGGCTGATCGGCTGGTCCGCGACGCTGGCGCTGCTGGCCGCGCTGCTGGCGCTGGGCACGGCGGCGCTGGCGCGCGCGCCGCGACCTCCAGCCACATCGGTGCCGGAATCGACGACGGCTCCGCAGGCCGGTTGGGACCATCCATGGCGGCAGCCGGCATTTCGGCGCCTGGCGGCGGTGTTCGTCGTCAGCGGCCTGGCCAGCGCCATCCCGGCCACGCTGGCGCTGTTCTTCATCGCCGACCGGCTGCAGGCCACCGCCTGGCAGGGGCCGCTGCTGGCGCTGTATTTCCTCGCCGCGGCGGCGGGGCTGCCGCTGTGGCTGCGGCTGGTGCGCCGCCTCGGCGCCGTGCGCGCCTGGGGGCTCGCGATGCTGCTGGCGGTGGCCAGCTTTGCCTGGACCGCCACGCTCGGCGCCGGCGACGTGGCGGCGTTTGCGGTCATCTGCGCGCTGTCGGGCCTGGCGCTTGGCGCCGACCTGGCGCTGCCGCCGGCGCTGCTGGCCGGCGTCGTGGCCGCCGCCGGCGAGCGTGGCCGCCACGACGGCGCCTACTTCGGCTGGTGGAGCCTGCTGGCCAAGGCCAACCTCGCGCTGGCCGCGGGGCTGGCGCTGCCGCTGCTGCAGCGGCTCGGCTACCAGCCGGGCGGCGCCGACCCCGTCGGCCTGCAGGCGCTCACCCTCGCCTACGCCGTGCTGCCGTGCGCGCTCAAGCTCCTGGCCGCGGCGCTGCTGGCCACGCTGCTGCGCCGCGAGGCGCTTGCGCCCGCCGCCGGCACCGCGGCGGCCACCCCCGCCTGTGGAGTCCATCCGTCATGAACGCCACCCCCACCGCTTGCTCCGATCTCCCCAACCGGCCACACCACGGACGACGCGCCGCCGCGCTGGGCCTGGCGGCCTTTGCGCTGGCGCTGGCCGGCTGCGCCACGCCGACGCCGCAGCAGTACGCCGCCGAGCGCCCCGCGCTGGACCTGAAGACCTACTTCAACGGACGCCTCGTCGCGCACGGCATGTTCCAGGACCGCTTCGGCCACGTGCGGCGGCGCTTCGTCGTCGAGATGACCGCGCAGTGGCAAGGGCGCGACGGCGTGCTGGACGAGCGCTTTACCTACAGCGACGGCGCCACCGAGCGGCGCGTCTGGCGCCTGACCGACCTCGGCGACGGCCGCTACGAGGGCCGCGCCGACGACGTCGTCGGCGCCGCGCAGGGGGTGGCCGCCGGCAACGCGCTGAACTGGCGTTACACGCTGGCCCTGCCGGTGGACGGGCGGGTGTGGGAGGTGCAGTTCGACGACTGGATGTTCCTGATCGACGAGCGCACGATGCTCAACCGCGCCACGATGTCCAAGTGGGGCATCCGGCTCGGCGAGGTGACGCTGTCGTTCACGCGGCTGGATCCATGAGCGCCAACCCTCCGCTGCGCGACTGGCAGGGACAGCGCGTCTGGATCGTCGGCGCCTCCAGCGGCATCGGCCGCGCGGTGGCCGAGGCGCTGCATGCGCGCGGCGCCCGCGTCATCGCCTCCGCCCGGCAGGCCGAGGCGCTGGCGGCCTGGGCCGCCGCCGCGCCGCGGCGGCAGGCGCTGCCGCTGGATGTGACCGACCGCGACGCGGTGGCCGCCGCGGCGGCGCGCCTGTGGGCCGAAGGGCCGGTGGACGTCGTGCTGCACGCCGCGGCGCATTACCAGCCGCTGCGCGCCACGGCGCTGGACCTCGACGAGCTGCTGCGCCACCAGCGCGTCAACGTCGAAGGCGCGCTGCACGTGGTCGGCGCGGCGGTGCCGCGGCTGCTGGCGCAGGGCCACGGACACCTGAGCCTGATCGCCAGCGTGGCCGGCTGGCGCGGCCTGCCGCAGGCGCTGGCCTACGGGCCGACCAAGGCAGCGCTGATCCACCTGGCCGAAATCCTCTACCTCGACCTGCGCCCGCGCGGCCTCGGCGTCAGCGTCGTCAACCCCGGGTTCGTGGCCACGCCGCTGACGGCGCGCAACACCTTTCGCATGCCGGCGCTGCTCACCCCCGAGCAGGCTGCGCAGCGCATGCTGGACGGCTGGGCGCGCGGCGCGTTCGACATCCATTTTCCGAAGCGCTTCACGCTCGCGCTGCGGCTGTTGCGCTGCCTGCCGTACCGGCTTTACTTCCCGCTGGTGCGCCGCGCCACCGGCCTGTGAACCCGCCCCGCTATGACGTCCGAGCCCCGCATCCCGCCCGACCCGACCGCGCGCGCCGCCGCCGTGTTCGAGCGGCTCAGCGCCGACCGCCTCGACGCGCTGGACGCCCTCTACGCGCCGGATGCGCGCTTCAAGGACCCATTCCACGAGGTGCAGGGGCGCGCGGCGATCCGCGCGATCTTCGTGCGCATGTACGCGCAGCTCGATGAGCCGCGCTTCGTGGTGCACGAGCGGCTCGGCGACGCCACGCAGGGCTTCGTCACCTGGACGCTCGTGTTCCGCTGGCGCGGGCAGCGGCAGGAACGGCGCATCCGCGGCGCCACGCACTTGCGCTTCGACGCCGACGGGCGCATCAGCGAACACCGCGACTACTGGGACGCCGCCGAGGAGCTCTACGGCCAGCTGCCGCTGCTGGGCACGCTGATGCGCTGGCTGGCCGCGCGCGTGGCCGGCGGCGCGCACCGGGGGTGAAACACCGGCATGAGCGAGGTGCAGCTGGTCTGGTTCAAGCGCGACCTGCGCGTGCACGACCACGCGGCGCTGGCGGCCGCCGCGGCGCGCGGGCCGGTGCTGGCGCTCTACATCGTCGAGCCCGGGCTGTGGCGCCAGCCCGACGCCGCCGCGCAGCACTGGGGCTTCATCCGCGAAAGCCTGCTGGAGCTGGACGCGGCGCTGGCCGCCACCGGCCAGCCGCACGCCGCGCTGCACGTGGCCGTCGGCGAAGCGGTGGCGGTGCTGGCGGCGCTGCACCGCCGCGCGGGCCTTGCGGCGATCCACGCGCACGAGGAAACCGGCAACGGCTGGACGTTCGCGCGCGACCGCGCCGTGCGGCGCTGGGCGCGCGCACACGGGGTGACGCTGCACGAGGTGCCGGCGTTCGGCGTCGTGCGCGGCCTGCGCGATCGCGACCAGTGGCTGGCCGCGCGCGAGCGGCTGATGCGCGCGCCGCAGGCCCCGTGGCCGCCGCCGCGGCTGACGTTCGCGGCATGGCCGTGGGCGGCGCCGCCCGGCATCGGGCCGCTGGCCTGGTGGCTCGGCGACGACAGCGTGCTGCGCCCCGGCCCGTGGCCTGACGCCGCGGCGCTGGGCCTGGATCCATGGGAGCCGCCGCAGCGCCAGCGCGGCGGGCGCACCCGCGCTGAGGCTGTGCTGCACGGCTTTCTGCAGCGGCGCGCGGCGCGCTACCGCGGCGGCATCTCATCGCCGCTGAGCGCCCCGGGCGCCTGCTCGCGCCTGTCGCCGTATTTGGCCTACGGGGTGCTGAGCCTGCGCGAGGTCGTGCAGGCCACCGAGGCGCGGCTGCAGGCGCTGGCCGACCGCCGCGGCCCCGAGCATGCCGAGGCCCCGCGGCTGCGCGCCGGCCTGCGGGCGTTGGCCAGCCGGCTCTACTGGCACTGCCACTTCATCCAGAAGCTGGAAAGCGAGCCGCAGCTCGAGTGGCGCAACCTGCACCGCGGCTACGATGGCCTGCGCGAAGCCGAGTGGGACGAGGCACGCTTTGCCGCGCTGCGCGAGGGCCGCACCGGCTGGCCGATGGTGGACGCCTGCGTAGCGATGCTGCGCGCCCACGGCTGGCTGAACTTTCGCATGCGCTCGATGCTGATGTCGGTGGCCGCCTACCCGCTGTGGCTGCACTGGCGCGAGGTCGGCCTGTGGCTGCCGCGCCTGTTCCTCGACTACGAACCCGGCATCCACTGGCCGCAGGTGCAGATGCAGTCCGGCACCACCGGCATCAACGCCACGCGCGTTTACAACCCCGTCAAGCAGGCGCTCGACCACGACCCGCACGGCACGTTCGTGCGCACGTGGTGCCCGGCGCTGCAGCGCGTGCCGGATGTCTGGCTGTTTGAGCCGTGGCGCATGCCGGCCGCCGTGCAGCAGGCGTGCGGCGTGCGCGTCGGCGCCGACTGGCCGCAGCCTCCGGTGGAGCTGGAGGCCGCCCTGCGCACCGCCAAGGCGCGCCTGCACGCCTGGCGCCAACGCCCCGAGATGCACGCCGAGGCGCGGATGGTGGCGCAGCGGCACGGCTCGCGCCGCGGCATGCCGGGGGCCTTGGCGCGCGACCCGAACACCGGGCTGGAGCGCTGCACAGCACCGCCCCGCGCCGTGCGCCGGTCGGCCCCGCGCGCGTCGTCGCCGGGCGTGCCCGAACAGCTCGGCTTCGACTGGTGAGCCCCGCCATGCACCGCAAGCCCTTCCTGCCGACCAAGACCTGCCCGGTGTGTGGCCGCCCGTTCGCGTGGCGGCGCAAGTGGGCGCGCGACTGGGAACGCGTCGTCTATTGCTCCGAGCGCTGCCGCCGCCAGCGCTCTGCCGCGCGCAAGGAGTCCGACGCATGAATGGCACCCATCTTGCCGCGCCAACCGCCGGGGCAGCCAGCGTGACCGCGCCGACGCTGCGGCTGATCCTCGGCGACCAGCTCGACCTCGACCATCCGTGGCTGCGCGAGCCGCGCGCCGACGTGCTGTACGTCATGATGGAGGTGCGCAGCGAGACCGACTACGCCCGCCACCACGCGCAGAAGGTGCTGGCGATCTTCGCCGCCATGCGCTCGTTCGCCAACGCGCTGCGCCGGCGCGGCCACCGCGTGCGCTACATCCCGCTGGATCACCCGCACAACCGGCAGGACGTGGTGGCCAACCTGCAGGCGCTGGCGCAGGCGCACGGTGCGCAGGCGGTGGAATACCAGCAGCCCGACGAATGGCGGCTGGATGCCGCGCTGCGCCGTTGGGCGCAGCAGGCACCGCTGCCGGTGCGGGCGGTGGAGACGCGGCACTTCCTGCTGCCGCGCGACGGCGTGACGCGTCGGCTCGGCGCGCGCCGGCGCTGGGTCATGGAGCACCTCTACCGCGCGCTGCGCCGCGAACACGGCGTGCTGATGAACGGCGAGCAGCCCGCCGGCGGACGCTGGAACTTCGACGCCGACAACCGCCAGCCCTGGCGCGGCCAGCCGCCCGAGCCGCCCGATCCCCGCCCGCGGCACGACGTGCGCGCGCTGTGGGCGATGGTGCGGCAGGCCGGGGTGGCCACGGTTGGCGAGCCCGCCGCCGCGGCGCTGCCGTGGCCGCTGACGCGCGCCGAGGCGCTCGCGCAGCTGGACGCCTTTGTCGAACAGGCGCTGCCGCACTTCGGCCCCTACCAGGACGCGCTGGCCGAGGGGCGCCCGCGCTTGTTTCACTCGCAGCTGTCGTTCGCGCTCAACGTCAAGCTGCTGCACCCGCTGGAGGTGATCTGCCGCGCCGAGGACGCCTGGCGCGCCGGCTGCGCCCCGCTGGCCAGCGTCGAAGGCTTCATCCGCCAGATCCTCGGCTGGCGCGAATACGTGCGCGGCATCTACTGGGCGCACATGCCGGGCTACACCGAACGCAACGCGCTGGCCCACACCCGGCCGCTGCCGCGCTGGTACTGGGACGGCGACACCGATCTGGCCTGCCTGCGCGCCGCCATCGGCCAGACGCTGCGCGACGCCTACGCCCACCACATCCAGCGCCTGATGGTCACCGGCAACTTCGCGCTGATCGCCGGCTGCGACCCGGCCGAGGTGCACCGCTGGTATTTGGGGGTTTACATCGACGCCTTCGAGTGGGTGGAGGCGCCCAACACGCTGGGCATGAGCCAGTGGGCCGACGGCGGCCTGATGGCCACCAAGCCCTACGCCGCCAGCGCCGCCTACCTGCAGCGCATGGGCGACCACTGCCGCGGCTGCCGCTACGACCCCCGGCGCCGCACCGGGGCCGATGCCTGCCCGTTCAACGCGCTCTACTGGGACTTCATCGCCCGGCACGAAGCGCGCTTCGCCACCCACCCGCGCATGGCGATGATGGTGCGCCAGTGGCGCAAGCTGCCCGACGACGAGCGGCGCGCGGTGCGCCAAACGGCGCAAGCTGCGCTCCAGCTCCTCGAGCTGGATTAAGCAACGTCAGAGCGAGGCTCCAACGCCGACCGGGCGGCTCGGCGGCGCGCGCGTTGCGCTTGGCGCTCGGCCTGCGCTTGACGCGCTTGCGCCATCCATGCCTCAAACGCCTCGGGCGTCTCCAACGTCAAGCGCCCCAGCGCGCCCGCGCGAAAATCCGCCAGCACCACCTCGGCGGCTTTGTGACCATCCACCACGCCGCCGGGTCGCAGCGCGCCGCGACGTCGCCCAATCGCCTCCAGCAAGGCGCGAGCTGGCCACTCACGCACCTGCAGCTCGCTCACCCAGGCCCGGTAACGTTGTTGCAGGCGTTCGGGATGGGTTTGTTGCATCCACGCCAGCAGCGCCAGCGCCACCTCCTCCTCATCCCAGGCGTTACGCCCGACGGCGCCGCTGGCGGCCAGCCGCCAGCCGCTTTCTGGCGACAGGATTTTGGGCCAGAGCAAGCCTGGGGTGTCGAACAGATACACGTCATCGGCCAGGGCCACTCGTTGCTCGTGGCGCGTCACCCCAGGCTCGTCCGCAGCCTTGGCCACCTTGCGTCCGATCAGCGTATTGAGCAGCGTCGATTTGCCCACATTGGGAATGCCGGCGATCAGCACCCGCAGCGGCTTGGCCATGCCGCGGCGATGCGGCGCCAAGGAGCGGCACGCTCGCACCAGCAGCTGCGCTGGCCCGGGCGTGTGGGCATGCAGCGCCAGCGCGCCAGTGCCATCTTGCGCCCGGTAGCGCGCCAGCCAGCGCGCGGTCAGCTCTGGCTCGGCCAAATCTTCTTTGTTGAGCACCTTTAGCACCGGCTTGCCCGCCGTCAGCTCCGCCAGCAACGGGTTGGCGCTGGAGCCGGGCAAGCGTGCGTCGAGCAGCTCGATGACCACATCGATGGTTTGGAGCCGCTCGCGCAGCGCCCGGCGCGTGGCGTGCATGTGGCCAGGGAACCATTGAATATCCATCCGTCGTAAGCGCGCATGGGTTCACGCGTGCGACTGCAGCCAAGCGTGCAGCTCCGCTACGGAGTGCACCAGGGCCAGTGGCGCATGCGCCAGCAACTCATCATGCCCGTGGGCGCCGTAGCCGACCGCCAGCGCAGCGCAGCCGGCGTTGCGCGCCAGCTGGAGATCGTGCGAGGTGTCGCCAATCATCAGCGTGCGCTCGGGCGGCACCTCAAGCTCCTTCATCAGCTCCAGCAGCATCTGCGGATGGGGCTTGCTGGCCGTTTCCTCCGCCGTGCGAGTGGCGTCAAACACGCCATGCAACGCCACGCTGCGCAACGCAGCGTCCAGCCCACGACGGCTTTTGCCAGTGGCCACCGCCAGCCGATGCCCGCGTGCCCGCAAATCATGCAACATCGGCAACACCCCGTCAAACAGCGTCACCTCGTGCTGGCGGGCAAACCAGTGGTATTGATACCGCTGCACCAGTTGCGCGTGCCGATGCGCCGGCACATCCGGCGCCGCCTGCACCAAAGCCTGCTCCAACCCCAGACCGATCACCCAGGCTGCCCGTTCACGCGACGGCACTTGTCCGCCCACATCCTGCACAGCCGCTTGGATGCACTGCACAATCAACGCGGTGGAATCAAACAGCGTGCCGTCCCAATCAAAGACGATCAAATCAAAACGGCTCCCCAGTCTGTTGGACGCTTGCGGCCACGACGCCTCGCCTTGGTCAGCCGACATCCCTTGCTCCGCAGCTCGAAATGGAAAAGGCGCCCACAAGGCGCCTGCGTTGGTTTTAAGTTGCTTTTGGCTTGCGACCACGGCTCAGCAGCCGCATCGCATCGACATCACGACGCGATGCGATATTGCTCGATGTCGCCACCTGCGGCCAGAATGCGGCGCACCCATTCAGGCTTGCGCCCAGGGCCGCCCGACCAAAGCTCGCCGTTGGGGCCGCGATATTTTGGCGGCGCCTTGGCGCGGCTGGCGCGCTTGCGCCCAGAGCCCGACAAATCTTCGGGCGTGATGCCATATTCGGCCATCTTGGCGCGAATCTCGGCAATGATGCCGGCGCGCTCTTGCTGACGAACTTGCTCGGCTTGGCGCAGCAGAGCCTCAGCTTGCGCTTTCAGTTCGGCGTAGGTCGGCATTGGGACGTTCCTGATCAAGTTAACAAAACAGCCGTGCGCAGTATTTTAATCCAAAAAACGGGCTACGTCACCCCATTGCTGCAATTCAGCTGGCAATGGCGCTTGCAGCGTCAGGCGACGCGCATCGACAGGGTGTTGCAGCGCAAGCCTCCAAGCGTGCAAAAACATGCGCGACAGCCCGCAGCGCGCCAATGCGCGGTTCCAGGCGAAATCACCATACTTGTCGTCGCCGGCAATCGGATGCCCCGCATGCGCCAAGTGCACGCGGATCTGATGGGTGCGCCCGGTTTTGATCGTCACCGCCAGCAGCGTGGACCCCAAAGCCGCCGCCTCCCCACACGAGCCGGGCGGCTGCACCGACCCCAGCGGCCGCACCAAGGAGATCGCCGACAGCCCTTGCGGATCGTCCGCCGCCACCACGCGCACGCGCCGCTCGCCATCGGGCCGCAAGTAGCGTTGCAACGGCGCATCGATCAAGCGGCGCGACGCCGGCCACGCGCCCTGCACCAAGGCCAGGTAAGTCTTGCCGATGCGCCGTTGCCGAAATTGCTCTTGCAGCGCCCGCAGCGCGCTGCGTTTTTTGGCCACCAGCAACACGCCGCTGGTCTCGCGATCGAGGCGGTGCACCAGCTCCAGCATCGGCAAATCGGGACGCGCTTGCCGCAATTGCTCGATGACGCCATAAGCCACGCCGCTGCCGCCGTGCACCGCCACGCCCGCAGGTTTGTTGAGCGCCAGCAACCATTCGTCTTCGTGCAGCACCTCAAATTCGCGCGCCGGCACGTGCACGGCCCCGGGCGCTTGCTCGGTCTCAGGAAGGCGCAGCGGAGGCACCCGAATACGGTCGCCCTCATGCAGCCGGGCGTCGGCGCGCGCGCGCGCCTGATTGAGGCGCACCTCGCCGCTGCGGATAACGCGGTAAATCAGCGACTTGGGCGCGCCCTTGAGCCTGCGCAGCAGGTAGTTGTCGAGCCGCTGACCGGCGCAGTCCGCTTCCACCGTCCAATAGCGAACCGAAGGGGCAGGCTGATTCATGCCACACGTCCAGGAACAAACGCCAAGCATCGCCGAAGCGCAACGCTCAGCAGCGCGCCTGTTTATAATCCAAGTGAGGCAGGGTTGAGGGGTCTCCCGATTGCGACTTGGTCGCCAGCGTTTTGACGCGCTTAACGAGTTAGTTTACGCCGCGCAAACCCCTCAGCCCGGCCGAGTTGGCCGCCAGTCTGCACGTGCGCGATGGCCTGCGCAAGGATCGTGAGCCTTACCCTTCAAACGACGCCGATCGCCGCGCACCCGCCCACAGCGGACGAACTGCCGCTTATCGCAGCGAACTTCAGATGGATTTTGAACATGCAGCCTGCCCACCGAGCCTTGGCGGCTGCATGAGGATGCCCAGTGACCATCGCGACGTGCCTGCCGTGAAGCTGTTACCCGGCCCGTCCTTCTTGCTCACCGTGCTCCCAGCGCCGTCCCCGCAGGGCACTGGCAGCGCCGGTCGCGCTGCCTCGCAAGGCTGCGCCTGACGGATCTTGCCAGCGCGCGGCCCGCGGCGCCGTTCATCATTCTTGTTCGCTCGATCGGCTTGCAGCTTGGCGGCCTTGGGCGCCCCCTGGAAGGGCGCGTTGTGGTGATCGAGACCGGATGGAACAAGACCCATGAAACGGATGCTGATCAACGCCACCCAGGCCGAAGAGCGCCGGCTGGCGATCGTCGATGGACAAAAACTGCTGGACTACGAAGTCGAAATCGAAGGACGCGAGCAACGCAAAGGCAACATTTACAAAGCCGTGGTGACGCGCGTGGAGCCGTCGCTGGAAGCCTGTTTTGTCGATTACGGCGAAGATCGCCACGGTTTCCTGCCCTTCAAAGAAATCTCCAAACAATATTTTCAGGGCAACGTGCCGCCGTCGCAGGCGCGCATCCAGGACGTCATCAAGGAAGGCCAGGAACTGCTGGTGCAGGTGGAAAAAGAAGAGCGCGGCAACAAAGGCGCAGCGCTGACCACCTTCATCAGCCTGGCCGGGCGTTACGTGGTGCTGATGCCCAACAATCCGCGCGGCGGCGGCGTCAGCCGGCGCATTGAAGGCGAAGATCGCGCCGAGTTGAAAGCCATTTTGGATAAGCTCGAGTATCCGAGCGGCATGTCCATCATCGCGCGCACCGCCGGCATCGGGCGGGAAGCCGCTGAGCTGCAATGGGACCTCAACTACCTGCTTAAGCTGTGGAACGCCATTGAAAGCGCCGCCAAGGCGCTGTCCAAGCCCGAGCTGATCTATCAGGAATCGACGCTGGTCATCCGCGCCATTCGCGACTATTTCAACAGCGACATCGGCGAAATCCTCATCGACACCGACGACATCTACGAGCAGGCGCGCGGCTTCATGTCGCACGTCATGCCCGAGTATGTCAACCGCGTCAAGCGCTACCGCGATCACGCGCCGCTGTTTTCCCGTTTTCAAATCGAGCACCAGATCGAGACCGCCTACAGCCGTGTGGTGACGCTGCCATCGGGCGGGGCGATCGTGATCGACCAAACCGAAGCGCTGGTGGCGATTGATGTCAACTCCGCGCGCGCCATCAAGGGCGGCGACATCGAGGAGACCGCGCTGCGCACCAATCTGGAGGCCGCCGACGAGGTGGCGCGCCAAGCGCGGCTGCGCGACCTCGGCGGGCTGATCGTGATCGACTTCATCGACATGGAGGACAGCAAGAACCGCCGCGAGGTCGAAAACCGCCTGCGCGAGGCGCTCAAGCAGGACCGCGCGCGCGTGCAGTTCGCGCCGATCAGCAAGTTCGGCCTGCTGGAGATGAGCCGCCAACGCCTGCGCCCGACGCTGTCGGAGGGCGCCTCCATCCCCTGCCCGCGCTGCGGCGGCTCGGGCCACATCCGCGACACCGAATCGTCGGCGCTGCAGATCCTGCGCGTGATCCAGGAAGAGTCGCTCAAGGACAACACCGCCGCCGTGCTGGTGCAGGTGCCGGTCGATGTGGCCAGCTTCCTGCTCAACGAAAAGCGCGTCGAAATCACCAAGATCGAGCTCAAGCAGCGCATCAGCGTGCTGCTGGTGCCGAACAAGTCGCTGGAGACGCCGAACTACAAGCTCGAGCGGCTGAAGCACGACGACCCGCGCCTGGACAACCTGGACGCCAGCTACAAGCTGGCCGACATCGTCGAGGACGTGGCGCTGGTGACGCGGCGCAGCCAGGAGCGCACCAACCGGCAGGAGCCAATCATCAAGGGCGTGCTGCCGGACACCCCAGCGCCGGTCAGCCAACGCGCCGCCGAACCCGTGGCGCTGCCCGAGCGCGGCGCGACTGCCCCCTCTCACGCGACCCCGGTTGCGCCCTCACCTGCCCCTGCTGCCGCCGCGGCCGCCACGCCGCCCGCCGCGGCCGAGCGTGCCGAAAAGGGCTTTTTCGCTTGGCTGCGGCGTCTGTTCGGCTGGCAAGCGGTCAACCCGGCGGGCCAAGACGCAGGAGCAGCGACCCCAGCCTCACCGACGGCGCCGACCCCCTCGGTTGGGGCCAAGCCAGCCCCAAGCTCGGCTGCGCCGCGCCATGCTCGTCCTCCGCGCTCACCGCGACCGCCGCGCCCCGAACCCGCGGCGGCGCGGGCCGAGCGAGCTGGGCGCGACGCGCCGCCGGCGCCCGCCGCGCGCGAGGAGCGCGCCTCGCGCCCGATCCGCGCGACCCCAACCACGGCGTCGGAGAGCGCCAACGCAACGACGGCGGACGCAGCAGCCGCTGCGGCGCGCGAGCGGCCCGAACGGCGGCGAGCACGCCCGCAGCCCGAACACGACGCAGCGCCGCCTGGCAGCGAATCAGCCCGCGCCGGGGCGCCATCCACGGCTTCCACCCTCGGCGTGCCGAACGAGACCGCCGTCTCAACCACCGATCCCATCGCTGCGCCCCCCGATAGCGCGGAAAGCGCTCGCCCGCGCAGCGACCGGCGTCGGCGTCGTCGCGGGCGCACAGCAGCCCCGGGCGCCGAGGCGGCGCAGCCTGCCTCGGCCAGCGGCAGCGCAGAGACCCTTATAGCGAACGCTGAGGCCAGCGCGCAGCTCCAGCCGCAGCCCGGCAACACGTTCGCCGAGCCGGCGACGGCGTCGCCGTCCCCTTCAGCCAGCCCCGCCGTCGAACGCGAGCGACGTCCGCGCGAACGTTACGGACGCGAACGCAACCGTGAACGCCAGGCTGCGGATAGCGTCGCCGCGGACTCGCAGCAGCCTGCCGCAAGCCCGGAGGCGGTCGGCGCCGCGGCGGCGGAAGCCTCGGCCCATCCTCGTCGCTCGTATTTTGAGCGACCGGTCGAGCATGCGGACGCTGCGGCAGAGCCGGCAGCGTCCCAGCCTGAGGCGAACGCTGCGGTGCAACCCGTGCAAGAGAGCGTCGAAGCCCAAGGGACGGCTCAAGCCCCGGCGAGCGTGCAGGCCGAAGCCGCCGCTGTGGCGGCCTCACCCGCGCCGGTAGAGGCAACCGCCTCAACAGGCTATGTGCTACCGGTGGAGTCGCTGAGGCGCATGGCCCAAGCGGCGGGTCTGGAGTGGATCCAATCCGACCCTGAGCGTGTCGCGGCGGCTCAGGCCGCCATCGCCGCCGAGCTGCCGCCAGCGCCCGCGCCGCGCCCGCGCCCCATCCCGGTGCAAGTGGATGACGGCCCGCTGGTGCTGGTGGAGACCAAGCGCGACCTGCGCGCGATGCGCTTTCCGTTTGACGCCGTCTGACGTAGCGCGGGACGGACGGGGCTTGACGCAGGTCAAGCCCTGTCGCCCGCCATCCGCCTACGCTAGCCGCCGCCATGGCCGAGATCGAAACCCATCCTGAGGTGCCGCCCCTTGCCTGGAGCGCCGAATTGGCCACCGGCGATGCGTGCATGGACGAAACCCATCAAGAGTTCGTCACGCAGCTGGCGGCCCTGCGCGCGCTGCCGCCCCAGGCTCAGCTGGAGCCTTATCGCGCGCTGATCGCGCACACCGAGGCGCACTTCGCGCGCGAGGAACGCTGGATGGTGGCAGTCGGCTTCGCACCGGACAACTGCCACGCGCGCCACCACCGCGAGATCCTCGACATGATGCGCGCGGTGGAGCGCCACTACCTCGACGGCGACACCGACATCATCGCTCGCATGGCGGCGGCCCTGGCGGAGTGGTTCCCGACGCACGCGCAGACGATGGACGCCGGGCTGGCGCAGCACATGCGCACGGTCGGCTTCGATTCGCGCACTGAACGGCTGGCGGACCCTAGCCGGGTGCGCCCAGCGACGATGACCGGCTGCGGCAGCGTGCACTGCCGCTAGCGACCCGCCATCCTGGCCTTTCCACGCCCCCACGGGTTGGGCCAAGTTTCAAAGAACCGCGGTGGATTTTCACGCCGCCCTGGTTCCTGGCGGCGCTACGATGACCCTTTCCACGACGTCTCCAGGAGGAATCCGCCGCGATGACCGTCATCACCTGCATCGAAGACCTGCGCCGCCTGGCGCAGCGGCGCGTGCCGCGCATGTTCTACGACTACGCCGACAGCGGCGCGTGGACCGAGAGCACCTACCGCGCCAACCAGGACGACTTCCAGCCGATCCGGCTGCGCCAGCGCGTGGCCGTGCCGATGGAGCCGCGCAGCACGCGCACGACGATGGTCGGCCAGCCGGTGGCGATGCCGGTGGCGCTGGCGCCCACCGGCCTAACCGGCATGCAGCACGCCGACGGCGAAATTTTGGCGGCCCGCGCCGCGCAGCGTTTCGGCGTGCCGTTCGTGCTGTCCACCATGAGCATTTGCTCGATCGAGGACGTGGCCGAGCACGCCGGGCCGGGCTTCTGGTTCCAGCTCTACGTGATGCGCGACCGCGACTTCGTCGGCCGCCTGATCGACCGCGCCAAGGCCGCCGGCTGCGGCGCGCTGGTGCTGACGCTGGACCTGCAGATCCTCGGCCAGCGGCACAAGGATCTGAAGAACGGCCTGTCGGCGCCGCCGAAGCCGACCCTGGCCAATCTGCTCAACCTGGCCACCAAGCCGCGCTGGTGCTGGGGCATGCTGCGCACGCCGCGCCGTCAGTTCGGCAACATCGTCGGCCACGTCAAAGGGGTGGACGACATGAGCAGCCTGTCGGCGTGGACGCAGCAGCAGTTCGACCCGACGCTGAACTGGCGCGACGTCGAGTGGATCAAGAACCGCTGGGGCGGCAAGCTGATCCTCAAAGGGATCATGGACCCCGAGGACGCGCGCCTGGCGGTGGAAAGCGGCGCCGACGCGCTGGTCGTCAGCAACCACGGCGGGCGCCAGCTCGACGGCGCTGAATCGACCATCCGCGCGCTGCCGCGCATCGTCGAGGCGGTGGGCGACCGCATCGAGGTGCACATGGACAGCGGCATCCGCAGCGGGCAGGACGTGCTCAAAGCCCGGGCGCTGGGCGCGCGGGGCACCTACATCGGTCGCGCCTTCCTGTGGGGCCTGGGCGCCATGGGCGAGGCCGGCGTGACCAAGGCGCTGGAGATCATCCACAAGGAGCTGGAGCTCACGATGGCCTTCACCGGCCACACCGACATCGAAACGGTGGACCGCTCGATCCTGATCCCGGGCACCTTCCCGACCGCGTGAGCGAACCCCGCGGCGGCCACAGCCTCAGCGCCATACCCAACAGCGACGAGCGACCCCAAGGGGGCGCTCGCTTTGGGTTCGTTGCGTCTCGATCACACGCCGCCTGCACGGCAGGAGCGACGGCGGCTGCGCACCGACAACCAGAGCGCAGCCCCGCGCCGAGGGCACCCGGCGGTCACAGCGCCACGCCGGGGTTTTTCTCCATGCCGATCAGCTTGGGCTGGTTGAGCTTGAGCTTGCCGATCACCTTCTTGTCGCGCAGGTATTTGCTGACCACATCCCAAATGGGCTCGGCGGTGCCTTGCACGCCTTCTTGCACCGACGCCCATCCAGCCACTTTGTATTTCTTGTCGGCCTCCATGGGCTTGCCGCGGATCATCAGGTTCTGGATGCGCTGGCCCATCGGCGCAGCGGGGTCAATCGTGTATTCGATGCCGCCGACGCGCACCATGTCGCCCCCTTGCTGGTAATACGGGTCGGGGTTGAAAAGGTTGTCGGCCACGTCCTCCATGATCTCTTTGATCTGAGCGCCGGTGAACTCATTGAGTGTGGTCGTCGGATAGGTGATGGCCATCTGATCCATCATGCGCTCGTAGGTGATGACGTCGCCCGGCAGCAGGCTGGTGCCCCAGCGCACGCCCGGCGAGAACGCGGCCTCCGCGCCCTTGACCTCCATCAACGCCTCGCAGATGAGCTGATCCCAGGTGCCGTTGAAATTGCCGCGCCGATACAGCAAGCCTTCGGTAACCGCCAGCTTTTCTTCCAGCTTGTCTTTGTAAGGCGCGCGCACCTTGTCAATGTAGGCTTGCATTTCCTTGTCGGCGGGCAGCAGGTTGGCAAACACCGGCAGCAACCGATATTGATAGCCCTGCACTTTGCCGCCGCGCACGTCAAAGTCCAACACCGCCAGGAACTTGCCGTTCGAGCCTGCGTTGGTGACCAGCGTCTGCCCGCCCGCATTTTTCACGATCACCGGCGCCGGCATGCCGTCATGCGTGTGGCCGCCCAGGATCGCGTCAACGCCGCGCACGCGCGAGGCCATCTTGATGTCCACGTCCATGCCGTTGTGCGACAGCACGACGACCACCTGGGCGCCTTTGGCCCGCACCTCATCGACCATCTTCTGCAAATGGTCGTCGCGGATGCCAAACGTCCAATCCGGCACCATGTAGCGCGGGTTGGCAATCGGGGTGTAGGGAAACGCCTGGCCGATCACCGCCACCGGAATGCCGTTTTGCTCCTTGATGACATACGGCTCAAACACCAGTTCTTCGAAATCGGCCGTCTTGACGTTGTGCGCGACGAAATCGATGTGGCCTTTGAAATCCTTTTCGACTACTTCCTTGACGCGCTTGGCGCCAAACGTAAATTCCCAATGCGGCGTCATGATGTTGACGCCCAGCAGCTTGCAGGCATCGACCATGTCTTGCGCGTTGGTCCACAGCGAGGTGGCCGAGCCTTGCCAGGTGTCGCCGCCGTCGCACAACAGCGCGTGCGGGCGGTCGGCCTTGAGCATTTTGACCAGCGTGCGCAAATGGGCAAAGCCGCCCACCTTGCCGTAGGTCTTGGCCGCGCGCTCAAAATTCAAGTAGGTAAAGGCATGCGCCGCCGCCGTGCCCGGCTTGATGTTGAAATATTTCAGCAAGTGCTCGCCGACGATGTGCGGGGCACGGCCAAACGCTTCGCCTACGCCAATGTTGACGCTGGGTTCGCGGAAATAAATCGGCATCAACTGAGCGTGGCAGTCCGTGAAGTGCAGAAAGCTCACGTTGCCGTATTTGGGCACGTGGTAGAGGCGCTCGCCGGCGCCAGGCTTGGCCGCCAGCGCGTCTTCGGATGCGATGGCCATACCGGAAGCGCTGGCCACCGCCAGAACTTGCAGGAACTCACGACGGCTAAAACTCATGGATACGGACTCCTGGGTTGGGAAAAGGGAGGCACGAAAAAAGAAAGAGCCAGCGCGCCACCGGCATGGCGCTGACTGGCCCTTGGCCAGCCGCCGCGCCACGGCGGGCGCGGCGGGGCGGCGTGGCGTGCCGCGGTCACCGCGCCTTTAGGCGATGGTGGCCTCGTCGGTGCGGGACTCGCCCTTGTTGTCGGTCCACTTGACCACCACCTTGTCGCCCTTGTTGGCGCCCTTGAACTTAAAGCTCAAAAACGGGTTCTGCGACACCGCCCCGCTCCAGG
>NZ_VJNB01000016.1 GCF_007556595.1 Tepidimonas alkaliphilus
TGCCCAGCCGGATCGAGGCGGCCTTGATGTTGAAGGCGCTGCCGCCCGTGATGATCTCGCCGTCGCCGCTGTGGATGCGGTAGTCGCGCACGTCGCGCACGCCGCACAGCACCACCGTCTGCGGAAACGCCGTCGGGCGCTGCGCGTAGCCGGCGCGGATCTGGCGCAGCAGGGAGATCAGCGTGTCGCCGATGAGCGCATCGACTTCGTCCAGCAGCAGCACGATGGGCCGCGCATCCGTCCGACTCCAGCGTTCGAGCAGCGTACGCACCCAGTCATGGACGCCCACGGTGCCCAGCAGCTCCAGGGCCATCCGCGCGGCGGCTTCGTCTTGCCAGTAGTTGTGCGCCGCACTGGCCAGCGCGCGTATGATGGTGGCCATGCCTTCGGCGACGTTGCCGCGCGCCGCTTGCGCGGTCTCGATGTTGGCATACAGCGCCCGGTAACGCCCCTGCCGGTTCAGATGCTCCATCAGCGCCAGCAGCGCCGTGGTCTTGCCGGTCTGCCGCGGGGCGTGCAGCACGAAGTAGCGCTTGGCCTCGATGAGTGATTCAATCTCGGCCAAATCCACGCGCGCCAACGGATCCAACAGGTAGTGATCCCCAGGAATCGACGGACCTGCCGTGTTGAACTGCTTTTCCATCGCGGTCACATGCCCGCGTAGTTCGGCCCGCCGCCGCCCTCGGGCGTGACCCAGACGATGTTCTGCGTCGGATCCTTGATGTCGCAGGTCTTGCAGTGCACGCAGTTCTGCGCGTTGATGACAAGCTGCGGTGCGCCGTCCTTTTCGACGAATTCATAGACGCCGGCGGGGCAGTAGCGGCTCTCCGGCCCGGCGTAGAGCGCCAGGTTGACCGCCACCGGCACCGAGGCGTCCTTCAGCGTCAGGTGCGCGGGCTGGTTTTCCTCGTGGTTGGTGTTGGACAGGAACACGCTGGAGAGCCGGTCGAAGGTCAGCACGCCGTCGGGCTTCGGGTAGCGGATCGGCTCGACCTGGCTGGCCGCATGCAGGCGCGCGTGGTCGGGCGTGTGGCGATGCACCGTCCACGGCGGGCTCTTGATGCCCAGCCGCGGCAGCAGCCAGTGCTCGATGCCGGTCATCAGCGCGCCGATCGTGTTGCCTTTCTTGAACCAGGTCTTGAAGTTGCGCGCGCGGTGCAGTTCCTCATAAAGCCAGCTCCGCTCGAACGCGGCCGGGTAGGCGGCGAGCTCGTCGTGCGCGCGGCCGGCGCGCAGCGCCTCGAAGGCCGCCTCGGCGCACAGCATGCCGGTCTTGATGGCGGCGTGGCTGCCCTTGATGCGCGCGGCGTTGAGGTAGCCGGCGTCGCAGCCCACCAGCGCGCCGCCGGGGAAGACGGTCTTGGGCAGGCTCAGCAGCCCGCCGGCGGTGATGGCGCGCGCGCCGTAGCCGATGCGCTTGCCGCCCTCGAGGTGGGCGCGGATCGCCGGGTGGGTTTTCCAGCGCTGCATCTCCTCGAAGGGGCTCAGCCACGGGTTCTGGTAGTCCAGCCCGACGACGAAGCCGAGCGTGACCTTGTTGCCCTCCATGTGGTAGAGGAAGCCGCCGCCGTAGGTGTGCTCGTCCAGCGGCCAGCCGGCGGTGTGCACCACGAGGCCCGGCTTGGCCTTCTCGGGCGGGATCTCCCACAGCTCCTTGATGCCGATGCCGTAGGTCTGCGGGTCGCGGCCCTCGTCGAGCCGGAAGCGCGCGATCAGCTCCTTGCCCAGGTGACCGCGCGCCCCCTCGGCGAACACGGTGTACTTGGCGCGCAGCTCCATGCCGAGCTGGAAGGCGTCGGTGGGCTCGCCGTCCTTGCCGAGGCCCATGTGGCCGGTGGCCACGCCGACCACGCGCCCCTGCTCGTCGTAGAGCACCTCGGCGGCGGTGAAGCCGGGAAAGATCTCCACGCCCAACGCCTCGGCCTGCTCGGCCAGCCACTTGACGACGGCGCCGAGGCTGATGACATAGTTGCCCTCGTTGTGGAAGCAATCGGGAATGGCCCACTGCGGCGTGCGGATGGCCCGGTTGGCGTCGAGGAACAGCACCTCGTCGGCGGTGACGGGCTGGTTCAGCGGCGCGCCGCGCTCCTGCCAGTCGGGAAAGAGCTCGGTCAGCGCGCGCGGATCCATCACCGCGCCCGACAGGATGTGCGCGCCCGGCTCGGAGCCCTTCTCCAGCACGCAGACCGACGTCTCCGCACCCTGGGCGGCGGCCAGCTGCTTGAGCCGGATCGCGGTGGCCAGCCCCGCCGGGCCGGCGCCGACCACGACGACGTCGTACTCCATGGCCTCGCGCGGGCCGAACTGTTCAATCAGGTGGGCTGGGGTTTTCATGGCGTCTAATCGAAAAGGCCGGCGCGGTATGGCCTGGCTTGACCGCGCGTTTCTCGAATGGCCTTGATTTTGGATTGTAAAAGGGGAGCAGGGCGTTGCCGTTGTCGAGAGGACGACACCTCAAGCAGAGCCGCTTGAACAGGGGGCAGTGCAGGTCGCAGCTCAAGCCGCAGCCGTTTTAGGCAGCCGGCCCATCAGGTAGAACTCGGGGTTGGGTTCCATGCCGCTGAACGAGGCCATGCGGTTGGACAGGCCGAAGAAGGCGGTGATGGCGGCGATGTCCCAGATGTCCTCGTCGTTCAGGCCGTGCGCATGCAGCGCGGCGAAGTCCCCTTCCTCGACCTCGTGCGAGCGCTGGCACACCTTCATGGCGAAATCGAGGATTGCCCGCTGACGCGGCGTGATGTCGGCCTTGCGGTAGTTGACCGCCACCTGGTCGGCTACCAAGGGCTTCTTCTCATAAATGCGCAGGATGGCGCCGTGCGCCACCACGCAGTAGAGGCACTGGTTGGCGGCGCTGGTGGCCACGACGATCATCTCGCGCTCGCCCTTGGTCAGGTTGGAGGAGCGCCCGACCGTCTCCGGCATCATCAGCGCGTCGTGGTAGGCGAAAAAGGCGCGCCACTCCGCCGGGCGGCGGGCGAACATCAAAAAGACGTTGGGCACGAAGCCGGCCTTTTCCTGCACCTCCAGGATGCGGGCGCGGATGTCGTCGGGCAGGTCCTTCAGCTCGGGCAGCGGGTAGCGGGGCATCGGGGGTCTCCTCGGTCACGGCAGGGTGAATCAGTCGTCCAGCGACGCGCTCCAGCGCGCGTTCCAGTCCGGGGCGGCGCCACGGGTGCGCCAGCGCTCCAGCTCGCGCCGGTCGCGCTTGGTCGGGCGGCCCTGGGTGTAGGCCAGCGCCGGCTCCGGCGCCAGTCGGCGCAGCTCCGCGTGGCGCTGGCGCGCCTCGATCGACTCGGGTGTCTCCTCGTAGAGCAGGGCGGCCTGCGGCGCCGGGCCGCGCACCGCCGACAGCGCCCTGACGACCACGGTGCGCTCGACGTCGCCGGTGCGCAGCCGGATCACGTCGCCGGGGCGCGGCGCGCGCGCTGCCTTGGCCGGCTGGCCATTGACCCACACGCGGCCCTTGTCGATCATCTCGGCCGCCAGCGCACGGGTCTTGTAAAAACGCGCGGCCCACAGCCACTTGTCCAGCCGCACGCGGCCAGGCTCCTCCCCGGCGTCGGGATGGTTCGGGCGGGACGTCCGGCTCATCGATGCCGATGGTAGCGCGCCGCGCGCCTCACATCGTCGCGCCCAGCGCCCGCGCGCGCTGGCGCGTGGCCTCGGCGGCGGCGGGGTCGTGCGGCGTGCGTGTCGGCCAGCCGGCCAGGTGCCGCTCGGCCAGGTCCGCCAGCGCCCGCAGCCAGCCCAGGTCGTCGTTCAGGCACGGGATGTAGTGGAACGCCCGCCCGCCGGCGGCCAGGAAGGCCGCGCGCGCCTCCTGGTCGATTTCCTCCAGCGTCTCGATGCAGTCGGCGGTGAAGCCGGGGCACACCACGTCCACCCGGCCCACGCCCTGGCGGGCGAGTTCCACCAGCGTCGGCTCGGTGTACGGCTGCAGCCACTTCGCCCGGCCGAAGCGCGACTGGAACGTCACGACCGCCTGCCCGGGCGGCAGCTCCAGCGCCTCGGCCAGCAGCCGGCCGGTCTTGTGGCATTCGCAGTGATAAGGGTCGCCGAGCTGCAGCGTGCGCGCCGGCATGCCGTGAAAGCTCATCACCAGCCGTTCGGGCCGCCCGTGCTCGGCCCAGTGGGCGCGCACGCGCGCGGCCAGCGCCGCGATGTAGCCGGCGTCGTCGTGGTAGTGGTTGACGAAGCGCAGCTCCGGCACCCAGCGCCGCGCGCCCGCCCAGCGCCACACCTCGTCGAAGGCGCTGGCAGTGGTGGCGGCGCAGTATTGCGGGTAGGCCGGCAGGATCAGGATGCGCGTGCAGCCGGCGGTTTTCAGCGCGTCCAGCTCGCGCGCGATGGCGGGCTCGCCGTAGCGCATCGCCCAGCGCACCGTCACGTGGTGGCCGCGCTCGCCCAGCAGGCCCTGCAGCAGCTTGGCCTGCCGCTCGGTCCACACCTTCAGCGGCGAGCCCTCCGGCGTCCAGATGGTGGCGTACTTGGCCGCCGACTTGCGCGGCCGCACGTTGAGGATGATGCCGTGCAGGATCGGCCACCACAGCGCGCGCGGCAGCTCCACCACGCGCGGATCGCTGAGGAACTGGCCCAGATAGCGGCGCAGGGCGGCCGGGGTGGGCGCCTCGGGCGTGCCGAGGTTGATCCACAGGATGCCCGTGCGGGCGGGCTGGCCGTGGGTGTAGGCAGGTTCGGGGTGCATGCGCATGGTGGTATTCTGGCGCACGATGATCGACGCCGCCGGCCTGCGGGCCTTGACCCTGGATCTGGACGATACGCTGTGGCCGATGCGGCCCACGATCGAGCGCGCCGAAGCCGCGCTGCAGGCTTGGCTGGAGACGCACGCGCCCGCCACCGCCGCGCGGCTGCGCGACCGCGCCTGGGCGCGCGCGGTGCGCGCCGGCGTGCAGCGCGACCACCCGGACCGCCACCATGACCTGACCTTCCTGCGCCGCGAGGCGATCCGCGTCGCGCTGCGTGAAAGCGGCGACGACCCGGCGCTGGCGGAGCCGGCGTTCGAGGTGTTCTACGCCGAGCGTCAGCGTGTGGAGCTGTTCGCGGACGCGCGCCCGGCGCTGGAGCGGCTGGCGGCGCGCTGGCCGCTGGTGGCGGTCTCCAACGGCAACGCCGACGTGCGCCGCGTCGGCCTGGGTGACTACTTCGTCGCCCACGTCGGCGCGCGCGAGGCGGGCGTGGCCAAGCCCCACCCCGGCATCTACCAGGCGGCGCTGGCGGCGGCGGGCGTGGCGCCGCAGGCGGCGCTGCACGTCGGCGACGACCCGCTGCTGGACGTGGTCGGGGCGCGCCGCGCCGGGCTGGCCGCCGTCTGGGTCAACCGCCACGGCCATGACTGGGACGCCGCGCTGCAGCCGAAGGACTGCGGCTGCGGCGGCGGGGACATGGCGCGCGCGCTGCACGCCGGCGGCGTGCAGCCGCAGCCGCACGAGCGCCCGCACGCGCAGGTGGCGCATCTGCTGGAATTGTGTGAACGGCTGGGCCTCGCGTGAGGGGGGCCGCCGATGCAAGGAGCATGAACCGATGGCGCTGACGATCCATGGCATCTTCGCCTCGCGCGCGGTGCGGCCGCTGTGGGCCGCGCAGGAGCTGGGCGTGCCCTACACCCACGTGCCGACGCCGTATCAGGGCGGGGCGACGCGCACGCCGGACTTTCTGGCGCTCAACCCCAACGGCCACATCCCGGTGCTGGTGGACGAGCGTCCGGAGGGGCGCGTGGTGGTGTGGGAGTCGATGGCCTGCGCGCTCTATCTGGCGCGGCACTACGGCAAGGGCGACGGCAGCGACCTGGCGCCGGCCAACCCGGCGGAGGACGCCGAGGCACTGCGCTGGGCGTTCTGGGCCGTCACGGAACTCGAGGCCGACGCGCTGTGCGTGCTGATGCACCGGCTGGGCCTGCCGCCGCAGCGGCGCGACGCCGACAAGCTCGCCGCCGCCGAGCGGCGCCTGCGCGTGCCGCTGAAGGTGCTGGAGGATCATTTGAGCGCGCGCGCCGCGCAGGGGCACGACCACCTGGCCGCGGCGCGCTTCACCATCGCCGACCTGTGCGTGGCCTGCGTGGCCAACTGGGCGCGCCCGTCGCACGAGCTGATGCACGCCTTCCCGCGCGTGCACGACTGGCTGCAGCGCTGCCACGCCCGTCCCGCCTACCAGGCGCTCAAGGCGGCGGCGAAGGGGCAGGGGTGAGCGTGCGGCGAGGCGTCGGGCTGCCCGGGCCCGCGCGTCCGACCTTGGCCGGGGCGCCGACCGCCGCCGTCAGCGGCTGAAAGGGAAAACCGCATGACCGAGATCCATTTCATCGTCGAACAGGCACCCGAAGGTGGCTGGCTCGCCCGTGCTGTCGGCGCCGACATCTTCACCGAGGCCGATGAGCTGCCGGCGCTACACCAGCAACTGCGCGATGCGGTGGCCTGCCACTTCGACGAGCCGGACCGTCCGCGGCTGATCCGGCTGCACATCACGCGCGAGGAGGTCATCGCCGCGTGAGAATTCCGCGCGACCTGTCCGGGCGGGAGCTGGTGCGGCGGCTGCACGGGTCGGTTATGACGTGACGCGCCAGACCGGCAGCCATCTGCGGCTGACGACGACGCTCGGCGGCCAGCACCACGTCACGGTTCCGGCACTCGATCCGCTGCGTATCGGCACGCTGGCGGCGGTGCTCGACAGCGTGGCGGCGCATCTGGGTTGCAGCCGCGACGACCTGCTGCGCCGGCTGTTCGATTGATTCAGGCAAGGATGTCGCCGCGCAGGACGCCCACCGCCGCCAGCCCGCTGCGCACGGCACCTTCCAGCGTGGCGGGGTAGGGGCCGGCCACGTAGTCGCCGGCGGCGAGCAGCCCGTCGGCCAACCGCCCCGGCGGGCGGCGCAGCCCCGCCGTGCAGGCGAAGGTGGCGCGCCGCTCGACGACGGCGGCGAGCGCCTGCACGCCGGGGCAGGCCAGCGCCGCGGCCAGTTGCCGGGTGACGGCGGCGGCCAGGCCCTTACGGTCGCCGTCCCACGACGGGTCGGGGCTGCTGACGACGGCGGCCAGCAGCGCGCCGTCCTCGCCGGCGCCCGCCGCGCCGCGGTGGAAGACGAACTGCGCCGGCGCGCGCCGCGCCTCAAACGGCAGCGCCAGCAGTGGGTGCGGCCAGCGCCAGCGCCAGCCGCGCGGTGCGCGGGCATGGACGGTGGCGATCGGCACGTGAGCCAGCGCCTTGGCCTGCGCGGCCCAGCCGCGCACGGCCGTGGCCTCGGGCGCCGGGCAGACCGGATCGTCGGCCCAGGTCGAGGCCAGCCGCGCGGCCTCGGGCGCTGGCGTGGCCAGGATGACCGCGTCGGCGTCCAGCGCCGTGCCGTCGGCCAGCCGCACGCGCCAGCCGCCGTTGCGGCGCGCCAGCGCCAGCGCGCGCGCGCCGAGGCGCAGCGCCGCGCCGCGCCGGGCCAGCCACGCGGTGGCCGCATCCGGCAGCAAAGCGCCGAGGTCACCGCGCGGCAGCAGCAGGTCGCTTGGCGCCAGGCCCGCCGGGGCCGGGGCGTGCAGCGCGTCGCGCAGCACGCGCAGGAAGGTGGCGCCGCACGCCTTGGTGAGCGCGGTGTTGAGCGCCGCCACCGCCAGCGGCTCGATGAGCTCGTCCACCACGCGCGGCGGTAGCCCGGCGGCCAGGTCGGCCACCGTGGCCTGCGGCGCGCAGGTGAAGCCGGCGGCCATCCAGCGCGCCGCGCGACCCAAGGCCGCCGCGCGCTCGCCCCAGCCCCAGCCGCGCGCCGTCAACAGCGTGGCGGCCAGCGCCAGCGGCGCGGGCAGCCGCGTGGCCCAGCCGGGCGGAATCAGGCCGGTGCCGTCTGGCCGCGGCAGCATCAGCGGCACCCGCTGCAGCTGACGGTGCCACGGCACGCCGAGCTGCTCCAGCAGGCCGAGCGTGGCCCCGTAGGCGCCGATCAGGATGTGCTGGCCGTTGTCGAGCGTGAGCGAGCCGCCTCGCCCGTCCGGCCACTGCAGCCGCCGCGCGCGCCCGCCCCAGTGGCGGCTGGCCTCCAGCAGCGTGACGCGCCAGCCGGCGCGCGCCGCCGCCACCGCCGCGGCCAGCCCAGCCCAGCCGCCGCCGATCACCACCACGGTTGGCGCGCTCACCACCGCCCCAGCGCCTGCATCTTCCACGCCAGCCACAGCTTGCGCAACGGGGTCAGCGCCACACGCTCGCGCAGCACGCGCCGCGGCGCGCGCGCCAGTTCGTGCAGCAGCGCGCGGTAGATGCTGGCCATCATCAGCCCCGGCTTCTGGCTGGCGCGGTCGGCTGCCGGCAGCAGCGCCACCGCCTCGTCGTAGGTGGCCAGCGCCCGTTCGATCTGAAAGCGCATCAGCGCCTCGAAGCGCACCTCGAAGCCGGCCTCGGCCTCCTGTCCGAGGGTGAGCAGCTCGCGCGGCTTGACCTCGAAGCGGCGCAGCTCCTCCAGCGGCAGGTAGATGCGCCCGCGCAGCGCGTCGTCGCCGACGTCGCGGATGATGTTGGTCAGCTGCAGCGCGCGGCCCAGCCGGTGCGCGTAGGCGGTGGTGCCGTCCTCGGTCTGGCCGAAGATGCGCGCGGCCACCTCGCCGACGACGCCGGCCACCAGGTGGCAGTAGTGCGCCAGCGCCGCGAAGTCCAGCCAGCGGTTCTGCTGCAGGTCGAGCTCGCAGCCGTCGATCACCGCCAGCAGCGGCTCGGGCTGCAGGCCATAGACCGGAATGTGCGGCTGCAGCGCCACCAGCGCCGGGTGGTCGGCGCGGCGCCCGGGGCTGAAGGCCAGCGCCACCTGCTGGCGCCACCAGGCCAGCTTGGCCTGCGCGACGCTGGGCTCGCGCACCTCGTCAACGATGTCGTCGATCTCGCGGCAGAAGGCGTAGAACGCCGTGATCGCCGCGCGCCGCTCGGGTGGCAGGAACAGGAAGGCGTAATAGAAGCTGCTGCCGGCGGCGGCGGCGCGCTCCTGCGCCCACGCCTGCGCCTGCTGCAGGGCCGGGCTCGTCATGCCGCGGCCTCCGCCCGCGCCAGCCGGCGCGCCGCGCGGCGCATGAAGACGAGGTAGAGCAGCGGCACCACGAACAGCGTCAGGAGGGTGGAGACCAGCAGCCCCCAGACGATGGCCGAAGCCACCGGCCCCCACAGCAGGCTGTGGCCGCCCAAGCCGAAGGCCAGCGACACCAGCCCGCCGATCGTCGTCGTGCTGGTGATGAGGATCGGCACCACGCGCCGCCGCGCCGCGTAGAGCGTGGCGTGCACCAGCCCCATGCCGCTGCGCAGCCGCTCGTTGGCCGCATCGATCAGCACGATGGCGGAGTTGACCGCGATGCCGGTCAGCGCGATCACGCCGTAGAGCGTGTACAGCGACAGCGGGTTGCGCGTGATCGCCAGCCCCACCGCCACGCCGGCGAACGCCAGCGGCACCGTCACCAGGATCATCAGCGGCTGGAAGTAGCTGCGGAACTGCGCCGCCAGGATCAGGTAGATCAGCCCGACGCCGAGCAGGAACAGCCGCTGCATGGCCGCAAGGCTCTCCTCGATGTCCTCCAGCTCGCCGGAGAAGTCCAGATCGACGCCGGGATGCTGCAGGCGCAGCGTCTCCCACGCGGCGCGGATGCGGCGGTTGGCCTCGGCGGTGTCGAGCACCGCCTTGTCGAGGTCGGCCTCCACGGTGATGGCGCGGCGCAGGTTGTGGTGGCGGATGAAGCCGCGCGTGGGCTCCACCTGCGCCTCCACGAGCGCGCCGAGCTGCGTGACGCCGCCGCCGGGCAGCGCCACCGGCGTGGCCAGCAGCACGGCGGGGTCGGCGGGCAGGGTCTCGGGCAGGCGCTGGCGCACGCGCAGCTCGATCTTGTCGCCGCCCTCGCGCGTGAAGGCCACCACCTCGCCATCGACCGCCAGCCGCACCAGCCGCGTCACCTGCGCGGCCGACAGGCCCAGCTCGCGCAGCGCCTCGGGCTTCAACTCCAGCCGCAGCAACGGCCGCCCGGGCAGGCTGTCGTCCTGCACGTCGCGCGCGCCGGGCAGGGCGGCGATCAACCCTTTGAGCGCCGCGGCGGCGGCCTCGATCTGCGCCCAGTCGTCGCCGCGCACCTTGACGCTGATCGGCTTGCCAGCCGGCGGCCCGCCCGACAGCAGCGTGAAGCTCTTGCGCCCCGGGCCGGGCAGCGCCTCGACCTCGGCGCGCATCGCCGCCACCACCTCCTGCACGTCGCGCGCCTGCGCCGTGCGCGGGTTCAGCGACACGAACACCTGCCCGTAGGCGTCGCCATAGACCGGCTCGGTCTGCGTGAACTTCAGGCCGGCGGTGGAGGTGACGGCGCGCGCCTCGTGGCCGTCCTCGGCCGGGCCGACGCCACGCAGGTGGCGCCGCACCAGCTGCTCGACGCGCTCGGTTTCGGCCAGCGTTTCCTCCAGCGACGCGGTGGCCGGCAGGTCCACGTTGACGTAGAAGGCGCGGATCGGGTCGAAGGCGAAGAACTGCACCCGCACCACGCCGGTGGCCACCAGCGCGGCGGCGCCGGCGATGATGGCCGCCCCGCCGGCCAGGAACGCCCACGGCCGGCGCAGCGCGTAGGCCAGCGCCTGCGCGTAGCGCAGCCGCACCGCGCGGTTGAAGCGGTTGCGCCACGCCTGCACGCGCGAGGGACGGTCCAGCCGCACGCGCAGCATGCTGACGTGCACCGGCATCATCCAGAACGCCTCCAGCAACGAGATCAGCAGCGCCAGCGTGACGACGAACGGGATGATGAACATGAACTTGCCGACGATGCCCGGCAGCAGCATCAGCGGCAGAAAGGCCGCCAGCGTCGTCGCCACCGAGGCCACCACCGGCTTGCAGACCTCGGCGATGCCGTCCAGGCTGGCCTGCAGCGCCTGCTGGCCGCGCTCCAGCCGGTAGTAGATCGCCTCCACCACCACCACCGCGTCGTCCACCAGCATGCCCAGCGCGATCACCACGCCGAGCAGGATCGAGATGTTGACGGTGTAGCCGAGTGCCCCCAGCAGCGCAAACGTGCCCAGCAGCGCAAACGGGATGCCCAGCGCCACCAGCAGCCCGATGCGCCAGCCGAGGAACACCCAGCAGATCGCCAGCACCAGCAGCACCCCCACCAGCGCGTTGGACTCCATCACGCCGATGGCCTCGCGCGTCGGGATGGTCTGGTCGTCGGTCAGCGTCAGCTGCAGGCCCTGCGCGGCCAGCACGGCGTTCTCGCGCGCGATGAAGGCGCGCAGGTCGTCCAGCAGCTGCAGCGTGTTGACGCGCGCCTTCTTCGTCACCGCCAGCGAGATCGCCGGCTGGCCGTCCATCGAAGCCAGCTGCGCCGGCTTGGCGCGCGCCCACTCCACGCGCGCCACCTCGCCGAGCCGCGCGCGCGCGCCGGGCCGGCCGGCGGCGGCCACCTCCAGCCGCGCCAGCCGCTCGGGGTCCAGCGTGATGCCGGCCACCGCGATCGTCCACACGCCCTGCTGCGTGGCCAGCGTGCCGGCGGCGGTGTCGCGCCAGAAGCCGCGCAGCGCGTCGGCCACGTCGGCGGCGGTCAGCCCGCGCGCGGCCAGTGCCGCCGCATCCGGCTCCACCCGGATCTCGGGGTCGCGCAGCCCCGAGGCGAACACCTGGTCCACCCCGCGCAGCCGCTCCAGCTGGCTGCGGATGCGCCGGCCCTCGCGGCGCAGCACCTCGTCGTCGGCCTGGCCGGTCAGGCGCATGATGGCGGTCGGAAAGCCGTTGGAGGTGGAGATCTCCAGGATGCGCGGCTGCTGCGCCTGCTCCGGCAGCTCGGTGCTGGCCTTGTTCTGGATCTCGCGGCGCAGGTCGTTGATGCGCTTGTCGAAGGTGCGCTCGTCCAGCTCGCCGAAGCGGATCAGCAGGCTGGAGACGTTCTCGCGCGAGCTGGAGCTGACGAAGCGGATGTCGGCCACCCCCTTGATCGCGTCCTCCAGCGGGTTGGTGACGAGCCGCTCGACGTCCTCGGCGCTCGCGCCGGGCAGCACCGTGGTGACGTTGACCCAATTGAAATTGATCTCGGGGTCGCGCTCGCGCGGCATCTGCAGGTAGGCCAGCAGGCCCAGCAGCATGACCACCACGAACGCGATGTTGGCCAGCGGATGGTTGGTGATGAGGGCGCGCAGCAGTCGCATCGGCTCGGGTCTCCGCGCGTGCTCACGGGGCCGGCGTCACCGGCTGGCCGTCGCGCAGGGCCTGCTGGCCGCGCACCACGAGGCGCGCGCCATCGGGCAGGCCCGCCGCCGGGGCCGGGCGGCCCTCCTGCGCGCCGGGCAGCGGCACGAAGCGCGCCCGCGCCGCCGCACCATCGCCCTCCACGATGAAGACACCCAGCTGCGCGCCGCGGCGCACCAGCAGCGCCGCCGGCACGTGCGGCTGCGGCGCTGCCCAGCGCAGCAGGCCGGCGGTGCCGGGCGGCAGCGCCGCGCCCTGCAGCGCCAGCCGCACCGTCTGCAGCCGCGTGGCCGGTGCCACCGTCGGCACCACGCGCAGCAGGCGCGCCGCGCGCACCTGGCCGTCGTCGGCCTCGAAGCGCGCCTGCGCCCCGGCGCGCAGCTCGGCCACCTCGGCGGGGCTCAGCGCCGCCTGCAGCTCCACGCCGTCGGTCTGTGCCAGCACGAACAGCACCGAGCCCGGCGCCACCGTCTCGCCCTGCTGCGCCAGCCGCTGCGTCACCGCGCCGGCAAACGGCGCGCGGATCACCGCCTTGGCCAGCTGGCGCTCGGCGGTCTGCAGGGCGGCTTCGGCGCTGGCCAGTTCGGCGCTTTGCAGCGCCAGCTCCGTCTCGCGCGCGTTGAGCGCCTCGGGCGACAGAAAGCCCTGCGCCTGCAGCTCGCGCGCGCGGCGCAGTTGCGTCTGCACCAGCTCCAGCCGGGCGCGCGCGGCATCCCGCGCGGCGCGGGCGCGGTCGCGCGCCAGCTGCAGGTCGGTGGCGTCCAGCCGCGCCAGTTCCTGCCCGGCGCGCACCGCCTGGCCGACGTCGGCGCTCCAGCGCTGCAGCACGCCGCCAACCTCGGCGGCGATCCTGGCCTCGTTGCGCGCCACCACCTGGGCGCTGGCCTGGCGCTCGGGCCGCAGCGCCACCTGCGCCAGCGGCTGCACTTGCACCAGCGCCGGCGCCGCCGCGCTGGGTGGTGCGGCAGGCCCGGTTTCGGAGGCGGCGGCCAGCGCTGGCCACGGCAGCGCCGCGAAGATCAGCGCGGCCAGCGCCGCGCCGCACAGGGTCGTCGGGTTCAGCATACGAGTTCGTCTCGAACGGCGGGCGGGCGGTGCGCCAGCGCGCGCCACAGCAGAAGGGGGACGTCGGCGCCGCGCAGGCGCGGGCGCTGCGCGAGCACCCGGCCACCCAGCGCCTCCACGCGCTGCAGCACGCGCAAGCCTCCCTGCAGCACCAGCCGCAGCTCCCAGCCGAAGCGGCCGCCGACGCGCCGCGGCAGGTCCCAGCCGCGCGCCAGCGCCGCGCGGGCCACCGCGCAGCCGTGGCGCACCACGGGCGTCAGCGCCTCGGCGTCGTGGTCGGTGAGCGGGCGCTGCGGATTCAGCCCGTGGCGGCGCAGCCAGGCATCGGGTAGGTAGCGCCGCCCGCGCGCCTCGTCCACGCCCAGATCCTGCCAGCAGTTGATCAGCTGCAGCGCGGTGCAGACGGCGTCGCTTTCGGCCTGCGCCCGCGGGTCGCGCACGCCGGCCAGATGCAGCATCAGCCGGCCCACCGGGTTGGCCGAGCGGCGGCAGTAATCCAGCAGCTCGGCTTCGTCGGCCATGCGGCGGCGCTGCGCCGTCCAGCGCACATCCTGCTCGAAGGCATCCAGCAGGTCCAGCACCGGCTGCAGCGGCAGGCCGTGGCGCCGCCGCGCGGCGTGCCAGTCGCGCACGCGCGCGCCCCACGGCGCGTCGTCGGCGGCGGGCCCGGCCGGCTCCCGCTGCAGCTCGGCGCGCAGCCGCCGCAGCAGCGCCAGCCGCTGCGCGGCGGGGCGGTCGCCCTCGTCGGCGACGTCGTCGGCCCAGCGCGCGAGCCCATACAGGGCCACCACCGCGCCGCGCCACCGCGGCGGGCACAGCAGCGAGGCGACGGGGAAATTCTCGTAATGGTCAACGGCGTGGGCCAGCCCCATGGTGGCCCGATGTTGCCACAGGCGCGCGGTCAAGTTCGGGTGGGATCCGGATGGCGCGCCGTCTTCAAGGTGTTACTATCGGGGCGCAAGCGCAGATCAGAACGAAAACAGAACAACAATCCAAAAAGCACGACTGCCTCAGTGGCGCGGGCCGACATGTCACACCCACGGACGCTGGAGCACCTCGAACACGTGGCCCGTTTGACCCATGGGCGCGACCGGGAGGGCTTGGATGCCACGCTGGTGGAGGTGTTGGCCTCGGTGTTGCACGCCCAGACGGTTGCACTGTGGGAGGTGGTGCACGCGGCGGATTCGGGGCCAGTGATGCGGCTGTGCGCTTACGCGGCCTTTCAAGCGCAAGCCAGGCCCGAGGCGAAGGCGGACAGGCAGTCCTCCGCGGTGGCGGCGGCAGCCCCGGCAGCGGATGTTCTTGCATGGGCTCGCGGTCCCGACTGTGATCAGGCGCGCATCGCGCGGCTCGACACGGGGAGTTGGCGCTTGCTGGTGCCGTTGCAAACCGACTGGGGGCGGCGGTTGGCGCTTGATATTGAATGGGCGCGTCCGGCGGGATGGCAAGACCGCCGCGTGGCCGAAGGCATCGGGCGCATTTACATCAACGTGATCAATTTGCTGGATGCCAGCGAACGCGACACGCTGACGGGTTTGCTCAACCGCAAGTCGTTTGATGACACGTTTTATCGGGCAACGCGCCTACCGTCTGAGCCCGAAGCGTCTTTGGCGTCAGGCGAACGACGCTCTCCGGCCCGTGCCCGCTGGCTCGGGGTGATCGACGTGGATCACTTCAAAGCGGTCAACGATCGCTTCGGCCACCTCATTGGCGATGAGGTGCTGCTGTTGATGGCGCGGCTGTTGCGACAAACTTTCCGCCAGGATGATCACCTCTACCGTTTTGGCGGCGAAGAGTTTGTCGCCTTGATTCGCGCAGACGACGCGCAGGCCGCCGCTGCCGCCTTCGAGCGGTTTCGCGAAGCGGTGCAAGCTTATCCCTTTCCTCAGGTCGGACGGATCACGGTCAGCATCGGCTACACCGCCGTGCGACCGTTTGACACGCCTTCGGATGCGTTCGAGCGCGCCGACCGGGCCGTCTATGCGGCCAAAGCGCAAGGTCGCAACACCGTGCGCTGCTATGAAAGCGACGTCGCCCCGCTGGCCCGCGAGCCGCTGCATCAAGCCGGCGGCGGCGTGGAGTTGTTTTAAGTTCCCCGCCGGGTTCCGAACAGGCGCGGGTCGGCGATCCCGATACAATGAAGGCGCTTGGGGCCCAGGCGATCACACCCATGGCTGGGATCGCAACTGCGCGGGTGGCGAAATTGGCAGACGCACCAGGTTTAGGTCCTGACGGTGGCGACACCGTGGGGGTTCGAGTCCCCCCCCGCGCACCATATCATTATTATCAATTTTGAGCGATCAACCGTCCGGCGACCACCTCGACAATAGCTGCGAGGGCGCCGGTCGTCGAGGTGCGCGGCCCGCCTCGTGGGCCGTTCCGACGTTCACGAAGCACACCGGCAGATCGGTAGCGCCCAGAGCAAAGGCCCGACGAAGCGCGGCGGATCCGAGGGCCTTGCCGCTGGTCAGCGCCGATCCGTAGCCCATCGCGGTGGCCATGAGCAGGACGTTCTGCACGGCGCAGCCCGCACTGATGAGGCGCTCGTGGATGGGGACATCGGGGTCGCGTGGGCCGGTGTCGACCACCAGCAGCCACAGCAGGGGTGCGCGCTGCGCTTTGTGGCGTGCTCGGGTGAGTTCCTTATCTAGGGAACGTCTGCTCAACCTCCGCTGCTGACGCCGTCGCGGGGTTTGGGTTTCACATCGTGGGTTCAGGCATGATTCCGGCAGTCTCGCGGGGCCGCCAAAGGCCCCGGCGGGGGCTGAAACAGCCCCGAAAGCTCGCCGAAACGATGTCCGAACCCATCAGCGAAACCCAAGCCCCGCCGCAGCGTCAGCAGCGGAGGTTGAGCAGACCTTCCCTAGAAGTTATCGACGCAGATGATCTTCTCACCGTCGGCGATCAGGCGGTCGATCCGATGCGAGCCGAGAAAGCCTGCGCCGCCGGTGACCAGCGTGACCGGGGTCATGGCTTGCCCCCCAAGCCCGGCGGCCTACAATGGAAGGATTGCATGGAGGCCCTCCCATGACCGCTGCTGCCCTGCATTACGTTGTCTGGCCCGAAGATGGCGCGTTTGTGGCTCGCTGCCTTGAGGTCGATGTGGCCAGCGAGGGCGACAGCGAAGAGGAAGCCCTGGCTGCCTTGCGGGAGGCTTTGCTGCTCTACTTCGAAGACGAGCCTGTGCCCCCCCCCTTGCCGGCGCAGGCCCGATGGGGGCAGCTGCGGCTCGATGCCTAAGCGTTATTCGACTTCCGAGATCCTTGCCGCGCTCTACCGCGCCGGGTTCCGGCAGATCGGCCAGCGCGGCAGCCACATCAAGCTCACCGACGGGGAGCACGTGGTCATTGTGCCGGCGGGGCGACGCGAGATTCGCGCCGGCACCTTCCAGTCCATCGTCCGCCAAAGCGGACTGCCCAAGTCGGCTTTTGAAGGCTAAAGCCAGCGCATCCAGTAGAGCCTCCCCGACTTTGAAAAAGGGAGTAAGACTCGGTCGCAGGGTCGTAGCGTGCAACGGAGGACAAGTGGAAGTCCTCGACTTTTAAAAGTGAATGAAGACGGCCAGGTGTGCCTCTAGCGCCCTTTTTTGGGGTGAGTTCGCTGATGGCGTGAGGGAAAGGCGACGTCATCATGGCGCAGGTCCATCGCAATGGGCCTGACGCAGTGCACGGTGCCCTGCACATGGTCGGCGCTCAGTGCGGGTGCATGACGGAGTCGAAGGTGCGAGCTTGACGAAAATGCCGTAGCCCCCCGGCGGGTTGTGAACGACTCTGTCCGGCGCCCCGTGTCACATCGTCGAACCCCGGCATGCACCGCCACAGTCGTGTGGGGGGAGCGGATCGACGCGGATCCTTGAGGGCGAGGCTTTTGTCCGGGCGGGCCGTCGCCGCTTGACGCTCGGGCGTGGCCTGGCCCGGGCATGTCCGCTGCAAAGGTTGGATCGGTCAGCTCGGCGCGCACAAGCGCTTGTTAGAGCCGGGCTCCTACAATCTGCCTATTCCGGCCGCGGCCAACGCGCGGGTTCGGGGGCGGCCTGTGTCAACCCGCGCACCGTTTTGTCCAGGGTCATGCGCGTGCGAGGCTTGCATGCTGAGGCGCTGTCCAGACCGCTTAGGGCGATCGGCGGCACGGTGTCTCGAGCCGGTGCCGTTCAAGCCGCGCCGAACTGTCATCGCCTTAGGGATCAAGGCCACCGTCTCGCTCGGTGCCGCATCAACGTTTTCATATGGTTTTACCCTCGGACTTGACGACGCTGAGCACACTGGCCGTGTTCGGCGTGGTCTATCTGGGCATGTTCTTCGGCGGGTTGCCGCGCACCGGGCTGGATCGCAGCGGGGTGGCGGTGCTCGGGGCGATCGCGATGATCGCGGTGCAGGGGTGGTCGGTGGCCGAGGCCGCTGCGGCGATCGACCTGCCGACGATCGTGCTGCTGTTCGCCTTCATGCTGCTGTCGGCGCAGATGCGGCTGGGCGGCTTCTACGGTGCGGTGACGCTGGCGGTGGGGCGGCGCGCCTGGCCGCCGGCGGCGCTGATGGCGGCGCTGCTGGCGCTGGTGGCGGCGCTGTCGGCGGTGTTTTCCAACGACGTGGTGTGCCTGGCGGTGACGCCGGTGGTGGTGCGCATCGCCTGGCGGCGCGGCTGGGACCCGGTGCCATGGCTGGTGGCGGTGGCGTGCGCCGCCAACATCGGCTCGGCCGCCACGCTGATCGGCAATCCGCAGAACATGCTGATCGGCTCGGTGCTGAAGCTGCCGTTCGCCGCCTACAGCGCGCAGGCGCTGCCGCCGGTGCTGCTGGCCCTGGTGGCGCTGTGGCTGTGGATGGTGGGGGTGCTCAGGCGCACGCCGCCGCGCGCGGCCCCGCCGGTGGCGGCGCTGGACGATGCGCCGCCGTTCGATCGCTGGCAGTCCGCCAAGGGGCTGCTGGTGGCGGCGGCGCTGCTGGCGGCGTTTCTGTTCACCCGCTGGCCGCACGAGGTGGTGGCGCTGGTGGCCGCAGGCGTGCTGCTGCTGAGCCGGCGGTTGCACTCGGCGCAGTTCATGGGGCTGGTGGACTGGCCGCTGCTGCTGCTGTTCATGGGGCTGTTCGTCGTCAACGCCGGGCTGCAGCGCACCGGGCTGGCGGCGCAGGCGGTGGCGTGGCTGCAGGGGCACGGCATCGCGCTCGGCGAGCCGGCGCTGCTGGCTGGGGTGGGGCTGGCGCTGTCGAACCTGGTCTCCAACGTGCCGGCGGTGATGCTGCTGCTGCCGCACGTGGAGGGGGTCAGCGCCGGCGTGACGCTGGCGCTGGCGAGCACCTACGCCGGCAACTTGCTGCTGGTCGGCTCGATCGCCAACCTGATCGTGGCCGACTTGGCCGCGCGCGACGGCGTGCGGCTGGACTGGCGGCGCCACGCCGCGATCGGCGTGCCGGCCACGCTGCTGAGCCTGCTGACCTGGGCGGCGTGGGCGTGGCTTGCCGGATCCTGAGCCTGAGCGCTGCACTACAATCGATTATTTGTCCGGCTGCAGGCGTGGCCGGGCTGACCGGATACCCGGGATTCGCCGGCCGGGCGGATCCCTCGTCCCCTTCGAGGAGTGTTCTCAATGGCTGTCAACGTGGAAACCCTGGACAAGCTGGAGCGCAAGATCACGCTCGAGCTGCCGCTGGAGGCGATCCAGAAAGAGGTCGATGCCCGCCTGAAGCGGCTGCAGCGCCAGGTGCGCATGGACGGGTTCCGCCCGGGCAAGGTGCCGCTGTCGGTGGTGGCGCAACGCTATGGCGCTTCGGTTCATTACGAGGTGGTCAGCGACCAGGTGGGCCAAGCTTTCGCCGATGCGGTGGCCGAGGCGCAGCTGCGCGTGGCGGGTCAGCCGCGCATCACCGAAAAGGAGCCGGCCACCCAGGGCATGCTGGCGTTTGAAGCGGTGTTCGAGGTTTATCCCGAAGTCAAGCTGGGGGACTTGTCGGCGCTGGAGCTGGAAAAAGTTGAGGCTGCCGTGGATGAGGCGGCTGTCGAGCGCACCTTGGAGATCCTGCGCAAGCAGCGCCGCACGTTCACCCCGCGTGCCGAGGGCGAGCCGGCGCAGGACGGCGACCGCGTCACGATCGATTTTGAAGGCAAGATCGACGGCGAGCCGTTTGCCGGCGGCAAGGCCAGCGATTTTCGCTTTGTGTTGGGCGAAGGGCAGATGCTGGCCGAATTCGAAAACGCCGTGCGCGGCATGAAGGTCGGCGAGTCCAAGACCTTTCCGCTGGCGTTTCCGCAGGATTACCCGGGTCGCGAGGTGGCTGGCAAGACGGCGGACTTCCTCGTCACGGTCAAGAAGATCGAGCAGCAGCATCTGCCCGAGGTGAACGAGGCGTTTGTCAAGTCCCTTGGGATCGAGGCCGGCACCGAAGAGGCGCTGCGCGAAGACATTCGCCGCAACCTCGAGCGCGAGCTGAAGTTCCGTCTGCAGGCGCGCAACAAAGTCACGGCGCTGGAGGCGCTGGCCCAGGCCGCTGAGCTGGATCTGCCCAAAGCCGCCGTGGAAGCCGAAATCGACCGCCTGATCGAAAGCGCCCGCCAGGATCTCAAGCAGCGCGGCATTCAAAACGCTGAGCAGGCTCCGATGCCGCGCGAGGTTTTTCAGGAGCAGGCCGAGCGCCGCGTGCGGCTGGGGCTGGTGGTGGCCGAACTCATCAAGACGCACGACCTGCGCGCCACCGAAGAGCAGGTTGACGCCCACATCCGCGAGCTGGCCGCCTCTTACGAGCAACCCGAGGAGGTGGTGCGTTGGTATAAGTCAAGCCCGGAGCGGCTTGGGGAAATCCGGGCCATTGTGCTGGAAAACAACGTGGCCGATTTCATCTTCTCCAAAGCCAAAGTGACATCCAAGGCGCTGACCTTCGCCGAGCTGATGGGGGCTTGAGGCAGCCCTGCGGGGCTGGCCGCAGCGCCAGGGGCGGACGATGGTCCGCCCTTTTTTGCTGGCTGGAACGCGCATCGGCGCCGAAGCGGTTACAGTTCCGGCATCATCGCCTTCTCAGAGTTCAGTTTGCATCGACGCAACGGAGCACACAACGCATGAGCGCGCTGGACACGCAGGCCTTGGGCCTGATCCCCATGGTCATCGAACAGTCGGGCCGCGGCGAGCGGGCCTATGACATTTACTCTCGTCTGCTTAAAGAGCGGGTGGTGTTTCTGGTCGGTCCGGTCAACGATCAGACCGCCAGCTTGGTGGTGGCCCAACTGCTGTTTTTGGAAAGCGAAAACCCCGATAAAGACATTTCGCTTTACATCAATTCGCCGGGAGGATCGGTCAGCGCCGGCATGGCGATTTTTGATACGATGAATTTTATCAAGCCGGATGTCTCGACGCTTTGCATTGGCATGGCGGCCAGCATGGGGGCTTTTTTGCTGGCTGCTGGCGCCAAAGGCAAGCGCTTTGCCTTGCCGAATGCGCGCGTGATGATCCATCAGCCGCTGGGCGGCGCGCAGGGTCAGGCGTCGGATATCGAAATCCACGCGCGCGAAATCCTGCGCTTGCGGGCCGACCTGAACCGCATTTTGAGCGAGCGCACCGGCCAGCCGCTGGAAAAAATCGAGCGCGACACCGACCGTGACTTCTTCATGTCCGCCGCCGAGGCCGCCGAATATGGCCTGGTGGACAAGGTGATCGACAAGCGTGCCTAAAGAGCCCTTTGGCCCACACTGAGCTGCCCCATGCCTGACAAAAGAAGCTCCCGCGACAAAACGCTGTATTGCTCGTTCTGCGGCAAAAGCCAGCACGAGGTTCGCAAGTTGATCGCCGGCCCGTCGGTGTTCATTTGCGACGAATGCATCCAGCTTTGCAACGACATCATCCGCGACGACGACGCCAAGCGCCCCGCCGAACCGGCGCGCGCGCCCGCCGATGCGCTGCCGACCCCTGCGGAGCTGAAGGCGCACTTGGACCAGTACGTGATCGGGCAGGAGGCGGCCAAAAAGACGCTGGCGGTGGCGGTTTACAACCATTACAAGCGGCTGCGCCACAACGATGCGGCGCAGCGCAGCGACGTGGAGCTGGCCAAGAGCAACATCTTGCTGATCGGCCCGACCGGCAGCGGCAAGACGCTGCTGGCGGCCACGCTGGCGCGCAAGCTGGATGTGCCGTTCGTCATGGCCGACGCCACCACGCTGACCGAGGCCGGCTACGTCGGCGAGGACGTCGAAAACATCATCGCCAAGCTGCTGCAGACCTGCGACTACGACGTCGAAAAAGCGCAGCGCGGCATCGTTTACATTGACGAGATCGACAAGATCACGCGCAAGTCCGAGAATCCCTCCATCACGCGCGACGTCTCCGGCGAAGGCGTGCAGCAGGCGCTGCTCAAGCTCATCGAAGGCACGGTGGCCAACGTGCCGCCGCAGGGCGGGCGCAAGCACCCCAACCAGGACATGATCGCGGTGGACACCACCAACATCCTGTTCATCTGCGGCGGGGCGTTTGCTGGGCTGGAAAAAATTGTCGAGGCGCGCACCGAGGCCAGCGGCATCGGTTTTGGCGCCGCGGTGCGCAGCAAGCGCGAGCGCCCGCTGACCGAGTTGTTCGCCCAGGTAGAGCCAGATGACCTGGTGCGCTACGGCCTGATCCCGGAGCTGGTGGGGCGCTTGCCGGTCATCACCGCTTTGGCGGAGCTGGACGAGGAGGCGCTGGTGCGCATCCTCACCGAGCCCAAGAACGCCATCGTCAAGCAATTCGCCGAGCTGTTTGCGATGGAAGGCGTGGAGCTGGAGGTGCGCCCGGCGGCGCTGCGCGCGATCGCCAAAAAGGCGCTGCAGCGCAAGACCGGCGCGCGCGGCCTGCGCTCGATCTTGGAGCAGGCGCTCATGGATACGATGTTCGAGCTGCCCAGCCTGCGCCACGTGCGCCGCGTGGTGGTGGAGGAGGCCACCATCACCGAAGGGCGTGCGCCGCTGCTGGTCTATCACGAGGAGGTCAAGCAGGCGTGAGAGCGGCTGCACGCGCCGACGGCGCGCAGACCCGCCGCTGTCGCATAAGCTTGAACTTCACGAGCGCCGCCCCCACCTGCGGCGACTGAAAGGAACCGATTCATGTCCGGACTGCCTCCGCTGCCTGCCCAGCCCGTCACGCTGCCGCTGCTGCCGCTGCGCGACGTGGTTGTCTTTCCGCACATGGTGATCCCGCTGTTCGTCGGGCGGCCCAAGAGCATCAAGGCGCTTGAGGCCGCCATGGCGCACGAGCGGCGCATCATGCTGGTGGCGCAGAAGACCGCCGCCAAAGATGAGCCGACCCCGAGCGACCTGTTCGAGGTCGGCTGCGTGGCCAGCATTCTGCAGATGCTCAAGCTGCCCGACGGCACCGTTAAGGTGCTGGTGGAGGGCGTGCAGCGGGCCAAAGTGCTGCGGGTGGAAGATGGCGCGGAACACTTCTCGGCCCACGTGCTGCCAGTGGACACCGAGGCCGAGCGCGCCGAGGCCGACCCGAAGGAGCTGGAGGCGCTGCGTCGCGCCGTCATGCAGCAGTTCGAGCAATACGTCAAGCTCAACAAGAAGATCCCGGCCGAGATCCTGACCTCGATCGCCAGCATCGACGACCCGGGGCGGCTGGCGGACACGATCGCGGCGCACCTGCCGCTGAAACTGGAGGCCAAGCAGAGCGTGCTCGACCTGGAGCGGCTGGTGCCGCGGCTGGAGCACCTGTTCGCGCAGCTGGAAGCCGAGGTCGAGATCCTCAACGTCGATCGGCGCATCCGCGGGCGGGTCAAGCGCCAGCTGGAAAAAAACCAGCGCGAGTTTTACCTCAACGAGCAGGTCAAGGCGATCCAGAAGGAGCTCGGCGAGGGCGAGGAGGGTGCCGACCTCGAGGAGCTGGAAAAGAAAATCAAGAAGGCGCGTATGC
The DNA here is from genome assembly GCF_007556595.1 of Tepidimonas alkaliphilus. Classification (GTDB taxonomy): domain Bacteria; phylum Pseudomonadota; class Gammaproteobacteria; order Burkholderiales; family Burkholderiaceae_C; genus Tepidimonas; species Tepidimonas alkaliphila. Next base: position 23,115 of record NZ_VJNB01000016.1, read on the forward strand.
CCAAAGAAGCGCGCAAGAAAGCTGAAAGCGAGCTGAAGAAGCTGCGGCTGATGTCGCCGATGTCGGCCGAGGCCACCGTCGTGCGCAACTACATCGACGTGCTGGTCAACCTGCCGTGGAGCAAGAAGACCAAGGTGCGCCACGACCTGGCCTACGCCGAGGAGGTGCTCAACGCCGACCATCACGGGCTGGAGAAGGTCAAGGAGCGCATCCTGGAGTACCTGGCGGTGCAGCAGCGCGTGGACAAGGTCAAGGCGCCGATCCTGTGCCTGGTCGGCCCGCCGGGGGTGGGCAAGACGTCGCTGGGCCAGTCGATCGCCAAGGCCACCGGGCGCAAGTACGTGCGCATGGCGCTGGGCGGCATGCGCGACGAGGCCGAGATCCGCGGCCACCGGCGCACCTACATCGGCGCGCTGCCGGGCAAGGTGCTGCAGAACCTCACCAAGGTCGGCGTGCGCAACCCGCTGTTCCTGCTGGACGAGATCGACAAGCTCGGCATGGACTTCCGCGGCGACCCGGCCTCGGCGCTGCTGGAGGTGCTGGACCCCGAGCAGAACCACACCTTCCAGGATCATTACGTCGAGCTGGACTTCGACCTGTCGGACGTGATGTTCGTGGCCACGTCCAACTCGCTCAACATCCCGCCGGCGCTGCTGGACCGCATGGAGGTGATCCGCCTGTCGGGCTACACCGAGGACGAGAAGGTGGCCATCGCGCTGCGCTACCTGCTGCCCAAGCAGCGCGCGAACAACGGCGTCAAGGACGACGAGCTGGAGGTGAGCGAAGCCGCCGTGCGCGACATCGTGCGCTACTACACGCGCGAGGCCGGCGTGCGCGCGCTGGAGCGCGAGATCTCGCGCATCTGCCGCAAGGTGGTCAAGGGTCTGCTGCTGGGCAAGATGGCCAAGCCCGTGGTCGTCACGCCGGACAACCTGGCGGACTTCCTCGGCGTGCGCAAGTACGCGTTCGGCCGCGCTGAGCAGCAGAACCAGGTCGGGCAGGTGGTTGGGCTCGCGTGGACCGAGGTCGGCGGCGATCTGCTGACGATCGAGGCGGCGATCATGCCCGGTAAGGGCAACGTGATCCGCACCGGCTCGCTGGGCGACGTGATGAAGGAGTCGGTGGAGGCCGCGCGCACCGTGGTGCGCAGCCGTGCGCGGCGCCTGGGCATCGCCGACGAGCTGTTCGAGAAGAAGGACATCCACATCCACGTGCCCGATGGCGCCACGCCCAAGGACGGCCCCAGCGCCGGCATTGCGATGACCACCGCAATCGTCTCGGCGCTGACCGGCATCCCGGTGCGCGCCGACGTGGCGATGACCGGCGAGATCACGCTGCGCGGCGAGGTCACCGCCATCGGCGGGCTGAAGGAAAAGCTGCTGGCGGCGCTGCGCGGCGGCATCCGCACCGTGCTGATCCCGGAGGAAAACGTCAAGGACTTGGCCGAGATCCCGGACAACGTCAAGCAGGGGCTGGAGATCGTGCCGGTCAAGTGGATCGACCGCGTGCTGGAGCTGGCGCTGGAGCGCCAGCCGGCGCCGCTGCCGGAGGAGGAGCCGGCGCTGCCACCGGCGGCCTCCGCTGCGGGCGGGCAGGCCCCGGCGGTGACGCACTGAAGGTGGCGGGACGGTTTTTTCGCTATAATACGGGCTTCGGACGACATGCTGATGACAGCAGGGTCGTCGATCAAGCGGGAATAGCTCAGTTGGTAGAGCGCAACCTTGCCAAGGTTGAGGTCGCGAGTTCGAGACTCGTTTCCCGCTCCAGAATATTGGGAGGCTGGCTTGTGATGGCCAAAGCAAGTCAGCGCCCCACCGGCGGTTGGCCGGGTTGAACCGGACAAGGCGCGGTAGCAAAGCGGTTATGCACCGGATTGCAAATCCGAGTAGGTCGGTTCGACTCCGGCCCGCGCCTCCAGTCAGCGCGGCAGGCTCCCGTGCCTGCCGCTCAGGCGGGAATAGCTCAGTTGGTAGAGCGCAACCTTGCCAAGGTTGAGGTCGCGAGTTCGAGACTCGTTTCCCGCTCCAAAATCACACAAGCCAGCCTCCGAGAGGCTGGCTTGTTTTTTGGCGCGTCAGGCGCGCTACCAAAGGTTAGCGTTGCGCGGTGTGGGCGGTTGGCCGGTTGGAGGTCTTGTCGGACGGGCGCGCGGCGTCAGCGGCGCGGGTGCGCGGCCCGTCGCGCCGTGGCGCAGCCTTGGCGCTGCGTGCGCCAGAGGCTTTGGCCGCCGTCGCCTTGGCCGGCGCCCGAGTTTGCACGTGCAGCACTTGGCCCGCGCGCAGCGGCGCGTTGGGCTTAAGGCCGTTCCAGGCGGCCAAATCCGCGACCCGCACCCCGTGGCGACGCGCGATGCTGGCCAGCGTGTCGCCTGAGCGGGCCTTGATGCGCACCGTGCGCACCGGCGGCGCCTCAGGCGCCAGCAAGATCTGACCGTGGTCGGCCAGTTGCTCGGGCACGTCGCGATCGAGCCGGCCTTCGCGCGGCACCAGGATGGTGGAGCCAGCCTTGAGCTTCATGCGTGGCGGGACGCGGTTGATTTGCCGCAGCTGCACTTCATCCCAGCCCAGCTCGCGCGCGGCCTGCGCCGCCGTCATGTCGCGCGGCACGCGCCAAGCGGTCCAGCTGGCGGTGGGGCCGCGCCATTCCTTGAGGCGTTCGGCGAACTGCACCGCGTGATCCCACGGCAGCAGAATTTCCGGCGTGCCGGCGGCCATGATGACCGGCTTGTGGTGCGCCGGGTTGAGGGTGCGGAAGTCCGCTTCGGATACGCCGGCGAGCCGGGCGATCAGCGCCACGTCCATGTCGCGTTCGATGCGCACGCTGTCAAAGAACGGATGGTTGCCCACCACCGGCAGCCGCACGCCGTAGGCGTCGGGGGCGCGCACCAGGTTTTTGACTGCCTGCAACTTCGGCACGTAATGGCGCGTCTCATCCGGCATGCGCAGGTCCAGGTACCCGGCGGGCAGCCCGGCGGCCTGGTTGCGCTTCATCGCACGCTGCACGTTGCCTTCGCCCCAGTTGTAAGCCGCCAGCGCCAGGTGCCAGTCGCCGAACATGCGGTGCAGCCGCTCCAGGTAGTCCAGCGCGGCGCGGGTGGAGGCCAGCACGTCGCGCCGGTCGTCGCGGAAGGCGTTCTGCTTGAGGTCGAAGTGGCGCCCGGTGGCCGGCATGAATTGCCACATGCCGGCGGCCTTGGCGCGCGACACCGCTTGCGGGTTGAAGGCGCTTTCGATGAACGGCAGCAGGGCCAACTCCAGTGGCAGCTCGCGGCGCTCCAATTCCTCCACGATGTGGAACAGATACTTGCTGCCGCGATCGACCATGCGCTGCAGGTAGTCCGGACGACTGGCGTACCAGCGCTCCCATTGCGCCACGCGCTCGGGATCGTCCAAGTCAGGCATCGCAAAGCCGCGACTGATGCGCTCCCATAAATCGCGCGGCGCTTGCACGGTCACCACGTGGGTGGCCGAAGCGGGGAGTTCGACCGCCGGCGGCGGATCCAACTGCGACTCGGTTGCCAACACGGGCGGGGTGGAAGCTGAGGGGCGTGCGCGGGCTTCGGTTGGCGCGAGTTCACGCGGCAAGGCAGCCGGCTCTGCGACGCGCGCTGCAGGGGCGGGCGGGGGGGGTG
>NZ_VJNB01000017.1 GCF_007556595.1 Tepidimonas alkaliphilus
GCTCGATCTCCTCCTCCAGATCGACCACCAGCGCGGCCAGCTCCGGGTCGGCGTCGAAGTGGCGCTGCAGCCACGCCAGCCGCCGCACGCGCCGCAGCGCCGCGGCGTCGAAGCCCTCGCCGGCGGGAGCGGCCACGCGCCCCTCCTGCAGCGCCCGCTGCCACCACTGCGGCGCCACGCCGGCGACGCGGCACAGCGCCGCCGCATCCAGCCCCGGGGTCTCCAGGGTGACTTCCACCCGCACCACGTCCAGCTCCATCAGCGGCTCCTTTCAGCTTCAGCGGCGGCCACCTTGCGCGCGTCGAAGTCGGTCAGTTCGGCGGCCATGCGCTCATACAGCGCCTTGGCGCGCGGATCGTAGGCGCTGGGCAGGATGACGCGCAGCTGCAGCTCCAGGTCACCCGGCTCGCGCGCCGGCAAGCCCTTGCCGCGCACCGTCAGCGTCTGCCCGCTTTGGCTGCCGGCTGGCACGCGCACCTTCAACGCGCTGCCATCCGGCAGCGCCACCGGCACCACCGCGCCCAGCGCCGCTTCCCACGGCGCCAGCGGCAGCTCGGCGATCAGCGTCTTGCCCTCCAGCCGGTAGCGCGGGTGCGGACGGATCACCACCTCCAAGTAAAGGTCGCCCGGCGGCTCGCCGGGGCCGCCCTGGCCGGCCAGCCGGATCATCTGCCCGGCGCGCACGCCGGCCGGAATCTTGACCTCCAGCGTGCGGGTGCGCAACGTCAGGCGTCCGTGCTCGTCGAGCTGCGGCACCTGCAGCGACAGCGTCTTCGTGCCGCCGCGCCAGGCGTCCTCCAGCTCCAGCGCCACCTTGGCGTGGTGATCCTCGCCGCGCCATGCGGCCCCGCGGCGCTGGCCGCGCGCGGCGGCGCGCGCGCCGGCCATGCGGCCAAACAGCTCGCTAAAAAAATCGCTGAACTCGGCCGCGTCCATCCCTTCCGGCGCGCCGTGGAACTCGAAGCCGGCGTCCCAGTCCGGCGGCGGCGTGAACGCCTGGCCGGCTTGGTAGCGCTGCGCCAGCCGGTCGTAGGCCGCGCGCTTGTCGGGATCGGACAGCACCGCGTAGGCTTCGTTGACCTCGCTCATGCGCTGCGCGGCGTCTGCCTCCTTGCTGACGTCCGGGTGATACTTGCGCGCCAGCTTGCGGTACGCTTTTTTGATGTCGTCGGCGCTGGCGTCGCGCGCCACGCCCAGCACCGCGTAATAATCTTTGAATTCCACCGCGATCCTTTCCTGCCGTTTCGCGTGCCTGAGCGTTCAGATGGGGCCCGGCGGGCGTCCTTTCAACCGGATCCGTCCTCGTCGGCGACGAACACCGTCAGCACGCCGGTGTAGCCATACAGTCGGTGGTGCGCGATCTCGCCCGCCGCAAAAAATCCGATCGCCGGCACATCCCCCAGAGCCTGGCGCAGCAGCTGCCACTCGGCGTTCGCAGCCCCAAAGTGCGGCCCGCCGCGGCCGTTGCAGCTCACGTAAATCGCCCCGGCGATGCGACCGACAGGATCGGCAGGCTCTTCGCCTTCGCCAGCCAGCGCCTCGCGGATCTCCGCGCCGATGCGCAACAGGTCGGCGCGCGCGGCCTGCACGTGGCGCTCGCACAGCGTCCAGCCCGCGCCCACCGGCAGCGGCTCGGCCACGACGACGGCGCGCTGCGCCGGATCCAGCCCCACCAGATGGCGCACCAGCACGTCCTCGCCCAGCCGCAACGGCACGCGCCCGGGCGTTGCCGCCGTGGCCTGCGGGCGCTGCGGGGCTGGTGCCACCCAGCCGACCAGCAGGCCGCGCAGCCGCGCCACGATCGCGCCGAGGTCGTGCGGCGGCAGGCCCAGATCCTCCAGCACCACGTCCAGCGCCGGTCGGCCGTCCAGCGCGTCCACCCGATGGCCCTGCGCAGCGGTGACGCGGCGCAACGGCGTCACCGCCCGCACCCCTTGCGTGACGCGGGCGACGATGCCCACATCCGGGGCGAACGCCACCCCGCTTAAGCCGCCTTCAAGCAGCTCGACGGACGGAGCCTGCCCCACCTGACCGGCGCGGCGGGCGTGCGCGATCTGCAGCGAGCCGGCGCGGCTGGCCACCAGCCCGCCGAACACGTAGTGCCCGAGCGTGCGCTCGGCCAGCTCTTGAATCAGCTCCGGCAGCTCCGGCGTGGAGGGGTCGGCGTGCACCAACGCCGTCTGCGCAACAAAACCGTCGGGTCCGCGCGCCGCAGGCAGCGGCGCCACGCCGTTGAAGACGCGGTAGCGCGACGGCTCCAGGTCCGCCAGCCCCGGGGCGTCGAAATATTCGGTGTCGCCGGCGCCGATGGCCAGCGCCACGCCACCGACCCAGTCCGTCACCTGCGGCAGCGCGGCGCTTAAGCGCCGCAGCAGCTCAGCCGCGTGCCCGGCGTGATGATCGGTCAAATAAACCCACCCCAAAGGCCAGCGATGGGCCGGTTGCATGGCCATTTGAGCGCGCAGCTGCGCCAGCACATGCTCCAGCGCCGTGGCCCAGGCGTCGTGGCCGGCGTGCGCCCAGACAAACCGCCTCATGGCCCGGCTTTCCGCGCCGCCCCGCCGGCGCGCCGCGACCGCGCCGCCGGCGTGGAAGGGGGCGGCGACGGCGCGGCAGCGGGCATGGGGTTCGCCCCGGCGGCAGCTGGCGCCGATCCGCTGCCCCAGTCGGCCAGCGTCTGCGCCGCCAGCGCCTGAAATTGCTGCGACAACGCCTGCCACCACGGCAACGGATCCGGCTGAGCCGGCGGCGCAGCTTGGGGGTTGGCGGGCGCTGCCGCTGAGTCTGCGCTGGTCTCGCCCACCGCGCGCGCCGCCGCGCTGGCCGGCATCGATCGCAGCGCCGCCAGCGTCATGCGCTGCACCTGCAGCGCCTGAATCAGCGCCTGCAAGGCGCGCGCTTGCTGATCCAGCCAAAGGTGCACCGCTTGCAGCTCGCGGATGCGGCGATCCAGCTCTTCAGGATCCCAAAGCGGCGTCAACCACGGCGCCCAAGGCGAGGGGAACGTCGCAGGGGCTGCCCCCCCAGGGGCGGAGCCTTCAGCCGAGGCTGCAGTCGTGAAAGGCAAGCCGGCCACGCATGCAGCCCAGGTTTGGGCCCACGCACGTGGATCGATCCCGTTCATGGCGGCCTGCGGGTTCATCGCTTGGGCAAAAGGATTCGGCATGCGTAAGCATGCCACAGCTGGATCGGTTGCGTCAGGACCGATCCACCCCGTTGTCGTGCTGGTCACCCGGGGCAGTCGCTTGGTGCGGCGCCTCGATCCGGCGCACAATCCATCTCAGCATGGCGTGCATGATTGTTGAACGTTGAATAGGCCGCGACCGCGCCATCGGCGACCGGCTTTGAACCCTACCTGCTGTGGCCTCGGTTTTCAACCAGCGTTGGCAAAGGCTTGCCGTCGTCACGGCGGGGGTGTTGGCCGCGCACGCGGCGCTGTTGGCTCCGGGCCTGCTGACCGGTCAGCCCGCGCCTGATCCCGCCCCCATGGCAGCGCTGCCCGTGTGGGCCATCGCCGCGCCCCCGCCGACGCCGGCAGCGCCGTCAACGCCGCCTTGGCCACTGTCGCCCACTTTCTCGACAGCCAAGGCGGCCACGGGTGGGGAGCAGCGCCCGCCCGTTTCGCTTGAGGCTGAAGACGCCACCCCGCACACCGTGCCGGCGATGAACCCGGTCGAGCCCGATCCCGCTGCTGGAGCGCCCCGCGCGGCCAGCCCGCCTGACAACGCCATCGAACCGCTGTCGTCGGCGGCGTTTGCAGCGCACCCCCCCTCAGCGCCTGCTGACCCCGAGCCGACCGCGCCCATCGAAGCGCCCCCCGAACCGCATGCACCCCCATGGCCCGCTTCCGCGACCTTGCACTATGAGGTGGAGGCCCAAAGCCGCGGCTTAAGCCATCAGGCGCGCGCCTCGCTGCGGTGGCGCGCCGAGGCTGACCTTTACGAGCTGGAGCTCAGCGTGCGCGCGCTGTGGTTGCAGCGCAGCCAGACCAGCCAGGGGCAGATGGGCCCGCGGGGTTTGCGTCCGCTGGCGTTTGTGGATCGCGGGCGGCGCGAGCGTCAACTGACGATGGAATGGCATGAGAACGGGCATGGCCGCGCTGTGCGCTCTGAGGACGGCGCCGCCTTTGCGCTGCCGCCGCTGACGCAAGATCGCCTCAGCCTCTTCGCGCACCTGGGCTTGCAGTTGCTGCGCACGGAGGTGACCTCCGGACAGCGCTGGAGCGTGTCGGTGGCGGGGTTCAACGCCGCCTCGATGTGGACGTTCGAAGCCGTGCAGCGCGAAACGCTGCCTTTGCCGTCGGGGCCGACGCCGGCCTGGCGGCTGCAACGGCTGGACTCCGGCGACCCCGAGCTGACCCTCTGGTATGCCCCCGAGCTGGCGGGGCCGCTGCCGGTGCGCGTGCGTCTGCGCGAACCCAACGGCACGGTGATCGATCAAAGTGTAAGGGACGTTAAGATCGAGCCCCGCTCTTGAAAGTTTGGGGTCAACACCCGATCTTCTCGTCCTGTAAGAGGACCGGCGTGGCCACGGGCGCAACAGCCTGGCGTGCGTGCGGTCACCGATGCGAGGATCGAGACGCCATGCAGATGCTCTACAACTCCGACAGCTTTGCGGTGGTCCACATCCTGGCCAACGCGCAGGAGGTGGCCAGCGCTGCCAGTGGCGAAACGCAGGGGCCGGTGCTGCCGCGCCACGGCTTTGAAATCGTGGACAAACGCAGCGGTAAAGAGGTTTACCTGGACGGCTCCTGGGCCGAGCTGTTCCAGCGCCAGATCGAAGCCTGGCAACGCGAACACCCGACCCAAGAAGAAGTCGAAGAAACGCTGGAGCGCTACGCCTCTTTGGCGCAGACGCCGGTGGTGGTGCACTGAGCGCCTTGGGCGCGCGCGCTGGGGCGATCCCGGCCAGCGCCCGCAGCAAGGGGAATCAGCCTTCCAAGATGCTGCGCAGCATCCAGGCGGTTTGCTCGTGCACCGACAACCGCTGCGTCAGCAGATCGGCAGTCGGCTCGTCATGCGCCTCCTCCACCAGCGGGAACAGACCGCGCGCCGTGCGCGCCACCCCCTCATGGCCTGCGGCCAAGATGCGCACCATCTCCATGGCTTGCGGCGGCTGCGCCGGCGCATCCGGCAGCGAGCTCAGGCGCGCATACACCGCGTAAGACGCCGGCGCCACGTGGCCCAAGGCGCGGATGCGCTCGGCAATCGGGTCGATGGCGTTCCACAGCTCGGTGTATTGCTGCATGAACATGTCGTGCAGGCTGTTGAACATCGGCCCGGTGACGTTCCAGTGGAAGTTGTGCGTCGTCAGGTACAGCGTGAAGGTGTCGGCCAGCAGCCGCTCCAGCCCCAGCGCGATGGCGGCGCGTTGCTGCGGCGGGATGCCGATGTCCACGGCAGGGCTGGGTTGGATTCGCGTCTTGGCGCTGGTGGCTGCTTTTTTCCCCATGGCGGGTTTCTCCTTTCAATAACAACCGTGAGTGAAGACCAAACCTTCCACCCTCATCTTAGCGGCGTTGCGCCGATAATGGTCGGGTGTATCCGCAACCCACACGCCGCCGCAGCCTGCAATGGGGCTTGGCCGCCTGCCTGATCGTAGGGCAATCCTGGCCGCTGGAAGCCGCATCGCCCCTGCAAGAGGATGCCTGGCAGCCCATCGGCGACGCGCGTGCCGTGGTGGCCGACGAGCCGGCGCGGCTGGCCTGGGTGCGCGCGCGGCTGGCGGCGCTGCCGGGCGCGGCCGACTGGCTGCTGCTGGGCGAGCAGCACGACGCCGACGCCCACCAGTGGCTGCAGGCCGCCGCGGTGCAGGCGCTGGCGCGGCAGGGGCGGCTGGCCGCGCTGGTGCTGGAGATGGCCGAGCGCGGCCGCGACACCGCGGGGCTGGCTCCCGACGCCGACGAGGCCGCGGTGCGCGCGGCGCTGGCCTGGCACGAGGCCGGCTGGCCGTGGCGGCGCTACGGCCCGGTGGTGATGGCGGCGGTGCGCGCCGGCGTGCCGGTGGCCGGCGGCAACCTGCCGCGGCGCCGGCACGGCGAAGTGATGCGCGACGCCGCCTGGGACGAGACGCTGACCGACGCCGAGCAGCGCGCCGCGCTGCTGCGCGCGCTGGATGAGGGCCACTGCGGGCTGCTGCCGGCGGCGCAGCTGCCAGCGATGGCGCGCATCCAGCTGGCGCGCGACGACGCGATGGCCACGACGCTGCTGGAGCGGCGCAGCCCGGGGCGCACGGTGCTGCTGGTGACCGGCGCACAGCATGCCCGGCGCGACCGCGGCGTGCCGCACCACCTGGCGCGCCGCGCCGGCGCGCAAGCCGCGCGCGCCTGCCTCAGCGTCGAGCTGCGCGCCACCGACGCCGCGCGCGCTGAGCCGGACCCGGCGTTCGACGCGCTGTGGCTGACGCCCGGCATCCCGCCGGTCGATCACTGCGCCGGGCTGCGCGGCCGCGGCTGAAGGCGCCCCCGCGCCCCGTCAGACCCGCGCCACGAGCGGCTGCGGCGCCGCGGGCCCGGCGGCCTGCAGCGCCTGCGCGACGACGCGCAGCACCTCGGCGCCGTAGGCGGCGCGCTTCTTCTCGCCCAGGCCCGGGATGCCGGCCAGGTCGTCGTCGCACTGCGGCAGGCGCTGCGCCAGCGCCACGAGCGTGGCGTCGTGGAAGATCACGTAGGCCGGCAGGTCGTGCGCGCGCGCCACCTCGGCGCGCCAGCGCTTCAGCGCCGCCAGCACCTCGCGCTCGCGCAGCGGCAGGCGGGCCTCGCTGGCCAGCGCGCGCGCCTGCCGCGGCGCCCGCTCGGCGCGGCGGCCCTCGGCGGCCACGCGCAGGTGCAGCGGCTGCTCGCCGCGCAGGATCGGCCGCGCCGCCGGCGTCAGGTGCAGCGTGTGGAACTCCCCGGCCACCTGCACCGCGCCGCGCGCCACGAGTTGCCGCAGCACGCGCCGCCAGGTTGCCTCGTCGAGTTCGCGCCCGATGGCCCAGGTGGACAGCCGCTCGTGGCCGTGCGCGCGCACCTTGTCGGTGGCCTGGCCGCGCAGCACGTCGATCACGTGCCCGGCGCCGAAGGCCGCGCCGCTTTGCTGCAGGCGGTAGATGCACGACAGCAGCTTCCTCGCCGCCTCGGTGGCGTCCCAGGTCTGCGGCGGCTGCAGGCAGTTGTCGCAGTTGCCGCACGGGGGGCTGGCCTCGCCGAAGTAGGCCAGCAGCTGCTGGCGGCGGCAGCCGGTGGATTCCGCCAGCGCCAGCAACGCCTCCAGCTTGGCGCGCAGCACGCGCTTGAACGCCTCGTCGGCGCCGCTGTCGTCGATCAGGCGGCGCTGCTGCACCACGTCCTGCAGCCCGTAGGCCATCCAGGCGTTGGCCGGCTCGCCGTCGCGGCCAGCGCGGCCGGTTTCTTGCATGTAGCTTTCGATGTTTTTCGGTAGATCCAGATGCGCCACGAAGCGCACGTCGGGCTTGTCGATGCCCATCCCGAAGGCGACTGTGGCCACCATCACGAGCCCTTCCTCGCGCAGGAAGCGGTCCTGGTGGCGCTGGCGCGTGGCGGCGTCCAGCCCGGCGTGGTAGGGCAGCGCGCGCAGCCCGGCGGCCTGCAGCCGCGCGGCCACCTCCTCCACCTTGCGGCGCGAGGCGCAATAGACGATGCCGGCCTCGTGCCGCCCGTCCGGCAGCGTGTGCTCGTCGGCCACGAAGCGCAGCAGCTGGCGCAGCGCGTGGTCCTTCTCGACGATGGTGTAGCGGATGTTGGGGCGGTCGAAGCTCGCCACAAACGTGCGCGCGCCCTCCAGCCGCAGATGCGCGACGATGTCGGCGCGCGTCAACGCGTCGGCGGTGGCGGTCAGCGCGATGCGCGGCACGCCCGGGCAGCGCTCGGCCAGCACCGCCAGCTCCCGGTACTCGGGGCGAAAGTCGTGCCCCCACTGGCTGACGCAGTGCGCCTCGTCGATGGCCAGCAGCGCCAGCCGCCCGGCCGCATGCAGCGCCTGCAGCCGCGCCAGAAAGCGCGGCGTGACGATGCGCTCCGGCGCCGCGTACAGCAGCGCGAGCTCCCCGCGCATCAGCCGCTGCTCCACCGCCGCGGCCTCCTCGGGCGCGAGGGTGGAGTTGAGAAAGGCCGCCTCGACCCCGGCTTCGCGCAGCGCGCCGACCTGGTCGTGCATCAGCGCGATCAGCGGCGAGACCACCACCGTCACCCCCAGCCCCGCGCGCTGGCGCACGATGGCCGGGATCTGGTAGCACAGCGACTTGCCGCCGCCGGTGGGCATCAGCACCAGCGCGTCGCCGCCGGCGGCCACGTGCGCGACGATGTCGGCCTGCTGGCCGCGGAAGTCCGCGTAGCCGAACACCTCGGCCAGCACGCGCCGGCCTTCGGCGAGCGCCTGCGCGGGCGTCAGCGTCACATCTGTTCCCAGGGCAGGCCCTCGAAGCGCCAGCCGTTGCGGCTGGAGCGGTGGAAGTGCTCGTCCAGCTCCCCCTCGAAGCCGTGCACCACGTGCGCCACGTCGGTGAAGCCCGCGGCCTCCAGCGCCGCGCCGGCATCCAGCGTGCGCTTGCCGCTGCGACAGATCAGCAGCACCGGGCGGTCCAGCCGGCCGGCCTCCTGCAGCACCTTGCGCGCGAAGCCCTGCGGATCCGGCGTCAGGTCCGGGTACTCGTACCACGGGATGTTGACCACGCCCGGCGGGCGACCGACGTAGAGCGACTCGATCTCCATGCGCACATCAACGAACAGCGGCTGCTCGTCCGGCGGCAGCCCGCGCTGAGCCTGCAGCCAGGCCCACGCCTCCCGGGGAAGCAGATGCCGCATCGCGCGCCCCGCCGTCAGCCCTGCGCCGCCAGCTTGCGCGCCGCCTCCAGCGCAAAATAGGTCAGCACGCCGTCGGCGCCGGCGCGCTTGAACGCCAGCAGGCTTTCCATCATCACCGCGTCGTGGTCCAGCCAGCCGTTGGCGGCGGCGGCCTTCAGCATCGCATACTCGCCGCTGACCTGGTAGGCAAAGGTCGGCACCTTGAACTCGTCCTTGACGCGGCGCACCACGTCCAGGTACGGCATGCCGGGCTTGACCATCACCATGTCGGCGCCCTCGGCCAGGTCCAGCGCCACCTCGCGCAGCGCCTCGTCGGAGTTGGCCGGATCCATCTGATAAACCTTTTTGTCGGCCTTGCCGAGGTTGGCCGCGCTGCCGACCGCGTCGCGAAACGGCCCGTAGAAGCTGCTGGCGTACTTGGCGCTGTAGGCCATGATGCGCGTGTGCACGTGGCCGCGCGCCTCTAGCGCCTGGCGGATGGCGCCGATGCGGCCGTCCATCATGTCGCTGGGCGCGACGATGTCCACCCCCGCGGCGGCCTGCACCAGCGCCTGCTTGACCAGCACCTCCACGGTGGCATCGTTGACGATGTAGCCGGTCTCGTCCAGCAGCCCGTCCTGGCCGTGGCTGGTGTAGGGATCCAGCGCCACGTCGGTCATGACGCCCAGATCGGGCACCTTGGCCTTGAGCTCGGCCACCACGCGCGGGATCAGCCCGTCAGGGTTCCACGCCTCGCGGCCGTCGGGGGTCTTGAGCGCCGGGTCGATGACCGGAAACAGCGCCAGCACCGGGATGCCGAGGTCGGCGCATTCGCGCGCCAGCGGCAGCAGCTGGTCCAGGCTCAGGCGCTCCACGCCCGGCATCGAGGCCACCGGCTCGCGCCGGCCACGGCCGTCGAGCACGAACACCGGGTAGATCAGGTCGTGCACCGTCAGATGGTGCTCGCGCACGAGGTTGCGCGTGAAGACGTCGCGGCGCAGGCGGCGCGGCCGCGACAGCGGGTACGGGGCCGGGTGGCCGCTGGAGGGGCAGGATCCGTTCATAGAACCGATATTGTGACGCGACGGCAGCACCTGGCTGCGCGGGCACGTCACTCGCCGTCACGGCCAGGCCGTCACCACCACCATCTCGCAGCGGTTGCGCCCTTGGCGCTTGGCTTGGTAGAGGCACTGATCCGCCTGCCGCAACAGGTGGCGCAGCCCCTCAGCCGCCTGCTCGGCGGCGCATGCTGGCTGCGGCGCCTCCGGCTGCCAGACGCACACCCCGAGGCTGGCGGTCAGCGCCAAGCCTGCCAACGGCTGCTGCGCCACCGCCTGGCGCAAGCGCTCGGCTTGGGCCCAGGCAGCGTCGGCCCCCAGTCGCGGCATCAGCAGGGCGAATTCCTCGCCTCCATGCCGCACCAGCAGGTCGTCCGCACGGACGTGGTCGCGCAGGCGCTGCGCCAGCGCTTGCAGCACTTGGTCGCCGCGCTCGTGGCCATGGCGGTCGTTGACGTCCTTGAAGTGATCCAAGTCCAGCATCATCACCGTCAGCGGCTCGCCGCCGCGCCCGGCTCGCCGCACCAAGCGCGGCCCCATCTCGTCCAACAGGTGGCGGTTGTAAACGCCGGTGAGCGCATCGGTGACCGCCTGGTGAGCCAGTTGGGCATGCTGGCGGCGCACCTGCTGCAGCAGACGCCAGTACCGCACGAGGTTGGTCACCCGCGCGCGCAGCTCATCGGCGTCGATCGGCTTGGTCAGGTAGTCGTTGGCGCCGCGCCGCAGCATTTCGACGCGCCGCACCCGCTCGTCGTAGCTGGAATAGGCCAGCACCGGCAGCTCCGCCAAGTCGTCACGCCGGCTGCGCAAGGCCGACAGCAGCCCCAGACCCGTCAGCGCGCCGGGCAGCACCACGTCCACGATCAGCAGGTCGTAGGGCTGGTGCTGCAGGCGCTCCAGCGCCTCGTGCGCCTGCAGCGCATGTTCGACTTCCATGCCCAACGGCGCCAACACCTCGGCGGTGGCCGCCGCCACGGCAGGGGAATCCTCCACCAGCAGGATGCGCGCGCGTTGCAGGTCGGCCTGGCGGCGCAGCAACGCACGCAAGTGCGGCGCCAGCTGCTCCGGTGCCGCGCGCACCAGCACTTCGGTAAAGCCGCCCTCCAGGGCGCTCAAGCGCAACGGCTCGTCGTCGTCGCCGGTGATCAGCACCACCGGCAGCATCGCGCAGCCGGGCAACAGGCGCAGCCGGCGCAGCAGCTCCAGCGCCCCCATGTCGGGCAAGTGGCGCGAAACCAACACCACATCCGCCCGCCATGAGCCGGCCAGCGCCTGCAACGCCTCTTCACCGCTGCTCAACGCCAGCACGTCAGCGCCTTCGGCTTGCAGCAACCCTTGCACCACCGCGCGCGCAGCGGCGTTGGCGTCGATCAGAGCCACACGGACAGGAGCGGGTGCGCAAGCAGCGGTTTCAGCCATGAGTCAGCGGTCGCACGGCACGCGTGCATGCTAGCACGCTGGGCGATCCGCATCTTGGGCCGCGCAGCGCGGGCAGAGGCAGGCTTGGCCGCGCGCCGCCGGCGGCACGCGCGCCAGCAGCTCGGGCGCAAACGTCACCCGCGTGCACCAGCACGGCGGCTGCGGTTGGCCGCTGCGGCGCTGCGCCTCCATCGCGCAGGCGTTGTCGCCGCCGCACAGCGGGCAGCGGGTGGGGTCGGGCAGCGGCTCGGCGGTCGACATGCGTCCACCCTGGGCGAGCGGGGTCAGCCGGCGGGCGGCGCGACCGCCGCGCCGGCCCGATCGGCGCTGTCAGCGCGCCGCCGCGGCGGCCTTGACCTTCTGCCGCCAGGCGTGCAGCAGCGGCTCGGTGTAGCCGCTGGGCTGCTCCTTGCCCTTGAACACCAGGTCCAGCGCCGCCTGGAACGCCATGCTGGCCTCGAAGTTCGGCGCCATCGGGCGGTAGTTGGGGTCGCCGGCGTTTTGCTGATCCACCTTGCGCGCCATGCGCTCGAAGGTGGCGCGCACCTGCGCCTCGGTCACCACGCCGTGGTGCAGCCAGTTGGCCACGTGCTGGCTGCTGATGCGCAGCGTGGCGCGGTCTTCCATCAGGCCGACGTCGTGGATGTCGGGCACCTTGGAGCAGCCGATCCCTTGATCGACCCAGCGCACCACGTAGCCGAGGATGCCCTGGATGTTGTTGTCGAGCTCGGCCTGCTTGTCGGCCTCGCTCCAGTTCGGGTTGGCCGCCACCGGCACCGTCAGCAGGCCCGCGAGCAGCGTGTCGCGCTCGGCGTCGGCGTCGATTCTCTCCAGCTCCTGCTGGACCGCGGCCACGTCCACCTGGTGGTAGTGCAGCGCGTGCAGCGTCGCGGCGGTGGGGCTGGGCACCCAGGCGGTGTTGGCGCCCGCCTTCGGGTGCGCGATCTTCTGCTCCAGCATGGCGCGCATCATGTCGGGCATCGCCCACATGCCCTTGCCGATCTGGGCGCGGCCGCGCAGCCCGCACTTCAGGCCCACCAGCACGTTGTTGCGCTCGTACGCCTGGATCCAGGCGCTGGTCTTCATGTCGTTCTTGCGGATCATCGGCCCGGCCAGCATGGCGGTGTGGATCTCATCCCCCGTGCGGTCGAGGAAGCCGGTGTTGATGAACGCCACGCGGCTGGCCGCGGCGGCGATGCAGGCCTTGAGGTTGACGCTGGTGCGGCGCTCCTCGTCCATGATGCCGAGCTTGACCGTGCTGTCGGGCAGCCCCAGCATGCTTTCCACGCGGGCGAACAGCTCGTTGGCGAACGCCACCTCCTTCGGCCCGTGCATCTTCGGCTTGACGATGTAGATCGAGCCGGCGCGGCTGTTGCGGATCGGCTCGCCGCTGGGCAAGCGGCCGTGGCCCTGCAGGTCGTGCAGCGCGATCGTCGTCGTGACGACCGCATCCATGATGCCTTCCGGGATCTCGCGCACCGTGCCGTCGGCGTCGGTGTAGAGGATGGCCGGGTTGGTCATCAGGTGGCCGACGTTGCGGATGAACAGCAGCGAGCGGCCTGGCAGCACCACCTCGCCGCGGCCGTCCGGCGCGGTGTAGCGGCGGTCGCCATGCAGGCCGCGCGTCAGCGTCCGGCCGCCCTTGTCGAAGCTTTCGGTCAGCCAGCCCTGCATCATGCCGAGCCAGTTGCGGTAGCCCAGCACCTTGTCCTCGGCGTCCACCGCGGCGACCGAATCCTCCAGGTCCAGGATGGTGGACAGCGCCGCCTCCAGCACCACGTCGCAGACGCCGGCGGCGTCGCTGGCACCGATCGGATGCGTGCGGTCGATGCGGATGTCCAGGTGCAGGCCGTGGTGGCGCAGCAGCACCGACGACGGCGCCGCCGCCTCGCCCTGGTAGCCGACGAACTGCGCCGGCTCCTTCAGGCCCGTCACCGCGCCGCCGCGCAGCGTCACGCGCAGCGCGCCGTCCACCACCGCGTAGGCCGTGGCGTCGGCGTGCGAGCCCTGCACGAGCGGCGCGGCCTCGTCCAGCACGCGGCGCGCATAGGCGATGACCTTGGCGCCGCGCTTCTCGTTGTAGCCGGGGCCCTTGGCGCAGCCATCGTCCTCCGGGATGACGTCGGTGCCGTAGAGCGCGTCGTAGAGGCTGCCCCAGCGGGCGTTGGCCGCGTTGAGCGCGTAGCGGGCGTTGAGCAGCGGAACCACCAGCTGCGGGCCCGCCTGCACTGCCACTTCGGCATCCACATTGGCGGTCGTCACGCGCACGTCGCCGGGCGGCGGCACCAGGTAGCCGATCGTCTCCAGGAACTGGCGGTAGGCGGCCGGGTTGGTGATCGGGCCGGGGTTGGCGGCGTGCCACTTGTCCAGCTCGGCCTGCAGACGGTCGCGCTCCGCGAGCAGCGCGCGGTTCTTCGGCGCCAGGTCGGCGACGATGGCGTCGAAGCCGCTCCAGAAGCGCTCGCTCGTGATGCCGGTGCCGGGCAGCACCTGGTCTTCAATAAAACGGAACAGGTTTTCGGCCACCTGCAAGCGGCCACGGATGATGCGGGTCGTGGACATGGGGAGCAACCTCCGGCAAAGGGAATCGGCGGGCGGCGCGCACAGGTCCGTTCGGTCGGCCACGCGCCACCCTGCGGCATGGCCCATGACTCTAGCAGCGATGACGGCGTCGATCGAGGCGGCGCAGACCGCCTCAGCCGTGACCGAAAGTTGCATAATCGTCCGCGATGGACAAGCTCAAGGCGCTGGAGACCTTCGTCGCCGTGGCGCAGCGCGGCAGCCTGGCCGCCGCCGCCCGCGCCGAGGGCGTGGTGCCGGCCATCATCGGGCGGCGGCTCGACGCGCTGGAAGAGCACCTCGGCGTCAAGCTGCTGGTGCGCACCACGCGTCGCCTGACGCTGACCCCCGAGGGCAGCGCCTTCCTGGAGGACTGCCAGCGCCTGCTGGCCGAGCTGGCGCAGGCCGAAGCCAACGTCAGTGCCGGCGGGCGCGCGGTGCGGGGGCACCTGCGCATCACCGCGCCAGCCGGCTTCGGGCGGCGGCGCATCGCGCCGCTGGTGCCGCGCTTCCGCGCGCTGCATCCGGACGTGACGGTGTCGCTCAACCTGAGCGACCGGCTGGTCGACCTGGTGGCCGAAGGCTACGACTGTGCCGTGCGCGTCGGCGACCTGCCGGACTCGTCGCTGGTGAGCGTGCGGCTGGCCGACAACCGCCGCCGCGTCGTGGCCGCGCCGGACTATTTGCGCCGCCGCGGCACGCCGCGCACGCCACACGAGCTGCTGCAGCACGACTGCCTGATCCTGTCGTCGGAGGCGTCGCAGACGCGCGGCTGGGCGTTCACCGTGCCGGGCGAGGATGGCCGCCGCCGCGTGATGCACGTGCGCCCGCGCGGCCCGCTGGACTGCACCGACGGCCAGGTGCTCTACGAATGGTGCCTCGCGGGCCTCGGCCTGGCCTGGCGCAGCACCTGGGAGGTGCAGGCCGACCTCGACGCCGGACGCCTCGTCAGCGTGCTGGACGACTACGCCGCCCCGCCCAACGGCGTCTACGCGGTCTTCCCGAGCGCCCGCCACCTGCCGCGGCGCGTGCGGGCGTGGGTGGAGTTTCTGAAGGAGGCGTTTCGGGCCGACGCGACGGCGTGACCCCGTCCCCAAGGCAGTTCTGTCAAACGCACCCTGGCAGCTCAGCCATGAGCAGCCCCTCCCCCCGCCCCGCCGTGGCCACCAC
>NZ_VJNB01000018.1 GCF_007556595.1 Tepidimonas alkaliphilus
GCATCGACTGGGATGCCGGGGTGGAAGAAGAAGCCCAAGCGGCAGGTCTCTACACTGCGCGCATCCGTGATGAGATGTTTGAGCTCACGACACCCAAGGGCTTCAAGCCGCGCAAGTGGTAAAGGGCATGGCCCGTCGATCCAGGCAAACAGGCAACAGCGCTACGGGCTTGCCTGGCGGGGGCCATCCACCGCCCTGAAAGCCGGCGGAGAAAGCCTTCATCAAAACCGCCTGCAGCCTCATCGGTACATCGATCGATGTGCTGAGAAGTTGTGAAGGAATTGAACTTTCGTGCCACCAAACCGCAGGAGCCCTGCGCGGGGCGGCTCGCCGTGCTGCGCGTCGGCTTGGTCGAGACGGCATCAGGGTTGGCGCGATGCGCGCAGACGCTGCACGCTGGGGCAAGGTCGCAGCCGCTGTGGCGCGTGCTGCGGCAAGGGGCTGCGGCCTTGTCAGCCCGCTGCTGCTGCCGTGGTGGCCGCGGCGGCCTGCAGGCTGAGCATGCGCTGCAGGTTGTGCGCCAGCGCATGCCACAGCAGCACGGCCTGTGCCTTGAGCAGGCCGCAGACATTGAAGCGCAGCAGCCCGCGGCGGCGCAGCTGGGCGTTGACGCACTCCACGCGGCTGGCATGCGGCTTATCGATCGAGGCGGCCTGCGGCGTGCCCATGCGCGCGCGCCACTGGGCAATGGCGGGGCTGTCGCCGCGCTTGGGCGCATGGGGGTCGCTGGCCGGCTTGCGGCTGGCCGGCAGCGGCACCCAGGCTTGCGTGCCTTGCCGATCCAGCGCTTCGATGTCGGCCAGGTTGACGTAGCCCCCATCGGCCAGCCACGGCGGCGCAATGCGGGCATAGCGCTGCTGCAGCTGCTGGTGCATCGGCTGCATGAGCCCGCTGTCGCTGCCGTGGTTGCACAGCTCAACGCCCACGATGTTGTCTGCGCAATGTGGATGCGGCCGGCCTCCTCCGTCAGCACCACCTCCTGCACCGCGTAGCCGAAGAGCACGGCCTCCCACGCGGCGTTGAGGATGGCGTGCGCGTGCGGCTCCAGCGCCTCGGTCAGAAACGCGCGGGCGCGGCTCTGCGGGTGCTCCACGCGCCAGGGCGTGTTGACGCAGGCGTGGCGGCGCGTCTCCACCGCCGCGCTGATCTCGTCGTCGGCCAGCAGCGCCCGCAGCCTGGTGCGGCCGATGCCGAGCTGCTGCAGCAGGTCGTCGTAGTCGCCCCCGGCCAGCCAGCCAAAGCGCGCCAGCGCCCGCTCGATGGCGGCGGAGGAGCCGAAGGCTGGAAGAGCGTCACCCCGGATGCGGTCAGGCCGTGCCATGCACCGCATGGTCGGCGGCGCGGGCGATCATGTCAGGCAGAACGGGTTCCTTGCGGGCGCGCCCGGGCGGCCCTTTGGCTTACCGCGCGTCCGGCGGTCACTGCCGGGCGGCGCGCAGCACGCGCAACACGCGCACCTGCTCGCCGGCGATGGCGTAGATCAGGATGTAGTTCAGGTGCGCCACCAGCTCGCGCGTGCCGGCGACGCGCCCGGGGCGGCCCAAGCGCGGGTGATCGAGCAGGCGCGCGGCCTTTTCGGCCAGCAGCTCGTCTATGGCCAGCGCGGCGGCTGGGTTGTCGGCTTCGGAGGGGGGTCGAGGGTGGCCATCAGGCGGCCAGCGGCTCGCCCTTGCGCAGCGGCTCGATGGCAGGCTGGCGGCGCCTGGATGCGCGCCACAGGTCGTATTGGGCCTGCAACCCCAGCCACAGGTCGGGGGAGGTGCCCAGCCAGCGCGCCAGCCGCAGCGCCATCGATGCCGACACCCCGGCGCGTCCGTTCAGCAGCTTGGACAAGGTGACGCGATCCATGCGCAGGGCTTGCGCAGCCTGCGTGACGGTTATCCCCTCGGGCAACCATTCTTTCAGCACCTCGCCCGGGTGCGGCGGGTTGTGCATGCGGGTGGCGCTCATCATGCGGCCTCCTAAGGAACGTCTGCTCAACCCCCGCTGCTGATGCTGAGGCGGGGTTTTGGTTTCACATGATGGATTCGGGCGTCCTTTCGGCGGTCTTGCGGGGCCGTTTCGGCTCCCGCCGGGGCCTTTTGCGGCCCCGTAGGGGGCTTGCGCGCCCCGTCTGGGCGCACTTACCCCACGCAGGGCTGCATAAGCCGCCTGCGCACGAGCCACAGGTTGGCCAGCATCAAAAGCGTGGTGATCTGCGCTGCGTTCTTCTTCAGACCCTTGTAGCGGACTTTCGTGTATCGGAAGACGCACTTGAGCACAGCGAAGATGTGCTCGCCGCGCGCGCGGATGCGCGCCTTGACGCCCTCCAGCTCATCCAGCACCGCATCCAGCGGCTTGCTTGTGTCCAGCTGCTTGCGCTTGCCCGGGCGCATGGCCACGTGCCAGTTGACCTTGGGGTGATGCTGTTGCACCTCCTCGCGCTTGTCCACGCGCGGTTCACCCGCATCGGCAAAGACGTCTTGTTCCTTGCCGTGCAGCAGCGCGTGCGCCTGCGTGACGTCGGCCACGTTGGCGGGCGTGACCACCACGCTGTGGGCCAGTCCACTGGCCGCATCCGTGCCCACATGCGCCTTGCAGCCAAAATACCACTGGTTGCCTTTCTTCGTCGTTCGCGGCTGCGACTCATCGCCGCTCACCATCTCAGGGTCGCGGCTGCGGCTCTGGTTCTTCGTCGAGCTGGGTGCGGCGATCAAGGTGGCATCCACCACCGTGCCGCTTCTGACCATCAGCCCGCGCTGGGTGAGGATCTCGTTGACGAGCTCAAACATGCGCTGGCTCAGGTTCTTCTCCTGCAGCAGATGTCGAAAACCGAAGGTTTCATCAAAGCGCAGGATCGTGGTCTCATCCGGCACGGTGTCCACCCCCAGGTCCAGCCCGAGAACTTAAGCAAAGGCCGGCACGTCATCGAGCGCCTCTTCAGCTGCCGGGTCCGACAGCGCAAACCACTGTTGCAGGAAGTGAATCCGCAGCAGCACCGACACCGGGTACGGGGGACGGCCGCCCTTGGGGCCAGGCAAGGGCATGTGCGGGGCAATGAGCGCTTCCAGCTCCTTCCACGGCACCACCTGATCCATCTGCCGCAGGAACTCGCGCTTGCGGGTGGTCTTGACCTTCAGCTCAAACCCGGCTCCCAAGCTGGCTTGCTTCATCGGCGGCGCTCCTGCAGCATGTTTCCTTACAGGCGTCATGCTACCCGGTCAGGGGTGGGTTGGGCAGACGTTCCCTAAGCCGCCTATACGGCGGATAATTGTCGATCTTGGCGATCAGCCCGGCGACAAAGCTTCTAAGCCGCCTATACGGCGGATAATATGATCAGCCCAACCGGCGTCATGGTCAGGAACTTCTAAGCCGCCTATACGGCGGATAATGCTCGGCACGGGCAAAAGCAAGTTCGCTGTCTCTTCTAAGCCGCCTATACGGCGGATAATATTGCCGGGGCTGGAAGATGTTGCAACGTTCTGCTTCTAAGCCGCCTATACGGCGGATAATGACGAATCCGGTGACGAGCAACTCGAATTGCCCTTCTAAGCCGCCTATACGGCGGATAATGTTCACTCGCTGCGGGTTTACCCCTAGTTGACCTTCTAAGCCGCCTATACGGCGGATAATGAGAGTCGCCAGCGGTTCAGGCTCTTGCATCGCTTCTAAGCCGCCTATACGGCGGATAATCTGCACCCCTCCCCGCACACTCGCTGCACCCCCTTCTAAGCCGCCTATACGGCGGATAATGCATAGCGCACCCCTCACTTGCTCATGATGCCCTTCTAAGCCGCCTATACGGCGGATAATATCTTGAGGTCGGAGGCCTCGGTGGGCTTCCACTTCTAAGCCGCCTATACGGCGGATAATTCGGCCAGATTGGCGATCAGCGCCACGGTCTTCTTCTAAGCCGCCTATACGGCGGATAATCTTGTAGTAGTGCACCATCGCGGTGATCTTGACTTCTAAGCCGCCTATACGGCGGATAATCGTTCTTACAACGTCACGTTTTTAAAGAACGACAAGCACTTGCACATGCCTGCTCACGCTGAACCTTGCGGCGGAGACTCTTGCGCAAGCCCTTGATTTTTCGAGTATTTTTCGCAGATAGACTTGACGAAGGTCATAAGAAGGTCGAGAACCTCGTCGTCGTGCGCGCGACGGATGATGGCCGCGCGCAGCTCGCGGTCTTCGGACTTCTTGACGCCGAACTCGAACGCTAGCGGCATCACAAGCCAATCCTTGACCAGATCCGCTACGTCGAAAACAAGAGCTCCACGTCGTGTTTTCCCATGCAAGACCGGGAAAGCAAATGATATACCGAGCGTGTGAAGAGCGCAAGCCGCGTAACCATATGCAAGATAATTGCCGTGATCTAGAAAGCTGTTGACCAAGTCGGATGCCGTCTCCTTTTTGCCTTTGCCGGGCTCGCGCGAAAAGTCAATTTTGTATTTGCGCGCCAATATCGCATAAAGCCTCCTGGCATAGACGGCTTCTGCAGACAGAAGGTCTTCTGTACTGCTGGCATGTTTGGCAGCTTGTTTTAGCGCCTCTGCAGCATCGACCGCGCCTTCGACGTCAAGCTTTTTCTTGGCGAGATCAGCACGAAAGTCGAGAAATTCTTTCGCCGCCTTCAGACGTGCGCCCTCATCAAACCACATGCGCGCCCACGCCTGCATGTACTCCGTTGGTCTGTATTCGTCCTGCGGCAGCCAGAATGTTGCATCTGTTGCTCCCAAAAGCGGCGAGCCGCCACTGCCGCAGAAGCCAAGAACGATGTTGGCTTCGGCAAGCCTGCGTGCAGCTGCATCGGTGATGCTTGTGCCCTTGCCAAGCAAAATGAAGGCCGTATTTTTGTATGGAATGTTGATGAATTGATCGATGTTTTCTCCCGATTCACTGAGATACATCAGGCGCTCGCCCCGCTGCACCAGGCGAACGTGCTCCAGATAGTAGACGTTTGCGCGTCTGGACATCAGAACCGCGCGCGAGCGCGGCTCTTGGCTCATGACTCGAACTCCGGCAGCGGAATGATTTGTGATGTGCGTGACAACCCGTAGCTGTCCGGAATGGCTCCGTCGGCCACCTCATCAGGACCGCGATCAATCTTCTGGACAAACAGCCGGAATTGCTGATGCGTGGAAGATGAACGCAAATCGAGATAGCCAATTCCGGCCGGGCTTTGTTGTAAGTACGATATGCGCTTGTTTCGCATCTTCCGGTTGATGTCGCTGAGCGTGTCTGCGCGCGGATGACGCGCGGCCCGTGCTGCGGAAAGCGCGTGACTGATGCGGTAGCGAGCATACGCTGCCTGCCGGTCATAGCTGACTGGAACAGACTTGATCTGTCTGGCAATCCAGTAATCATCAAATCGGCTATCGCCAAGCAGCCCATCAAGCAAAAATTCAAGCGTCTCGCGTTGCTGGGCAAACCAGCGCAGCCGCTTTCCGATACCGAAGCCCTTGCCCATGTCAGGAAAGGCCAGAGCGATGTAGCGGCGCTCTTGCGCCGTCTCTTTCAGAAAAGGGTGCGCTTTCTGAACCAGGCTGGAGACAAGCACACCCGGGGCGATCTCGACGCTTTTCCGCGTCATCATATCGAGATAGTACTGGGCAAACATGGCGTGCTCAGAAAAGTGTATCAGTTTGTGCTGCGGCCTGCTTTTCTTCGGTGTCGTTGTTTTGATTCTTTGGCGGACGTCCGCGCTTCTTGGCCGTGTTTTCCTCATCGCCGCCAGTCTTTTGTTTTTCATCCTTTTCGCTGCCAACAAAGCCGCGAATCAGATTGGCGAGCACGAAAGCAGCCTCGGCGTTGAATTGACCGGCTTGAGGTGCGGTCGGCAGCACGCGCGGCAACAAGTAAAAGAGATTGTTGGCCGAGCTCGGGGGGCGCATGATCATATTGCGCTCGATGTTGGCACCCAGGGGCTCGATCGGGATCGGGGCTGCGTCGCCCGAGCCCTCATACCACGTATCGATGGTTCGGATGGCATTGCTGACCTTCTGGTCACGCAGGGCTGCGATGCCCATGTCAATCATGTCGGCCATATAGCGATCAGCCTGGGTTTCGCCCACGAGCTTGATGAGATCGTGACGGCTCATGCGATCCAGCTTGTAGAGGCTGCGCGCAAAGCCATCGGGCTTTTTCATCACCATGTTTTGTGACGGAAAGACCTCGATCGAACCCGTCATGCCAAAGTCAAGATGGGCGCGCACGTGAATAGTGTCGACAGATCCGGCAAAGCTTTCGTGCAGCCAGCTGCCCAGTTCCTGCTCCTCCGCGGAGTAGTTGCCAAAAGAGTTGAAGGGGATTTTGAGCGCATCAACCGCGATCGTTTTTTGATATTTTGTCGAAGTCACTTGGATCGTGATTGAACGGCCGAGCAGACGGTTGCGCCACAGCCAGCGTCCATTGAGAATGTTGCGAGCGTAACGTCGGCACAGCTCGTGGAGTTCCTCACTGTTTTCGTAGCGCTCGATGAAACCGAGCACCGCGCTTTTCCAGTCTGGTTCAGAACAGGCGTAGACGCTTTGCCGCAGGTCGATCGTAGAGAGCGAGAACGTAACGATCAGGCCGTTGGCATCGGCTTCGGTTTTGGCCGACTCGGTGCGCTGCGGATTTTTCACGTCCTTTTCTTTGCCGACCACGTTTTGAGTGCCAAGCACGCCATGGCGCACGACTTTGACGGGCGAGCGCTCGTTTCCATCGACAGCGTTGTAAAAGACCGCATCCGAAAGGATGATGCCACGCTGCACGGCGAAGATGCCAGGGAGTTTGCCAAGCTGTTGCATGATAAGGGCTCCTTTCAAGGTTATTGCTGGACAATGAAGGCCTGGTCGTCAACCCAGCCATGACGCCAGAGTGGAATGGAATCGTTTTCGCCGAAGCTGAACGTCGAGCGGTACTCCACAAGTCCCACCAGCGCTTCTGCCCAGGCGTGTGGCAGCTGATCGCGCACGTTGCGCCGCGGCTCAAAGCGGCTCAACATCGAGTAGCCAACGGTGGCTGGCACGAACCATCCGGCTTCGCCGGGTGTTCGATGGAACATCGCATCCAAAATACCGACGCCACTATCAAGCTTGGCTTGCACATACTGACGTGCATCCAAGGTCACAAAGCCGCGACCGCAGCTTCTGAGAGCATGATGGGCGTCGTTGGTCTGCATGAGCATCGGCAGTCTGGCGATGGGGCTGCCCGCCAGCCGCAAAGGCATGGCCTTAAGAATGCCCTCGACCTGCTTGAGATCGACAACGCGCTCCAGCTTGATGATGAGCGACAGGTCCAGCTCAGCCAGCACGCCTGGCTGGATGGGGTTTTCAAGGGGGGCGGACGAGGGGCCGCTTGCGCCGCGCACCTGCCAGGCGGCACGCGCCGGAGCTTCACTGGGCCACTCATCGATCTGCAGGTGCCCGCGGTGATGGACGATGGCCACCCCAAGATCCCGGGTTCCGAGGCGCGCCGCAATGGCGTGCCCGAGCATGCAGGCCGCAAAGACGGGGGCGGGTGCGGCCAGGTAGTGCGTCTGCAGGCCGTTGGCGCGATGCGCGCGGATATGCTTCAAAATCAAATAGCTCACGGTGCTTGCTCCTTCAGATCTTGGCGCCCACCAGCTCTTTGACCAAATCCCTCAGGCGCGTGCGCTCTTTGTCGCTCAGGAGGTATGTTTCGGGCTCCTTGTGGGCCTTGGCGTCGTAGTAAGTCTCGATGGCCTGCACAATGCTGTGCTGCAATGCCTCAACAGCTTCTGGGCCAAGCCCGCCATCGAGCATGGCTTTAACCAGGACGCCGTGCGAATTGGCTGCTTGCCGCGCCTGTTCAGCCAGATCGGGACTATCTTCTGCTGCCTCCATAAGGGCTTGCAACTTCTCGCGCCAGTCGGCGACCGCGATCTGAACCGCGGATTGCAGGGCGCCGCCGTCGGCCCGTTCAATCGTTTTGGCAAGGTGGCTGTCGTGATCGTCAAGCCAGGCGTTCTTGCGCACGTGCTTAATGTGCGCCTCAAGCGCTTCAGCCATGTCGCGAATCGGCACGCGCCAGCCGCGATGGATGACGGATAGCGCCGCTGTTGTTGCATTTTCCGCAACATTGGGCGCCTCAAAAATCAGCACGCGCGTGACTTCACGAATGGAGGTGGCGTTTTGGATGTTGGCCCCCCCGTAGCCAAGTTCAAGTGTTGTCGGACGAAACGCCGTCTCGCCCGGCTCTTCTTTTTCTTGTCGGATCTGTTCTTGCCAGCGCGCAATCTCGCGCGAGAGTCCGGGGCAGGCCAGCGGCGTAATCACGACATAGCCGCCATCTTTGGGAATTTTCAGCTGGCGAAGCCTGGAATCCACGAAGCGGTTGCAGGCGCGGTCTTCACCGCTGCCCATCTCTTGCACGGCGGCCTCAAAGGCTTGGGCGACTTCGCGATCCTCTTGGGCCAGCGTCTGGCCTGCGCGCAGCTGCTGCAGCAGCGCGTTGGCCTTGCGGCATGTGGCTGCGGTCGGGGTTCCATTGGGGAAGAAGTCGAGCTCCAGGTGTTCGAAGTGACCGCTGTAGAGGTAGGGCAGAGCCTTGGTGGTGCTGCCAACGCGCAGCAGCGCGCCGCTTTCCGCGCTGCTGTGAATGAGCTTGCTGTGGAAGTGGCAGGCCGCAGCCGAGGCGGCCTCGCGAACGCTTTGGACATGCTGCCCGCTGGCGGCCGCCTTAGCTTTGAGCGCTTGAGCGGCCTGCACCATGACGTTCCAGCAAGCCGCCAGATCGCCCGATGCCGCCTGCGGATCGTTTTGTGCTGCCTGTAGACAGGCCTCTTCGAAGGCTGCGCGCGCGATGCCGCCGGCTTTGAGCGAGGCGGCCAACGAGCTGCTCCACAGCAGCACCGAAGTCAGCAGCGCCGCATCGGCCGGATCGGGGCTGCCGGCATTGAAGCGCTCCATGCGCTCGTCATCCCACTTGGCTTGCAGGTTCTTGCCCTTGATGGAGAAGGCGCTTTTGAGGGCGGCCTCTGAGATCCCCAGGTCTTTGCAGGCCTGCCTGGGCTCTTGTCCTGTAACCGTAGACAAGGCAAGCCCGAAACGGGTGTAAAACGCTTTGGTGTTGGCAGGTATTGCGGCCACGACAAGACTCCTGTGATGTCGTCTCTTGTGTTGTTATGGTAGCGTCACGCCGGGTATAATGTCCAAATTGTGTGAACTATATAGTTCAAACCTTGAGGAAAAACGAAGTAAGCCAAGAAGTGCTGCGGCGCCAGGTCTTCATCCTCAGGCGCGCAACCTGGGTGGGGCGCTGCAAGGTTGCGGACATCACGGAAGCTTTTGGCATCGTGCCTCAGGTCGCCAGCCGCGACCTCATCAGGGCTGCCAAGACTTGGACTATCGAGGGGCGCGCCGTCCTGACGCATCAGCGCGGCGAAGTCATACGTCTTCTCGGGCAGCCCGAGCATCCGCAGGCCAGTCCGCTGGTGATGCTGGAACTGCTGCGCTGCAGTGCGCCTTTTCAAGAGTCGGGCTTGCGCGAGCACGAGTGCTTGACCTTGCAGCAACCGCTGCAGGGCGTGCAAGCAAACTCCCAAGAAAGCCTCTCGGCCATCTTGCGTTCTCTGGTTCGGCTGGGCGGCAGCGGCCGCCCGATCCAGCGCACCTTGGAAATCGACTACGTAGGACTCAAAGTCGGCGATACCCTTCGCACTCGCTGGATCGCACCCGTTGGCCTTGAGTTCGATGGCGGTCAAGTTCGGCTCTGGGCGCACGATCTGCAGGCCAGCGGCTATCCGCTCAAGTCTTTCGTGATTAGCCGCATCGCCGCAGCGCGCTTGTCCGCGCGCTCGATGCCTGCCGATTTTTCGCCAGAGCTTGCCCTGCCAAAAGAAAGCGTAACCCTGCAGGCCGTCTTCGATGAGAGGCTCACACAAGATCAGCGCGCCGCTTTTGCGCGTGAACTCAATCTCGACGAGCGCGGCCAAACCCGTATCGCCCGTCACCGGGTGTTTCATGTTCAGCGGCTCTACGCTCAGAGCGGCTTCAGTTCAGAAGCAATCTGGCCGCCCCTTCTGAGCCTCAGAGAAGTCAGGGAGGCCTGATGCACGTTCTTTTTGTGAGCAACTCCGAGGGCAGGGCCCAGCAGCGCGTACGGCGGGTGCTGGATGCCTACGCCAACCGCATCGCGGCCCAGACTTGGATCACCCCGATCACCGAAGAGGCGCTCGCTGAAGTGCGCGCGGCGCTCAAACGCAAGATCTCGCGCCACACGTCGGTGGCGTGCTATCGCAACGTTGGCATGGATCGCATGGAGCTGCTCTGGGTCGTTGGCAACCGTCATCACTACGACAACCACGGCGCCTTCGTAGCCGAGACTGCCAAGCGCAAGCGGAGCATGGCGCTGCCCTGGCGACACGCTGCGCTGCTGGCCGCCTGCGCAGGCTTGGCGCACGATATTGGCAAGGCCAACACCCACTTTCAGGCCAAGCTCAGGCGCAGCACGCAAGAAGCCGCTCAGGAGCCCCAAAGCGACCCGATCCGACACGAGTGGGTCTCTGCACACATCCTCTGGCGCTGGCTGCGAGGTGGTCAGCCCGGCGTGCTGGGTGCGATCGAGACGTGGAACCAGGACGTGCAGGGGGCGCGATTCGATGCCCAGTGGATGCCCTTTGGCGACTCGATCGGTGATGCGCTGTCTGCCGTGCTGCTGCTGGCTGCCACGCACCACCACGGCCTGGCCAGCCCTGATCTCGGCTTGGCTACAGATGATGGGGTTCTGCCGCCATCCAAACTGATCGGCCCCGCGCGTCACGTGCGCAGCACGCTGACCTTGCAAGATCGGCGCGCGCTCATCATCCAGGCGGGGCATCAGCAGGAGTGGCTTGCATGGCAGCGGCGCTTCGAACGCGCCTGGAGGCGGCTCCAATCCTGTCCGGCGGGTTCCGTCTACTGGCACAGCATCACGCTGGTGGCGCGAGCGTGCTTGATTCTGGCTGACCAAAGCATTTCTTCCAGCGCCGATCGCTTTGGCGCCAAGGGCGAAGCCGAGCGCCTTTACGCCAACACCATTCGCGACAAGAGCGGCAAGCGAAGCCTGCACCAAGACTTGTTCGGGCACCTGCAAGCCGTGGCGGCGCAGGCCTCGCGCAATGTGGCGCTCTTTGCCCGGCCCGCGCTTCCTATCTTGGACGAGGTCACCGCCGCTCGCTTGGCCCAAGTTGAAGAGGAGGCGGCGGGACCATTCGCCTGGCAAGAGCAGGCCGTGCGCGCCGCCCGCGAGGCACAAGGCCCTGCGCTCGTCTTCAACGTCGCGGCGACCGGCAGCGGCAAGACCCGCGCCAACATGCGGCTGGCCTGTGCATTGCGGGCGGGACGCCATGTTCGCGTGGCACTTCTTTTCAACCTGCGCACCCTGACGCTGCAAACCCACACCGCGCTGACCGAGGAGCTCGGGCTTGATGCGCGTACGCAGTGCGCCGCCCTGATCGGCAGCCGCGAAGTTCTGGACTTGTATGCCTCGCCAATCCTCGATGACCTGGACGCTGCCGATGGCAACAAGCCGGATCGCAGCGGCGAAGCCTTCGCCCCCCTCGTCTGCGGAGGCGAAGGCTTGCGCGAAGTCGTGGACGCCCTGGCCCCCAGACTGCGCGCCGACCACTCAGCGCTGACGCTGCTGGCCGCCCCCGTTTTGTGCTGCACCGCCGACTTCCTCAATGCGGCTGCCGACATGACCGAGCCGAACCAGCGTCACGCCTTCGCGCTGCTGCGGCTGCTCACGAGCGACTTGATCCTCGACGAGTTCGACTCGTACGACACCAAGGCAATAGGCGCCATCCTGCGGCTGGTGCACACGGCCGCAGCCTTTGGGCGGCATGTGATCGTCAGCAGCGCCACCCTGAACGACACCCTGCGCCGGGCGATCACTCGGGCCTATCGCAGTGGGTTGCAGGCCTACTGTGCTTCCTTTGGCAAGGATGAGGCGCCACCTGCTGCTCGTATGCTGATGGTCAGCCATGCGGCTGCTGCCCGCTGGGCACCACTTGACGATGAGCAAGCGTTTGCCGAATTTTGTCTGCAGACGGCATCTGCAGCCGCAGCCTCAGCGACGCTGCGTCGCGCCTTTGTGCAGCCGATAGAGCCGCCAAGCTGGCCTGCGAGCCTGACGCGCGCCATTCGCCCCCTTCACGAGGCCACACGTTACGAGATTGCGCCTGGCAAGCGTTTTTCGTGGGGACTGATACGTGTTGCCAACGTAAGCACCTGCTTGGAAGTGTCTGATTTTTTAGCCGAGCAGGCAGGCAGGCAGCCCGCGCAGCGGCCGCTGCGCCTCATGACCTACCATGCCCGCGAGCCACTCATGCGGCGCACCGCCAAAGAAGAATGGCTCGACCGGTACCTGAAGCGCAAGGGAGCAGACTGGCTCCAACGGCTTGCCTGCCTCGTGCAGGACGAGCTTGGTCAAGCCTGGAATGAGGCCTGCGAGATCGTTTTTGTCGTGGTTGCCACCCCCGCCGAAGAGGTGGGGCGCGATCACGACTTCGACTGGGCCATCATCGAGCCCTCCAGCATGCACTCCATCATTCAGACGGCAGGGCGCGTCAATCGCCACCGGCACAGCGCCCTGAAAGATGGCGTCTGCAACATTGCCGTGCTTGACCAAAACCGGCGCGCGTCCGAGGGAAAGGTGCTCGCATTTGTGCGGCCGGGATTTGAACTGAAAATCGATGAGGGCAACAAGACCACCCACCGCTCTCACAGGGTGGGCGATCTGCTGCCCCAAGGGCGCATAGACATTGATCAGCGCTTGCTGTTTGGCAACTCCAAGGTTGCGTTTCAAATTGATGATGAGGCTGCGCAGGAAAAAGAGCTTGCGCACCTCCACGACAAACTCAATCCAGGATCGGTATTGTGGTGGTCGGATTGGACTGCCAAACGATACCCCTTGCGAGAAGGAGATCACGAAGTCGAATACAGTATCACGCTCAATGCCAATGACACCTGCAATCTTTGGCTTCGGGGCAAGCGTATTGAAAGCAACGTCGTTATAGCTGCGGCACCGCCCTGTGCGCTTGGTGAGCACGTCTTCGGCTATGAGCAGGTTTGGCGCAAAGCGCAGCGGGATGGTCGCATCACGGCGCCATTTTGGGCATTTTCTGTACCACAAGCAAGTTTGCCAGATACGATAAAAATAGGTTGGTCTGGGGTTGAGGTGAAGGAAAGCAATCCTTGCTGATTAAAAAACCCGGCCTGGGCCGGGGGTGATGTTTTAGTTTTTGCTGGTTTTGCGATGTACTCTTAACCTTCTTGGGTTGCAGCTGTTGACTCGCCGGCAGGCTCCTGTCGAACCTGCTGCACGAAGCGCTGCACGGTCTGGTACGGGGTGCGACCGTTGTTGCGGTAGCCCAGGTGCGGCCGCTCATGGTTGTCGTGGCGCAGCCAGGCATCCAGGTCGCGCTGCAGTTCGACGACCTCCGTGTAGACCTTCTGGCGCAGCGCGACACGGAAGAACTCATCGGGCACGCTGCGGTGCAAGCGCTCCACGAACCCGTTGGTTTGTGGCCGGCGCACCTGGGTGCGGCGATGCTCGATGTCGTTGAGCTGCAG
>NZ_VJNB01000019.1 GCF_007556595.1 Tepidimonas alkaliphilus
CTTGCACCGCAGCGTGCCCGATGAGTTCTTCCGTGTCGCGCTGCGCCAGAAGGTCTGCACGGAGCTCGTCGAACTGCAGCGCGACCTGGATGCCTGGCTGCACCACGACAACCATGAGCGGCCGCACCTGGGCTACCGCAACAACGGTCGCACCCCGTACCAGACCGTGCAGCGCTTCGTGCAGCAGGTCCGACAGGAGCCTGCCGACGAGTCAACAACTGCAACCCAAGAAGGTTAAGAGTACACGTGATGCCTTCATATTCCAGATAGTCCTTCAGCACGTTCCAAGCCAGCTCGTGGGTGAACTCGAACGCCTGGATCAGCCCCTGTCGCTCAAGCTCTGACAGCGGTCGAGAATGCCGCAGTGTCACCGCATCCGTCAGCTGCCGCAGCGCACGGCCGAAGTTGTCGAAACGCTGCTTCCAGCGCACGTCGGGTAGGGTCATGATCTTTCCCCTTTGGGATGGTCGAGCGCAACCGCCTCCTCCCACACCGAACGATAACGCTGCACCATCGCCTCGATGCTGTAGCGCTGCTCGATGCGTTGGCGGCACACCTGCTGCCGCGCGCGCCAGCCGGGGGCATCCCGCCACGCGTGCAGGGCATGCTCCAGCGCGCCCGCCAGGGCCGCCGCGTCGCGCGGCGGCGCCACCCAGCCCGTCTCGCCCACGATCTGCGCGGCATCACCCACATCGGTCGTCACGCACGGCGTGCCGCAGGCCATGGCCTCGGCCAGCACGTTGGGGAAGGCCTCGCCATACGCCGAGGACAGCACATGCACGTCCAGCGCGTTCATCACGGCCGGAATGTCCGCCCGGGGCCCCAGCAGGCGCACCTCCTCCTGCAGGCCCGCCGAGCTGACAGCCTGCGCGAGCGCCGCATTGCCCGCGTCCACCCCCGTGCCCACCAGCACGACGCGGAACCCATGGCCGGCCTGGCGCAGCCGCCCCAGCGCCGCGATCAGATTGGGATGATCCTTCTGCGGGTCGAATCGCGCCACCATGCCGAGGAGCGGCACGTCATCCGGCACCCCCCACTCGCACCGCAGTCGCGCGCGCGCTTCAGTGTCCGGGCGGAAGCGCGCCAGGTCATACCCATTGGGGATGACCACCATGCGCGCCCGGTCATACCCCAGGGCCGCGTGCACCTGCACCGCCGCCTGGGCGCAGG
This sequence comes from Tepidimonas alkaliphilus, assembly GCF_007556595.1. Taxonomy (GTDB): domain Bacteria; phylum Pseudomonadota; class Gammaproteobacteria; order Burkholderiales; family Burkholderiaceae_C; genus Tepidimonas; species Tepidimonas alkaliphila. Next base: position 1,171 of record NZ_VJNB01000019.1, read on the forward strand.
CGACGATGCGCTGCGGCACCCGGCGCGACAGCCACCCGCACAGCCGCGCCACCACGATCGTGCCGCGCGACGAGCGCCCCGGCTCCAGCGTCGTGTTGCGCACCCCCCACACCACCGGCGCGCCCGCCAGCCGCCCCGCCACGCCTCCCAGCAGGTCCGCGTGGTACATCCAGGTCTGGATGACGTGCGGACGCGCCTGCCGCACCGCGCGCCACAGGCCGCGCAACCCCACCCACGTCAGCCGCCCGCGCGGCATGTGCAGGGCCGTCACCGCCACTCCGCGCTCGGCGAGCAGAGGTCCGTACTTGCCCAGCCCGGTGAGCGAGACGACCTGATGTTCGTCGTGCGGGTCGTGGGTGATGAGGCGATGCAGCACCGCTTCCGCCCCGCCGTCGCCCAAGCCCGTGATGACGTGCAGCACCTTCACCTCCGCGCCTCCTGCGCCGCCTGCCGCGGCAGCCCGAGCACGTCGAGGTAGGCGTCCACGGCCCGCTCCTGGTCGAAGTCCCGGGCGCGCAGGCGGACATCGGGCCGCTGATCGGGCGGCGTGGCCAGCACCGCCAGCATCGCGCGCGCCAGCGCATCCGCATCCCCCACCGGCACCAGAGGCCCCCAGCGGCCATCCTCCAGGATCTCGCGCGGGCCGCTGGGGCAATCGGTGGCCACCACCGGTGCGCCGCAGGCCATGGCCTCGATCAACACGCCGGGCAACCCTTCCCACCGCGACGACAGAACGAACAAGGCCGCCCGCGCAAAATAGGCATACGGATTACGCGCAAAGCCGGGCAGTTGCACCTCGTCATCCGTCAGCCCGAGCTGGCGGGCCAGCGCCTCAAGCTCCCCGCGCAGCTCACCTTCGCCCAGGATTAGCAGACGCACAGGGCGCTGCCGCCGCACCTGCGCAAACGCCCGCAAGAGCGTCGGGAAATCCTTCTGCTCAGTCAGTCGGCCCGCCGCCACGATGACGGGCCGCTCATCCGCCTGCGACCACGGGTGAGGGGCCCGCTCCCGCGCCAGCCGGTCGATGCGCGCCAGATCGAACGGGTTGTAGATCGCCTGCACCCGGCCCGCCGGCAACCTGGCAAAGCGCTCCAGATCGCGCGCCGCTTCCCGCGACACCGCCGTCACGCCATCGGCCCGCCGATAGGCCCATGGCACCAATGCATAGACGAGGCGCCGCTGCAGACCGTGGGCACGAGGTGCTTCGGAACCAATGTGAACACGCTCCGACACCACCAACCGCCCCGGCCGCCCCGCCAGCCTGTGCGCCAACACCGCCACGACGTTGGCGTGGTTCATGAACGACAGCATCGCCACCGGCCGCTCGCGGCGCCAATAGCGCACCAGGGGCAGAAGCGCCCGGACGACCCGGCCGGCCTTCAGATCGACGATGCGCACATCCCGGCCGACGTCCGCCAGATAAGGCCCCTGCGCACGGGCCAGCACCAAGTCCACCGCGAAGCCGCGCGCCGCGATGCCATTGGCCAGCGTCACCGCCACCCGCTCGGCGCCGCCGCCGTTGAGGGAGGGGAGAAACAGCGCTACCCGCGCCGCGCGACCGATACCACGCCCGCCCGTGATCATCCGCGCCCCTTGATCTGCGTCAAATCCATGAAAAGTCGCTCCCACATCCCCGCGATCCGCCCCATCGAAAACCGCTCCCGCACCTCCACGGCCCGCGCGGCGTAGCGTTGTCGTAGTGCATCATCTGCCATCAGCCGCGCGAGCGCCCGGGCAAGCGCATCCACATCACCGGGGGGCACAAGCAGACCATCCACCTCGTGGCGGATGATGTCGCGCGGCCCTGTGTCGCAATCGAAGCTGACCGCGGGCAGGCCATGCGCCATGGCTTCGGCCAGGGTGTTTGGAAAACCCTCGAAGCGCGAGCTCATCACATAAAGATCCGCTGCTGCATACCACTCGCCTACATTGCCCGCCCGTCCCGGCAATGCGACCCGCTCCGTCAAGCCGGCCGCCGCGATCTGCTGCATCAGCACACCCCGCAGCGGGCCTTCGCCCAGAATGATCAGCCGCCAGCGGGGAAACCGTGCGGCAAGTTCCTGAAAGGCGGCGATCAGGAGATCAAAACGTTTTTCGTCAACCAATCGACCGACCGCAAGCAACAGGCGCTCGCCCTCTCTGCTACGGGCCGGCGGCTCGAGGTAGGGCGCATGCGTGGGCAACGGATACGGCACGGCATTGGGAATGACCGGCACGCGGCGGGCCGAGGTATGCCGGCGCAACCAGGCGGCTGATTCTTCGGTGAGCGCAACAACCCCATCAAGCTCACGGTAGGTCTGCCGCCGCAGCCATTCCCACATCCGCCCCAGGGGATACTGCGGCGGATGGGTGCGCTCCGAGCCGATGCGGACGATCCCCGGCAACCCCGCGGCCGCCAACGCCAGCAGGATATTGTTCTTGTCCATCATCGCCAAGGCGACATCTGGGCGGATTTCTTGCAAGACACGCCGAAGCGCAACGATGCGACGCAGGGCATTGACAAGGCCAAACCCCACATTGGGGCTTTCACGCAGCAGTCCGAGCCCGATGCGCCGCACCGAAGCGGGCAGTTGATAAAAATCGGACTCCGCATCGGAAAGCGTGACGACCGTCAATTGCCATCCCTTGCCGTCCCAATGGGTTGCCAGGTTCGCCGTAACACGCTCTGCGCCGCCGGAGGAGAGGGAGGAGATGAAGATGAGGAGGTTCACTTCCCCTCCATAAGTTTGTTACGCCTTCTAACCCAGGGAAAATAGCTTACTAGCAACCAGTAAAAGATTTTCGGTGATACCCAACCGCACCTCAAGCTTTCCAACAGCAAAAGCCGCCCAATTGAGGCATCCCCAGCAAGAATATAATTGATACCTCTAGAGTATCTCATTCTCACAATAGCTTTTCTTACCGCCGGAACCAGCCATGGGTATTTCGCCTCTGTTATGGCCAAAGTCACGTAAGGATCTGCCCGGTAAACGTTACTCCGGTTGGTGATGTTGTTCTCATGCCTGCGATAGCGCGCCAATACCTCGGGCAAAAACACCACCCGCGCGTTCGCATCTGACCCTGCCAGCACTTCTATCCACATGAGCCAGTCCGATGCGTAAGGCACACGATAGTCATAGCCGTGTTCCGGTATGGCATCGCGGCGGACCATGACTGACATAGCTGCCATAAGCATATTCCCGCTCTCGACAACATGCTTGACAACTGCGTGTGCAAAACCAGATTTGGGCGGATAACTTTTTGAACCACTGCTTTTGAAACAGATCGTCTCATTCGTTTCCGACTGAAACACTTCGATGTCGTGGTAGCACAACACAATACGCTCATCCGCCTCCATTGCTGCAACCTGCTTGGCGATTTTTTCGGGCAAAAAAAGGTCGTCTCCGCCCATATGCGCCACATACTTCCCTCGGCAGCGCCTCAAAACCTCGTTGCTATTTGCGGTAATGCCAAGATTGCGCTCATTCCGGAACGCGACAATCTTTCCTGGGAATCGAGCCTTGTATTCGCAGATGACATCCCACGTTCCATCACTCGAACAGTCATCACCAACGACAACCTCAATATTGTCATACGTCTGATTGAGCACCGACTCCAGGGCAGGCCCAATAAATTTTTCCTGATTGTAAGCAATCACAAATATTGACACCAAGGGCTTGGATACAACACTACTCTCGACCATAACTCACCTCGCAATGCCACGCCATCGCTCCATTTCCTATGATTGAAACAAAGTAAGTTCCCAGAAACGCATAAACCGCCCCTTTCATTCCATATCCGGGGATCAGCCACAGGTTGGCACCCAAGCTCACGATGCCAAGCAACAGGGTGATGGCTGACGCCTGCCAGAAATACCCCCGCCCGATCCACTGCGGGGCCATCACGGTGGAGAAGGTCATGCCAATCAACCCCAGCAGCATCCATTGGAAGGGTTCGACCGCTGGACGAAAGGCTTCCCCTGCCAGCAGGGTGATACCCCAGGGGGCAAGCAGTGCGGCAAAAGCGCTCAGAACCACCATGCCCAACGTGATTTGTTTGAGCAGTTTTTTATTGGCCGGCCAGGCACCATCGGGGCCGAGTGTGGCCACCTTGCCATAGATCACCATGCTCGCCGACTGCGGAATGATCATGAGAACCCCAAGTAACTGGGTTGCCAGCTGAAAATAGCCAGTCTGCTCCGCACCGTGATAATGGTTGAGGATGAGCACATTGGCCGAGGTGAAAAAAAAGGTGCCAATGGCGTTCAGGTGCAATTTGGCACCACCACGCAACAAGGCCACGATTTCTACTTTTGATGGCTGGCAAGAGGAGCCGGTGTTCTGTGCATACTGCCAGAGAAACCGTAGCCCCCCCAAAGCCACCACGATCTGCCCAACCAGAGTGGCTAGCAGTGCGCCGACAACTCTCCATTGAAGCCACGCGACCAGCACGAAAATGGCCATCACAGCTAACGTGCGACCAACTATTTGAAATACGTTGTAGATACGTAGCCGTTCAAGCCCCATCAAAAGCGAGCTGCCGTACTGTTCCCAAATCAAAAAAGGCAGCGCCAGAAAACCCACCAGCAAGGCCCATCCGGGCAAGCCTTTGAAGGCCCCATCGGGAAAAGTGACATACATCGCTGCTGCCACCCCCCACCCCAACAGCGTCAGCAGCCCCGCCAGCATCAAAAGGCTGCCCAGCAGTGGGCCAAAGCATCGCCGCTGCGCATCGTTGGCCATACGGTGCAGCGCCACCTGGCCAAGGCTCAAGTAGCCCAATGTGCTGAACATCGCCACCCACGTGGTAATGGCCGCAACTTGCCCCCGCCCTTCCGGCCCCAAAAGTCGAGCCGTCACCGCCAGCGTAAAAACACCTACGAGCAGAGAGTAAATCTTGGCCCCGCTGCTGTGGGCGATGTTTGTCCAGATTTCACGCACGGGAAAATCCCATGACCGCGCGGGCGATCGATGAAACAGCATCTGTATCGAGATGCGGCCCCATGGGCAGGCTCATCACCTCGCGGTGGATACGCTCCGAAATTGGGAATGCGCCCTCACGGTAACCGAGCTCGGCATACGCGGGTTGCAGGTGGGGCGGTATGGGATAGTGAATCATGGTGCCGATGCCGCGCTCGGCCAGGTAATTTTGCAAGACATCGCGCTGCTGGCTGCGCACCACAAAGAGATGCCACACCGGGTCGGCCCACTCGGGGACGAAGGGCAGCGCAATTTCCCTCACCCCCGCCCCCTCTCCCAAAGGGCGAGGGGAGAGATGATTAAAGTATTCGATAGCCAGCGCCTTGCGCCGCGTATTCCATTCGTCCAGCTTCTTCAGTTTCTCGCGCAGGAAGGCCGCCTGCAATTCGTCGAGCCGGGAATTGAAGCCTTTCACCTCGTTGTGATACTTGATGCGCGAGCCGTAGTTGGAGAGCACGCGCACCTTGTCAGCGAGCTCTGCATCATTGGTCGTCACCGCGCCCCCATCGCCCAGCGCCCCGAGATTCTTACCCGGATAAAAACTGAAACCCGCGGCATCACCCAGGCTACCGACGCGCCGCCCTTTGTACCGCGCCCCGTGCGCCTGCGCGGCATCCTCGATCACTTTCAGACCATGCTTGCTCGCTACCGCGTTGATGGCATCCATATCCGCCGGCTGACCATACAAATGCACCGCGATGATGGCGCGAGTACGCGGAGTGATGGCCAACTCGATGCGCAATGGGTCGAGGTTGTAGGTGCGCTCATCCGGCTCCACCGGAACGGGCGTGGCCCCGGCGTAGCTCACCGCCAGCCACGTGGCAATGTAGGTATTGGAAGGCACGATGACCTCGTCTCCCGGCCCGATGCCATACGCGCGCAGAATCAGGTGCAGCGCCTCCAGCCCATTGCCCACACCCACGCAATGCTCAGCCTCGCAATAGGCGGCGAATTCCTGCTCGAACTGCTTAACCTCATTACCGAGAATGTACCAGCCGGAATCGAGCACGCGGTCGAATGCGGCCTGCAGTTCTGCGCACAGCTCGTTGTGCGGGGCTTTCAGATCGAGAAAGGGAATGTTCATTTCGTGGCAGCTAAACGCAAAAACTCTTCATAGTCACGGATGTAATCATTCTCTTTATAAAAATCCGATGCCAGCACTAAACAAACAGAACCCGGATCGAAATTAACCTCTGACGCCCAAATCATTGGGGGAATGTGCAATCCCTTCCACGGTCTGTTAAGGTGGACGCTTCGCTTACCTTCGCCATCGTCAAGCAAAACATCAAAACTTCCAGACAAACAAATCAAGAATTGATGCAGTTTTCTGTGAGCATGCGCTCCCCGACCCTCCTCTGTCGGCACATCGTATAGATAAAAAACACGTTTTATCTCAAATGGAATATGCCGCCCGCCTTCGATGAACGATAGATTGCCGCGCGGATCGCTGATTTTCGGTAGCTCAATGAGTTTGCATTGCTCGATTCGACTCATGGTCGCACCCATCCATTATTTTTTAACGACCCAAGATGCCACTACATCCACTCAATCGTAATTGATTGCGGCAGAAATTTATGATATCGCCGCCTGGCTGAGTCAATCGCAATTGAATCGATCTCGTACAAATAATCTTGATCGGTTTCACCCACCCGTTTTGCTCCAAACCGCTCATGAAATCTCCACACGCTTTCGTTGCCTTTTCTTACATCGAAATGCGCGCGCTTGAACCCGAGATGATCAATCGCATACGCATATACGATGAGCGCGGACTCGATCGCAGCCGTTTGAGGCGCACCATCTTTTAATATCCAACTTCCCCAACAAAAACTATCTTCTCTCGGGTCATATAAACGTACCGTTCCGACCGGCTCGCCTGCATAGTCTTGAATGATGAAATAGGCTTGATCTTGTACCTGCGCGTATTCGTTCAACCATCTAATCTGGGCATTCAGTGCCGCCGGGGTTTTAGACAAATATCGCGATTTTCGTTCGTCGGTGCGCAGGCGAAGGATGAACGCCGCATCCGCTGCCGTCACGTCACGTAGCACCAGGGTTCTCCCTGTAATGCGTCTGGCTTTGCGCAGTGCCGGCCACGACATGTTCATGGCCTTGCTCCGCAATAACGCCTACGATTCGCGCCGGATTTCCAATCACGATCGCCCCGGCAGGCACGTCTTTCGTGACGACCGCACCGGCCCCGACCATTGCTCGCTCGCCGATCACAACGCCGGGCAAGATGACGGCCCCCCCCCCGATCGATGCCCCTTTCCGGACAACAGTCGTCGTGAATGATTTGGGGTAAACCTTGGAGCGTGGAAACTTGTCGTTGGTAAACGTCACGTTTGGACCGATGAAAACATCATCCTCGATCCGGAGGCCGTCCCACAGCTGGACTCCGCTTTTAATAGTCACACGGTCGCCTATAACCACATCGTTCTCAATAAAGACATGAGCACAGATATTGCAGTCTCGACCTATTCGCGCATTCGCCAGCACAACACAATATTGCCAAATACGTGTGCCGTCGCCGACGCTGGCGCTTTGCACTTCTGATGTTGCGTGGACAATTATCTTCATCGATCGCAATCGAAGTCTCTACCGTTGCACTGGGTGCGTAACGCCCACTCACAATAGCTCAAATACCACCGCACGAACCGCGCCACACCCTCGCGGAACGGCGTGCGCGGCGCGTAGCCGGTCAGGCGCTTGAGCAGCCCGCAGTCGGCCCAGGTGGCCGGCACGTCGCCGGCCTGCATCGGAAGATGACGGCGCTGTGCGGGGCGGCCGACCTCGGCCTCGATCGCCTCGACGAAGTCCAGCAGGCGCACCTTGTCGGAGTTGCCGATGTTGACCACGCGCCACGGCGCGGCGGGGCTCAGCGTGTCGCCCTCCACCGGCTGCCAGCCCGCTTCGGGCGTGCGCGCCTCAGGCGCCGGCGGGACGGCCTCGATCAGCAGCCGGATCGCGTGCACGAGGTCGTCCACGTAGGTGAAGTCGCGCCACATGTCGCCGTGGTTGTAGATCTCGATCGGCGTGCCCTCCAGAATCCCGCGCGTGAACTTGAACAGCGCCATGTCCGGCCGCCCCCACGGGCCGTAGACGGTGAAGAAGCGAAACATCGTCGTCGGCACGCCGTGGATGTGCGCCCAGGCGTGGGCCATCGCCTCGTTGGCCTTCTTGGTGGCGGCGTACAAGGTCAGCGGCCAGTCGGTCTTCTGCTGTTCGTCGAACGGCAGCGCCTCGTTGGCGCCATAGACGCTGCTGGTGGAGGCCATCAGCAGGTGGCGGGGTTTGAGCTCCCGGGCCACCTCCAGCACGTGGAAGGTACCGATCAGGTTGGCGTCCACGTAGGCGCGCGGGTTTTCCAGGCTGTAGCGCACGCCGGCCTGCGCGGCCAGGTGGACGATGACGTCGGGCTGCGCGGCGCGCGCGGCGGCCTCAAGCGCCGGCAGGTCCTCCAGCATCGCCTCGGTGGCGGAAAATCCAGGGTGTTCGCGCAGCAGCGCGTGGCGACGGTGCTTGAGCCGCACGTCGTAGTAGTCGGTGAGACCATCGTAGCCGTGCACGACATGGCCTTCCTCCAGCAGCCGCCTCGCCAGGTGAAAGCCGATGAAGCCGGCGGTGCCGGTGATGAAGACGCGCATCGGGCGATCAAAGGCGGGCATCGACGGCCTCCTTCGGCAAGACGTGCTTGACGTCATAGAGGACGCCCTGGGGCTTCAGCCAGGCGCGTATGGCCGCAGGACCGGCGTCACGGAATTGCCGGTGCGCCACGGCAAGGACAACCGCGTCGTAAGTGGCTTCGGGAGGATCCGCCATCAGTTCCAGACCATACTCGTGGCGGGCCTCGTCAGCACTGCACCACGGGTCGTGAACGTCGACTTGCGTGTGATACTCCCGCAAAGTACTGATGACGTCCACCACCTTGGTGTTGCGCAGGTCGGGGCAGTTTTCCTTGAACGTCAGCCCCAGCACCAGCACGCGCGCCCCCACGGGGTTGATGCCCCGCCGCACCATGAGCTTGATGACCTGCTCGGCCACATAGGCGCCCATGCTGTCATTGATGCGCCGGCCAGCCAAAATGACCTCCGGGTGATGGCCCACCTCCTGCGCTTTGTGCGTCAGGTAATAGGGATCGACCCCGATGCAGTGACCACCGACCAGCCCGGGACGGAAGGGAAGAAAGTTCCATTTGGTGCCGGCAGCTTCCAGCACTTCAGCCGTATCGATGCCCAGCCGATTGAACAGCACGGCCAGCTCGTTGATGAGGGCGATGTTGACGTCGCGCTGGGTGTTCTCGATCACTTTGGCGGCTTCGGCCACGCGGATGGAGCTGGCCTTGTGCGTGCCGGCGGTGATGATCTGGGCGTAAAGGGCGTCGATAGCGTCGGCTGCTTCCGGGGTGCTGCCGCTGGTGACTTTTTTGATATGGGGCAGACGGTGCGCCTGATCGCCCGGGTTGATGCGCTCGGGGCTGTAGCCACAGAAAAAATCTTGGTTGAAGCGCAGGCCGCTCGCCTGCTCCAGCACCGGCACACAGACTTCCTCGGTGGCGCCGGGATAGACGGTGGATTCATAGATGACGACGTCGCCCGATTTGAGCACGCTGCCCACCGTCTGGCTGGCCTTGATGAGGGGAGTCAAATCAGGACGGTTGAAACGGTCAACCGGAGTGGGCACGGTGACGATGAAGATGTGGCAGTCGCGCAGGTCTTCTCGGTCGGAAGTAAACCGCAGCTTCGTGGCCGCCCGCAGCTCCGCTTCCGCGACCTCCAGGGTGCTGTCTCGCCCCGCGCGCAGCTCGGCAATGCGCTCCGGCTTGATGTCAAAGCCGGTGACAGGGAAGCGCTTCCCAAACTCCACCGCAAGCGGCAGACCAACGTAGCCCAGGCCGATAACGGCGATCGGTTGTCCAATCAGGTTCATTGATGCGGTTTCCTCCTGCTCACATCCCCCACACGCCGATGGTGCGGCCGCCGATGGTCTCGCGGCGGTGGAAGATCTTCTCCTCCCAGCTCCGCCCGGGCCGGCGGTCGAAGACGATCAGGTGCGCTTCCTGCGCGCCGCACTGGTCGGCATACGCCGCCGTCTGGGTGAGCCCTTCTTCGATCGTCGCCTCTAGGCTCTTGTGCAGGATCTTGAGTTCGAGAACGACGCGCTGCACCGGCCCGAGAAAGCCTTGCGCTTCATCCAGCGGCCACTCAAGGAAGAGGTCGGTTCTTCGGCGCCCAAGGCCGTATTCGCGGCTGATGCGGCCGCCTCCGTTGACGATCCTCTGCAGGAAGGCCTGCAGCAGCAGCTGCGGGCCGGCTTCCTTGTATTGAAAGCGCTCGATCCAGGCGTCGGCGTTTTCGCGGAAAAACTGCTGGAAGGCGGCAAGGAGCTTGTCCATGTCCAGCCGGCGGTCTTGGGGGCGGACAT
>NZ_VJNB01000002.1:0-342500 GCF_007556595.1 Tepidimonas alkaliphilus
GGGGGCAATGGGGGGGCTATGGGGTAGCGATAGCCTCCCCATTGGGGGAGTGATGGGCAGGCCTGTGGCGGCTATTCGAAGCTGCGTGGGTTCTGGATCACGACGATGTCTTGCTGCACAGTCTCGGCCTTCAGCGTCTCCACGACCACGCGCAAAAGGTGCGCCATCGCCGTCGCATCCCGCACAGGCAGGCGGCCAGCCAGCGCGTCGCGATACAGCCGTCCGGCCTCGGTGCGGACGTCTGCCATCGTCTCCAGCTTCGGCCTTCGTGCACGTGGGGCCATCGGTCAATCCTCCCTTTCGAATCAACGGCTTACGCGCAATTCTGCGACCAGTTTGGAAGCCATTGCAGCGGCTCCGGCGGCTCCTGACCGCGCGCCAGCGCGACAACGCAACGCAGCAGCTCGGCCTGCCAGCCGGTCACCGCGATCGTCGGCAACACCAGCTCCAGCAGGCCAGCGCGGCCATGATCGAGCAGCGCCAGCACGTCCGGCGCGGCCTCAGCGGCCTTGCGCGGATCGCCCAGCTGCAGCGCCTCCAGGCGGCGCGCGGCCTCGAGAACGTGCGGCTGCAGGCGCTCAGGCATGCCGCGTCAACTGATCCAACGCTTCCTCAGTGCGCCGTCGCGCCTCATCGGCCAGAAAGCCCACGGCGGCAGTGGCGTTCAGCACCAGGCGCGGGTCGGGCCTGCATTCGCCGTCAATGGCGTCCAGCATCAGGCACTCGACCAGCGTCGCAACTGCGCGCGCGGCGTTCAGTAGCTCCTCGACCTCTTCGACAACGATGGCTGCGCTTCGGCGCTGCATGATCACGGCTCCCAGGTGACAACGATGTCCTTCGGCCCCTCGACGTGGTGGGGCAACAGTTTCTCTACCAGCCGCAGGTATGCGGCCACAATGCGCGGGTCGTCGCTGGTGGCGCACTTCAGCAAATAGGAAGCGCCGCCGGCCTGACGCAGCGACTCCTCGATCATGGCCTTGATGTCGGCGGTCAGCTTGTTCGGCGTGCCCTTTGGGCGTCCCTTGCCAGCGTTCGGCGGTCGGCGTTTGGGTGGCTCGATTGTCATCACGGACTCCTTTGGGTGACAGTATCCGTCAGCAGTTTGGTGGATCAAAGCGGAAGGCCGCCCAGGTCGTCGTCAGGCAACGGCTGCTGCGCGCGCAGCGCGGCGCTGTGGCGGCGCTGGCGGTCGGGGGTGCGCGTAGTATGCGTACCCCCGTCGCGGCGGTCGGTCGCGGCCTCACGGCGGCGGCGCACGGTGTAGGGCGTCAGGATGGCGTGCACCAGCAGCCGCAGCGAAGGCCTGACCTCGCCGGTCTTCGCGGTGAAGGTCGAGGCGCTCAGCTCACCCGCAGCGGCCAGCGCATCGCCGTCGCACAGCGCCAGCAGCTGCTGCACAACGTCGGCGTCGAATGCAATCGCGCTCACCAGGTGCTGCCCGCCGTCGCCGTCCGTAACGGCCAGCCGCGCGGTGGCGTAGGCCCTGCCGGTCTTTGTCTCGCGGCGCACGGGGTCGCCGTGCAGGCGGCCTTGGATCAGCGCGTCAATCGCCATGACGCTCCTCCTGAAGGTCTTGGAATGTCTCGCACCGATGCGGCTGCGTCACCAGCTGCTGCGCCAGCGGCAGATGTAATGCCGCGCAGTGCCAGCGGGACGTGGTGCCAACGCGCAGGCTGCGGCACTCCAAGCACAGCCGCCGGTCGTCGCCCGTGCGGTCACGCCAGTGCAGCACGTCGCTCGCCAAATCGGCCTGCTGCGGGTCAAGCCCCAGCACCACGGCGCGGCGGTGGCGCTGCTCCATCGCGGCCAGCTCCTTCGCGGTCGCAGGCGTCCAGTTGCGGCGCGCGGTCTCGAACGGGTGGGTCTGCGTCCCCGATCCGTGGGCGGCCAGCTGCTGGCGCTCGAACGCCTTGCACACGGCGGCATGCCCGGCAGGCGGCCAGCGGATCGCGAAGTGAGCGGCCAGCCCAGCCTCGACAGGCCGGGCGCACGTGCCAGCGCTGGTTCGGTGGGCGCACGCGGCGCAGGTGCGGTCGGCAGGCACCCCCGGATCGGGGGCCCCTCCGGTGAGGGCTGGCGCGGCGGAAGACCCTGCCAGCAACACCAGCAGCTCGTCGCGGTGCTCGCGCAGCAGCGGCGTGAGTTCCCGCACGGCCTCGGCGGGGCCAGCCACGCGCAAGCGGCCAGCCTCGGCGGCCAGCGTGATGCCGGCAGCCGCGCAGCGGGTCAGCAGTTCGCGCGCGGTCATAGCCATTCCTCCAGCCGGTCGTCGCCCAGCGGCGCTGGATTCGCCACATCCATCACCGGCGAAGGCGGCGAATCCGGCGAAAACCCTTGCGGCGCAGGGCTTGCAGCATGACGAACGGCTGGCGAAGAGTGGCGAACAGCCGGCGAAGGATCGGCATGGTGCGCTGGCGATTCGCCATCTTTCGCCGCGTCTTCGCCACGCGCGAAGCCTTGGGAATCAAGGCTTTTCGCCGCTTTCGCCGTTTTCGCTGCGAGTGGCGATAGGGAATCGCCGACCACGGCCACAGCGCCGCCCCGAACCTGCACCACGCCAGTCTCGACCAGCCGCGCCACGGCAGCGTCGCGCACCTCGGCGCTGCGCAGCGCGCGCGGGCCTTGCCGGATGATTTCGGTGCTGGTGGCGCGCGCGCCAGGCCGATCCAGCAGCCAGCGCAGTAGTGCCAGGGCATGGTCGGCGGCCTTGTCGCGCTGGCGGCGGCCCAGCGCGGCCTGCCAACACCCAAGGCTGTAGCTGGCCAGCGCCACACCGTTGTGCGCGTCTTCCATGCTCACCACCGCGTGCCCACGGATGGCGGTCAGCACGCCAGCAACACGGGTTGCCTGCTCGGCGGCGCGCAGCGCGAAGGGGCGCACGTCCCACAGGTCGCCGCCGCGCGCAGCGCGGCGCTCGCAGGCCTCAAAGAAGTCCGCCAGAACCTGCCGCGCCTCATCGCTCAGGCGCAAGACGATGCGCTCGCCGTCCGGCTCTGGCAGCGCCAGCAAATCCTCGCAGCGCATCCACCAGCGCCGAACATGGGGATCGTCTTCGGGCCTCCAGATGAGATGGCGGCGCGGCTTCGGCATCGGCGGCCAGGCCAGCAGGAAGCGCGGCCACAATCCGATCTGCGCCAGCAGCGGATCGTGTAGCGCCTCAGCTACGGCAGCAGGTTGCACTGCCAGGTGGGCAGACAACCTCAACCCACTGCGCTCGAATCGCCCTTGGCCAGCGCGCAGCACAGACAGATGACCACGATCCCAGAGTCCGCACAGAGCGGCGGCGGTCTTGGCTCGGTGCTCGGCGCTGAAGCCGTGACCGGCCAGCACGGCGGCAGCTTCGGTGCTGAACACACCTTGACAGGCCACCCCTTCGGCGAAGGCGCGCCGCAGGCCCTCGACGGTCATGTCGCTGCACAGTCGGTGCGGCGCGGTCGGCGGCTCTGGTGGTGGCTCGCCCTTTTTGCGGCTGCCCAGCGCGGCCTCGTGATCGCGCAAGGCCTGCTGGTAGGCTTCGTTTGCCTGCCGCTGCCAGCGGTAAACCGCTGCGCTGGTGATGCGATCAGCGGCGTCTTTTCCCGTCCCGCTGGCGGCCGCCGTCAGCGCAAACAACGACAGGGGACGGCGGTCGCCATCGATGGTTTCCACGTCCCAATGGGCCGAAGCCAGCAGCGCCGCCACGGACAACAGACCACTGCCGACGATGGCGGCCTCGACCTGCCGTCCGCCCGCAATGGCGCGGCACACCCCGGCCAGCGGCCCCAGCGCCTCGACGGGGAAGATCGGCATGATGTCGCCGATGTCCGGCTCCAGACGCTGGCGCGCGGCCTCGAGGATGGTCTCGCGATCCAGCGCTTCCCCATCGTCCGCCGCCGCCTCGGCGGCTTCGATCAGGCGGCGCACGGCCTGCGCCCCTTCGGCCCGGTGCAGGTCATTGAAATCCAGCGCCCCGGCTCGCCCATCCGACCAGCGCGGCACGGCCAGCCTCGCCCCCACGGCCTTCGCCGCCTCGACGGCTGCCGTCAGGCCGGGATTGCCTTCGGTTGCGGCGTCGTTGTCGGCAGCAACGACCAGCTCGGCATCCGGCAGCTTGTCGCGCAGCGCCCGCGCTACGGGCAGCAGGTTGCCCGACGACATCGCGGCGGCAGTCGCAAGCCCCGTGCTTTCGTAAATCGACGCGGCGGTTGCCACGCCTTCGCAGAGCACAACGACGCCATCGGGCCTGCCAACCGACCAGTAACAGGCCTGCGTCCTACCGCCAGGCAGGAAGCGCTTGGTGCCGCCCGGCCCGATGGTCTGCAAGCTCCACAGTTTGCCGGTCGTGTCGCGCAGCGGCACCAGCAGCAGGCCGTCCGATGAGACCCGCAGGCCGTGCGGCTGGATGCCTTTTTTGATCAGGTAGCCGTGATCGGCGGGAGCGGGCGCAGCAGACCGCCAGAGCTCGGCGGCACGGGCTGCAGCCTCTTCCTGTCGTTGCTGGCGCTCGGCTTCGGCCTGCCGTCGGGCCTGCTCGATCTGGCGCTGGCGCTCGCGGCGCTGCTGGGCCGTGACCGGCTGGTCATCGTCAACGAAGGCGACAGCATCTTCCCCGGTGCGCCAGTTGCGCACAAACGCACCCGCGCCGTCTGGGAAGACGTAGGCGCTGCCATCGCCTCGACCAGCAGCTCCAGCCCCGGCCACATCGCAGCGAGCCCACCGGCCCGGCTCGGCGTGACGCGGCGGCTCCAGGCCCACCTGCTGGCAGGCGCGCACCACGGCATCAACCCAGGTCAGCATGGTGCACCTCCCGCGTCAAGCCAAGGAATCGCTCCAAGGCGCTGATGCGGCCATGCAGCACACCGATCTCGAACCAGCGCGCCGCCTCCGGGTCGTCTGGCAGGTCCAGGTCTTGCGCGCCATCGGCCATTGCGTTACCATCGCGAATGCCGATCGCACCCCCAACCCGATTCGGCAACCCCACCTCGGTGGGGTTTTCTTTTTGGATTTGCACTGCGCTCATTTGCTGCCCTCCCGAATTAACCGCAGCACATCGGCGGTTCGCCAGCCAAGGCGGCCAGAAATGCGCACGGGCTGAAGGGGGCCGCGCCCCAGGGATGCCCAAACGCGCAAGGTTTGCGGTTTTCGGCAAAGAATTTCGGCAGCTTCGTGCGTGGTGAGGATCGGACGCACGCGCGGGTCAATTGCAATTTCGTTTGCTTCGCTCAGCTTCATTTTGCGCTCCGTCAATTGGCGTTGACGGAGTGCAGTTTGTCGCTGATGCGCGCGTTTGTCCGCTAGATTCGCGCAGATTTTTCGGGCTCGAATCTACCGCAAGTGGTTGCGGACATCGTCTTCGCTGACGTCTTCGCCGGTCAGCACGGAGGCGCAGGCGGCCACGACGCGGTTCAGTCGCGGCAGGCGCAGGATGTCGTCGCGCGCATCGTCGCGATCCACGGCCCAGCGCAGCGCGCGCAGGAATTCGGCCTTGCCGTTCGCCTTGCGGCTTGCCACGGCGGCAGCTGCCATGTCGCGCTCGGCGTAGCGCTTGGGCGTCAGGTCTATCTCGCGCAGGCGCTCGGTCAGCTCGCGCAAGGCGGCAGCGCCGAATTCGAATGTTGACCGGGCATCGCGCGGAATGCAATCCAGCGCCTCGGCAGCCGCGAGTTTGCGCGCCATTTGCTGCGCCAGCCGCTCGATATCGGATCGCAGCGCGGCAGCTGTAGCCCATTGGCTACGCGCATACCCGTAATCGAATGCAGCCCAGCGCACGGCGTCAAACAGCGTCACCAGCAGGTATTCATCGCGGGCGCTGCTGGCGGCCAATTCGTAGGCCTCGCGCATTCGGATATCGGCGGCCAGGGCCTCGACGTAGCGCAATTCCTCGCGCAGGCGCGCGGCCCATCGGCGGGCGCGGGCCGCCTCATTTTGATCCTCGCAGTTTGCGGCCTTGCGCTGCTCATCGGCCAGCAGCCGAAACAGCCCCGGCGCAGCCTCGTCGCCTTCGGCAAGCCAGCGCAGCCAATCGGCCACGGCCTTCGGCACCCAGCGCGCCACGCGCAGGCGCTGCGGGCTGCTTGCGCAGACGTCCGCGCCCTCGAAACAGCCTCCGCCAGCATCCATTTCGCCCCCCCCTATTCGCCGGAATTACGCCTCCGGCGCGGCGTCGTTTATGAGGTCTCGACCCGCACGCGCAGCCGCGCGCCCACGGCTTCGGCGTAGCGCTGCAGGGTGCGCAGCGTCGGGGCGGTGCGGCCCGATTCCAGCCGCGCAATGGCGCTTTGCGTGGTGCCCATGCGCTGCGCCAGCTCGGCTTGCGACAGTCCGGCGCGGGCGCGCGCCTCGATCAGCAGCCGCGCGGCCTCATACTGCGGGGCCAGTTCGTCAAAGGCGCGCTGCACGTCCGGATCGCACAGCAGGCGCTCTTCCAGGGCGTCAGGTTTGCGGGTCTTGCTCATCGTCCACTCTCCGCAGGCGTTGCAGGGCCGTTTCGATGGCGCGGCGCGGGGTCTTGTCGGTTTTCTTGACGAAGACGTGCAGCACCAGCAGCCGCTGCCCGCTGCGCGCCACGTAAAGCGCGCGCGCAATGCCATCGCGTCCGCGCAGGCGCATTTCCCACAGCTTGCCGTGCACCGGGCGCACGTAGGGCATGCCAACCTGCTGCGGGCCGAACTCCAACAGCAGGCGGCGCACGTGCAGGAAGTGCGCGCGCACGTCGGCGGGCAGCGCCAGCAGCTCCGCCTCAGCCTCCGGCAGCAGCTCCATCGTCCAGGCCATGATGGTATCGCGCTTTCGCTATATTTTCACACCACCACGCGCAGCCGCTGGGCGGCATCCTCGGCGCTGGGCTGTTCGATCCCGGCCTGCTCCAGAATCCAGCTCTCGATCTTGGCGTGCCATTTCGCCAGCAAGTCCAGAGGCCTCACGACGTAGTGCCGCTCCACAGTGCCGCTGGCCCGGTGCCCCATGAGCTGCGCCACTACGCCTACCGGCACTTCGACCCACTCGCTCAGGCTCTTGAAACTGCGCCGCAGGCCGTGCAAGGTGACGGGCGGCACACCGGCCAGCCTGCAAACCCGGGCGGCGGCGTGATTCGGCGGCGCAATCGGGCCGTCGGTCTTGCCGCTCATGAAGACGTAGGGACCACGGCGGGGGAGACCCGCCAGCAGCATGGCCACGTAGGGCGTCAACGGGATCGTGCGCTCGCCCTCGACCTTGTCGCGGATGGTCAGGCTCTTCCATTGGAATTCCACGTCCGACCAGCCCAGCCGCAGCAGCTCGCCGGGGCGCGCACCGGTCAGCAGCAGGGCCTGCAAGTAGGCGCTCACCACCGGGTCTTGCGTGCGCACGGCCTCAAACCATGGGCGCAGCTGCTCGCGCATCAGGGCGTCGCGCTTGGCCTTCGGGCTGCCCAGCGCCTCGCGGGCGCGCTTGCTCTTGGCGGGGTTGTCCTCCAGCAGGGCATGGCGGTAGTCCGGATGCGCGCGGCACCAGTTCAGGAACACCCCCAGCAGGCGCAGACAAAGCCGCGCCACGGTCGGGCGCTCTTTGGCGTGCTTGGCGGCCCAGAGTTCCACCGCTTCGGCGTCCAGTTGCGCCAGCGGGCGGTTCAGCAGCTCATACAGCGGCCCAGCGGCTAGGGTGCCCTTGCCACGGCGCACAGGGCCGCCACCGGCACGAGCGAGTTTGACGTGGTCGGCGTAGTGGCGCTCGCCCCAAACGCGGCGGCGTTCCTCGCAGTAGGCTTGCCACACGTCCAAGGCGCAGGCTTGGGCGGCCTGCTGACGTGCGCGCTCGGCTTCGCGCTGCTGCTGCTGGCGCTTGGCTTCCTCGCGCGGGTCAATGCCTTTGTCCACCAGCGCGGCCAGCTCGCGCGCTCGGGCGCGGGCGGCCTCGATCGTCCAGTGCGCAGGGTCGCCGATGGTGACGCGCAGCGTGCGGCGCTGCAGCTTCGATTCGAACACGTAGGCCTTTGCTCCGGCAGGCGTTGCGCGCAGCGCCAGCGTCGGCACCTCCGAGTCGCGCAGGAAGGCCTGAGCCTGCCCAGGCGGGCAGGTGAAAGCCGCCACGCGGCCAGCCGTCAATCGCACCCGTGTAGCCATATCGCACCCCATCCGCGAATCAGTCCGCAGGTCTTGCCATGTAGCCACCATGTAGCCAGTTTTGCTGAAAAAGGCGGCAAACCGATCAACGCTTGCTGCAGTGCAGCATCTAGCAAGCCTTTGTTTTATCTGGATTGTATCAACAGTGAAGAATACAGGGGAACAGGGGTTGAAACGGAATCATAATCCGCAGGTCCGGGGTTCGAGTCCCTGAAGCGCCACCAAGATAATCAACGACTTAGCCCGCCGGTAAGCGGGCTTTTTTGTGCTCAGTCGCGGCGGGGTCAGCACATCGACACTCGACGCTCTTGTGCGGGTATTGCCGCTCAGGGTGGCGCAGCGTTTTTTACTGGCGCTCGCTACGGTAGCCACCGGATCAACCGCCTGCGACAGCGCGCAGCGACGGCACCCGATCCACCTCAAGCCTCTTGCACTCCAGGCACCCACCACCGCAGCAAGGCTGCCGCGGCCAACGCGCAGCCGGCGGAAAAGCCGAACGCCGCCTGCACACCGATCTGCTCATAGAGCCAACCGAAGGCAGCGGAAGCCGGCAGCAGCATCGCGCCGGCGGTCATGTTGAACCAGCCAAAGGCAGTGCCGCGCTGCTCGGGCGTGGCCAGATCAGCCACCAGGGCCTTTTCAACGCCCTCGGTGGCGGCAAGGAACACGCCGTAGAAGGCAAACCACAACACCAGCCAAGCGCCCGTCGGCGAGGCCAGCCCCAGCACCAGGTAGAACAGCGCGTAGGCCCCGTAGCCGGCCAGCAGCAGCGCGCGGCGGCCGACGCGGTCTGACAGGCCCGACAGCGGCGCCGACAGCAGCATCGCAATCGCCGACACCGCCGCCCACAGCAGCGGCACCTGCGCCTGCGGCACGCCGAGTTCGCTGGCGCGCAGCAGCAGGAACATGTTGGACGAATTGCCGAGCGTGAACAGCGCCACCACCGCGAGAAAGCGCCGGTAGCCCGGCGGCAGGCTCGCCCAGCCCGCGAGCGTCGGCCGCGGCGCCGATGACGCCACCGGCGCCGCAGCCGCCTGGGCTTCCGGCAGCGCCAGCGTCAACAGCACGCACAGCACGCCCGGCACGAGCGTCCACAGCAGCACGTCGCGCAGCGGCATGCCGGCGGCCAGCAGCCCGGCGGCCAGCAGCGGCCCCAGCACCGCGCCGGCGTTGTCCATGGCGCGGTGCACGCCGAAGGCCAGCCCGCGCCGATCCGGGCCGACGCTGGCGGCCAGCAGCGCGTCGCGCGGTGAGGTGCGCAGCCCCTTGCCGACGCGGTCGGCGAAGCGGATCGCCAGCAGCGCCGGCCAGCTGGTCACCAGCGCAATCAGCGGTCGGCCCAACGCCGCCAGCGCATAGCCGATAACGATCCACGGCTTGCTGCGGCGCGTGCGGTCCACCGCCACGCCGGAGACGAGCTTGAGCAGCGCCGCAGTGGCCTCGGCGATACCCTCGATCAGGCCAAGCGCCTTCGGCCCGGCCATCAGCACCGAGGTGAGGAACAGCGGCACCAGCGGGTACACCAGCTCCGAAGCGGTGTCGTTGACGAGGCTGATAAACCCGATCAGCCACACGGTGCGCGGCAGCGCGCGTAAAGCGTCAAGCATCACCGTCCTCCCGCCACAGGCGCGGCGCCAGCGCCACGTAGGCCACCATGCCCAGCAGCTCCACCAGCGACTGCGCCACGATCACCACCGCCACCGCCTCCCAGCCCGGCGGCAGGGCCAGCGCCAGCGGCAGCACGACGAACGAGTTGCGCGTGCCAAGGCTGAAGGCGAGCGTGCGCCCCTGCGCCGGCGGCAGACCATGCCAGCGCGCCAACCCCCAAGCCAACGCGAGCGCCCCCGCCAGATAAAGCGCAAACAGTGGCAGCACCTGCGTGACTGCGTCCCACGCCTGCCCTACAGCCGCCACATGCGCATAGGCGATCAGCCCCACCACCAGCGTCAGCAGCGGCACCGGCCACCAAGCCAACCGCTCGCGCACGCGCTGCCAGCGCGGCGCGCGCTTGGCGCGCCACTCCAGCACCGCGGCCAGCGCCAGCGGCGCGAGCACCAGCGCCACCGCCGGCAGCAGATCCGCCCACGACCAACCGGCCAGCGCCTGCGCGTCGGCCATCACCGCGAGGTAGGCCGGCAGCAGCGCCAGCTGCACGACAAGGTTCAGTGGCGTGACAGCGATCGCGCGCACGGCGTCGCCGCGACCCAGCTGCGTGAAGGTGATGAACCAGTCCGTGCACGGCACCAGCAGCACCAGCAGCACCCCGAGCCGCTGCGCGCCGTGCAGGTCGAACGCCGCCACCAGCGCCCAGGCGAGGAGCGGCGCCGCGACGAAGTTGCCCAGCAGCACCGCGCGCGCGAAGCGCGTGTCGCGCCACGCGCGGCGCACGTGCAGCAGCGGGATCTGCGCGAACGTGGCCAGCAGCAGCAGCGCCAACGCGGGCCACAACGCGCTTTGCGCCACCGCGGCCAGCTGCGGTGCGCGCTCAGCGGCCAGCCAACCCAGCGCGATCGCCAGCCCATACAGGACAACCTGGTGGCGCTCCAAAGCCAGCCGACTCACGGCAACCGGGCTCCCGCACAATCCGCGCAGCGGCCATACAGCACCACGTCGTGCGCCTCCACCCGAAAGCCCGCCGGCGCCCAATCTTGCAAAGACCCCGGGCAATAGTCCAACTCAAACACGCGGCCGCAGCCGCGACATCGAAAGTGATGGCGGTGGCCGTGCGCCGCCCACTGGAAGCGCGCCGGCTCGCCAGGCAGCTCGACCCGCTGCACCATCCCCTGGTCCAGCAAGCGGCGCAACAAACGGTACACCGTCGCCAGGCCCAAGCCGGGCACTTCCGCGCGCGCTGCGGCCAGCAACTCGGCGGGCAGCAAGGGATGGGGGCTGACGCGCAACACCCGCAGCACCGCCCGCCGCTGGCGGGTCTCGCGCTCGGCAACTGGGAGATCCGACATGACATGAAGCAACCACAACGCAGCCAGGCCCAAGCATAGCGGGTGGCTTGCTTCGGCGGTGTCAGCTCGGTGAACCTCTCTTATCGAGAATGATTTCTCATGATCATCTAAAATCATGTCCCGATGATTGGATACCCGAGCGGGTAAAGCGATTTGGAGGCTGCACGCTATGCTTCGTTGTCCCCCCTTGGCCTTCAGCTTGGCCCCACGGCGCCTGCGCCAAGTCGCGCTGGCGGCAAGCGCCTGGATTGCGGCCAGCGCCGCCGCAGCCATGGAAGCCGATCTGCCCACCGTGCAGGTTAGCGCCGAGGCTGACATGCCCGACGCGGGCACGCAAGCCCTTGACCTCGACGCCGCCCAGCGCCGCCTGGCGCGCGACATGCAAGACCTGCTGCGCGGCGAGCCGGCGGTGCAAAGCGGCACCGGCACCCGTAACGGGCAAAAAATCTTTTTGCGTGGCTTGGATGATGTCAACGTCCTCGTGCAGCTCGACGGCGCGCGTCAAGGCGCCAACCTGTTGCACCACCAGGCCCGCGTCGGCGTCGATCCTTTTTTGCTCAAGCGCGTGCGCCTGACCACCGGCCCTGCGCCGGCCGACGCCGGGCCGGCCGCCCTGGGCGGCGCCATCGCATTTGAGACGGTCGATGCGCACGACCTGCTGCGCCCTGGCCAACGCCACGGCGCACGGCTGGCGGCGCTTGGCGACAGCGCCGACCGGACGCGAGGCATTCTTGGCAGCGCCTGGACCGTCACCGACCAAGGCTTGGGGCTGCTGGCCTACACCCGGCGCGAGCTCAGCGACCGCATCCGCGCTGGCAACGGGTCACGCCTGCCCGGCACCGAAGGCGATCTCACCACGGCCCTGTTGAAAGCCACCGTGTTGGAGGCCGACGGCCACACGTTGCGGCTGAGCTGGGAGCGCTGGCGCAACGACGGCGGCTACTTTCGCGCCAACTTTCCTTGGGACAGCAACAACGCCATCCAGGCTTGGGACGACCAGCGCCAGCAGCGCGATACGTTCAGCGTGCGGCACCGCTATCAGGATCGCGCGCGCGGCTGGCTCGACGTGCAAACCTCCCTCTACCACAACCTGAGCCGCTTGGAGCTGTGGGGCCGGCCGCCGCTGGCGGCGACGCTCGGTGACGATTGGCGCACCCGCAGCTTGGGGTGGGACGTGCGCAACACCGCACGATGGAGCCTCGGGGGCTGGCTGCACGAGCTCACCGTCGGCGTGGATCGCTTTGACGACCGCAACCAGGCTTCGGGCTGGGCCATCCCGACCCTGCGCGAAAGCGCGCGCAACACCGGCGTTTACGTCCAGGATCGGGTGGACGGCGGCGCGCTGCGGCTGTCGTTCGGCGCGCGCTGGGATCGTTGGCACACCACCTACGCCAACGGCTACGGCGTCCGCGGGCAGCGCACCTCACCCAACGCCAGCCTGGAGTGGGACGTCGCCCCAACCGACCCCGCCCGCGGCGACACCTGGACGCTGTTTGCCGGCGTGGGCGAAAGCGTGCGCGGCGCCAAGTTGAACCAGGCCGCTTGGCTGACCAAATATTTTCTGCCGCCCCGCTACACCACCCCGCGCCCGTTCATCCTCGGGCGCGATGGAGTGCTGCGGCCTGAAGTGGCCCGCCAGCAGCAGGCGGGCTTGCGGGTGCATACCCATGGCCTCTGGACAGCGGGCGACCACGCCGGCCTGCAAGTGCAGCGTTATCGGATCCGCTTGCGGGATTACCAAATCATCCCGGGCGAAGGCCCCACCGCGCCCACCGACCGCATCGTCAACGCGCCGGGTGACATCGTCAGCCAAGGCTGGGAGCTGCGCGCCCACTGGGGCAACGCCCGCTGGCACGTCGAAGGGAGTTGGTCGCGCCCGCGCGTGCGCAATTACGACGGGCAGCCGCTGGACACCACCGGCGAGTCGGCGCGGGTGGGCGTCTCCACCGGGCCGCGGCTGACGCTGGACGTGCAGCACCGCTGGAGTGAGGCGTGGACGTTGGGCTACCAGCTCACCGCGGTGGGGCGGCTGCGCGAGGCGCCTGCGGGCCGCCCGCCCAAGCCGGGCTACGCCGTGCATGGGCTGCAAGCGATCTGGCAGCCGCACGCCGATGGACGTTTTCGCTTGACGCTGGCCGTGGACAACCTGACCGACAAACTCTACGCCGAACACGCCTCGGTGCGGTTGCGCCTGCCCGATGGACGGGAAACCGCCATGCCGGAGCCTGGGCGCAGCGTGCGCGTGCTGGCGGATTGGCGTTTTTAGGGCCGTGCAAGCGGTCGGGCAGGACGGCTTTCGAACGTTGCCGGCCCTTCACGCCAAATACTGAAACAGCGACAAACGCTGAATCTGCGCATACGACGACAGCCCAGCCTGATAGGCCAGCTGCTGCGTCTGAAAACGCGAAATGGCTTCCACCATGTCGAGGTCGGTGAGTTCGGACTGCTGGGCGATGTGGTAGTCCTCGCGCGCCTTCAGCGCCGCCTGCACCGCATCGGCGCGGTTGAGCCAGTCGCCCAGCTGGCCGCGTGCCGTCAGCAGCCGATCCAGTCGCGCGCCCAGCTGGCGGTGCACCACCGCCAGCTCTTGCGTCAAATCGTCGCCCGACTCGGTGCGCAACGCGCCGATGGCCCGATCCAGCGTCTCCCAGATATCGGTATCGACGGTGGGGGTCACGGTGAAGGTATCGCCGTTGGCCGGTGTGCCGCGCAGGCGCACCGTGAGCCCTTCAAAGGTCAACTCGGTGATGTCGCCGCTGGTGTTGACCGCAACGGGGCTGACGGGGCCAAACGGCGCGCCGGTCTTGTCGGTGCCGCTGACGCTCCACGTGCCGCCGCTGTAGCTTAAGGTGTATAAGCCAAGATCATTGGTGCTGTCATCGAGCGTGAACACCTGAGTGGTGTTCAGCGCCGTCAGGCTGTTGACCTGCACCTCCACCCCGCGCGCGCTGCCGCTGTTGCCGCTGCCCGCCGCGACAATGGCCGCGGCGGTCTCGCGGATGCGCCCGGCAAACACAGGGTAGCCGTCGATGACCATCGGCAGCGCGGTGTCGGTCGGGGCGGACTGGCCGCGCAGCATTTGCTTTTGCACCTCGCGCCCGTCCGGGCCGTAGGTGGTCGCCGCCGGCGCGGTGATGAGCTCGCGAAACGGCCGCCCCAGCGCGTTGGTGACGCCTTGTCCCATGAACAGCGGGCGTCCATAGGTATCCTGCGTGTTGGCCAAGGCCACGATGCGCTCGCGCAAACCCTCCAGCTCATCGGCGATCGTGCGGCGATCCGCGGGGGTCAACGCTCCGTTGCCACCTTGCACGATCAATTCTTTGACCCGGTGGTAAAGATCGTTGATGGTGCCCAAGGTGCTTTCCGCAAGCTCGATGTTGCGCCGCGCCGCCTCCAGGGCGCGCTGGTCGGATTGGATGCGCTGCATGCGCGCCTGCTCGCGTTCGGCCAGCGCGGCGGCAGCTGGATCGTCGCTGATGCGGCGCACGCGCTTGCCGGAGGAGAGCTGATCCTGCAGCTCCGCCAGCTGCGCACCGCGCTGCTGCAGGCGGTCGATGGTGCGGTCGTAGCTGTAGGCGGTGGCCACGCGATACACGGTGCTCATGGCGCGCTCCTTTCAAGCCCGTCAGCGGAAGGTGCTCAGCAGCGTGTCAAACACCGACTGCACCGTTTGCAGGTATTTGGCCGTCGCTTGGTAAGCCTGTTGGAACTGCAACATGCGCGCGGCCTCCTCATCAAGGTTGACGCCGGCCTGGTTGGCGCGGCGCTGCTCGGCGTCGTCGGCCTGCGCCTTGGAAAAGCTCGCGCGGGTCTGCGCCTCGTTGACGCGCGAGGCCAAGTTGGAAAACACCGCCACATAACCCTCCGACAGCTTGACGCTGCCGTCGAACATGATCTGATCGCGCAGCGCCAGCATGGCCTGTGCGTTGCTGCCATTGAAGGGAATGCTGGCCGCCGGCACGTGGTCGAGCTGAAACACATCGCCGTTGGCGGGTTGCCCCCGCAAGGTGATGCGCACTTCCACCGTGTTGCCGCCCGATGTATAGGTGAACACCATCGGCTCGCCGGGGGTGTAGGTGACGCTGCTCGGGGTAAAACCAGCCAGACTGAAGGTGGTGGGTGAAGTAAAGGTCAACGCAGCAGGCAAGCTGGGCATCACCCATGAGCCCGCCTGCACCGAGGCCGTCACCGACTCGATGGTGGCGTTGCCGGTGTTGGGCGTGCCCAGCGACAGCGCCAAGCGGCCCGCTGCAGCCAGATCGCCAGGCTTGTCCAGCACCATCTTTAGCGAGGCCGAGGTAAGGGCCCCGGGCGAGAGCACGAAGCGATCCCCCGCCGCAGGCGCCGCCGGCACGCTCAGCGTCAACCCTTCCAAGGTATAGCCGTTGACCGTGACCGCAGGCGCCGGGCTGGCCTGCCAGCCACTGCCGTTCCAATACCAACCGTCGCTGCCGCGCCGAATGCGGGCTTGCGTGGCAGAGGTGAATTCGAAGATGTAGTCGTCAGCCTTCAGAGCCGAGGCATCAGCCACCACAGCCGTCACGCTGCCGCTGCCGGTGTTGCTGGCAGCTGGCTTGGCCTGTAGGGCGTCGTGCGAAAACATCGCCGCGCCCGGGTTGCCCAGCAAGTCCAGGCCGACCTGCTGCTGGCGGTTGACGGTGGTGGCCAGCGCCAGCGCCATGCGTCCCAGCTCGGCCTGCGTGCGCAGGACGTCGCGATTGACGAAATCCAGAATGCCTTTGAGCTTGCCGCCCGGCACAAAATCCGCTGGCACGTCGTAGGCGGTGGCGCCTTGCACGAATTGCAGCTGGATCTGGCGGTCGCCGTCAAGGTCGGCGCGCGACACGCGCAGCTCGGCGGCGCGGTTGCCCAGCACCAGCGGCAGGCTGCCGGCCACGAACACCGACAGCGTGCCGTCGTCGGCGCGCAGCGTCGTCACCTGCACCTGCTCGTTGAGCTGGGCGATCAGGCGGTCGCGCTGGTCGAGCAGATCATTGGGGCTGGCGCCGGTGCCCTGCGCGCGCGCGATGGCGTCGTTGACATTGGCGATCGCCTGCGCCAGACGGTTGATGGCTTTGGTCACCTCGGTGGCTTGTAGGCGCGCGCCCGTGGCGATGTCCTCGATGCGCGCAGCGGTGTCGCGAAAGCGCGCCGCCAGCGCATCAAAGCGATCCAGCACCACTTGGCGTGCGGCCACGTCGCTGGGGCTGGAGGCCACGTCCGTCCAGGCATTGAGCGCATCGTTAAGCAGCTTGCCAAGGCTGCCTTCGCCGAGCGGAAACAACGATTCCATGCTCTTGAGGTATTGCAGCCGCGCCTGATCGGCGGAGGCCGTCGCCCGCGTGAGGTTGGACTCGCGCGTCAGAAACGCGTCGTAGCCGACGCGGGCGACCGTGCTGATCTCCACGCCTTTGCCAAAATAGCCGTTGCCCAGCTGCTGCCCTGGCACGGCGTTGAGCTCGACGCGCTGGCGCGTGTAGCCGTCGGTATTGGCGTTGGCGATGTTGTGGCCAATCACCTGCAACGCCACCTGGTTGGTCACCAGCGCGCGGGTGGCGATGTTGAGGGCGCTCATGCGGGGCTCCTTGCCTGATCAGGCCAACGCGCGCTTGAGTTGCAGCGTGGTGTTGATGACCCGGCTGAGCTTGGCCGCGTACTGCGGGTCGGTGGCGTAGCCGGCCAGCTGCAACTGCTGAGCGAACGCCTGCGGCGAGTGCAGGTTGCGCACCACCGCTTGGTAGCGCGGGCTGCGGGTGATCAGCCGTGCGTAATCCCGAAACGCCTCGGCGTAGCTGTCGTAGGCGCGAAAACGCTGCACCATCTTGCGCGGCTGACCGTCCACATACTCGGTGGTCACCACTTCGGCCACTTTGCCGCGCCAGCTGGCATCGGCCTTGATGCCAAACAGGTTGTGCGACGGGCTGCCATCGGGCATGCGGATTTCGCTGCGCCCCCAGCCAGTTTCGTGCGCGGCTTGCCCAATCATGAATGCCGCCGGAATGCCGGTTTCCTGCTGCACTTGCTGCGCCACCGCGCGGTGGCGCTCGACGAAGGCGGCCTGCGCGGCGCTGGGGCGCGCCGCAGCCGCGGACGCCGTCTGGGCGGACGCCAGCGGCGCATCCGAGCCCGGTGCGACCCGAGAACGCGCGGCGGGGTCGATCTGCTGTTGAAGCTGGCGCTCGATCATGTCGCTCAAGCCCCCCGGCAAGCCGGACATGTTGACCGCCCACTGCTCATCGAGCAGATCCATGCCGAGGTCGCTGCCTTCGTTGTCCATCAGCCCACTCTTCATCGTCGCCTCGCGCATGGACTTGAGCAGTTCGCGCATGAACAGCGCTTCGAACTGACGAGCGGTCTCTTTCAGCGCCGCTTTCGGGTCGCGGCCTGCAGCGGCCTTCAGCGCATCGAGGCTGCGCGTGTCGGCGGCCAGCCCGCGCGCGGCGTCGGCCTGGAGGGTGAAACGCACCTCGGCCACCATGTCAGATCACCTCCAGTTCGGCCTGCAACGACCCGGCGGCTTTGAGCGCTTGCAGGATGGCCAGCAAGTCCTGGGGCGTAGCGCCCAGCTTGTTGAGCGCGCGCACCACGTCCGCGAGCTGCGCCGAGGCTTCCACCTCGATGATCTTGCCGCCGTCCTGCTGGATCTGGATGTCGGCCTTCTCGGTGACGACGGTCTGGGCCCCCGGGGGCGCAAACGGCGGCGGTTGGCTGACCTGCGGCGTGGACTTGATGCTGATGGAGAGGTTGCCATGCGCGATGGCCGCCGGCGCCAGCTTGACCGCCTGGTTCAGCACCACCGACCCGGTGCGGGCGTTGAACACCACGCGCGCGGTGGGCGTGGCCAGCTCGATGGGCAAATCCTCCAGGCTGGCCAAGAACGCCACCCGCTCATTGGGATCACGCGGCGCGCGCACCTGCACCGTGCGCCCATCCAGCGCCTGTGCCGTGCCGTCCCCGATGGCGCGGTTGATCGCCGCCGCCACGCGCGAGGCGGTCTGGAAGTCGTCCGCCCGCAGCGCCAGCGTCACCGTCTCGCCCAACAGCAGCGGCGTGGGCACCGTGCGCTCCACCAGCGCGCCGTTGGGGATGCGTCCGGCATTCAAATGGTTGACGGTGACGCTGCTGCCGCCGGCCGACGCGCCGGCGCCGGCCACCACCAGGTTGCCTTGCGCCAGCGCATAGACCTGGCCATCCGCGCCGCGCAGCGGGGTTTGGATCAGCGTGCCGCCGCGCAGCGACTTGGCGCTGCCAATCGACGACACCGTCACATCGATCGTCTGCCCCGGCCGGGCAAAAGGGGGCAGCTCAGCTGTCACCAGCACCGCCGCCACGTTTTTGGGCTGCACCGCCACGCCAGGCGGCAGGCTGATGCCCATCTGCTGCATGAAATTGGCCAGGCTGCGGCTGGTGTAGGCGTTGTTGCCGTCGCCGGTGCCGTCCAACCCCACCACCAGGCCGTAGCCGACCAGCTGGTTGCTGCGCACGCCCTGCACCGCAGCCACGTCTTTGATGCGCGCGGCCTGGGCGGGCGTCGCCCCGATCACGCATGCCACCCCCAACGGCAGCAGCCAGCGAAAGAAGTCAAGCCATCGGTTCATCGCGCATCCCCTCGTGAACCGATTGTGGAAAAACTTTAGAACGGCAAAAGCGTTAAAAAGAAGCGCGCCAACCAGCCAAATGTTTGCGCATCGGCGGGCGCGCCGCGGCCGCGCGACAGCACGCGCACATTGGCCACCTGGGTGCTGGGCACGACGTTGCCCGGCTGAATGAAGCGCGGATCCACCGTGCCGCTGAACTGCAGCACGTCCACCGCCTGGTTGACGCCGATCTGCTTTTCGCCAATGACAACCAGGTGGCCATTGGGCAGCACTTCGGTCACCACCGCGGTGATGGAGCCGCGGAAGGTGTTGCTGGCCTCGGTCTTGCCGTCGCCCTTGAAGGCGTTGTTGGACTTGGCGCCGGCGGTCAGGTCGCCCAGGAATGAGGACGGTGTGAACGGAAACGCCGACACGCTGGCCCCTAAGCTGCTGTCGCGCTTGACGTCGGTCTTGGCGCTCTGCGAGGCGGTCAGCGACTCGGTGATCTGGATCGTCAGCACGTCGCCGGGCAGGCGCGCGCGGTGATCCTCGAAGCCGGGCCGGTACGCCACCGGGGTGTAGAGCGAGCCGCTGGGCGCCTCCGTTGCAGCCGGGCGCATCTGGGGATAGCGGATGCCGTCCTCGGGCGGCTTGGCCAAATCCACCTCGGGAATTTGCGACAGCGAGGCGCAGCCCCCTAAAAGAGCGGCGGCGGCCACGGTGAGCAGGCGGCGGGCGGCGTTCATGGCACGGCTCCGGCAGGGGTGGATATCACAGCTGCGTCAAGCGTTGCAGCATCTGGTCGGACGTGGTCACGGCCTTGGAGTTGAGCTCGTAGGCGCGCTGGGTCTGGATCATGTTGACCAGCTCCTGCACGACGTTGACGTTGGAGCTCTCCAGAAAGCCCTGCAGCACCTGGCCGAACCCTTCCGCGCCGGGCGTGCCCTCATTGGGCGCGCCAGAGGCCTGCGACTCGAGAAACAGGTTCTGCCCCAGCGGCTCCAGTCCGGCGGGGTTGATGAAGTTGGCCAGCGTGATCTGGCCGATCTGCTGCGGCTGCGCCTGGCCGGGCACGAGGACGGTGATGACGCCGTCCTTGCCGATCGTCAGGCTGCGCGCGTTTTCCGGCACGGTGGGCGTGTCCACCAGCAGATAGCCCTGATTGGTGACGATCTGGCCCTGGTTGTTGAGCTTGAAGCTGCCGTCGCGCGTGTAGGCGATGGTGCCATCGGGCAGCTGGATGCGAAAGAACCCGTTGCCGTTGATCGCCACGTCCAGGTTGTTGTCGGTCTGCTGCAGGTTGCCCTGGCTGTAGGTGCGCGCGGTGGCCACGGTGCGCACGCCCAAACCGATTTGCAGCCCGGTCGGCAGCTCGGCGTTGTCGGCGGTGTTGCCGCCCACTTGGCGCAGGTTTTGGTAGATCAAATCCTCGAACAGCGCCGTGCCGCGCTTGAAGCCGGCGGTGGCCACGTTGGCCAGGTTGTGCGCGATGACATCCAGCTGCGTCTGCTGGGCCTGCATGCCGGTTTTGGCGATGTGCAGCGAGTTGATCATGGTGGGTGCTCCGATATCGGGGAGGAGGCAAAGCGGGCTTCAGGCGCTGACGCTGAGCAGCTGCGCGGCGGTCTGGTCGTTGCGCTCGGCGCTTTGCACCATGCGCATCTGGGCTTCGTAGAGGCGGGTGGCGGCGATCAAATCGACCATCGCCGCGATCGGGTCGACGTTGGAGCCTTCCAATACCCCATCCACCAAGCGCGCGTTGTCATCCGGCGGCAGCGGCTGGCCATCGGCGCTGCGAAACAGCCCGTCCTCGCCGCGCTGCAGGCGCTGCCCCTCCGGCGGCGTCACGAGCTTGAGGCGGCCCAGCACCTGCGGCGCCTCGTTGCCGACCTTGGCGCTGACGGTGCCGTCGCGGCCGATGGTGACCTGCGCGTCGTTGGGCACCTGGATCGGCGCGCCGGCGGTGGACAGCATCGGCAGGCCGTTGAAGCCGACCAGCTGGCCCTGCGCGTCGATTTGCAGCGCGCCGGCGCGGGTGTAGGCCTCGGTGCCGTCCAGCCCCTGGATGGCGAAGAACGCGCGCCCCACCGCCGCCACGTCCAGCGGCCGGCCGGTGCTCTGCAGATTGCCGGGCTTGTCGAGGTAGCCGGGCGTGGCCTCCAGCGCGTGCACGCGGGTGGTGGCACCCTCGCCGCGCAGCGGCACCGCGCGAAACGTGGACAGCTCGGCGCGAAAGCCGGTCGTCGTGACGTTGGCTAGGTTGTGCGCGATGACCTGATGGCGGTGCATCGCGGCCTTGGCCCCCGACGCGGCGGTGAAAACGACCCGGTCCATGGCGGCGCTCCTCGTTCAAACCCGCTTCAGCGCAGGTTGACCAGCGTCTGCTGAACCTGGTCCTGCGTCTTGATCGTCTGCGCGTTGGCCTGGTAGTGCCGCTGCGCCACGATCATGTTGACCAGCTCCTGCGTCAAATCGACGTTGGACTCTTCCAGGGCGTTTTGCCGGATCGAACCGAAGCGTCCGGTCAGCGGCTGCCCCTCGATCGGCTGGCCTGACGTGAACGTCTCGCGCCAATAGCCGCCGTTGATCGGCTCCAGCCCCTGCAGGTTGCGGAAGCGCACCAGCGCCACCTGCCCGGCCTCCTGCGAGACGCCGTTGGAATAACGCGCGGTGATGACGCCTTGCTCGTTGATCACGATCGACGACAGCTCGCCCGGCGCGTAGCCGTCCTGCTTCAAGTCATAGACGGCAAACGGACTGCCGTATTGGGTCAGCGTCCAGGCATTGGCTTGGCCGATGTTGATGTTAATCGGGTTGGGGGGAAAGTTAGCCGAAGGCACGCCAGCCGAATAAGAGTTGGCAGCCAGAGCATTAGCAGGCAATTGCAGTGTTGGGGCTCCATTGACCTCGCCTGCGGCATCGAAGTTGACCGTTCCAAGGGCGCCTTGCCATGGCGTCGCTCCATCGACGCGACCAATCACATCCCACTGATTCGCCGCAGTCTTGACGAAATAAATTTGCAGCGGGATTGCATTACCCTGCTGATCGTAAATATTGACGACCGTTCCATATTTTTTCTGGTCAGCTGTTAGCGGGGTAGCTGGAGCTCCTTGCAGCGCGGCGGTAGCCGGCAAATTCGCCGTAATAAAAATACCTGGATTAACCGTGGACGACCCCGTCGCCCTGGGCGCAATCGCCGCCCCGGTCGGCAACACCAGATCCGTCGTCGCGCCGACTGGAATCGGCGAGCCCGGCTCCGGCGGCAGATACCCCTGCAGCCGCGCCCCGTTGTTGGTGATGATGCGGCCTTCCTTGTCGAGCTTGAACTCGCCGTTGCGCGTGTAGGCCACTGAGCCATCGGTCATGCGCACCTTGAACAGGCCTTCGCCGTTGATCGCCAAATCAAGGTTGTTGCCGGTGATTTTGATGTTGCCCTGCGTGAACAGCTGCGCCACATTGGCGACGCTGACGCCGATGCCGCCGTTGCTGCCGCCGGTGGCCCCCAGCGCCATCGCATACATTTCGGCAAATTCCGCCCGCTGATTTTTAAAACCGGTGGTGTTGGCGTTGGCGATGTTGTGGCCGATGACGTCCAGGTTTTTGCTGGCCGCATTCAAGCCTGAAAGGCCGGTTCCGAAACTCATGGCATGCTCCTCGGTGCGGGAAAAACTTTAGAAAAAGGCCAACACTTGGTCGTAGCCCAGCGTGCCGCCATCGGTGCGCAGGCGCAGGCTGCCGTCCACCATGCCCACCGACTGCACTTTGTGCAGCGCCAGCGGCGTGGCCTTGACGGCCTGGCCGCCAGACGTGGCGGTGACGCGAATCGTGCGCACCAAGGCTGGATCGACGCTGCCCAGCGGCCACTCAAACGTTTGCAGCCCGGCGCCGCGGGCGCCGAGCTCGGTGGTGCCCAGCACCTCGCCTGCTGGCCCCAAGATCTCCACCGTCACGCGGTCCACCGCCGCGCCCAGGCTGAACGCCCCGCGCGCCTGGCCGTCTTCCACCAGCAGGCCGTTGCCTTCGCTGGCCACGGTGCGCCCCACCAGCTGCACCCCTTGCAGCGCGCCAATCATGCTGAATTGCGTCGCCAAGCTTTTGAGCGTCTCGTTGACCTGCTGCAGCCCCACCACCTGGTTGATTTGCGCCATCTGGGTGGTCATCTGGGCGTTGTCCAGCGGGTTGAGCGGATCTTGGTTGTTGAGCTGGGCGACAAACAGCTTCAAAAACCGATCCTGCATCGCCTTCGGGTCGGTTTGCTCCGCCTGAGCGCCGCCTTTGGCGTTGTAGGCTTCAATTTGGTCGTTGGATAGCGGCGTCATGAACATGGCTTCGGCCTCCTGCAAAATCATTGCCCCATTTGCAGGGTTTTCAGCAGCAGCGTCTTGGCCGTGTTCATGACCTCGACGTTGTTTTGATACGAGCGCGCGGTGGCGATCATGTTGACCACCTCCTCCACCGGATTGACGTTGGAATAGGTCACATAACCCTGCGCATCCGCATTCGGATGGTGGGGGTTGTAAACCCGTCGATTCGGCGCATCGCTTTCAACGATCGTGCGCACCCGCACGCCCGCGGAGGCCGGCTCGCCCATCGGCACCGTCTCAAACACCACCAGGCGCGCTTTATAAGCCTGCCCGTCCGGCCCTGCGATCGCCTCAGCGTTGGCCAGGTTGCTGGCCACCGTGTTGAGTCGCTGCGAATGCGCCGCCAAGGCGCTGCCGGAAACGTCAAAAATGCGCAGCATCGACATGGCTCAGCCCCCGCTCACTGGCCTTGGATGGCCGCCAGCATCGTTTTGACGTGGCCGTTGATGAAGCGCAGCGTCGCCTCATACTGCACGGCGTTGTCGGCAAAATTGGCCCGCTGCTGATCCAGGTCCACCGTGTTTTGATCCAACGACGGCTGGGTGCGCAGCTGGTAGGTCAACCGCGCTCGATCCGAAGCCGTCTGCGCCGCCGTGCGCAGATGCCGCGCATCGTCACCGGCCAGCGCCAGCGCCGGCGGCTGCCCGGCTTGCAACGCCGGCGACACCGACGCTGCCGCGCGGGCCTGCTGCAAGGCAGCGCGAAAATCGACCTCCCGCGCGATGTAGCCGGGCGTGTCGGCGTTGGCGATGTTGCTGGCGATGACCTGCTGGCGCCAGGCGCGCACCTGCAGCGCCTGGCCCAAAACGTCCATGCGCTCGGTTAGACGGTTGATCATGGCGTCCTCCATCGAGCAAACGGGGTGTGGCGCCCCAACGCCGACCCCCGCCTTGAACGCAGCTGGATCCTTTGGGGCGGTCGGTGAGCCGCATTGTCAAAAACTTAAGGGCACGCAAAAGCCCGATCAACGACGATCAAACGGCGCTTTTGCGGCTTTTGCCGCAGAGCCATGCGCCTACAGTGACGGTCATGAGGCTCACCCTTGGTTCGGCTTGGCTCGGCGGCTCCCCGCTGCCAACCGCCACCCTTTGGGTGGGGGGACTGAGGCGCGGCCGGACACGCTGGCGCCAGGCGCTGGCCGCGGCGCTGGCGACCTGGGGCGTGCTGAGCCACGCCGCGCCCGTCGGCTCGGCCCAGTGGCGCAACGACATGGCGCATTGGCTGCAAGTGCAGGCCGACACCCAAATGCAAGCCGTCCCGCTGGCCGGACAACTGCGGGCGCAGGTGGAAGTCGGCAGCCTCGATCCACGGCTGCGGCTGGCTCCGTGCGAGCGCGTGGAGCCCTACCTTCCCCCCGGCACGCGGCTGTGGGGCCGCAGTCGCATTGGGCTGCGCTGCACCGATGGGCCTGTGGCCTGGAATGTGTTTCTGCCCATCTACGTGCGCGTGTGGGGGCCCGGTTGGGTGCTGAACCAACCGCTGCCGCCCGGCACCCAATTGGAGCCCGCGCACGCGCAAGCCACTGAGGTGGAGTGGACGGCGCAGCGACAAGCGGTGCTGGTGCAGCCGCAGGACTGGGTTGGCCAGCAAACCACCCGCGCAATGGCCGCAGGGCAAGTGTTGCTGGCCGGCAGCGTGCGAGCCCCTCAGGTGTTTGCCAGCGGCAGCACCGTCAAGCTGCGGGTGCAGGGCCCCGGCTTTACGCTGACCGCCACCGGCGAAGCCTTGGCGCCCGGCCACCTCGGCGAAACCGTGCGCGTGCGACTGCCCAACAAAAAGGTGGTGCTCGGCACGGTGGTGGATGCCACCACGGTGGATGTGCCACTGTAGCGCATAAGCACAAAAAGCGCTAAAGTTCAGCCTCAAGTTGTCGATATGGCTCTCAGCAAGGCTCGGTTTGGGCCTGGAGAGTCGCCATGAAAGTTCAGACCTCGCCTGACGTTACGCTCGGAGCGCCGGCTGCGGCAGTGCCCAAACGCCCCGAAACGCGGGCGCAGTCGGCTGCGCCCTCGGTAGCGCCCGCAGCCAGCAGCAGCGTCAAGTTGTCGCCGGTCACTCAGGAAATGACCAACGGCGTGGCGCGCTCCGGCACCGATGTGTTTGATGCGGCCAAGGTCGAGGCGATGCGCACCGCCATCCAAAACGGCAGCTTCACCGTCAACCCTGAGGCGATCGCCGACCGGATGCTCGCCAGCGCCCGAGAGATGCTGGGCGTGGCCAGCGGCGCAACAGCCCGCTCGCGCGGGTAAGCGCCGGTTCCTCCCGATGGACGCGGCAGCCGACGACGCAACGGCGACGCTGCAAGCGCTGCTGCGGCAGCTGGACGACGTTCTCAATGTCACGGTTCAGCACGCCTCCGGCGAAGCGTCTGTGGAATCGTTGACCACCGCCTGCGCGAGTCTGGCGCAGGCTTTTTTGCGTGCGCGCGCGACGTTGCAAGCCTCGCGCGATCGCCTGCCCGCGCCGCTGCTGCAGCGCATGCAAGCCAAGTTGCAAACACTGCATGAGCTGCACGCCCGCCTCAACGCACAGACCCGCGCGGCGTTGGCAGCGCTGTGGCCGCAAGACGCGCTGGATGCTTACGCCCAGCTGGGGCGCCAAGCGGGGCCGCGCACACGGTGGTAGCGCGCAGACCGCGATCACCCTGCTGCGTGGCCCGCTTTCCTGCGTTTTAGTGCTCGCGCAACTTCGCACGCAACCGCGCCACCGCCTGCGAGTGCAGTTGACTGACGCGCGATTCGGTCACCCCGAGCACGGCGGCAATTTCCTTTAAGTTCATGTCGTGCTCGTAATACATGCTCATCACATACTGCTCGCGCTCGGGCAGCTTGGCGATGGCCTCCACCAACGCGGCACGCATGCGCTGGTCGGCCAGAAGGCGCTCGGGGTCGGCATCCCGGTCTTCGGGCAAATAACGATCCAAAAAACCCTCTTCGTCTTCGCCCTTGTTCCCCAGGTCTTCCAAATACACCAGCTGCGTGCCGCGCAAGCGTGACAGCGCTTCGTGGTATTGCGCCAGCGTCATCCCGAGCTCCTCGGCAATTTCGGATTCACGCGGCGGACGCTGCAGCCGCTGCTCCAGCCGGTGAATCGCCCCCTCGATGTCCTTTTGCAGCTTGCGCGAGCCGCGTGACAGCCAGTCGGCTTCGCGCAGCTCATCCAGCATCGCGCCGCGGATGCGCTGGCTGGCGAAAGTCTCGAACTGCACACCCATGGACGGCTCGTAGCGCGCCAGCGCCTCGGCCAACCCGATCATGCCGACTTGGATCAGGTCGTCAAGCTCCACGCTGGCGGGCAAGCGCGCGATCATCAAATGCGCGATCCGGTGCACCAGCGGCGCATACTGACGCAGCTGCGCATCGCGGTCCAGCGTGCCCTTGGGGGTGTACATGCCAAGCTCCAGCTCTGGACGCCCCCCGCAGGCTGTCGCAAGGTCCTTTAGCATGCGGCCGACGGCCTCCGTTCGGGCCCGAGCGCGCGCGCTTCAAGCAGCCAGGCGGTTTCCAGCACTTGGGCTGCCATCGACGCATCCGCCTGCGCCTCCCGCTGGGGGAGCGGGCCCTCATAATACCCGAGTGTCCAGACCGTTGGCCGCCAGCCGAGGTGCTGATGGCACGTGCGGCCCAAGGCGGTCAGCGCGGCTTGCAAGGCGGGCTCTTCGCCAGGCGCTTGAGCCAGAGCCAACACCAACGGACTCAGGCTCGCAAGCCGCAGCGTTTTGAGCGCGCGGTAGGCTTCCACCAAGGATGTCGGTTGCGCCAACAGCGGCACCAGCGGCGCGCCGCCTTCGCGCGGCCACCAGCGCGCCAAAACCTGCGCATCGGCGCGCCACAACCAAACGTCGGCTGCCGGCGCCTCATCCCACAGAGGCGGCGCTGCGGCCACGGCGCCGCAGCTTAAGCCCAGCGCCGCCCAGCCCGCTTGCAGCCGGCTGGCCAGCGCCGAGCTGCCGGGCTGCTCCACCAACGCCACCACGCGCAATGGGGGCTGCAACCTCCAAGCCGCCAAGCCCGCCGCCTGATCCCGCAGCCAACCGCCCGCCTCAAGCATGGCCAACCCCCTGAGGCTGCCAGCCACCCGCCACGGCATCGGCAAAGAAATACGGCAGCTCCTCGCGCTGCGGCTCAAAGGGCGATTTGGCGCCGCCGCCCATCGACAAGCGCACCAACGCCGCGGCTTCCGCCCGCTGCCAGTCCTCCGGCACGCGCTGGCCGGTGCTCAAGCCCCGCAGCGTTAGCTGGTGACGCAACAGCGCATCCACCGCTGGGGCCAGCTTGACCGCCTCATCGACCTTGGACAGCACCGCGCCGTGCAACCCCAGCCCCTTGTAAGTCTGCACCACCTCATCGAGCGTGTCGCCGTGCCGTCCGGCGTCCAGCACCAGCAGTTTCTTGACCGCGGGAGCCTGCAGCAGCGCCAGCATCTCCTTCAGCCGCGGGTCGCGCTGGCTCAAGCCCGGGGTGTCGATCAGCACCAAACGTTTGCCCGCCAACAGCTCCAGCAGGTCTTGCAGCGCGGCCTGGTCGTGCGCCTGGTGCGCCACCACGCCCAGCATGCGGCCATACGCGCGCAGCTGCTCGTAACCCGCCACGCGGTAGGTGTCCAGCGTGATGAGGCCGACGCTGCCCGCGCCGTAGGCGCGCACGCACTGCGCGGCGAGCTTGGCCACCGTGGTGGTCTTGCCCACGCCGGTGGGGCCCACCAGCGCAAACACGCCGCCTTCGTCGCACGGCAGGCCGGGCTCGCGCGCCACGCGCAGGTTGTGCGCCAGCACGTCCAGCACCCAGCGCCAGGCGCCAGCGGCGTCGAGCTGCGCCGGCAGCCGCTCCAGCACCGCGCGCGCCACCGTTGGCGAAAAGCCCGCGCGGATGAACTTGTGCATCAGCGTGGACTGGATCGGGCTCAAGCGCGCCTGGCCGAGCCACGCCAGCGTCTGGAAGCGCTCCTCCACCATTTGCCGCAGCCCTTCCAGCTGGGCGTTGAGCTGCGCCGCGGCCGGCGACGGCGCCGCTGCCGCACCGGTTGGACGGGGCGGGGCCGCTTTCGCCGCCGGGGCCTGCGGCGCCGCGGCGCCGAAGTTCAGCGTCACGTCGGCGCCGCGTGGGGCCACGGGCGGCTGCGGCGCAGCCGCCGACGGCTCGCGCCGCGCCGCGCGTGCCGGTTCGACCGGCGGTGGCAGCTTGCCCTCCAGCGCCGCCTGACGCTTGCGCAGCATGCGCTCGCGCACATACTCCTGGAACGACAGCGTGCTCATCGCCAAGGTTTCGGCATCTTGCACCACGCTGCTGTCAGGCGACAGCGGCGGCAGCTGCGCCGCGGCGCGCTGCTGCAGCGACGCACGGCCGGTGGATGCCGCGCCCGACCCCGCCGTGCGTGCCGGCTGAACCGGCTGCGGCGCCACCTGCGCAGCCAACCGCGCCAGCGCCTCCTCGGAAGTGGCCACCACCTCAAAACCGTCTGCGGTGGAGCGCGTGGACAGGATGACCGCCTGCTCGCCGAAGGCGGCGCGCGCCAGGGCCATGGCCTCGCGCGAGTTGGGGGCGACGAAGCGTTGCGCGTTCATGCGGGCTCTCCAAGGATCGGGCCGATGCGGATGGTGTGGGTGTCAGGGATTTCGCTGTGCGCCAGCACCGCCAGGCGCGGCGCGGCGCGGCGCAGCAGGCGCGCCATGGCCTGGCGGATGGCGTCGGGCACCAGCAACACCGCAGGCAAGCCGGCTTCTTCTTGGCGTTGCGCCACCTGCGCCGCCGAG
Organism: Tepidimonas alkaliphilus; assembly: GCF_007556595.1. Lineage (GTDB taxonomy): Bacteria > Pseudomonadota > Gammaproteobacteria > Burkholderiales > Burkholderiaceae_C > Tepidimonas > Tepidimonas alkaliphila. Next base: position 28,732 of record NZ_VJNB01000002.1, read on the forward strand.
CGCGTCAGCATGTCGGCCACGCCGGGGTCGAGCACGCCGTTGCCGTTGGGGCCCAACGCTTGCACGAGGATGCGCTCCAGCTGCGGTTCGATGGCGATGACCTCCAGCTCCTGCTGCGGGCCATAGAGCTGCTGCACGATCGCCGGGGCCAGCGCCACGCGCACGCGCCGCGCCAGCTCCTGCGGATCCTGCGTGCCGCCGGCGTGCTCCGCCAGCGTCTCGACGATGGTGCGGATGTCGCGGATGTGCACGCCTTCCTCCAGCAGCAGCTGCAACACCTTCTGGAACACGCCGATCGGCACCATGGTCGGGATGACTTCGTCGATGAGCTTGGGGGCGAGTTTGCGCACGTGCTCCACCAGCTCCTGCACCTCGGTGCGCGACAGCAGCCGCGCCGCGTGCACCTGCATCAAGTGTGACAAATGCGTGGCCAGCACGGTCTCCGCATCAACGACGGTGTAGCCGGCCATTTGCGCGCTTTCCTTCTGGCGCTCGTCGATCCAGGTGGCCGGCAGACCGAACGCCGGGTCGGTGGTGGCTTGGCCGATCAGCGGCGTGCGGATGTGACCGGGGTTGATGGCCAGAAACTGGCCCGGGAACACCTCGCCCTCGCCGACCACCACGCCGCGCAGCGTGATGCGGTAGCTGCTCGGCTTGAGTTCCAGGTTGTCGCGCACGTGCACCGGCGGCGGCAAAAAGCCCACGTCCTGCGCGAACTTCTTGCGCACGCCCTTGATGCGCGTCAGCAGGTCGCCGCGGCGGCTGCGGTCCACCAGCGCGATCAGCCGATAGCCCAGCTCCAGCCCGAGCAAGTCCACGGGCTGCAGGTCGTCCCAGGTGGCCTCGGCGTCCGGGGCGGCCGCCGGGGCCTGCGGCGCCGCCTGCGCCTTGGCCTGCTCGGCGCGGCGGCGCTGTTGCGCCAACCACCACGCCGAGCCGCCGGCCAGCAGGGCAAACATCAGGAACACCCCGTTGGGCATGCCGGGGATGACGCCCAACAGCGCCAGCACGCCGGCGGTGACGCCCAGCACCTTGGGCGAATCCAGCATCTGGCTGACGATCTGCTGGCCCAGATCTTCTTCTTTGCCGACGCGCGAGACCACCATCGCCGCCGCCACCGAGATCAGCAGCGCCGGCACCTGCGCCACCAGCGCGTCGCCCACCGACAGCGTGATGTAGCTGTGCGCGGCCTGCTCCAGCGTCAGGCCGTGCTGCAGCATGCCGATGGCAAAGCCGCCGATCATGTTGATCAGCAGGATCAGGATGCCGGCGATGGCATCCCCGCGCACGAACTTGGAGGCGCCGTCCATGTTGCCGAAGAAGTCGGCCTCCACCGCCACCTCGGCGCGGCGGCGCTTGGCCTCGGCCTGGTCGATCAGGCCGGCGTTGAGGTCGGCGTCGATGGCCATCTGCTTGCCGGGCATGGCGTCCAGCGTGAAGCGCGCGCCGACCTCGGCGATGCGCTCGGCGCCCTTGGTGATGACGACGAAGTTGATCACCACCAGGATCAGGAACACGATCAGGCCGACGGCGAAGTTGCCGCCGATCAGAAAGGTGCCAAACGCCTCGATGACCGCGCCGGCCGCGCCGGGGCCGGTGTGGCCCTCCATCAGCACCACGCGCGTGGAGGCGACGTTGAGCGACAGCCGCAGCAGCGTCGTCAGCAGCAGCACGGTCGGGAAGGCGGTGAAGTCCAGCGGCCGCTTGATGTAGGCGGCCACCATCATCACCGTCAGCGCAATCCCAATGTTGAGGGTGAAGAAGGTGTCCAGCAGCCACGGCGGCAGCGGCAGCACCAGCATGGCCAGTACCAGCATCACCAGGATCGGCGCAGCCAGCGCCTGGCCGTGGCCGCGCAGCGGGGCCAGCGTCTGTTGCAGCGACTGCAGGGCGGCGTTCATCGTCGTCGTTCGGGTTCAGGCAGAAGGGGGGACTTCAGCGCGGCCCCTGGCCACGCAGCGGGTCGAGCTCCAGCGGCACCTGCGGCCGCGGCGGCTTGGGCAGCGGACCCTGGCCGCGCAGCGCGGCGCGCAGCCGATAGACATACGCCAGCACCTGCGCCACCGCCGTGAACAGCGCCGCCGGCACCGGCTGGTCGAGTTCGGTGTGGGCGTAGAGGGCGCGCGCCAGCATCGGCGCCTCCAGCACCGGCACGCGGTGTTCGCGCGCCAGGTCGCGCATGCGCAGCGCCAGCAGGTCCGCGCCCTTGGCGATGACGTGCGGCGCGGCCATCGTGGCCTCGTCGTAGCGCAGCGCCACCGCGTAGTGCGTCGGGTTCATCACCACCACGTCGGCCTGCGGTACCCGGCGCACGCTCTGGCTGTAGGCGATCTCGCGCGCGCGCTGGCGGCGCTTGCTCTTGATCTGCGGGTTGCCCTCGGTTTCCTTGAACTCGTCCTTGACCTCCTGCAGCGACATGCGCAGGTTGTGGCGGTACAGATACTGCTGCAGGGGCACGTCCACCACCGCCACCAGCAGCACGATCGACAGCATGGCCGCCACGCCGAGCATGAACCACTGCCCGGCCTGCACCAGCGCCGGCTCCAGCGGGCGCAGCAGCAGACTGGCAAAGTCCTGCACGTGCGTGGCCACATACCAGCCGCCAATGGCGGCGATCAGCGCCGTGATGGCCAGGAGTTTGAGAACCTCGAACAGCTGCTGGCGCGAGAACAGGCGCTTCAAGCCGCTGAGCAGCCCGATCTTGGACCAATCCGGCGCCAGCGGCTTGACGCTGAAGGCCACCGAGCGCGCCGCCACCAGCGCCAACACCACCAGCGCGATCAGCGCCAGACCCAGCGGCAGCACCAGCGTCAGCCCCTGCTGCAGGGCGGCGGCCAGCTGCTCCAGCATCACGCGCGGCTCGCGCGCGGCGGCGGCATCGAAGCGCAGCCCGGCGCGCATCGTCGCGCGCAGCCGCTCGTAGCCCCACGGCAGCGTGAACCAGACGAGGCTCAGCCCCGCACCGAGCACGACCAGATGCGTCAGGTCGCGCGCGCGCGGCACCTGCCCTTCCTCGCGCGCCTTCTGCAGGCGCCGCGGGGTGGCGGGTAAGTTCTTGTCTTGGGTGGAATCCATGGCGGCTCAGGCAGCCGAGGCTGCTTCAGCCGCATTGTGGGTCGGCAACGGCGCAGGCTAAAGACCAAGAAGCGCCGCCGACGCCCCCGTTATCTGGCCATCACGCCTCAAAAGCCGAGGCTGGCCAGCAAATCGTCCACCTGCTGCTGGCTGGTCACCACGTCGGTGCGGCCTTCAGGATTGACCACCGGACCGGAGAGCTCGCGGCGCCCGTGGCTGGGCTTGGCCGCCGGCTCAGCCGCCGTGCTTTCGGCGGCGTGAGGTGCGGTTTCGATCAGCAGCTGCACCAGTTGTTCTTCGAGCGTGCCAGCCAGCGCCACCACCTTCTTGATCACCTGACCGGTCAGGTCGTGAAAATCCTGCGCCATCATGATCTCGGTCAGGTGCGCGTCGGTGCGCTGCGCCGCCGATTGAATCTTTTGCGACCATTCCAGCAGCTCCGGCATCGCCCACTTCAGCCCCGGCACGCCGCCAATGGTGTCCACCAACTGGCGGCTGGCTTCGATGACGGTTTGCTGCTCCGCCTTGGCCTCATCCACGCGGTTGAGCACCTTTTCGGCCGCCTCACCCGTCAGGCGGGCGATGTATTCCAGCCGGCTGCGCGCGTCAGGCAGCTCGCCCACCGCGTCTTTGAGCGCCGGCATGTAGCCAAGCTCCTTGAGCGCCTCGTGCAGCTGGCGCGTGATCTCGCCCAGGCGCTGGTAGATGTCGCTTTTGCCGTCGGCGGGGCTGTTGGGGGCTTGCTCGGTCACGGCCATTCCTTCCCAGCTGGGGCGTGGGCGTTACGCCCAGCCCATTTTGCGGAAGATGTTGGTGAGCTTTTCTTCCAGCGTGGCTTTGGTGAACGGCTTGACGATGTAGCCCGCTGCTCCGCCCTGCGCGGCGGCGATGATGTCTTCCTTGCGCGCCTCCGCGGTGACCATCAGCACTGGAATGTGCTTGAGCTTTTCGTCCGATTTGATGCTGGTCAGCAGCTCAAAGCCGTTCATGTTCGGCATGTTGATGTCGGAGATCACCATGTCGAACTTGCCGTTGCGCAGCTTGTGCAACGCCACCGAGCCGTCCTCGGCCTCATCGGCGTCGGTGTGCCCCAGCTCTTTGAGCAGGTTGCGCACGATCCGCCGCATCGTGGAGAAGTCGTCAACGATCAAAAAGCGCACATGGGCCATGGATGACTCCGTCCGGATGGACGCTTAAGTTTAGCGCGGCGCACCGCCGGCGCTGGCCCGCTCGGCCGCCGCGCCCACCGCTTGCTGGACTTGGCTGCTTTGGGTGATTTCGGTGGCGGCTTCCAGCGACTTGGTCATGCGCTCTTCCGCCTCACGGGTCAGCACCAAGATGCTGATGCGACGGTTGCGGGGATCAAACGGGTTGTCCGGAAACAGCAGCTGCTTGTCAGCCATGCCAACCACGCGCGCCAGCTTGCCATCGGGCAGACCAGCCGCCACGAGCTCGCGACGCGAGGCGTTGGCGCGATCTGCCGAGAGCTCCCAGTTGCTGTAGGCCCGTTCGCCGCTGCCGTAAGGCGTGGCGTCGGTGTGCCCCGACAGCGCGATGCGGTTGTCCACTTCTTTGAGCACTTCGGCAATGGCGCGCAAAATATCGCGCATGTAGGGTTTGAGCAACGCGCTGCCGGTGTCAAACATCGGACGGTTTTGCTCGTCGATGATCTGAATATACAGCCCGTCTTGCACCATCTCCAGCCGGATCTGGTTTTTAAATTCCGCGAGCTTAGGGTTGACGTTGATAATCGATTCAATTTTGTCGCGCAGCAGCGCGATGCGTTGACGATCCAGCCGCAACGCTTCTTCCCGCGCCAATTGCGTCGCAGCGTCGCGCAACGCCTCGACTTCACCGCGCGCCACTTCTCCCGACTTTTTGGTCAAATCGTCGCCGCCGCCGGTCAAAATGCTGGCCGACCCGCCCGGCCCGGGCCCACCAAACAGCAGCACCCGCAGCGGTAGATTAAAGTAATCTTGAATGCCTTTGCGGTCGCCTTCAGTGGTGGAGCCCAGAAGCCACATCAACAGGAAAAACGCCATCATCGCCGTCACAAAGTCGGCGTAGGCAATTTTCCATGCGCCGCCATGCGCGCCGTGCCCGCCCTTTTTGACGCGCTTGATGATGATCGGTTGCAGCGGCTTGCCTGAAGCGCTCATGATGCGGATGCTTGACCGGTGCGGGAACTGCCCGTCTCGTTATTTTTTCTTGACGTGCTGCTCCAGCTCCGCAAACGTCGGGCGCGCGGTCGAATACAACACCTTGCGGCCGAATTCGATCGCGGTCATCGGCGCGTAGCCTTGCATGCTGGCCAGCAACGTGGTTTTGATGCAGTGCAGCTCTTTGCTGGCCTCGTCGATTTTTTGCTCCAGCAAGCTGGCCAGCGGCTCGGCAAACGCATACGACAGCAAAATGCCAAGGAACGTGCCCACCAGCGCCGAGCCGATCATGCCGCCCAGAACGGCCGGCGGCTGGCCGACCGAGCCCATGGTGTTGACCACACCCAGCACCGCCGCCACGATGCCAAATGCCGGCAGCGCCCCGGCTAGGCGCTGCAGCGCCGCCACCGCGGCGTGCTCTTCGGCGTGGTGGGTGTCAAGCTCGGCATCCATGATGGCTTCGATCTCGTGCGCGTTGAGGTTGCCTGACACCATCAGGCGTAAATAGTCGGTGATAAATTCCACCGTATGGTGATCGCTGGCGATGGTAGGGTATTTTTGAAACAGCGGCGAGGCTTCAGGATTTTCCACATCGCCCTCGATCGCCATCAAGCCTTCTTTGCGGGCTTTTTGCAGGATGTCATACAGCAGCGCGAGCAAATCCATAAAGCGCTGCTTGGTGTATTGCGAACCTTTGAAACAGCGCCCTAGCCCTCGCCCAACCCCTTTAAGCACCGGCATCATGTTGCCGGCGATAAAAGCCCCGATGGCGGCGCCGAAGATGGTGGCCATCTCAAACGGCAGGGCCTTCAAAACGACGCCAATGTTGCCTCCGTGGGCAATGAACACCCCGAAGACGCAGGCGAGCACGATCACCCAGCCGATGATGACGAACATGGCGCTACCTGATGGTGGTTGGAGCCGACTTGATTCTATCGATCAGCCTGCGCCGCCAACGTGGCGGCAAGCGCTGCCAGCTCCGCCAGGCGCGCCACGCCAACATCGCCAGCGCCCCAACGCGCCGCGGGCGGCGCGCCATCCACCAAACGCCCAACGCCAGCGGCAGCCACGGATGCCGTCGCAGCCAACGCCAGCCGCCCCGCAGCGTGTCAACGGCGCTGAAAGCCGGCTGCAACCCCGCAGCGTGCAGCGCCAGCCGCTCGCGCAACTCGGCCGAGCGCTGCAACAACTGCGCGCGGCGCGCTGCCAGATGAGCGCGCAGGCCCAGGGGCGCTTCAACCTTGGGAAGCGGCGTCGCGTCCGCCACGCAAGCGCTCCACATCGCGCGCCAATTCCGCACGGCTGGCGGCAAACCATGCCACGCCGCGCAGACGCTGCCAGCCGACCCACGCCGCCGCGGCGCCGGTGGCCATCAGCACCCCGCTGGCCAGCGCCAGCGCCAACACGCGCTGCGTGTCCCACAGCAGCACCGTCAACAACACCAGCAGGCACACCAAGGCCGCGGGCAGCAACAAGGCCGCCGCCATCATCCAGGCCAGGCCGCGGGCCAGATCCAGCGCGTGTTCGGAGGCTTCCACCCCCAGCAGCGCCAACCGCACGTGCGCCAGCTCAAGGGCATCGCCAAGCCAAGCCCGCGCCGCTTGCGCCAGCGGTCGCGAACCCGCTTCGGTTTCGGGGGTGGCCATCGACGTTGCCGCCCCTTGCTTGCGGCGCTGCTTAGCGCCGCCCGATCAACATGCCGACCAGCAACCCAATGCCGGCGGCCACGCCGATCGCCTTCCACGGGTGCTCGTGCACGTAGTGGTCGGTGGCGCGCGCCATTTCGCGCGTGCGCTCGCGAATGGCGGCCTCGGCGTCGGCCAAGCGGTAGCGCACGTTGCGCAGGTTTTCCTGCAGGCGCTCGCGCAGCTCGGCCACGCGCTCGCCGGTGCTGTGCGCGGTGGCGGCCAGCAGCTCTTCGGCGTCGGCCATCACGACTTTGAGGTCGGCCACCAGTTTGTCTTTCGGGTTGAGCGTGCTGTCCGTCATCGTGACCTCCTTGGAGTTGGGTTGGATGCTCTCGCGCACTGTATCACGCCGGCTGCGGGTTGCGCAGGCGGATGTGCAGCTCGCGCAACTGCTTCTCGTCCACGGGGCTCGGGGCGTGCGTCAGCAGGCACTGCGCGCGCTGCGTCTTCGGGAAGGCGATCACGTCGCGGATCGACTCGGCGCCGGTCATCAGCGTCACCAGACGGTCCAGCCCAAAGGCCAGCCCGCCGTGCGGCGGCGCGCCGTACTGCAGTGCATCGAGCAGGAAGCCGAACTTGGCGCGCGCCTCGTCCTCGGTGATCTTGAGCGCCGCGAACACCTTGCGCTGCACGTCGGCGCGGTGGATGCGCACCGAGCCGCCGCCCAGTTCCCAGCCGTTGAGCACCATGTCGTAGGCTTTGGCCAGGCACGCGCCGGGGTCGGTGTCCATCAGGTCCTCGTGGCCGTCCTTCGGCGCGGTGAAGGGGTGGTGCACCGCCACCCAGCGGCCCTCGTCCTCGTCGTACTCGAACATCGGGAAGTCCACCACCCACAGCGGCGCCCAGCGGTCCTCGAACAGGCCGTTCCTGCGGCCGAATTCGCTGTGGCCGATCTTGACGCGCAGCGCGCCGATGGCGTCGTTGACGATCTTGGCCTTGTCGGCGCCGAAGAACAGCAGGTCGCCATTTTGCGCCCCGCTGCGCTGCAGGATGGCTTGCAGGGCGGCGTCGTGCAGATTCTTGACGATCGGCGACTGCAGCCCGTCGCGGCCGGCGGCCAGATCGTTGACCTTGATCCAGGCCAGCCCCTTGGCGCCGTAGATCTTGACAAACTCGGTGTAGGCGTCGATCTCGCTGCGCGACAGCTGGCCGCCGCCCGGCACGCGCAGCGCGACGACACGCCCGCCCGGCTGGTTGGCCGGCCCGGCAAACACTTTGAACTCGACGTCCTTCATGACGTCGGTCAGCTCGGTGAACTCCATCTTGACGCGCAGGTCGGGCTTATCGGAGCCGTAGCGCGCCATCGCCTCGGCATAGGTCATGACCGGAAACTCGCCCAAATCCACGCCAATGGTGTGGGCGAACACCGTCTTGATCATGTCTTGGAACAGGTCGCGGATCTCCTGCTCCGTCATGAACGAGGTCTCGATGTCGATCTGCGTGAACTCCGGCTGGCGGTCGGCGCGCAGATCCTCGTCGCGGAAGCACTTGGTGATCTGGTAGTAGCGGTCGAAGCCGGCCACCATCAGCAGCTGCTTGAACAGCTGCGGCGACTGCGGCAGCGCATAGAACATGCCGTCGTGCACGCGGCTGGGCACCAGGTAGTCGCGCGCGCCCTCCGGCGTGCTCCGGGTCAGCATCGGCGTCTCGATGTCGATGAAGCCGTTGGCGTCGAGGAACTTGCGCACCTCCATCGCGACGCGGTAGCGCAGCATCAGGTTGCGCTGCATGGTGGGGCGGCGCAGATCCAGCACGCGGTGCGTCAGGCGCGTGGTCTCGGACAAATGCTCGTCATCGAGCTGGAACGGTGGCGTGACGCTCGGGTTGAGCACCTCGATGGCGTGGCACAGCACCTCGACCTTGCCGCTGCGGATGGCCTCGTTGACGGTGCCTTCGGGGCGCGCGCGCACCACGCCCTTGACCTGAATGCAATACTCGTTGCGCAGCCCCTCGGCCGTGGCGAACATCTCGGGGCGATCGGGATCGCAGACGACCTGCACCAGACCCTCGCGGTCGCGCAGGTCGATGAAGATGACGCCGCCGTGGTCGCGCCGCCGGTGCACCCAACCGCACAGGGTGACCGCCTGGCCGATCAAGGCTTCGCTGACCAGGCCGCAGTAATGGGAGCGCATCAACATGATGGAGGTTGCCTCTTAAAACAACGGGCGGCGCGCTTACGCCGCTCCGGGGATCGATGCGGACGCCACCGCACCCCCCCGACGCGCGCCGGGCACGATAACGCCCATGGAAATGACGTAGGTCAGCGCCTCATCGACGCTCATCGCCAACGGGATCACATCGCGACGGTGCACGATGACGAAATAACCGCCGGTGGGGTTGGGCGTCGTCGGCACATAGACGCTGAGGTAATCCTGCGGCGGCAAGTGCCGCGCCACATCGCCGCCGGGCGCGCCGGTCAGGAAGGCGATCGTCCACAGCCCCTCGCGCGGCCACTGCACCAGCAGCGCCTGGCGAAAGGCGTTGCCCTTCTCCGACAGCAGCGTGTCGGAGACCTGCTTGACGCCGGAGTAGATCGAGCGCACCACCGGGATGCGCTGCAGCAGCGCGTGCCACCACGCCACCAGCTGGTTGCCGACGTAGTTGGACGCCAGCGCCCCGATGCCCAGCACGATGGCCAGCGCCAGCAGCACCCCCATGCCGGGCACGCGCACGCCGAGCCAGCGCTCCGGCTGCCACGCCTCGGGCAGGATGTTGAGCGTCTGGTCCAGCGTGGAGATGACCCACTCCAGCACCCACAGGGTGACGATCAGCGGGACCAGCACCAGCAGGCCCGACAGCAGCCAGCGCCGCAGCGCCGCGCCGATGCGCGCGCGCTCAATGACAGGCACAGGCCGCCCCGCACGGGGTGGAGGCCGCCTCGCCGCCGCTGGACGACGAGGATGAGGACGACGACGCCTCGGCGGACGCTCCGGCCGCCGCGCCGGCGCCAGCGGCCTTGGCAGCCCCGCCGCCACTGTTGCGGAAGTCGGTCACATACCAGCCGGTGCCTTTGAGCTGAAAGCCGGCGGCGGTGAGCTGCTTGCGAAACGTCGGCGCGCCGCACGCCGGGCACACGGTCAGCGGCTCATCCGATACTTTTTGCAACACGTCCTTGGCGTAGCCACAGGACTCGCACTTGTAGGCGTAAATAGGCATGGCTGCACCTGCAAAACGACAACAAAGATGACGCAAGACGGTGTGCAAAACCTTCGATTATAGAGCTGCGGGCTCAGGCGAGCGTTTTCAAGGCCAGCCACGGCCCCAAGCACGCGACGCTAGCCCCACCGCAGAGGCCAGCCCAACCCCATCACCGCCGCCCCGGCGGCAAAGCCCAGCAGCCAGCCGGCCACCACCCACAGCCACTGCTGGATACGGCGCTGCTGACGCGCCAACGCCTGCAATTGCGCCTGCACATCGGCAAGACGCGGCTGCTGCAGCTGGGCGTGCCACAACACCGGCAAGCGCGGCAGCAATTTGGCATACAGCGGCGCGTGCGCCTTAAGCTCGCGCCACAGCCGCCGCGGCCCCACCTGCTCCACCATCCAACGCTCCAAAAACGGCTTGGCGGTGCTCCACAGATCCAGGTCGGGGTCGAGCTGACGGCCTAGGCCCTCGATGTTAAGTAGCGTCTTTTGCAGCAACACCAGCTGCGGCTGGATCTCCACGTTGAAGCGGCGCGAGGTCTGAAACAGCCGCATCAGCACCAGACCCAGCGAAATGTCCTTCAGCGGACGATCGAAATACGGCTCGCACACCGCGCGCACCGCCGCCTCCAATTCATCCACGCGCGTCTGGGGCGGCACCCAGCCCGACTCGATGTGCAGCTCGGCCACGCGCTTGTAGTCGCGCCGGAAGAAAGCCGTGAAATTTTGCGCCAGGTATTCCTTGTCGTATTCGGTCAGCGTGCCGACGATGCCAAAGTCCAGCGAAATGTAGCGACCAAAGGTCTGCGGCTCCAGCGACACCTGGATGTTGCCCGGGTGCATGTCGGCGTGGAAGAAGCCATCGCGAAACACCTGCGTGAAAAAAATCGTCACGCCGTCGCGCGCCAGCTTCTTGATGTCCACGCCGGCGGCGCGCAGCCGCTCGACCTGGCTGATCGGCACGCCGCGCATGCGCTGCATCACCAGCACGTCGCTGCGGCACCACTCCCAGTGCATTTCCGGGATCAGCACCAAATCCAGCCCGGCCATGTTGCGGCGCAGCTGTGCGGCGTTGGCCGCTTCGCGCATCAGGTCAAGCTCGTCATGCAGATACTTGTCGAACTCGGCCACCACCTCGCGCGGCTTCAGCCGCCGGCCATCGCGCGACAGCCGCTCGATCCAGCTGGCCATCGTGCGCATCAGCGCCAAGTCCTTCTCGATCACCGGCAGCATGCCGGGGCGCAACACCTTGACTGCGACCTCGCGCCCGTCGCGCAGCGTGGCGAAGTGCACCTGCGCGATCGAGGCGCTGGCCACCGGCTCGCGCTCAAACGTCGCAAACACCTCGTGCAGCGGGCGGCCGAAGGCGCGCTCAATGGTGGCCACCGCCACCTCGGTCGGAAACGGCGGCACGCGGTCCTGCAGTCGCGCCAGCTCGTCGGCGATGTCGGGCGGCAGCAGGTCGCGCCGGGTTGACAGCACCTGGCCAAACTTGACGAAGATCGGCCCGAGCCGCTCCAGCGCCTCGCGCAGGCGCTGGCCGCGCGGGGCCGACAGGTCGCGCCCGACCGTCAACAGCCGCCGCAGCAGCGCAAAGCCCGGATGGCGCAGGCCCGACAGGATCAGCTCGTCCAGGCCATAGCGCAGCAGTACCCAAACGATGAACCAGCCGCGCAGCCAGCGCCTCATGCGGCGGCTCCATCACCCGTATGGCTCGGCTTGGACGCACGCCACGCCGCCGCGCGCTGCGCCCACGCGCGCACGCCGGGCAGCACGTGCGCTCGCAGCGCTTCGGCGCACGCCCGCCCCCAGCCGACCAGCGTGTGCGCGGCGGCGTCGCCCAGCAGCCGCGCCAGATCCTCCTCCACGTCCCAGCGCACGTGGTCGATCAGCCAGGCCACTTCGGCAGCCAGCTGCACATCGCCCGCGATGCTGGCCGCCGGTCGCTGCCCGGCCAGCGCTTGACGCAGCCACACAGCGGGCGAGGCGGGCTGCAGCGTCAACGTCAGGTCGGGGGCCACGTTCATGGGAGCCTGCATCCACAAGCCAGCCGGGCTGATTTGCAACCGCAACGGCTCGTCTCCAACTTGCGCCCACGCAGCTGGCAACAGCCCCGGGGCGCGCACCACGATGCACCGGCCCGCGTAGCGCCGCAGACGCTGTTGCGCCTCAGGCTCCTGCTGCAGCAGATGGTTCAGCAGCAGCACCAAACGGTTGCGCGCCTCATCAAGCAACCACGCCGGCGGCGCCGGCAGCCATGAAAAAGGGGGCATCTCCATGCCCCCTGGATTGTGCCGCGGATCGAAGCGGGCGCAACCGTGGCCGCGCCGCGATCACTGCAGCGCCTGCACGCCGGCCACCAGCCAGCCGCCGCGCCCGTCCTTGCGCTTGGTGATGTTCCACACCTCGCGAAACGGCGCCGGCCCCTCGGCCGGATTCTCGCGAATCAGGCCAGAGAATTCCACGCTGGCCATGTATTCGTCACCGAGGTCTTCGATGCCGAGCAGCTGCGCATCCAACGCCACCACTTCGGTGACATTGGGAACGCTAGCCTTGGCCTCGCGCTCGGCCAGCTGGGCTTGGATTTCAGCCAGCATCTCATCGGTCATCAACGCGCGCAGCGCCGCCACGTCGCCGCGATCCCAAGCCGCCTGCAAGCGCACGAAGTTTTCTTTGGAGGCGCGCAGGAAACCCTCGACGTCAAAGCCGGCCGGAATGCCCCAGGTCTGCGGCCCCGGCAACGCGCTGCCGATCAAGCCGCCACTGGTGGCCGAGCCGTCGAACTGGGTGCGCTCCCACGGGCGCGCCGCTGCGTCGTTGCCGACATGGTGCGGCTGATAGGCGCGCGGCGTGGTCGGCTGCGCCGCAGCGCCGGCGCCAGCCCATGCGGGCCGCGGCGCCTCAGCGCGCGTGCGGCGCAGCAGCGCCACCACAGCCAGCGCCGCACCGACCAGCAGCAGGATCAACAGGAACTGCGCGAACGCCTCGCCGAAACCCAGCGTCGAGGCCAGCCACGCCAGCCCCAGCCCCGCCGCCAACCCGCCGAGCATCGCGCCCCACGGCGTGCGCGGCTTGGCCGCCGCGGCCGCACCCGCTGCCCCGGCGGCCGGGGTGGCCGGCGCCGGCTGCGGGGTGGCCGCTGGAGGTTGCGCCGGCTGAGCCGGCGCCGGCTGCGGCGGGGTGGCTTGACGCTGCGTCACGTGCGACGACTGCTTGCCCACCGAGCCGCCGCCTCCCAAACGCTTGGCCCACGACGCGTCGGCGCTGGTCAGCGTCAACGCGGCCACCAACACCCAAGTTCCCGCACGCGCCATCATGTCCGTCTCCTTGTCGAAAAGACCTTCATGTTTTGATGCCCACGTGCAACGCCACGATGCCGCCAGTCAGGTTGTGCACATCGACATGGCCAAAGCCCGCTTCGCGCACCATCTTGCGCAGCGTCTCCTGATCCGGATGCATGCGGATGGACTCAGCCAGGTAGCGGTAGCTGGCCTCATCGCGCGCGATCCAGCGGCCCAAGCGCGGCAGCACGTGAAAGCTATACCAGTCGTAGGCTCGTTGCAGCGGGGGCACGACTTTGGAAAATTCGAGCACGAGCAACTTGCCGCCGACCTTGAGCACTCGATTCATTTCGCGCAGCGCAAGTTCCTTGTGCGTCATGTTGCGCAGACCGAAGGCCACCGTGACAAGGTCGAACGCGCCGTCGGCAAACGGCAGCCGCTCGGCGTCGCACACCACGGCGGGCAGCGCCCAGCCGTGGTCGAGCAGCCGGTCGCGCCCGGCGCGCAGCATGGTTTCGTTGATGTCGGTGTGCACCACCAGCCCGCCCGGCTGCACCTTGGGCGCCAGCGCCAGCCCCAGGTCGCCGGTGCCGCCGGCGATGTCCAGCACGCGCTGGCCTGGCTGCGGCGCGGCCACCATCACCGCGTAGGCTTTCCAGAGGCGGTGCAAACCGAACGACATCAAGTCGTTCATTAGGTCGTAGCGTGGCGCCACCGAATCGAACACGGCGCGCACGCGCCGTGCCTTGTCGCGCTCGTCCACGTTTTCAAAGCCAAAGTGTGTGCGCATCATGGCCCCATCGTAAGGCATCGGCGCTGTGCGGGAGGGGCGGCGCGCCGCGGTCAACGGCAACCGTTGTTTCCGGACGAAGCGGCGGGCTCGGGCATCGGGGCGTCGCGATCCACACCAGCCTCGGCCAATCGGCGCTCGTATTCGGCCCACAGCTCCTTCTGCCGGCTACCAAGATGGTAAAGATACGCCCACGTGTAGATGCCGCTGCGGTGACCGTCGGAGAACGTGGGCTGCACCGCGTAGTGTCCCACCGGCTCCAGGGCAACAATTTCGACGTCGCGCTTGCCGGTCTGCAGCACCGCCTGACCAGGGCCGTGCCCCTGCACCTCGGCCGAGGGCGAATACACGCGCATCAGTTCAAACGGGATGCGAAAGCGCGCGCCGTCGTCAAACGCCACCTCCAGCACCCGGGAGGCGCCGTGCACGATCAGCTCCGTCGCACGCGGGGAAGACGCGAAAGTCATGGCCCAAGCTCCTCCATGCTGGAATGGGACAGCCCCTCCAACATCCGCACGACCTCGGCGTCGCAGGCCGGCAGCCGCTCGCGCAGCGCCGCCAGCCGCAGCGCGTCGTCGCCGCGCTGCGCCGGCGCCCACACCGGGGCCGGAAAGCGGCTGTCCCAGTCGAAGCGCGCGATCACGTGCCAGTGCAGGTGCGGCACGACGTTGCCGAGACTGGCCAGGTTGACCTTGGCGGGGGCGAGCGTGGCCCGCAGCGCGCGCTCCACCGCCGTCACGAGCGTCATCGCGCGGGCCTGCTCGGTCGGGGACAGGTCGCTCCACTCGGCCACGTGCGCGGCGGCGATGACGCGGTACCACGCCGGCGCGGCGGCTACCTCGGCGCCGAGCGCCCGCACCACGCGCCAGCCCTTTCCGCGCCACAGCAGCAGGCCGCCGTCGTCACGGCACAGCGCACAGTCGGTCACACCAGCACCCGCTCGATGCCGCCGGCGTTGGCGCGCGCCACATATTCCGGCAACCAGTTCTCGCCCAGCACTTGGCGCGCGATCTCGACGACGATGTAGTCGGCCTCCAGCAGGCCATTGCTCAGGTCTTCGCTGTAGCGGCTCAGGCCCTGCAGGCAGCTCGGGCAGGAGGTCAGGATCTTGGTGCGGCCCGGCGTGAGCTGCGCGCCGGTGCGCTGCGCCAGCTCGGCCAGTTCGCGCTCGTTCTTGCGCAGCTCCTGCTCCTTGCGGAAGCGCACCTGGGTCGAGACGTCGGGCCGCGTCACCGCAAGCGTCCCAGACTCGCCGCAGCAGCGGTCGCTGGCCACCACCGTCCCGCCCACCAGCGCCTTGACGGTCTGGAGCGGATCCTGCCGCTTCATCGGGCTGTGGCAGGGGTCGTGGTAGAGGTAGGCCTCTTTGCCCTCCAGCTTGACGCCTTTTTCCAGCAGGTATTCGTGGATGTCGAGGATGCGGCAGCCGGGGAAGATCTGGTCGAACTCGTAGTGCTGCAGCTGGTCGTAGCAGGTGCCGCAGCTGACCACCACGGTCTTGATGTCGAGGTAGTTCAGCGTGTTGGCCACGCGGTGGAACAGCACGCGGTTGTCGGTGATGATCTGCTCGGCCTTGTCGAACTGGCCGCTGCCGCGCTGCGGGTAGCCGCAGCACAGGTAGCCCGGCGGCAGCACGGTCTGCACGCCGACGTGCCACAGCATGGCCTGCGTGGCCAGGCCCACCTGGCTGAACAGCCGCTCCGAGCCGCAGCCGGGGAAGTAGAACACCGCCTCGCTGTCGGCGCTGGTGCGCTGCGGATCGCGGATGATCGGCACGTAGGCCCGGTCCTCGATGTCGAGCAGCGCGCGCGCCGTCTTCTTGGGCAGGTTGCCCGGCATCTTCTTGTTGATGAAGTGGATGACCTGCTCCTTGACCGGCGCCGGGCCGACGGTGGCCGGCGGCGCGCTGGTCTGGCGCCGCGCCGCGCGCTTGAGCAGCTCGTGCGCCAGCCGCTGCGCGCGGTAGCCGACGTCCACCATCAGCGTGCGCATCAGCTTGATCGTCTCCGGGCGGGTGGCGTTGAGGAAGGCCATCGCCAGCGCGTTGCCGGGCCGCCACGACTTGCGCCCCATCTTGCGCAGCAGGTTGCGCATCGCCATCGAGACGTCGCCGAAATCGATCTTGACCGGGCAGGGGCTCTCGCACTTGTGGCAGACCGTGCAGTGGTCGGCCACGTCCTCGAATTCCTCCCAGTGCTGCACGCTGATGCCGCGGCGCGTCTGCTCCTCGTAGAGAAAGGCCTCGATCAGCAGGCTGGTGGCCAGGATCTTGTTGCGCGGGCTGTAGAGCAGGTTGGCGCGCGGCACGTGCGTGGAGCACACCGGCTTGCACTTGCCGCAGCGCAGGCAATCCTTGACGCTGTCGGCGATGGAGCCGATGTCGCTCTGCTGCATGATCAGCGACTCGTGCCCGAGCAGGTTGAAGCTCGGCGTGTAGGCGTCGCGCAGGTCGGCGGCGCGCACGTCCGGGCCGAGGGCCGGCGCCTCGCGCAGCAGCTTGCCGCGGTTGAAGCGCCCTTGCGGATCGACCTTGGCCTTGTAGGCGGCAAACGGCGCCAGCTCCTCGTCGGTGAGGTACTGCAGCTTGGTGATGCCGATGCCGTGCTCGCCGGAGATCACGCCGCCCAGGCTGCGCGCCAGCGCCATCACGCGGTCCACCGCCTCGTGCGCGGTGCGCAGCATCGCGTAGTCGTCGCTGTTGACCGGGATGTTGGTGTGCACGTTGCCGTCGCCGGCGTGCATGTGCAGGGCGATCCAGACGCGGCCTTTCAGCACGCGGCGGTGGATCGCCTCGCACTGCGCCGCCACCGGCGCCAGCGCCGCGCCGCCGAACAGCTCGCGCAGCGGCTGGCGCAGCTGCGTCTTCCAGCTGGCGCGCCAGGTGTGGTCCTGCAGCAGCTCGAACACCGTGCGCGTCTGCCCGTCGGGCACGGCGTCCAGCCCCTCCAGCCAGCCCTGCCACTGCGCGCGCACCGCGCGCACCAGCGCCAGCGCCTGCTGGCGGCGCTCCTCCACGAGTTCCGGCTCCGGCGCCTCGGCGCGATCCTCCACCTTGCCCAGCGGCAGCTGCGGCTGCTGCAGGAACGCCTCCAGCTCGTCGCACAGGCGGATCTTGTTGCGCAGGCTCAGCTCGATGTTGATGCGCTCCACGCCGAGCGTGTATTCGCCCATGCGCTCCAGCGGGATCACCACGTCCTCGTTGATCTTGAAGGCGTTGGTGTGGCGGCTGATCGCGGCCGTGCGCTTGCGGTCGGCCCAGAACTTCTTGCGCGCCTCGGCGCTGACGGCCACGAACCCCTCGCCGCCGCGCGCATTGGCCAGCCGCACCACCTCGCTGGCGGCGCGCGCCACCGCGTCCGGGTCGTCGCCGACGATGTCGCCAATCAGCACCATCTTCGGCAGCGTGCCGCGTTTGCTCTTGGTGGTGTAGCCCACCGCCTTCAGGTAGCGGTCGTCCAGGTGCTCCAGCCCCGCCAGCAGCGTGCCGCTGCGCCGCTGCTCGGCGAACATGAAGTCCTTGATCTCGACGATCGAGGGCACGGCGTCCCTGGGATTGCCGAAGAACTCCAGGCACACCGTGCGCGTGTGCGCCGGCATGCGGTGCAGCACCCAGCGCGCGCTGGTGATGATGCCGTCGCAGCCCTCCTTCTGCACGCCGGGCAGACCGCTCAGGAATTTGTCGGTGACGTCCTTGCCCAGGCCCGCCTTGCGGAAGGCCGAACCCGGGATGTCGAGCCGCTCGGTGCGGATGAGCGTCCGGCCGTCGGCCTCGAAATATTTCAGCTCGAAGCTGGCGACTTCGGCGTCGTGGATCTTGCCGAGGTTGTGGTTCAGCCGCGTGACCTCCAGCCACTGCGCCTGGGGCGTGACCATGCGCCAGCTCAGCAGGTTGTCCAGCGCCGTGCCCCACAGCACCGCCTTCTTGCCGCCGGCGTTCATGGCGATGTTGCCGCCAATGCACGAAGCCTCCGCCGACGTTGGATCGACCGCGAACACGTAGCCGGCGCGCTCGGCCGCATCGGCCACGCGCTGCGTGACCACGCCCGCCTCGGTCCAGATGGTCGGCACCGGCTCGGCGTGGCCGGGGATCGGCGCGAGCTCAACTTCGGTCAGGCGCTCGAGCTTTTCGGTGTTGATGACCGCGCTCTTCCACGTCAGCGGCACCGCGCCGCCGGTGTAGCCGGTGCCGCCGCCGCGCGGGATGATCGTCAGCCCGAGCTCGATGCAGCCCTGCACCAGGCCGACGATCTCCGCCTCGCTGTCGGGCGTGAGCACGACAAACGGATACTCCACGCGCCAGTCGGTGGCATCCGTCACGTGACTGACGCGCGACAGGCCGTCGAAGCGGATGTTGTCCTTGTGCGTGTGGCGCCTGAGCACCCGCAGCGCGCGGCGGCGCAGCGCCGCCACCTCGTCGAAGTGCGCGGCAAACGCCTGCACCGCCTGCTGCGCCAGCGCCAGCAGCTCGCCGACCTTGGCGTCGCGCTCGGCGTCCTCGTGCGGGCGGCGGCGTTTTTCGATCTCGCGCAGGCGGTGGTGCAGCGCCTCGATCAGAGCCGTGCGCCGCTGCCGGTTGGCGAGCAAATCATCCTGGATGTAAGGGTTGCGCTGCACGACCCAGATGTCGCCCAGCACCTCATACAGCATGCGCGCCGAGCGGCCCGTGGCGCGCTCGCTGCGTAATTGTTCCAGCAGCGTCCAGGCGCGCGCGCCCAGCAACCGGATCACGATCTCACGATCCGACAACGACGTGTAGTTGTAGGGAATTTCGCGCAGCCGCGGCGGCGTGGGCGTCGCGGCGAGCAGAGTAGGCGAAGCAAGGGGTGCGTTCATGGCAGAGGCAAGGCGCCGCGCCGCCAACGGTGGGCAGCATCGCCAACCCGCTGGCACGACGGGCCCGTGATGTTATCGCAGCGCAACATAACACGCGCCTTGCGGCGGGCGATCCCCACGCCGCCGGCAGGCTCAAAAAACCCGCTGCCCGCACCTGCTTGGTTAGGCCCGGCGGGCGCGCCACGCCGCCAACGTGCCCAGCGTCCCCACCAACGCGGCGTAGGTGGCGATGCGACCATCGCTGTCGGTCAGCATCAGCCCGCCGACCAGCACCGCCGAGCCCGGAAGGGCCAGCCACAGCGTTTCGCGCCCCCAGCAAGCGAGCGCCGATCTTTTGCCGCAGCGGCGCCAAGCCAATACCGCACCCAGCAGCCCCCCGGTCACCCAGGCCGGCGCCACCAGGTGCCACAAGTGCATCAAGGCCGTCAACCCATCCACAAGAGGGCTGGATTTTATAATCCGGGACATGACCGTTTGGGCGCTTGGCCTCAACCACCAAACCGCCCCCCTCGACATGCGCGGGCGGCTGGCGTTCGGGCTGGAGCAGCTGCCCGACGCGCTGCGCCGCCTGCGCGCAGCCTTGTCGCGCCCGGCTGAGGCGACGCTGCTGTCCACCTGCAACCGCACTGAACTTTATGGCGCCGCCGACGAGCCCTTGGTGGACGCGGCGGTGCACTGGCTGGCGCAGCACGGCGGCTTGGATCCGCAGGCGCTGCGCCGTCACACCTATGTGCTGCTCGACGACGCCGCGGCCCGCCACGCGTTTCGCGTGGCCAGTGGGCTCGACAGCATGGTGCTGGGCGAACCGCAGATCCTTGGCCAGATGAAGGACGCCGTGCGGGTGGCCGATGAAGTCGGCACGCTGGGCAGCACGCTGCACCAACTGTTCCAGCGCTCGTTTGCGGTGGCCAAGCAGGTGCGCAGCAGCACTGAAATCGGCGCACACTCGATCAGCATGGCCGCCGCCGCAGTGCGGCTGTGCGGCCAGCTGTTCGAGGATCTGCGCGAGATCCGCGTGCTGTTCGTCGGCGCCGGCGAGATGATCGAGCTGACCGCCACGCACTTTGCCGCGCGCCAGCCGCGCGCGATGGCGATCGCCAACCGCACGCTGGAGCGCGGCGAAAAGCTCGCCGCGCGCTTCGGCGCCGAGGCGATGCGGCTGTCGGATCTGCCGGCGCGGCTGCACGAGTTCGACGCCGTGGTCAGCTGCACCGCCAGCACCCTGCCGTTGATCGGGCTCGGCATGGTGGAAAGCGCGCTGAAGCGCCGCCGCCACCGCCCGATGTTCATGGTCGATCTGGCGGTACCGCGCGACATCGAAGCCGAGGTCAAGCAGCTCGATGACGTTTACCTCTACACCGTCGATGACTTGGCTGCCGTCGTCCAAGCCGGGCGCGACAGCCGGCAAGCCGCGGTGGCGCAGGCCGAAGCCATCATCGACGCCGGCGTGCAAAGCTTCATGCACTGGCTGCGCCAGCGCGACCCGCGCCACGGCGTGGTGCCGTTGATCCGCGACCTGCACGCCCAAGCCGAGGCGTGGCAGCAGGCCGAGCTGGCGCGCGCACGCCGGCTGCTGGCCCGCGGCGCCAGCCCCGAAGAAGCGCTGCAAGCGCTGGCGCGCGGGCTGACGCACAAAATGCTGCACGGCGCGCTGGCCGAGCTGCACAGCGGCGACGACCATGCGCGCGCCCACACGGCGGAGGTGGTGGCACGGCTGTTTTTGCGCGGACGCCGCGCCGGCTTGGAGACCCCTGCCCCCTCCCCCTCGGAACCATGAAGCCGTTTATCCGCCAGACGCTGGAGCAGCGCCGCCACCGCCTGCACGAGCTCGACGCGCAACTGGCGGCTCCGGACGCCACCGCCGACCTGGCGCGCTTTCAGGCGCTGTCGCGTGAGCACGCCGAAACCGACGCGCTGGTGCAGCCGTATCTGCGCTACCTCAAGCGCGAGGCCGACTGGCAAGCGGCGCTGAAGCTGCACGACGAGGCGATGGCCGCGGGCGATGCCGCGCTGGCGGCGCTGGCCGCCGACGAAATTGAAGCCGCGCAGACCGAACTGCGCACGCTGGAAGCGGAGCTGCAAGCCCTGCTGGTGCCGCGCGAACCCGAGGAGGCGCGCCCGGCGTTTGTGGAAATCCGCGCCGGCGCTGGCGGCGAGGAGGCCGCGCTGTTCGCCGCCGATCTGGCGCGCATGTACACCCGCTACGCCGAACGCCAGGGCTGGCGGGTGGAGGTGCTCAGCGAATCCCCAAGCGACCTCGGCGGCTACAAGGAAGTGGTGCTGCGCGTCGCCGGCGACGGCGCCTACGGACGGCTGCGCTTTGAGTCCGGCGGCCACCGCGTGCAGCGCATCCCGGTCACCGAGTCACAGGGGCGCATCCACACCAGCGCCTGCACGGTGGCGGTGCTGCCGGAGCCGGACGAGCAGCAGGCCATCCAGCTCGACCCGGCCGAGCTGCGCATCGACACCTTTCGCGCCAGCGGCGCCGGCGGCCAGCACGTCAACCGCACCGACTCGGCGGTGCGCATCACCCACCTGCCCACGGGTCTTGTGGCCGAGTGCCAGGACGACCGCAGCCAGCACCGCAACAAGGCGCGCGCGCTGCAAGTGCTGCTGGCGCGGCTGCAAGAGCGCGAGCGCCAGGCGCGCCTGGCGCAGGAAGCCGCGCTGCGCAAAAGCCTGATCGGCAGCGGCGACCGCAGCGACCGCATCCGCACCTACAACTTTCCGCAGAGCCGTGTCACCGACCACCGCATCCACCTGACGCTGCACAAGCTGACGGCGGTGCTGGACGGCGAGCTCGACGAGCTGATCGACGCGTTGCGGCTGGCGCACGGCGCGCAGCAGCTGGCGGAGCTGGAGGCGCAGGCCGCCGCGACGGCCTGACCCGCCGCGCGCATGACCACCTCTCGCACGCTCGACGACGCGCTGCGCGCCGCGCAGGCGCAGGGCCTGCCGCGGCTGGAGGCGCAATGGCTGCTGCTGCACGCGCTGGGGCGCGGCCTGGATGAGCGCGCCTGGCTGCTGGCGCACGGCGAGGCGGCGCTGCCAGCCGAGGCGGCGGCGCGCTACGCCACGCTGTGCGCGCAGCGCCGCGACGGCGTGCCGCTGGCCTACCTGGTCGGCGAGCGCGGCTTTCACGGCCTGACGCTGCGGGTGGACGCGCGCGTGCTCGACCCCCGCCCGGACACCGAGACGCTGGTGGACTGGGCGCTGGAACTGCTGCCGCAGGGGCAGGCCGCCGACGTGCTGGATCTCGGCACCGGCAGCGGCGCCATCGCGCTGGCGCTGCAGGCGCGCCGGCCGGCGGCGCGCGTGTGGGCGGTGGACGCAAGCCCCGCCGCGCTGGAGGTGGCCGCGGTCAACGGACGGCGGCTCGGCCTGCCGGTGCGCTGGCTGCACGGCGACTGGTGGCGCGGCTGGCGCGCCTGGGACAAGGTCCAAAGCGAACCGCCGCCGGCGCGCTTCGACCTCGTCGTCAGCAACCCGCCGTACCTGGCCGCGGACGACCCGCACCTGCCAGCGCTGCGCCACGAACCGCGCCAAGCGCTGGTGGCCGGCGCCGACGGCCTGCAGGCGCTGCGCGCCATCGTGGCCGGCGCGCCGGCGCGGCTGCGCGCAGGCGGCTGGCTGCTGCTGGAACACGGCTGGAACCAGGCCGACGCGGTGGCGACGCTGCTGCGCGCGCACGGCTTTGGTGCGCCGGCGCACCGGCGCGACCTCGGCGGCCATGTGCGCTGCACCGGCGCGCCGTGGCCCGGCGCCAGCACGAAAGGAACCGCAGCGGGATAATGCGGTCATCGCAACCCTACGTTGACCCGGCACAACCATGAGCGACGTTCAGCAACGCATCGACCAACTGGTGAAAAACCACGACATCGTGCTGTTTATGAAGGGCACGCCGAGCTTTCCGATGTGCGGCTTTTCGGGCCGCGCGGTGCAAATCCTCAAAGCCTGCGGCGTCGATCCGAAAGCCATCATGGCCATCAACGTGCTGGACGACCCCGAGATCCGCCAGGGCGTCAAGGAATACAGCAACTGGCCCACCATCCCGCAGCTCTACATTCGCGGCGAATTCATCGGCGGCTCCGACATCATGATGGAGATGTATGAGAGCGGCGAACTGCAGAAGCTGCTGGCGGCTCCAACCGCTTGAGGCGGCCCGGCGGCGCCACGCCCTGGGGTCATCCCGGATTCCGGCGCCGGCACGGTGCTTGCTTCAATCGGGTTGAGGCATTCAGCCTCTTGGGTTGAAAGGAGAGCACCATGGTCCGCGAACCTGCCCCCCTCGCAGCCGCAGCGCGCGGCCTGCCGATTGCCAGCGTGCGCGCCATTTTCAACCCCGACGACGTTGAGCAGCGCTTAAAGCGCCTGAAGGCGCAGGGCCACGAGCGCGAGCAGGCCACGCTGTGCCAAACCTACGAGCGCATGCTGGAGCGCGGCCCGCAGCGCTTTGCGGTCAAACCCTCCGGCGTGCCGGACATGGCGCCGCTGTATGAGCAACTGCCCAACTTCCGCGCCGTGCTGGATGACATCAAGCGCCACGTCGCGCTGGCGCAGGCCGGCAGCGACAGCCTGGAGGTCACGCCGATCCTGCTGTTGGGCCCGCCGGGCGTCGGCAAGACGCACTTTGCGCAGCAGCTCGCCGAGCTGCTGGCCACCACCATGACGCTGGTGCCGATGAGCTCGATGACCGCCGGTTGGCTGCTGTCGGGCTCCTCCTCGCAGTGGAAAGGCGCCAAGCCTGGCAAGGTGTTCGAGGCGCTGGTGGACGGCGACTACGCCAACCCGGTGATCGTCGTCGATGAAATCGACAAGGCCAGCGAGCATGCCCAATATGACCCGCTGGGCGCGCTGTATGGGCTGCTGGAGCCGCAGACCGCGCAGCGCTTTGTCGATGAGTTCGCCGAGGTGCCGATCGACGCCAGCCAGGTCATCTGGATCACCACCGCCAACGACGAGCGCGCGATTCCCGAACCGATCCTCAACCGCATGAACGTGTTCGAAATCGCGCCGCCGACCCACGAGGAGGCGCGCACGATCGCGCGGCAGCTCTATCAGCGGCTGCGCGCCGCGCACGACTGGGGCCGGCTGTTCGACGAGGAGCCCGGCGACGACGTGCTGGACCGGCTGGCCGAGCTCGCCCCGCGCGAGATGCGCCGCGCGCTGATGACGGCGTTCGGCAACGCGCGGCTCGATGAGCGCGGCCATCTGGAGGCGCGCGACCTGCCCAGCGCACCCCACGGCAAGGTGCGCATCGGGTTTTTGCAGTAAAAGCGGCGCCCAGCGCCGTTTCAGGCGCGCGGCGCCGCACCATGGCCGAGGTCGGCCCAGCGACGCCGCGCAGCCAGCACCGCGTTCGGGTACGCCGCCTGCCCGCGGCTGCCGTTGTAACGTCCCAGCGCCATGAACAAGTCGCCGCGCTCGCGATCCAGGTAATGGCGCAGGATCACGCAGCCGTAGCGCAGGTTGGTCTGCAGATGGAACAGCTTGTCCGGATCGCCGTCGCCAATCAGCCGCGTCCAGAACGGCATCACCTGCATGTAGCCGCGCGCGCCAGCGCGCGAGATCGCCCAGCGGCGAAAGCCGCTTTCCACCTCGATCAGCCCCAGCACCAGCGCGGTATCCAGCCCGGCGCGGCGGCTCTCATACCAGACGGTCTGCAGGAAATCCTCGCGCGCGCGCGCCTCGGGCTTGCGCCGGCGCAGCCGCCAGCTGCCGTCGGCCAGCCAGCGCACGTAGTGCACGCGCTCCTCCGCGCTGGTCAGCACCGGCTCGGGCGGGTCGAGTTGCTCCACCGCGGCGCGCAGCGCGTGGCGCACGGCGTCCGACAGCGGCTCCTCGATCTGCGCGCCGGCATGCGCCCCCGGCGCCGCGGCCACCAGCCCGACAGCAGCCCCCCACGGCGCAACGGCGCGCGCCAGCGCCCAGCCGGCCGCGGCGCGCAGGACGGCGCGGCGCATCGGCCCAAGGGTCGTGCCAGGCGCCGCCGTCATCGTCAGACCTGCAGCCGCGCGCGCACCCAGCTGGCCGCCTCGGCCAGCGGCACCGGCGTCGGCGCGCCGTCGCGCCGGTGCTGGTATTCGACCACGCCTTCCTTGAGCCCCTTGTCGCCCACCGTCAGGCGATGCGGCACGCCGATCAGCTCCCAGTCGGCGAACATCACGCCGGGGCGCTCGCCGCGGTCGTCCAGGATCACGTCCACTCCGGCGCCAAGCAGCTCCGCGTAAAGCCGCTCCGCCGCATCGCGCACCGCCTCGCTGCGGTCGTAGCCGATCGGGCAGATCACCACCGTGAACGGCGCGATCGCATCCGGCCAGATGATGCCGCGCTCGTCGTGGTTCTGCTCGATGGCCGCCGCCGGCAGGCGCGTGATGCCGATGCCGTAGCAGCCCATCTCGAACGGCTTGGGCTTGCCGTCCTCGTCGAGGAAGGTGGCGTTCATCGCCCGGCTGTATTTGGTGCCGAGGTAGAACACGTGCCCGACCTCGATGCCGCGCTCGATCGCCAGCACCCCCTTGCCGTCGGGCGACGGATCGCCGGCGACGACGTTGCGGATGTCGGCCACCAGGTCCGGCTCCGGCAGGTCGCGCCCCCAGTTCACGCCGGTCAGGTGGAAGTCCGCCTCGTTGGCGCCGCAGATCCAGTCGGCCATCACCGCCACCTCGCGGTCGGCCACCACCGTCACGGCCTTGCGCGTGCCGACCGGCCCGAGGTAGCCGGGGCGGCAGCCGAAGTGCTCGACGATCTCGGCCTCGGTGGCAAAGCGCCAGCCGCGCTCCAGCCCGGGCAGCTTGCCGACCTTGACCTCGTTCATGTCGTGGTCGCCGCGCAGCAGCAGCAGCCAGATGCGGGTGGCCGCGATCTCGTCGCGCTCGCCCAACTCGTCGGTGGCCAGCACGATGGACTTGACGGTGCGCGCCAGCGGCACGCCCAGCAGCTCGGCCACCTGCGCGCAGGTGCTGCGGCCCGGTGTTGGGGTCTTGACCATCGGCTGCGCCGGCGCCGGGCGCGGGCCCGCGGGCGGCAGCGCCTCGGCCTTTTCCAGGTTGGCGGCGTAGTCGCTGGTCGGGCAGTAGACGATGGCGTCCTCGCCGGTGGCGGCGATCACCTGGAACTCCTCGCTCAGGTCGCCGCCGATGGCGCCGCTGTCGGCCGCCACCGCGCGGTAGCGCAACCCGAAGCGGTCGAAGATGCGCCGATACGCCTGCGCCATGATCTGGTAGCTGCGCTTGGCGCCTTCGGCGTCGCGGTCGAAGCTGTAGGCGTCCTTCATGATGAACTCGCGCCCGCGCATCAGGCCAAAGCGCGGCCGGCGCTCGTCGCGGAACTTGGTCTGGATCTGGTAGAAGTTCTTCGGCAGCTGCTTGTAGCTCTTCAGCTCCTGGCGCGCGATGTCGGTGACGACCTCCTCGCTGGTGGGCTGGATGACGAAGTCGCGCTCGTGCCGGTCTTTGATGCGCAGCAGCTCCGGGCCCATCTTCGCAAAGCGGCCGGTCTCTTGCCACAGCTCGGCCGGCTGCACGATCGGCATGGTCAGCTCGATCGCGCCGGCGCGGTCCATTTCCTCGCGCACGATGCGCTCGACCTTGCGAATCACGCGCAGCCCCATCGGCATGTAGGTGTAGATGCCGGCGGAGAGCTTTTTGATCATGCCGGCGCGCAGCATCAGCCGGTGGCTGACGACCTCGGCGTCCGCAGGGGCTTCTTTCAGGGTGGCGATGTGGTATCGGGAGGCTCTCATATCGACAGGCTCAGACCCGCGTTGCATAATCGGGTCAGTTTTTTAAGATTGGGGTTGATTATGCTTGACAGAGACGGCTATCGGCCGAATGTCGGCATCATCCTGCTCAACCACCGCAACCAGGTGTTCTGGGGCAAGCGCATCCGCACGCATTCGTGGCAGTTTCCGCAGGGCGGCATCGACCGCGGCGAGACGCCCGAGCAGGCCATGTTCCGCGAGCTGCACGAGGAGATCGGCCTCAAGCCCGAGCACGTGGAGGTGCTGGCGCGCACGCGCGACTGGCTGCGCTATGAAGTGCCTGAGCGCTACATCCGCCGTGAGGCGCGCGGCCATTACCGTGGTCAAAAGCAAATTTGGTTTCTGTTGCGGCTGATCGGCGGCGACTGGAATCTGAACCTGCGCGCCACCGACCATCCCGAATTCGACGCTTGGCGCTGGAACGATTACTGGGTGCCGCTGGATCTGGTGATCGAGTTCAAGCGCGAGGTGTATCAGCGGGCGCTGCAGGAACTGGCCGCTTACCTGCCTCCCGTGCGGGAAACGGGCTCTTCCTCGATGGCACGCTCAGGACGCAACCACGGCGGCGAGCGCCTCGCGCGCCCGCCCGCAGCTCGGCGCGACCTCAACGCCGCGCGCCCCAGCCGGGCGCTGCCTCCGCAGTGGGGCTTGCCATCGCACGCCGAGCTGCCGCCCGGCGCCAGCCGCGCCGCGCCGCCCGGAGCGTCGTCGGTGCTGCGACCGCGCACGGCCAAACCGGCGGCATCGTAGCCGCCCGCGCCTGCTGCGCGCCTCAAGGCGTTGACGCCGCCACCGTCAGCACCAGGTTGTCGCGGTGGATCATTTCGGGTTCGGCGGCGTAGCCGAGCACCCGCTCGATCTCGGAGGATCCCCGGCGGCACAGCAGGCGCGCTTCCGCCGCAGCGTAATTGGCCAAGCCGCGGGCGATTTCGCGCCCGTCCGGCGCCCGCACCGCGATGACGTCGCCGCGGCGAAACTCGCCTTCGACCGCCGTCATGCCAATCGGCAGCAGGCTTTTGCCGTCGCGCAAGAGCTTGATCACCGCGCCGTCGTCCACCGTGACCGCGCCGCGCAGCTGCAGGTGGTTGAGGATCCAGCGCTTGCGCGCCTGCTGCTTGGGCGCGTCGGCCACCAGCACGGTACCGATCGGCTCGCCAGCCACCAGCCGCGGCAGCACGTCGGCCTCGCGTCCCCAGGCGATCACGGTGGAAGCGCCGGAGCCGGCTGCGCGGCGCGCCGCCAGCACCTTGGTGATCATGCCGCCGGTGCCCACCCGCGTGCCGGCGCCGCCGGCCATCGCCTCCAGCGCTGCATCGCCCGCGCGCGCCACGTGCACGAAGGCGGCGTCGGGTTGGCGGCGCGGATCGGCGGTGTAGAGCCCGCGTTGGTCGGTCAGGATCACCAGCAGGTCGGCCTCGATCAGGTTGGCCACCAGGGCGCCCAGGGTGTCGTTGTCGCCGAACTTGATCTCGTCGTTGACGACGGTGTCGTTCTCGTTGATGACCGGCACCACGCCGTGCGCCAGCAGCGTCAGCAGCGTCGAGCGGGCGTTGAGGTAGCGCTCGCGGTCGGCCAGGTCCGCATGCGTCAGCAGCACCTGCGCGCTGCGCAGGCCGTGCTCGCGCAGCTGGGTCTCCCACATCTGCGCCAACCCCATTTGGCCCACGGCGGCGGCGGCCTGCAGCTCGTGCAGCTCCTTGGGCCGCACGGCCCAGCCGAGCCGCTTCATGCCCTCGGCGATGGCGCCGCTGGAGACCATCACCGCCTCGCGCCCGTCGCGCACCAGGTGCGCGAGCTGGCGCGCCCACTGGCCGATCGCCCCCTCGTCGAGCCCGCGGCCCTCGTTGGTGACGAGGCTGGAGCCGACCTTGACGACGATGCGCCGCGCGCCGCGCAGCACCTCAGCCGGCGCGCGCGCCGGCAGGCTCAGGCCGGTGGCGGGGTCGAGGGCCGCGGCGGCGGCAGCGGAGGACGTCGAAGCTGGCGCGGTCATGGTGCGCGCAATGATACGCAGCCTTCAGGCGCGCAAACGCGGATCGTCCGCCGCCGGCGGCGTCGGGGCGGCTGCTGCAGCGTCCGCGCGCGCCTCGTCAAAGCGCGGATCGACCACCGCCGGGGCCGGCGCCTCGGCTTGGCGCTGCGCCGTCAGCCACTGGTGGATGTCGCGCATCAGCGGCTCCAGGCCCTCGCGCGTCAGCGCCGAGACCGCATACACCGGCCCCTTGAAGCGCAGCCGGCGCACGACGTCGCGCACGCGCGCCTCGCGCTCGTCTGCCGGCACCATGTCGAGCTTGTTCAGCACCAGCCAGCGCGGCTTGGCGGCCAGTTGCGGGTCATACTTTTTCAGCTCGGCGACGATGGCGCGCGCCTGCGCCACCGGATCGGCGCGGTCGTCAAACGGTGCCACGTCCACCAGGTGCAGCAGCAGCCGTGTGCGCTGCAGGTGGCGCAGGAACTGATGCCCCAGCCCTGCGCCCTCGGCCGCGCCCTCGATCAGGCCCGGCACGTCAGCGATCACGAAGCTCTGCTGCGGGCCGACGCGCACCACGCCGAGGTTGGGGTGCAGCGTCGTGAACGGGTAGTCGGCGATCTTGGGCCGCGCGTTGGAGACGGCGGCGATCAGCGTCGACTTGCCGGCGTTGGGCATGCCCAGCAGCCCAACGTCGGCCAGCACCTTGAGTTCCAGGTGCAGCCGTCGGCGCTCGCCGGGCTTGCCGAGCGTGCGCTGGCGCGGGGCGCGGTTGGTGGAGCTCTTGAAGTGCAGGTTGCCAAGCCCGCCGTCGCCGCCCTTGGCCAGCAGCAGGCGCTGCCCCGGCGCCAGCAGCTCGCCGAGCAGCTCGCCGCTGTCGGCGTCGCGGATGATCGTGCCGACCGGCATGCGCAGCACCCGGTCGGCCCCTTTGGCGCCGTATTGATCTGAGCCGCGCCCATGCTCGCCACGCTGCGCCTCGTGCCGGCGCGCGTAGCGAAAATCCACCAGCGTGTTCAGGTTGGGGTCAGCCTCGGCCCAGACGTGGCCGCCGCGGCCGCCGTCGCCGCCGTCGGGGCCGCCGAATTCGCGGTATTTTTCATGGCGAAACGACGCGCAGCCGTGGCCGCCGTCGCCAGCAACCACCTCGATCCAGGCTTCATCGACGAATTTCATGCATGGCTCCGCGCGTCGTCTCGACCACTGCGATCACAAACGCCAAGGGCCCGCCTGAAGCGGGCCCTGGCTTGCTGGGTCAGCGCCGGCGCGTCAGCGGGTCAACCTGTGCCAGCTGACACGTCCCCGCTGGCGCCCGCCGGGCTTCAAGCCGCCGCGATGACGTTGACCACCTTGCGGTTCAACGGCCCTTTCACGGCAAACTCGACCTTGCCCGCCACAGTGGCGTAGATGGTGTGATCCTTGCCGATGCCGGTGCCGACCCCGGGGTGGAACTGCGTGCCGCGCTGGCGCACGATGATCGCGCCGGCGTTGACCTCCTGGCCGCCATAGACCTTGACGCCCAGCATCTTGGGCTTGGAATCACGACCGTTACGTGTGGAGCCGCCGCCTTTTTTCTGTGCCATGGTGCGTCACCTCATCCCACATGGATCGAGCTGATCTCCAGCTCGGTGTAGTTTTGCCGATGGCCCTGCCGCTTCTGGTAGTGCTTGCGACGGCGCAACTTGAAGATGCGCACTTTGGGGCCACGCCCGTGCGCCACCACCTTGGCCGTGACCGTTGCGCCGCTGACCAAGGGGGTGCCCACCCGGATGTCGGCGCCGTTGCCCACGGCCAACACCTGGTCGATCACAATCTCTTGGCCTACGTCCGCAGCGATCTGTTCTACCTTGATTTTTTCGCCGGCAGCGACGCGGTACTGCTTGCCGCCGGTTTTTATGACCGCGTACATAGGAGTTCCTTTGCTCAAACCGCTGGCCGACGGCAAGCAGCAAACACTGCGCCCTCAAAAGCCAGCACCCACAACCCCGTTGAATGGGGAACCCTGAATTGTAGTCCAACTTGCGGTAAGCTGCACTCAATGCACACCGAGGTTCCCGCCGCTGTTGCCCAACGTGGGCTGGTGACGATTTTTGCTTCGACGTTTTTCGAGCTGATCGGCACGTTCATGCTGACGCCGTGGCTGGTGCTGCGCTTAAGCGAGCAAGGCGCCGCGCCGGCGGTGATTGGCTTGTTCGCCGCGAGCGCCTGGCTGGGCATTTTGCTGGTGACGCCGCTGGCCTCCGGGCTGACGCAGCGGCTGGGGCGGCGGCGGGCGCTGGCGCTGTCGGCGGCGGTGCCGGCGCTGACTGGGCTGGGCTACCTGCTGCCGTGGTTTGGCGCCGCCACGGTGGCGCTGTGGTTTGCCCTGAAGTTGGCCGGGGGCATGGCCGCCGGGTTGCGCTGGGTGCTGGCCGAGTCGATCGTGGCGGAGTGCTCGCCGCTGGCGCGGCGCGGGCGCAACGTCGGCCTGTTCGAAACGATGGTGGGCGCCACCTTCGTGCTGGGGCCGCTGTTGCTGGCGGCGGTGGGGCCCTCGAGCGAAGCGGCGTTGAAGCTGGCGGTGGCGCTGCTGGCCATCGGCTGGATCTGGTCGTTGGCGCTGCCAACGCTGCCGTCGGCCCCTGAGCCGGCAGAAGCGCACGTGGGCTGGCGCGGCGTGGTGCAGGCATTGCGCGCCCACCCGGTCATCATGGCGGCGGGTTTTTGCGGCGGTTTTTTTGAAAGCGGGCTCACGTCGATCCTGCCGCTGTATGGCCTGGCGCTGGGGCTGGGCGCGGCGGCTGCGGCGCTGTTGGTGTCGGCCAGCGGGCTGGGCAGCGCGCTGCTGATGCTGCCTGCTGGCCTGGCCGCTGACTGGCTGGGCCGCCGGCCCGGCCAGTCGGGGGGAGCCGCCGGGGCGCGCCTGCAACTGATGCGGCTGGCCGCGGCGGTGACGCTGGGGGGCACGCTGCTCATCCCCTGGATCGCCGCCACGCCGTGGCTGGCTTGGCCAGTAGCCTTCGTCTGGGGTGGCGCCGGGGGCTGCCTCTACACGCTGGCGATGATCGACATCGGCGCGCGCGAGCGCGGCGTGGCGCTGGTCAACGCCACTGCCGTGCTGGTGATGGCTTACACGCTGGGCGGCGTGCTGGCCCCGTCGCTGGCCGGCGCAGCGCTGCAATGGGCGCCGCGCGCGGGCTTTCCGGCGTTGCTGCTGGCGGTGGCGCTGGTGTGCTGGCTGCTGTTGGCGCGCGCCCACGCCAGCCACCGGGTTTGACGCCGCGCGACGCCCATTCGGCGTATTACGGCGCCCGCGCCGGCTCGGCGGTCCAGGAGCCCGACTGCGCCGCCGGCTGCGGACGGTCGATCAGGCGGTCGGCCAGCCCGCCGCCCACCCACATGCCCACCAGCGTGACCCATGCGGTCAAGGCAAAAATCGACCCGCCGGTCACCCCGGCCCCCACCGCGCAGCCGCCGGCCAGCATCGAGCCAAACCCCATCAACACCGCGCCGACGATGTAGCGCGGCATGGTGTAAGCGCCGCCGAAGCCTTCCAGCTTCCACTCCCGGCCCAGCAACGCCCCGGCCAGCGAACCCAGGAACACCCCGGGCATGAGCCCCAGGCCAAACGACCACGGCTTGTTGGGTTCGGCCAGCACGCGCATCAGCCATTCGGCCGAGGGGCCGCTGAAGGTCATGCCCTGGATCTGCACCGGCTCGAACGAATGCGCCATCACCTGGTAGCTGAACCACCAGGCCAGCGCCACCATCAGCCCAGTGGCCGCGCCGCCCACCCATTTCCAAAAACTCCAGCCGCTGCGCACCGCAAACGCCACCGCCGCGGCCATCCAAACCAACCCGATCCACAGGCCGGTGCGCGCGCCGCCACCGATCCAGGCCAGCAGATCGCGCGCGGCGCCCCCCTCCACCACCCACCAGTTGCTGATCGCTTCCCGCCAAGGCGCCAAAGCGCCCGACAGCGACGCCTGGGCCGTGACGGCAAAAATCAGGCCCGACAGCAAGGCGCGCAAATTGCCGTTGGCCGACAGCACCAGCAGGCGGCTGGCGCAGCCGCGCGTCATGACCATGCCCAGCCCGAACAGCAGCCCCCCGATCAGCGCGCCCGACAGGCTGCCGCGCGAGGCCAGCTGCCGCGCGCTGGACACATCCAGCCAGCCCAGCAGGATCATGCCCTGCACCGTGACCACCGCAGTGGAAAAGGCCAGCAGCCACACCGCCAGCTTGTCACCGAAGCGGCGGTGCCAGAACTCGATCACCGCCGCGCGCAAGCAGAATTTGGAGCGCTGCCCAAAAAAGCCAAACCCCAACCCGAGCAGCAACCCGCCGCAGGCGAGCACCGTCGGCTCGCCCCAACGCTCGATCCAAGCCGCCATGTCCATGGCCGTTCCCCGGTGTCGTTTCGTTCTTGCCTCTATCAGCCTATTCTGAAAGGCGGAACGAGACCGGGATTGACGCGTGTCAAGGTTGGCGCCCATGTTCGGCTTGCATGGGCTTGGTTTGCACGTCGCAGTCGCAGCCGCGCCCCGCCGCGATCCAACGCGCCACCGCGGCCTGCCAAAAACGCCGCCACGCCCGGCGCATGGCCGTTAGGCCGGACTGCGGGGTGGCCGCATTCAACAGCCCACAGCGGTAGCGCGCCGTCGGTTCATCCCAATGCAGCGCGGCGCAAGGGCCTTGCCTGCGGCGCGAGACCAGCCAGCCCAGCGGACAAGGCTGCCACGCGCAGCAGACACCGCAGCCGTTGCACGGGGCGCCCGGCGGCGGCTTGGGCGGCGCCTGCGGGTGCAGCCACAGCACCGCCGTCTCGGTGGCGGGGCGCGCCAGCTGCGCCTTGGCGTGGCGCGGCGGGGTTGGCTCAAGCCTTGTCTTCAAAGCCCAGCCGCTTGACCGCCGCCAGCACCTGCACCACCCCGCGCGTGGCCTGGCTAAACGGCGTGCCCGGGGCGATGGCGTCTTCCGCCTCGCGCCAGCGGCGCTGGTTGATCACCTCGCCCACGCTGGCCGCCACGGCGTGGAAATGCTTGTGACGCTCGATCAGCTCGGCAAAACGCGGCGTGCTGCCGAAGCGCTGCCGGCCCTCGCCGTAAATCCACTTGCCCAGCGCGCAGCAGTCGTCGCGCCGCAGCGTGTCGGTGTCCACGCGCGCGCGGGTTTCGATCGCCTCGCGCAGCTTGACCTTCCATTGCCGGTGCGCGTCGATGATGGCATCGACATCCAGCCCCGGCACCGCGCTGGCGTGCTGCGAGCCGCTGCCGGCCAGCCGAAATTCATCGACCAGCGCAGCCATGCGCAAGGCCGCATCGCGCTGGGCGGCGGAGGCGGTGGCGGTTTCCTCGGCCAGCGCGGCGTTTTGCTGCGTGTTGCGGTCCAGCTCCTGCACCGCCTCGCCGATTTGCTTGACGCCCAGCTGCTGCTCGCGCGCGGCGTTGGCCACCTCGTCCATCAGCTCGCGCGTGCGCTCGGCCGAGGCGACGATATCTTGCATCACGCCGCCCACGCCGCGCACCACCTCCACGCCGGCGGCCACGTCGTGCACGGTGCGCTCGATGAGGTCTTTGATTTCGCGCGCGGCCTGGCTGGAGCGCTGCGCGAGCTGGCGCACCTCGCCGGCCACCACCGCAAAGCCGCGCCCAGCCTCCCCTGCGCGCGCGGCTTCCACTGCGGCGTTGAGCGCCAGGATGTTGGTCTGGAAGGCGATGCCGTCGATGACGCCGGTGATGTCGCGGATGCGCGCGGAGGATTCCTCCAGCCGGCGCATGGTCTGCACCACCCGCTCCACGATTTCGCCGCCGCGCGCCGCGGAGGTGGCGTTGGTCTGCGCCAGCTGCGCCGCTTGCGCCACCAAGTCGGCGGTGTGCGCCGCGGTCGAAGAGGTCTGCTCCAGCGCCGCGGAGGATTGCTCCAGCGCCGCTGCCGACGATTCGGCGCGCGCCGCCACGTCGTGCGCGCCGTGCGCCACCTCGATGGCCGAGTGCACCACTTCGTTGCTGGCGTGCCGCACGGCACGGATGATGTCGGTCAGGGCCGCCTGCAACATGGCGAGTTCCCGCTGCAGGCTGCCCAGCGTGTCTGCGGCGTCGGGCACGATGCGCTGGCGCAAGTCGCCCATGCTGAGGGTGAGCATGTCACGCCGGATGTGGCGCACGCGCCGCCGCAGCGCCGCCAGGGTCCAGCGCACGCCGCCGGTCACCCCAGCCAGCACCGCGACATCCACGGCCCAGCGCCAAGCGGGCGGCGCCGCGCCCAGCACCAGGGCTACGCCATCGGCCAGCAACGGCAGCGCCGCCAGCGCCACCGCCAGGTTGCAGCCCCACGCCAAGCTGATGGCGCGGCGCTGGGGCGCAGCCTGCGGGGACGCCGCGGCCGAGGCGCTGGCAGCGGCGGACGCCGCCGCCGATGCAGTCGGCTGGCTGCCCGAGGCAGGGGGCAACGACAGGGCGCGCGACGATGTCGCCGCAGCTAGACTGGCGCTCATGGGGTTGGTCTCCTCAATCCCGGGTTGTCCGATGGATGGTGTTGGTATCGGTTAAGTAACCATTCTAGGCGAATGGTTTTAAAAAATCTCAATCCCGAGCAGGAGGGTCGGCTTTGCGCCCTGCCAGGGCAGTGCGCAATCAATCCGGGCGGTCACGACGCCTCGTGCGCATCGGGCCACTCGTCGCGCCAAGTCTGGTGCACCGCCCAGATGTCGTCCAGCCGGCGCAGCAGCGCCTGCACCGCGTCCGGCCAAAAGTGACGCCCCGACTGCTCCTGCATGAACGCCAGCGCCCGCTCGCGCGGCCAGGCGGGCTTGTAAGGGCGGGCGTTGGTCAGCGCATCGAACACGTCGGCCACCGCCACGATGCGCGCCTCGGCGCTGATCGCCTCGCCCTTTAGACCATGCGGGTAGCCGCTGCCGTCCCATTTTTCGTGGTGCTGCAGCGCGATGGTGCGCGCCATCTGCAACAAGGGGCTGGGGTCGTCGCCGATGATGTCGGCGCCCATTTGCGGGTGCTGGCGCATCACGGCCCATTCGGTCTCGTCGAGCTTGCCGGGCTTGAGCAGGATGGCGTCCGGCACGCCGATCTTGCCGATGTCGTGCATCGGCGCGGCGGCCAGCAGCGTCTCGCAATAGCGGCGCGGCGCGCCCAGCGCCTCGGCGATCAGGCGGCTGGTGTGGCTCATGCGGATGACGTGGCGGCCGGTTTCGTTGTCCTTGAACTCGGCCGCGCGGCCCAGGCGGCGGATCACCTCCAACCGGGTGCGCTCGACCTCGTCGCGCTGCACCAGCGCCAGGTGGGTGCGGATGCGCGCGCGCAGCACCGGCGGCGAGATCGGCTTGGTCACGTAATCCACCGCCCCCAGCGCCAGCCCGGCGGCCTCGTCCTCGTCGGCGCCGAGCGCGGTGCAAAACAGCACCGGAATCGCCGCCGTCAGCGGATCGGCTTTCAGGGCGCGGATGACGTCGTGCCCGGTCATGCCCGGCATCATCACGTCCAGCACAATCAGGCGCGGCTGCACCTCGCGCGCGCGCTGCAGCGCCTCGGGGCCGCTGCGCGCAAACGAGAGCCGATAGTCCCCCTCCAGCACGCGGCGCAGCAGCTGCAGGTTGGCCGGCTCATCGTCCACCAGCAGCAGGCGCGGCGGCGCATCAAGCTCGGCCCAGGCGTCAAAAGGGTTGGCTGGGTTGGCGGCGTCGCTCATCGGGGCTGATCCTTCCCTCGCTTCAGGCGTCGGCTGCGGCCTCGGCTTGCATCCAGGCGCGGACGGCACGCGCGGCGGCTTCAAAGTTGAAATCGTCCCACATTCGCTGCAGATCCTGCGCGCGTGCGGCGTCCCATTGTTGACAGGCCGCCAGCGCCTCGGCATCGACTTCGCCGCGCTGGCAGGCGCGCAGCAGCCGCTGCGCCAGTTCCGCCGGCAGCGGGCCCGCCGCGGGCGCGGCGCAAGCCTGCGGCGCCGGCGAGGCGCTTGGCCCGGGCTGATCGGCCAACCATGCCAGCAAGCGCTGCCAGGCGGCGCGGGCCGCCGCGACGTCGGCAGGCTGCCCCTGTTGGCGCGCGTGTTCAGCGGCGCGCGCCGCCGCCGCCAATTGCGGCAGCGCCAGATTGGCCGCCACCCCGGCGAGCCGGTGCCATTCGTCGCGCGTCCAGCCATCGGCGTCGGCCCAAGTGGCTGAAATCTGCTGCGCCCACTGGGCCACGCGCGCGAGCCAGTCCGCACCCCACAGCTGCGCCCCGCGCGCGGCATCGGCCACTGGCAGCAACGCCGATGGCGGCGCAGGCGCGGATGAGGCCGCCTCGGGCGGCGCGGCAGCGCCTTCGACCCCGCCATGACGTTGCCAGGCGGCTTGACGCAACGCCTGCGCCAGCGCCTGCGGGTCGATCGGTTTTTCCAAAAAGCCATCCATGCCGGCGCGTCGAGCGGCGCGGCGATCGTCATCCATCACGCTGGCGGTCAATGCAAACACCGGCACCGGCGGCAGGCCATGCTGCTGCTCGAACGCGCGCAGCCGCTCGCACGTCTGCAGGCCGTCCAGCCCCGGCATGTGCAAGTCGAGCAGCACGGCATCCCAGCGCGCGGGCTCGTCTTGGTAGTGCTGCAGCAGCGCCGCACCGCTGTCCAACACCAAGCAGCGGTGCCCGGCGCGCTGCAGCAGCAGCTGCAGCAGCTCGCGGTTTTGCGCCACGTCGTCGGCGGCCAGCACGTGCAACGGTCTGGGCAACGTCGGCAGATCCGTCGAAGGCGGGGCAGGGGTGTCGCTGCAGTCGGCCTGCGGGCGCGGGGGTAGCGGCAGGCGCACCTCCACGCGCGTGCCGACCCCGACTTCGCTGCTGAGGCTGACCTGCCCGCCCATCAGCTCGGTGAGGCGCTTGACGATGCTCATGCCCAAGCCCGTGCCGCCGTAGCGGCGCGCGGTGCCGGCGTCGGCCTGCACAAACGGGTCGAAGATGGCGCGCTGGCGCTCCGGCGCAATCCCGATGCCGGTGTCTTCCACCCACAGCAGCACGTGCGGCCCCGCTTGCGCCGCGCCCAGCGTGACGTGTCCTTTTTCGGTGAATTTGAGCGCGTTGCCCAGCAGGTTGACCAAAATCTGGCGCACCCGGTCGCTGTCACCAAAGCGGCATGGCGCCAACTCTTCGCCGTAGGGAAGCTCCAGCCGCAAATCCAGCCCTTTGCGCGCGGCCATGACGCCGAACTGCGACACCAAGTCGTGCAGCAGGCGATCGAGCCGAAACGGCGCTTCCACGATTTTGAACTCGCCGCGCTCCAGCTTGGCCGCATCCAGCACGTCGTTGAGGATGCGCAACAAGGCGCGGGCAGACTCCAAAATCGTGCGCGCCTGCTCGCGCTCGGGGCTGCCGTCGGGCAGGCGCTCGCGCAGCAGCTCGGCAAAGCCGACAATGGCGTTCATCGGCGTGCGGATCTCGTGGCTGACGTTGGCGAAGAAGGCGCTGCGGCTGGCCAGGGCGTCTTGCAGCTCGCGCTGCGCAGCCTGCAAGGCCTGCACCATTTTGACGCGCTCGGTCACGTCAAAGGCCAGCTTGAGCACCTTCTCGACGCGGCCCTCGGCGTCCAGCATCGGTTGATACCAGCCCGACAAATACACCGTACGCCCGTCGCGCGTGCGGCGCGCGAACTCGCCAGGCTGGGCCTCGCCGCGGCGCAGCGCCTCCCAAAAGACCGCCACCTCCGCCTCGGGGGTGGCGTCAGTCCAGACGTCGCGATGGGGACGACCGCGCAGGTCATCGGGCTCGTAGCCAAGAAGTTCGGCCAGCTTGGCGTTGACCTCGACGAAGTAGCCGTCGGGCGAGAGCACCGCCCGCCCCATCACCTGGTCGATGGCGATCAACAGGTCTCGCTCCCGCGCGCGGGCTTCGTGCTCGTCGGTGATGTCCCTCAGATAAAGATCCACGGTTTGAGGTGTTCGGGCGCCTGGCAGCACTTCAGCGGCGACCATCCGCCACATCACGTACCGCCAGCCACGCTGGGCGTGCCGCACGCGCGCCTGCACTTGCGCACGCCCGCCGCGCGAGATCACGTCCACCAGCTGCGCGTGCACGGCGGGCAGATCCTGCGGGTGCACCAGATCCAGCAGCATCCACTCCCCGCTTTCGTAGCCGCTGGACGGACGACCGGTGATGTCCTGCAGCGAACGCGACACCAGCAGCCGCTCAAACGCGGGGCTGACGCGCAGCCGCACCACCGCGCCCGGCAGGTTGTCCATGATGTCGCGCAGCAACGCCTCGCGTTCGCCCAGACGCTGCGCCATGACGCGATAAGCGGCGATGCCGAGAATGCCCCACGCAAACCCAAACACCACTGGCACGATCAGCGCCACCGCCAGCGCCAGCTCCATCTGGCGATTCGACCAGCGCGGAAAGGTCAAATCCACCGGCCCAATGAACAGCGACGCCTGCATGGCGGTGTAGTGCATGCCGCTGGTGGCCAAGCCCAGGATGCAACCCGAGATGACCACCACCGCCAGCCCCGGCAGTCGGGTATGACGCCGCAATCCTTCGCGCGCGCCCAGCCCGGCGATCGCCAACCCCACCGCCACCACGATCGACAGGGCAAAGCCCACGGGGTCATACTTCAGCGTGCTGGTCATGCGCAGCGCGGCCATGCCGCTGTAGTGCATGGCGCCGATGCCGGCGCCGACCCAAAGGCCGGCCATGACGATGGCCCGCGGCCCCGGGCGCTCCTGCCCCCGAGGCCGGGCATACAGCCGCAACCCCACCGCAGAGGCCAGCACGCTGGGCAGCATCGACAGCGCGGTGATCCAAGGGTCGTAGCGCACCGGCTGACATAGATCCGCCGCCAGCATGCCGATGAAGTGCATCGCCCAGACGCTGACCCCCAGCGCCAGCGACGCCAGCGCGAAGGCGCCGCGCGCCACCGCGGGGCCGAACCGGTCAGCCCGCCGCGCCAGGCTGACCAGCTGCATCGCCGCCACGCCGCCGGCGCAGGCGATCAGCACCGAAAGCGCAATCAGGCCGGGATCGTAGATGACCGGCGCCAGCGGCCCGACCTCGTCGCGCCACGCAAACCATTGCTGCCAGCTCTGCATTGCGCCTCACCTTGGTTGGAGGCCGCCATCATAGCGAGACGACGTGGCGGCGTGGCCGCCGACCGCAACCGTTGAACGCCTCAGCGCGCGCCGCGCGTCGGCATCACGTGCACCCAGTCGCAGTCCAGCCAGACGCGCAGCGGCTGGCCCGGCTGCAGCACCTGGCGCAGCGGGCCGGAGCGCACCAGCCGCAGCTCCACCCCCGGCAGGCCGTCAACGCTGGCGCTGGCCATGGTCGTCTCGCCCAGGTTGCGCACCGTGCGCACGGTGGTGGCCAGCGCCTGCTCGCAGGTGCCGGGGGTGTAGCTGCCGGCGGCGCGTTCGCTGTCCAGGTGCAGGCCGTCGCCCTGCACCACCCAGGTGACGCGCTGCCCGGCGGGGATCTTGCCCTTGTCGCGCACGCGCAACTGCACCGGCGAGGGCGTGCCGTCGGCCAGGTGCCACTGCAGCCAGCCGGCGCCGGCGGCGCGGTCGGCGTCGTCGCGCGGGCCGAGCCAGACGCCCTGGAAGCGGTTCTGCACGCCGACCAGGTCGGCCACGCGCGCGTTGCGCGGGCTGCGGTAGATGTGCGCCGGCGTGCCGCTCTGCAGCACTTGGCCCTGGTCCATCACCACCAGCCGGTCGGCCAGGTGGCGCGCCTCGATCAGGTCGTGCGTCACGAGGATGATCGGGATCGCCAGATCCTTGCGCAGGTCGGCCAGCAGGTCATACAGGCCCTGGCGGTTCATCTGATCGACCGCCGAGAACGGCTCGTCCAGCAGCAGCAGGCGCGGCTGGCGCGCCAGCGCCCGCGCCACCGCCACGCGCTGCTGCTGCCCGCCGGAGAGGTTGGCGGGCCGGCGCTGCATCTGATCGGGCGTCAGCCGCACGTGCTCCAGCCAGCGCGCCGCCTCGGCGCGGCGCTGGCTGCGCGGCCGGTGCAGCAGCGCCAGCGCGACGTTGTCCAGCGCGCTCAGGTGCGGCATCAGCGCGTAGTTCTGGAACACCAGCCCGACGTGGCGCCGCTGCGGCGGCACGAACACCCCGGCCTGCGTGTCCACCCAGACCTCGTCGCCGACGCGGATGACGCCGCTTTGGGGGCGCATCAGCCCGGCCAGACAGCGCAGCAGCGAGGTCTTGCCCGCGCCCGAGGGGCCCACCAGCGCCAGCAGCTCGCCGGGCTGGCACTGCACCGTGCCGTGCAGCGGCATCGGCTCGTGCTGATCGATTTCGACGTGCAAGGCGCCACTCATGACGGGATCCTCACCGCTTGACCGTGCGCGCCGCGGCAAAAAACGACGCCGCCACCGCCACCAGCGACAGCACCAGCAACAGCAGCGCCATGCGGTCGGCCGCCTCCAGGTCGAACGCCTGCACGCGGTCGTAGATGCTGATGGCGATCGTCTTGGTCTCGCCGGGGATGTTGCCGCCGACCATCAGCACGACGCCGAACTCGCCCAGCGTGTGCACGAAAGTCAGCACCGAGGCCGACAGGATCCCCGGCCAGGCCAGCGGCAGCTCCACCCGCCACAGCGTCTGCCAGCGCGACAGGCCGTGCACCGCGGCGGCCTCCGTCAGGTTGGCCGGGATGGCTTCGAAGGCGCGCTGGATCGGCTGCACCATGAACGGCACGTTGAACACCACCGAGGCGATCAGCAAACCCAGAAAGTTGAACGTCAGCCGGATGTCGAAGTGCTCCAGCATCCAGGCCCCCAGCGGCGACGCGGCCCCGAGCGAGACCAGCAGGTAGTAGCCGAGCACCGTCGGCGGCAGCACCAGCGGCAGCACCACCGCCGCCTCCACCAGCGACTTGCCGACGAAGCTGGCGCGCGCCAGCCAGCGCCCCATCCACAGGCCCAGCGGCAACAGCACCAGCAGGGTGGCCGCCGCCAGCTCCAGCGACAGCGCCAGCGCCATCCAGTCCAAGGCTCACTCCTTCGGCATGGCGAAGCCGTAGCGCACCATGATGGCCTGCGCCTCCGGCGTGGCCAGAAAATCGTAAAACTGCCGCACCGCCTGAGGGGCGTCTTTCATCAGCACCATGCGCTGCGCCAGCGGCTGGTGCCAGGATTCGGGAATCAGCGCGAAGTCGCCCAGCGCCGCGACCTGCGGCGCCTTGGCCAGCGACAGCGCGATGATGCCGCCCTCGGTGGAGCCGGAGGTGGCAAACTGCGCCGTCTGCGCGATGTTTTCGCCATAGACGAGCTTGGGCTGAATCGCTTCCCAAATGCCCACGTGCTGCAACGCCTCTTTGGCGCGCTTGCCATAGGGAGCATGGTCCGGGGCCGCAATCGCAAACTTGCGCAGCCGCCCGTCTTTCAGCGCCGCAGCCAAATCTTTGAGTTCGCCGTCCGCCTTCAATGGCGAGCCCTTCGGCACCATGATGCCGATGCGGCCGTAGGCGTAGAGCCGGCCGCGGTCCAGCGTCTTGCCGGCATCGGCGAGCTTGAAAACAAAGTCCTCGTCGGCCGACATGAACAGATGGAACGGCGCGCCCTGCAGGATCTGCGAGTAGAAGTTGCCCGAGGAGCCAAACACCAGCCGCAGCTTGTGGCCGGTGCGCTGCTCGAACAGCTTGGCGACCTCCTCCACCGCAAACTTGAG
Source organism: Tepidimonas alkaliphilus (assembly GCF_007556595.1). GTDB lineage: Bacteria > Pseudomonadota > Gammaproteobacteria > Burkholderiales > Burkholderiaceae_C > Tepidimonas > Tepidimonas alkaliphila. The sequence goes on from NZ_VJNB01000002.1 coordinate 71,065, forward strand.
GTCGGCAGCCGCGGCCACGGTCGGCTGGGCAGCCGGGGCCGATTGGGCCAGCGCGGCGCGCTGCCAGCCAAAGGCAGCCAACGCCAGGGTTGCAACGGTGATCCAACGGCGCAGCGAAGATGGCATCATGACTCCTCGGGTGGTCGTTCAAACAATCAATCGGCGCATGCCAATCGACTGATATCTTAACAAAACGATATCGATCATCAAGCATAACGTCAAAGCAGGGTATCATGGCCTTGCCATGAAGCCCACGTTGCACGTCTCGCCGCTGGAAGCGCGCACGCGCTTTCGCATCCAGGTCAAGCACGCGGTGGCGATCGGCCCCGGCAAGGCCGACGTGCTGCAAGGTATCGCCGAGACCGGCTCGATCGCCGAGGCCGGGCGGCGCCTGGGCATGAGCTACCAACGCGTCTGGTCGCTGGTGCAGGCGATGAACCGCGACTTTGTCGAGCCGCTGGTGACCAAGCAGCGCGGCGGCAGCCACGGCGGTGGCGCGGAACTGACGCCGCTGGGCCGGCGCGTGCTGGCGCTGTACCGCGACGTCGAGGCGCGCGCCGCCGCGGCGGTGGAGGCCCCGCTGCGCGAGCTGCTGACGCTGATCCGCGAGGATGCGGGGCTGGACACCGACGACGAGGCCAACGACGAGCCGGGCGAGGGGGCGCCAGGGTCCAGCTCCTGAGGTCCCGCCGCAGCGGCCCGACGCCGATAACCTCGCGCGCCTGACCCCGCCGCTGCATTTCCAGCCGAACCCGCGCGAGATCGAGGGCTGGCACCTCCTCGCCCCCCCCCCCCGCGCCTGCACCGCGCGCCTCTGCCGGGCCGAGGCCGGACCGGACGAGCCGCGCCGCTTCATTTTCTCCCCCGCGGTCGCGCAGGTGCGCGACGCCGCGTCGCTGGTCGAAGCCATCGCCCGCTACGGCCGCGGGGAGCTGCGGGTCGCATCGGTGCGTCTGGAAAAACCCGACCGCCCGCCGATCGCGCGGCTGCGGTTCACGCTGCCGGTGGAAGGTGACCTGGCGGCCGCCCGGCCGGGGCGTCCGGCCGGTGAGTGAAGGCGTGTGGGCGATGCGCGAGCCCTTCGGCCCCGGCTGGCGGATGTCTGACATCCTGCGCGGCCACGTGCTGATCGTCATGCTCGGCAGCGGCAACAACAGCACCCAGCAAGCCGACATCACCGCCGCGCAGAGAGTTGCCGCGTCTCTGGTGGAGGATCGCCCATGAACAAACTCGACATCACCAGCCTGCCCGAGTTCGATGCGGCCGAATACCGGCACGATGAGGCCGACATCGCCGCCTACCTGTCGGTGGCGCTGGAAGAAGATCCATCGGCACTGGCGCAGGCGCTGGGCACGATCGCCCGCGCGCGGCATGACGCAGATCGCCAAGGAAACCGGCATTGGCCGCGAGGCGCTCTACAAGGCCCTGCGCCCGGGGGCGAGCCCGCGCTTCGACACCATCCTGCGGGTCTGCAAGGCGCTGGGCGTCAAGCTGGTGGCGCAGCCGGCCACGTCATCCTGACGCCCGTGCGGGCGGCGCAGGCCCGGCGGCGCACGCCGCTCGCCCCCGCGCCAGCACCGGCGCGAGCGCCCGCCCGGTGTGGGTGCCGAGGCGCACCAGTTCCTCCGGCGTGCCGGCGCCGACCAGGCGGCCCCCGCCGGTGCCGCCTTCGGGGCCGAGGTCGAGGATCCAGTCGGCCTCGGCGATCAGGTCGAGGTCGTGCTCGATGACGACGACGCTGTGGCCGGCGTCCACCAGCCGGTGCAGCACGCGGATCAGGCGCTCGACGTCGGCCATGTGCAGGCCGACGGTGGGCTCGTCCAGCACGTAGAGCGTGTGCGGTGCCTTCTGGCCGCGCCGTCCGACGTCGTCGCGCACCTTGGTGAGTTCCGTGACGAGCTTGAGGCGCTGCGCCTCGCCGCCCGACAGCGTCGGGCTCGGCTGGCCCAGCGTCAGGTAACCCAGCCCCACGTCCTGCAAGAGCTTGAGCGGCTGCGCGATCGCCGGCATGGAGGCGAAGAACGCCACCGCCTCGTCCACCGGCATCGCCAGCACATCGCCGATGGTCTTGCCGCGCCACGTCACCGTCAGCGTCTCGTCGTTGAAGCGCGCGCCGCCGCACGCCTCGCACGGCACCTTGACGTCGGGCAGGAAGGCCATCTCGATGGTGCGCAGGCCCTGCCCTTCGCAGACCGGGCAGCGGCCCTCGCCGCCGTTGAAGCTGAAGCGCCCCGGGCCCCAGCCGCGCGCGCGCGCCTCCAGCGTGTCGGCGAACAGCCGCCGGATCGCGTCCCAGAAGCCGACGTAGGTGGCGGGGCAGGAGCGCGGCGTCTTGCCGATCGGGGTCTGATCGACCTCCAGCACGCGCTGCACCTGCGCCCAGCCCTCCAGCGCGTCGCAGCCGCTCCAGACGGGGCCGGTGGCGGCGGCCCGGCGCCGCCCGCGGCCCGGCGTGGGCTCGGGCGGCGGCGCGGCCAGCGCGCGCTGCAGGTTGGCCAGCAGCACCTCGCGCGCCAGCGTCGATTTGCCGGAGCCCGACACCCCGGTGACCACCACCAGCCGGCCCAGCGGCACGCGCACGTCCAGCCGCTGCAGGTTGTGGCGCTGCGCGCCGCGCACCCACAGGCTCGGGGTGGACTCGTCCACCGCTCGGCGCGGCTGGAACGGGTGGCGCATCGCCTGCGCCAGGTAGCGGCCAGTGAGGGACTCGGGCGCGGCCATCACGTCGGCCAGCGTGCCCTGCGCGACGACGCGCCCGCCCTGCCGCCCGGCGCCCGGCCCCATGTCGATGACGTGGTCGGCGCGGCGGATGGTGTCCTCGTCGTGCTCGACCACCACCAGCGTGTTGCCGTGCGCGCGCAGCTCGTGCAGCGCGTCCAGCAGGATGCGGTTGTCGCGCGGGTGCAGGCCGATGGTCGGCTCGTCCAGCACGTAGCACACGCCCTGCAGGCTGCTGCCGAGCTGCGCGGCCAGGCGGATGCGCTGGGCCTCGCCGCCCGACAGCGTCGGCGCGCCGCGGTCCAAGGTCAGGTAGCCGAGCCCGACGCGGCGCAGGAAGCCCACCCGCGCCTCGATCTCGCTCAGCAGGTCGCGCGCGATGGCGGCTTCGCGCTCATCCAGCGCGCCCGGGGCGCGCAGCGCCGCCACCCAGTCCGCGAGCGCCTCCAGCGTCAGGCGCCCCACATCGGCGATCGACTGGCCGCGGAAGCGCACCGCGCGCGCCACCGGGTTCAGGCGCGCGCCGCCGCAGCTCGGGCACGGCTCGTCGGCGAGGTCGTCCAGCTCCGGCTCGGCCAGCGTGCGCGCGCGGCCCCGCTCGTCGCCGGCGCGCCGGTCGTCGAGCAGCTCGCGCTGCGCGCGCGTCAGCTTCAGCCCGGTGCCGACGCAGTCCGGGCACCAGCCGTGCGGGCTGTTGTAGGAGAACAGGCGCGGATCGGGCTGCGGGTAGCTGGTGCCGCAAACCGGGCAGGCGCGCTGGGTGGAATACACCTGCACCGCGCCGCCCACCGGGCCGGGCGCGCCCGGGCTCAGCGCCTCCAGCCCCGCCACGCCGGCCAGCACGTGCACCACGCCGCGGCCATGCTGCAGCGCCTGCCGCAGCGCGCCGCGCAGCGCCTCCTCCTGCGCCGGATCGGGCGCGAGCACCGCCACCGGCAGCTCCACCGTGTGCTCCTTGTAGCGGTCCAGGCGCGGAAACGGCTGCACCGGCACGAAGGCGCCGTCCACCCGCAGGTGGGTGATGCCGCGCTGCGCCGCCCACTGCGCCCATTCGGTGTAGAGCCCCTTGCGCGCCACCACCAGCGGCGCCAGCAGCGCGATCGGCTGGCCGCGGTGGCGGCGCAGCAGCTGCGCGGCGATGCCGTCGGCGCTTTGCGGCTGCACCGCGGCGCCGTCGTGCACGCAGTGCTGCACGCCGAGCTTGACCCACAGCAGCCGCAGGTAATGCCAGATTTCGGTGACGGTGCCGACGGTGGACTTGCGCCCGCCGCGGCTTAAGCGCTGCTCGATCGCCACCGTCGGCGGGATGCCCCAGACGGCATCGACGTCGGGCCGCCCGGGCGGCTGCACGATGCTGCGCGCGTAGGCGTTGAGGCTTTCCAGGTAGCGGCGCTGGCCTTCCTGGAACAGGATGTCGAACGCCAGCGTCGATTTGCCGGAGCCGGACACCCCAGTGACGACGGTGAAACGCCCATGCGGGATGGTGACGCTGACGCCTTGCAGGTTGTGCTCGCGCGCGTGCACGATCTGCACCGCCTGCGGCGCGGCGGGCCGCGCGGGGGCGGCCTGCGGCCAGGCGGCGCCGGATTCAGCCACGCGCTGCGCCGCGCCCAGCGCCTCGGCGTAGGCGCGCAGCGCCGCGCCGGTGTGGCTGGTGGGGTGCACGCGCAGATCCTCCGGCGTACCGGCGAACACCAGCCGCCCGCCGCCGTCGCCGCCCTCGGGGCCGAGGTCGATCACCCAGTCGGCGGCGCGGATGACGTCGAGGTTGTGCTCGATGATGACCAGCGAGTGCCCGGCTTCCAGCAGCTTGCGCAGCGCGCGCATCAGCTTGGCGATGTCGTCGAAGTGCAGCCCGGTGGTCGGCTCATCGAGCAGGAACAGCGTGCCGCGCGTCGGCGCGACCCACGGGGCCGCGCGGCGGGCGCCGCGAAGCCCGGACGGCGCCGCGCGCCGCGCAGCGGCCTCGGCCAGGTGGCCGGCGATCTTGAGCCGCTGCGCCTCGCCGCCCGACAGCGTCGGCAGCGGCTGGCCGAGCCGCAGATAGTCCAGCCCCACGTCCAACAACGGCTGCAACGCGCGCACCACGTCGAGGTCGTCGGCGAACAGCCGCACGGCCTGCGCCACCGTCAGCTCCAGGATGTCGGCCACGTGGAGCGTGCGCCCGCCGCGCTCCAGCGTCACCTCCAGCACCTCGGGGCGGTAGCGGGCGCCGCCGCAGTCCGGGCAGCGCAGATAGACGTCGGAGAGGAACTGCATCTCGACGTGCTCGAAGCCCGAGCCGCCGCAGGTCGGGCAGCGCCCGTCGCCGGTGTTGAAGCTGAACTTGGCCGCCGTCCAGCCGCGCGAAACCGCCAGCGGCGCTGCCGCCAGCAAGGCGCGGATCGGATCCCAGGCGCCGACGTAGCTGACCGGGTTGGAGCGCGCCGTCTTGCCCAGCGGCGACTGGTCAACGAACACCACGTCCTGCAGCCAGTCGGCGCCGAGCAGCGCGTCGTGCGCGCCGGGCGCCTCGGTCGGCTGGCCGAAGTGGCGCCGCAGCGCCGGGGCCAGGATGTCCTGCACCAGCGTCGATTTGCCGGAACCCGACACGCCGGTGACGACCACCAGCCGCTGCAGCGGGATCGCCACGTCCAGCCCCTGCAGGTTGTGCTGGCGCGCGCCCTGCACGATCAGCTTCGGCGTGGCGTCGGTGACGGCGCGCTTGACGCCGAAGCCGATCTGGCGCCGCCCGCTCAAATATTGCGCGGTGAGCGTGTCGGCGCGCAGCAGCTGCGCCGGCGTGCCGTCGAAGACGATGCGCCCGCCCTGCTCGCCCGGCCCGGGGCCCATGTCGAGGATGCGGTCGGCGGCCAGCATCACCGCCGGATCGTGCTCGACGACGACCAGCGTGTTGCCGGCGTCGCGCAGGCGCGCCATCGCGCGGTTGATGCGCTCGAGGTCGCGCGGGTGCAGGCCGATGGAGGGCTCATCGAGCACGAACAGCGTGTGCACCAGCGACGTGCCCAGCGCCGTGGTCAGGTTGATGCGCTGCACCTCGCCGCCGGAGAGCGTGCGGCTCTGCCGTTCCAGCGTCAGGTAGTCCAGCCCCACCTCGCCGAGGTAGCGCAGCCGCGCCAGGATCTCGTCGAGCACCAGCCGCAGCGCCTGCGCGTCGGCGCCGCGCTCGGGCCCAAGCCCCGCCGCCAGCCGCTCCATGAAGGCGCGCAGCCGCCCGATCGGCAGCCGCATCAGGTCGTGCAGGCACAGGCCCGGCAGCGCCTCCAGCTGGTCACGGCTCCACGCCACCCCGCTTGGCATGAAGCGCTGCGCCGGCGGCAGCACGGCGTCGGCGTCGGCCTGCGTGCCGACGCGCCACAGCAGCGCCTCGGGCTTGAGACGCGCGCCGCGGCAGGCCGGGCACTCCGTGTAGCTGCGGTACTTGGACAGCAGCACGCGGATGTGCATCTTGTAGGCTTTGCTCTCCAGGTAGTCGAAGAAGCGCCGGATGCCGTACCACTGGCGCTGCCAGTCGCCGCTGAAGGCCGGGTCGCCCTCCAGCACCCAGCGGCGCTGCGCCTCGCTCAGGTGCGACCATGGCGTGTCGCGCGGGATGCCCGCCGCCTCCGCATGGCGCAGCAGGTCGTCCTGGCATTCGCGAAAGGCCGGGGTCTGGATCGGCTTGATCGCGCCGGCGCGCAGCGTCAGCTTCGGGTCCGGGATCACCAGATCCCAGTCCACGCCGATGACGCGCCCGAAGCCGCGGCAGGTCTCGCAGGCCCCCGCCGGGCTGTTGAACGAGAACAGCGCCGGCCGCGGGGCTTGGTAGCGCTCATCGCTGTCGGGGCAGTGCCAGCCCTCGGAGTAGCGCCAGCGCTGCCAGCCGTCGCCGTCCTGCGCCCACACCGTCAGGCGCCCGCCGCCATGGCGCAGTGCAGTCTGCAGCGCCTCCAGCAGGCGCGCCGGCTCCACCGCGGCGGCGCGGAAGCGGTCGACCACCACCTCCAGCACGCGCGCGCCGCCCTGCACCTCGTCGTGCTGCACGCGCGTCCAGCCGCCGGCGGCCAGCCATTGCTGCACCGTGTCGTCCGGGGTGTCGGCCGGCATGCGCGCCGCGAACGTCACCACCAGCCGCGGGTCGCCCGCCGCCGCGGCGCGCGCGCGCACGTCGGCGGCGATGCTGGCCGGCGTGTCCGGGCGCACCTCCTGCGCGGTGACGCGGTCGAACAGCCGCCCGGCGCGCGCCATCAGCAGCTTGAGGTGGTCGTTCAGTTCGGTCATCGTGCCGACCGTGGAGCGCGAGTTGCGCACCGGGTTGACCTGGTCGATCGCGATGGCCGGCGGCACGCCCTCGATGCGATCGACCGCCGGCTTGTCCATGCGGTCGAGAAACTGCCGCGCGTAGGCCGAAAACGTCTCGACGTAGCGCCGCTGCCCTTCCGCGAACAGGGTGTCGAACACCAGCGACGACTTGCCGGAGCCGGACACGCCGGTGACGACGGTGATCTCGCCGGTGCGCAGGTCGAGGTCGAGGTTCTTGAGCGTGTGCTGGCGCGCGCCGCGGATGCGGATGACGCCCTGCAGCGGGCGGCCCTCGTCGTCGGGCGGGGTCGGGTCGGCGGACGGCAGGGCGGGACGCGCGGTCATGACGCAAACGGCAGCGAGCAAAGGCCCAACATTCTAGAAAGACGCCGTTGACCCTTGCGCGACAGGCTGCAAGCCGCGGCGCAGGCCGCTACACTGCACGGCTGTCACGACGTTTCCGCGACAAGGAGCAACGAACGATGGCAGCCATTCCCCCCGTCTGCGACTTTGGCTGGAAAGCCCCAGGTTTTGACCTGCCCGGCGTCGATGGCCGGCGCTGGCGTTACGAGGACGTGCGCGGCCCCAAGGGCACGCTGGTGATGTTCATCTGCAACCACTGCCCCTACGTGCAGGCGATTCTGCCGCGGCTGGTGCCGGTGACGCGCCAGCTGCGGGAGCTCGGCATCGGCGTGGCGGCGATCTCGTCGAACGACGCCGCCGCCTACCCCGAGGATTCGTTTGAGCAAATGCAGCGCGTGGCGCGCGAGCGCGACTTTCCGTTCCCGTATTTGTATGACGAGTCGCAGGACGTGGCGCGCGCCTGGGGCGCGGTGTGCACGCCGGACTTCTTCGGCTTCAACGCCGCCGACGAGCTGCAATATCGCGGGCGCTTCGACGCCTCGCGCAAGGAGGCGGCGCCAGAAGGCACGCCGTGCGACCTGCTGGAGGCGATGAAGCTGATCGCTGCCACGGGCCAAGGCCCGCGCGAGCAGGTCGCCAGCATCGGCTGCTCGATCAAGTGGCGGCAGGCTTGACCACCAGCACCGGCACCTTGGCGTGCGTGAGCACTTTTTGCGCCACGCTGCCGAGGATCAGCGCCTGCACGCCCTTGCGCCCATGCGAGGCCATGGCGATCAGATCGCAGCCCTCGGCCTCGCAGGTTTCCAGGATGCCTTCATAGACCACGTTGCGCTCGATCGTGGCGCCGGCAAAGGGTACGCCGCGCCGCTCGCACGCTTGGCGCAGCGCCTCCAGCGCTTGCGTCGCGGCGGCCTTGGCCTCGGCCAGGTAGGCCTGCAGCCCCACGGCGGAGGCGTCGCCGATGCCGATGTACGGGAACGGGTCGATGACATAGACGCCGATCACCTGCGCGCCATGCTGGCGCGCCAGGTCGGCGGCGAATTCGCCGGCGGCTTGCGACAGCTGCGAGCCATCCACGGGAACCAGAATTTTCCTGAACATCGATGAGCCTCCTCAACGGATGGTTCGGACAAGCATCTTAGCCGAGCGCGGGTTTCTTGCGCTGTCCGATCGATGACGGCACGCCAAGCGCATCGCCGACCTTTGCGCTGGATCAAACCCGCGGCCGCTCAGCGAGATGCGGAGGTCGCCAGGCGCTGGCGAGCCTCCAGCGCCGCCCAGATGCGCTGCCGCGTGGCGTCGTCGGCGCTGCGCCAAACGGTGATTTCCTCCAGCGTGCGCCAGCAGCCCGCGCACCATCCGCGCGCCTCGTCCAGGCGGCATACGCCGACGCAGGGCGAAGGCCAAAGGCCCTGATCAGGCCGGCGGCGGCGGGCGGCCTCCAGGGTGACCGGCTGCGAATCAGCCGCAGGGTGCGACCCGGCTTGCGGCGCCGCGGGCTCGCGGGCTGTCGTCACCGCTGGCCCCCTCCATTGGCCCCGCAGGCAACCGCCCGCCGCGCCAGCAGCGCGCGCCCGGCGCGCGAGCCGCTCGGGCGGCCCAGCCGTTCGCTGATCCAGGCGCCGGTCTCGGCCAGCGCCTCCAGATCGATGCCGGTGTCGAGACCCAGGCCGTGCAGCAGATAGACCACGTCCTCGGTGGCGACGTTGCCGGTGGCCCCACGGGCGTACGGGCAGCCGCCCAGCCCGCCCACCGAGGACTGGAAGTTCCACACCCCCAGCTGCAGCGCCGCCAGCGTGTTGGCCAGCGCCTGGCCGTAGGTGTCGTGGAAGTGGCCGCTGACGTGGTCGAGATCGTAGTGCGCCAGCACCGCCTCCAGCGCGCGCTGCACCTTCCGCGGGGTGCCGACGCCGATGGTGTCGGCCACGTCCACGCGCTGCACGCCGATCGCCTTGAAGCGGCGCGCCACCTCGCCGACGCGCGCCGGGGCCACCTCACCTTCATACGGGCAGCCGACCGCGCAGCTGATCGCGCCGCGCACCGCCACCCCGGCGGCGCGCGCCTGCTCGACCACCGGGGCGAAGCGCTCGATGCTCTCGGCGATCGAGCAGTTGATGTTCCTCTGGCTGAACGCCTCGCTGGCGGCGCCGAACACCACGATCTCGTCGGGCCGGTCGGCCAGCGCCGCTTCCAGCCCCTTGAGGTTCGGCACCAGCACCGCATAGCGCACGCCGGGCTGGCGCTGGAGGCCCGCCATCACCGCGCGGTTGTCCGCCATCTGCGGCACCCACTTCGGGCTGACGTAGCTGGTAACCTCGATCTCGCGCAGGCCGGCGGCCTGCAGCCGGTGCACGAGCTCGATCTTGACCTCGGTCGGCACCGGCTGGCGCTCGTTTTGCAGCCCGTCGCGCGGGCTGACGTCGACGAGGCGCACGCGGGCAGGAAGGCAGGCCAGGCTCATGCCGCTCATGATGCCACCTCCGCCGCCAGCCGCAGCAGCTCGGCGCCTTCGGCCACCTGGTCGCCGGGGGCGTAGAGCAGCTCCTCGACCACACCGTCGCGCGGGGCGGCGATGGTGTGTTCCATCTTCATCGCCTCCAGCACCGCCAGCGCCTGGCCCTGGGTGACGCGCTGCCCGGGCTGCACGAGGAAGGCGACCACCTTGCCCGGCATCGGCGCGGTCAACTGGCCGCCCGGCGGCCCGGCGGCATCCGCCGCGTGCGCCAGCGCGTCGATCCAGGTCACGACGTCGCGGCCCTCGGGCGTGAAGACGTGCAGCCGCTCGCCGTCGGCGTGCACGCTGGCGCGCAGATCCAGCGCGCCCCATTGAACGCGCAGCGCCCAGTCGCTGCCGTCGTCGGCGCGCCAGAGGAGCGGGTGCTCCGGCGCGTCGGCGCCCGAGCCCAGGCGCAGCCGCACCCCGCCGCCGCGCGGCCACACGAGCGATGCCGCCTCCGTCTGCCCGTTCCACTGCAAGGTCAGCGGACGCTGCCGCGGCTGGGCGCTGGCGAAGCCGTCGCGCGCGCTCCACGGGTCGGCATCGGCCTGCGCCTGCCAGCCGTGCAGCACGTGCGCCACCGCGGCCGCGAGCGCCGCCTCGCGCGGCAGCCCCGAGGGCTCGAACAGCGCCGCGGCCTCGCGCTCGATCAGCGCCGTGTCCAGCCGCGCCTGCGCGAACGAGGCGCTGCGCACCACGCGGCGCAGGAACTCGACGTTGTTGGCCACGCCGACGACGTGCAGCCGCGCCAGCGCCTCGTCCAGGCGCTGGAGCGCCTGCTGGCGCGTGTCGCCGCGCACGATCAGCTTGGCGATCATCGAGTCGTAGTGCGGGCTGATGACGTCGCCCTCGCCGACGCCGGCGTCGAGCCGCACGTCGCCGACCTGAAACGCCACGTGCGCCGGCGCGCGCAGCACTTGCAGCCGCCCGGTGGCGGGCAGGAAGCCCTTGGACGGGTCCTCGGCGCAGATGCGCGCCTCGATCGCGTGGCCGCGGCAGGTCAGTTCATGCTGCGACCACGGCAGCGGCTCGCCGGCGGCCACGCGCAGCTGCCACTCCACGAGGTCGAGCCCGGTGATGGCCTCGGTGACCGGGTGCTCCACCTGCAGCCGGGTGTTCATCTCCATGAAGTAGAAACGCAGCGCCTCGGGGTGGTCGTAGCCGAGCGGCTGCTCGACGATGAACTCCACCGTGCCGGCGCCGATGTAGCCGACCGCGCGCGCCGCGGCCACCGCCGCCAGCCCCATGCGCTCGCGCAGTTCCGGCGGCAAGCCCGGCGCCGGCGCTTCCTCCAGCACCTTCTGGTGGCGCCGCTGCACCGAGCAGTCGCGCTCGAACAGGTGCACGCAGTGGCCGTGCGCGTCGGCGAAGATCTGGATCTCGACGTGGCGCGGGCGCTGCACGTAGCGCTCGATCAGCACCGCCGCATTGCCGAACGCCGCCTGCGCCTCGCGCTGGCAGGCCGCCAGCGCCTCGTCGAACCGTTCCGGCGCATCCACGCGGCGCATGCCCTTGCCGCCGCCGCCGGCGCTGGCCTTGATCAGCACCGGCCAGCCGATGCGCTCGGCCTCGGCGCGCAGCACGCGCGGATCCTGCTCGGCGCCGTGGTAGCCCGGCACCAGCGGCACGCCGGCGGCCTCCATCAGGCGCTTGGCCTCGGCCTTGAGCCCCATGGCCGCGATGGCCTGCGGCGGCGGGCCGATGAACACCAGCCCGGCGTCGGCGCACGCCTGCGCGAACGCCTCGTTCTCGCTCAGGAAGCCGTAGCCGGGGTGGATCGCCTGAGCGCCGGTGGCGCGCGCCGCCTCCAGGATGCGCTCCCAGCGCAGGTAGCTGTCGCGCGCCGCGGCGCCGCCGATCGGCACCGCCTCGTCGCAGGAGGCGACGTGGCGCGCGCGCGCATCGGCCTCGGAATACACCGCCACGGTGCGCACGCCCAGCCGCCGCGCGGTGGCCGCGACGCGGCAGGCGATCTCGCCTCGGTTGGCGATCAGGATCTTGTCGAACATCCGCCATCCTTCCTTGACGATGCCGGCCGCCACGCCCCCCACGGGCGGCGCGGCGACGGCCGCGGTCTCACGTCGTCGCCAGCCAGGCCGGCCGGCGCCTGTTCAGAAACGCCTGCACGCCCTCGCGCCCCTCGGCGCTGGCGCGCACGTCGGCGATCGCCTGCACGGTGCGCGCCACCAGCGCGTCGTCCAGCGCCGCCTCGGCCACGTCGTCCAGCAGCCGCTTGCACGCCGCCAGCGCCTGCGGCCCGTTGGCCGCGAGCTGGTCGGCGAGCTGGCCAACGCGCTCGTCCAGCTGTCCGGCCGGCACCACCTCGTGCACCAGGCCGATGCGGCGCGCCTCGGCGGCGTCGAAGCGCTCGGCGGTCAGCATGTAGCGCCGCGCCGCGCGCGCCCCCATCGCGCGCACCACATAGGGCCCGATGGTGGCGGGGATCAGCCCGAGCTTGACTTCGCTCAGGCAGAAGCCCGCCGTCTCGGCCGCCACCGCCAGGTCGCACGCCGCCACCAGCCCCACGCCGCCGGCGTAGGCGTCGCCGTGCACGCGCGCGATCGTCGGCTTGGGGCAGGCATGGATCGTGCGCAGCATCGCCGCCAGCCGCCCGGCGTCGGCCAGGTTCTCGTCGCGGCCGTAGTCGGCCATGCGGCGCATCCAGTTCAGGTCTGCCCCGGCGCAGAACGCCGGCCCCTCGGCGGCCAGCACGATCACGCGCACGTCGGCGCGCGCGCCCAGTTCGGCGAACGCCGCGGTCAGCGCGGCGATCAGCTCGTCGTTGAAGGCGTTGCGCAGCTGCGGACGCGCCAGCGTCACCGTGGCGCGCGCACCGTGAACCGTCACGTTCAGGTCAGCCATCGTCCCCTCCCTCACATGCGGAAGACGCCGAACGTCGTGTCCGGGATCGAGGCATTGAGCGCCGCCGACAGCCCCAGCGCCAGCACGCGGCGCGTGTCGGCCGGATCGATGACCCCGTCGTCCCACAGGCGCGCGGTGGCGTAGTAGGGGTGGCCCTGGCGCTCGTACTGCGCACGGATCGGGGCCTTGAACGCCTCCTCCTCCTCAGCGCTCCAGCTGCCGCCCTTGGCCTCGATGGCGTCGCGGCGGATCGTGGCCAGCACCGACGCCGCCTGCTCGCCGCCCATCACGCTGATGCGGGCGTTGGGCCACATCCACAGGAAGCGTGGCGAATAGGCCCGGCCGCACATGCCGTAGTTGCCGGCGCCGAAGCTGCCGCCGATGATGACGGTGAACTTGGGCACCTGCGCGCACGCCACCGCCGTCACCATCTTGGCGCCGGCGCGCGCGATGCCGGCGTTCTCATACTTGCGGCCGACCATGAAGCCGGTGATGTTCTGCAGGAACACCAGCGGCACCTTGCGCTGGCAGCACAGCTCGATGAAGTGCGCGCCCTTGTCGGCGCTCTCGGCGAACAGGATGCCGTTGTTGGCGACGATGCCCACCGGCATGCCTTCGATGTGCGCAAAGCCGGTGACCAGCGTCGTGCCGTAGCGCGCCTTGAACTCGTGGAACTCCGAGCCATCCACCAGGCGCGCGATGATCTCGCGCACGTCGAACGGCTTGCGCGCATCGGTCGGGATGACGCCGTAGAGCTCCTCGGCCGGGTAGAGCGGCGCGCGCGGCGCGCGGCGCGCCACCGGCCAGTCCTTGCGGCGGTTAAGCCGCGCCACCGCCTCGCGCGCCAGCGCCAGCGCGTGCAGGTCGTTTTCGGCCAGATGGTCGGCCACGCCCGACAGGCGCGTGTGCACGTCGCCGCCGCCCAGATCCTCGGCGCTGACGACCTCGCCGGTGGCAGCCTTCACCAGCGGCGGGCCGCCCAAAAAGATCGTGCCCTGGTTCTTGACGATGATGGTCTCGTCGCTCATTGCCGGCACGTAGGCCCCGCCCGCCGTGCACGAGCCCATCACCACCGCGATCTGCGCGATGCCCTGGGCGCTCATGTGGGCCTGGTTGTAGAAGATGCGCCCGAAGTGGTCGCGGTCCGGGAACACCTCGTCCTGGTTCGGCAGGTTGGCGCCGCCCGAATCGACCAGGTAGATGCACGGCAGGCGATTCTGCTGCGCGATCTCCTGCGCGCGCAGGTGCTTCTTCACCGTCATCGGGTAATAGGTGCCGCCCTTGACGGTGGCGTCGTTGCAGACGATGACGCACTCCACCCCCGCCACACGGCCAATCCCGGCGATCAGCCCGGCGCACGGCGCCTCGTTGTCATACATGTCCAACGCCGCCAGCGGCGCGATCTCCAAAAACGGCGTGCCGGGGTCGAGCAGCATCTCGACGCGCTGGCGCGGCAGCAGCTTGCCGCGCGCCACGTGCCTGGCGCGCGCAGCCTCGCCGCCGCCCTGCGCCACCTGCGCCAGGCGCGCCTGCAGGTCGTCCACCAGCGCGCGCATCGCCGCGGCGTTGGCCTGGAAGTCCGCCGAACGGGGGTTGAGTCGAGAAGTCAGCACGCTCATGGTGCGCCGGATTGTGGCGTCAAGGCCGCGCACGCGACATAGGGGCGGCCCGGTGCGGAGGTTGCATAATGCGCCAACCATGTCGCCCGATCCGCAACGCCCGTCGCGCCGGCGCGCGCCGGTGGCCGCCACGCCGATGGCGTTCGTGCGCGCGATCGCCCTCGGCTACCGGCTGCGGGGCGCCGATCCCACGGCGGCGCTGCGCGAGGCGGGTCTCGGCAGCGCCGACCTGCGCGACGCGCAGGCGCGGTTGACCAGCCTGCCGTTCGAGCGCCTGGCGCTGCGCGCCATGCGCGAGCTGGACGACGAGGCGCTGGGCTGGTTCACCCGCCGGCTGCCGTGGGGCAGCTACGGCATGCTGGCGCGCGCTTCGCTGACCGCGCCGACGCTGGGCGTGGCGCTGGCGCGCTGGTGCCGCCACCACGCGCTGCTGACCGACGAGGTGGTGCTGACGCTGCAGCGCGACGGCGCCGTGGCGCGGCTGACGCTGCACGAGCGCGTGGCGCCCGGCGCGGCGCTGCCGGACGTTGCCGAACGCGCCATCCTGCGCGAGTTCGCGCACGTCTCGCTGCTGCGCAACGCGCTGGGGCTGTCGGCGTGGTGGATCGACGCGCGGCTGCCGCTGCTGGAGCTGGACCTGGCGTTTGCGCCGCCGGCGCACGCCGACGTGCACGCGCTGCTGTTCCCCGGCGCGCGGCTGCGCTACCAGACCGCGCGCACCGAGGCGCGGCTGGCCGCGGCGGTGCTGGAGGAGCCGCTGCGGCGCGACGAGGCGGCGCTGCGCGCCATGCTGCCGCAGGCGATCCGCCTGATGGTGCGGCCGTACCGGCACGACCGGCTGCTGCTGGAGCGCGCGCGACTGGCGCTGCGTGCCCAGCCCGGCGCCGACACAGCGCAGCTGGCCGCGCTGCTGCACGTCTCGCCGCGCACGCTGCAACGCCAGCTGGCCGCCGCCGGCACCACGCTGCACGCGCTGCGCGAGCGGGTGCGGCAGGAGCTGGCCGAACAGCACCTGCTGCGCACCGCCTGGCCGGTCAAGCGCGTGGCCGCGGCGGTCGGCTTCGCCAACGACAAGAGCTTCCAGCGCGCCTTCCGTGCCTGGACCGGCTGCAGCCCGGCGGCGTGGCGCGAGCGCGCGCGCCGGTCGGCCGGCGACGATATCGGTGCATGCTGATATGCTTGAGGGATGTCAACGATGCCCCCTCGCCGCCCGACCCTGCGCGCCCTGGCGGCCGCGCTTGGCGCCACGCTGGCCGTGGCCGCCGCCCATGCCGAGCCCGCCCCTGCGGTGGTGGAGGCGCTGGAGTCCTACCTCGATTTCGTCGACTACGGCGGCGGGGTGATGTTTCCGGAGCAGCTCACGCGCGAGGACTGGCCGCGCTACGTCTTTATCGACGCGCGCGACGCCGGCCAGTACGCCCGCGATCACATCCCCGGCGCCATCCACATCGAGTGGCGTCGCGTGATCGCCGAGCGCGCGCGCATCCCGCGCGACCGCCCGGTGCTGCTGTACTGCAACACCGGCTCGCTGTCGGCGCAGGCGGCGTTCGCCCTGCGCCTGGCCGGCTGGGACAACGTGCGCGTGCTGCAGGGCGGGCTGGAGGGCTGGAAGGCCGCCGGCCGCCCCGGCGTGGCCGACACGCCGCGCCCGGCCGCCGCGCCGCGGCACTGAGCGCCGGCCCGGCGCGCGTCCTTGATCCCGGTCAACCCCGCACGATACCCGCATGGGTATCCTGCCGACTTCGTCATCCGCACGCAGGAGCCCACCATGCCTATCGTCGACCACAACGACCTGATCTGCGACATCAGCGCCCAGCTCAACCAGCTGCGCAAGGCCCAGCCCGAGGCGATGCGCGGCTTCTCGCAGCTGGCACAGGCCTCGATGGCCGACGGCGCCATCAGCGCCAAACACAAGGAGCTGATCGCGCTGGCCATCGGCATCACGCAGCGCTGCTCGGCCTGCATCGGCTACCACGTGCGCGCGCTGATCAAGCTCGGCGGCACGCGCCAGGAGCTGGAGGAGCTGCTGACGATCTGCACCTACATGGGCGGCGGCCCGGCGCTGATGTACGCCGCCGAGGCGCTCAAGTGCTGGGACGCGATGACCGCCGAGCAGGTCTGCGCCGCCCCGGCCACGGCTTGATGCTCCGGGCTCAGCTCGAGCGGCACATCGGGCCACTCAACGGCGCCAGAACGCGCGCGTGAACAGCACCAGCACGCTGAGCAGCTCCAGCCGGCCGAGCAGCATCGCAAAGCTCAGCACCCACAGTTGGAACGGCGTCAGCCCGCCGTAGTTGCCGGCGGGCCCGACCTCGCCCAGCCCCGGGCCGATGTTGTTGACGGTGGCGATCACCGCCGAGAATGCCGTCACCACGTCCAGCCCCGACAGCAGCAGCAGGAACGCCAGCCCCACCGTGGCCGCGCCGTAGATCAGCATGAAGCCAAGCACCCCGTTCATCACCGCCGCCGGCACGGCCTGGCCGCCCAGGGTGACGGGATTGACCACGTGCGGGTGCAGGATGCGCACGAGTTCACGGCGCGCCTGCTTGATCAGCAGCACCATGCGCACCATCTTGATGCCGCCGCCGGTGGAGCCGGCGCACGAGACGAACATGCCGAGAAACAACAGAAACACCGGGATGAACGGCGGCCACTGCAGATAGTCGGTGGTGGCGTAGCCCGTGGTGGTGGCCAGCGACACCACATGAAACGCCGCCATGCGCAGCGCGGTCGGAAAATCGGCATACACCCCCTCCACCGCCAGCATCCCGGCCACCCAGGCGATCGCGGCCAGCAGCACGGCGGCGTAGGTGCGGATCTCGCGGTCGGCCCACAGGGGCTTGAGCGTCAGCCCGCGCAGCACCATGAAGTAGCGCAGGAAGCTGATGCCGGCCAGCGCCATGAACACCACCGCCACCCACTCCACCGCCGGCGACTGAAACGCCCCGAGGCTGGCGTCATAGGACGAAAACCCCGCCAGCCCCATCGTCGTGCACATGTGCATGAAGGCATCCGCCCAGCCCATGCCGGCCCAGCGGTACGACAGGAAGCACGCCACCGAAAACGCGAAGTACACCGTCCAGAGCCCGCGTGCGGTCTCGGCGATGCGCGGCGTGAGCTTCTGGTCCTTCATCGGGCCGGGCGTCTCGGCCTTGTAAAGCTGCATGCCGCCCAGCCCCAGCATCGGCAGCACCGCCACCACCAGCAGCATCACCCCCAGACCGCCGACATACTGCAAAAAGCAGCGCCAGACGTTGACCGACACCGGCAGCCGCTCCAGCCCCGACAGCGCGGTGGCGCCGGTGGCGGTCAGCGCGCTCATCGCCTCGAAGTAGGCGTGGTGCCAGGTGATGCCGGGCACCATCCACTTCAGCGGCAGCGCCGCGTAGGCCGGCAGCACCAGCCACACCAGGTTGACCAGCACGAAGCCGTCGCGCGTGGCCAGTTCCCGCCGCTGGCGCCGCGTCAGCAGCCACAGCAAAGCGCCGCTGACCAAGGTCAGCCCGGCTGCCTGCGCCCATTGCAACTCGTGCGTCATGTCGTCGTGGAACCAGGCCCAGCCCATCGGCACCGCAAACGCCAGCGCAAACGCCATCAGCACATGGGAGAAGACGTACAGCGTCGGCCCGAGCATACCCATGCCTGCTTCCCTCACTTGCGCCAGTAGCCCGGCGTGAACAGCACCAGCAGCGCCAGCATCTCCAGCCGCCCCATCAGCATCGCCAGCGTGCACAGCCACAGCTGCGGCGCCGTCAGCCCCGCGAAGTTGCCCGCCGGCCCGACTTCGCCCAGCCCCGGCCCCAGGTTGTTGACGCAGGCCACCACCGCCGACCAGGCGGTCTCAAACGGCATGTCGGTCAGCAGCAGCGCCATCGTCAGCACGGCGATGGTGCCGCCGTAGACCAGCATGAAGGCCTGCACGGCGTTGACGACCTCCGCGCCGACCGGGCGGCCGCCCAGCGTGACCGGGTTGACCACGCGCGGATGGATGATGCGCGTCAGCTCACGCCGCGCGAGCTTGAGCAGGATCAGCAGCCGCACCATCTTGATGCCGGCGCCGGTGGAGCCGGCGCTGGTGGCCACCCCGGACAGCAGCAGCATCCAGATCGGCGCGAACACCGGCCACTGCAGGTAATCGGTGCTGGCGTAGCCGGTGGTGGAGGCCACCGAGACGACGTTGAACGCCGCCAGCCGCAGCGCCTCGGCGCCGTCCGTCACCACGCCGCGCTGCACCAGCAGCCAGGCGATGAAGAGGCTGGAGCCGAGCATCAGCAGCCAGGTGCCGCGCCATTCGGCGTCGCGCCAGATGCGCATCGGGCTGCGCTTGGCCAGCGCGGCGAAATACAGCGCGAAGCTGCCGCTGGCCACCAGCATGAAGAAGGTGGCGATCCACTCCAGACGCGGCGAGTTGAAGTGCGCGAAGCTCGCATCGTGCGACGACATGCCGCCCAGGCTCATCGTCGTGAACATGTGGATCCAGGCGTCCAGCCACGACATGCCGCCCCAGCGGTAGGCCAGCAGGCAGGCCAGCGAGATTGCCGCATACACGCTCCAGAGGCCCTTGGCGGTCTCCTCGATGCGCGGCGTCAGCCGCGTGTCCTTCATCGGGCCGGTGGCCTCGGCGCGCAGCAGCTGCCCGCCCACACCCAGCATCGGCAGGATCGCCACCGCCAGCACCAGAATGCCCATGCCGCCGAGCCACTGCAGCAACGCACGCCACAGGTTGATCGAGGCCGGCAGCGCATCCAGCCCGGTCAGCACGGTGGCGCCGGTGGTGGTCATGGCCGAGACGGTCTCGAAATAAGCCTGCGTGAAGGTCAGGCTGCCGCCGTGCTGGCGGAAGAACATCAGCAGCGGCGCAGTGGCGATCGCCGGCAGCGCCGTCCACGCCAGCACCACCAGCAGCATGCCGTCGCGCGGCTGTAGATCGGGCTGCGCGCCTACCACGCGCCAGCCGATCAGCCACACCACCAGCCCCGCCAGCAGCGCGCCGACCATCGGCGTCACCCACAGCGCCGCGGTGCCGTCGTGCAGCGCCAGCGCCACCGCCAGCGGCGCCAGCATCGTCAGCGCGAACACCACGACGACGACGCCAAGGATGGGCGCGATGCGGACGAACGGCATGGCGACGGCGGCGGCGCGGATCAGCCGAAGAAGGTGGCGCCGACCTGAAACAGCTTCTCGACCTCGCGCACCAGGCGCTTGTTCGGGATGAAGATGACGATGTGGTCGTCGGCCTGGATCAGCGTGTCGTGGTGCGGCATCAGCACCTCGGCGCTGGGCCCTTCGCCGCGCACGATGGCGCCGATGCGCGCCCCCGGCGGCAGCTTCACCTCTTCGACGCGCCGCCCCACCAGGCGCGAGCTCTTGACGTCGCCGCGCGCCACGCCCTCCAGCGCCTCCGCCGCGCCGCGGCGCAGGCTGTGCACCGCCACCACGTCGCCGCGGCGCACGTGCGCCAGCAGCTCGCCGATCACCGTCTGCGCCGGCGACACCGCGATGTCGATCGTGCTGCCCTGCATCATCTCGGCGTAGGCGCGGCGGTTGATCAGCGCCAGCACGCGCCGCGCGCCGAGCCGCTTGGCCAGCATCGCCGCCATGATGTTGTCCTCGTCGTCGCTGGTCAGCGCGAGGAACAGGTCCATCTCGGCGACGTTTTCCTCTTCCAGCAACGCCTCGTCGGTGCAGTCGCCGTGCAGCACCAGCGTGCTGGAGGGCAGCTGGCTGGCCAGGTACTCGCAGCGCTTGGCGCTGGCCTCGAGGATCTTGACCTGGCACTGCCCCACCAGCGAGCGCGCCAGCCGCAGGCCGACCTTGCCGCCGCCGGCGATCATGACGCGCTGCACTGGCTTGTCGCGCGCGTGCAGCGCCGCCAGCACCGGCCGGATCTGGTCGTTGGCGGCCAGAATGAACACCTCATCCCCCGGCAGAATGCGCGTGGCCGGCCCGGGGTCCATCTCGGCGTCGAGCCGATACAGCGCCACCACGCGCATTTCCACGTCCGGCACGATGCGGCGAAACTCACCGATGGTGTGCCCCACCAGCGCGCTGCCGGCGGTGGCGCGCACCGCGATCAAGCACACGCGCCCGTCGGCAAACTCCAGCACCTGCAGCGCCTCCGGGTAGTCGATGAGCTGATGGATGTAGCGCATCACCGACTCTTCCGGGCAGATGACGTGATCCACCGCAAAGCCGCTTTTGCCGAGCAGGTCGCTGCCCTCCTCGAACTCCGGCGAGCGCAAGCGCGCGATGGTGGTGGGCACCTGAAACAGGTCGTGCGCGACCTTGCAGACCACCAGGTTGGACTCATCCAGCGCCGCGCAGGCGATCAGCATATCGGCGTCCTTGGCCCCGGCCTCGGCCAGCACGGAGGGCTGGATGCCGTTGCCGACCACACCGCGCAGGTCGAGCCGCTCCTCCAGCGCCCGCACCCGCGCCGGATCCTGGTCGATGACCGTGATGTCGTTCTGCTCGGACACCAGGCTCTCGGCCACGCTCTCTCCCACGCGCCCGGCGCCGAAGATGATGATGTTCATGGCGCGCTAATCATACGGCGCGCCTGTTGGGCTGCGCATGACACCGTCACAGCGCGCGCTGGATCAGGATCTTTTGCACGTCGCTGGTGCCCTCGTAGATCTGGCAGACGCGCACGTCGCGCCAGATGCGCTCGACCGGAAAGTCGCGCACGTAGCCGTAACCGCCCAGCGTCTGGATCGCCACCGAGCACACCCACTCGGCCGTTTCGCTGGCGATCAGCTTGGCCATCGCCGCCTCCTTCAGGCACGGCTGGCCGGCGTCGCGCAGCGCGGCGGCGTGCCAGGTGAGCTGCCGCGCCGCCTCCAGCCGCGCCGCCGCCTCGGCCAGGCGAAAGCCCACCGCCTGGTGCTCGAAGATCGGCTGGCCGAAGCTCTCGCGCTGTTTGGCGTAGTCGATCGCCACCTCCAGCGCGCTGCGCGCCATGCCGATGCTCTGAGCCGCAATGCCGATGCGCCCGCCCTCCAGCGCCGACAGGGCGATCCTGTAGCCCTCGCCTTCCTCGCCGATGCGGTTGTCCGCCGGGATGCGGCAGCCGTCGAAGCGGATCTGCGCGGTGTCGCTGGAGTGCTGGCCGACCTTGTCCTCCAGCCGCTCGACGATATAGCCGGGCGTGTCGGTGGGCACCAGAAACGCGCTCATGCCCCGCTTGCCGGCGCCCTTGTCGGTAACGGCAATGACGATGGCCACCTGCCCATTCTTGCCGCTGGTGATGAACTGCTTGACGCCGTCGAGCACGTAGCCGTCGCCGTCGCGCCGTGCGGTGGTGCGCAGCGCCGCGGCGTCCGAACCCGCGTGCGGCTCGGTCAGGCAAAACGCCCCCAGCATCTCGCCGCGCGCCAGCGGCGTGAGCCAGCGGCGCTTCTGCGCCTCGCTGCCGTAGTGCAGCAGGATCGCGCACACCGGGCAGTTGTTGACGCTGATGGCGGTGCTGGTGCCGCCATCCCCGGCGGCGATTTCCTCCAGCACCAAGGCCAGGCTAAGGTAATCCAGCCCGGCGCCGCCGTACTCCGGCGGCACGCACACGCCGTAGCAGCCGAGCTGCGCCAGCCCGCGGTGCGCCTCGTGCGGAAAGGTGTGGTCGCGATCCCATTGCGCCGCGTGTGGCCACAGCCGCTCGCGCGCGAACGCCCGCACCGCCTCGCGGATCATGCGCTGGTCGTCGTTCAGCAGCATCGTTCGTCTTCCTCGTCTCGATGGGTTCCGGGCGGTATCGCGCCGCGCGTCCGGCTCGGCCCGGCACGCCCCGCTGGCGCCGCCGGCGTCGATCCACTACGATCAGTCGCTATGTACCCCTAACTTGACTGGAGCCCCCATGGGCCAAGCTGAACCCGCCCGCTTGAGCCTCAACGAATACCTGCGCTGGGAAAGCGCGCAGCCGCTGCATCACGATTTCTGGCGCGGCGAGGTGTATGCGATGACAGGCGGTTCGCTGCGCCACAACCGCGCCACGCTGGCCGCCGCGATGACGCTGCAGCGAAACCTGCAGGATACCCCTTGCTAGGTCTTCGTCAGCCACGTGCGGGTGGCGGTGGAGGCGGCGCAGCACTGGTTTTATCCTGACGTGGTCGTCACCTGCGATCCGCAGGACCTGGACGACCCGGACGCCACAGCGTTGCGCGCCCCCGTCCTGGTGCTGGAGGTGCTGTCGCCCTCGACGGCAGCCTACGACCGCGGGGAGAAGTTCCTTAGCCTGCAGCGACTGCCCAGCGTGCGCGAGTATGCGCTGCTCGACCCCGCGCGCCTGCGGCTGGAGGTGTTTCGCCGCAACGCCGAGGGGCGCTTCGAGCGCCATGTCGTCGAGGGGGTGCAGGCCGAGGCGGAACTGACGAGCGTCGGCTGGCGCGGCCCGCTGTCGGCCCTGCTGGGCTGAGCCTCGGCGCCGCGCCGCCGCGCGCATCAGAGCATCTCCAGCGCGATCGCGGTGCCCTCGCCGCCGCCGATGCACAGTGTGGCCACGCCGCGCTTGAGGCCCCGCGCCTTCATCGCGTGCATCAGCGTGACCATGATGCGCGCGCCGCTGGCGCCGATCGGGTGGCCCAGCGCGCAGGCGCCGCCGTTGACGTTGACGAGGTCGTGCGGGATGCCGAGCTCCGTCATCAGCGCCATCGGCACCACCGCAAAGGCCTCGTTGACCTCCCACAGCTGCACGTCGGCGACCTGCCAGCCAACCTTGGCCAGCAGCTTGCGCGTGGCGCCCACCGGCGCGGTGGTGAACCAGTTCGGCTCCTGCGCGTGGGTGGCGTGGCCGACGATGCGCGCCAGCGGCGTGCAGCCCAGCCGCTCGGCGGTGGAGGCGCGCATCAGCACCAGCGCCGCCGCCCCGTCGTTGATCGAGGAGCTGGAGGCCGCGGTGATGGTGCCGTCCTTCCTGAACGCGGGCTTGAGTTGCGGGATTTTCTCAAGCTTGATCTTGCCCGGCCCTTCGTCGTTGGCCACCACGCGCTCGCCGCTCCTGTCCTGCACCGTCACCGGCGTGATTTCGGCGGCGAAGCTGCCGTCGGCCACGGCGCGCTGGGCGCGCCGGACGCTTTCGGTGGCAAACGCATCCTGCTGCTCGCGCGTGAACCGATACTTCGCGGCGCAGTCTTCGCCAAACGTGCCCATGCTGCGGCCAGGCTCGTAAGCATCCTCCAGGCCGTCGAGCATCATGTGGTCGAAGACGCGGTCGTGCCCCATGCGGTAGCCGCCGCGGCCCTTGAGCAGCAAGTACGGCGCGTTGGTCATGCTTTCCATGCCGCCGGCCACCATCACCTGGGCACTTCCGGCCAGCAGCATGTCGTGCGCCAGCATCGCGGCCTTCATGCCAGAGCCGCACATCTTCGACAGCGTGACGGCACCGGCGCTCTTGGGCAGCCCAGCTTTGAGCGCCGCCTGGCGCGCCGGCGCCTGGCCCTGGCCGGCCATCAGGCAGTTGCCCATCAGCACTTCATCGACTTGCTCCGGCTGGATGCCGGCGCGCTGCACCGCAGCGCGGATCGCGGCGGCGCCCAGGTCGTGCGCGGCCAAGCTGGCGAAGTCGCCCTGAAACGAACCCATCGGCGTGCGCGCGGCGCCGACGATGACCACGGGATCGGTGGCAGTGCTCATGCGGTGACTCCTTCTGCAGAGGAAAAGGTGGATGAAGCGGCCACCAGCGCCGCGCCGTCCAGCGCAGGCGGCACCGGCGCTGGGTTGGCGGCAGCCGATTCGGCTGATGGGCTCAACGCCACGGCGCGCCGCGTGGAAAAGCGCCGCGCCTGCTCGTAGGGGAAGATGTCATGGATGTGGCCGGCGCGCAGGCGCTGCTGGTGCGCCTGCCAGAACTCGACGTCGAGCAGGTCGGCATGGTGGCGCATGAACACCTCGCGCACCAGCGGGTTGGAGAGCAAAAACGGCCCGAAGGTCTCCGGAAACACGTCGTGCGGGCCCACCGAATACCAGACCTCGCCGCTCATCTCGTCGTCCTCGTCGCGCGGCGGCGGCACGCGGCGGAAGTTGCAATCGGTGATGTATTCGATTTCGTCGTAGTCGTAGAACACCACCTTGCCGTGGCGCGTGATGCCGAAGTTCTTCCACAGCATGTCGCCCGGAAAGATGTTGGCCGCCACCAGGTCCTTGATCGCGTTGCCGTATTCGATGACGGCGTGCTCCAGCTGCTGGCGCGCGCGCACGTCATCGGGGTTGGCCTTTAGCGCATCGAAGCACTCCTGCAGGTAGATGTTGAGCGGGATCATGCGCCGCTCGATGTAAACGTGCTTGAGCACCACTTCGGCCCGACCGTCGCCGTTGCGGTCGCCGATTTCCACCTGGCTGGGCGCCTCGCGCAACAGCTCCTCGATCAGCTCGTCTGTAAAGCGCTCGCGCGGAAAGCCCACCCCGGAAAACTCCAGCGTATCGGCCATGCGCCCGGCGCGATCGTGCTGTTTGACCAGCTGATATTTGGCGCGCACCTGTTCCGGCGTGATGTCTTTCTGCGGCGGAAAGCGATCCTTGATGACCTTGAACACAAACGGAAAGCTTGGCAAGTCAAACACCAGCATCACCATGCCCTTGATGCCGGGCGCGATGCGGAACTGGTCGGTGCTGTGCCGCATGTGGTAGAGAAAATCGCGGTAGAAGAGCGTCTTGCCTTGCTTGGCCAGGCCCAGCGCGTTGTAGAGCTCGGCGCGCGGCTTGCGCGGCATCAAGCTGCGCAAAAATTGCACGTAGGCGCTGGGCACCTCCATATCCACCATGAAATAGGCGCGCGCAAACGAAAACAGCATCAGCAGGTCGTCTTCGCCGTGCAGCAAGGCGTCGATGACGAGCTGACCGCGGTCGTTGTGCAAAATCGGCAAGGCAAACGGCACTTCTTGAAAGCCGTTGATGAGCTTGCCGACCGCATACGCGCCCTTGTTGCGGTAAAAAAGGCTGTCGAGCACCTGGATCTGAAAGTTGGCGCGCAGCCGGCGGTGGTCAAACAGCGGCAACAGCGCATCGTGCACGTCGGCCACGTCGCGCGCCAGATTTTCAAACGGCACGCGCAAGCCAAAATCCTCCACCAACCGCCGCAGCGTATCGGGCAACTCCGCCAGCGTCTGCGGGTAATAACAGCGGTAGGTGGTGTGCGACTTGGGATCTTCCGGCTCGATGTATTCGGTGCTGATGGCCGGACGCACGAAGATGAAATCGTTTTGGAAGTAGCTGCGGTGCAGGATTTTGGTCGTGACCGAGTTGAAGAAGGTCTCCGCGAGCTCCGGCTGGCGATGGTCCACCAGCATGCCGATGTAGAGCAGCTTGGCCTGCTGCCAGACCTCCATCGGCTGCTGCGACGCTTGAAATTCGCGCTCCAGCCGCGTGACGCACTCCTTGACGCGCAGGTCGTAGAACTCGATGCGCTCGCGTTGCGCGCGCTGCTGGCCGGCCCAGTCGGCGGTCTCGAAGCGGTGCTTGGCGCGCGCCGACTCGGCGCGAAACAGCCGGTAGTGGCGGTTGAAGCCGTCGATCATCGCGCGCGCGATGCCGTAGGCCACCGAGGAATCAATGCGTTGCAGCAGCATGCGGCGTGGACTCCGAAGGCTGGAGCCGGCGCGTGCGCCCCAGGCCGCGCCGGCGTGCAGGCCGCAGCATAGCCGCTGCAGGGCCGCGCGCCAACTCCGGGAAGGTCGGCGGCCCCGGATGCATCAGGCCGTCTCCGCAAACAGCTCGCGCCCGATCAGCATGCGCCGGATTTCGCTGGTGCCGGCGCCGATTTCATACAGCTTGGCGTCGCGCCAAAGACGTCCGAGCGGATACTCGTTGATGTAGCCGTTGCCGCCGAAGATCTGGATGCCGTCGCCGGCCATCTTGGTGGCCTGCTCGGCGCACCACAGGATGACGCTGGCGCAGTCCTTGCGCACCTGGCGCACGTGCGCGGCGCCAAGGCGATCCAGGTTCTTGCCGACGGTGTAGAGGAACGAGCGCGCCGCCTGCAGCGTGGTGTACATGTCGGCCACTTTGGCCTGAATGAGCTGGAACTCGCCGATGCTCTGGCCGAACTGCTTGCGCTGGTGGATGTAGGGGATAACGTGGTCCATCACCGCCTGCATGATGCCCACCGGCCCCGCGGCGAGCACCGCGCGCTCGTAGTCCAGCCCGCTCATCAGCACCTTGACGCCGTTGTTGAGGCCGCCGAGGATGTTGTCCGCCGGCACCTCGACGTCCTGGAACACCAGCTCGCCGGTGTGGCTGCCGCGCATGCCGAGCTTGTCGAGCTTCTGCGCCACCGAAAAGCCCTTCA
Source organism: Tepidimonas alkaliphilus (assembly GCF_007556595.1). Classification (GTDB taxonomy): domain Bacteria; phylum Pseudomonadota; class Gammaproteobacteria; order Burkholderiales; family Burkholderiaceae_C; genus Tepidimonas; species Tepidimonas alkaliphila. The sequence continues at coordinate 97,679 of NZ_VJNB01000002.1, forward strand.
TGCCCTTTTCGACCAAAAAGGCCGTGATGCCGCGCGGCCCCAGCTCCGGCTCGGTCTTGGCATAGACCACGAGCACATCCGCGTCGGGGCCGTTGGTGATCCACATCTTGGTGCCGTTGAGCAGGTAGTAGCCGCCCTTGTCCTCGGCGCGCAGCGTCATGCTGACGACGTCAGAGCCGGCGCCGGGCTCGCTCATGGCCAGCGCGCCGATCCATTCGCCGGCGATCAACTTGGGCAGATACTTGCGCTTTTGCGCCTCGGTGCCGTTGCGGCGGATCTGGTTGACGCACAGGTTGGAGTGCGCGCCATACGACAGCCCCACCGAAGCGCTGGCGCGGCTGATCTCCTCCATCGCCACCATGTGCGCGAGATAACCCATGCCGGCGCCACCGTAGTCCTCCTCCACCGTGATGCCCAGCACCCCCAACTCGCCCATCTTCGGCCACAGGTCCATCGGGAACTGGTCGGTGCGGTCGATCTCGGCCGCGCGCGGCGCGATCTGCTCCGCGGCAAAGGCGCGCACCGCGTCGCGCAGGGCATCGATGTCGTCCCCAAGTTGGAAGTCGAGTCCGGGCAGGTGGGTCATGGCAGTCTCCGGCCTAGATTGACGTTTACGTCAACGTCAATTATGCCGCCTTTTCCGGCTCCGCCGCATCCAACCGCGCCAGCAGGGCGCGCGCTTCCTTCTCGTGCGCTTTGATCTCGTCCAAGGTGGCCTGCAGGTCGGCCATTTGCGCCTCGATGCGACGGCGGTGCTGCGCCAACACCTCCAAAAATTTGCGCAGCTGCGGGCCGGTGTCGCGCGGGCTGTCATACATTTCAATCAGTTCTTTGGCCTCGGTCAGGCTCAGGCCCAGCCGTTTGGCGCGCAGCACCAGCTTCAAGCGCGTGCGGTCGCGCGCCGAATAGACGCGCTGGCGGCCCTGACGACGAGGCTGCAAGAGCCCCATGTCTTCGTAGAAACGGATGGCGCGCGTGGTCAGGTCGAACTCGCGCGCCAAGTCGCCGATGGTGTAGGTGGTGGTCTTGCCCATGGCCTGCTCAAATGCCGCAGCCCCACGAGCCCCGCGCATCGTGGGACGTCAACGTCGCGGTCCTTTCTGTCCGTGGCATGATAAGCGGGCTGCCGCAAGAGACTATAGTGCGGGATGATGAACCCGCCTCCGAGCCCCCAGCCCGGCTCGCCTTGCCAACCTGCTGCGCTGTCGCTGACGACGGCATGGCGCTTGGCGCGCCCGGGCTTCCTGTGGGTGACCGTGGCCGGCGTGCTGCTCGGCAGCGCGATGGCGGCGGCCTGCGGCTGCGGCTTCGATGCGCCGCGCGCGGCGGTGGCGCTGGTGCTGGCGCTGCTGGCGCACGCCGCAGCCAACGCCTGGAACGACCACCACGATGCCGTCAGCGGCGCCGATGCGCTCAACCCCGCGCCGCTGGCGCCGTTCACCGGCGGCTCGCGCGTCATCCAGCAGGGGCAGGCCAGCGCCGCCGACGCGCGCCGGCTGGCGCTGACGCTGGCGGCGCTGGTGGCGCTCGGCGGGCTATGGCTGGCGCTGCAGGCCGGCGGGGTGCTGATCGTCATCGGGCTGGCCGGGCTGCTGCTTGGATGGGCTTACTCCGCGCCGCCGCTGCGGCTGATGGCGCGCGGACTGGGGGAGCTGACCGTGGCGGCGGCGTGGTGGCTGATCGTGGTCGGCGCCGACGCCACGCAGCGCGGCCAGTGGCACCTGGTGCCGGCGGTGAGCGCCGTGCCGTTTGCGCTGCTGGTGGCCAACATTCTGCTGATCAACGGCGTGCCGGATGCGCCGTTTGACGCCCGCGTGGCCAAGCGCACGCTGGCGGTGCGGCTGGGGCCGACCGGCGTGGCGGCGGCCTATACGGCGCTGGCGCTGCTGGCGCACGGCGCGCTGCTGGTGGCATGGCGGGCGCAGATCCCGCCCTCCACGGCGTGGTGGGGGCTGGCCTCCGCGCCGCTGTCGCTGGCGGCGGCGGCACGGCTGTGGCGCTTCGTGGCGCGCAGCGAGCCGGTGACGGCGCTGCGGCCGGCCATCGGGTTGACGATCGCAGCCGCCCTGGTGCACGCGCTGGCGCTGGCGGCGGCCTTCGTCGCAGTGGCGCTGCAGCGCTGAAGGTCGGCTGGGGCTGCGCCGCGCCACATCAGCCAGGGGCGGCCACGCGGCGGTCGGCGACGATGCGGCCATCGACCAGCTCAACGATGCGGTCGCAGCGCGCCGCCAGACGCGGGTCGTGCGTGACGATCAGGCAGGCGCTGCCCATATCGCGGTTGAACGCGCGCAGCAGCGCAAACACCGCATCGGCGCTGGCGGTGTCGAGGTTGCCGGTGGGCTCATCCGCCAGGATCAGGCGCGGCTGCAAGATCAACGCCCGCGCCAAGGCCACGCGCTGCTGCATGCCGCCGGACAGCTCGCCAGGCCGCTTGGCCAGCGCCTCGCCTAAGCCGACGCGCTGCAGCAGCGCGCGGGCGCGCGCTTCGTCGGCTGGCGTCAACGCGCCATGCGCAGCCAGCACGGGCAACAGCACGTTTTCCAGCGCGGTGAAAGCTGGCAGCAAGTGGTGATACTGAAACACAAACCCGATCGTGCGCCCGCGCAACGCGGTCAGCTGCGCTTCACTCAGTGAGGCGGTATCGAACCCGTCGATCCACAGCTGGCCCTCCGTAGGACGCTCCAGCAGGCCCATGACGTTCAGCAGCGTGCTTTTGCCGGAGCCGGACGGCCCTGTCAGCGCAACGAACTCATGGGGTTGCAATTCGAGGTCGATGCCATGCAGCACCTCGGTTTCCACTGGCGTGCCGACGTGGTAGCGCTGGCGAACGCCGCGCAGCGCCAGCACCGGGGCGGCGGTTTCGTCGGCGGGCCTCATGCGCGGATCGCCTGCACCGGATCCATGCGCGCGGCGCGCCGCGCCGGCAACCATGCCGCCAGCAACCCCACCGCACACGCCACCAGTGCAGCTTGCAGCGCCAGCTGGGGATCGAGCTCGGCCTGAAACAGCGCGCCGGGCCCGTTGGGGTTTTGAAACACGCGCGAAAACACCGCCAGCAGCCCATACGCCAGGCTGGTTCCCAGCAGCGAGCCGCTCAACCCCACCAAAGCCCCTTGCAGCAAAAACACCGCCATCACCTGCCCGCGCCCCACGCCCACGGCCCGCAAAATGCCGATTTCGCGCTGTTTTTGCACCACGCTGACCACCAAGACGCTGGCGATCCCCAAGGCCACGATCAGCACGACGAAACTGCGGATCAGGTTGTTGGACATCGCCTGATTCGACAGCGCGGTCAGCAGCGCCGCATTGGTTTGCATCCAGCTCTCCACCGTCAGGCCGGTCTGCGCGCGCAACTCGGCGGCCACGGCTTCGGCGCGAAACAAATCGCGCACCGTCAGCTCCAGCTGCGTGACGCCGCCCGGCACACCCAACAGCGTTTGCCCCAGCCGCAGCGGCACCAACACCCAGCGCCGGTTGAGGTCGCGGTTGCCAACATCCAGCACCCCGGCCACCGTCACGGTTTCGCTGCGCCCTTGCGCCGAGGTCAGCCGCACGCGATCGCCCACCGTCACGCCCAAGTCGGCAGCCAACTCGGCGCCGATCATCGCCTCGGCGGCGCTGATCGCCCAACGCCCCTGCACCAGCTTGTCATCCAGCCGCACCACGCGCCGGTACGCCTCGGGCACCACGCCGATCAGCGTTACGCTGCGGCTGGCCTGACCGCGCAGCGCCAGCGCCGGGCCACTGACCACCGGCGAGACGGCCAACACGTTGTCGTGGCGGGCCACCAGCGCCGCAATCCGCTCCCAGGCGTCCACCGCTCGCAGGGCCTGCTCCCGCGGCTGCACGCGCGCGGCCACCGCTGGGGCATCCGGGGGCGCGGCGCGCCGGGTTTGCGGGGAGGGTGCGCGCACGACGATATGCGGCTGTGTGCCCAGCACGCGATCGATGATCGAGGCTTGCAACTGTTGGATCAGCTGCGTCAAAAAGATGATGACGGCCACCCCCCCAGTGACGCCGGCCAAAATCAGCGCGGTCTGCATGCGGCCCTCGCGCAAAAAGCGCAGCGCCACCAGCAACTCGAATGGCAACCAACGGGCCCAGGGGCTTAGGGCCGCGCGCGCTGCACTGCCTCGCATCGCCATCCCTTTAACGCCCGGCGGCGACAACCTGACGCACCCGCACGCGCTCGCCCGGCAGCGCTTTTTCAGTCTGCGGGATCAACAGCATGCCGGCCTCGACGCCTTCGGTGAGCTCCACCTGACCGATGCCGCGCAAGCCCACCTGAACCGGCTGACGCACCGCGCGTCCATCTTGCACTTTCAGCACCCAGGGTTGCGGGCTGTCGATGTCGCGCACCGCTTCGGCTGGCGCCACCCGGGCGTCGTCGCGCCGCGCGCCGACAATTTCAACCGACACCGTCATGGCCGGACGCAGCCAGGCCGGCGGGTTGCCCAGCTTGAGCCGAACCAGCACCGTGCCCCGTTGGGCATCGGCGGCCGGGGCCACCCAATCGACCACCGCGTCCAGGGGCTGCGTGGGATCGGCATCGGCCGCCACCCGCGCGGGCAAGCCCGGAGCCAGCAGCCGCACGTGACGCTCGTCCACGGCAGCTTCCACGCGTAGCGGCGCTTGCGCGGCCAACGTCAGCAGCGGTCGGCCCGGCTGCGCCAAGCTGCCTGGCTCCACGTGCCGCGCCAGCACCACGCCATCGACCGGGCTGACCACCCGGGTGCGCGCCAGCCGCGCCTGCGCCAACGCCAGCGCCGCTTCAGCCTGGCGCAAACGCGACTCCAGCAGCGCCGCGGCGACCTCACCGGCGCGGTTGGCTTGCGCCTGCGCACGCGCGGCCTGCCAGGCGCTTCGGGCCTGGGCCCAAGCACGCTCGGCTTCGTCGGCGCGCTGCGCGGAAAAGAAGCCTTGCGCGACCAGAGCGCGGACGCGCTCAGCCTCACGCTCGGCGGTGCGCAGATTGGCTTCGGCCTGCTGCAGGGTGGCTTCGCTCACCGGCGCGGTCACGGCGAATTGTTCGCGCCGACGCAGCCGGGCCTCCTGCAGCGCCGCCTCGGCCTGCTGCACGGCGGCGCGGGCTTCCTCATCGTCCAGCTGCACCAGCAGCTGGCCGGCGCGCACGGTCTGGCCTTCGCGCACCGCCACCGAACGCACGGTGGCCGTCACTTCGCTGCCAACGTCCCACTGGGTCGGCGCCTGCACCTGGCCGCTGACCACCACCGTCTGCACGATGGGGCCGCGCTGCACCGCCACCGCGCGCACTGAGGCTGGGCGGCCAGCCCACCAGCCAACCGCCACGAGCACCGCGACCGCCACACCCAAGCCGGCGATCCATTGCTTTGCGCGCCGTTGCATCGTCCGCCAAGCGTAACATGTCAGGCCAGCGGCCACTGGCGCTCCGCCCGATGGCGCTGCGCGTAGTCGGGGAGCGCCTGCGCCACCAACGCCCAAAATGCCGCGCCATGGTGCGGTTCGCGCAAATGGGCCAGTTCGTGCACGACGACGTCGTCGCGCAACGCCTCGGGCAGGCAGACCAGGCGCCAGTTCAGGCTGACGGCGCCGCGGCCGCTGGCGCTGCCCCAGCGCGTGCGCGCCGACGACAGGCGCAGCCGCTGCGGCTGCACGCCCAGCCGCGGCGCCCAGTGCGCCACGCGCGCGGCCAGATCGGCCCGCGCCTGCGCGCGCAGCGCCGGGGTCAGCGGCGGCCACCCCGGGGCCGGGCGTTCAGCCTGCCGCTGCAAGTGGGCGACGATCCAGTCGGCCCGCCGCTGCAGGCATTCTTCCACCCACGCCGCCGGGGCGCGCTGAGGCGCGCGCACGCGCAGGCCGTCTGGGCCAATCTGCAACCCGGGCGTGCGCCGCGCGCTGCGCTCCAGGCGGTAGGCCACCTCCCGGCCGGCCAGTCGCGCGGTGCGGTTGACCTGCGGGTGGCGCCACGGCGCGCCAGCGTCAGCCGGCGGAGGCAGGCTGGCGGTCATCGGCGTGCTCCTGGCCGCGGTAGGCCTCGGGGTCGAGGCGGCGCATCTCGCCCTCGATCCAGGTCTCGACCTCGCGCATTAGCTCGTCCGGATCGCGGCCGGCGCTGGGGATCGGCCGCCCGATCGAGAACACCACGGTGCCGGGCCGCTTGACGAGGGCCCGCCGCGGCCAGCACCGACCGGAGGTGATGGCGATCGGGATCACCGGCACGCCGGTGGCCACGGCCAGCCGCGCGCCGCCGGTCTTGTACTGCCCCTTGGCGCCGCGCGGCACGCGCGTGCCTTCCGGAAACATGATGACCCACACCCCGCGCGCCAGCAGCGCCCGACCCTGCTCGACCACCCGCTGGAACGCCTGCGTGCGCTTGGCGCGGTCGATGTGGATCATTTCAAGCCGCCCTAGCGCCCAGCCGAAGAACGGGATGTAGAGCAGCTCGCGCTTGAACACGAACGCCAGCGGCCGCGGCATCAGCACCGGCAGCGCGAACGTCTCCCACGTTGACTGGTGCTTGGCCAGCAGGATGGCCGGCGCGTGCGGATCGGTCGGCAGGTTCTCCCAGCCGATCACCTCGTTGCGGATGCCCAGCATCCAGCGCGCGGCCCAAACTTGCAACCCCGCCCAAGCCACGCAGAAGCGATACAAGCGCCGCGGCGGCCACAGCAACGACAGCCCCAGCGCCGCCAGCGCCCACGGCATCACCGTGACCGCCATGAACAGCAGATGCGCCCAGGAGCGCAGCGCGTTCATGCGGCCGCTCCTGCATCGCCGGCCGGGGCGCCGCGCGCCAGCAGCGCGTCGGCCAGCGCCGCCAGGTCGTCGTGGCAGGCCACGTTGGCCGGCAACTCCGGCGGGCGACCGACGCCGCGCCACGCCGCCAGCTGCCCAGTCAGCACCAGGTGGGTGTCGCAGCCGGCAGCCAGCGCCGCCTGCACGTCGCGCATCGAATCGCCCGCCGCCACCAGCTGCTGCGGCGCCACGCCAAAGCGCTGCGCGATCTGCAGGAACAGCCCCGGCGCCGGCTTGCGGCAGTCGCAGCCCTCGTCCGGCGCATGCGGGCAGAAGAACACCGCTTCCACGCGCGCGCCGGCCTGCGCCAGCACGCGGTGCATGCGCGCGTGCACCGCGTTGAGCGTGGCCGTGTCGAACCAGCCGCGACCCAGCCCCGCCTGGTTGGAGGCCACCACGATGCGCCAGCCGGCCTCGTGCAGGCGCGCCAGCGCCTCCACCGCGCCCGGCAGCGGCTCCCAGTCGTCCGGGCCGCGCACGAAGTCCTCCGGATCGCGGCTCAAGGTGCCGTCGCGGTCGATGACCAGCAGCCGAGGAGCACGCGCAGGCATGGGCAAGCGCCCCAGGTCAGGCCGCCAGCCGCGCCAGATCGGCCACGCGGTTCATCGCGCGCTGCAGCAGCGCGAGCAGACCCAGCCGGTTGGCGCGCAACACCGGGTCGTCGGCGTTGACCATCACGCCGTCGAAGAAGGCATCCACCGGCCCCTTGAGCGAGGCCAAGCGGCGCAGGCTTTCGGTGTAGTCGCCGGCCTCGAAGGCGGCGTCGGCCTGCGGCTGCACCTGAAGCAGCGCCTCGTGCAGCGCGCGCTCGGCCGGCTCCACCAGCCGCGCCGGCTCCACCTGCGGCGCCACCGCCTGCGTGGCCTTTCGCAGGATGTTGCCGACGCGCTTGTTGGCCGCCGCCAGCGCCGGCGCCTCCGGCAGCGCGGCGAACGCTCGCACCGCCTGCAGCCGCCGGGGCACCTGCGCCAGCTGCGGGGGGCGCAGCGCCAGCACCGCCTCCACCTCGTGGGCGGTGTAGCCCTGCTCGCGCAGCAGCACCGCCAGACGGTCGTAGATGAAGTCGGCCAGCGCCGCGCGCGGGTCGCGCAGGCGCTCGCCGAACGCCGCCACGGCGTCGTCGAGCAGGTCCGGCAGCGCCAGCGGCAGGTCGCGCTCAATCAGCATGCGCACCACGCCCAGCGCATGGCGACGCAGCGCGTAGGGATCCTTGTCGCCGCTGGGCAGCTGGCCGATGCCGAACAGGCCGGCCAGCGTCTCCAGCTTGTCGGCCAGCGCCAGCACCAACCCAACCTCCCCGCGCGGCAGCGCATCGCCTGCAAAGCGCGGCCGGTAGTGGTCCTCGATCGCCTCGGCCACGCGGGCGTCCTCGCCGTCGTGCAGCGCGTAGTAGCGCCCCATCGTGCCCTGCAGCTCGGGGAACTCGCCGACCATGTCGGTCAGCAGGTCGGCCTTGGCCAGCCGCGCGGCGCGATCCGCCAGGCGCAGCAGCTCCCCCCCGCCCAGGCGCTGCGCGATCGCGCGCGCGATCGCCCCCACGCGCTCGACGCGCTCGCCCTGCGTGCCGAGCTCGCGGTGATACACCACCTTCGCCAACCCTTCGACGCGCGACGCCAGCGGGCGCTTGCGGTCCTGGTCATAGAAGAACTTGGCGTCCGCCAGGCGCGGGCGCACGACGCGCTCGTTGCCGGCCACCACCGCGCTGGGATCCGCCGGCGTGACGTTGCTGACCACCAGGAAGCGGTGCGTCAGCCGCCCGTCGGCGTCCAGCAGTGGAAAGTATTTTTGGTTGGCCTTCATCGTCAGGATCAGGCACTCCTGCGGCACTTCCAGGAACGCCGGATCGAATTGGCACACCAACACGTTGGGGCGCTCCACCAGCGCCGTCACCTCGTCCAGCAGCGCCTCGTCGTCGATCGGACGGCAGCCGCCGCCAACGCGCGCGGCGGCCTCCTCGAGCTGGCGGCGGATCTCGGCGCGGCGCGCCTCGAAACTCGCGATCACTGCGCCGTCGCGCGCCAGCGCCTCGGCGTAGGCGTCGGCGTGCGGCAGCTCGATCGGGTCGCGCGCGGCCTCGAAGCGGTGGCCGTGCGTGTGGCGCCCGGCCCGCAGGCCCAGCGCCTGCACCGGCACCACCTCTGCGCCGTGCAGCGCCACCAGCGCGTGCGCCGGGCGCACGAAGTGCACGTTGCTCCAGCCGTCGGCCAGCTGGTAGGTCATCACCTTCGGGATCGGCAGCCGCCGCAGCGTCTCCTCCAGCGCCTTCTGCAGGCCGTCGGCCAGCGTCGCGCCCGGCGCCACGCTGTCCCAGAACAGCGCCTCGGCCTTGCCGTCGGGCTGGCGCACCAGCCGCGCCACCAGCGCCGCCGGATCGTCGGTGGCCACGCCCAGCGCCGCAAGCTTCTTCAGCAGCGCCGGCGTCGGCCGGCCGTCGGCGTCCAGGCCGACGCCGACTGGCATCAGCTTGGTGCGCACCGGCTGGTCCGGCGCCTTGGCCCGCACGCCCGCGATGTGCACCGCCAGCCGCCGCGGGCTCGCGTACGGCGTGACGGCGGCGTCGGCCTCCACCAGCCCCTGCGCGCGCAGCTGCTCGGCCAGCGTGGTCGCAAACGCCTCACCCAGAGTCTTCAGCGCCTTCGGCGGCAGCTCCTCGACGCAGAGCTCCACCAGCAGCGGCGATCGTTCGTGTGCAGTCATCTCGTGATTCCAGCTCGCCCCGTTCAGTGGGGCACCTCCTCGTCAGGCCAGCCCAGCCCCAGCGCGCGGGCGTTGCGGTTGAGCCGCCGGTCGAAGCTGAAGAACAGCGTGCAGCCGCGCCGCCAAGCCAGCGCCAAGTGCAGCGCGTCGCCGGCGCGCAGGCCGCTTGCCACGCGCTGGCACAGCCCGGCGGCCGCCGCAAAATCCTCGCCCTCGCACGCCACGACGTCGATGCCGCCGCGGCGCACCCCGTCGCGGTAGGCGTCGCACAGCGCCGCCGCCGTGGCCGGCGCGAAGTCGCCGCGGCGCGCCTTGACCGCCAGCGCGCTGGCCACCTCGACCTCGGTCCAGTCGGCCGTCAGCAGGCGCCAGCCACCCTGCAGCACCGCGCGTGCGTGCGGGGCGGAGGGCTCGCGGCTCAGCAGCGCGACCCAGACGCTGGTGTCGACGTAGCAGGCCGCCGCGCTCAAACCCGGCTCCATGCCTCGCGCGGCACCGGCTCGGTGGCCGGCACGTCCAGCCGCTCGTGCAGCGCGTCCAGCGCCTGCAGCCACTGGCGGCGCTGCTGCAGCGTCTGCGGATCCACCGCCACCGCCAGCCGGGCCGGGCCCAGCGGCTCGACCTGCAGGCGGTCGCCCTCGCGCAGCTCGCCGAGCTGACGCAGCAGCTCGCGCGGCAGGCGGATGGCCAGGCTGTTGCCCCAGCGGCTGATGGTCAGCTCCATGGCAGACTCCGGCAGACGTCGATCCAACGTATCTACAAGTATAGACCGTCCGCCCCGTCAGGCCGCCGCCTTGGCGGCGCGCTGCGCCAGCACTTCCTCGGCCCACGGCCGCGGCGCCAGCGGAAAGCCCAGCCGCGCGCGGCTGTCCACGTAGCTCTGGGCGACGCTGCGCGCCAGGTTGCGGATGCGGCCGATGTAGCCGGCGCGCTCGGTGACGCTGATCGCCCCGCGCGCATCCAGCAGGTTGAAGGTGTGGGCGGCCTTGAGCACCTGCTCGTAGGCCGGCAGCGCCAGCTGCTGCGCCATCAGATGCTGCGCCTGGCGCTCGTGCGCCGCAAACGCCGTGAACAGGAAGTCGGTGTCGGCGTGCTCGAAGTTGTAGGCCGACTGCTCCACCTCGTTCTGGTGGAACACGTCGCCGTAGGTCAGGCCCGGCGCGTAGGTCAGGTCAAAGACGTTTTCCACGCCCTGCAGGTACATCGCCAGCCGCTCCAGCCCGTAGGTGATCTCGCCGGTGATCGGGCGGCAGTCGAGGCCGCCGACCTGCTGGAAGTAGGTGAACTGCGTCACCTCCATGCCGTTGAGCCAGACCTCCCAGCCCAGGCCCCAGGCGCCCAGCGTCGGGTTTTCCCAGTCGTCCTCGACGAAGCGGATGTCGTTGGTCTTCAGGTCGAAGCCCAGCGCCTGCAGGCTGCCGAGGTAGAGGTCGAGGATGTCGGCCGGCGCGGGCTTGAGCACCACCTGGAACTGGTAGTAGTGCTGCAGCCGGTTCGGGTTCTCGCCGTAGCGGCCGTCCTTCGGGCGGCGGCTGGGCTGCACGTAGGCGGCCTTCCACGGCTCCGGCCCCAGCGCGCGCAGGAAGGTGGCGGTGTGGCTGGTGCCGGCGCCCACCTCCATGTCGTAAGGCTGCAGCAGCGCGCAGCCCTGCGCGTCCCAGTAGGCCTGCAGCTTCAGGATGATCTGTTGGAAGGTCAGCATGGAGGCCGATTCTACGGCCCCATCCGGCGCCGCCCGCCCGCGGCCAGCGCCAGCGCCCACAGCAGCAGCGCCGCCGCGGCCACCGGCGCCAGCCCCCAGCGGGCGGCCCAGCGCGCGTAGGGCGTCAGGCCCTGGCGGCCCTGCACGACGGCGTCGAGCTCGCCCGGCACGCCGCGCGGCAGTTCCGCAAGTACCCGCCCGCGGTGGTCGATCGCCGCGGTAGCGCCGGTGTTGGTGGCGCGCAGCATCGGGCGGCCCAGCTCCAGCGCGCGCAGCCGCGCGATGCCGCGGTGCTGGTCGATCGCCACGCCGTCGCCGAACCAGGCGATGTTGCTGACGTTGACCAGCACCGTCGGGGCCTGCGTCGGCTCGCGGAACGCCGCCGCCAGCTCCTCGCCGAACAGGTCCTCGTAGCAGACGTGCGGCGCGATGCGCTGGCCGCCCCACTCCAGCGCCGGCTGCGGCAGCGCCCCGCGCGCGAAGTCGCCCATCGGCATCACCATCAGGTTGACGAACCAGCGAAAGCCTGGCGGCACGAATTCGCCGAACGGCACCAGGTGGTGTTTGTCGTAGCGGTAGTCGGCGCGCGCCGGCGCGTGCGCTGCGTCCTGCGGCGCCGCGCCGGGCCGCCAGCCGACCACCGAGTTGGTGTAGCCGTCGGCGAGGCTGCCCAGCGGCAGCCCCATCAGCACCGCCGCGTGGCCCTGGCGGATGGCCGCGGCCAGCTGGGCCCAGTAGTCCGCCGGCACGTCCTGCGGCAGCAGCGGGATGGCGGTTTCCGGCGCCACCACCAGCCCGCCAGCCAGCGAAGGGGTCTGCGCCGCGCGCACGAGCGCCTGCCCGTACCAGCGCAGCGCGCGCTCGATGCCGCGCTCGGCGTCGAACTTTTCGTCCTGCGGGATGGCGCCCTGCAGCAGCCGCACCGGCAGCGTCCCCGCCGGCTGCGTCGGCTGCGGCAGGCGCGCGTGCAGCCATGCGCCGGCCCCCGGCCAGCCCCACAGCGCCAGCACGAGCGCCGCCCCGGCCAGCCACGCCGCGCCGCGCGCCAGCGCCAGCCACGCCGCCGCCAGCGCCGCCAGCGCCCCCAGGCCATAGACGCCCATCCACGGGGCCAGCGCGCCCAGCACGTCCACCTGCGCGTAGCCGCCGGCGCCCCATGGGAAGCCGGTCCACAGCACGCCGCGCGCCAGCTCCGCCAGCGTCCACGCGGCGGCAAACGCCAGCGCCGCCGCCCACGGCGCGGCTGGCCGAGCGCGCCACCACAGCCACGCCGCCAGCGCATAGTCCAGCGCCAGGAACAGCGCCAGCAGCAGCACCGCGGTGGCCGCCAGCGGCGCGGCCATGCCGCCATACACGTGCATGGAGGTGAACAGCCAAGCGAACACCCCGGCCAGCCACGCGGTGGCAAAGACGAGCGCGCGCAGCAGCAGCGCGCGCGCATCCGGGCTGCGCGCCAGCAGCGCCACCGCGGCGGCGAGGCTGGCCACCTGCAGCCAGCCGGCCGGCTCGCCGCGGCGCAGCCACGGCGCCAGCTCCAGCCCCCACGGCCACGCCACCGACCACGCCTGCAGCAGCCCGGCGGCCAGCGCCAGCGCGACCGGCGCCAGCCGGGCCGCGCGCGCCGGCCTCATGGCGCGGCGGGCAGGCGGGTCACCTTGAACCAGCGCACCGCCCCGCCGCGCGCGTGCTGCACCGTGAAGCTCAGGCCCTGCGCCTCGAAGCGCTCGCCGCGCCGCGGCACGCGCCCCATCTCGTGCGCGACGAAGCCGCCGATGGTCTCGAACTCGCTCTCCGGCAGCCGCACCTGGAACCACTCGTTGACGCGCTCGATCGGCGTGTCGCCGCTGATGCGCCAGGTGCCGTCGGCCAGCGCGAAGATGTCGCCCTCCGGCTCGTCGTCGGCGTCGAACTCGTCCTCGATGTCGCCGACGATCTCCTCCAGCACGTCCTCGATCGTCACCAGCCCGGCCACGCGCCCGAACTCGTCGATCACGATCGCCAGGTGGTTGCGGTTGGCGCGGAATTCGCGCAGCAGGTCGTTGAGCGGCTTGCTCTCCGGCACGAACACCGCCGGGCGCAGCAGCGTGCGCAGGTTGAGCTCCGGGGCGCGCTGCAATTTAAGCAGATCCTTGGCCAGCAGGATGCCGATGATGTTGTCGCGCTCGCCGTCATAGACCGGAAAGCGCGAGTGCCCGGTGTCGATGACGACGTTGAGCAGCTCCGGGTATGGCGCGTTGATGTCCAGCGCGTCCATGCGGGCGGCGGCCACCATCACGTCGCGCGCCGTCATGTCGGCGATGCGCAGCACCCCTTCCAGCATCACGCGCGAATCCGCGCCGATGACATGGTTGTCTTCGGCTTCGGCCAACGCAGCGATCAACTCAGCCCGAGAGTCGGGGCCAGGATGCAGAAATTCGACCAGGCGTTGCAGGAGGGGGCGGGCATCAGGCGTGCGGGAGCGAGCGGCCCGGCGCGTCGCAGAATGAGCGGAGTCGGCCACAGAGGCGGACGGTGGTTGCGATGACGTCAAGGATACAACAGCCCGGTGGCTGCACTCAACGCCCCGATCGCAAGCCCAGCCGTGCGTGCCCCGCGCGCAGCCAGCGGTGCAGCCGTGCCCGCAGGGCTTTGAGACCGTAGTCGGCGCGCGCCAGCTCTTCCTGCCAAAGCTCGCGCCATTGCGAGTCAAAATCCGCCGGCGGCAGCTCCAGGTGGCATTCGCTTTCGCCGGCCAGCTGCGCCACGGTAGCGCCCGCCTTGCGCGCGATGTGCAGCATGGCGGCGTTTTCGCTCAGCGCGTGGATGTAGAGCAGCCGCACGCCGTGGTTGCGCGCATGCAACAGCGCGCGCGCAAACAGCCGCTGGCCGTAGCCGCGCCCGCGCGCGTGCGCACTGACGCTGACGCCGAACTCCGCGGCCTCGCTGCCGCGCCCCGGCGTGACCATGTAGGCCAGGTGCGCCATCGCGATCAGCTGCAGCCGCCGGTTGAAGATGCCAAACACCTCATCCAGCCCAAACCGCAACCCCTCGACGTAGCGGCGAATGTGCTCATCTTGCGCAGCGTAGCCAAAGCGCAAGTAGCGGTCGCGCTCGTCCAGCGACAGCAAGTGCTGCAGGACGGCCTGGCGGTCGCTGGCTGCCAGCGTGCGAATGGGCGCCAGCCCCCAGCGCCGCCACGGCGGGGCGGTTCGTTGCGGCGGCAAGGCCACGGCAATGCTGTCCATGACCCGGACTTTACCGCAAGCGCCTATTTCAAACTAGGGTTTTCCCTTATTTCCGCACGAAGCTTGGGGCCGAGCGCTCAAGCACCAGATCGCACGCACAAGGTGGCGGAGTGCGCAGCCCGAATCGACCCGGGCGCCCTTGCACCACAATCAGCCATCCTCAGCCGAAGCTGCATCGGCGGGGCTTTGCCATCCCTGTCGCTCCACTGCGTCAGCGGTTCCCCCGCCCTGCCCGCCGGTCTGCGCGTATTCGAGCGCGGCTGGCTGTCGGCCAACAACGTGCTGTGCGAGGGGCCGCAGGGCACGGCGCTGATCGACGACCTGTGCGCCGGCGGCGCCGCGCGGCGGGACGGCGACGCGCTGATCGACGCCGGCTGAGCGTGGGCACAACGGCTCAGCCGTGGCCGTCGCACCAGCCGGCTTCCTCCAGGCCCGGCAGCGCGGTGAAGGCCTGCTGGATGCGCTCGCTCCAGCCGACGCGCAGGCGCTGGAAGTACGGGTCGTCGGCCTCGATGCGGCGCAGGCAGGCCAGCCGCAGCTCGTCGCGCCGCAGGATCGCCAGGTCCAGCGGCATGCCCACCGACAGGTTGGACTTCAGCGTCGAGTCCATCGAGATCAGCGCGCACTTGGCCGCCTCCTCCAGCGGCGTGTGGTGGCGGAAGACGCGGTCGATGATCGGCTTGCCGTACTTGGACTCGCCGATCTGGAAGTACGGCGTGTCGGGCGTGGCCTCGACGAAGTTGCCGGCGGCGTAGACGTTGAACAGCCGCGGCGGCTCGCCGGCGATCTGGCCGCCGAAGATCAGGCTGACGTTGAAGTCGATGCCGAAGGCGCGCAGCGACTCGGCGTCGCGCCGGTGCACCTCGCGCACGCAGTCGCCGACGTGGCGCGCGGCCTCGAAGAGGTTGGGCGCGCGCAGCAGGCTGTCGCCGTCCTGCGCCATGCGCTCGTGCAGCAGCGTCACCACCGACTGCGTCACCGCCAGGTTGCCGGCCGACAGCAGCACCATCACCCGCTCGCCGGGTCGCTCGAACACCGCCATCTTGCGGAAGGTGTTGATCTGGTCCACGCCGGCGTTGGTGCGGGTGTCGGAGAGGAACACCAGCCCGGCGTCCATCAGCATGCCCACGCAGTAGGTCATCGTCGTCTTTCGGTCGGGGTCGGGAAGGTCGGGCACGTTCCTTGCAAAGACCGGGCCACGAGGTGAATCATGAACGAGCTGTGGCGCGACTATCAGGGGGCGGGATTCTATGACGAGCTGATCGGCCCGGACGGGCAGCCACGGCCGGCGGCGCGCGCGCTGCTGGAGCATCTGGCGCGGCTGCCGCCGGCGGAGCTGGCGGCGCGCCGACGGGCGGTGGATGCGGCCATCATGGCCGCCGGCATCACCTTCACCGTCTACAGCGATGCCGGCAACATCGACCGCGCCTGGCCGTTCGACATCGTGCCGCGCGTGCTGGCGCTCTCGGAGTGGCGCCGCATCGAGGACGGGCTGCGCCAGCGGCTGCGCGCGCTCAACCTGTTCATCGACGACCTCTACAACGCGCAGCGCATCGTGCGCGACGGCGTCCTTCCAGCCGAGGTGCTGGCCGGCTCGAAGAATTTCCGCGCCGCCTGCCGCGGGTTTTCGCCCCCTTTTGGGGTGTGGGCGCACATCTGCGGCACCGATCTGGTGCGCGACCGCGATGGCACCGTCTACGTGCTGGAGGACAACCTGCGCGTGCCCTCCGGGGTGTCGTACATGCTGGAAAACCGCCAGCTGATGAAGCGGCTGTTTCCGGAGCTGTTCCGCGCCAGCGACATCCTGCCGGTGGACGACTATCCCGAGCGGCTCTACGAGACGCTGGCGGCGCTGTCGCCGCGGCAGGGCAGCCGGCCGGTGATCGCGGTGCTGACGCCGGGCGTCTACAACTCGGCCTACTTCGAGCACTCCTACCTGGCGCAGAAGATGGGCGCGGTGCTGGTGGAAGGCAGCGACCTGACGGTGCAGGCCGACGACTGCGTCTACATGAAGACGGTGGCCGGGCTGCGCCGCGTGGACGTGATCTACCGCCGCATCGACGACGACTTCCTCGACCCGGAGGTGTTCCGCCCCGATTCGGTGCTCGGCGTCCCCGGTTTGATGCGCGCCTGGCGCGCCGGCCACGTGGCCATCGCCAACGCACCGGGCGCCGGCGTGGCCGACGACAAGGTGGTCTACGCCTACGTGCCGCAGATCATCCGCTACTACCTCGGCGAGGAGCCGATCCTGCCGAACGTGCCGAGCTGGCTGTGCATGGATCCCGAGCAGTGCGACTACGTGCTGGCGCACCTGGACGAGCTGGTGGTCAAGCCGGCCAACGAGTCCGGCGGCTACGGCATGCTGATCGGCCCGCGCGCCAGCGCGGCCGAGCGCGCGCGCTTCGCCGAGCGGATCCGCGCCAACCCGCGCAACTACATGGCGCAGCCGACGCTGACGCTGTCGACCGCGCCGACCTGGATCGACGATCACCTGGAGCCGCGCCACGTGGACCTGCGCCCGTTCGTGCTGCAGGCGCGCGAGCTGCACGTCACCACCGGCGGGCTGACGCGCGTGGCGCTGCAGGCCGGCTCGCTGGTGGTCAACTCGTCGCAGGGCGGCGGGGCCAAGGACACCTGGATCGTCGACACCGGGGCCTGACCCCCCTTGAGGAGCACCCCATGCTGTCCCGCGTCGCGGAAAACCTCTACTGGATGGCGCGCTACCTGGAGCGCGCCGAGAACACCGCCCGCTTCATCAACAGCGTCACGCAGATGCTGCTGGATCTGCCGCGCGGCGCCTCGTTCGGCTGGGACGTGCTGCTGAAGGCCGCCGGGCTGGACGAGCTCTACGCCTGGCACCACGACACGGCCGAGGAGGACGCGATCATGCACTTCCTCATCGCCGACGAGCGCAACCCCAGCTCCATCGTGGCCAGCGTGCAGCGCGCGCGCGAGAACGCGCGCACCTTCCGCGAGGTGCTGCCGATGGAGATCTGGGAGCGCATCAACGCGCTGCACCTGTTCGTGCGCGAGCAGGCGGCGGCGGCCTGCGACGGGCGGCGCGCGCGCTGGGAGCTGCTCAACGGCGTCGTCGAGCGCCAGCAGTCGGTGGTCGGACTGCTGGAGGGCTCGATGAGCCGCGACCTGGCGTGGCAGTTCATCGCGCTGGGCCACCAGCTGGAGCGCGCCGACATGACCACGCGCATCCTGGACGTCAACTCGGCGGTGCGGTTGCCGGAGGATCCGGCCGGCGCGCAGATGGCGCGCGAGCGCCTGTGGCTGTGCACGCTGCATGCGCTGTCGGCGCTGCAGATGTACCGCCAGCACGTCGGCGTGCGCGTGCAGCCGGAGGCGGTGCTGCGCTACCTGACGCTGGATGCGCGCTTTCCGCGCGCGGTGGCGCACTGCCTGGGCGAGCTGGAGACGGGGCTGGCGCAGCTGCCGGACTTCCAGGGGCCGCTGGCGGTGGCGCGCGCGCTGTGGCGCCGGCTGCGCGCGCTGGAGCGCGACGAGGCGGCGCTGGGCGCACTGCACGCGCGCATGGACGGCATCCAGCGCGACCTGGCGGCGCTGCACGACGCGCTGGCGCGCCAGTACTTCTGGCGCCACCAGGCGCCGGCCGCGCCCTGAGCGGCGGCCGTCACAGCCCCAGCATCAGGCGCAGGTTCTGCACCGCCGCGCCGCTGGCGCCCTTGCCGAGGTTGTCCAGCCGCGCCACCAGCAGCGCGTGGCGGTGGCCGTCGTGGCCGTAGACGCGCAGCTCCAAATGATCCTGCCCCGCCAGCGCCACGGCGTCGAGCCGCCCGTCGGCGGTCGGCGGCAGCACGCGCACCCAGGCGCTGCCGGCGTAGTGCGCCGCCAGCGCCGCGTGCAGGTCGGCGGCGCGCACCCGGCCCGGCAGCAGATCCAGATGCAACGGCAGCTGCACCAGCATGCCCTGCGGAAAGTTGCCCACCGACGGCACGAAGATCGGCCGGCGCTTCAGGCCGGTGTAGGCCATGATCTCCGGCAGGTGCTTGTGCTCCAACCCCAGCGCATACAGCTCGAACGCCGGCGCGCGACCAGCCTCGTAGGCTTCGATCATCGGCCGGCCGCCGCCGGTGTAGCCACTGACGCTGGGCAGGCACAGCGGGGTGTCCGGCGGCAGCAGGCCGGCGTCGATCAGCGGGTGGATCAGCGCGATCGCCCCCGTGGCGTAGCAGCCGGGGTTGGCCACGCGCTCGGCGCGGCGGATCGCCTCGGCCTGCCCCGGCGCCAGCTCCGCAAAGCCGTACACCCAGCCCGGCGCCACGCGGTGCGCGGTGGAGGCGTCGATGACGCGCGGGGCGTGGCCGGTCTCGGCGCGCAGCGCGTCGATCAGCGCCACCGACTCGCGCGCGCCGTCGTCGTGCAGGCACAGGATCACCAGATCGGCCTGCGCCATCAGCGCACGCTTGGCCTGCGGATCCTTGCGCTGCGCCGGGTCGATCGACAGCAGCTCCAGCCCCGGCAGCCCCTGCAGGCGCGCACGGATCTGCAGTCCGGTGGTGCCGGCCTCGCCGTCGATGAAGATGCGGTGCATGGTGCAGGGTTCTCCGGAGGGTAGCGGGCGCGGGCGAACGCGCGCCAAGCCGGTGCGCGCCGCCTTGATGGTTGTCAGTTCCGCTTCAGGTTGGTGCAGCGCACCATGATACAGTTTTGCCGTTTGGCCACCCAACGGACGGACAACAGCCCATGAAAATCCACGAATACCAAGGCAAGGACATCTTACGGCAGTTCGGCGTGCCGGTGCCGCGGGGCATTCCGGCGTTCACGGTGCAGGAGGCAGTGGAGGCCGCGCAGAAGCTCGGCGGCCCGGTCTGGGTGGTCAAGGCCCAGATCCACGCCGGCGGCCGCGGCAAGGGCGGCGGCGTCAAGCTGGCGCGCAGCATCGACGAGGTGCGCGAGCTGGCCGGCAAGATGCTGGGCATGCAGCTGGTCACGCACCAGACCGGCCCCGAGGGGCAGAAGGTGCGTCGCCTCTACATCGAGGAAGGCGCCGACATCGGCAAGGAATACTACGTCTCGGTGCTGACCGACCGCGCCACGCAGAAGGTGGCCATCATCGCCTCCAGCGAAGGCGGCATGGACATCGAGGAGGTGGCGGCCAGGACGCCCGAGAAGATTGTCAAGGTGTTCGTGGATCCGCTGGCAGGTCTGACGGATGAGCAGGCGCGCGAGCTGGCGCGCGGCATCGGCATGGAGGGCGCCACCGCCGAGCAGATGGTGGGGCTGCTGAAGAACCTCTACCGCTGCTACATGGAGACCGACGCGTCGCTGGTGGAGATCAACCCGCTCAACCGCGACAGCCAAGGCAACCTGATCGCGCTGGACGCCAAGTTCAACTTCGACAGCAACGCGCTGTTCCGCCATCCGGAAATCGTCGCCTTGCGCGATTTTGACGAGGAAGACCCGGCCGAGGTCGAGGCGAGCAAATATGACCTTGCCTACATCAGCCTGGACGGCAACATCGGCTGCCTGGTCAACGGCGCGGGCCTGGCGATGGCGACGATGGACACCATCAAGCTGTTCGGCGGCGAGCCGGCCAACTTCCTCGACGTCGGCGGCGGCGCCACCACCGAGAAGGTCACCGAGGCGTTCAAGATCATGCTGCGCAACCCCAACGTCAAGGCGATCCTGGTCAACATCTTCGGCGGCATCATGCGCTGCGACGTCATCGCCGAGGGCGTCATCGCCGCGGCGCGCGCGGTGGGCCTGAAGGTGCCGCTGGTGGTGCGCATGAAGGGCACCAACGAGGATCTGGGCAAGAAGATGCTGGCCGAGTCCGGCCTGCCCATCATCAGCGCCGACACCATGGCCGAGGCCGCCCAGAAGGTGGTGGCCGCCGCCGCCTCGGCCGCCTGAGGACGCCAACCCCGGAGCGCAAGACACCATGTCCATCCTGATCGACAAGCACACCAAGGTCATCACCCAGGGCATCACCGGCAAAACCGGCCAGTTCCACACCCGCATGTGCCGCGACTACGCCAACGGGCGCGAGTGCTTCGTGGCCGGCGTCAACCCGAAGAAGGCCGGCGAAAACTTCGAGGGCATCCCGATCTACGCCAGCGTGCGCGAGGCCAAGGAGGCCACCGGCGCCACCGTCAGCGTCATCTACGTGCCGCCGGCGGGTGCAGCGGACGCCATCTGGGAGGCGGTGGAGGCCGACCTCGACCTGGTGGTCTGCATCACCGAGGGCATCCCGGTGCGCGACATGCTGATGGTGCGCAACAAGATGAAGGCCAAGGAGGCCGCCGGCGGCAAGAGGACGCTGCTGCTCGGGCCGAACTGCCCCGGCCTGATCACGCCGGAGGAGATCAAGATCGGCATCATGCCGGGCCACATCCACCGCAAGGGCCGCATCGGCGTGGTGTCGCGCTCCGGTACCCTGACCTACGAGGCGGTGGCGCAGCTGACCGAACTCGGGCTGGGCCAGTCCAGCGCGGTGGGCATCGGCGGTGACCCGATCAACGGCCTCAAGCACATCGACGTCATGAAGATGTTCAACGACGACCCGGACACCGACGCCGTCATCATGATCGGCGAGATCGGCGGCCCGGACGAAGCCGAGGCCGCGCGCTGGTGCAAGGACAACATGAAGAAGCCCGTGGTCGGCTTCATCGCCGGCGTCACCGCGCCGCCGGGCAAGCGCATGGGCCACGCCGGCGCGCTGATCAGCGGCGGCGCCGACACCGCCGAGGCCAAGCTCGCCATCATGGAGGAGTGCGGCTTCAAGGTCACGCGCAACCCCTCCGAGATGGGCAAGCTGCTCAAGAGCCTGCTGTAGAGCACGGCGTGCAAGCGGCGTTGAAGCAGCGGCGGATGCCCGCAAGCGGCCCGTCCCGTCACGCCATTTGCAGCGCGTGACCACCCATGCCTGCGCAGCCCGCCTCCCGTTCGCTTTGGTGTTTCGCCAGCGCCTGCGAGGCCGGCCCTGGGCGGGACCATTGCGAAGATGTCATCCGGCTCGACGCCGAACTCGGTTTGGCGGTGGTGGCCGATGGGGTGGGGGGTTACCAAGCGGGAGAAGTCGCCGCCCGCATCTGCTGCGAGACGCTGCACGCCGCTCTTGCCCCAACCCACCGCGAGGCCCACAACCCGCCGGATCCGCAGCGCCTGCAAGTTGCCGTGCACGCCGCCCATCAGGCCGTGTTGCAGCGAGCCTGGCTTGACCCCACGCTGCGCGGCATGGCCACCACCGTGGTGGCGGTTTGGCTCGCGCCCGACCGCGCCGTGGTGGCGCACGTGGGCGACTCGCGAGCCTACCGACTGCGCCAAGGGCAATTGACGCTTCTCACCCGTGACCACTCGCGGGTGCAGGAAGCGCTTGACGCCGGGCGGCTGACCCCGCAACAGGCCCGCGTGTGGCCCCACCGGCATGAGATCACGCGCGCCATCGGCGTGGGCTTGCGCGTGGACATCGAGATCGGGCGATGCGATCTGCAGCCCGGCGATACGGTGCTGCTGTGCAGCGACGGCCTGACCGACGCGCTGCCCGATGAGACGCTGGCCCGGCTGCTGCGCGAAACAGGCCCTCTCGATCAAACGATCCAGCAGCTGGTGCGCGCAGCCCGCCAGGCCGGCGGATCCGACGACATCGCGGTGGTGCTGGCGCAGCGCAGGCCGGCGCCTTGCTGATGGGGATCAGTTGACTCGTTGCGGGGCGTGGCGCTGCGTCGCCGTCGCCAACAGCGCACGCAGGCGTTCGGCCTGCGTGCGCGCCGCGTCGGCGTAGTCAGCGCCCCCGGCGGCATAAAGGATGGCGCGCGATGCATTGACGATCACCGGCCCGGTCGTTCGCCCCGTCGCGTCGCCACGCCAGCCCGCCCTGACAGCGGCTACCGCATCGCCGCCCTGCGCACCGACGCCCGGCATCAACAGCGGCACGGTCGGGGCGATCGCGCGCACACGCTCGATTTCCTGCGGGTAGGTGGCGCCAACCACGAGCCCCACCTGGCCATGGCGGTTCCACGGCCCTTGCGCCAACGCCGCGATGTGCTCAAACAGCCGCGGCTGCCCCGGCACGTCGGCCAGGCGCTGCGCCTGCAGGTCGTCGCCGCCGGGGTTGCTGGTGCGGCACAACAAAAACACCCCCTTGCCGGGGTAACGCAGGTAGGGCTCGACCGAGTCGAAGCCCATGAACGGCGACAGCGTCACCGCATCGGCCCCGTAACGCTCAAACGCCTCCTTAGCATATTGCTCGGCGGTGCTGCCGATATCGCCGCGCTTGGCGTCCAGGATGATCGGCACCTCGGGAGCGGCCACGCGGATATGCGCCAGCAGCCGCTCAAGCTGCCCCTCCGCCCCGTGCGCGGCAAAGTATGCGATTTGCGGCTTGAACGCGCAGACGAGGTCGGCGGTGGCATCCACGATGGCCGCGCAGAAATCAAACAGATGTTCCACGCGACCACGCCAGCGCCCGGGCAACCGCGCCGGGTCGGGATCCAACCCCACGCAAAGATACGTTTGGTGGCGCGCTTGCGCGTGCAGCAGCATGTCAAGGAAGATCATGATGGCATTGTAGAAGGGGCTACCATGCGGACATGTCTTCGAACCCCTCGGCTGATGCCGGCAGCCCGCAGGCGCTGCGCGCGCGCTATGGTCCGCGTTACCGCTGGTGGCTGCTGTTGTCAGTGATGATGGGCACGGTGGCGGCGCTGATGTCCTCCACCGTCATCAATGTGGCGATTCCTGACCTAAGCCGCCATTTTGGGCTAGGGCAGGATGCAGCGCAATGGGTCAGCTCCGGCTTTATGGCGGCCTCGGTGATGGCCATGCTCACCACGCCGTGGCTGTTGGCGCGCTGGGGCTTTCGGCGCACCTATGCGGTGGCGATGGCGCTGCTGGCGGCTGGCGGCGTGTTCGGCGGGCTGGCGGATCGGTATGCCTGGGTGCTGGCGGCGCGGCTTGCGGAAGGCTTGGCCGCTGGCGCGGTGCAGCCGATTCCGGCGATCATCATCATGCGCGCGTTCGAACCGCACGAGCAGGGTCGCGCCAGTGGCGTGTTCGGCATGGGGGTGGTGCTGGCGCCCGCCCTGGGGCCCAGCCTCGGCGGGATGCTGGCCGACCACGGAGGCTGGCGATCGCTGTTCTTTCTGGTGGTGCCGTTTGCGGCCTTGTCTTGGGCGCTGGCGCGGCGTTTTGTGCCGACGACCGCGCCCGGTGGCATGCCTGCACGGGCTCGTTTGGCGCTGGATGGCCTCGGCTTGGGGTTGGCGGGCAGCGCCACTTTGGCACTGCTGCTGGGGCTGAGCGCACTGCATGCGGGCCCGCCCAAGCGCGCTGCGGCGCTTCTGGGGCTGGCCGCGCTGCTGGTGGTTGCCTTTGTGGCGTGGCAGCAGCGCCGCGCGCGCCTCGGCCATCCGCAGCCGCTGTTGTCGTTGGACGTTTTTGCCCAGCGGGCGTTTGCTGCGGGCAGCATGGTTTCGTTGATCTATGGCGCGGCGCTGTTTGGATCAACCTACCTGTTTCCGGTGTATTTGCAACTGGGATTGGGATGGCCGGCCTCATCCGTGGGCGCACTGCTGCTGCCCGCGGGGCTGGCCTTGGCCCTGACAATCGCCGCCGTCGGACGGCTGGCTGACCGTCTGCCGCCGTACCGGCTGGTGGCCACCGGGCTGGCGTTGTTGACGCTGTCGTTCGTCGCCTTCGCGCTGGCGCCCGCCACCGCGCCGCTGGCCTTGCTGGCCGCATGGGCGGTGCTAGGCCGGCTGGGGCTTGGCTTGGTGCTGCCGTCGCTCAACCTCGGGGCCATGCGTGGCCTGTCCGCGCATCAGCTGCCGCACGGCTCCAGCGCCATCGGGGTGCTGCGCATGCTCGGCGGCGCCATCGGAGTTAGCCTCAGCGGCGTGTTTCTGCAGTGGCGGCTGGCGGCGCATGGAGTGGCGTCAACCGATCCGTTGCCAGCGGCTGAAAGGGCCGCGCGGCTGGCCGCGTTCGCCGACACATTCTGGCTGCTGGCCGGGATTTGCGCGCTAGCGCTGTTGAGCGCTTGGGGGTTGCGAACCCGACCTGAACCTTCATCATCAGGAAAGCGTGCAGTGCCCCTCCGACACTCAAATTGATTCCAACTGATCATGGAAGGATTTTGATGCCGTGAAGACCTCTCTCCATCCCTGGCTGCTGCTGGCGCTGGCCATCGTCGCGGAGGTCGTCGGTACGACGGCGCTGAAGGCCAGCGACGGGTTCACGCGCGCGCTGCCCTCGCTGGTGGTGGCGGCGGGCTACGGCCTGTCGTTCTACTGCCTGTCGCTGGTGCTGCGGCACATCCCGGTCGGCGTCGCCTACGCGGTGTGGTCGGGGCTTGGCATCGTGCTGATCACGCTGGCGGCGTGGTGGCTGTACGATCAGCGCATCGACGCCGTCGGCCTGTTCGGCATGGCCCTCATCATCGCCGGGGTGCTGGTGCTGAACCTGTGGTCGCGCGCCGGCGGCGGGCACTGAGCGCGGCCGCGGCGGCGGCCACGCCCACGGCGTCGGCCAACCAGTCGAGCGGGTCGCCCTGGCGCCAGCCGCTGGCCTGCTGGGCCAGCTCGACGGCGGCGCCGTGCGCCAGCAGCGCCGCGGCCACGGCCGCCCACGGCGCGCGCGGCCAGCCGGCCCACGCCAGCAGCGCGAGACCGGCGTAGGCCAGCGCGTGCTGCGCCTTGTCCCAGACGTCGAAGGCGACCTGCGGCAGGTGGCGCGGCGGCAGCAGCGACAGCACCGTCACCGCCAGCAGCGCGGCAGCAAACATCAGCCGCAGTCGGTTCGGGCACATGCTCATACCTCGGCTTGCGCCCCCTTCGCCGCCACCACCGCTTCCAGCGCTTCGATGAAGCGCGTCGCCACGTCGTAGCCGGTTTGTTGCGCAATCTCCTGAAAACACGTGGGGCTGGTGACGTTGACTTCGGTCAAGTATTCCCCGATGATGTCCAAGCCGACCAGCAACAACCCCCGCGCCGCAAGTCGGGGCCCGAGCGCCCGCGCGATGGCCCAGTCGGCTTCCGACAGCGGCTGGGCGACGCCGCGCCCGCCGGCGGCGAGGTTGCCACGCACCTCCCCGCCCTGCGGGATGCGCGCCAGGCAAAACGGCACTGGTTCGCCGCCGATCACGAGCACGCGTTTGTCGCCCTGGGCGATGGCGGGAACGAACCGTTGCGCCATGACGGTGGTGCGACCATGCTGCGTAAGCAGCTCGACGATGGCGCCGAGGTTAAGGCCGTCGGGCCCAACCCGAAAAATACCGCGTCCACCCATGCCATCCAAGGGTTTGAGGATGATGTCGCGGTGCTCGGCGTGGAAGGCGCGGATCGCCTGCGTCGAGCGCGTCACCAGCGTCGGCGGCGCCCACTCCGCAAACTCCATCAGCGCCAGCTTCTCGGGATGGTCGCGCAGCGCTGCCGGGCGGTTGAAGACGCGCGCGCCCTCGCGCTCGGCCTGCTGCAGCAGGTGCGTGGCGTAAAAATACTCCGCATCAAACGGCGGATCCTTGCGCATCAGCACGGCATCAAAATCGGCCAGCACCACGCTGCGCGGCGCGTCGCACCGATACCAGGGCTGCCCGCTGCCAGTCAGATGCACGGCAGTGGCGACTGCCGAAACGCACCCGCCCCGTTGCCAGCTCAGGTCGGCGGGCTCACACGCCCACAGCGCATGGCCGCGTGTGGCCGCTGCGCGCATCATGGCGTAGGTGGAGTCTTTGGCGATGTTGAATTGTTCCAGCGGATCGGCCACAAAAAGCAGCTTCATGGTTGTCAGCAGGCGCTGGCCTGCCCTCATTTGGAATCGCCCGATCGGGCCAAGCTCTGGCCAAGTTCGATTTGCGAACCCAGCTCCACCACACGATTGGCCGGCAGGTGCAAAAAGTCAGCGGCCGAGGCGGCGTTGCGATGCAAACTGGAAAACAGCTTTAGCTGCCATCCCGCCAAGCCATGCACGGCCACCGGAATGATTTTCTCCCACGACAAGAAATACGAGGTCTCCATGTCATCCAGCCGGATACCGCGATCGCGCAACAGCGCCAGCGCCTGCGGCACATCGGGGTCGTTTTTAAAGCCAAAATGCAACACCACCTGCCAACAGTCGCGCCCGAGCGGCTCGACCTCCACGCGCTTGTCAAAGCCAATCCACGGCACTTCATGATGGCGCACGGTAACAAACAAATTGGTTTCGTGCAGCACTTTGTTGTGCTTGAGGTTGTGCAGCAAAGCGTGGGGGGTGCTGCCTTTTTCGGCGTGGAGAAACACCGCGGTGCCCGGCACCCGCACCGGCGGGCTTAAAAAGACGGAGTCCAAGAAGGCCGGCAGATCGATCGTCTCCTGGCGCAACCGCTGGCTGAGCAGCTCGCGTCCCCGCTTCCAGGTTGTCATGAGACCCAACATCAACGCGCCGATGACCAGCGGAAACCAACCTCCATCCAACACTTTGACGGCGTTGGCCGCCAGCAGCGCGCCATCCAACGCCAGAAAGCAGCCGGTGGCGGCGACGCACAGCAGCCAAGGATAGCGCCAGGCATACCGGATGACAAAAAAGGCCATCACGGTGGTGATGAACATGTTGAGGGTCACGGCAATGCCGTAAGCGGACGCCAACTCGCTGCTGGAGCCAAACACCGCCACCGCCACCACCACGCCGGCGTAAAGCGCCCAATTGACCAGCGGCAGATAAATCTGGCCTGCCGCGCGCGCCGAGGTGTGGATGATGCGCAGCCGCGGCAGGTAGCCCAATTGAATCACCTGCTTGGTAACCGAAAAAGCCGCCGAAATCAACGCCTGCGAGGCAATGACGGTGGCCACGGTAGCCAGCAACACCAGCGGCGCCAACGCCCATCGCGGGGCCAGCTCGAAAAACGGGTTATCGATGTCTTGCGGATGGGCCAGCAGCAACGCGCCCTGGCCAAAATAATTCAGCACCAGCGCCGGCATGACCCAACCAAACCAAGCCAGCCGGATCGGACGGCGCCCAAAATGGCCCATGTCGGCGTAGAGGGCCTCCGCGCCGGTGACGCACAGCACGATGGCCGCCAGCGCTGCAAACGCCACCGCCGGCTGCTCAATGACAAACCGCCACGCATGATGCGGACTGAGCGCCGCCAGCACCTGCGGGTGCTGCACGATGGGGCCCAACCCCAGCGCCGCCAGCACCGCAAACCACAGCAACATCACCGGCCCGAACAAGGCCCCTACGCGGGCGGTGCCGTGTTTTTGCAGCGCAAACAGCGCCGTCAGCACCGCCAGTGTCAGCGGCACCACGAAGGGTTGTAGCCCCGGGGCCGCCACCTCCAGTCCCTCCACCGCCGACAGCACCGAGATGGCCGGCGTGATCACCCCATCGCCAAAAAAGATGGCGGTGCCCAGCATCCCCAACCCCAGCAGCGCGCGCCGCAGCACGGGCCGATCTTGCACAGCCATGGAAGCCAGCGCCAGCATCGCCACCAAGCCGCCTTCGCCGTGGTTGTCGGCCCGCAGAATCAGCGTGACGTATTTCAGCGACACCACCAGCGTCAGCAGCCAAAACATCAGCGACAAGATGCCCAGAATGTGCTCCGGCGTGGCGGGCACGCGGCCCGTGGCAAACACCTCTTTGAGGGCATACAGCGGGCTGGTGCCGATGTCCCCATAGACGACGCCGAGGGCCGCCAGCGTCAAGGCGGCCAGCCTGCCACCCCGCGGCGCAGGCGTTGTGCCGTGAGCCACGGCGTCAAACCTCGGCTTCCGCCTCAGGGTCGGTGGCCTCCAGCTCGTAAGCCGCCGCCAGCATCGCCAGCCGCGCCACCACGCCGTACATGTAGAAGCGGTTGGGGACGCTGGCCCCCGGCGGGCTGCCCGGCTGCGGCTGCAGCGCGCTCTTCTCGAACGCCAGCGGCACAAAGCTCGCCCCGGGGGCGTTGAGGTTCTCGTCGACGCCGCGCTCAGCGTGCACGCGGTAGAAGCCCCCCACCACGTAGCGGTCCATCATGTAAACCACCGGCTCGGCCACGGCATCGTTGATCTGTTCGTGCGTGATGACCCCCTCCTGGATCAGTACGCCGGTGACCTGGCGGCCGTCCTTGATGATGTTCATCTTGTTCTTGGTGCGGCGGTTGAGCTGGGCCAGCTCGGCGGCGTCGCGCACCATCATGACGCCCATGCCGTAGGTGCCGTTGTCGGCCTTGACGACGACGAACGGGCGCTCCTGGATGCCGTATTCCTTGTATTTACGCCGGATGCGCGCCAGCAGCGCGTCCACCTGCGTCTGCAGGCATTCCAGCCCCTGCCCCTCGGCGAAGTTGACCTCGCCGCAGTGCGTGAACATCGGGTTGATCAGCCATGGATCGATGCCGATCAGCTTGCCGAAGCGCTTGGCCACCTCCTCGTAGGCGCGGAAGTGGTTGCTCTTGCGCCGCACGTGCCAGCCGGCGTGCAGCGGCGGCAGCAGATATTGCTCGTGCAGATCCTCCAGGATACCCGGCACGCCGGCGGAGAGGTCGTTGTTGAGCAGGATGGTGCAGGGGTCGAAGTGCTTCAGCCCAATGCGCCGCCCCTCGCGCACGATCGGCTCCAGCACGATGCGCTCGCCGCCGGGCAGGTCGATCGTGGTCGGCTCCTTGATCTCCGGGTTGAGCGAGCCGATGCGCACGTTGAGCCCCGCCGAATAGAAGATGCGCTGCAGCTGCGCCACGTTCATCAGGTAGAACGTGTTGCGCGTGTGGTTCTCCGGCACCAGCAGCAGGTTCTTGGCCTCCGGGCAGATCTTTTCGATCGCGGCCATGGCGGCCTGCACCGCCAGCGGCAGCATCTCGGCCGTCAGGTTGTTCCAGCCGCCGGGAAACAGGTTGGTGTCCACCGGCGCCAGCTTGAAGCCGGCGTTGCGGATGTCCACCGAGGTGTAGAACGGCGGCGTGTGCTCCATCCACTCCAGCCGGAACCAGCGCTCGATGACCGGGGTAGATTCGAGGATGCGCTGCTCCAGCTCGTTGATCGGGCCGGTCAGCGCGGTGACCAGGTGCGGAACCATGGGGTTGCCCTCCGCGACGGAATGCGAAGCGCCGGGCCAGCCAGCCCCGCGCGATGCGCCGATTGTAGAAAGCTCCCGTGGCCATGCCGGCGCCGCTGTCACTTCGGGTCAGCCAGGTAGCCCGGCGCGGGGCTGCGGTATAACCCATACGATGAACCGGAATCTTTGGCTGCTGGCCGCCGCGCAAGGCCTGTTTCTAACCAACAACGTCGTCTTCATCGCCATCAACGGCTTGGTGGGCCTGAGCCTGGCGCCAGCCGGCTGGATGGCCACGCTGCCGGTGATGGGCTACGTGGTCGGCGGGGCGCTGTCCACCGGGCTGGTGGCGCGCTCGCAGGCGCGCTGGGGGCGGCAGGTGGCATTCCAGCTGGGCCTGGCGGTGGCGTTCGTCTCGGCGTTGCTGGCGGCGCTGGCGCTGTGGCTGGGCAGCTTCGCGCTGCTGGTGACGGCCACGGTGGTGGCGGGCTACTACAGCGCCAACGGGCAGCTCTACCGCTTCGCCGCCGGGGAACTGGCCGCGCCGTCGCAGCGCGAGAAGGCCGTCTCGCTGGTGCTGGCCGGCGGGCTGATCGGCGCCATCGTCGGGCCGAACCTGGCCAACCACACGCGCGACGTGCTTGGCACGCCGTTCCTCGGCGCCTACCTGGCGCTGGCGCTGTTGGCGCTGCTGTCGATGGCGGTGATGGCCGGCATCCGCTTTCCGGCCGAGCCGCCGCGCCCCGCCGGGGCGGCCGCGGGCGGCCGCAGCGTGCTTGAGCTGCTGCGCGAGCCACGCTTCGCGGTGGCGGCGCTGGGCGCGGCGCTGGGCTACGGCGTCATGAACCTGCTGATGGCCGCCACCCCGCTGGCGATGCAGACCTGCGGCATGCCGTTTTCGGATGCGGCGCTGGTGCTGGAGTGGCACGTGATCGGCATGTTCGCGCCGGGCTTCGTCACCGGGCACCTGATCCAGCGCTTCGGCGTGCTGCGCATCATGGGCGTGGGCGTGCTGCTGAACGCCGCCTGCATCGCGATTGCGCTGTCGGGGCAGGATCTGCACCAGTTCCTGATCGCGCTGTTCCTGCTCGGCGTCGGCTGGAACTTCCTGTTCACCGGCAGCACGACGCTGGCGATGCAGGCCTACCGCCCGGAGGAGAAGGACCGCGCGCAGGCAGCGATCAACTTCGGGGTCTTTGCGACGATGGCGCTGACGTCGTTCGCCTCCGGCGCGCTGGTGACGACGCAGGGCTGGTGGTGGCTCAACCTCGGCTCCACGGTGCCGGTGGCGATCACCGGCCTGGCGCTGCTGGCGCTGGCGTGGCGGCAGCGCAGCCGTGGCGCGGCAGCGACGGTTTCGCTACGATAGAACGCCCGCAAACCCCGTCCAGACCATGCCCGCCGTCGTGCTCACGCCCCCCGTCCGTGCCGACACGACGCTCGACGCGCCGACGGCGCGCGCCGTGCACGCCTTTCTGGCACGGGTCGCGCCCCGTCACCCGCTGCAGGCCGCGTGGGTGTACGGCAGCCGGGCACGGGGCGATCACCGTCCCGACAGCGACGTGGACGTGGCGCTGCTGCTGCCGCGTCAGCCGCGCCGCGCGCCGGTGGCGCTCGATCTGGCCGATGCCGCGTTCGACGTCCTGCTGGAGCACGGGGTGCGCATCTCGCCGCTGCCCGTGTGGCAGGATGAGTGGCTGCAGCCGCAGCGCCACCCCAACCCGGCGCTGCTGAAGCGCATCGCCGACGAAGGCCGCGCGGTCTGGCCCCTCGAACCATGAACGCCGCCGCCCTGCTGGCCAAGTCCGAGGTGGCGGCGGCTTCGGCGCAAGCCCTGCTGGAACGCGGCGATGCCGACGGCGCCGTCAACCGCGCCTACGATGCGATGTTCGATGCCGCGCGCGCGATCCTGACGGCGGCCTTGGGAGAGATGGAAGCGGGGGCCGCGGCACGCACCCACAGCGGCCTGATCGCCGCATTCGGCCTGCATATCGTCAAACCAGGCCGCATGCCGCGCGAGTACGGACGCCAGCTCAACCGCGCGCTGGAACTGCGCCAGCTGGCGGACTACACCGGGGAATCGATCGACATGGCCGAGGCCGCGGAGCTGGTGCAGCAGGCACGGCGCTTCGTGCAGGCGGTGCGACAGGCCGTGCCGAAAACGGACGAGGTCTGAATCCGAGCCGCCAAAGCCGAGACCCCGCCGCGTGCCGTCACGGCATCCGCGCGATGACCTCGGCCACCGCCGCGGTCAGGCGGCGGGCGTAGGGCACGTGCAGGAACTCGTTCGGGCCGTGGGCGTTGCTCTGCGGCCCGAGCACGCCGCAGACCATCATCTGCGCGCGCGGGAAGCCTGCGCTCAGCATGTTCATCAGCGGGATCGTGCCGCCCTGGCCGAGCATGGCGCAGGGCGCGCCGAAGTGCGCCTGGCTGGCGGCCTGCAGGGCCTGCTCGAACCACGGGGCGCTGGCCGGCGCGTTCCAGCCGTTGGCGGCGCCTTCCGGCTCGAAGGTCACGCGCGCCTGGTAGGGGGCGTTGTCCTCCAGCAGCGCTTTCAGGCGCTGCGCGGCCTGCCCCGCGTCCACCAGCGGCGGCAGGCGCAGGCTGAGCTTGAACGCGGTGTAGGGACGCAGCACGTTGCCGGCGTCGCGCAGCGGCGGCAGCCCCTCGGCGCCGGTCACCGACAGCGTCGGGCGCCAGGTGCGGTTCAGCAGCGCCTCCACCGGGTCGGTCGTGACCGGCAGCGCCACCGCCGTGCTGCCGCCGCAGTCGTGGTGCGCCCACGGAAAGCGCCGCCAGACCGCCTCGCCCAGGATCGCCGCGGTGGCGCGCGCCTGCTCGATGCGCTCAGCCGGGATCTCGCAGTGAAAGAAGCCCGGCAGCAGGCGGCCGGTGGCGCTGTCCTCCAGCCGCTCCAGCACATGGCGCAGGATGCGGAACGACGACGGCACCACGCCCGAGGCGTCGCCGGAGTGCACGCCCTCGGTCAGGATGTCCACGCGCAGCACGCCGCTGACCATGCCGCGCAGGCTGGTGGTCAGCCACAGCTGGTCGTAGTTGCCGGCGCCGCTGTCCA
The DNA here is from genome assembly GCF_007556595.1 of Tepidimonas alkaliphilus. Classification (GTDB taxonomy): domain Bacteria; phylum Pseudomonadota; class Gammaproteobacteria; order Burkholderiales; family Burkholderiaceae_C; genus Tepidimonas; species Tepidimonas alkaliphila. The sequence continues at coordinate 130,125 of NZ_VJNB01000002.1, forward strand.
AGCACACCACCAGCCCGACGTCGCCCAGGCGCGCGCGCAACGCCTCGAGCGTGGCCGGCAGATCGGGTGAGCCGCTTTCCTCGCCGGTTTCGATCAGGCCGACGATGCGCGGGTGCGAGCGGCCGGCGGCCTGCAGCGCCTCGATGGCGGCGAGTGCCGCATAGACCGCGTAGCCGTCGTCGGCGCCGCCGCGGCCGTAGAGGCGGTCGTCGATCAGGCGCGGCGTCCACGGGCCGAGCCCATTGCGCCAGCCGGAAAACTCCGGCTGCTTGTCCAGGTGGCCGTAAATCAGCACCGTCTGGCCGCTCCCCGGCGCGGGCGTGCCGTCGGCGCCGGCGCGCGCGGCCACCTCGAACAGCAGCACCGGCGTGCGCGGCGTGCCGTCCGGGCGGCGCAGGCGCACGATCTCCAACGTCAAGCCTTCCACCGGCTGGCGCGCCACCCATTCGGCGGCGTCGCGCAGCACCGCCTCCAGGTGGCCATGCGCGGCCCAGTCGGGGTCGAACATCGGCGACTTGGCCGGGATCTCGATGTAGCGCTTGAGCGCCGGCAGGATGTCGCGCTGCCAGCGCTCGTCCACGCGGGCGCGGGTGGCGTGCGGGTCGAGCACGGGCTGGGCGGGGTCGGGCAGGCGGGCGTTCATGATGGATGCATCAAACGCAAGGGGGTGCGACAACAGGTTCAACCCGCGGGTTGGGCTGGCGCCGCGGCGGGCGGGTCGGCCGGCTCCAGCGGCGCGGGCCGGCCGAAATGGTAGCCCTGGAACAGCCGGCAGCCCATCGCGCGCAGCACTTCGTATTGACCAACCGTCTCCACGCCCTCGGCCACCACCTCCATCTCCAGGCTCTGCGCCAGCTGCAGGATGGTGCGGGCGATCGCCGCGTCGTTGGGGTCGCTCAGCAGGTCGCGCACAAAGCTGCGGTCGATCTTGAGCTGCGTCAGCGGCAGGCGCTTGAGGTAGGCAAGCGACGAGTAGCCGGTGCCGAAGTCGTCCAGCGCGAACTGGATGCCGAGGCTGGCGAGCGCCTCCATCTTCGCGATGGTGTCCTCCACGTCGTGCAGCAGCAGGCTTTCGGTCAGCTCCAGCTTCAGCCGGCGCGGGTCGGCGCCGGCATCCGCCAGCGCGGCCTGCACGCTGGCCACGAAGTCCGGCTGGCGCAGCTGGCGCGCGCTCAGGTTGACCGCCAGCGTCCAGCCGGCGCGCGCCGGGTCGGCGGCCCAGCGCGCCAGCACGCGGCAGGCCTCGCGCAGCACCCATTGGCCGATCGGCAGGATCAGCCCGGTCTGCTCCGCCACCGGGATGAACTCCGCCGGCGGCACCATGCCGCGCACCGGGTGGCGCCAACGCAGCAAGGCCTCTTGCCCGCAAGTCTGCGCTTGAGCATCGACGATGGGCTGGCCAAACAGCGCCAGCTCGCCGTCGCGCAGGCCATGGCGCAGCTCGCGCTGCAGCGTGGCGCGCTGCACAACGCGCGCCTGCATGGCGGGGTCGAAAAAGCGCACCGCGTTGCGCCCAGCCGCCTTGGAGTGATACATCGCCAAGTCGGCGCGGCCCAAAATCTCTTCGATCTTGTCGGCTTGCCCGCGAAACAGCGTGATGCCGATGCTGGGCGTGGCCTGCAGATCGTGCCCGCCGATGACGGCAGGCCGCTCCAGCGCCTGGCGCAGCTTTTCAGCGACCTGTTGGGCGCGCCAGGCCGCTTGCTCTTCGTCGGCGTGCAAATCCTCCAACAGCACCACAAACTCATCGCCGCCGAGCCGTCCAACGGTATCGTCGGCGCGCACCGCCTCGCGCAAGCGCTGCGCCATCTCGCGCAGCAACGCATCGCCGGCGGCGTGGCCAAACGCGTCGTTGATGTCCTTGAAATCGTCCAGGTCGATGAAGCACAAGGCGGCCCAGCGCCCGCTGCGCGCGCTGCTGGCCTGCGCTTGCAGCAGGCGATCCTGGAAGGCTCGGCGGTTGCACAACCCAGTCAGCCCATCGTAAAAAGCCAGTCGTTGAATGGTGGCCTCGGCCTCTTTGCGCGCGGTGATGTCACGTCCGATGCCGCGGTAGCCCCGAAACACCCCCTGCGCGTCATACACCGGCTCGCCGCTGAGCGCAAACCAGTGGCTGCGCCCGTTGGGCAGGATGCGCTGCACTTCAAAATGCTGAAACGGCTCGCGCCGCCGAACCGCTTGCAGCAACGCGTTCCAATCCTCGGGGCGAGGACGGTTCAGCGCCGCCACCTCCCAAGGCCGCCGCCCGAGGAACAGCGGCGCGATATCGTGCTCGCGCACCACCCGCCCTTCCATGCGGGTGTAGCGGCCCTCCTCATCCCATTCCCAGAACCAGTCGGCTGACAGCTCGGTCAAGCTGCGCAGGCGGGCTTCGCTTTCACGCAGCGCGGCCAGCGTCTGCGCGTGGCGCGTAACGTCGGTATAGATGCGCACCCAACCGCCGCCCGGCAAGGCAATGGTCGAGCCTTGCAGCGTGCGCCCGCTGGCGGTGGTGTAGCTGTAAACGTGCGGCTCGCCGCTGGCCTGCGTGGCGCGCAGATGGTGCCATACCCGCTCGATCAGGCGCTCAGGCTGGCCTTTGAGGTCGCCGCGCTCAACCTGCCAACGCACCACTTCGTCGATGAGCGGCGCGCGCGCCATCAGGTCTTCGGGCAGCTCCAGCAACGTCAGCGCGCTGCGGTTGTAGCCGACCACATGCCCGCACCCATCGAGCACCACCAGCGCGTGTTGCAGATGATCGAGCAGCTCCGCCAGCGACAACCGGCCCGAGCGCGCGGCCTCATCGGCCGCCACACTGGCCAAACCTGGCAAAACGGAAGGAATGAGAGGAGCGCCCATCGGTTCGGCGGCTGAATCCACCGCACTAGTCTAAACAAGCCGCCGCCGCGCTCCGCAGCCGGGACAACCCTGAGGTGTCGCGCCTGCGCCGCCCGCTCTGCCTTTTTCAGCCGCGGGCGGACTCGGCCAGCCGGAACCGCGCCACCGCTTGCAGCAGGTCTTGCGCCTGCTGCCGCAAGCTCTCCGCCGCCGCCGTCATCTGCTCCACCAGCGCCGCATTCTGCTGCGTGGCTTGATCCAGCTGCCCCACCGCCGTGTTGACCTCGCTTAAGCTCTGGCTCTGCTCGCTGGCCGCCGCCGTCACCTCCCCGATCACCCCCACCACCCGCTCGATGGCCCGCACAATCTCGCCCATCGTCTGCCCAGCTTGCTGCACCTCCTGCCCCCCAGCCTTGACCCGCGCCACGCTTTGCTCAATCAGCTCCTTGATCTCCTTGGCCGCCTGCGCACTCCTCTGCGCCAGCGCCCGCACCTCCGCAGCCACCACCGCAAAGCCACGCCCCGCCTCGCCTGCGCGCGCCGCCTCCACCGCCGCATTCAGCGCCAAGATGTTGGTCTGAAACGCTATCCCATCAATCACGCCAATGATGTCGGCCATCTTCTGGCTGGCTTGCTCGATGCTGCCCATGGTGGCCACCACTTGCCCCACGCGCTGCCCGCCTTGCTGCGCCGCCGCCGCCGCTTGCTGCGCCAGCTCGCTGGCCGTGCGCGCCGCTTGCGCACTGTGACGCACGCCTTCGGTGAGATGCTGCACGCTGGCCGCCGTCTGCTGCAGGCTGGCCGCCGCGCTTTCCGTGCGCGCCGACAAATCCCGGTTGCCTTGCGCAATTTCTTGCGCCGCCGCCGTGACTTGCTCCGAGCCTTGCCGAATCTGGCGAATGGTCTGCGCCAGCCGCTCTTCCATGTCGCGCACCGCCCGCACCACGCTGCCCGGCGCCAGCTCGTGACCACGCCAGTCCGCCCCGCTCAAGTCCCCTTCGGCCACCCGCGTGACGTGCCGCGCCACTTCGTGCGGGTCATCGCCCAGCGGACCCAGCACCGAGCGCTTCAGCTCCCAGCCCATCGCCCCCAGCACCAGCAGCAGCGCCACCAAGCCCAGCCCCGCCCCCAGCCACGCATCGCGCCGCAGCGGCGCCACCACCTCCGCCTTGGGCACCACACTGACCACCGCCCAGCTCTGCCCCGTCTGCGCCACCTCCAGCGACTCCACCGCATACAGCTGGCCCCCAACCTCCCACACCCCATCGCGACCCTGCCGCACCGCCTCCACCACCTCCTGCGGATAACCTGCCTGCTGCAGCGTCTGACCATTGCGCTCCGCTTGCGGGTGAGCAACGATGGCGGCTTGGTCTGACACCAGCATCATGTGGCCGCTGTCATACAGGCGTTGCCGCGCCACGCGGTCGGACAGGGTATCCAACGGCACATCGACGGTGGTCAAACCCAAAAAACGCTCGCCCTCCAGAATCGGCTGGCTGATCGTGACCATCAGCACATCCTTGCCCTCGACAGGGTATGGGTAGGGCTCGCTGATGACCTGGCGCTTTTTTTGCCGCGGCACCACATACCAATCCCCCGCGCCAGGTTTTTCGTAATCGATCAGTTTTTCGCTGCCGATTTTGCTGCCGCTGCGAAACCACCATGGAATCAGGCGCCCGGTTTCGTCGTGCAGGGCGTCGGCGTTGACAAATTCGGCGTCCTTGCCATCAAAAGCGTTGGGCTCCCAGGCCGTGGAAGCGCCAATGATCAGCGGGTTGCTGATCAGGCCGCCGCGCACGATGTCGTTGGCCACCTTGCGGTCGGCGTGCCCGCTGCGGCGCAGCTCATCCAGCGCCGAGGCCATCGCCGCGGCGGTGGCTGCCGCGCTCTCAAACAGCCGCTGCGCCTCGCGCGCATATTGCTGCGTCTGCAATTGCAGACTGGCCTTGCGGTCGGCCAGCATCGTGGCTTGCTGGCTCCACAAGCGCACCCCGAGCAGCGCCACCACGACTGCGGCAATCACCGCCCCCAAGCGGAACAGCACGCGCCACTCGAAACTCCATCGCACTTGCGCCATGGCCAGTTCCCTCCTACGTCCTGCGTCAACCAACGGGATCGCACTGGGCAGCGGGCACGCCTTGGCGGGGCCGCGGGCGGGACACCGCCACCGCTTAAGGCCTTCAGCCCCGGTTGCAAGCCGGCCCGAGGCCAGTTTGAGACGATGCTATATCAAGTCAGTGACACGCCAAGCGCCTTGGGTCAGGCTGCCACGGCGCAAACGGTTCCGATTAAAACGTCTCCCAATCGCCTTCGTCGGCCCCGGAACGGGCCGAAGCTGCGCCGGGGCCGCTCGGCGCCGGCGAAGAGGTCGTTGTCGGCCCAGAGCCAGAGCCGCGCGGGGATGACGCTGCTGCAGGCTTGGGCAAGGTTGGCTCTCGGCGGGACGGCGTCGGCAGCGGCTTGGGCGCGGCGGCTGGCTTGCGCACAACGCCGCGCGGCAGACTGGGCCGCACGGCAGACGCTGGGGCGCCGGCCGGTACCGGCAGCTGCTCACCGGTGCGAAATTGCGCCACCACCCGCAGCAGCTCGTCGGCCTGCTGGCGCAGGCTGTCGGCTGCTGCCGTCGCCTGCTCCACCAGGGCAGCGTTTTGCTGCGTGGTTTGATCCAGCTGCGCCACCGCCGCGTTGACCTGCACGATGCTGTCGCTCTGCTCGGTGGTGGCGGCGGTCACTTCCCCGATCATGTCGGCGACGCGCTGGATCGCTTGCACGATCTCCTCCACCGTGCGGCCAGCGGCGTCCACCTGCTGGCTGCCTTGTTGCACGCGCGCCACGCTTTCTTCGATCAGCGCCTTGATTTCCTTGGCGGCCTGGGCGCTGCGTTGCGCCAGCGCGCGCACTTCGCCGGCCACCACCGCAAAGCCGCGGCCCGCCTCGCCGGCGCGCGCGGCCTCCACCGCGGCGTTGAGCGCAAGGATATTCGTCTGAAACGCGATGCCGTCGATGACCTGGATGATGTCGGCGATCTTTTGGCTGCTGCTTTCGATGCCTTGCATGGTGCCGATCACCTCGCGCACCGCCGCGCCGCCGCGCTGGGCGGCGTCGGACGCCTGCTGCGCCACTTGATTGGCGGTGCGGGCGGCTTCGGCACTGTGCCGCACGGCGTCGGTCAGCTGCTGCATGCTGGCCGAGGTCTGCTCCAAGCTGGCGGCGGCGCTTTCCGTGCGCGCCGACAAATCCTGATTGCCTTGCGCGATCTGCACCGCCGCGGTGGCCACGCTGTCGGCCGAGCCGCGGATGCGGCCCACGGCCTGGCGCAACGCGCTCTGCATCGCCTCCAGCGCGCGCAGCAGCTCGCCGACCTCGTCGCCGCGGCCGGTGTGCAGTCGCTGCGTCAGGTCACCCTGGGCGATGGCCCCGGCCACCGTCACCGCTTCGCGCAGCGGGCGGGTGATGCCGCGCGTGAGCGACACCGCCACCAGCGTGCCCACCACCAGGGCCAGCGCGGTGATGATGAGTTCCAGCTTTTCGCCCAGCTCAGCGGCCTCGCGCGCTTCGTCGATGACGGTGTTGGCTTCGGCCACCAGCGCATCGGCCAGCTCCTGCTGGGCTTTCAGGTAAGCTTCCGCCGCCGGCTCGTAGCGCGAGGCCGTCAGCGCCCGCGCGCGCTCCATGTCGCCGGCACGCACCGCGGCCATCACCTCGTCGCGCGCGGCGATCTGCGCGGCGCGCAATTGACGCACGCGTTCAAACGCCGCGACCTGGCCGCTGATTTGAATCCGCTCAGCCAGCTGCTTTTCAAGCTGGCTCACCAGTTCGCTGGTGCCGGCGATCTGCTGTTGAAAGTGGTTCAGCAGCTCGGGGTTGTCGCCAAAGCGGGCCACCGCCTGGGTGCGGGTGACTTGCAGCCGGGTCAACGCCGGCCATTTTTCGGCGATGCGCGCCAGCTCCGTCAGCGCATCGGACCGCCGCACGTGCTCATCCACATGCCGCGCCGACCATACCGCGGTGCCCAGCACCACCAGCAGCGCCAGCATCATGAAGCCAAAGCCCAGGCTCAATCGGATGCCAATTTTCCAGTCGCGTATCGCCATCGGGGTGCTCCTCGTTGGGTCTCAATGGGTCAGGCGGGGGCGCGGCAGCGCCGCCGGATGGGTGGGGACGGCGTCCGTCGCGTCGAGGGCTGGCCTTGGCTGGGACAACCCGCCGCTCGAGTCCGAGGGCAGGCGAAACACCGCCACGGTTTGGGCCAAACGCTCCGCCTGCGCTCGCAGGTCCGAGGCGGTCTCGGTGCTGCGCGCCACGAGCGCCGTGTTCTGCTGCGTCATCTGATCGACTTCGGCCACGGCGTCGTTGATCTGCGCCAAGCCCTGCGCCTGCTGTTGCGTGGCCGCGCTAATTTCGCGGATGAAGGCCGAGACCTGCTCGGCGTTGGCGACGATGTCGCCAATGGTCGCCCCCGCAGCGTGAACTTGGGCGGTGCCAGCGCCGACCTGGGCCACGCTGGCTTCGATCAGCGTTTTGATTTCCTTGGCCGCCTGAGCGCTTCGTTGCGCCAGCTGGCGCACCTCGCCAGCCACCACCGCAAAGCCCCGGCCCGCCTCACCGGCGCGCGCCGCTTCCACCGCGGCGTTGAGCGCAAGGATGTTCGTCTGAAACGCGATGCCGTCGATGACGCCAATGATGTCGGCGATCTTGCGGCTGGCGGCCTGAATGCCCTCCATGGTGGCCACCACCTGCCCAACCGCTTGGCCGCCGCGCTCGGCCACCTCAGCGTTGCGCCGCGCCAGGTCAATGGCGGCCTGCGCCGCTTCGCTGCTGGCGGCGACGTGGCGCGTCAGGTCATCGATGCGGGTCACGCTTTGGCGCAGATGCTCGGCGGTCTGCTCGGTGCGCTGCGCCAGGTCTTGGCTGCCGCCGGCCACCGAGGCCGCGGCGGCGCGCAGACCCTCGGCGCTGGCGCGCACCTCGCCAACAGTGTGCGCCAAGGCGGCCTGCATGTCGGCCAGGCTGCGCATCAGCGCGGCCAGCTCGTCACGGCCCTGCGTGTCTGCGGGGGTGGTGAGGTCGCCGCGCGCAATGGCCTGAGCCAGCGCCTGCGCTTGCTGCACCGGGCGCACGATGCTGCGCAAATTCATCCAGGTGGTGGGGGCCACGATGGCCATCGCCACCACCAGCGCCGCCGCCAGCGCCCACAGCGCCTGCGCCCGGATCTGCTCGCCATGCTCGGTGAGCTGAATCATCTGCTGCGCAAACGCCTCGTTGCCGCCGTCGCCGGCGGCGATCCACGCCAGGGTCAACGCCTCGTGCTGCGCGATCTGCATATGGTGCACCGCCCACACGCCCACGCCGGCCAACGCCGACAGCAGCGCCAGCACCACCGCAATCGCCCCCAGCATGCGCGCCCGCACGCTAAAGGCGCGCATCCAGTCCAGTCCACCCATGCCAGACCCCCTGGGGCGGCGCGCGCCCCGCGCCGGTTCAAACCTCGATGAGGCCCATGTCGGGCGCCGACATCAGCGCTTCAATGTCCATCAGGATCAGCATGCGCTCGCCGACGCTGGCAATCCCGGTGATGAAAGCGGTATCGACGGTGCTGGAGGCCATTTCGGGCGCCGGGCGGATTTGGTCGCGCGGCAGCTCCAGCACGTCAGAGACCGAATCGACCACCGCGCCGACCACACGCCCTTTGACGTTGAGCACGATGACCACCGTCAGCCCGTTGTATTCCGCTTGGGCGCAGCCCAGCTTGAGGCGCAGATCGACCACCGGCACGATGACGCCGCGCAGGTTGACCACGCCCAGCATGTGCGCCGGCGCATTGGCGATGCGGGTGGGAGGTTCGAAGGAGCGGATTTCCTGCACGCGCAGGATGTCGATGCCGTATTCCTCAGCGCCCAGGCGAAAGGTGAGGTATTCCGCGCTGGCGCGCGCGGCCTGGGCATGGGGTTCGTGAGCGGCGGTTGCGGTCATGCTCGGACTCCTCGTCATCGGCGTGAGTGCCAAGTATCCGCCAAAACGGTGACAGGGGTGCAACCTCGCCGCGGGGCCTTCGGGTGCGTTTTGATGAACATCAAGAGCGCGCCTCAGTGCCCGCTGAAGCTGACCAAGGTGTAGAGGGACAGCCCGGCCTCGCGCAGGCGCTGCTCGCCGCCCAGCTCCGGCAGCGTGACGATGGCCGCGCCCTCCATCACCGTGGCGCCGAGCTTTTCCAGCAGCTTCTTGCCGGCCATCATCGTGCCGCCGGTGGCGATCAGGTCGTCGATCAGCAGCACGCGGTCGCCGGGCTTGACCGCGTCGGTGTGCAGCTCGACGGTGGCGCTGCCGTACTCCAGCTCGTAAGTCTCCTCCACCGTGGTGAACGGCAGCTTGCCCTTCTTGCGGATCGGCACGAAGCCGACGCCGAGCTCGTAGGCCACCACCGAGCCGATGATGAAGCCGCGCGCGTCCAACCCCGCCACCACGTCCGGGCGCAGCGCGCGGTCCATGTAGCGGTGCACGAAGGCGTCGATCAGCACGCGAAAGACCTTGGGATCCTGCAGCAGCGGCGTGATGTCGCGGAACTGCACGCCCGGCGCGGGCCAGTCGGGCACGGTGCGGATGTGCGAGCGGAGGTAAGCGGCGGTGTCCATGGCGTGCGCGATTATCCCGCCAGCAGCCGGCTTTCGGCCAGCGCCAGCGCCTCCGGCACGCCATAGAGCACCACCGCGTCGCCGCCCTGCAGCATCAGGTCATCGGCGGGTTGGGCGCGGCGGCCGTCGGCGCGGCGCACGTCCATCACCTGCACGCCCACCGCGTGCAGCGCCAGATCGCCCAGCCGTGCGCCGACCGTGGGGCCGCCCGGCGGCAGCACCACCGTGGCCAGACGCGCCTGCGCCTGCTCGTCGAGGTCGTCGTCAGCGCCGTGGAAGTAGCCGCGCAGCAGCTGGTAGCGCGCCGCGCGCTGCTCCTGCACCAGCCGCACCACGCGCCGCAGCGGCACGCCCACCAGCGCCAGCGCGTGGCTGGCCAGCATCAGGCTGGCTTCGATGGCCTCCGGCACCACCTCGGCGGCACCGGCGGCCTGCAGCCGGGCCAGATCCGTGTCATCCACCGTGCGCACCACCACCGGCACGTGCGGCGCGTGCTCGCGCACGTGGTGCAACACCTTCAGCGCGCTGGGCGTATCCAGGTAGGTGACCGCCACCGCGCTGGCGCGCGCCAGCCCGGCGGCCATCAGCGCCTGCAGCCGCGCCGCATCGCCGAACACCACCGAGTGGCCGGCCGCGGCGGCTTGGCGCACGCGGTCGGGGTCGAGGTCCAGCGCCATGTAGGGGATGCCCTCGGTCTCCAGCATGCGCGCCAGGTTCTGCCCGCAGCGGCCGTAGCCGCAGATGATGACGTGCTTGTCGGCGGCCATCGCCTTGCGCGCGATCTGCGTCATCTGCACCGACTGCAGCAGCCAGTCGCTGCCGACCAGGCGCGTGACGATCGCGTTGCTGTGCTGGATCACCAGCGGCGTCAGCAACATCGACAGGATCATCGACGCCAGCGTCGGGTTGAACAGCGCCGGCGGCACCAGCCCGTGCTGGTTGGCCAGCTGCAGCAGCACCAGCCCGAACTCGCCGGCCTGCATCAGGTACAGCCCAGTGCGCAGCGCCGTGCCGGGGCTGGCGCCGAACGCGCGCGCCAGCAGCGCGATCAGCGCCGTCTTGAACGCCAGCGACAGCACCAGCAGCAGCAACACCAGCGGCCAGCGCTCCAGCACGATGCGCCAGTCCAGCATCATGCCGATGGTGATGAAGAACAGCCCGAGCAGCACGTCGTGGAACGGTCGGATGTCGGTCTCGACCTGATGGCGGTACTCGGTCTCGGCGATCAGCATGCCGGCCACGAACGCGCCCAGCGCCAGCGACAGCCCGGCATGCTCGGTCAGCCACGCCAGCCCCAGCGTCACCAGCAGCAGGTTCAGCATGAACAGCTCCTGGCTCTTGCGCCGCGCCACCAGGGTCAGCCACCAGCGCATCAGCCGCTGCCCGCCGGTCAGCAGCAGCGCCAGCAGCGCCGCCGCCTTTAGCAGCGCCAGCAGCAGCGCCCAGGCCAGCTCCTCGCCCGGCGCGCCCAGCGCCGGAATCAGCACCAGCAGCGGCACCACCGCCAAGTCCTGGAACAGCAGGATGCCGACGATGCGCTGGCCGTGCTCGGTCTCCAGCTCCAGCCGGTCGGCCATCAGCTTCATCACGATGGCGGTGCTGCTCATCGCCATCACGCCGCCCATCGCCACCGCCATCGGCCACTGCAGGCCCCACCAGCCGGGCAGCAGCCAGCCCAGCGCGAGCGAGGCCAGCGTCGTCAGCAGCACCGTCAGGCTCACCTGCGCCGTGCCGAGCCCGAAGACGAAGCGCTTCATCGCGCGCAGCTTCGGCAGGCTGAACTCCAGCCCGATCGCGAACATCAGGAACACGACGCCGAACTCCGCCAGATAGCGCAGCCCGGCGGAGTTCTGCGCCAGCGCCAGCGCATGCGGCCCGATCAGCACCCCCACCGCCAGGTAGCCGATCAGCGGCGGCAGCTTCAGCAGCCGGCACCCCACCACGCCCAGCACGGCGGCGAGCAGGAACAGCAGGGCGAGGTCGAGGGCGTTCACGGCCTACGATCTTATCGGGGTCTAGCCACGGCCCGACAGCCCAACCCAGCCGGTCGGGCGAAGACGCGCCGCCCCCTGTTCATGCTAGGCTAAACATTGGCATGTTCGCATCAGTGGTGCGCACCTCCCACGCGGACTGCGTGACAGCCTCGATCCCGCCATGACGCTCTTGCGCCGCAAACTGCCGATCGGCATCCAGACCCTGCGCGACATCCGCGAGGGCGGCTATTACTACGTGGACAAGACGCCGCTCGTCGCGCGCCTGGCGGACAGCGGCAAGTTCTACTTTCTCTCCCGCCCGCGCCGCTTCGGCAAGAGCCTGCTGCTGGACACCATCGCCTGCGCGTTCGAGGGCAAGCGGCAGCTGTTCGACGCGCACGACGGCGCGGACGGCACCGCCCCGCGCGAGCGGCTCTTCCTGGCCGACCGCTGGGACTGGGCCAAGCCCCACCCGGTGATTCGGCTGAGCTTTGCCGCCGGGCGGCTGCAGCGGCGCGAACAGCTGGAAGAGCACATCCACGCGCAGCTGGAGGCCAACGCCCGTCATCTGGGCGTGGAGCTTCCGCCGCCGCAGACCGACATCCCGCTGCGCTTCGATGCGCTGATCGAGCGCGCCGCTGAGACCCACCACCGCCAGGCCGTGGTGCTGGTCGATGAATACGACAAGCCGATCCTCGACAACCTCGAAGCCCCTGAGATCGCCCGCGCCATGCGCGAGGGCTTGAGAAACCTCTACAGCGTCATCAAGGGAAGAGACGCCGACCTGCGCTTCGTGCTGCTGACGGGGGTGTCCAAGTTCAGCAAGGTCTCGATCTTTTCAGGCCTCAACAACCTCTACGACCTGACGCTGGATCCCGAATACGGCACCATCTGCGGCTACACCGAGGAGGATATCGACACGGTGTTTGCGCCGGAGCTGGAGGCTGCCAAGCAAGAGGGCCAGCCGCTGGACCGCGAGGAGATCCGGCGCTGGTACAACGGCTACCGCTGGGGCCCCACCAGCGTTTACAACCCGTTTGACGTGCTGCTGCTGCTGCGCAATCGGCAGTTTCGCGCGCACTGGTTTGAGACCGGCACGCCGACGTTTCTCGTGGAGTGGCTAAAGCGCCGGGGTTTCTACACCCCGCAGCTGGAGCGGCTGCTGGCGGATGATGACTTGCTGGGCGCTTTTGATGTGGAGCGCATCGAGCCCGAGGCGCTGCTGTGGCAAACGGGATACTTGACGATTGACAGCCAGCAACGCAAAGCCAGCCGCACCGTCTACACCCTGCGGGTGCCGAACCAGGAGGTGCGCTACGCGCTCAACGACCGGCTGTTGAAGGCTTGGATGCCCGACGCCTCGCTGGTTAGCCGTCTGGCCAACGATCTGTATGACCTGCTGACCGACGGCGATGCCGAGGGCTTGCGCGCGCACTTCGAGCGGCTCTACGCCAGCATCCCGCACGATTGGGTGCGCGCCAACCCCATCGCCCAGTATGAGGGCTACTACGCCAGCGTCTTCTACAGCCACTTGGCAAGCCTCGGGCTCGACATCGTGCCGGAGGAAGTCTCCAACCCGGGGCAGTGCGACCTCGTCATCCGCCATGCGGGCCGCGCGTGGGTGATCGAGTTCAAGGTCATCGACGGCGACGCCCCCACCGGCGAGGCGATGCGCCAGCTCAAGGCCAAGGATTACGCCGCCAAGCACCGCGGCGCGCCGGGCATCGAGGAGGTGATCGAACTCGGCGTGGAGTTCAGCCCCACGAAGCGCCAGATCGTCGGGTGGGAGGTGGCGCGGTGGCGGCACCCGATGGGGGAAACTGAGTGACCACGTCCAACCTGTCTTCGTCCTCCACCCCCGACGACGCCCGCCTGATCGCGCTGGCCCGCGAGGCGCTGGCCACCGAGATCGCCGGGCTGCAGGCGATGGCCGCGCGGCTCGATGGCCGCTTCGCGCAGGCGGTGCGGCTGCTGCTCGGCTGCCGCGGGCGCGTCGTCGTCACTGGCATGGGCAAGAGCGGCCACGTCGGCCGCAAGATCGCCGCGACGCTGGCCTCCACCGGCACGCCGGCGCTGTTCGTGCACCCGGCCGAGGCCAGCCACGGCGACCTCGGCATGATCACGGCGGCCGATGCGGTGCTGGCGATCAGCAACAGCGGCGAAAGCGACGAGCTGACGGTCATCCTGCCGCTGATCAAGCGCATGGGCGTGCCGCTGGTGGCCCTGACCGGGCGCGCCGACTCCACGCTGGCGCGGCACGCCGACGTGGTGCTCGACACCGGCGTGGAGCGCGAGGCGTGTCCGCACAACCTGGCGCCGACGGCCAGCACCACGGCGCAGCTGGCGATGGGCGACGCGCTGGCGGTGGCGCTGCTGAGCGCGCGCGGCTTTCAGCCGGACGATTTCGCGCGCTCGCACCCCGGCGGCGCGCTGGGCCGGCGGCTGCTGACGCGGGTGCAGGACGTGATGCGACCGCTGGAGCAAACGCCCTGCGTGGCGCCGGCGGCGACGCTACCCGAAATGATGCGCGCCATGAGCGCCGGCGGGCTCGGTGCGGTGGCGCTCACCGACGACGATGGCCGCCCGGTGGGCATCTTCACCGACGGCGACCTGCGCCGCCTGATCGAGGGACGCCCAGGCGCCGACCTGAGGCAGCTGACCGCCGCCGAGGTGATGCACCGCGACCCGCGCAGCGTGCGCGCGCAGGCGCTGGCGGTGGAGGCCGCCGAGCTGATGGAGCGCCACCGCATCCACTGCGTGTTGGTGGTCGATGACGACGGGCGGCTCGCCGGCGCGGTCAATTCCCATGACCTGATGCGCGCCAAGGTGATCTGATGGACACGCCGGTGCTGACCTTCGCTCCCGAATTGCTGCTGCGCGCGCAGGAGGTGCGCGTGGCCTTCTTCGACGTTGACGGCGTGCTGACCGACGGCGGGCTGTTCTACGGCCCCGCCGGCGAGCAGCTCAAGCGCTTCCACACGCTGGACGGCCACGGCCTGAAGCTGCTGCGCCGCGCGGGCATCGAGCCAGCGGTCGTCACCGGCCGCGACGCGCCGGCGCTGCGCGCCCGGCTGCAGGCGCTGGGCGTGCGCCACGCGCGCTTCGGCGCCGAGGACAAGCGCCCCGCGGCTGAGGCCATCCTGGCCGAGCTCGGGCTGGACTGGAGTCAGGCCGCCGCCATCGGCGACGACTGGCCGGACCTGCCGCTGCTGCGCCGCTGCGCCTTCAGCGCCGCGCCGCCTTCGGCGCACGCCGAGGTGCGCGCGCGCGTGCACCACGTCACCGCCGCGCCCGCCGGCGGCGGCGCTGCGCGCGAGTTCTGCGACCTGCTGCTGGTGGCCGCCGGATGCTACCGCGCCCTCCTGGAAGAAGCATGGACATGAAAGCCAAGGGCTTGCCGTGGTGGGTGCGCGCATGGGATGCGCTGTCGCTGTCCTTGCCGCTGCTGTTGATGGGCGCCTTGGCGTTGGCCACCTGGGTGGTTGTGCAGCGTCAAGCGGGCAGCGAGCCGCCCTCCGCACGCGCCTTGCGCCCGGGCGAGCCAGATAACGTGCTGCACGGTTTTACCCTGCGCCGCTACGACGCGCACGGGCGGCTTAGCGCCGAGTGGCGTGGTGCTGCAATGCTGCACTACCCGGCTGAGGGCCGCACCGAAATGCACCATGTGCGCTGGATGCAACTCAATCCAACCACTGCGCAGCGCAGCGAAGGACAGGCGCGGCGCGTCACGATCGACGACGCGCGCCGGCTGCATGTGCTCGAAGGCCAGGTGATTTACCGCCGCCAGCCGCTGCCGGGCCACCCGGGGGCGCGGCTCGAGCTGCGCGGCGAGCATTTGACCTGGGACGCCGAAACCGGTCTTTGGGTCTCGGAGATGCCGCTGCGCCTGACCCGCGACGGCGACACCCTGTCCGCTTTGCGCGGGCGTTACGACGAACGCCAACAGCAGGGAGAGCTGACTGGACAAATCCGCGCCACGCTCACCCCGCGCGGGCCAGCCGTGCTAAGAAGCCAAGCAACTCAATAGCCGCCGTAGCCGCCGCCCTCGCGCCGACGCGGGCCGCCGTAGGGACTGCGAAACTGTCCCTCGCCGAAGCCGCCTTCGCGCCGACCGCCGCCGAAGCCGCCGCCGCGCGGCGGGCGCGGCTCCATCGGACGCGCTTCGTTGACCACGAGGTTGCGCCCGCCGAACGACTGGCCGTTCATGCCGGCGATCGCAGCCTGCGCTTCGGCGTCGCTGCCCATCTCGACAAACCCAAAACCCTTGGAGCGGCCCGTGTCGCGCTCCATCATCACCTTGGCGCTGGTGACCTGACCGTAAGCGCTGAACGCCTGCTGCAAATCGCCGTCACGCACCGAATACGGCAGGTTGCCGACATACAACTTGTTGCCCATCTCAAGGCTCCTTCTGACAAAACCAACACACTCAAGCGACGGAGCCCCGACGGCAAACCTGCTGCGCGCGAAACCAACCGATCACTTTCTCAACTCGGCGCAAGCGTCCACGCGAACGCTTGCCCGTGCCTGCATCATACGCCGATTGCGCGGCGGCAGGAAAGCCTGACCTGCGCTGCCGACCCAGCAAGCCGCTTTATCCGCGTGAAAAACAACACCCATCAACACCGATGCCCAGCCAGCGACCGGGTTATACTGAAGTTGGCGCCGATTTGAACCCGCTTGCGGGCGCTTGACAAATGCCGCTAAAGAGGAACGCGACGGCCCAGGCTGTTGCGGCGCAAGCCCCCCTCGATCACGGCGCCATCTGGATAGCCAACGGCGCCTTAGGCGCAAGGAACCCGTCCGTGATCGTCCGCCCCGAACGCATGGTGTTCAACGCGCCGCTGCGTCTGCGCAGCGGCGCGCAGTTGCCCAGCTTCGAGCTGGTTTACGAAACGTATGGCCAACTCAACGCCGCGCGCGACAACGCGGTGCTGATCTGCCACGCCCTCAACGCCAGCCACCACGTCACCGGGCAGTATGCCGATGAGCGCGGCCAGCCACTGCCCAAGAGCGAGGGCTGGTGGCACAACATGGTCGGCCCGGGCAAGCCGGTGGACACGCGCCGCTTTTTCGTCATCGGCGTCAACAACGTCGGCTCGTGCTTCGGCTCCACCGGGCCGACGCACCTCAACCCCGCCACCGGCCAGCCGTGGGGCGCGGATTTCCCCGTCGTGACGGTGGAGGACTGGGTCGAGGCGCAGGCGCGGCTGCTGGACGCACTCGGCATCGAGCGGCTGGCCGCCGTCATGGGCGGCAGCTTGGGTGGCATGCAGGCGCTCAGCTGGACGCTGCAGTATCCGCAGCGCGTGCGCCACGCGGTCGTCATTGCCAGCGCCCCCAACCTAACGGCGGAAAACATCGCCTTCAACGAGGTGGCGCGCCGCGCCATCGTCAGCGACCCGGACTTCCACGGCGGGCACTATCTGCGCCACGGCACCAAGCCGCGCCGGGGGCTGCGCATCGCGCGCATGATCGGCCACATCACCTACCTGAGCGACGACGTGATGAACAGCAAGTTCGGCCGCCGCCTGCGCCCGCTCGCGCAGGCGCTGCGCGCCGGCGACGCGGAAGCCGCCGAGCGACTGGCCTACCGCTACACGACGCAGGACATCGAGTTCGAGATCGAGAGCTATCTGCGCCACCAGGGCGACAAGTTCAGCGAATACTTCGACGCCAACACCTATCTGCTGATCACGCGCGCGCTGGACTACTTCGACCCGGCGCGCGAGTTCGACGGCGACCTGTCGGCGGCGCTGGCGCGCGCGCAGGCCGACTTCCTGGTCGTCTCGTTCAGCACCGACTGGCGCTTTTCGCCGGCGCGCAGCCGCGAGATCGTCAAGGCCCTGCTGGACAACCGCCGCGCCGTCAGCTACGCCGAGATCGACGCGCCGCACGGGCACGACGCCTTCCTGCTCGACGACGCGCGCTACCACGCCGCCGTGCGCGCCTACTTCGAGCACCGCGTCGGCGCCGGTCTGCAGCTACCCACCGATGGAGGCGCCGCATGAGCGACCGCCAGATCCAGCACCTGATCGCGGGCCTGGTGCCGCACGGCGCGCGCGTGCTCGACCTCGGCTGCGGCGACGGCGCGCTGCTGGCGCACCTGCGCGAGGCGCGCGGCTGCCACGGCTACGGCATCGAGCTGGACGACGCCCAGGTGCTCGCGTGCCTCAAGCGCGGGCTGGACGTGCTGCAGTTCAACCTCGAGGAAGGCCTGTCGATGTTCGCCGATGGCAGCTTCGACGTCGTGCTGCAGATCGACACGCTGCCGCACCTGCGCAACGCCGAGACGATGCTGCGCGAGACTGCGCGCGTGGGCCGCAGCGCCATCGTGGCCTTCCCCAACTTCGCGCACTGGCCCAACCGCCTGCGCGTGCTGGCCGGGCGCATGCCGGTGACCAAGCGGCTGCCGTATCAGTGGTACGACACGCCCAACATCCGCGTCGGCACGTTTGCGGACTTCGAGGTGCTGGCGCAGCGCCTGGGCCTGCACGTGGAAGACGCCTTCGGCATCGACGACCACGGGCGCGTGGTGCGGCGCTGGCCGAACCTGCTGGCCAGCACCGCGGTGTTCAAGCTGACGCAGCGCTAAAAAGCCGCCGCGCCTCTTACGGCAGCGTGCGCAGCGCCTCGCCCAGCGCATCGATGAGGCGGTCGATCTCCGCCTCGGTGCTGATGAACGGCGGGGCCAGCTGCACCGTGTCGCCGCCGTAGCGCACGTAGAAGCCCTTGGCCCACATCCGCATCGCCAGCTCGAACGGGCGCTTGAGCGGCTCGCCCGGCGCGGCGGCCAGCGTCAGCCCCGCCGCCAGCCCGTAGTTGCGGATGTCGAGCAGATGGGGGCTGGCCCCGCGCAGGCCGTGCACCTTGGCCTCGAAGACGGGGGCGAGCGCCCGCACGCGCTCGATCGCCGCATCCTGCTGCAGCAGGTGCAGCGACGCCAGGCCCGCCGCGCACGCCACCGGGTGGGCCGAGTAGGTGTAGCCGTGCGGCAGCTCCAGCGCGTACTCGGGCCCGCCGGCGGCCATGAAGGTGTCGTAAATCTCGCGCCGAACCGCCACGCCGCCCAGCGGCTGCACGCCGTTGGTGACCTGCTTGGCGAAGTTGATCATGTCCGGCACGACGCCGAACGCCTCCGCTCCGGTCCAAGCGCCGCAGCGCCCGAAGCCGGTGATGACCTCATCAAAGATCAGCAAGATGTCGTGCCGGGTGCAGATCTCGCGCAGCCGCTGCAGGTAGCCCGCCGGCGGCACCACCACGCCGGCCGAGCCGGAAAATGGCTCGACGATCACCGCGGCGATCGTCGAGGCGTCGTGCAGCTCGATCAGGCGCAGCAGCTCGTCGGCCAGCGCCGCGCCGGGGTAAAGTCCGCCGCCGTCCGCGGGCGGCTGGCCGCGGAAGAACGCCCCCGCCGGCGGCTGCGTGTGCGGCAGGTGGTCGGTCTCCAGCGTCGCGCCGAAGAGCTTGCGGTTGCCGACGATACCGCCGACCGCAATGCCGCCGAAGTTGACGCCGTGGTAGCCCTTGGCGCGGCCGATCAGGCGCGTCTTGCTGGCCTGGCCGCGCAGCCGCCAGTAGGCGCGCGCGATCTTGAGCGCCGTGTCCGCCGCCTCCGAGCCCGAGGCGGTGAACAGCACGCGCTCCAGCCCGGCCGGCAACCGCTCGACGATGCGGTTGGCCAGCTCGAACGACAGCGGGTGGCCGAACTGGAACGCCGGCGAGTAGTCCAGCGTGGCGACCTGGCGCTGCACCGCCTCGACGATCTCGCGCCGCCCGTGGCCCAGCCCCGTGCACCACAGGCCCGACAGGCCGTCGAAGACGCGCCGCCCGTCGCGGTCGATCAGGTAGGCGCCGTCGGCGGCGACGATCAGGCGCGGGTCGGCCTTGAACTGGCGGTTGCCGGTGAAGGGCATCCAGTGCGCCGCCATCCATTCGGCGCCGCCGGGCTGCAGCTCGGCGCTGGTGGGAACAGGGCGCGCGGCGGGCACGCCGCCAGACAGCTCGGAAAGATCCACGGCAACCTCACACATCAGGAATGCGGACGTCCGCGCAGGGGGAAAAGCCCACGCCGCGGCCCGCTGGCTTCAGCGCCGTGTCATTATCCGTCCCATGCCCGTCGTGATGGAACCATCCGCCCGCATGCAGACCGCACCACCTGCAGCCGACGGCTTGCTGCTGCTGGCGCATGGCGCACGCGACCCAGCCTGGGCGGCGCCGTTTGAACGCGTGGTCGCGCACGTGCGCGCCGCTCAACCCGCCCTGGCGGTGCAGCTGGCGTTTTTGGAACGGCTGACGCCCAACCCAGCTCAGGCCGGCGCGACGCTGGCTGCAGCCGGCTGCCGCCACGTGGTGGTGCTGCCACTGTTCCTGGGCAGCGGCGGGCACGTGCAGCGCGACGTTCCGCAGCGCGTGGCTGCTTTGGTGTCGGCGCACCCCGGCGTGCGCTGGACGTTGGCGCCAACCGTCGGCAACGATGAGCTGTTGGTGCAGGCGCTGGCCTCCATCGCCCTGCGTCACCTGAATGCCCCTCCTCGGTTAGACCCGGGCTCATGACCTGGGGTTATAGATATAAAACCATCTTTTCGTTTGTTTTTTCATAACCAAGACTCACAATTCGGGGCGTGTCGTGACGAAATCGTTGCCAGCCCGCCCCGATGAAGCACCCTTCTGAAGCCGACCTGATCTTGTTGCGCCAGCGCGCCGCGCAGTTTCGCGACCAGCTGCAACGCCACTTACGCGGTGAGCTCAGCGCCGATGACTTCAAGCCGCTGCGGCTGCAAAACGGTTGGTATCTGCAGCGCCACGCGCCGATGCTGCGCGTGGCCATCCCGTATGGCGAGCTCAACAGCCGCCAATTGCGCACGCTGGCGCGCGTGGCACGCGAGTTCGACCGCGCCACCGACGGCCCCCATGCCGGCCGCGGCGGCTACGGCCACTTCACCACCCGGCAAAACATTCAGTTCAACTGGATCCCGCTGGAGCGCGCCGCCGACGTCATGGACGTACTGGCCGAAGCCGGCCTGCACGGCATTCAAACCAGCGGCAACTGCATCCGCAACATCACCAGCGACGCGCTGGCCGGCATCGCCCCGGACGAGGAGGTCGATCCGCGGCCGTATTGCGAGCTGTTGCGGCGCTGGAGCACGCTGCACCCGGAATTCGCCTATTTGCCGCGCAAATTCAAGATCGCCGTCACCGGCAGCCCGGACGACCGCGCCGCCCTTGCCTGGCACGACATCGGCCTGCAGCTGCACCGCAATGCCGAAGGCGCGGTGGGCTTTCGCGTGCGCGCCGGCGGTGGCATGGGGCGCACGCCGCTGATTGCGCCTGTCTTGGCCGAGTTCGTGCCGTGGGCCGAGATCGTGCGGTTTCTCGAAGCCATCGTGCGCATCTACAACCTCTACGGTCGGCGCGACAACCTCTACAAGGCGCGCTTGAAGATTCTCGTCAAGGCTGAGGGCCAAGCGTTCATCGACGCCGTGCGCACCGAATACGAGGCGCTGCGCCGCGACGACGCGCTAGGACCTGCGCTGCGTCTGCGCGAGCAGGATCTGGCCGCCGAGGCGGCGCGGTTCGAGCCGCCGCACGACTGGATCGCCTCCGCCGCCATCGAAGAGACCCGCAGCGACCCCGCCTACGTGCGCTGGCGCGCCCGCCAGGTGCATGCGCATCGCTGGCCGAACATGGCCGCGGTGACGCTGTCGCTCAAGCGCCCCGGCTGGGCGCCCGGCGACGTCAGCGCCGAGCAGCTCGACGCCGTGGCCGACCTCGCCGAGCGCTTCAGCGCCGGACAGGCGCGCGTCACGCACGAGCAGAACCTGCTGCTGCCGTGGGTGCGCCTGCAAGACCTGCCGCAGCTATGGCAAGCCGCGCGGGCGCTGGGCATGGCGCAGCCGCACCGCGGGCTGCTCACCGATTTGATCGCGTGCCCCGGCGGCGACTTGTGCGCGCTGGCCAATGCGCGCACCACGCCGATCGCGCTGCAGGTGCTGCAGCGCTACCAGGATCCCGACGAGCTGGAAGCACTGGGCGACCTTGCCCTGCACATCAGCGGCTGCATGAATTCCTGCGGCCACCACCACAGCGGCCACATCGGCATCCTCGGCGTGGATAAGGATGGCCAAGAGTGGTATCAGCTCACGCTCGGCGGCTCCGACGGCCAGACGCGTCACGGCCCGCCGCGCCCCGGGCGCGTGGTCGGCCCGGCGTTTGCCGCCGACGAAATCGCCGATGCGCTGCAGGCGGTGCTCGACACCTACCTGGCGTTGCGGCAGCCGCACGAGCGGCTGCTGGACACAGTGCAACGGGTGGGCTTGGCGCCGTTTCGCGCCGCCACCGACGCGGTGCGCCAGCGCAGCGCCGCCCCGCTGGAGGAGGTGGCTCCATGAACGCCATGCCCCGGTTTCACCTCATCGACCCCAGCCGCGACCCGTGGCGCCGCGCCGATCCCCATGACCCCGCCCCCGCGCCGCGCGCCGGCCTGCTGCTGCGGGCTGAGCAATGGCGGGCGGTGCGCGCCCATTGGCCAGCCGAACTGCCGGTCGGAGTGCTGTGGCCCAACGATCAGCCGCTGGACGCGTTGCGCCGCGACCTGCCGCGGCTGGAGCTGGTGGCGCTGAACTTTCCGATCTGGACCGATGGGCGCGCCTACAGCCAGGCGCGGCTGCTGCGCGCGCGCCACGGTTTTGGCGGGCAAATCCGCGCGGTTGGCGACATCTTGGCCGATCAAGTGCTGCAACTGTGGCGCTGCGGCTTCGACGCCGCGGAGCTACGCCCCGGGCAATCGGCTGCGGTGGCGCAGCAAGCGCTGCGCTGGTTCGCCGCCTTTGCCCAACCCGACGTTCGCCACCTGAGAGTGTCAGGCCGACCATGAGCGAGGCATCCATCCCCACGATCCGCATCGAGCCGCCGCAGCCAGGGCGGGCGTTTGCGCTTTACGCACGCCGGCTGGACGGTTTCGACGAGCGACTGCAGGCCACCTTGGCGCTGCTGCGCCAAGCCGCTCAGACCCACGCCGGCC
Source organism: Tepidimonas alkaliphilus (assembly GCF_007556595.1). Taxonomy (GTDB): domain Bacteria; phylum Pseudomonadota; class Gammaproteobacteria; order Burkholderiales; family Burkholderiaceae_C; genus Tepidimonas; species Tepidimonas alkaliphila. Next base: position 152,567 of record NZ_VJNB01000002.1, read on the forward strand.
GCATCGTGCAGGCCAGCAGCCTCGGCGCCGAAGACATGGTCATCACCGACCTGATCGCGCGCCACGGTCTGCCGGTGGCGGTGGCCCTGATCGACACCGGACGGCTGCACAACGAAACCCACGATCTGCGCCAGCGCGCCGAAGTGCACTGGGACTTGCGGTTTGAGGTCTGGCGGCCCGATCCGGAGGCGGTGCGGGCATTCGAGGCCGAACACGGCCCGCACGCCATGTATCGCAGCCAGGCTTTGCGCCACGCCTGCTGCGGCCTGCGCAAGGTGGAGCCGCTGCGCCGCATGCTGGCGGGCCGCACCGCCTGGATCACCGGGCTGCGGCGCGAGCAGTCGGACGCACGCGCGGCGGTGGAGAAGGTGGCCCTGGACGAGGCGGGCCGCGCCAAATACAGCCCCCTGGCCGACTGGCGCTGGGCCGACGTGTGGCACTACCTGCAAACCCATGGCGTGCCTTACCACCCGCTGCACGACGCTTTCATGCCCAGCATCGGCTGCGCGCCGTGCACGCGTCCGATCGCCGTTGGCGAGGATCTGCGCGCCGGTCGCTGGTGGTGGGAACGCGACGCCCTGCGCGAATGCGGCCTGCACCTCAGCGGCGCCGCTGCCCTGCCGTCAAACCCTCCCATGGCCCGGAGCCAGCCGTGAACGCCCCTGTCCTTCCTCAAACCTTGCAACCTATCCTGCACTGGCCCCACCTTGACGCGCTGGAGGAGGAGGCCATCTTCATCCTGCGCGAGGCGGTGGCGGCCTTCGAACGCCCGGCGCTGCTGTTTTCCGGCGGCAAGGATTCCTGCGTCGTGCTGCATCTGGCGCGCAAGGCGTTTCAGCGCCGTGGCGCCGACGGCCGCTGGCGGGGCCGGCTGCCGCTGCCGCTGCTGCACATCGACACCGGGCACAACTTCCCGGAGGTCATCGCCTTTCGCGACGCGCTGGTGGCCGAGCACGGCGATGCGCTCCTCATCGGCCACGTGGAGGACTCCATCCGCCGCGGCAGCGTGCGCCTGGCCGATGCGCACGCCTCGCGCAACGCCGCGCAAAGCGTCACCCTGCTGGAAACGATCGAGGCGCACCGCCTCGACGTGCTCATCGGCGGGGCGCGCCGCGACGAAGAGAAGGCGCGCGCCAAGGAGCGGCTGTTCAGTCACCGCGACGCCTTCGGCCAGTGGCAGCCCAAGGCCCAGCGGCCCGAACTGTGGACGCTGTTCAACACCCGGCTGCACCCGGGCGAGCACATGCGCGCCTTTCCGATCAGCAACTGGACCGAGCTGGACGTGTGGGCCTACATCGCGCGCGAGCGCATCGCGCTGCCCAGCCTGTACTGGGCGCACGAGCGCGCCGTGGTGCGCCGCGGCGGCCTGCTGGTGCCGGTCACCCCCCTGACCCCGCCGCAGCCCGATGAACGGGTGGAGACGCTGTCGGTGCGCTTTCGCACCGTCGGCGACATGAGCTGCACCTGCCCGGTGGAAAGCCATGCCGCAGATGCCGAAGCCATCGTGCGCGAAACGCTGGCCAGCCGCATCAGCGAACGCGGCGCCACTCGCATCGACGACCGCGCCAGCGACGCCGCCATGGAGCGGCGCAAGCGCGAAGGCTACTTCTGAACCCTCATCGCTGAGAACGCTGACCGCCATGCCCCAGGAACCGACCCCTGCCACCCACGCCGCGCTGCGCGTGCTGACTGCCGGCAGCGTCGATGACGGCAAAAGCACCCTGATCGGGCGCCTGTTGCTGGATGCGCAGGCGCTCATGACTGACCAGCTCGACGCGCTGCGCCAGCGCAGCGCCACCGGCGACACGCTGGAACTGGCCCTGCTGACCGACGGCCTGGAGGCCGAGCGCGAGCAGGGCATCACCATCGACGTGGCGCACCGCTACTTCGCCACCCCGCGGCGCAAGTTCATCCTGGCCGATGCGCCGGGCCACGAGCAGTACACGCGCAACATGGTCACCGCCGCCGCCGGCAGCCACGCCGCCATCGTGCTGGTGGATCCCACCAAGCTGGATCTGCGGCGCCGCCCGCTGCAGCTGCTGCCGCAGACGCGGCGCCACCTGCTGCTGGCGCATCGGCTGGGGGTGGCGCACCTGATCCTGGCGGTCAACAAGATCGACGCCGTGGCTGACGCCGCCGCCACCTTCGGCGCCGTGGCCGAAGCGCTGCAGACTTTCAGCGCCCAAGCGGGGCTAAAACCCACCGCGGTGCTGCCGATCTCGGCGCTGCACGGCCACAACGTCACCCAGCGGCTGGGGGTTCCCTGGTATCAGGGCCCGTCCTTGCTGGAGCTGCTGGAGACGCTGCCGGTGCCGAAACCGCCGCGCGAGGAGCCCTGGAGCCTGCCGGTGCAGTGGGTGCAGCGCGACGGCGACGGCACCGGGCACCAGCCCCGCATCCACTGGGGTCGGCTGACCGCCGGCCGGGTGCGCGTCGGTGAGGAGGTGCAGGTTCACCCCAGCGGCCAGCGGGCGCGCGTGGCCGCCATCCGGCATCACGGCGGCACTGAACTGGCGCAGGCGCAGGCGGGCCAGTCGGTCGGCCTCGTGCTGGATCGAGCGCTGGACGTCTCGCGCGGCGACTGGCTCGGCGCGCCGCAGACGCTGCTCGGCCAGCGGCGCTTTGCCGCCACCGCGGCGTGGCTGGACGAAGAGCCGGCCATCGTCGGCCAGCGCGCGTGGCTGCGCCACGGCCACCGCTGGGTGCAGGCGCGCTTGGCAGCCATCGAGCACCGGCTTGATCTGGACACGCTGCAGCCCGCCGGCGACGCGCAGCTTGCGCCCAACGACCTGGGCCGCGTGGTCATCGAAGCCGCCGAGCCGCTGCCGCTGCGCCCCTTTGCCAGCGCTGGGCCCGAGCGCGGCGCGCTGTTGATGGTCGATCCTGGCACGCACCGCACGCTGGCGGCGCTGCTGGTGGCATAAGCCCATGGGCACCGTCGCGTTTGTGGGCGCGGGCGCCGGCGCTGCCGACCTGATCACGCTGCGCGGCGCGCGGCTGCTGGCGCAAGCCGACGTGGTGTTGGCCGATGCGCTGACCGACCCGGCGCTGCGCGCGCTGGCACCCCAAGCGCGCTGGCTGGGGGTCGGCAAACGCGGCTTTGGCCGCGCCACCGCGCAAGAAGTGATCCACGCTCTACTGCTGCGTCACGCGGCGCGCTGCCGGCTGGTGGTGCGGCTCAAGGGCGGCGACCCAAGCATCTTCGGACGGCTGGAGGAGGAGCTGGCGGTGGTGCGCACCGCCGGGCACGAGACCGTGGTGGTGCCCGGCGTCACCGCGGCGTTGGCCGCCGCCGCCGATGCGCAGCGTCCGCTGACGCGCCGCGGCCACGGTCGCAGCGTGGCCCTCACGACTGCCATGACCCGCGAGCACAAGCTGCAAGCCGGCCAGCACGCCGACACCGAAGTGTTCTACATGGCCGGACGACAACTGCCGGCGCTGGCGCGGCAGCTGCAAGCTGCAGGCTGGCACGCCGACACCCCGGTGCAGGTGGTCTCGCGGGCGGGCTGGCCGGATGCGATCGTCACCGCGCATACGCTGGCCACCCTTGCGCAGGCCAGCGTGCTGCACAGCGGACGGCCCACCGTGGTGACCGTGGGCGCTGGAGCGGCTGAGCTTGCGTCCGACGCCATCGGCGCCGCCCTGACACTGGACAGCCGTCCTGCCGCGCTTAAAGCGACACCAGCTTGAAGCCGACCCACGCCAGCAGCAGCGACAGCAGCGAGCGCACCAGCGTCACCGGCGCTTTCGACACCAGCCGGCTGCCGAGCCAGATGCCCGGCAGCGAGCCGGTCAACAGCCACGCCAGCAACCCCCAGTCCACCGACCCCAGCGCGGCGTGACCCAGGCCCGCCACCAGCGTCAGCGGCACCGCGTAGGTGACGTCGGCGGCCACCAGGCGCGCCAGCGGGAGCTGGGGATACAGCAGCATCAGCACCGCCACCCCGACGGCGCCCGCTCCGACCGATGTCAACGTCACCAAGGCTCCAATGGTCGCTCCCATCAGCCACGGCCCCCAAGCCCAACGGGGACGCTGCTGCTCCTCGAGCGATACGGACGCGTGCGCCACGGCGCGCGCCGCGGCGGTGTCGGCGCGGCTGCGCCACCACCACCCGGCCCGGATGACCTTGTAGGCGGTGGCCGCCGCCGTCAGCCACAGCATGATGCCCAGCGTCACTTTCATCGCTGCGTGCACCGCCGGGTTGGCAGCGCCCCAGTGCGCCAACGCCACCAGCATCACGGCAGCCCCAAGGAGCCCACCGCCAGTGAGCTGCGCCACCACGCGCCATGGCACCAGACGGTGCCGCGCAAACGACACGGCGCCGGCGCTTTTGGTCAGCGCGGCAAACAGCAAGTCGGTGCCGACCGCCAGGTGCGGCTGCACGCCAAAGCCATAGATCAGCAGCGGGGTCATCAACGAGCCGCCGCCGACGCCCGTGAGGCCGACCACCAGCCCCACCGCCGCGCCGCCCACCACATAAGCCCATTCGATCGTCATGGGGCGCACTCTAGAGCCGACGCATCGAAACTCCAACGACTTTTTTGTCTTTTTCTTATCAATTCAAGAAATAAAGAGGGCAGGGGAAAATCCAGCGGCGCAACCATCGCGAGCGCATGGCCATGCCGGGTTTCAACTTAGCGGCAACACCAGCAACGCACGGAAGTCGTTGACGTTGGTGTAGGTCGGCCCCGTCACCAGCAGGTCGCCCAGCTGCGCGAAGAAGGTGTAGGCGTCGTGGCCGTCCAGGTGCGCGCGCGCCGACACGCCCAGCGCCTGCGCGCGCGCAAGCGTATCCGGCGCGACGAACGCGCCGGCGTTGTCCTCGCTGCCGTCGATGCCGTCGGTGTCGGCCGCCAGCGCCCACACGCCCGGCTCGCCGCGCAGCGCCAGCGCGGCGCCGAGCAAGAATTCGGTGGCGCGCCCGCCGCGGCCCGCCGCACCGCCCACCGTCACCGTCGTCTCGCCGCCCGACAGCAGCACGCACGGCGCCGCCCACGGCGTGCCGTGGCGCGCCACCGAGCGCGCCAGCGCCGCGTGCAGCTGGCCGACGACGCGGCTTTCGCCCTCCAGGTCGTCCGCCAGCACGTGCGCGGCCAGTCCGGCCGCGCGGGCGGCCTCCGCCGCGGCCTGCAGGCTGGCGCGCGGGGTGGCGATCACGTGCACCTCGTGCCCGCGCAGGCGCGCGTCACCCGGCTTGGGGGTCTCCCACGCGCCGCTGATGAGCCCCTGCTCGGCCGCCGGCGGCAGCGTCACGCCGTAGCGCCGCGCCACGGCCAACGCGTCGGCGCAGGTGGTGGGGTCCGGCACCGTGGGGCCGCTGGCGATCACCGCCGGGTCGTCGCCCGGCACGTCGCTGATGGCCAGCGTCACCACCTTGGCCGGCGCGCACGCCGCCGCCAGCCGCCCGCCCTGGATCGCCGACAGGTGCTTGCGCACGCCGTTCATCTCGTCGATGGTGGCGCCGCTGCGCAGCAGCGCGCGGGCGATGGCCTGCACGTCCGCCAGCGTCACGCCCGGCTGCGCCAGCGGCAGCAGCGCCGAGCCGCCGCCCGACATCAGCGCGATGACGAGATCGTCGGCGGTCAGCCCCTGCACCAGCGCGAGCATGCGCTGCGCCGCTTGCCAGCCGGCTTCGTCCGGCACCGGGTGCGCGGCCTCCACGATCTCGATGCGCCCGCCCGCGGCGCCGGGCGGCGTGTGGCCATAGCGCGTCACCACCAGCCCTTGCAGTGGCCGATCCGCCGGCCAGTGCGCCTGCAGCGCCGCGGCCATCGCCGCGCTGGCCTTGCCGGCCCCCACCACCACCGTGCGGCCGCGCGGCGGCGCCGGCAGCCAGGACGGCAGCAGCGCCTGCGGCTGCGCGCGCCGCACCGCGGCGTCGAACAACCGCCGCAGCAGCGCGCGCGCCTGCGCGTCGCTCAGGCCCAGCGCGCCCGCCATCCCAGCCCCTCCTCGGTCGTCGTGCGCGGGTGGTATTCGCAGCCAACCCAGCCGTCGTAGCCCAGCCGGTCCAGCTCGCCGAGCACCGCCTCCCAGGCGATCTCGCCGCTGCCGGGCTCGTGCCGGCCCGGGTTGTCGGCGATCTGCACGTGGCCGATGCGCGCCCAATGGCGCCGCAGCGTGCCGATCAGCTCACCTTCCATGCGTTGCGCATGATAGATGTCGTAAAGCAGCGCAACGTTGGGGGCGCCCGCAGCGTCGAGCACCTCCAGCGCCTGCGCCGTGCGGTGGATGAAGAAGCCGGGCACGTCGAAGGTGTTGATCGGCTCCAGCAGCAGCTGGATGCCGTGCGGCTGCAGCGCGCGCGCCGCCCAGCGCAGGTTGTCCACCAGCACCTGGCGCGCCTCCACCGCCGGCACGTGCGGCGGGGCAAGGCCGGCGATGACGTTGAGGCGCGGCACCGCCAGCGCCCGTGCGTAGTCCAGCGCGCGCGCCACGCCGTCGCGGAACTCGGCCACGCGGTCCGGGTGGCAGGCGATGCCGCGCTCGCCGCCGGCCCAGTCGCCAGCCGGCAGGTTGTGCAGCACCAGCGGCACGCCAGCCTCGCGCAGCGCGGCGCGCCAGTCCTCCACCGGCGCGTCGTAGGGGAACTGCACCTCCACCGCCGCAAAGCCCGCGCGCGCCGCCGCCGTCGGTCGCTCCAACAATGGCCGCTCGGTAAACAACATCGTAAGATTGGCCGCCCAACGCAACATGGCGTCCGCTCTCAATCCGACCCCGCGATCCGCTCGACGCCGGCCAGCACTTGCCGCACCGCGCGCCGCCATCGCTCCAACGCCGACTCGGCCCAATCGCGGCTGCGCTGCGGCTCGAAGCGGCGCTGCAGCCGCCACAGCGCGCGCAGTTCCTGCGGCCCGGCATAGACGCCCGCGCCCAGTCCGGCCAACCAGGCCGCCCCCAGCGCCGTGGTTTCCGTCACCGCGGGGCGCAGCACAGGGATGCCCAGCAAGTCCGCTTGAAACTGCATCAGCAAATCGTTGACGGCAGCCCCGCCGTCCACCCGCAACTCGCGCACCGGCTGTGCCCCATGGGCTTGGGCGTCGGCGTTCATCGCCTGCAACAACTCGGCGCTCTGGAAGGCGATCGACTCCAGCGCCGCGCGCGCGATATGCGCCACCGTCGTGCCGCGCGTCAGCCCGACCAGCGCCCCGGTGGCGTGCGGCTGCCAATACGGCGCCCCCAGGCCCGTGAAGGCCGGCACCAACACCACGCCGCCCGCATCCGGCACGCTTTCGGCCAGTGCCTGCACCTCGGCGCTGGCGCGAATGGCGCGCAGGCCGTCGCGTAGCCACTGCACCACCGCGCCGCCGACGAAGACGCTGCCCTCCAACGCAAATGCGGCGGGCGCCTGCGGCGGCTGCGCCGCAGCCGTGGCCAGCAGCCCGTGCTGGGATGCAACCGCCTGCGCCCCGGTGTGCAGCAGCATGAAGCAGCCGGTGCCGTAGGTGTTTTTGGCCAAGCCCGCCTCCAGGCAAGCCTGCCCGACCAGGGCGGCCTGCTGATCGCCGGCCACCCCCGCGATCGGCAGCGGCGGCAGCGTCAAATCAGGGGCTTGCAACACGGCGGGATCCAGCTCGCCAAAGAGGTGGCAGGATGGATGCACCGTCGGCAGCCACGCGGCGGGCACCTCCAGCGCCTGCAGCAGCTCCGCGCTCCAGGCTTGCGCGCGCAAATCCCACAGCAAGGTGCGCGCGGCGTTGCTGACGTCGGTGGCGTGCACCCGCCCGCCGGTCAGACGGTAGAGCAGCCAGCTGTCGATCGTGCCAAACGCCAGTTCGCCCGCCTCAGCTCGGGCGCGCAAGCCGGGCACGTGATCCAGCAACCAGCGCAGCTTACCGGCCGAGAAATACGCATCCAGCCGCAAGCCGGTCAGCGCCTGCACGCGCGGCTGCCATCCTTGCGCGCGCCAGCGCGCGCAAGCCTCCTCAGCGCGGCGATCTTGCCAGACAATGGCGCGGTGCACCGGCCGGCCCGTGGCGCGCTCCCACACCACGGTGGTTTCGCGTTGGTTGGTGATGCCCAGCGCCCGCACATGCCGCACCTTGGGCCCAAGCTGGCGCAGCACCTCCACCAGGGTGCGGCGCTGCGTTTGCCAAATTTCTTCGGCATCGTGCTCCACCCAGCCCGGCTGCGGAAAATGCTGGGTGAATTCACACTGCGCTTGCGCCAGCACATGCCCCTGGCGGTCAAACGCCAGGGTGCGCGAACTCGTGGTGCCCTGATCAAGCGCCAGCAACACATCCATGGCGGCGTTCACTCCCCGGCCACAACGCAGGCCACGTCGGCCTCGCGCAGCAAAGCGTCAAACGGCGGCGGCGGCGCGCGGTCGGTGTAGAGGCGCGTCAACTCGCCGATGTGGCCAACCTCTACCATGGCCGGGCGGCCAAACTTGCTGTGGTCGGCGCACAGCCACACCTGGCGGGCATGCTCGATGATGGTGCGCGCCGCCTTGACTTCGCGCACGTCGTAATCGCGCAGCGTGCCGTCGGCTTCGATGGCCGAAATGCCAATGAGCGCGATATCCACGCGAAACTGTCGCAGAAAATCAATCGTGACCTCGCCGACAATCCCGCGATCGCGTGCGCGCACCACACCGCCGGCGATGATGACCTCGCAATCAGGGTTGTCGGCCAAAATGGCCGCCACGTTGAGGTTGTTGGTGATGACGCGCAACCCCCGATGCTGCAGCAGCGCGCGCGCCACCGCCTCGGTGGTGGTGCCGATGTTGAGAATCAACGAGCAGCCCGCCGGCACGTCGCGCGCGACCGCGCGCGCAATCGCCTCCTTGGCCGCGGCGTTGAGCCCCTGGCGCTGCTGGTAGCCGAGGTTTTCCACCGTCGAAACCGGCGTGCGCACGCCGCCATGGTAGCGCGCCAGCAACCCGCGCTGCTCCAGCTCGCGCACGTCGCGACGCACCGTCTGCAGCGTCACGCCAAAGCGCTGCGCCAGCGCTTCAATGGTTAGTGCGCCGGCTTGTCGCACGGCAGCCAGCAGCTCGCTTTGACGCGGGTTGAGGGCGCGCCGACGCGGCGCGGCAGAAGCAGCCATGCCGAAATGGTAGCGCAGCCCCTGGGGATGAAGGGCTTTGGATCGAATTCGAACAGAAACGATCAAACTCAACTATCATCGAAAAAGTATTGTTGTTCGCCCTCGCCCTACCATGCTGCCCTCTATGGCCCCTGCGACCTTGCCCGCTGACGTCGATGTGCTGATCGTCGGCGGCGGCATCAACGGCTGCGGCATCGCGCGCGATTTGGCGGGCCGCGGCGTGCGCGTGCTGCTGTGCGAGCAGCATGATCTGGCCGCGCACACGTCGTCCGCCTCCACCAAGCTGATCCACGGCGGCTTGCGCTACCTCGAATACGGCGAGTTGGGTTTGGTGCGCAAAGCCTTGGCGGAACGCGAGGTCTTGCTGCGCATCGCGCCCCACGTGATCGAGCCGCTGCGCCTGGTCATGCCGCACGACGCCGGCATGCGCCCGATGTGGATGATTCGGCTCGGCTTGTGGCTTTACGACCACCTGGCCCGGCGCGAGCTGCTGCCCGCCTCGCAAGCGCTGGATCTGCAGCTTCATCCTGCCGGCGCGGCGTTGCAGCCCCAGTGGCGGCAAGCGTTCGCCTACAGCGACGGCTGGGTGGACGACGCGCGCCTGGTGGTGCTCAACGCACTGGATGCGGCGCAACGTGGCGCCACCGTGCTGACGCACACCCGCTGTGAGCAGCTGCAGCGCCTGCCGCAGCATTGGCGCGCACGCCTGCGCGGCACGGACGGCCGGCTGCACGAAGTGCGCGCGCGCGTGGTGGTCAATGCCGCAGGCCCCTGGGCAGAGGCGTTTTTGCAAGGGCAGGCGGGCTTGCGCCCCGGCTGTCACTTGCGGCTGGTGCGCGGCAGCCACATCGTGGTGCCGCGCCTGCCGCAGCACGAGACGGCGTATTTGTTACAAGCCACCGACCGCCGGGTGCTGTTCGCCATTCCTTATGAAGAACGCTACACCCTGATCGGCACCACGGATGTGGAGCACCACGGCGACCCGGGGCAAGCGATCGCCGATACGCAGGAAATCGCCTACCTGTGCCGCGAGGCCAGCCGTTACCTGCGGCACCCGGTACACCCCGACGACGTGGTCTGGCACTACAGCGGCGTGCGCCCGCTGCTGGACGACGGCGCCGACGCCTCCGCGGTCACGCGCGACTACCGGCTCGAATGGGACGTCGAACCCGGGGCGCCCCTTTTGACTGTCTGGGGTGGCAAGCTCACCACCTACCGCACGTTGGCGCTGGAAGCGGCGCAACGCCTCGCTCCTCATTTGGGACTGGGGAAAGTCGCGGACTGGACGCGCCGCGTCGCGCTGCCGGGCGGTGACTTCGACGACCTCATTGGCCCCAGCGCCACGCCGATGCAAGCCCGCCAACGCTTCACGGAGCATTTGCAACAGCGTTACCCCTGGCTGCCAACCGCGGTGGCCAAGCGCTGGGCGCGCAGCTACGGCACCCTGGCGCTGAAGTGGCTGCGCGACACGCAAGGGCCGGCCGACCTTGGACGCGAAGTGGCGCCAGGACTGTTTGAAGCCGAGCTGCGCCACCTCGTGCGGCAGGAGTGGGCGCGCAGCGCCGACGACGTGTTGTGGCGCCGCAGCAAGCTGGGCTTGCACCTGGATGCCACGGCGCGCGCGCGCGTGGCCGCCTGGTTTCAAACCTGAGCGTCGCGCTCGGCCTGTTCGAATTCGTTTTGCAAGGCCGTGATCGAGCTGGCGTAGTCGCGCGCCATGTGCTTGATGACGCGCATGGTCTCTTGAGCCTGACGGGCCAGTTGCACCACTTCATCCACTCGCTGCAAGCCCTGCTGCACCGCTTGCACCGTGTGACCCGTATGGACGCGAAACTGCTCGATCGTGCGCGCAATGTCCACGGTAGCCTCGCGCGTATTCTCCGCCAGACGGCGCACCGCATCGGCCACCACCGCGAAACCCCGACCCGCTTCCCCGGCGCGGGCGGCTTCGATCGCGGCGTTGAGCGCCAAGATATTGGTCTGAAACGCAATATCCTGGATTTGCTGCACGATGCCCGAGATGCGCTGGATCTGGCCGTCCATTTGCGCCGTGTCCTGGGCGGTGCCTTGCAGGGCGGCAGCCATCTCGGCGATGCGCTGCGCGGTCTCTTGCACAATGCTCTGGGCCTGCGCGGCCTGCTCGTCGGAGCGCTGCGCGATGCCATGCGCCTGCTGGACCGATTGCACCAACCGCTGCGAGCGCAACACCCGCTCGGTAATGTCGTAGGCCAGCTTGACCACCCCCACCACACGCCCGTGCGCGTCGGTAATCGGGTTGTAAGATGCCTGCAGCCAGACCACGCTGCCGTCCTTGCGACGGCGCTCGATGCGATCGACGAACGGGCGCCCTTCGCGCAGCCGCTGCCAAAACGCCGCATACTGAGGGCTGGCGGCGTAGTCCGGCGCGCAAAAAATGCGGTGATGCTGGCCCACCACTTCGGCCGCGCTGGCGTAACCCATGGTGCGCACAAACGCCTCGTTGGCGTAGCGCACCGTGCCTTGGGTGTCAAACTCGATGATGGCGGTGGTGCGCTGCAACGCCGCTTCCAAGTCATGCGCCCGTTGCTGGGCATCCAGCCGCTCGGTCACGTCGGCCTCAATGGCATAGACCCCCTGCAAGCGACCGCGCCGGTCGCGCACCGGGTTGTAGGACACCCCTACCACAATGGCCCGCCCGTGCACGCAGCAGCGGCGGAAAATATCCTTGACCGTGCGGCCCTCCTGCAGTGTGGCCCAAACGCGCTGCCAGTGCGCTTGCTCTGACGATCCCTGTCCGTGCCAGGCAGCCACCGATTGGCCGCACAACGCGGCTGGATCCGCGGCGTCATACAGCTCGGCATAGCGCGCATTGCAGCGCACGATACGGGCGCGCTCATCCAACCACGCCACGGCATTGCCGGCTTCCAACGACGTCAACACACGGCGGGCCGCCCCCGCAGGCCAAACGGTTGTTCTCCTCCAGCGCATCACAGCCTTTCGATGAAAAAGAGGGAATGGGTCGATCGAGCCCGCGATGCTGCCATACCACCCTGGGTAGGGTTCAATGGGGAAAACCTGGAGGCGCCGTGCCGCCGTTCAAATTTTTGTCATAAAACGCGCGGATGATTGCGCTCTTGATAGAATGTTTTCGCTCCCGTTCACCCTCAACCCCTTTTGACAGGAGTCACGTTATGGCCTTCCGCCTTCGGCACTGGCTGGCCGCCACCGCTGCGGCTCTGGGCGTCACCGCCGTCCACGCGCAAACCGAAATCGTCTGGTGGCACTCGATGGGCGGAGCCCTGGGCGAATGGGTCAATGACCTGGCCAACGAGTTCAACGCCAGCCAAAAGGACTACAAGGTGGTGCCTGTCTTCAAGGGCAGCTACGACGAGTCGATGACGGCCGCCATCGCCGCGTTTCGCGCCGGCAACGCGCCGCACATCCTGCAAGTGTTTGAAGTCGGCACCGCCACCATGATGGCCAGCCGCAACGCCATCGTGCCGGTGGCCGAGGTGATGAAAAAAGCCGGCGTGACCTTCGACCCCAACGCCTACGTCGATGCGGTCAAGGGCTACTACACGGCGCCCAACGGTCAAATGCTGAGCTTTCCGTTCAACAGCTCCACCACGGTGCTGCACTACAACAAGGACGCCTTCAAAGCCGCTGGCCTGGACCCCAACAAACCGCCAAAGAGCTGGCCGGAAGTGGCGCTGGCGGCGGCCAAGCTGAAAGCATCCGGGCACAAATGCCCGTTCACCACCAGCTGGCAAGGCTGGACGCAGCTCGAAAGCTTTTCGACCTGGCACAACGTGGAGTTCGCCACCAAGAACAACGGCTTTGGCGGCCTGGACGCGCGGCTGGCGTTCAACAGCCCGCTGCACGTGCGTCACATTGAAAACCTGGCCAACATGGCGCAGCAGGGCTTGTTCGTTTACAAGGGGCGCGGCAACGCGGCGGACGCCACCTACGTGTCGGGCGAATGCGCGATGATGACCGGCTCGTCGGCGCTGTATGGCAACGTCAAGCGCAACGCCAAGTTCGATTTTGGCATCTCCACCCTGCCGTATTACCCCGACGTGCCCGGCGCGCCGCAAAACACCATCATTGGCGGCGCCAGCCTCTGGGTGATGGCTGGCAAAAAAGAGTCGGACTACAAGGGCGTGGCGCAATTTTTCGCTTACCTGTCCAAGCCGGAGGTGGCGGCCAAGAGCCACCAGCGCACCGGCTACCTGCCGGTCACCAAAGCGGCTTATGAGCTGACCGAAAAATCGGGCTTTTACAAGCAAAACCCCGGCACCGATGTGTCGGTGGAGCAAATGATTCGCAAGACCACCGACAAGTCGCGCGGTATCCGCTTGGGCAATTTTGTGCAGATCCGCACCATCGTGGACGAAGAGCTGGAGCAGGTGTGGGCCGGCAAGAAAAGCGCCAAACAAGCGCTGGATGATGCGGTGCGCCGCGGCAATGAGCAGTTGGAGCGGTTCCAGCGCGCCAATCAGGGCCGCCTGTGACGACGGTTGAGTGAGCTGAGTCACGCGCCACGATGGAAAAACGCGTTCGTTTTCAGGGCCGCTGGCTGCCATGGCTGCTGGTGGCCCCGCAGTTGGCCATCGTGGCCATCTTTTTCTTTTGGCCGGCGGGCCAGGCGCTGCTGCAAAGCGTGTTGGAGCAAGACGCATTCGGCCAATCGGTCACCTTTGTCGGACTGGAAAACTTCCGCCGTCTTTGGAGCGACCCCACCTACGTGCAGTCGTTTCAGGTGACGGCGATCTTTTCCCTGTTGGTGGCAGCCATTGGCCTGTCGGTGTCGCTGCTGCTGGCGGTGATGGCTGACCGCGTGGTGCGCGGCGCGCGTTGGTATAAAACGCTGCTGATTTGGCCGTACGCGGTGGCGCCGGCGGTGGCGGGCGTGCTGTGGATGTTCATGTTTGCCTCGCCGATGGGCGTGGTGGCGTGGGCGTTGCAGGGCGTGGGCATCGATTGGAACCACCGGCTCAACAGCCAGCACGCGCTGGCCTTGATCGTGCTGGCCGCCGTGTGGAAGCAAATTTCCTACAACTTTTTGTTTTTTCTGGCTGGCTTGCAAGCGATCCCGCGCTCGCTGATCGAGGCCGCCACGCTCGATGGCGCCAGCCCATGGCGGCGCTTTTGGACGATCGTCTTTCCGCTGCTGTCGCCCACCACGTTCTTTTTGTTGGTCATCAACGTCGTTTATGCCTTTTTCGATACCTTTGCCATTGTGGATGCCACCACCCAAGGAGGCCCAGGCAAAGACACCGCCATCCTGGTTTACAAGGTGTATCACGACGGCTTTAAAGCGCTGGACATGGGCGGCTCGGCGGCTCAGTCGGTCATTTTGATGGCTATTGTGATCGGTCTGACCGTGATCCAATTCCGCTACATCGAACGACGCGTCCAATATTGAGCAACGCCCATGGTTGAACGACGCCCTTGGCTTGACGCGCTGGCTCACGCCGTTTTGATTCTGGGTGTGGCCATCGTGGCCTTTCCCGTCTTGCTGACGCTGGTGGCCAGCACCCAAAGCGCCGAGCAAATCGCCACCAGCCGCCCCTTGTCGCTGCTGCCAGGCGCCCACGCGCTGGAAAATTACCGTCTGGCCCTGTTCGGCGGCGAAACCAGCGCCGGCAGCCGCTTTGCGCCGGCGCTGCCGATGTTGGGCGTCAGCCTCATCATGGCGCTGTCGATCGCCATCGGCAAGATCATCATTTCGCTGCTGTCGGCGTTTGCCATCGTCTATTTCCGTTTTCCGCTGCGGGGGCTGGTGTTTTGGGCGATCTTTGTCACGCTGATGCTGCCGGTGGAAGTGCGCATCGGCCCCACCTACGAAGTGATCGCCGGCCTTGGCATGCTCAACAGCTACGCCGGCTTGACCATTCCGCTGATCGCCTCGGCGACCGCCACTTTTCTGTTCCGGCAGTTTTTTCTGACGGTGCCTGACGAATTGGTGGAAGCCGCGCGCGTCGATGGCGCTGGGCCGCTGCGCTTCTTTTGGGACGTGCTGCTGCCGATGTCGCGTACCAGCATCGCGGCGCTGTTCGTCATTCAGTTCATTTACGGCTGGAACCAATACTTGTGGCCGCTGCTGGTGACCACCGACGAGTCAATGTACCCGATCGTGCTCGGCATCAAACGCCTGATCGCCGGCGAAGCCTACACCGAATGGAACATCGTGATGGCCACCGCCATGCTGGCGATGCTGCCCCCGGCCGTGGTCGTGCTGGCGATGCAACGCTGGTTCGTCAAGGGCCTCGTCGATAGCGAAAAATAACGTCTGACCCCTATCCGCATGGCCAGTTTGCATTTCGACCGTGTCGTCAAGCGCTACGACACCGCACGCCACCCAAGCTTCACCGCCATCCATGGCCTCAGCGCCGATGTCCACGATGGCGAGTTCGTCGTCATCGTCGGGCCGTCCGGCTGCGGCAAATCGACGTTGCTGCGCATGGTGGCAGGGCTGGAGACCGTCACCGACGGCACCATTCGGATCGGCACCCGTGTGGTCAACAACCTGGAGCCTGCGCAGCGCGACATCGCGATGGTGTTCCAGAATTACGCGCTGTATCCGCACATGTCGGTGTTCGACAACATGGCCTATGGCCTGAAGCTGCGCGGCGTGCCCAAAGATGAGATCCGCCGCCGCGTCGAGCAAGCCGCGCGCATTCTGGAGCTGGATGCGCTGCTGACGCGCAAGCCGCGCCAACTCTCGGGCGGGCAGCGCCAGCGCGTGGCGATGGGGCGCGCCATCGTGCGCCAGCCACAGGTGTTCCTGTTCGACGAGCCACTGTCCAACCTCGACGCCAAGCTGCGCGTGCAGACGCGGCTGGAAATCCAAAAGCTGCATCGAGACTTGGGCATCACCAGCCTGTTTGTGACGCACGACCAGGTGGAGGCCATGACGCTGGCGCAGCGCGTCATGGTCATGAACGCCGGTCGCATGGAGCAGTTCGACACGCCCGAGGAGGTGTATCACCGCCCCGCCACCACGTTTGTGGCCACCTTCATTGGCTCGCCGGCGATGAATCTGTTGCGTGACGTGCCGGGCAGCGCGCCGGGGCGGCTGCTTGGCGTGCGGCCCGAGCACTTGTTGGTGGACGAAACCGGCCAAGGCTGGCCGGTGACGGTGGAGGCACTGGAGCTGCTCGGCGCGGAGCGGCTCATCCATGGGCGCACCCACGGCCAGCCGATCACCGTGCGCGTAGCCGAAAGCCACCCCTGCCACCCGCAGGTGGGTGACACGCTGCATGTGCGCCCCATGGATGACAGGCTGCACCACTTCGACGCCGCCACCGGCCAGCGCATCTAAGGTAAGGGACGGGACGATGCACCTCACCCCAGCACACGCTGAAGGCGCATGGCCCTTGCCGCGCTGGATCGCGCACCGTGGCGCCGGCAAAAAGGCGCCTGAAAACACGCTGGCGGCGTTTGAACTGGGCTGGCGGTCGGGCTGGCGCGCGTTTGAATGCGACGTCAAGCTCTCCGCCGACGGCGTGCCATTTTTGCTGCACGACGCGACGTTGGAGCGCACCACCAACGGGCGCGGCCCAGCCGGCGCGTTGCCATGGGCCGAGCTGGCGCAGCTGGATGCGGGGCGCTGGCACAGTCCTGCCTTTGCGGGCGAGCCGCTGCTGCGCTTGGATCGCCTGGCCGCATGGGCGCTGGAGCGTGGGGCCTGGCTCAACCTGGAAATCAAGCCGTCGCCCGGTACGGAAACGCGCACCGGCGCCGAAGTGGCGCGCGCCGCAGGGGCGCTGTGGCGCGCGCACGGCGCCGGCCAGCCCGGTGGGCCGGCTTGGCCGCTGTTGACCTCGTTTCAGCCCGCCGCCTTGCAAGCGGCGCAAGAGGCAGCCCCGCAGCTGCCGCGCGGCCTGCTGCTGGATCGTTTGTGGCCCGGCTGCTGGGCCGTGGCGCGCAGTCTGGGCTGCGTGGCGGTGGTGTTGAACCACCGTCTCTGCAACGCCGGGCTGCTGGCTCAGCTGCGCTCGATGGGCTGGTGCACGCTGGCCTACACCGTCAACGATGCCGTCCGCGCCGAAACGCTGCTCGGCTGGGGGCTGGATGCGATCATCACCGATGAGGTGGAAACCCTGGGGCCGGGCCGGCCCGCCAACGCTTGATCAAAATCAACGGGTTTGACCCGACGGCACGGTCGCCGCACACTCGCACGCCAAACGTTCAACCCTCGGTGTTGCGAAGAAGGAGACCCAGGTGCCGACGAAGTCCAACGCCATCCGCCGGCCCGCCCCACATGGGGCCTTGGTGATGTCCGCCGTTGCCACCGCCGCGCTGGCCTGGAGCCCCGCCGCTGCAGCGCAGGCGCAGGCCGATGCGGCGCTGCCGGACGTGCAGGTTCATGCGCCGCGCGAGACCGACCTGCCCCGTGGACAGGCAGTGCAACCCCGCCGCGCGCGCCCGGTCAGCGCCGACGTCAGCGAAGCGCTCGCGGAAGTGCCCGGCGCCTACACGCTGGAAGCCGGCGGCCTGTCACGCTTGCCCGTCCTGCGTGGCCTGGGCGATGAGCGGCTGCGGCTGCAAATCGATGGCATGGATTTGTATGCCGCTTGCCCCAACCACATGAACACGCCGCTGTCCTACCTCGACCCCAGCCAGGTGGAACGCTTGCAAGTCTGGGCCGGCCTGGCGCCGGTGTCGGCGGGGGGCGATGCCATCGGCGGCGTGGTGGCGGCGCAGACGCCAGCGCCGACGTTTGCCGCTGCAGGCCAAACGCAAACCCAGGGCGACCTTGGACTGTACGCCCGCAGCAATGGCCACGCCTGGGGCCTGCGCCTGGGAGCGCAGCACGCCACGCAGCATTGGAGCCTCAGCTACCGTTTGGCCGCGGCTGAAGCGGACAACTACCGCGCCGGCGCAGCGTTCAAGACGTATGATTTCACCGGGCGCGCGGGCCATGCCCTGCCGCGCGATGAAGTCGGCTCCAGCGCCTACCGCACGCGCAACCATATCCTTGGCTTGGCTTGGCAGGACGGCGCGCACCTGTGGGAAGCCAAGCTGTATGCGCAAGACATGCCGTATCAGCTGTATCCCAACCAGCGCATGGATCTGTTGGGCAATGACAGCACGAAGTTGAACCTACGGTATCAGCAACGCACGGCGTGGGGCCAGTGGCAAGCCCGCCTGTGGCACGACAAGGTGCAGCACGCCATGGACTTTGGCCCCGACAAGCGCTACTGGTATGGCATGGCCTCGGGCGGCGGCTCCAGCGTGGACGGTCGCCCATGCAGCCCGTTGGGACCGCAGTGCGCCGCGGGCATGCCGATGCTGACCGACAGCGCCACCACCGGCGCCAAGGTGCAGGCCGAATGGGCTGTGAGCGAGCAGACGGTCGTGCGCGCCGGCGCCGAGCTGCACCGCTTCCGGTTGGACGACTATTGGCCGCCGTCGGGCGGCGGCATGTGGCCCGGCACCTTCTGGAACATCCGCGATGGCCAGCGCGACCGCCACGCGCTCTACGCCGAGGTTCAGTGGAGCCCTGCACCGCTGTGGAGCGCGCAAGCCGGTCTGCGCGTCGAGCGCGTGCGCACCGATGCCGGGCCGGTGCAAGGCTACAGCGACGCGCCCAATGCCATGGGCCGGCAAACGCAAGACGCGCAGGCGTTCAACGCGTTGGATCGACGGCGGCGTTTCACCACGCACGACGTGGTGTTGTCGGCGCGCCACCAGCCGCGCTCCACGTTTGAGCTCGAGTTCGGCTTGGCACGTCGAGAGCGCGCCCCGGGCCTGTATGAGCTCTACCCATGGTCCACGTGGCAGATGGCAGCGCTGATGAACAACTTCGTCGGCGACGGCAACGGCTACGTCGGCAACCCGAACCTGCGCTCTGAGCGGGCTTACACCGCCTCGGCCAGCGCTCAGTGGAAGGCAGCCAACGACGCTTGGGCGATCAAGGTCGAGCCCCATGTCACCCAGGTGCGCGACTTCATTGACGCCGAGCGGCTGCCAGGTCAGTCCGGTGAGCGGCGTTTCGTGCTGCTGCGCTACGCCAACGTGCCGGCACGCTTGTATGGACTGGATCTCTCGGGCCGCGCGCTGCTGGCCCACGACCCTGCCAACCGCTGGGAACTGCGCGGCCAGCTCAGCCACCTCAAGGGCCGCAACCGCCGCAGCGGCGACGGACTCTACGCCATCATGCCGCTCAACGCCCGCCTGAGCCTGACGCACCAAACGGGCGCATGGGAAAGCACCGTGGAATGGGTGGCGGTCAAGGCCAAGACAGATGTTTCGAGCGTGCGCAACGAAGTGCCGACGCCTGGCTACGGGCTGATGAACGTGCGCGCCGCTTACCGCCTGGGCCGAGGCAAGCTGGAGTTTGGCATCGACAACGTGTTCGACCGTCTCTACGCCTTGCCCACCGGCGGGGCGTATGTGGGGCAAGGCACGACGATGACCAACCCGTCGCCGCCCAATGTGCCGCAATGGGGCATCGCGGTGCCTGGGCCAGGCCGCTCGCTTTGGCTGGCGTATCAGGTGGCGTTCTAAACGCCCCGGCTTAAGACCCGACCCGCGCCAGGCCGCCGGCCAGCAGCTGCGCCGCGGCCTGCGCCAGCGTGGCCTCATCCAGCCCCGGCAGCACCAGCATCGTGGCGCGCGCATCGTCGGCGCGCAGGTGGCGCTGGTACAGCGGGTCGTAGTGCCGCGTCATCAGGTCGGCGAACAGCTCCGGCAGCCGGCCCTGCCGCGCCCAGACCTGCCAGCGCTGCAGCACCTCGCCCGGCTGCAACCCGCGCAGCGCCTGCAGCCGCCGCGCCAGCGCCTGCGGGTCGCGGCCCAGCCACGCGTAGTCCTGCAGCACCAGCGCCAGCCGCGCCTCGAACGGCACCTGCAGCTGCACGCGCGGGGCCTGCTGCAGGGCCTGATGCAGCGCCTCGGGCAGCTGCACCAGGCCGATCTTGCGGCTTTCGGCCTCCACCCACACCGGGCGCGCCGGATCCAGCCGGCGCAGCGCCGCCACCAGCGCCGTGTCGAACGCCTTCTGGCTCGGCTGCGGCTGGCCGTCCGGCCAGGCGCCCAGGATCGAGCCGCGGTGGCGCGCCAGTCCCTCCAAGTCCAGCACC
Organism: Tepidimonas alkaliphilus; assembly: GCF_007556595.1. Lineage (GTDB taxonomy): Bacteria > Pseudomonadota > Gammaproteobacteria > Burkholderiales > Burkholderiaceae_C > Tepidimonas > Tepidimonas alkaliphila. The sequence continues at coordinate 172,685 of NZ_VJNB01000002.1, forward strand.
TGCGCGCCGGCGGCGGCCAGCGCGTGCAGCAGCCGCGTCTTGCCGCTGCCGGTGGGGCCGGCCAGCACGCGCCAGGCCAGGCGCGGCGGCAGCTCGGCCAGCTGCTGCACCACCCAGCGGCGGTACGCCTTGTAGCCGCCCTGCAGCTGCGCCGCCGCCCAGCCGATCTGGCGCAGCCACAGCACGAACGAGCCGCTGCGCTGCCCGCCGCGCCAGCAATACACCAGCGGGCGCCAGTGGGCCGGCTTGTCCTGCATCCACGCCTCGACGTGGCGCGCGATGTTGCGCGCCACCCAGACGCCGCCGATGCGGCGCGCCTCGAACGGGCCGCGCTGCTTGTAGAGCGTGCCGACGAGGCGGCGCTGGTCGTCGTCCAGCACCGGGCAGCTGACGGCGCCGGGCAGGTGGTCCTCGGCGTACTCGCTCGGGCTGCGCGCGTCGATCAGGGCGTCGAAGGCGTCCAGCGCCTCCAGCGTGACAATATCGGGCTTGGTGGCCATGATTTTTAAAACTGTAACGGGAATCCAGCATGAGCTCCGACCTTGCACGCGATCCGCATCGGCTGACCCAGTGGGCCCACGGCGGCGGCTGCGGCTGCAAGATCGCCCCGGCGGTGCTGCAGCGCCTGCTGGCGCAGGTGCCGCCGCACCTGGCGCCGCCGCAGCTGCTGGTCGGCACCGCCACCAGCGACGATGCGGCCGTCTGGCAGCTGCGCGACGACCTGGCGCTGGTGGCCACCACCGACTTCTTCACGCCGGTGGTGGACGATGCGTTCGACTTCGGCGCCATCGCCGCCACCAACGCGCTGTCGGACGTCTATGCGATGGGCGGCCAGCCGTTGCTGGCGCTGGCGCTGGTGGGCATGCCGGTCAACCAGCTGCCGCACGAGGTGATCGCGCGCGTGCTGGAAGGCGGTGCGGCGGCCTGCCGCGACGCCGGCGTGGCGCTGGCCGGCGGGCACTCGATCGACACCGTGGAGCCGATCTACGGGTTGGCGGCCATCGGCACCGTGCACCCGCGGCAGGTCAAGACCAACGCCGGCGCGCAGCCCGGCGACGTGCTGGTGCTGGGCAAGCCGCTGGGCATTGGCGTGCTGTCGGCCGCGCTCAAGAAGGGGTTGCTGGACGCGGACGGCTACGCGCCGATGCGGCGCTGGACGACGCTGCTGAACCGCGCCGGCGCGGCGCTGGCGGCGCTGCCGCAGGTGCACGCCATGACCGACGTCACCGGCTTCGGGCTGGCCGGCCATCTGCTGGAGATGGCGCGCGCGGCGCGGCTGGACGCGCACGTGCAGGCCGCGGCGGTGCCGGTGCTGGAGCTTAGCCGCGCCTTCGTCGCGCAGGGCATCGCCACCGGGGCATCCGCACGCAACTGGGCCAGCTACGGGCACGAGGTCGATCTGACGGCGCTGCCCGAATCCGAACGCGCAACGTGGCAGACGCTGCTGACCGACCCGCAGACCAGCGGCGGGCTGCTGGTGGCCTGCGCGCCGCCGGCGCTGGAGGCGGTGCAGGCCGCCTTTACGCAGGCGCAGGGCCAGCCCGGCTGGGTGATCGGGCGCATGACCGCGCCCGCCGCGGCGAAGCCGACGCTGCGCGTGCATTAAGAGGCGGCGCACGCTGCCGCCCGCGCCTCACTGGCCGCGGATGGCCTGCACCATCGCGCGGGTGTTGTGGCGCATCAGGCTGAGGTAGTCGGGCGCCGGGCCGTCGGCCTTGGACAGCGCATCGGAATACAGCGGCACCGGGGAGGGGCGCACGCCGGCCTCGCGCGCCACGCGCTCCACCAGCCGCGGGTCGGTCAGGCGCTCGACGAACACCGCGCGCACGCCCTCGGCCTGGATCTGGCGGATCAGCCGCGCCACGCCGGCGGCGGACGGCTCGCTGGCGGTGCTGACGCCCTGCGCCGCGAGGAACGTCACGCCGTAGGCGCGCCCGTAGTAGCGGAACGCCTCGTGCGAGGTGACGACCTTGCGCTGCGCCGGCGCAATCGGCTCCCAGGCGGCGCGGATCTCGGCATCCAGCGCCTGCAGCTCGCGCACGTAGCGCGCCGCGCGCTCGCGGTAGAGCTCGCAGCCGGCCGGGTCGGCGGCGCACAGCGCCTGCTCGATGCGCCCGACGTAGTGCACCACGTTGCGCGCGTCCTGCCAGGCGTGCGGGTCGAAAGCGCCATGGTCGTGTCCCCCGTGGCCATGACCGTGGCTGTGGCGGTGATCAGCCTTGAGCGGCTCGGGCAAGCCGTCGGCCACCCGCACCACCTGGCCTCGATAGGCGGCGTTGCGCAGCAGCCGTTCCATCCAACCCTCATAACCCAGGCCGTGGGCGAACACCAGCCGAGCGGCGGCGACGCGGCGCGCGTCCGCCGGGCTCGGCTGGAACACGTGCGCGTCGGCCTCCGGGCCGACCAGCGCGTGCACCGCGACGCGCTCGCCGCCAACCTGGCGCACCCAGTCGGCCAGCAGGCTGAAACTGGCCACCACCGGCAGCGGCACGGGGTTTTCCGCGCGCGCGGCTGGCACGCCCGCCGCCAGCGCGCTGGCGGCCAGCAGAGTCAGCCAGGCCCGGCGTGGGTTCAAACGGATCGTGGTGGATCGTGGCATCGCAGGAACCCTCCTCTGGTGTGACGGTTCGGGGCTGGCCAGCCGACGTCAGACGCAGCGGCGGCAGCCCCTTTTTCAGCATAGCCAAGCCGTCAAGCCCCCTGCCGCGGCCCAAGCCACGGCGCGCTTTCCGCGGCTTGCCCCGCACGCGCAGGGCCGCCGCCTGCCCTGCTGGCGTTGCGGTAGAACAGGCGCTGCGTTACTCCACGGTGACGCTTTTGGCCAGGTTGCGCGGCTTGTCCACGTCGGTGCCGCGCAGGCAGGCGGTGTGGTAGGCCAGCAGTTGCAGCGGCGCCACGTGCAGGATCGGGCTCAAGTCGCCGTAGTGCTCCGGCATGCGGATGACGTGCAGGCCCTCGCCGCTGACGATGCGCGTGTCGGCATCGGCCAACACGTAGAGCACGCCGCCGCGCGCGCGCACCTCCTGCATGTTGCTCTTGAGCTTTTCCAGCAGCGCATCGTTGGGCGCCACCGTGACCACCGGCATCGCGCCGGTCACCAGCGCCAGCGGCCCGTGCTTGAGCTCGCCGGCCGGGTAGCCCTCGGCGTGGATGTAGCTGATTTCCTTGAGCTTGAGCGCCCCCTCCAGCGCGATCGGGTAGTGCGGCCCGCGGCCGAGGAACAGCGCGTGCTCCTTGGCGGCGAAGTCCTCGGCCCAGCGGATGACCTGCGGCTCCAGCGCCAGCACCGCCTGCAGCGCCGCCGGCAGGTGGCGCAGCGCGCGCAGGTGGCGCGCCTCGTCCTCGGGGCTCAGGCGCCCCTTGGCCTGCGCCAGCACGAGCGTCAGCAGGAACAGCGCCGCCAGCTGCGTCGTGAACGCCTTGGTGCTGGCCACGCCGATCTCCACGCCCGCGCGCGTGACGTAAGCCAGCTCGCACTCGCGCACCATGGCACTGGTGGCGACGTTGCAGATCGCCAGCGTCTGGCGCATGCCCAGCGCCTGCGCGTGCCGCAGGGCGGCCAGCGTGTCGGCGGTCTCGCCGCTCTGGCTGACCCCCACCACCAGCGTGCGCGGGTCGGCCACGCTCGTGCGGTAACGGTATTCGCTGGCGATCTCCACCACGGTGGGCACGCCGGCGATCGCCTCCAGCCAGTAGCGCGCCACGCAACCGGCGTAGTGGCTGGTGCCGCAGGCCACGATCAGCACGCGGTCGATGTCGGCGAACACGCGCCAGGCCGCGCGCGAGCGGATGCCGTGGTCGTCGAACAGCTCCGGCACGATGCCCTCCACGCCCTCCAGCGTGTCGGCCAGCGCGCGCGGCTGCTCAAAGATTTCCTTCTGCATGTAGTGGCGGTAGGGGCCGAGCGTCACGTCCTGGCTGCCGAGCTCCAGCGTGCGCACCGGGCGCGCGTCCTCCGGCAGCGGCCGGCCGCCGGCGTCGAGGATGCGCCAGCGCCCCAGCTGCACGTCGATCACGTCGCCCTCGGCGAGGAAGACGAAGCGCTCGGCCACGCCGGTCAGCGCCAGCGCATCGCTGGCCAGAAACAGCGGCGTCGGCGCGCCGTCCGCCGCCGCCCCGACGCCCAGCACCAGCGGGGAGCCGGCGCGCGCACCGACCAGCCGCTGCGGCTCGTCGTGATGCAGCACCGCGATCGCGTAGGCGCCCTGCAGCCGCTGCGCAGCGCGCCGCACGGCTTCGGCCAGGTCGCCGTCGTAGAGGCTGTCGATCAGGTGCGCGATGACCTCGGTGTCGGTCTGACTCTCGAACGCGTAGCCGCGCGCCTGCAGCTCGGCGCGCAGCTCGTCGTGGTTCTCGATGATGCCGTTGTGCACCAGCGCCACGCGCGGCGGCCGCCCGGCGCCCGGCGCGCCGGGCCCGTGGCTGACGTGCGGGTGGGCGTTGGCGGGGGTCGGCGCGCCGTGCGTGGCCCAGCGCGTGTGCGCGATGCCGGTGGCGCCGCGCTTGCCCTGCACCTGGGTGGCCAGTTCGGCCACGCGCGCGGTGCTGCGCGCGCGCCACAGGCCGCCGCCGGGCGGCAGCGCGCCGTCCACCGGCGCGCCCAGGTGCAGCGCCAGGCCGCACGAGTCGTAGCCACGGTATTCCAGCCGCTGCAGCCCCTGCAGCAGCACGCTGACGATGTCGGTGGAGGCCACCGCGCCGACGATGCCGCACATGATCGCAAACCCTTTCGCTTTGGATGACGAGGCAGCCATCAGCCTAGCGTGGCGTGCATGCAAACGGATTTCGTTTCGTTGACTTTAATGAACATCTTGTGCAAACTGGACCTTGTTTGCCCTTTCTTTGCATGACATCGAGCTCGACGAACGATTCTTCCATCGACGCCGTGGACTTGGCGCTGCTGGCCGCGCTGCAGGACGACGCCAGCCTGTCCTGGGCGGCGCTCGGGCGGCGCGCGGGCGTCTCCGCGCCGACCGCGCTGCGGCGCGTGCGCCGGCTCGAGAACGCCGGGCTGATCGAGCGGCGCGTGGCGATCCTGCGGCCCGAGGCGCTGGCCGCCGCGCTCGGCCACGGCCTGACGGCGATCGTCGAGGTGGCGCTGGAGCGCCAGGACGCCGCCGCGCTGCAGGCGTTCGAGCGCCACGCCTGCGCCGAGGACGCGGTACAGCAGTGCTACCGCACCAGCGCCGGGCCGGACTTCGTGCTCGTCGTCACGGTGGCCGACATGCCGGCCTACCACGCACTCGCCCAGCGGCTGTTCACCGCGGCGCTGCAGGTGCGCGCCGTCAAGGCCTACTTCAGCGTGCGGCGCGCCAAATTCCATCCTCGCCTGCCGCTGCCAACCGCGCAGCAGGCCGCGCTCCCCGTCCCAACGCGCTTCTAAAAACCAGCTTACCCCGCGCTGCGCGGGTCGGCAGGCTCAGGGTGGGCTTGCGGATTCGGGGCCAGGGCGGACGCCTTGGATGATGCCGTCGCTTGGGTCGGGCGCGTCCAGCCCGTCACGCTCATCTGCCGGGCACGCGCCACCGTCAGCGCCCCGGGCGGCGTGTCCTTGGTGACGACGCTGCCGGCGCCGATGGTGCCGCCCGCCCCCAGCGTCACCGGCGCCACCAGCACGCAGTTGCTGCCCACGTGCACGTCGTCGCCGATCACGGTGCGGTGCTTGCGTGCCCCATCGTAGTTGGCGGTGATGCTGCCCGCGCCGTAGTTGACGCGCGCGCCCACCGTGGCATCGCCGAGGTAGGCCAGGTGGTTGGCCTTGGCGCCGGCGCCCAGCGTGCTGTTCTTGACCTCGACGAAGTTGCCGACGTGCACCTCGGGCCCGAGCACCGCGCCCGGGCGCAGGCGCGCGAACGGCCCAACGCGCGCCTGCGCGCCGACGACCACCGCGCCGCCGGCCCCGTCGATGTGCGTGAACGGGTGGATCTGCGCCCCGGCCTCGATGCGGGCCTCGCCGATGACGCAGTAGGCGCCGATGCGCACCCCGTCGCCAAGCTCGACGCGGCCCTCGAACACGCAGCCGACGTCGATCTCGACGTCCTGCCCGCAGACCAGCTCGCCGCGCACGTCGAGCCGGTCGGGGTCCGCCAGCCGCACGCCCTGCGCCAGCAGCGCCTCGGCCAGCCGGCGTTGGTGCGCGCGCTCCAGCGCCGCCAGCTGCGCCGGGCTGTTGACGCCGGCCACCTGCAGCGCGTCGTCGATGCAGTGCGCCATCACCGGCACGCCGTCAGCCACCGCGTGCGCCACCACGTCGGTCAGGTAGTACTCGCCCTGCGCGTTGGCGTTGGACAGGCGCGCCAGCCACCCCCGCAGCCGGCGCGCCGGCGCCGCCAGGATGCCGCTGTAAACCTCCTTCAGCGCGCGCTGCGCGTCGGTGGCGTCCTTCTCCTCGACGATGGCGCGGATGGCGCCGTCGTCTGCGCGCAGCACGCGGCCGTAGCCGGTGGGATCGGCCAGCGTGACGGTCAGCAGCGCCAGCGCGTCTGGCCCGGCGGCGGCGCGCGCCGCCAAGAGCGCGCGCAGCGTCGCGTCCTCGGTCAGCGGCACGTCGCCGCTGAGCACCAGCACCACCGCGTCGTCGCCGACGTGCGGCAGGGCCTGCTGCACCGCGTGCCCGGTGCCGAGCTGCGGCTGCTGGCGCACCGGCCGCACCGCCAGGCCAGGCGCCAGCGCCGGCAGCGCAGCCTCCACCGCCTCGGCCTCGTGGCCGGTCACCACCCACACGGCCCGCGCCCCCAGCCGGGCGGCGCGCGCCAGCACGTGCTCGAGCAGCGGCCGCCCCGCCAGCCGGTGCAGCACCTTCGGCGTGCGGCTCTTCATCCGCGTGCCCTTGCCGGCGGCCAGCACCACCACCTCCAGCGGCGTGGCGGGGTTTGCGGTTGCGGTCGCGTCCAACGTCGTTTCCTCCAACACTGGGCTTGGTCGCGTGGTCGCCCAGCCACGCCACCTCGAGGTCTGGGCGCAATTATCAGGCCGGCACGCCTGCGACAATCGCGTCCCATGCAAGACACCTACGTGCTCACCCTGTCGTGCCGGGACCGCCCGGGCATCGTGCACGCCGTCTCCGGGTTCCTGCTGGAGCTGGGCGGCAACATCGAGGAGGCCGCCCAGTTCAACGACCGCGACAGCGGCCGCTTCTTCATGCGCGTGCAGTTCACCTGCCCGGGGCGCGACACCGCGGGCCTGCGCGCGCGCACCGGCGAGTTCGCGCAGGCGCACGGCATGGCGTGCAGCCTGCACCCGTGGCACGAGCCGATGCGCACCGTCATCTTCGTCAGCCAGCAGGGCCACTGCCTGAACGACCTGCTGTTTCGCTGGAAGAGCGGCCTGCTGCGGCTGGACATCTGCGCCATCATCAGCAACCACCGCGACTTCTACCAGCTCGCCGCCAGCTACGACATCCCGTTCCACCACATTCCGGTGACGGCCGCCACCAAGCCGCAGGCCGAGGCGCGCCAGCTCGAGATCATCGAGCAGGAAGGCGCCGAGCTGGTGGTGCTGGCGCGCTACATGCAGATCCTGTCGGACGGCATGTGCGAGCGGCTGGCCGGGCGCGCCATCAACATCCACCACAGCTTCCTGCCGAGCTTCAAGGGCGCGCGCCCCTACCACCAGGCGCACGAGCGCGGCGTCAAGCTGATCGGCGCCACCGCGCACTACGTCACCGCCGACCTCGACGAAGGCCCGATCATCGAGCAGGACGTGGCGCGCGTCGATCACGCGATGACGGTGGAGGACCTCACCGCCATCGGCCGCGACACCGAAAGCCAGGTGCTGGCGCGCGCCGTCAAGTGGCACAGCGAGCACCGCGTGCTGCTCAACGGCCAGCGCACGGTGGTGTTCCGCTGACATTTAGTGCAATCACAGTTGCACTAAAAAGCGTCTGCAAGCAAAATTTCGAGCATGAAGGTCACGGAAGCCGAGATTGGCGCCGTGCTGGCGCAGTTCAACCCGTGGTGGCACGGCGAGCCGCCGGCGGAGCTGCCGGCTTGGCGCCGGGCCGCGTTCGGGGAACTGCTCGGATGGCTGCGCAGCCCCCCGGCGCCGCGCGCCGTGCTGCTCAGCGGCGCCCGCCAGGTCGGCAAGACGACGCTGCTGCTGCAGGCCGTGCAGGCCCTGCTGCAGGACGGGGTTCCCGCCGCCAACATCCTGTACGCCACGTTCGATCACCCGATCCTGAAGCTGGCGGGCGTGGAAGCCACCCTGCAGGCGTGGCGCGAACGCGAGCCGCGGGCCGACGGCCCCGAGATCCTGCTGCTGGACGAGGCCCAGTTCATCCGGGATTGGGGTACATGGATCAAGCATCAGGTGGACTTCCGCCGCGACCGCCGCATCGCCTTCACCGGCTCGGCCATGCCGCTGCAGGCGGGCGAAGGCGTGGAATCCGGCGTCGGCCGCTGGCACACCATCCGCCTGACCACCCTGTCGTTCCATGAGTACCTCCAAATCAAGCGGCTGGCGCTGCCGGAGTTGCCGATGCCGCCGTCGCTGCAAAGCCTGTTCGATTGGGATGCGGCCGAATTCCGGCGCATCGGCCAGCGCGCCGCGCCTTACGTCGGGCACTTTCACGAGTACCTGGTGCGCGGCGGCTTTCCGCAGACGGCGCTGATCGACAGCGTCACGCAGGCCCAGCGCCTGCTGCGCGAGGACATCATCGACAAGGTGCTCAAGCGCGACATGACCGCGCTGTTCGGCGTGCGCCGCGTGCTGGATCTGGAGCACACCTTCCTCTATTTGTGTCTGCACGACGGTGGCCTGCTGGACATGACCGACCTGTGCAACAACCTGCAGGTCAAGCGACCGACGGCGCAGCACTTCATCGAGCTGCTGCAGGCCACGCACCTGATCCACCGCCTGCCGCCGTTCGGCTACGGCAAGGACGTGCTGCGCGGGCGCTTCAAGGTCTATCTGGCCGATCCGGCCATCGCCCCGGCGGTCATGCTGCGCGGCAAGGCGATGCTGGAAGACCCCGCCGCGCTGGGCGTGGCCACCGAGACGGCGGTGCTGAATCACCTGGTCGGCCGGCAGCACGGACAAGGGATCCGGTTCAGCTACTGGCGCGGCCGGCGCGACCCGGAGGTCGATCTGCTGGCGCAAGCCGGCCACGAGCTGCTGGCCTTCGAGGTGAAGTACCGCGCCCGGCACACCGGCGCCCGCGAACTGCGCGGCTTGCGGGAGCTGTGCCAGAGCCGTCCGGTGGCGCGCGCCTACGTGGTCACCAAGGCGCTGGACGACTTCGGCCCCGCCGAAGGGGTGCCAGCCGCTGGCGCCGACCGCCCCACCCCCGTCATGCGCGTACCGGCGCCCCTGCTGTGCCTCTGGCTGGGCGCCGCCGAGGCGCTCGCCGGCGACGGCCCCTTGTTCGCCTGATTTCGGTTCCCCTGCCATGCCCGCGCCGCGCATCCCCCCGATCCAGTGCCTGCTGACGTTCGAGGCGCTGGCGCGCCTGCGCAGCGTCACGCAGGCCGCCGACGAGCTGTGTGTCACCCCCAGCGCCGTCAGCCACCGCATCCGCCAGCTGGAGCAGCAGCTCGGCGTCAAGCTGTTCGGGCGCGCGGACTTTTCGCTCACCACCGAGGGCAGCGAATACCTGGCGCAGGTGCGCGAGGCGCTGGCCTGCCTGCAGCGCTTTCCGAGCCGCGGCGCCACGCCCGGGCGGCGCAAGCTGCGGCTGGCGGTCACGCCGACCTTTGCGCGCTCGATCCTGATGCCGCGGCTGCGCCAGTTCGCCGAGGCCTATCCGGAGATCGACCTGACGCTGCAGGTCAGCATCCCGCTGCTGGACGTGGTGGCCGAGGATGCCGACCTCACGATCCGCTTCGGCACCGGGCGCTACCAGGACGTCGAGTTCATGTGCATCCTGAAGGACGAGGTCACGCCGCTGGCCTCGCCCGCGTTCGCCCGCGAGCACGGGCCGTTCGACAAGCCCGAGGACCTGCAGGGCGTGCCGCTGCTGCGCAGCCCGCTGGAGCCGTGGCGCACCTGGTTCGCCGCGCACCACCTGGACTGGCCGGAGCCGGCCGACGGCTCGCAATTCAACGACATCGGGCTGATGTGCGACGGCGCCGCCGCCGGCATGGGCGTGGCGCTGGTGCGCTTGAAGCTCGGCGCGCCGTGGCTGGACAACGGCACGCTGGTGCGGCTGTACCCGCACAACGTGCCCAGCCCCCACGCGCACTACCTGTGCTGGCGCGCGGGGGCGATGGAGCGCTGGGAGTGCGCGACGTTTGCCGCCTGGCTGCGCCAGGCGATGCCCTGAATCCGCGGGTGTGCGGGCATCGGCCCGCGCCCGCAGGGCCGTCACGCCACCGCCTTTTACTCGATGCGGATGCGCTTGCCAGCCACCGCGGTTTTCTTCGGCAGCGTCAGCGTCAAGACGCCGTTTTCGTATTTGGCACTGGCGGCGGACTCATCCACATCGCTGGGCAGCGCGAAGCTGCGCGACACCTGGCCGTAATAGCGCTCGCTGTGCAGCACTTTTTCGCCGTCGCGCTTGGCGTCCTCCTGCTTGATTTCCGCCCCGATCGTCACGACGTTGTTTTCCACCGTAACGTGGATGTTGTCCTTGCCAACCCCGGGCATTTCAGCCGAGATGACATACGCCTGATCGTTTTCTTTCACATCCACCTTGATCTGCTGCGGCAGCGGATCGCCATGCAGCGGACGGATGTAGAAGCCCGGCGCCAAATCGCGGAAAAACTCGTCAAACAGACTCATGCGGCGTGGAAGCAGATTGCTCATATCCAGATCTCCTCTTGACCATTCAAAGCGTGGAGGAAAAACCGGCCGGCAGCGACGCGTTGCCTCCACTTCAACGAGCCGCGCCGATTTCAACGTCTGCACAAGAGAATGGGGCTTTGATGCGCCTCTTTCAAGTGGGCTTGCGTCAACTTTCACAACCGCCGGCGCGGCCTTGCCCTACACTGGCCGATCATGAACGCGAAACTGCCCTTGCCCGCCGAAACCTCCGAACGCGCCGCGCGTCAAGCCGAAGTGGTGCGCGCGCTGGCCGCCGTGCTGCCCGCGCACGCCCTGCTGTGGACGCCGGAGGAAACCACCCCGTATGAATGCGACGGCCTGACCGCCTACCGCGAGCGGCCGCTGGCGGTGGCGCTGCCGGAAACCGAGGAGCAGGTGCAGGCGGTGCTGCGCACCTGCCATCTGCTGAAGGTGCCGGTGGTGGCGCGCGGCGCCGGCACCGGGCTGTCGGGCGGAGCGATGCCGCACCCGCTGGGCGTGACGCTGTCGCTGGCCAGGTTCAACCGCATCGTGGCCATCGACCCGCTGACGCAGACCGCCACCGTGCAGGCCGGCGTGCGCAACCTGGCCATCAGCGAGGCCGCCGCGCCCCACGGCCTCTACTACGCGCCGGACCCGAGCAGCCAGATCGCCTGCACCATCGGCGGCAACGTTGCCGAAAATTCCGGCGGCGTGCATTGCTTGAAATACGGCCTGACGCTGCACAATGTGCTGCAGGTGCGCGGCTTCACGGTGGAAGGCGAGCCGGTCACCTTCGGCAGCCGGGCGCCGGACGCCCCGGGACTGGATCTGCTGCCGCTGGTGATCGGCTCGGAGGGGATGCTGGCGGTGGTCGTCGAGGTGGTGGTGCGCCTCATCCCGCGCCCCCCGCTGGCGCGCTGCATCATGGCCAGCTTTGCCAGCGTGCGCGCCGCCGGCGACGCGGTGGCCGCGGTGATCGCGGCCGGCATCATCCCGGCGGGGCTGGAGATGATGGACAAGCCGATGATCGCGGCGGTGGAGGACTTCGTCCACGCCGGCTACGACCTGGAGGCCGAGGCCATCCTGCTGTGCGAGTCCGACGGCACGCCCGAAGAGGTGGCCGAGGAGATCGAGCGCATGAGCGCGGTGCTGCGCCAGGCGGGCGCCACCCGCATTGCCGTCAGCCGCGACGAGGCCGAGCGGCTGCGCTTCTGGAGCGGGCGCAAGAACGCCTTTCCGGCCAGCGGGCGCATCAGCCCGGACTACATGTGCATGGACTCCACCATCCCGCGCAAGCGCCTGGCCGACATCCTGGAGGCCATCGCGGCGATGGAAGGCAAATATGGGCTGCGCTGCGTCAACGTGTTCCACGCCGGCGACGGCAACCTGCACCCGCTGATCCTGTTCGACGCCAACGACCCGGATCAGCTGCGCCGCGCGGAAGCCTTTGGCGCGGAGATTCTGGAAACCAGCGTGGCCATAGGCGGCACCATCACCGGCGAGCACGGCGTCGGCGTCGAAAAGCTCAACAGCATGTGCGTGCAGTTCAGTCCGGAGGAGCGCGAGCAGATGCTGGCCGTCAAGCGCGCGTTCGACCCGCACGGGCTGCTCAACCCCGGCAAGGTCATCCCCACACTGCACCGCTGCGCCGAGTACGGCAAGATGCTGGTGCGCGGCGGGCGGCTGCCGCACCCGGAACTGCCGCGGTTTTGAACGTGACATCCCGCCCCACACCCTCCATGCGGCGGGAGCCGCGCAGCGTTGAGCCCGAGGCGGGTCGCGTCAGCGGCGCGACGGCACCACTTTGCCTTGCGCCTCGTAATAAGCGGCGATGTTGACGATATCCCGATCGGTCAAAGGCTTGGCCATGGCTGTCATCGTGGGATCTTGGCGCGATCCATCACGATAGGCCAGCAGCGCCTTTTGCAGGTAATCGGCAGGTTGACCCGCCAGGTGAGGCGTTGCTGGCAACACCGAGATCCCCTGCTCGCCATGGCAGGCAAAACAGACCGCAGCGCGTTTTTTACCGGCCCCAATATCGGCCGGCCCTACGCCAGCCAACGGGGTTTGGGCCTGGGTGGAAGCCCACAAGCCCCAACCCAGCGCCACGACAACGAACCGGCGCCAACCTTTGCCGCACGTGCTTGTTTGCGTCATCCTTGCACTCCTCACAGAAACGAATTTCGTAACCAAATCACGATGCCGTAAAGAAAGAAAACGGCAATCCAGAGCACCAACACCGCCACCGCCGCCGTGCCCAGGCGCGCCACCACCGGCTCCGCCCGATATAGGCCCACCGTGCGACCGGCTCGATACAGCAGCGTCAAATAAAAGCCGCCCACCAGCCCTCCGATCCCCAGCAGCGTGCTGAAGAACAACCACGTGGAGGGCTCATCCGGGTGCACGGGGTAGTCCAGAATCGAGTAGCCATGCTGCCCTAGCAGCGCCACCCGCACAACCTCGCGCCAGACGGCCAGCAACAGCAACACCGCCACCCCTGCGGCCAAGGGCCCCCACCCAGCGCGGCCCGGCGCCCAGCGCCAAAGCCACAGCCCCATCGCCACCAAGGATGCCCCCAGCGCCCAACCGACGGGGTGTCCGCGCAGAAGCTCCGGCTGCGACCACTGCCAGATCAGCCAGGTCAGTGCGCTCAATCCCCAACCGGCTACAGCGAGCCGCCGCCCCAAACGCGCCACCCACTCACGCTCCTCAGAGGTTCGGTCGGATCGCGCCCCGACATACTGGGCGTACGCCAAAAGAAACACCCCCACCGCCGGCAACGACAAGCTGATCATGAAAACAAATCGCGGCCAGTCAATAGCGTGCAAACGGCTGCCGCTGGTGTCCACGATTCCACCGGGGGCATACCACGACACCCAGTCCTGTGGGCGCAGCGCCTGATAGGCCAAGGCATGCATGATGAGCCCATCCAGCACAAACAACGCCAAGGCCAGCCAAGCCCACATCACCACATGCCGGCGCGCCCCCTCTCGGTTGGCGTAATAAAACACAAACCAAGCACAGTAGCCCACAATCAATGTGGCAATAAAAGCGATTACCCAGGCGCCTGATAAGACATTCGAGACGTACCATTGAGGGTCATAAATCACCTGTGTGAACAGCAACGGAGCCACCCCGAGCACGATCAACAAGGACACCCCCACTTTGGCAACCTTGGTCATGGTCCATGACAGCCGCAACCATGAATCTTGAGGACCTCGAGATCGGTGGAACGCCACAATGGCCACCCCAGCAGATCCCAAAGTAAGATGCACAAAAGCAATGTGCAGCGCCCAGGTGATTACCATCAGTATTTGAAACAATACGGGAGGCGCCGGCAATCCAGCAGGATCGCGCAGCGCCTGCATGATCATTCCAGTGTCCATCATGGGTCACTCCTCCTGAGCCGAAGTCCATTGCGCCGAAACCTGGCGGCGCTGCTGCGCAATCAGCCGCTCTACGTTGTCACCACGGTTAACGGCAGCCAAATAATGCGCCACGGCTCGCGCCTCTTCCTCGGGCAAATCAATACGCGGCATATAGGGCTGTGTGCCGTGCTTGAGCGGGCCCTGTAAAAAAGCCAAGATCAAATCCTCATCAACAGCGCGGTGCAGTTTGTCCGGGATGTTACGCAGCGGCGCACCGGGCTCCAACGCGTGGCAATTGGCGCAAGCGATTTTAGTCAGCAGTTGACCAACCTCCAGTCGATTTTGATCAGTCACGGTACGCAACCGCTCGGGCACAAAGGGGTGCAGCTTCAAATACCCGTGCTCAGCTAGACGATCCACTTCCGCTTCAATGCCCTTGCCGGGCACGTCGCGCGCAATCACCTGATTGCTGTAGATGTATTGCCCTGCCACATAGGGCTTGCGCATGGATTCGCGCATGCGCTCTTCGGGCCAGACCCCGACGATTGCCACAAAAAGAAACACCGCAGCCGCCAAGGAAGCATGAATGCGCTGCGGTTGCCACCACGCAAACAGCAACCACAACGTTGCCACCGCAAAAACGGCGACCATGCCTTGCGCATAGACGGGCTTGAGGTGCGCATGCAGCATCACGATGGCGTTTTGCGGCAGGGTCTGCAGATAGTAAAAAAACATCATCACTGCGAACAAGCCGCCCACCAGGCCTATGGGCGCCAAAAAGCGCACCACTTCGCGGCGCAACTCCAAATCCCGCATGCGACTGGCCACCATCAGTCCGACCACCACCGCCATGACGAACATCGATCCGGTGCGAGTACCCAAATGAGCAAAGAAGTTTAAGTTGTAGAACGCGTCGTTGGTGGAGCCGGTCAGGTACCACCCGTCATGCCCGGGCCACATCATGAAAGAAAGGATCCCCACAATCAACAACATGGTCGCCCACGACGCCAGCGCAAACGACCAGGTCAGCTTCAAATGGGTTTTCGCATCCACTTTACCAATCAGGTAAACCAGCGCATAAACGCCGATCACCTCCACGGTGAAGTAAACCCATTCCGCCGCCCATACCCATACAAAGTTATGAATCAATCCACCAACACCGCGCGGACTGGCCACCGTGATGGCATACCAGATGCCGGGCCCAGTGATCGATCCAATAATGTAGGAAAAGACCAGCAAAAACATGCCGTACTTCTTGATGAACTCCATCCATTGCGGCTTGTTCTCGCGGTAGGCTTTGGTTTCGAGCAAGGCGAACAAAAAGGAGGCTCCCACCGAGGTGTGGGAAGCCACCACATGGATCACACCAATGATCCCCATCACCCAAGCCGTGCCTATACCAGGCACATACCAGGTTGGGTAAAAGCCAAGAATTTCCATCATGCACTCCGCCAAGAATTCGTGTGGGCCGATCCGCCTTGCGCATCGGCTTGCGCGCGACGCGTTCGATCGCGTTCAGATCCGCTACGAGCAACGTCGTCGAGATGTCGTTGGAGCCAGCGTTGTGGCGCGTGGCGTCTGCCATGCCAAAGACGGGCGCCCGATACGGCCTCTTGCGGCCGCAGCCGACCCCTACGGCTTTTCAACGAGACCATGCGCCCCGTCCGCAGCCGTCTTTTCGCTCGAAAAAAAGAAAGGGCTGTCAAAACCGCCGTGGAGGCGCACGACTCCACCACGACCCCGGGCGCGCATCGATCCACGGCAAGCCCATCTGGCGCACCGCAATCGGCCCGCCGCAAACGTCCCATAGCGGCGCCAATACCAGCGCCGGATCAACCGGCAACGCTGGCCAACGCCAGGGCAGCAAGCAATAGCCACATGCGGGCTCGTGGGGATCGGGTGCGTTTTGAGAAGTCGAATCTGGCGCCTCGGCGGGCAAAAGCATCCAGCGCGTCCCTTGTGCGGAACAGACTTCCGCCCACACGCCGCGCTGCAACTGCAACCAACGCGACACGCTGGGTGCGATGGCAGCCCACAGCATGACACCCACCAACCCCCAAAGAAGGGTTGAGCGCCAGCGTGGAGAAACGCCCCGCAAGACGGCCCAGTCCATTGATTGATAAATATCAAGATATGATTATCTATTGTAAAAAGCAACAACAAAAGGCCCTTACTAGGGAGAACCCTTAGGCATGGGTCTCACGCGTGGCCCGATTCAAGCCTGGCTCGGACTTGCAACCCAAGTCATTGCGGTTTGCTAAAGTTAACTTCATGCAGTCGCTGCCGCGCGATCCTTGGCCATCGCAACTGCCTCCGGCGTTCTTCGCAGCGCTGCCGCCGCAGCCTCAACCGGAGGTCTTAGACGAGCCCGAGCGCGCCGCATGGCGGTTGCTGCTGGGTCTGCCTGAAGCAGTGCTGATCTTGGACGCGCAACTGCGGGTGCAGGCCGCCAACCCTGCCGCGCAGGCGTTGCTGCGTCCGCCCCTCACGCCGCAGGCGGCGCGCACCCGCCTGTGGCACGACGCGCTGCAAGACGGTTGGCTGCAAGCGTTGTGGCCGTGGGCGGCCTCCGCGCTGCGGGGCGAGCGCGCGGAATGGGTCTTGCCCGACCCTGGCGGCGACGCCACCCGCCAATGGAACGTGCGGCTGGAGCCCGACCGGCTGCACGGCCGCGTGGTTGGATTGCTGTTGCTGGCGCGCGCGCAGGCCGCCGCCGCGCCACGGGATGCCCAGCTCGCCAACCCCTTGACGCCCCCCTCGCTGCGCGCTCCCCAGCACGCTCCACCGCTGCCTCTGGCTCGCTGGATCGCATGGGCCGATGGACTGCGGGAGGCGGCCATTTTTTTTCTCGACGCCCACGGAGCGATCTGCGAATGGCCCGCCAGCGCCGAGCGGCTGCTGGGCTACCCAGCGCAGGCGGTGCTGGGCACCCCAGGCCCCGACGGCGACGATGCGCCGCACCCCTTGCCAGCCGACACGCCACAGGCCCTGGAACGCGCCGCACTGCTGGGGCAAAGCGAATCGATGGGCTGGCTGCGCCGCTACGACGGTTCGCGGCTGTGGGCGCAAGTGGTCTTTACGGCGTTGAGCGACACTGACGGGCAGCCTTTGGGTACCGCCTGCCTGGTGCGCGACATGACCGAAGTGCGTCGGCTGGAGGAGTTGCTGCGCGAGCTCAACCAAGCGCTGGAGCGCAAAGTGCAGCAGCGCACGCAGGCGCTGCAGGCGGCGGTGGAGGACTTGGAGGCGTTCGCCTCTTCCGTCTCCCACGACCTGCGCGCGCCGCTGCGCCACATCACCAGCTACGTGCAGCTGCTGCGCGAGGATCTGGGCGCGCCGCCGACCCCGGAGGTGGCCGAGGATCTGCGCACGATCGAGAACGCCGCCGCCCATATGGGCCGGCTGATCGAGGGCTTGCTGGCGTTTGCGCGCACCGGCCATGCTGCGCTGCAGTGGCAACCAGTGGACATGCTCAGCCTGCTGCGCGCCAGCCTCAACCGCGTGCTGCACGACCCCGCGCTGCAGCGCCCGGAAGATGAAATCGAGTTGCGCCTGCCGGCGGCGCTGCCTGCCGTCCACGGCGACCCGCTGCTGCTGGCGCGGGTGTGGGACAACCTGCTGGCCAACGCCTTGAAATATTCGCGCCCGCGCCACCCCGCCGTCATCGAAGTCGGCGGCGAACTTCAACGCCGTCCTGACGGCACTCCATTGGCGGTGTTTTGGGTGCGGGATAACGGCGTGGGCTTTGATCCGGCGCAGGCCGAGCGGCTGTTTGGCATGTTTCAGCGCCTGCACCGCGCGCAGGACTTCGACGGCACCGGCATCGGCTTGGCGCTGGCGCGACGCATCGTCGAGCGCCACGGCGGCTGGATTCAAGCCGAAGGCCGGCCCGACGCCGGCGCCACTTTCACCTTCGCTTTGCCGTCGCTGGACGACACGGCCCCCGCCGGCGGGGACGAGCCGTGACCGCAGCAGTGCTCGATGCGGCCGCCACGCCCCGACGCCTTCGTCGCCGCGGTCGGCGCCTTCACCCCGCGCATGGTGGAATGGGCGCCAGACGTCTGCCGGCATCTAGCCGCCACCGGTACGCTGGTGATAGACACCCGCGATGCCGACCACGAGGCCGGCGATCTGCTGCAGGCGGGCCTTGACGTGGCAGCCCTGCCGACGCTGGCGGATGTGGTGCGCGACACGCCAGCGTGGCAACGCGCCCGCCGCGCTGGCGGATCGGTGTTCTTCAAAAGCTGCGGCTGGGCCGGCTGGGACTTGGCCGCGGCCCGCTGCGCGCTGGCGCGGGCGCCCCTTTGACCTTTTGCGCCGCTTTTCCAAGGAGATCATTTCGATGGTGCAACGCTTCGATGTCGGCCCCCGTTTGTCGGAAATGGCCATCCACCACGGCACGGTTTATCTGGCGGGCCAGGTGCCCGAGGACGCGACGCAGGATATCGAAGGACAAACGCGCCAGGTGCTGGCGGCCATCGACGCGCTGCTGGCCCGTGCCGGCACCGACAAAAGCAAGTTGTTGATGGTGCAGATTTATCTGGCCGACATGGCCGATTACGACGGCATGAACCGCGCCTGGGACGCTTGGGTGCCCGCCGGGCACACCCCTCCTCGCGCCACCGTGCAGGCCCGGCTGGCCCGGCCAGAGTGGAAAGTGGAAATCGTGGCCACGGCGGCGCTGTAGCCTGCGCCACACGACAGCGCCGCCGCCGTCACCGATCAGGTCGAGCGACCGTGGCCCGATCAGGATGAAGGGCCAGGATCCAGCTCGACCTCCACCCAACCGCGCACGCTGTTGAGCCACGCCCACGCCTGCACGCGCGGCACGTCATCCAGCGTCAGCACCCGCTCCTGCAGCCGCCCTTGGCGCAGCAGCTGCGCGCGCATGACGCCGGGCAACAGCCCGCAGCGCACCGGCGGCGTCACCCACACCCCATCGAGCCGCGCGGCGATGTTGGCCAGCGTGCCCTCAGTCAGCTCGCCGCGCTCGTTGTAGAGCAGCACATCCACGTACCCGGGCGGCGCGCGATGCGCCTCGTAATGCTGGCGCAGCGTGGTCTTGTGACGCACCAACAACGCATCGGCCACCTGCAGCGGCGCGCGGGCCAGCGTGACGCGCGCCGGGTGCGGCCACGGCGCCAGCGGCGCCGCTTCAGCCTGCACTTGACCGGCGCGATTGAGCCGCACGCGCACCTTGTGCACGCCGCTGGGGCGCTGCCGTGCCAAGGTCGCCACCGCTTGCAGCCAGCGCCGTCGCACCGCCCGCACCTGCCGCTCAGCCCATGGCCAGCCAAACGCCAGCGCCGCCGCCCAGGTGCGCCGCCAGTGGGCCCGCCAGCGCAGCGGGCGGCCCTCTTGCAACCGCAGCGATTCCAGCAATTCAAACGGCTGGGCCGCTCGGTGCAGCAGCTGCGTTTTGGCCTCCCATTCGCGCAATTCCGCTTCGGGATCCGAATCCCAGGTCACCCCGCTGCCCACGCCGTAGCTCACCCAGGCGCGTTGCGGCGAGCCGTGCAGCGCCAAGGTGCGAATTGGCACGTTGAGCGTGACGCGTCCTCCGGGCTGCATCAACCCCAGCGCGCCGCAATAGACGCCGCGCGGGTCGCGCTCCAGCTCGCCGATCAGCCGCATCGCCTCCCCTTTGGGCGCGCCGGTCACCGAGCCGCATGGAAAGACCGCCGCCATCAACTCCGACAGCCGCAGCCCGGCCCGCGCCTCAGCCTGCACGGTGCTGGTCATCTGCCACACCGTCGGCAGCGCCTGCAAGGCCAACAATTCGGTGACGCGCACGCTGCCGGTGCGGGCCACCCGGCCCAAATCGTTGCGCAGCAGATCGACGATCATGATGTTTTCGGCGCGCTCCTTGGGGTCGTCGCGCAGCCGCTGGGCGGCGGCCCGGTCGGCCTGCGGGTCGGGCTGGCGCGGCGCGGTGCCCTTCATCGGCTGCGCCGTCAGCGTCGAGCCGTGCCAATCGACAAAAAGTTCCGGCGACAGGCTCAGCAGCGCCCATGGCTGCACCGCCAGCGGCGCAGCCTCCAGCAGCATGGCGTAGCCGCCCGGCTGCGCATCGCGCAGACGGTCAAACCAGGCGCGCAGCGCCAACGGGGTTTGCGCCGGGTCGTCCGCGCACCACGACGCGCGCCGCCGTTCGGTCAGGTTGACTTGATAGCACACCCCTTGCTCGATGCGCTGACGAATGGTGGCCAGAGCCACGCGCGCCTGATCAGCCGTCCACGGGCGCTGCCACGAGTCCAGCCGCCAGCCCGCCTCGAAGCTGTGGGCCTGCGGCGCCCAAGGCTGCGCATCCGCGTAGGCTGCCCACAGCGCGTAGGCTGAGCCCGGCGGCAACGCGCGCCATGGCAAGCGAGGCCACCAGGCTTGTGCAGCCTCGTAAGCCACCCAGCCGACGCACCACAGCCCGCCACAGGCCGCGGCGTGCACCTCATCCAGCAAAGCCGGCACTTCCGCCGGCGTGCGCGCCACCCACACGCGCACCGGCTGCTGCAGATGCCAACGCCAGCGCGGCCCGGCGGGCTGCAGGGGATCGGCAAAATCAACCCACGCTTGCACCGTCATGCCCGCGGGCCTCACACGTGGGGCAGCGGCAGGCGCTGCTCATGCTTGACTTCTTCCATCACCGCATACGTTCGGGTCTCGCGCACGCCAGGCAGTTGCCACAGCACGTCGCCCGCAAAGCGGCGGTAATCGGCCATGTCGGCCACGCGCGTCTTGAGCAGGTAGTCAAAACCGCCAGCCACCATGTGGCACTCCAGTACCTGCGGCGCGGCCTGCACCGCAGCCTTGAAATGCTCAAACACGTTGGGCGTGGTGCGATCCAACAACACCTCCACGAACACCAGCAAGCCCGCGCCCAGCTTGGCCGGGTTGAGCCGCGCTTCATACCCGAGGATCACGCCGTCGCGCACCAGCCGCTGCACCCGCGCCAGCGCCGCCGCCGGCGACAAACCCACGGTCTGCGCCAGCCGCTGGTTGGTGATGCGACCGTCGCGCTGCAGCACGTCCAGGATGCGCAGATCCAAGCGGTCGAGACCCGGCGGCAAAGCCAAAGAAGATTTGGATAAACCCGACATCAATCAGCATCCAATTTCACCAAAATCCACAAAAAACAAATCCTATTTAGCCGCAAACCCAGCAGACTAGCGCCAAGTTTAACGCTGCGTTTCTGCTTGCACCCATGGGGACGCCTCTGAATGCTGCCAACCCGGGCGCGGTTGTGCCCGCGCCCTCCACCCTGCCGCTGGCCGACGGTCCGATCGCGCGCGCCCCGACCATGGCGGCGCTGCCGGCACGCGCGCGCGCGCCGGAACCTGAACTGCTGCCGCCGCTGCTGGATGAGGCCCGGCTGGACGCCGCCACCGGCGCGCGCGTGGCGGCGCTGGCGCGGCGGCTGGCCGAGGGGCTGCGCCGGCGCGCCCCGCAGCGCGGCCGCGAGGGGCTGGTGCAGGCGCTGCTGCAGGAATACGCCCTGTCGTCGCAGGAAGGCGTGGCGCTGATGTGCCTGGCCGAGGCGCTGCTGCGCATCCCGGATGCCGCCACACGCGACGCGCTGATCCGCGACAAGATCGGCCGCGGCGACTGGCGCGCCCACCTGGGCCGCAGCCCCTCGGCCTTCGTCAACGCCGCCACCTGGGGCCTGCTGCTGACCGGACGCCTGACCGCCACCCACAGCGAGGAGGGGCTGGGCGCGGCGCTCACCGGCCTGCTGCGCAAGGGCGGCGAGCCGCTGATCCGCCGCGCGGTGGACATGGCGATGCGGCTGCTCGGCGAGCAGTTCGTCACCGGGCAGACGATCGAGCAGGCGCTCCAGCGCGCCCGCGCGCGCGAGGCGCAGGGCTTTCGCTACTCCTACGACATGCTCGGCGAGGCGGCGCTGACCGAGGAAGACGCGCAGCGCTACTTCGACGCCTACCACGCCGCGATCGAGGCCATTGGCGCGGCCAACGCCGGCCGCGGCGTGATCGACGGCCCGGGCGTGTCGATCAAGCTGTCGGCGCTGCACCCGCGCTACAGCCGCGCCCAGTATGCGCGCGTGATGGAGGAGCTCTACCCGCGGCTGCGCACGCTGGCCGAAGCGGCGCGCGCCGTCGACATCGGCCTGCACATCGACGCCGAGGAAAGCGAGCGGCTGGAGCTGTCGCTGGATTTGCTCGAGCGCCTGGCGCACGAGCCGTCGCTGGCCGGCTGGGCGGGCCTGGGCTTCGTCATCCAGGCGTATCAGAAGCGCGCGCCGGCGGTGGTCGATCATGTGATCGCGCTGGCGCGGCGCAGCGGGCGGCGGCTGCTGGTGCGGCTGGTCAAGGGCGCCTACTGGGACAGCGAGATCAAGCGCGCCCAGCTCGACGGGCTGGATTACCCGGTTTACACCCGCAAAGCCTACACCGACGTGGCGTACCTGGCCTGCGCGCGGCGGCTGCTGGCCGCGCCGGAGGCGGTGTTCCCGCAGTTCGCCACCCACAACGCGCAGACGCTGGCGGCGATCCACGAGATGGCCGACCCCGCCGCCTGGCACCCGCACCAGTACGAGTTCCAGTGCCTGCACGGCATGGGCGAGCCGCTCTACGAGCAGGTGGTGGCGCCGGTGGAGGCCGGGGGCCTGGGCCGCCCCTGCCGCATCTACGCCCCGGTCGGCACGCACGAGACGCTGCTGGCCTACCTGGTGCGCCGCCTGCTGGAAAACGGCGCCAACACTTCGTTCGTGCACCGCATCGCGGACGTGGCCGTGCCGCTCGCGTCGCTGGTGGAAGACCCCGTGGCCACCGTCGAGGGCTGGGCGCGCGCGCAAGGTGCCGTGGGCCTGCCGCATCCCCGCATCCCGGCCCCGGCGGCGCTGTATGGCGAGGCACGCGTCAACAGCGCCGGGCTGGATCTGAACGACGAAGGGACGCTCGCCACCCTGCAGCGCGCGCTGGACGCGAGCCGCGCCGCGCCGCTGCACGCCAGCCCGCTGCTGGCTGAAGGGCTGACGCCCGCTGGCGGAGGCGCGGCGCGCCCCGTCGTCAACCCCGCCGACCACGGCGACGGGGTCGGCACGGTGGTGGACGCCAGCCCCGACGACGTCGCCCCCGCCGTGGCCGCGGCGCAGACCGCCGCACCGCGCTGGGCCGCCACCGCGCCCGAGGCGCGCGCCGCCATCCTGCGCCGTGCGGCGGATGCGCTGCAGGCGCAGATGCCGGCGTTCGTGGCGCTGCTGATGCGCGAGGCCGGCAAGACCGCCGCCAACGCGGTGGCCGAGGTGCGCGAGGCGATCGACTTCCTGCGCTTCGACGCCGCGCAGATCACCGACGCGCACTGGCCGCGCGCGGCCCGGCCGCTCGGGCCGGTGGCGTGCATCAGCCCGTGGAACTTTCCGCTGGCGATCTTCACCGGGCAGATCGCCGCCGCGCTGGCCGCCGGCAACCCGGTGCTGGCCAAGCCGGCGGAGCAGACGCCGCTGGTGGCCGCGCGCATGACCGCGCTGCTGCACGAGGCCGGCGTGCCGCGCGACGTGCTGCAGCTGCTGCCCGGCCCCGGCGAGACGGTCGGCGCGGCGCTGGTGGCCGACGCGCGCATCGCCGGCGTGGTGTTCACCGGCTCCACCGAGGTGGCGCGGCTGTTGCAGCGGGCACTGGCGGGCCGCACGCGCACCGGCGCGGACGGGCGCGCGCAGCCGGTGCCGCTGATCGCCGAGACCGGCGGCCAGAACGCCATGGTCGTGGACACGTCGGCGCTGCCGGAGCAGGTGGTGCAGGACGTGCTCGCCTCCGCGTTCGACAGCGCCGGCCAGCGCTGCTCGGCGCTGCGCGTGCTGTGCGTGCAGGAGGAGGCCGCGCCGCGCCTGCTGGCGATGCTGCGCGGCGCGATGCGCGAGCTGCGCCTGGGCGCGCCCACCCGGCTGGCCACCGACGTCGGCCCGGTGATCGACGAAGCGGCGCGCGCCGGCATCGTCGCCCACGTCGAGGCGATGCGCGCGCGCGGCGCCGCCGTCTGGCAGCTGCCGCTGCCGCCGCAGGCGCAGGCCGGCACCTTCGTGCCGCCGACGCTGATCGAGCTGGACGGCCTGCGCCTGCCGGAGCGCGAGGTGTTCGGCCCCGTGCTGCACGTGCTGCGCTGGCGGCGCGAGCAGCTGCCGGCGCTGATCGAGGCCATCCACGCCACCGGCTACGGCCTGACGTTCGGCGTGCACAGCCGCATCGACGAGACGATCGAGGCGCTGACGCAGCGGGTACGCGCCGGCAACCACTACGTCAACCGCAACATGATCGGCGCGGTGGTCGGGGTGCAGCCGTTTGGCGGTGAAGGGCTCTCAGGCACCGGGCCGAAGGCCGGCGGGCCGCTGTACCTCTACCGGCTGCTGGCCGACCCGCCCGCCGACGCGGTGGCACGGGCGCGCGCCTTCGTCGGGGCGGAGGAACCGTCGGACTGGCGCGCGCCGGTGGTGCTGCGCGGCCCCACGGGCCAGCGCGACACCTGGACGCTGCGGCCGCGCCGGAGCGTGCTGTGCGTGGCACGCGAGGCCGCCACGCGCCGCGCGATGGCCGACGTGGTGCAGGCGCTGGGCGGCCAGCCGCTGGAGCTGGATGAGGCCGCCCCCTTGGACGCGGCGCTGGCCGCCCTGCCGGCGGCGCCGGAGGTGGCGTGGTTCGACGGCGACGCCGAGCGGCTGGTGGCGCTGCAGCAGGCGCTGGCAGCGCGGCCCGGGCCGGTGGTGCCGGTCGTCACCGGCGCGCCCGACGCGGCGCAGCCGCCCGCGGGGCTGCTGACCGAGCGCAGCGTCAGCGTCAACACCGCCGCCGCTGGCGGCAACGCCACGCTGATGGCGCTGGACTGAGGCGCGGCCGACGCCGGTGCCCGGCACGACCGCCGCGACCGGGGCGCGGTCCGGCGCCGCTCAAGCCGCCGGGTCAGCCGACTCGGCGGCGTAGGCCCGCCGCCCGAAGATCGCGCTGCCGACGCGCACCAGCGTGCTGCCCTCGGCGATGGCCAGCTCCAGGTCGTCGCTCATGCCCATCGACAGCGTGTCGAAGTCCTCGGGCGCGCCGAGCTGCGCGCGCAGCTGGTGAAACAGCTGCGCGGCCTGCGCGAACACGCGCCGCATCGCCGCCGCATCCGGCTGCGGGTCGGGGATGCCCATCAGCCCGCGCAGCCGCAGCCGCGGCAGCGCCGCCACCGCCTGCGCCAGCGCCAGCGCCTCGGCCGGCGCCACGCCCGCCTTGGTCGGCGCGCCATCGACGTTGACCTGCAGGCACACCTGCAGTGGCGGCAAGTGCGCCGGGCGCTGCGCGCTCAAGCGCTGCGCGATCTTGAGCCGATCGACCGACTGCACCCAGTCGAAGTGCTCGGCCACCAGCCGTGTCTTGTTGCTCTGCAGCGGCCCGATGCAGTGCCACTCCAGGCCGGCCACGCCGGCCTCGCGCAGCGCGGCGATCTTCTCCACGCCTTCCTGCACGTAGTTCTCGCCGAAGGCGCGCTGGCCGGCGGCAGCGGCCTCGGCCACCGCCGCCGGGCCGAAGGTCTTGGACACCGCCAGCAGCCGCACCGCGGCCGGGTCGCGCCCGGCGGCAGCGCAGGCGCGCGCGATGCGCTCACGCACGGCTTGGAGGCGATCCGCAATCGTTGCCATAATGGTGCGTTGGATTCCACGGGTGTGGAGCAAGCCGCCTACAACTCAACCCCATCCGGGTAGGGAGCGAGGATGGACGTCACGCAACTGTTGGCCTTTGCCGTCAAGAATAAAGCCTCCGACTTGCATCTCTCAGCCGGCCTGCCGCCGATGATACGGGTGCACGGCGACGTGCGCCGCATCAACGTCGAGCCGCTCGATCACAAGCAGGTGCACGCGATGGTCTATGACATCATGACCGACGCGCAGCGCAAGGCGTATGAAGAGTTTTTGGAGGTGGACTTCTCGTTTGAGATTGCGGGTCTGTCGCGCTTTCGCGTCAACGCGTTCAACCAGCACCGCGGGGCCGCCGCGGTGTTTCGCACCATCCCGTCCAAAGTGCTGACGCTGGAGGAACTCGGCTGCCCGCGCATCTTTGCCGAACTGGCGATGAAGCCGCGCGGGCTGGTGCTGGTCACCGGCCCCACCGGCTCCGGCAAATCCACCACGCTGGCGGCCATGGTCAACCACCGCAACGAAAACGCCTACGGGCACATTTTGACGATCGAAGATCCGATCGAATTTGTCCACGAATCCAAAAAATGCCTGGTTAACCAACGCGAAGTGGGGCCGATGACGCATTCGTTCGCCGCTGCGCTGCGCTCAGCGCTGCGCGAGGACCCCGACGTCATCCTGGTGGGCGAAATGCGCGACCTGGAAACCATCCGGTTGGCGATGACCGCCGCCGAAACCGGCCACCTCGTGTTTGGCACGCTGCACACGTCGAGCGCGGCCAAGACCATCGACCGCATCGTCGATGTCTTTCCGGCCGAGGAAAAAGAAATGATCCGCGCCATGCTGTCGGAGTCGCTGGTGGGGGTGATCTCGCAGACGCTGCTCAAGACCGCCGATGGCAAAGGCCGCGTTGCAGCGCACGAAATCATGATCGGCACGCCCGCCATCCGCAACCTGATTCGCGAAAACAAGGTGGCGCAAATGTATTCGGCCATCCAAACCGGCCAGCAATACGGCATGCAAACCCTGGATCAGGCGCTGATCGAGCTGGTGCGGCGCAACGCCATCACCGCAGCCGAGGCGCGTGGCAAAGCCAAAAATCCCGAGAATTTTCCGCTTTGACCGCATGCAGATCCCGCCGTGAACACCCCGCAGTCCGCCCCAGCCATGGAACGCGACGAGGCCACCCACTTCGTGCACGAGCTGCTGCGGCTGATGCTCAGCCGCGGCGGCAGCGACTTGTTTTTAACGGCTGATTTTCCTCCGGCGATCAAAGTCGATGGCGTCATCACCAAAATCTCGCCACAGCCGCTGACCGGTCAGCACACGCAGGCGCTGGCGCGCGCCATCATGAACGACAAGCAGGCGGCGGAATTTGAACGCACCAAGGAGTGCAACTTCGCCATCAGCCCCGCTGGCATCGGGCGGTTTCGCGTCAACGCTTTCGTGCAAATGGGCAAGGTTGGCTTGGTGCTGCGCACCATTCCGTCCAAAATTCCCACCATTGATGAGCTGGGGCTGCCGCAAGTGCTCAAGCAGCTGGCGCTGGCCAAACGCGGCATTTGCATCGTCGTCGGCGGCACCGGCACCGGCAAATCCACGACGCTCGCCGCGATGGTGGACTGGCGCAACGAGCACACGCACGATCACATCGTCACCATCGAGGATCCGGTGGAGTTCGTGCACACGCACAAAAACTGCATCGTCACGCAACGCGAGGTGGGGCTGGACACCGACAGTTGGGAAATCGCGCTGAAAAACTCGCTGCGCCAAGCGCCCAACGTGATTTTGATGGGCGAAATCCGCGATCGCGAGACCATGGAACACGCGATCGCCTTTTCCGAAACCGGCCACCTTTGCCTGGCCACGCTGCACGCCAACAGCGCCAACCAGGCCATGGAGCGCATCATCAACTTCTTTCCGCCCGAGCGGCATGCTCAATTGCTCAAGGATGTCTCGCTGAACCTGCGCGGCATGGTGGCGCAGCGTCTGCTGCCGCGCGAAGACGGCAAGGGTCGGGTGGCCATCGTCGAAGTGCTGCTCAACACCCCGCTGATCGCCGACCTCATCATGGAAGGCGACATCCAGGGCATCAAAAACATCATGAAGCGCAGCACCGAATTGGGGATGCAAACGTTTGACCAAGCGCTGTTCGACGCCTTCGAAGCCGGGCTCATCTCGTATGAGCAGGCGGTGCGCCACGCCGACTCGCAAACCGACCTGAAGCTGCGCATCAAGCTGGAAAGCCGCCGCGCCCGCAACACCGACCTGGCCGCAGGCACCGAGCACCTGCAAATCCTTTGAAAGCCGATGCCCACCGTTCAACCCAAAACCGCCTACGAACCTATCCCAGCCCAGCGCGTGGCCTTCATCGGCCTTGGGGTCATGGGTTGGCCCATGGCCGCACACGTGGCGCTGGCCGGCCATGAGGTCACGGTCTATAACCGCACCATGGCCAAGGCCGAAGCTCTGGCGCAGGCCATGGCCGAGCGGGGACAGTGCCGCGTGCGGGTCGCGACCACCCCGCGCGAAGCGGCCCAGGGCGCGGCATTCGTGATGACATGCGTGGGCGCCGATGCCGATCTGCGCAGCGTGATCCTTGGCTCGGATGGCGTCCTAGCCGGTGTGGACGCTGGCGCCGTGCTGGTGGATCACACCACGGCCTCTGCCGAAGTGGCGCGCGAGCTGCATGCCGCCGCGCAGGCCCTGGGCTGCCATTTTCTCGACGCGCCAGTGTCGGGCGGGCAGTCTGGCGCCGAGCAGGGCCGGCTCACCATTATGGTGGGCGGCGATGCCGAACCGTTCGAACGCGCGCGCCCCGTCATGATGGCCTACGCACGCGCGGTGACGCACCTGGGGCCCAGCGGCGCTGGCCAGCTGACCAAAATGGTCAATCAAATTTGCATTGCCGGCCTGTTACAGGGCTTGGCGGAGGCCCTCGCCTTCGGCCAACGTGCTGGCCTGGACATGCCACGGGTGCTAGAGGTGATCCGGCAAGGCGCGGCGCAGAGCTGGCAGATGGATCATCGCGGCCTCACCATGCTGGAAGACCGTTTTGACTTTGGCTTTGCGGTGGATTGGATGCGCAAAGACCTCGGGCTGGTGCTGCAAGAAGCGCGGCGCAACGGCGCGCGCCTGCCTGTCACGGCGCTGGTGGATCAGTTCTACGCCGACGTGCAAGCCATGGGCGGCGGGCGCTGGGACACCTCCAGCCTGATCCGCCGCCTGCGCTGAAGCGCCAAGCCGGCTCACGCCCCACCAGCGCATCGCCCGCTTGCAAAAAATGAGGGCGGCCCCAACAGGCCGCCCTCCAAACCAGCGCCAGTGTCTGACAGTGATTCCTTAGCGCCGGAGAGCCAGGATTCGTGCAGGACGCGCATGTCGGCGCGCTGTTCGCTTGCTTTAAAAAGCCTTTTTCTCGGCCTCCAGATAAGCGAGCGAACAAAACTTGCCAATATTGGCAGCAAAGCCGATCGTGCCGGGCCGAGTGGCCACGACTTTAGGATGGCGCAGAGCCAAGGCTTTGGCCTGTTCAGGCCCTGCGGCATCTTTCGCCGCTTCCAACGCCGCTTCCCAAATTCCTTCAAACAATGTTCTATTCCAACGCACTTGGCTTGCATCCGGCTCGCCATGACCGGAGCACCATAAACGGGTGCGCGTTTGCGCTTCGATGCGCTTCATGTATTCGATCGCACCCTCAAACGAGCCATCTTCCATATTGGAAATGCGACGATTCGTTGCGACGTCACCGATGAGCGTCACACCCTCGCCGATCACCTCCATGCTGAGATCATAAGGCGTGTGACAGGGCGTGTAATGGTGCGCCCGCAACCGCACATCGCCAAAATCGAGCACTTGGCCATGCTCAAGATCGCGATTCGGCGGCACCGCCTGCGTGCCACGGATCGCTTGATTCGTCCATTGAGTCAGCCGTCGCACCCATTCCTCGCCAATGGCGCCTTGGGTGCCCTCACGACAGCCGCGTAAGGCATAGATCGGCAAATCACGCCCAAACGCTTCCACAAAGGCTTGGTTACCAAGCCAGTGATCGCCATGCCAATGCGAGTTGATCACTGCCACCACGGGCTTGGACGTGATGCGCCGCAGTTGGCGAATCAGCATCTCGCCGATTTGCATCGACGCCCCGGTGTCATAGACCACCACCCCTTTGCGGGTGATGATGAAGTAGCTGTTGGTAAAAAGCCCAAGGTTGTCTTCGGTGGGCATGGCTTCGCGCGCAATCACACCCCAAACGTGCTCGGAAAAGCGGCGCGCTGGCACGTCGGGTACCGCGGGCCCTCGAGCAGGGTCGCTGCCGACCAGCGGCCAGTCCGCAGCGGCGGCCCTGGCCAAGCCGGCCAACCCGGCGGCCACGCCCCAACCCATCACGGCGCGGCGCGACCAACGGGACGGCTTTGTCGTTGTGTGCATGGTGGAACTTACTCCTTGTTGACCGGCGACTGCGGATCGAGCAAAAACGCGACAATGTCGGCTACTTGCTCAGGTGTCAACAATCGATCTTTGCCGCCGTAGCGCGGCATGATCGAACATGGGTTGGTGGCTTTGGCGTTGAAAATCTTGTCGTAGGTGGCGCGCACCACCTCGGGGGTCACCCCTCGCAGGCGTCCGTAATGGGTCAGCGGCGGCCCCATATTGCCGGCCTGGGGAAACGCCGGATCGATGGCATGGCATGCATAGCAATTGGCGCCGTTGGGCTTGCGCGGATCATCCGCATCAGCAAACCCTGCGATGCCGATCCGCCCCCCGTGGGTCTGCTCAGCCCATTCCTTGCCGCGGCGCCAATCGCCCATCAGTTGGCCATTGGACGGATAATGGATCGAGGCTTGCTCGCGCTTCATGATTTGCAGCGCCTGCCGCTCGTTCGGCGCATCCCCTGTCGCGTTGCAAATCGCCAAAGTGGGATCAAACAGGCGCTGCCACTCTTGCGGCGAAGCCGCCAGATAACTGGACTTGGCCGCGCGCACAAAGGCACGCTCATCCACTTTGACACTGGATTGTGCGTACGCCGTTGATACGTCCCAGACGCCCAAAACAAGCACCGTCGCGGCGCACATGCGGCGCATCAGCCATGGAGTTGACATCGTCTTCATCAGCTCCCTTCCTCGTTTTAGGCGCGGGGTTTGAGTCCCGGCACTTGAATCGGCGCACCACTTTGGCTGCCGGTCATGACTTGATAAAGCGTCAGCGCCGCATCGATGTCAGAGCCCAGCTTGAGCCACGGCAGCCGCATCGCCAGATTGCAGCGATGGTTACGCCACCACCAAGTGCGCACGTTGGAATCTTTCAGCACATAGGCAGGGAAGGCCGTTGTGACTTTGCCGGCGGTGGCGGGATCGGTCATGATGGGCAAATCCACGCCACGCAGCTGCTGACCCCGCGCGCGCTCGCCATGACAATGGGCGCAAGACAAATCCATCATGCCCATGCGGCGGTGAAACACGTATTCACCAAGCGCATACGCTTGCTTTTCTTTGGGATGCTGCATCGGCGGCTTGAACGGCATGCCATTCGATTGGGACGCCACATAAGCAGCCAGCTGCGTCAACTCATCGCGGCGGCTGTTTTCTTCGGCCGAATTCAAATAAGTTGGACGCAGAATATCTTCTTCTTTAAACCCCTGCAGCCGCACCATGCAGGTCACCAAACGCCCCTCCAGCGTTTGCACCCGCCCTGTATCGGCAAAATAGCGGGGCAATTGGGCATATGCCCCTTTGAGCACGCCCGGACCCAATCCGAAGTCGCACGCCTCCAGGGATCGCTGTTTGGGGCCGCGGGGCTTGTGGAACAGCTCGCGCCCCGCGTCGATCCAGAACTCTCCGGGGTTGTCTTCGGACAGCATGTCGCGAAAGGCGGCGAACTGGTCGTCGGACGCCTTGGCGATCGCCACCCAGCTGCAGGCCAGCAGGGCCACCGCCCACGCCGCGTGGCGACCGCTCCGGAATGTGCGCTGCTTGCTCATCGTCGGCGTTCTCCTTGGCTTGCCGCGCTCGGTTGCGGCCTCGCTTGAAACCTGCGACCGCCCAGCGCTGCGTTGCCTTCACTCTATAAGCAATCACGAATATAGCAGACGTTATCTTTAAATGAAGATATCGAAAACCCTAAGAGACCCACCCTCGCCCAGCTGGAGTCAACCCCCAACCGCGCGGCGCGCGTGGCCAAACACCTTGATTGCCGAGATCAGCAGCAGCAGCGCCAGCAGAGCAAGCAAGGGCCGGGCGGGAATCCAACCCAGCGCCGCAACCCCAAGTGCAACCCCACACACCGAACCCGCCGCCATGACCAGCAACCACCCCCGCGCCGCCATCGCGGCTTGCCAGGCTGGCCCTCGGCGGTAGCGCAGCAAGCCCGCCAGCATGGTGGGCAAACTGATGCACAACGACAGGCTGCCGGCCAGCTTCACGTCCAGCCCCCACAGCAGCACTAGGGTGGGAATCAGCAGCTCGCCGCCAGCCACCCCCAGCACCGCGGCCACGGCGCCGATCGCCATGCCTGCGACCACGCCCAGCCCCACACGCGCCAGCGGCGTCATCCCGTGCAGCGCCGCGCCGCTCCATTCAGGGTGCCAAGCATGCCCCAGCATCCACAACGCCAGCAGCACCAACAGCCCACCAACCACCGCGTCGAGCACTCGCCGGGGCAGCCGCATCACCCACCCTGCGGCCCACCACGCGCCCACCAGGCTGCCAGCCAGCACATTCAGCACCACCGAAGCATGCGTCCATAGCAGCTCCAGCGGCACGGCCAGCGCGCGCATCGCCAGCGCGGCCAGCACCACGATCAGGCTCATGATTTTGTTGACCACGATGGCTGACAGCGTGGCCCAGCCGAAGCGCCCCACCAAAACCGGCAAGCGAAATTCGGCTCCCCCTAGGCCGACCAGACCGCCCAGCGTTCCGATCGCAGCACCCCAAACGAAGGCCGCGCGCTTGGCGCTGGGAATCCTCAACCGAGAAGGGATCAACAAAGCCGCCTCACCCGTGGCGGGCGAGGCCGAAGGTTTCGATGGATCGACGCGCATCTCGTTATCATCTTACATGGATATCGAGAGGCGCAAGGAGGAAAGTCGCACCACCCACACCGCTTGGGTGGCGGCGGGATTTTCAGTGCCCCCCGCTTGCGGCGCCTTCGTCCGGCTTGGGCGCAGGCGGCTGCAACCGCGCCAGTTCGGCCTCGCTGATGATTTCAAAGACGCGCACCACGCGCTGCACGCCGGGCACGGCGCGCGCCACCTCGGCGGCGCGCTGCGCCTCGCGCGCCGTCACCAGCCCCATCAGATACACCGTGCCGCGTTCGGTGGTGACCTTGATCGCGTTGGCCGACAAGTCGCGCGCATCGACAAAAGCAGCCTTGACGCGCGCCGTCAGCAACGCATCGGAGGAGCGCGCCGACAGCGACGGCGAGCCCATCACCGCCAGCTCGTCCACCACACCCATCACATTTTCCACGCCCTGCACGATGCGCAACACGGCCTGGCGGTCGGCCTCCGAAGCGACTTCGCCGGTCAGCAACACCTTGCGGTTGAAGCTGGTGGCGTTGACCCGCGCGCGCTCGCCCAGCTGCTCGCGCACGCGATTGGCGACTTTGAGCTCGATGGTTTGATCCTCCAGCTGGGTGGCGGTGGTGCGGCGGTCGGTGGCCACCAGCACCGTGCCGCCCACCGCGGCTCCGGCCACCAGCGGCGCGCAGCCGCTTAACGATCCGCCCAGCGTGGCCGCCATCAGCAGCCCCAGCGCCGCGTGGCGCCGCAGCGCTCGTTTCGGGATCGACTTCATCCGGTCACCTCCATTTCTTCTTCGCCCAGCAGCTGCGCATCCAGCGCATCGCACAAAGCATGCAGGGCCGCCAACTGCGCCTCCAGCACGCGCGCGGGGCGCTCCGCCGGCACCGCGACCCACACGTCGCCGTCGCGCAGCGCATCGGGCACATCGCCTGCCCGCGCGCTGGTGAACGCCACCACCGTCATGTCGCGCTCGTGCGCCGCCTGCACCCACGCCACCGCTTCCTCGCCGGGCGCCGCAGCGCTGAGCCACACCAACACGTCGCCAGGCAACCCCAGCGCCCGCAGCTGCCGCGTGGTGAACCAGGCCGCCGCCTCGGGCGACGCCGCGACCGCCGCCGGCGCCAGCGGCGCGCCAACCGCCACCGCCGGCAACTCGGGCCGTTCGCGCTCAAAGCGACCCACCAGCTGCGCGGCCAACAGCGGCGCCAACGCCGCGGCCGCACCGTGACCCGCGATCAAGACCTTGCCGCCGGCCGTCAGGCACTGCACCAGCGTCATCGCCGCCGCCTCCAACGCTGGCGCAAGCGCCTGCGCGCACTGGTAGTGCAAGTCGGCGCCTTCCACAAAGTGTTGCTGGATGCGCGGGGTGAGCATGACCCCAATCTTACGCGGTCAGCTCCAACCCTCGGCGTCGAAGGCCGCGCGCAGCCATTCGATGCGCGGCGGCGCGGCGCCGTCAAGCTCGCCATCGATGACCACCACATCGAACCGGCACGGGGGCAAGCGGCCCAGCCGCAGCAAGAAATGCCGCGCCGCCGCGATGATGCGGCGCCGCTTTGGCCAACTGACGCTGGCGGCTGCGCCGCCGTGGTCGGCGCGGCTGCGCTGGCGGACTTCCACAAACACCAGCGTGCCATCGGGCTCGGCCATAATCAGATCCAGCTCGCCACCGCCGCGTCCGGGTGTGCGCACATTGCGTCGCACCAGGCGCAAACCCTGCGCCAGCAAGTAGCGCAGCGCCAGCGCCTCGGCGGCGTCGCCGCGCGCCTTGGTGGTGGAAGCGCCGACTTTGTCGTCGCGAAGTGAGAACACTGACATGGCCGATCGTGCTTGCGCCGCCGCGCCGCCCCGGCACACGGGTGCGCCGCCTTGGGTCGAACTGGCTGCCGGCCAACATTATCCGGCGGGGACGCTGTATGTGGTGGCCACCCCCATTGGCAACCGCGCCGACATCACGCTGCGCGCCTTGCACGTGCTGGCGCTGGCCGATGCCGTGGCGTGCGAAGACACGCGCCGCACCGCGCAGCTGCTGGCCGGCTACGGCTTGCAGCGTCCGTTGCTGGCGTTGCATGAGCACAACGAAGCGTCCGCGGCCTCAGCCGTGGTGGAGCGGCTGCGCGCCGGCCAGCGCATCGCCTACGTCAGCGACGCCGGCACGCCCGGCATCAGCGATCCCGGCGCTCGCCTTTGCGCCGCGGTGCAGGCCGCCGGCTTGCGCTGCGCGCCGGTGCCGGGCGCCAGCAGCGTCACCGCGCTGCTGAGCGTGGCGGGGCTGACCGACGGCGCGGTGACGCTGGTGGGATTCTTGCCAGCTCAGGGGCGCGCGCGCGCTGAAGCTTGGCAGCGCTGGGCCGCTGTGCCCACCGCGCTGCTGCTGTTGGAGGCGCCGCACCGCATCGATCGACTGGCCGGCGAGCTGGCCGCGCTGGGCTCGCGACGGGTCACGGTCGGACGCGAGCTGACCAAGCAATTCGAGGAAATCGTCACGCTGCCGTGCGCGCAACTGCCGGGCTGGCTGGCCACCGACCCGCAGCGCCGCAAAGGAGAATTCACGCTGCTGCTTCATCCCTTTGACATGGATCAGCGGCACGATCACGAAGTTGTCACGCCCGAGGTGCAACGCGTGCTATCGTTACTGCTGGAGGAATTGCCGCCCGCACGGGCCGCTCGGCTGGCGGCCAAGCTCACCGGCGTGCCGCGGGAAGCGCTTTATGCGGCAGCCGCCGCCGCCGAATAACAACCCATCGTCCACGCCCCGGCTGGGGTCACGAGCCCATGATGCGACGCCTGTCCCAACTGCTGCTGCGCGGCTTGCTGGCGTTGCTGCCGTTGGCGCTGACGCTTTACCTTCTGTGGGCGCTGGTGGTCGGCTCGGAGCGGCTGGCCTTGCAACTGTTGCGCCCGCTGATCGGCGAAGTTTATTTCCCTGGCCTGGGGCTGGTGCTGACGCTGGCGCTGGTGCTGCTGGTGGGCGTCTTGGTGTCGAGCCAAGCAGCCTCGCGGGTGCTGGGCTGGATCGAGCTGCCGTTCACCAACCTGCCGGTGGTCAAAAGCATCTACACCTCGCTGAAAAGCTTTGCCGACTATTTTGCCCCACACCGCCACGACCGCCCGGCGCAACAGGTGGTGGTGGTGCGCCCGCCCGGCGCCGAGTGGGAGGTGGTCGGCCTGGTGACCCGCCCCCACGACCACGGTTTGCCAGAAGGTTTTTTGCGCGGCGACCGCGTCGCGGTCTATCTGCCGATGGGCTACATGATCGGGGGCTACACCATGTTCGTGCCGCGGGCTTGGGTGACGCCGATCGCCATGAGCGTGGAAGAAGCCATGCGCCAGTCGCTGATCGCCTGGATGGCGCCGGGCGCGACGCCCTCGGCGTCGCCTGCCAACCCCAATCCATCCGTTCGCTCACCGTCCAAGGAGCTCGCCCCATGACCGTGCGCAACCTCGAAGCGATGTTTCAGCCCCAGCGGGTGGCCGTCGTGGGCGCCTCCGACCGCCCTGGCAGCGTTGGGGCCACCGTCTGGCGCAATCTGCTGGGCCACTTTCAGGGCGAGCTCATGGCGGTCAATCCGCGCCGCCCCGAACTGGGCGCCCCCGTGGCCGCCAGCGTGGCCGAGCTGCCTGCCGCGCCTGATTTGGCGGTGATCTGCACGCCCCCGGCCACGGTGCCAGGGCTGATCGGTGAGCTGGGCACGCGCGGCTGCCGCGCCGCCGTCGTCATCACCGCGGGCCTCAGCCGCGAGCAGAAGCAGGCCATGCTGCAGGCCGCGCGCCCGCACACGCTGCGCATCCTCGGGCCCAATTGCATCGGCATGCTGGTGCCGCACCTGGGCCTCAACGCCAGCTTCGCGCACGCCAACGCCGCGCCCGGCAACATCGCTTTCGTGTCGCAGTCCGGCGCGCTGGTCACCGCGCTGCTGGATTGGGCTGGCCAGCGCGGCATCGGCTTTTCGCACTTTGTCTCGTTGGGCGAGCACGCCGATGTGGACTTCGGCGACATGCTGGACTACCTGGCCAGCGACCCGCGCACGCGCGCCATTTTGATGTATGTGGAATCCATCAGCGCGCCGCGCAAATTCATGTCCGCGGCGCGCGCTGCGGCGCGCAACAAGCCGGTGGTGCTGGTCAAGGCCGGCCGCTCGGCGCAGGGGGCGCGCGCGGCCTCGTCGCACACCGGCGCGCTGGCGGGGGCCGACGACGTGTTCGACGCCGCCATCTCGCGCGCCGGCATGCTGCGGGTGCACACGCTGCACCAG
The DNA here is from genome assembly GCF_007556595.1 of Tepidimonas alkaliphilus. GTDB lineage: Bacteria > Pseudomonadota > Gammaproteobacteria > Burkholderiales > Burkholderiaceae_C > Tepidimonas > Tepidimonas alkaliphila. Next base: position 209,666 of record NZ_VJNB01000002.1, read on the forward strand.
CTGTTTTTGGCAGTGGAAATCCTGGCGCGCTTCCGCGACAACCGCAGCGAGCGGCTGCTGATCCTGACCAACGGCGGCGGCGCCGGCGTCATGGCCGCCGATGCCGCGGCCCACATGGGGGTGGAGCTGGCCGCGCTGGACGAAACCCTCATCCAGCGGCTCGATGCCGTGCTGCCCGGCAACTGGTCGCGCGCCAACCCGGTCGATATCATCGGCGACGCGCCGGCGCAGCGCTACGTGGAGGCGCTGCGCATCCTGCGCGAAGACCGTGACAGCGCCATCCTGCTGATTCAGGCTCCCACCGCCATCGTGCCAAGCGACGAGGTCGCCGAGGCACTGCTGCCATTGGCCAGCGAGCGCCCGCCGCGCGTGCTGGGCTGCTGGCTTGGCAGCGGCGCGGTGCAGACCGCGCGCCAGCGCTTCCGCAGCGCCGGCATCCCCGACTTTGCCACGCCCGAAGAAGCGGTGCGGGCGTTTTCCTTCTTGCGGCAGTATCACCGCCACCAGGCCGAGCTGCTGGAGACGCCGCCAGCGCCGCCCGGCATTGGGCTGGACCTGCCGGCAATCCAGGCGCTGGTGCGGCAGGCGCTGGCCGAAGGGCGCGAGTGGCTGACCGAGCCACAGGCCAAGCAGCTGTTGGCGCTGGCTGGCATTCCGGTCACGCCGGTGCGCCCAGTGCCGCCCGAGCCGCAAGCCGCGGTCGAAGCCGCCGAGGCGCTGGGCTATCCGGTGGTGCTCAAGATCCTCTCGCCCGACATCACGCACAAATCCGACGTCGGCGGCGTGCGGCTGAACTTGCTTGACGCTGAGGAGGTGCGCAGCGCCGCCGCGGCGATGCTGCAGCGCGTGGCCGCGGCGCGCCCGCAAGCGCGGCTGGAGGGCTTTGCGGTGCAGCCGATGGTGCAGCGCCGCCACGCGCACGAGCTGATCGTCGGCGCCACCATCGATCCGCTGTTCGGCCCCGTGATCCTGTTTGGCGCTGGCGGCACGGCGGTGGAAGTGTTGGGCGACCGTGCGGTGGCGCTGCCGCCGCTCAACGTCACGCTGGCCGAGGCGCTGATCGAACGCACGCGCATCGCCCGGCTGCTGCGCGGCTGGCGCGACGTGCCGCCGGCGCACCGGCCCAGCATCCACGCCGCGCTGCTGGCGGTGGCACAGCTGCTGGCTGACGTGCCGGAGATCGCCGAACTCGACATCAACCCGCTGGTGGTGGATGCGCACGGCGCGGTGGCGCTGGATGCGCGCGTGCGCGTCAGCGCCAGCCGCCCGGGTGGCGCGGCGCGCTTTGCCATCCGGCCTTACCCCCAGGAACTGATCGAAACCCTCACTTGGGGCGGCCAGCCGCTGACGCTGCGCCCAATTCGACCGGAAGACGAGGCGCAACACCGGGCCTTCCTCGACCAAGTCGATGCCGAAGACCTGCGCCTGCGGCTGTTCTACACCCGCCGCAGCTTTGAGCACACCGAACTGGCGCGCCTGACGCAAATCGACTACGACCGCGAAATGGCCTTCATCGCCACCCGCGCGCGCACCGACGGCGGCGGCGAGGAAACCATCGGCGTGGTGCGCGCGCTGTGCGACCCCGACAACGACAGCGCCGAATACGGCATCCTGGTGCGCTCCGACCTCAAAGGCCGTGGACTGGGGCGCATCCTGATGGACAAACTCATCCGCTACCTGCGCGCGCACGGCACGCGCCGCATCGTCGGCCAGGTGCTGCGCGAAAACACTGCCATGCTGGCGCTGCTGGCGCGCTTGGGCTTTCAGGTGCAGCCGCACCCGCACGACCCCGATTTGCGCTGGGTGGAGCTGCCGCTGCAAACCGAGCCTGCCGCGGCTTGACCGTTCGTCGGATCGTTTGTTGCAACGCAACCAAAGCCCTTGCGTTGTCACACGGGATCCCTATACTTCGGCTTTGTTGCACTGCAACATTCCCTGTCCCACGAGGAGTCCCGCCATGATGACCGTCGAGCAAATCGTCGCGCTGCACAAAAAGCACGTGGCCACCGTTTTTGACCTGGCCGACAAAACCTTCGCCGGCGTGGAAAAGCTGGCTGAGCTAAATTTGCAGACCGCCAAAACCCTGTTGTCCGAAACCGCCGAGCACACGCAGACCGCGCTGGCCGTCAAAGATATGCAGGACCTGGTGGCGCTGCACAACGCCATGCTGCAGCCGATGGGCGAGCGGGTGGCCGCCTACCACCGCCAAATGTATGACATCGCCTCCGGCGTGCAGGCCGAGTGGGCCAAAGTGCTGGAAGCGCAAGCGCAAGAAACCCACAAACAATTTTTGGCGGCGCTGGACGGCCTGGTGAAAAACGCGCCGCAAGGCGCCGAGCCTGCGGTGGCGGCCATGAAGCAGGCCGTCAGCACCGCCGCGGCGGCGATGGAGTCGGTGCAAAAGGCGGTCAAGCAGGCCGCAGAGCTGGCCGACGCCAATCTGAAAGCCGTGGCCAACACCGCGGTGGCCGCCACCAAGGCGCCGCGTTCCAGCAGCAAAGCGGCGGCGGCCTGATCGCCGCATCCACGCCGCTTTCGGCACCGCCGCCAGCGCGACGCCGCGCTTGCGCGTCGAAACCACCCCACCCTTGGGGTGGTTTTTTATTTCACCTGTTTGACCATCCCATGAATCAAAAACGACAAACAGGCGGCGGTCATCGCCGCGCCATCGGTTCAAACCCTTGGGGGATCGCCACAATAGACATACCCCGAAAAGCCTTTCCTAAAATTAGAACTATCACCAAAGCGACAAAATAGGCAAACTCTATTGCCCCCCCGCGAAAGGTATCATCAATTTTTAAAAAGGCGTGTGTCCCTATGCGCGTCAATCTCCCTGTCACCCAACGGCTTTACCCCTTCCCCAAAGGCTACACGCTCGTCTCCACCACCGACCTCAAAGGGCGCATCACGTATTGCAACCCGATGTTTGTGGAGGTCAGCGGCTTTAGCCGTGAGGAGCTGCTCGGCCAGCCGCACAACATCGTGCGCCATCCCGACATGCCGGCTGAGGCCTTTCGGGACATGTGGGCCACCCTCAAGGCCGGTCAGCCGTGGAGCGGCTTGGTCAAAAACCGGCGCAAAAACGGCGATCACTACTGGGTGCTGGCCAACGCCACGCCGCTGCTGCACCGCGGCCAGCCGGTGGGTTACCTGTCGGTGCGCACCGAAGCCAGCCCTGAACAGATCGCCGCCGCCGAAGCGCTCTACGCCCGCCTGCGACGCGAAGCCGAAACCGGCCGCCGCACCGTGGCGCTGCGCGCCGGCCAGCCGGTGCCGCTCGGCTGGCGCGCCGCGCTGATGCGGCTGCTGCGCCCCAGTCTCTCGGGCTGGATTTTGCTGGCGCTGCTGGGGATGTTGACCGTCTCCGCTTTACTCGGGCACCATGCCGCAGCGTTGCTCGGAGTGCCACGGTTGCCGCTGCTGCTGGAGCTGGGCATCGACATCGGCCTGGCTCTGGCACTGTGGCGCTGGCTGCATGCGCGCACGCTGGCGCCGGGGCAGCGTGCGCACGAACTGGCGCGGCGCATCGCCGGCGGCGACCTCGACCTGGCGCGCGAGTCCACCCAGGCGCCCGAGCCGTTTGGCTCACTGCTGCGCGCGCTGCGCCAGGCGGGCTTGAACGTTTTCGGAGTGGTGCGCGACATTCGCGACGAAGCCGCCCGGCTGGACGCCGCCGCGCAAGAAATCGCCGCCGCCAATCAAGAGCTGTCCAGCCGCAGTGAGGCGCAGGCCAGCAGCCTGCAACAATCCGCCGCCAGCTTGACCGAGCTGCTGGAGACGGTGCGCGCCACGACTCAATCGGCGCAGCAGGCCGCGCAGCAAACCCAGACCGCCAGCGACGCCGCCCGTCAAGCCGTGCAGCAGACTGAGGCGCTGCGCGCGGCCATGGAACGCACCCGCGCCACCGCCGAGCGCATTGCGCAGATCACGCACATCATTGAGAATATTGCGTTTCAGACCAACATCCTGGCGCTCAACGCCGCGGTGGAAGCAGCGCGCGCTGGCGAGGCCGGGCGCGGTTTTGCCGTGGTGGCCAGCGAGGTGCGCGCGCTGGCGCAGCGCAGCGGCCAAGCCGCCAAAGACATCAAAGCCCTGATCGAAGAGGCCGTGCAAGCCATCGCCGACGGCGCTGAGCAGTCCGACCGCACGCGCCTGCGCATCGTCGGCCTGCAAGACGACGTGGCCGGGGCGCGCGCGCTGGCGCAAGAAATTGCCAACGCCAGCCAGCAGCAGCTGGCGGCCCTGGGGCAGTTGCAGCAAGCGGTGCAGCAGCTGGACGACATCACGCAGCGCAACGCCGCGATGGTGGAGCAGGTGGCCGCCTCCGCCGCCGCCTTGCGCGAGCAAAGCCAGCAACTGCAACACGGCGTGGGGCTGTTTCGCATCGATCAGCCCTGAGGCTTGCCCCGATGCGCTCGGAATTTTTTCAGGCGCTGATCCGCTCGCTGGAAGACGGCATCGTCGTCATCGACGAATGCGGCGCCATCGAGCTGGTCAACCCGGGCTTGGAGCGGCTGCTGGGCTGGCGCGAGGCGGAGCTGCGCGGCTGCAACGTCAGCGTGCTGATGCCGCCCGAACACGCGGGCCGCCATGATGGCTACCTGCAAGCCTACGCCCGCACGGGGCAGGCGCGCATCATCGGCCAGGATCGAGTCTTGCAGGCGCGCCACCGCAACGGCGAAAACGTGGATGTGATGCTTTCGGTCACCGAAGTGCACCAGCACGGACGGCGCTACTACGTTGGGCGACTACGCGACATCCGTCCCCAGCTGCGCCACGAGCGCGAACTGCAGCGCCTGGCGTTTTACGATCCCGTTACGGGTCTGCGCAACGGCCAGGCGCTGCGCCGACGCCTCAGCGGCGCCGCGCCAGCCTGCGACCCCTCCCGCTTGCACGTGTTGGCCATCGCCGACATCGAGCGCTTTCACATCCTCAACGACACCGCCGGCCTCCGCGTCGGCGATGAGCTGTTGCATCAAGTGGGGCAGCGGCTGCAGGAGCGCGCGCCCGCCCAAGCGGAGGTGTTTCGCTGGACCGGCGACGAGTTTGTGCTGCTGGTCGAAACGCCCGACGCCGATGGCGCCGCCGCTCTGATCGAGCGCTGGCTGCGCCAAGCCACCGAGCAGGAATTCGCCGTCGGCCCTCACCGCGTTCGGGTGCGCCTGCGCGCCGGCGTGCGCGTCTGCTGCGTGCCTGCCGCCAACCCGGACGAGGAACTGGCGCGCGCCGACCTCGCGCTGGTGCACGCCAAGCGGCACGGCTCGGCGGCGGTGGTGGATGAGGCCGCGCTGCCGCATGGGCGCGACTGGACGCTGGCGCAGCTCAGCCAAGACTTGCGCCAGGGCTTGGAAGCTGGGCAGTTCACCATCCACCTGCAACCGCAGGTCGATGCGCAAGGTCATCTGGTCGGCGCGGAAGCCTCGCTGCGCTGGCTGCATCCGCAACGCGGCTGCCTGCCCCCGGGCGCGTTCTGGACGGCGGCGGTGGAGCTCGGCTTGGCCCCCGCCATCGGCTTGACCGCCATTCGCCAAACGCTGGAGCTGGCGCAGCGCTGGCAAGCCGACCCCTTGCTGGCCCGGCTGCAGCTGTCGTGCAATTTGAGTCCGCAGCAATTTCGTTGTCCGGATTTGGTGACGCACTTGCGCACGTTGCTGCAACCTGCAGCGCTGCGACCCGGCCAGGTGCGGCTGGAAATCACCGAGGAAGCCGTTTTTGACGATGAAGCTCAGGTGCAGCGCACCCTGGATGAGCTGGGCGCGCTGGGGTTTGGCTTGTCGCTGGACGACTTCGGCACCGGTTACTCCTCGCTGCAGCGGCTGCTGGCGCTACCGCTGGCGGAACTCAAAATCGACCGCGCCTTTATCGCCGCGTTGGGCCGCGCCCCGCGCGCCGAACCGATCGTGCAGGCCATCTTGGCCATCGGCCAGGCGCTGCAGGTCGATTGCGTGGCCGAAGGGGTGGAAACGCCGGATCAATGGCAGCGGCTGCGAACCCTGGGCTGTCAGCGCTTTCAAGGCTTTGCCTGGGCGCCGCCGATGCCGGCGCAAGCCCTGGAAGCGCTGGCGCGGCGCGATCAGCCGCTGACCATGTCAGCCAGTTGACAGACCCGCCGCCGGGCCGCCCCGTATGATGTTGGCTGTTGGTTGCGAACGCATCAGGGGTTGAGTCCATGACGTTTTCCTCCGTCGGGATTGTGGGCGCCGGCACCATGGGGCACGGCATCGCGCAGGTTTGCGCGCAGGCCGGGCTGCCGGTCACGCTGATCGATGTGCACGAAGCCGCCTTGGCGCGGGCGCAGCAGGGCATCGCCGCCAGCCTGGATCGCCTCATCAAGAAAGGCGCGATTGGCCCCGCCGACAAGGACGCCGCGCTGGCGCGCATCCGCACCTCGACGAGCTACGACGATCTGCGGGGCGCGCCGCTGGTCATCGAGGCCGCCACCGAAAACCTCGAGCTCAAGATCCGCATCCTGCGCCAGCTCGACGGCCTGCTGGCGCCCGCGGCCATCATCGCCACCAACACCAGCTCGATCAGCATCACGCAGCTGGCCGCCGTCACCGCTCGGGCCGAGCGCGTCGTCGGCATGCACTTCTTCAACCCGGTGCCGGTGATGGCGCTGGTGGAAATCATCCGCGGCCTGCAGACCAGCGACGCCACGCACGACGCCGTGCGCGAGCTGGCGCTCAAGCTCGGCAAGACGCCGATCACGGTCAAGAACGCGCCCGGCTTCGTCGTCAACCGCATCCTGGTGCCGATGATCAACGAGGCCTTTTTCGTGCTGGCCGAGGGGCTGGCCAGCCCCGAGGACATCGACGCCGGCATGAAGCTGGGCTGCAACCATCCGATCGGGCCGCTGGCGCTGGCCGACATGATCGGGCTGGACGTGTGCCTGGCGGTGATGAACGTCTTTTTCGCCGAGTTTAACGACAGCAAGTACCGTCCCTGCCCGCTGCTGAAGGAAATGGTGGCCGCCGGGCGCCTGGGCCGCAAGACCGGCCGCGGCGTCTATACCTACGCCTGACCGCCGCGCCCGGGGTTCGGACGGCCCCGGGGCGGCTCAGACCGCCGGCGGCCGCGGCCCAGCGACGAAGGAGCCGGACTTGCCGCCATGCTTTTCCAGCAGGCGCACGTCGCCGATCACCATGCCGCGGTCGGCGGCCTTGCACATGTCGTAGATCGTCAGCAGCGCCACCTGCACCGCGGTCAGCGCCTCCATCTCCACGCCGGTGGGGCCCACCGTCTCCGCCGTGGCGCGCACGCGCACCGCGGGCGGCTCATCCTCCGGCTCGAGCTCCAGCGCCACGCGCGTCAGCGCGACCGGATGGCACAGCGGGATCAGGTCGCTGGTGCGCTTGGCCGCCATGATGCCGGCAATGCGCGCCACGCCCAGCACGTCGCCCTTCTTCGCGCTGCCCTGCCGGATCAGCGCCAGCGTGGCCGGCTGCATGCGGATGCGCCCCTCGGCCACGGCGATGCGGTGCGTGGCGGCTTTGGCGCCCACGTCCACCATGTGGGCCTGGCCCTGCGCGTCGAAGTGGGTCAGCGGCGAGGAGGTCGTCGGCGTATCCATGCGCGGAATTGTCGCGCGGTTTGCCGCATCATACGGGGCATGAGCACAACGACAAGCGAGCGCGGCGCGCCGCGCTGGCGTCCGGTGGGCGGCTGCCTGCACCGGCGCGACTGGCTGCGCACGGTGCTCGGCAGCGCCTTCGGCGCCGCCACCGCCGCCGCGCTGCTGCCGTGGCTGGCGGGCCCGGCGCGCGCGCAGGCGGCGCTGCCGGCGCTGGGCGACGGCGGCGACATGACGTTGGCCGAGGAGCGCGAGCTGGGCGACCAGATCGCGCGCGCGCTCTACCGCGACCCGGCCTACCTGGACGATGCGCCGCTGCAGGAACTGCTGCAGGCGCTGTGGACGCCGTTGCTGGACGGCGCGCGCCAGCGCGGCGAGCTCAGCGACGACATGGCGCAGCGCTACGCCTGGCGGTTGCTGCTCGGGCGCGACCCCACCGTCAACGCCTTTGCGCTGCCGGGCGGCTACTTCGGCGTGCACCTGGGCCTGATCGGCGTGACCCAGCGGCCCGAGGAGCTGGCCAGCGTGCTGGCGCACGAACTCTGCCACGTCACGCAGCGGCACATCGCCCGGCTGCTGACACGCCAGAGCCAGCAGGCGCCGCTGGTGCTGGCGGCGATGATCCTGGGGGCGCTGGCCGCCAGCGCCGCCAGGAACGCCGACATCGCCAGCGCCGCCATCGCCGGCGGCCAGGCGATGGCGCTGCAGGGCCAACTCAACTTCTCGCGCGACATGGAGCGCGAGGCCGACCGGCTCGGCCTGGCGGTGCTGCTGGCCGCCGGGTTTGATGGCCATGGCTTCATCGGCATGTTCGAGCGGCTGCAGCAGTCCGCGCGCCTCAACGACGACGGCAGCTTCCCCTACCTGCGCAGCCACCCGCTGACCAGCGAGCGCATCGCCGACATGCGCGCGCGGCTGGGGCTGCTGCCTGTCCAGGGCGCCGCCTCCACTGCGGCGCCCGCCGACTGGCACCAAGCGATGGCGGCGCGCGCGCGCGTGCTGGCCGACCCCAGCGCCGAGCGGCTGCGCGTGCACGCCCAAACCCGCATCCATGACGCCGCCAGCGCTTATGCGGCGGCGCTGGCTGCCGGCTTGCTGCGCGACGTGGACGGCGCGCTGCGGGCGCTGGCGGCCCTGCGCGACGCCGGCGGCAGCGCCGCGCTGCGCCGCGCCGCCGACGCACTGCAGTTGGAGCTGCTGACCCGGCTGCACGCCGAGCCGGCGCTGCCAACGCCCGAGCGCGCGCGCCTGCCGGGGCTGGTGCGTGCGGCGCTGGCCGACGGCACGCGCGCCGCGCTGCTGCTGGCCGCGCCAGCGGCGGCGCTGACGGATGGGGAGCTGGCGCGCGACGCCGCCGCGCGGCTGCAGGCGTGGTGCGTGCAGCACCCCCACGACGGCGCCGCCTGGGACGCTCTGGCGGGCCTGCAACGCGCGCTCGGCCAGCCGGTGCGCGCCGGCCGCGCCGAGGGCGAGGCGCGGCTGGCGCAGCTGGACTACGCCGGTGCGCTGGAGCGCTTTCGCGCCGCGCAGCGGCTGGCCGCCCAGCAACGCGGCGAAGACTGGCAGGAACTGGCGGTGCTGGACGCGCGCGTGCGCCACGTCGAGACGCTGCTGCGCGAGCAGGAAGCGGCGCGGCGGCGACGCTGATGGCGGCCACCCGTTGCCGTGGCTGTGGAGCGGCTGGCGCGCCCGGGCGGCGCAGCCGCTATCATCCGCGTCCCGCACCCCACGGGTGCGCCCGCACCGCCGACACGACGACGCCCATGGCCGGCATCCACATCTCCGACATCGAGGCTGCGATCAACTACTGGCGCCAGCGCGAACCCTCGCCCGACGGGGTGACGCTGCCCGCGCCGCTGCGCGCGCTGGCGGAGGTCTATGCGCTGCTGATCCACTATGGCGAAGACGAGGCGGATGAGCGCACCATGCCGCGCGCCGCCTGGGCGGCCTGGAAAGCGTGGTACGACACCACGCCGGACACGCCGTGCATCGCCATCTGCTCCACCAACCAGGGCGATGCGGTCTGCAAAGGCTGTGGCCGCACGCACGAGGAGGTGACGCGCTGGCCGGCGATGACCCCGGGCGAGAAGCGCGCCGTCTGGCGTCGCATCACGCGCGACGGCAGCGCCTGGCGCTTCAACCTCTACGCCGAGCGGGCGGTGGAACGGCGGGGCGCGAACGCGCCGTCCGAACCCTGCACGGCCCCCGTCGCGCCGCCGGACGCAACCCGCCCGGCCCCCTGACGCCCGCGCGGCCGCCGCACGCTGGCCCGGGCGGGCCCGGCGCGCCGTCAAATCCGCCGCGCCAGCTCGGCAGCCTTGCCGGTGTAGCCGGCGGGGGTGAGCGCGCGCAGGCGCGCCTTTTCCGCGTCGGGAATCGGCAAGCCGTCGATCAGCGCGTGCAGCGCCTCGCGCGTGACTTGCTGGCCGCGCGTGGCCTCCTTCAGCCGCTCGTAGGCGCCCGGCACGCCGTAGCGCCGCATCACGGTCTGGATCGGCTCGGCCAGCACCTCCCACGCGGCGTCCAGGTCGGCCGCCAGCGCCGCAGGGTTGAGCTCCAGCTTGGCCAGCCCCGTCAGCAGCGACTGGTGCGCCAGCACCGCGTAGCCCAGCGCCACGCCCATGTTGCGCAGCACGGTGGAGTCGGTCAGGTCGCGCTGCCAGCGGCTCACCGGCAGCTTTTCGCTCAGGTGGCGCAGCAGCGCGTTGGCCAGCCCCAGGTTGCCCTCGGCGTTCTCGAAGTCGATCGGATTGACCTTGTGCGGCATCGTCGAGGAGCCGATCTCGCCGGCCTTGAGCTTCTGCTTGAAGTAGCCCAGGCTGATGTAGCCCCAGACGTCGCGCGCCAGATCGACGAGGATGGTGTTGCTGCGCGCCACGGCGTCGAACAGCTCGGCCATGTAGTCGTGCGGCTCGATCTGGATGCTGTAGGGCTGAAACGTCAGCCCGAGGCCGATCGGCGCCTCCGGCGGCGTGTCCGGCCCCGGCGCCGGCGTTTCCACCACGCTGCGCGCAAACGCTTCCCAATCCACCTCCGGGTAGGCCGCCAGGTGCGCGTTGTAGTTGCCCACCGCCCCGTTCATCTTGGCGCGCAGCGGCACTGCGGCGATGCGCTCGCGCGCCGTCTCGAGCCGCGCCACCACGTTGGCCAGCTCCTTGCCCACCGTGGTGGGGCTGGCGGTCTGGCCATGCGTGCGCGACAGCATCGGCGCCTCGGCCCACGCATGCGCCAGCTCGCGCAGCCGCGCCACGATCGCCTCCAAGCCCTGCAGCAGCACCGCGCGGCCGGCCTGCAGCTGCAGCGCGTGGCTGGTGTTGTTGATGTCCTCGCTGGTGCAGGCGAAGTGCACGAACTCGCCGACGCGCTGCAGCTCCGGCCAGCCGGCGAACACCCCCGGCACGCCCAGCTCCGCGTGGCCGCGGATCCAGTATTCCACCGCCTTGACGTCGTGGTTGGTGGTCTTCTCGATCGCCTTGATCGCCGCCGCATCCGCCGGCGCAAAATCCCGCACCACGCGCCGCAGGTGCGCGCGCGCCGCCGCCGACAGCGGCGGGAATTCCGGCAGGCCCAGGTCGCTCAGGCGCTCGAACCACGTCAGCTCCACCTGCACGCGCCGGTGCATGAAGCCGTATTCGCTGAAGATCGGCCGCAGCGCGGCGACCTTGGCGGCGTAGCGGCCGTCCAGCGGCGACAGCGCGGTCAGCGCGGCCTCAGCCGCCGTAAGGGGATGGTCAGTGTCGGCAAGCATGATGGCCGGCATTGTAGGCCGCGCAGGCAGGTTGGCCCTTGCGCGGCCACACCGACAGCGCCAATTCTCTCTACAATCGGCACCCCGACGCCGGCTTGCGACACCGGCATGGGTATCGTTTGGCCCTTTCCCGCATCATCATGAAACTCAAGCTCATCGGCAGCCTCACCAGCCCTTACGTGCGCAAAGTTCGCATCGTCATGGCGGAAAAAAAGCTCGACTTTCAGTTTGAGCTGGCCGACCCCTGGGCCGCCGACAGCACGGTGCCGGACGCCAACCCGCTGGGCAAGGTGCCATGCTTGGTGATGGAGGGCGGGGAAGCGGTGTTTGACTCGCGCGTCATCGTCGAATACCTGGACACCCTGTCGCCGGTGGGCAAGCTCATCCCCGCAGGCGGACGCGAGCGCGTGGAAGTCAAGACCTGGGAAGCGCTGGCCGACGGCATGCTCGATGCCGCGGTGGCCGCCCGCTTGGAGCAGGCTTGGAGCGGTCGCGCTGCGCACGAACGCAGCCAGGCTTGGATCGAGCGTCAGCTGGCTGCCGTGCAACGCGCGCTCAAAGCCATGAGCTTGGGGTTGGGCGACCGCCCCTACTGCCACGGCGTGCATCTGACGCTGGCCGACATCGCCGTGGGGGTGGCCTTGGGGTATTTGGACTTTCGCTTCCCCCAGATCGACTGGCGCAGCGCCTACCCCAATTTGGCGCGCTTGCATGAGCGGCTCATGCAGCGCCCCAGCTTCGCGGATACGCAGCCGCCGGCAACCTGAGGGGTTTGCCCAGCGCAAAAAAAGACCGCGAAGCGCCAGCCGGGACAAAGAGGAGGAGGGAGGGAGGAGGAGAACCGCCCCGGCCGGCTTTTCTGGCGCGTGGATCATGGCGACCCTGCGCCGCGCTTCGCGGTCATCACAAACCCAACAGACGACTCACAACGGCTAAGAGACCGCCTCTGCCGTCAAAGTTCCCGAATGGGCGGCCACGCTTGGCCGCGCGTCGCCTGCGGGCAGCCGCAGCGTCGCGCGCAAGCCGCCCAGCGGCCCTGCTTGCAGCTGCAACGCCCCGCCGTAGAGCGCAGCCACCTCGCGCACGATGTCCAAACCCAGCCCGCTGCCGGGCACGCGCTCGTCGGCCCGTACCCCGCGCGCCAGCACCTGGCGGCGTTGCTCGGGGCTCAGCCCCGGCCCGTCGTCGTCCACCATCAGCCACAAAACCTCGCCGTCGCGCTGCACGGTCACGCGCACCTGCTGACGCGCCCATTTGCAGGCGTTGTCCACCAGGTTGCCGACCATTTCCTGTAGATCCTGAGCCTCGCCGGCAAACACCGCCGCCGCATCTCCGTGCAGACTGAGCTGCAGCGGCGCCGCCCCATCGCCCCGCAGCGCGTGCACCTTGCGCATCACGCGCAGCAGCCCCTCCACAATCGGCTGCACCGGCGTGTGGCGCGCCGGGTGGGCGGCGCTGGCCGCACGGGCGCGGCGCAGGTGCCAGTCCACCTGTTCGCGCAGGCGCTGCGCGTGCTCTTGCAGCGCGGCGGCGATGGTCGGCTCGCGCGGCAGCAGCTCTTCAGCCAGCGTGCCAATCACCGCCAGCGGCGTCTTGATCGCGTGCGCCAAGTTCCCAGCCAGCCGACGGGCCCGCTCCACCGTCTGCTCGTGGTGCGCCAGCACGCGGTTGAATTCGTCCACCAACGGTTGCAGCTCCGCGGCAAACCTGCCCTGCAGCCGGGTGCGCTGCCCCGTGCGCACCGCCTGCAGCGCCTGTTGCAGCGCGCCCAAAGGCCGTAAGCCAAGCCACAATTGCAGCGCCACCGCCGCCAGCAGCGCCGCCCCCAACCCGGCCAGCGACAGCGCCAGCGCGCCCTGAAACGCCTGCAGCGCCTGCTGCAATTCGCGCGTGTCGGCGGCCACCGCCACGCGCCAGCGCGGCCCGGTTTCGCCCCACTGCACCGCGCGCTCCATCGCCCGCAGCCGCTGCCCTGCCGGCCCGGGCAGCGCATGGCGATGCAGCGCGCCGTCGGGCAAGGTGTCGTCCGGCAGCGCCAAGCGTTCGTCCCATAACGAGCGCGAGCGCAGCACCGGTTCGGCCTGCGCGCGCCCGACCGCCTGCACTTGCCAATACAGGCCGCTGAACGGGCGCTGCCAGCGCGGATCGGCCAGCGACCGCGCCAGCACCGGCTGCCCGTCGGCGTCCGGCTCCAGCGCCGCCAACAGCTGCGTGAGCTGATCCTGCAAGCGCAAATCGAACTGCTGCGTCACGTGCCGCTCGAACAGCCGCGCGATCGCCAGCCCGGCCAGCGCCAGCGCCAGCGACACCGCCAGCAGCGCCGCCAGCAGCAGGCGCCAGCGCAGCGAGACGGCTGCGCGCCTCATGCTACCGCAGCCTCCAGCCGGTAGCCCAGGCCGCGCACGGTCTGGATGCTGCCCGGCGGCAGCTTGCGCCGCAGACGCGCCACGAACACTTCGATGGTGTTGGAGTCGCGCTCGCCCCCCAGGCCATAAAGCTGCTCCATCAGCTCGTCGCGCGAGACGACCTGGCCCGCGCGATGCATCAGCACGGTCAGCACGCGCAGCTCCTGCGCCGTCAAGCCCAGCGGCTGCCCCGCCACGCTGGCGCGCTGCTGGCGCGTGTCCAGCTCCAGCGCGCCGCAGCGCAGCACCGGGTGGGCGGCGCCGTGCGCGCGGCGGATCAGTGCGCGCAGGCGCGCCAGCAGCTCCTCGGTGTGAAACGGCTTGGTCAGGTAATCGTCCGCCCCGGCGTCGATGCCGGCCACCTTGTCCTGCCAGGCGTCGCGCGCGGTCAGGATCAGCACCGGCGCCGCCACCCCCTCGGCGCGCCAGCGCTGCAGCACCGTCAGGCCGTCCAGCTGCGGCAGACCCAGATCCAGCACGATGGCGTCGTAGGGCTCCACGCCGCCCAGCTCCCAGGCGCGGCGGCCGTCGCAGGCCACGTCCACCGTGTAGCCGGCTGCGCGCAGGCTGACCGCCAGCCGCTGCGCCAAGGCCGCCTCGTCCTCCACCAGCAGCACCCTCACCGCTTGCCTCTCTTGACTTCGGTCTTGAGCACGTTGCCCTCGCGTGCGTCCACAGACCACTCGACCACGCGTCCGTCGGATCGCAGGACTTTGAATTCATAAACCCAACGACCGTGTTCGCGCTCCAGCTCGGTGGCGATGATCTCGCCATCAAGCAACGGCTGCACCCGCTGCAAGATTTCGGCCAGTGGTCGAATTTCACCGGCCAGCACCGCCTCTCGCGCGCGGCGATGGTCGAGCGCGCGATCCGCCTGCGCCAACGGCCACGCGATGGTCAGCGCCAGCGCCATGCCCAGGCCCGCCTTTCGACGCCAGGCAGCACCAGCGCGCAAGACAGGGGAAACGGTGCTGCCCCAACATCGCCGTCGCATGGCTAAAGGGTAACGCCGCCAGCCTGAACCGAGCATGAACCCATGATGACCGCGCCATTCAGCGTCGGTTCAGCCAAGCGGCTGCACACTGCCTGCCGGGGCGGTGCACGCGCGTTCTCGCACGGGCCTGCCCCGTTCGGATCGATCCAATGATGGAGGAGTGTGGATCATGCGTCAAATCTTTCTGGGCATCACCGTGGCGCTGGCCTCGCTTGGCGCCGCCTGGGCCAGCCCCCAGTGCAAAGCGCCCAAAGAACAATGGATGAAAGAGGCCGACTTCCGCGCCATGGTGGAAAAGCGCGGCTACCAGATCAAGACCTTCAAAGTCAGCTCGGGGCAGTGCTACGAAATCTACGGACGCGATGCGGCTGGCAAGAAGGTGGAAATCTATTTTGACCCCGCCACCGGCGCGGAGCTGCAACGCAAGTAAGACGTCGTAAAACGTAACGAGGAGCTTGCACAATGCAACGTCCCGCCGCAGTGTATGTCTGGGACCCGTTCGTGCGCGTCTTCCACTGGAGCCTGGTGACGTGCGTGGTGTTGAACCTCTGGGTGTTGGAAGAGGGCGAGACCGCGCACCGCTGGGTCGGCTACGCGGCGGCGGCCTGGGTTGGGTTGCGCTTGCTGTGGGGGCTGGTGGGCAGCCGCCATGCCCGCTTCGCCGACTGGTGGCCCACCCCAGCGCGGCTGCGCGCGCATGCGCGTGCAGTGCTGGCTGGGGAGCCGGACGCCAATCCAGGCCACAACCCCTTCGGTGCGCTGATGATGCTGGCCTTGATGGCGCTGGTGCTGGCGCTGGGCTTGACCGGCTGGCTAATGCAGACCGATGCCCTTTTTGGGGAAGAATGGCTGGAAGACTTGCACGAGGCGCTGGCCAACGCCCTGCTGGTGGCCGCCGCGGTGCATGCCGCGGCGGCCTTGGTGATGGGCCGGCTGCAGCGGGTTTCGTTGGTGCGGGCGATGTTCACCGGCGTCAAGCGCTTTGAGTGAGCCAGCGTCTGTGTCGACCCAGGGCATCGTATCGACGAGCCGGCGGCGCTGGAACTTAAGATCCCCCGCCACCGGTTCATGCAAGATTGCGCCTGCTAGCCCAACGCCATGGCGGCCATCTGCGTGTAAAACGGGCTGCCCTTCAGGATGTTGAAGGGCAATGTCACCCCCAAGCTCAGCCCGAAATACAGCGCCGGGTTGGCCTCCGGGATCGCGTAGCGCAGCACCGCCGGCACCACGATGTAGGAAGCGCTGGCCGACAGCGCCATCAGCAGCGCGGCGTCACCCGCGCTCAGGCCCAGCACGGTGGCCAGCCCCAGCGCGATGGCGGCGTGCGCCAGCGGCCCCGCCACCGCGTACGCCAGCAGCACCGGCGACGCTTGCCGCGCCTCGCGAAAGTTGCGCGCCACCATCAGGCCCATGTCAAGCAGGAAGAACGCCAGCATGCCCTTGAACAGGTCGCCGGAGAACGGCTTCATCATCGCCTGGCCCTGCTCGCCGCTGACCATGCCGACGGCCAGCGCCCCGAGCAGCAGCAGGTGCGCCCCGTCGGTGAACGACTCGTGCAGGATGCGCCCGATCGACAGCGGCGCCCCACCTCCTGCGCCGCCGCCCAGCGTCAGCGTGGCCGCGCCGCCGGGATCTCCAGGTTGGAGCGCACCGCGCCGGCCAGCACGCCGAAGACGAAGAACAGAATCGCAGGATCGAGCAAGTTGTTCACGGGGCTACCCTCCAAGGGAAGATGTAACTCAGTTACAAGCCTACCGCGAACAGCTCATCCTAAGAAATCAATTTTTCAGATATTACTCATCGTATGAAATCGATGAATAGACCCCCATTGCCACCGTGCGTGCGGCAACGCCCTGCCGTCGCGCCGCTCACCCTGCCGCGGCGACTTGGCGGCCCCGCTCATACCAGTCGCGCGTGCGGTTGACCACCGCCACCACCGCCAGCATCAGCGGCACCTCGATCAGCACGCCCACCACCGTGGCCAGCGCCGCGCCGGACTCAAAGCCGAACAGGCTGATCGCCGTGGCCACCGCCAGCTCGAAGAAGTTGGACGCCCCGATCAGCGCCGACGGCGCCGCCACGCAGTGCGCCTCGCCCACGTAGCGGTTCAGCCCATAGGCCAGCGCCGAGTTGAACACCACCTGGATGATGATCGGCACCGCCAGCAGCGCAATCACCAGCGGCTGGCGCAGGATCTGCTCGCCCTGAAAGCCGAACAGCAGCACCAGGGTGAGCAGCAGCGCGGCGATCGACGCCGGCCCCAGCCACGCCAGCGTGGCCTGCAGCGCCGCCTCGCCACCGCGGCGCAGCCGCGCCCGCCGCCACGCCTGCGCCAGCAGCACCGGCGCCACGATGTAGAGCCCCACCGAGAACAGCAGCGTATCCCACGGCACGGTGATGGAGGCCAGCCCCAGCAGCAGGGCGACGATCGGTGCGAATGCGAACACCATGATGGTGTCGTTGAGCGCCACCTGGCTCAGCGTGAACAGCGGATCGCCGCCCGACAGCCGGCTCCAGACGAACACCATCGCGGTGCACGGCGCAGCGGCCAGCAGGATCAGCCCGGCCACGTAGCTGTCGAGCTGATCCGACGGCAGCCACGGCGCGAACAGCTGGCGCACGAACAGCCACGCCAGCAGCGCCATCGAAAACGGCTTGACCAGCCAGTTGACCGCCACCGTCACGGCGATGCCGCGCACGTGCCGGCGCACCTGCGGCAACGCGCCGAAGTCCACCTTCAGCAGCATCGGGATGATCATCACCCAGATCAGCAGCCCGACCGGCAGGTTGACCTGCGCCACCTCCAGCCGCGCCACCGCCTGGAACAGGGCCGGCCACGCCTGCCCGAGCGCGATGCCGGCCACGATGCACAGCGCCACCCACAGCGTCAGGTAGCGTTCGAACACGCCCAGCGGCGCGCCGGCGGCGCGCTTGGCGGTGGTTTCGCATTGCGCGCTCATGCGGATCCCTTCCTGCGCTTAAGCTTGCGCCAAGGCGCGGGCGCTATCTTGCAAGCAAGCGCGCGCCAGCTTGTCCGGCGGCAACGCCACCAACATTTCGAGCCGGCGTTTGATCCGCTGCATCGTGTGCCGAAACGCCTCCAGCTTGGCGGCGTCGTCAGCTTGCAGCGCGGACGGATCCGGATAACCCCAGTGCGCGGTGGCGGGGTGGCCCGGCCACACCGGGCACGGCTCGCCTGCGGCCTGGTCGCACACGGTGATGATCAAATCCATGTGCGGCGCCTCGGGGCCGGCAAATTCATCCCAGCTCTTGCTGCGCAGGCCCTCGGTGGGAATGCCAGCTTCGCGCAGCACCTGCAGCGCCATCGGGTTGGGCTGTTGGTTTGGGCGCGGGTTGCTGCCGGCCGAGTAGGCGCGAAAGCGCCCACGCCCCAGATGGTTCAGCAGCGCCTCAGCCAGGATGCTGCGCGCCGAGTTGTGCGTACACAAAAACAGGACGTTCAAGGGATGATGGGATGGGACGCTCATCAGGGGTCTCCTCAGTCAACAAAAAATCATGACGGTCGGCGCAGGGGCTAGGGGTGTCGGCTTCGCATCGTGCAACAGGCGCGTGACGCCGCGTTGTCATGGAGCCGGGCTGCTGGACTCTGGAAGACTGCGCCATCGCTCAGCAGCGGCGCACCGTTGGCCGCCGCAGCATTGCTCAGTGAGGTAGCTCAGCAAGGCGTCCATCGCGTCGTAGGCGGCACGGTAGATCAGGTGGCGGCCCTGGCGCTGCTGCGTCACCAGGCCGGCGTGCAGCAGCTCCTTCAGGTGGAAGGACAGCGCGCTGGGGCTCGCCTGCAGCGTCTCGGCCAGCGCGCCGGGGGTTAGTCCCTCGGCGCCGGCTTGCACCAGGGCGCGAAAGGCCCGTAACCGCACCGGCTGAGCCAGCGCGGCCAGCGCTTGCACGGCTTCGGCTTCCTGCATCATGGTTCAATGATACTTGAATCATTGAACATCAGGGCGAACCGGGGCGTCGGTGCGTTCGGGCCCGGTCAGGACATGGCCGCGATGGCAGGGCGGGCCCGCCGCCACGGCGCGGCGCCGGGCCGGCCTCAGGTCAGCGCGAGGATGCGCCGCGCCCCGCGCAGCACGACGACGGCGATCACGGTGCCGATCAGCAGATCCGGCCACGCCGCGCCGGTGGCCAGCACCAGCGCGCCGGCGACGATGACGCCGAGGTTGGCCAGCACGTCGTTGGCGGAGAAGATGTAGCTTGCCTGCATGTGCACGCCGCCGTCGCGGTGGCGCGCGATCAGCAGCAGGCAGGCCACGTTGGCCACCAGCGCCAGCGCGCCCACCCCCATCATCAGCAGCGACACCGGCTCGCTGCCGAACCAGGCCCGCCGCGCCACCTCCACGAGCGCCAGCAACGCAAGCAGCGCCTGGGTCCAGCCGGCCACGCGCGCCGCCGCGGCCTGACTGGCCGCACCGCGCGCCACCGCCAGCAGGGCGGTGCCGTAGACCGCCGCGTCGGCCAGCATGTCCAGCGCGTCGGCCATCAGCCCGGTGGACTGCGCCCACCAGCCCGCGCCGAGCTCGACGACGAACATCAGCGCGTTGATCGCCAGCAGCGCGCGCAGCACGCGCGCCTCGGCGGCCGGGTCGGTCTCGGCCGCGGCCGGGCCGGGCTCGGTCAGCGCGACGCTGTCGATGAGCTGCGCGCCGAGCTTGAGCGGCTGCAGCCGCTGCAGCACCGCATCGGCCGGCCCGGCGTGTTCGACCACCAGCGTGCGCCCGGGCAGGTCGAACGTCAGCCGCGCCCCCCGCAGCCCGCGCAGCGCGGCGCGGATCAGGTTTTCCTCCGACGGGCAGTCCATCGCCGGCACGCGGAAGGTGCTGCGCCAGCGGCCGCCAGGGTGAAGCGAGCCGGTCATCATGGTTCAGGCGTCGTCGGTCGCGGGGGCGGCGAGCCAGCGCGCCGGATCGCGGCCGGGATCGTGACCTGCCCCTTGCTGGTGACGGCGGCTTCGATCATCGCGGTCTCCTTACCTTTCTTTGGATCTAGGGATGCCCGGCCGCCGCGTCAACCGCCCGCCTCATACGTCCAGGTTGGCCGCGCGCAGCGCGTTGGCCTCGATGAAGGCGCGGCGCGGCTCGACCTCGTCGCCCATCAGCATCGTGAAGACCTTGTCGGCTTCGATGGCGTCCTCGATGCGCACCTGCAGCAGGCGGCGCACCGCCGGGTTCATCGTCGTCTCCCACAGCTGCTCGGGGTTCATCTCGCCCAGGCCCTTGTAGCGCTGGCGGCTGGTGGTGCGCTCGGCTTCGGCCAGCAGCCAGCGCATCGCGGCGCGGAAGTCGTCCACCGCCGCTTCGCGCTGGCGCTCGCCGTCGCCGCGCTGCACCCGGGCGCCCTCGCCGAGCAGGCCCGAGAGCGTGCGCGCGGCATCCGCCAGCGCGGCGTAGTCCTCGCCGTGCACGAAGTCCTGCGTGATGACGCTCGTGCGCACGTTGCCGTGGTGGCGGCGGCTGATGCGCAGCAGCGGCTTGTCGGTGCGCGGGTCGAGTTCAGCGCGCACCTCCGGCGCGCTGCCGTTGCGGGCGCCGGCGCGCAGCGCCGCCTGCAGCGCCGCGGCGCTGGCCGCGGCGGCCTCCATGTCGTCGAGGTCGAGCGCCACGCCGGCGGCGATCGCGCGCAGCGCTTCGGCGTCCATCACGGGGCTTAAGCGCGCCACCACGCTCTCGGCGGCCTGGTGGCGCTGCGCCAGCGCCTGCAGCTCCTCGCCTTCGATCACGCGCGGCTGCGCGCCGCCGGTGTACACGCGCGCGCCCTGCAGCGCCACGCGCAGCAAATACGCCTGCAGCGCGTGGTCGTCCTTCAGGTACAGCTCCTCCTTGCCGCACTTCACCTTATACAGCGGCGGCTGCGCGATGAAGACGTGGCCGCGCTCGATCAGCTCAGGCATCTGGCGGTAGAAGAACGTCAGCAGCAGCGTGCGGATGTGCGCGCCGTCGACGTCGGCGTCGGTCATCAGGATGATGCGGTGGTAGCGCAGCTTGGCGATGTCAAACTCTTCGCCGCTGGAACGCACACGTCCGTCTTCCCCGCTGCTGCTGCGGCCCAAGCCGGTGCCCAGGGCTGTGATCAGCGTCAGAATCTCCTGGCTGGCCAGCAGCTTCTCGTAGCGCGCCTTCTCGACGTTGAGGATCTTGCCGCGCAGCGGCAGGATGGCCTGGAACTTGCGGTCGCGGCCCTGCTTGGCGCTGCCGCCGGCGGAGTCCCCCTCGACGATGTAGATCTCCGACAGCGCCGGGTCTTTTTCCTGACAGTCGGCCAGCTTGCCGGGCAACCCCAGGCTGTCGAGCACGCCCTTGCGCCGCGTCATCTCGCGCGCCTTGCGCGCCGCCTCGCGTGCGCGCGCGGCCTCCACGATCTTGCCGCAGATGATGCGCGCGTCCTGCGGGTGCTCCTCCAGGTAGTCGGTCAGCGCCCGCGCCACGATGTCCTCCACCGGCGCGCGCACCTCGGAGCTGACCAGCTTGTCCTTGGTCTGGCTGGAAAACTTCGGCTCCGGCACCTTGACCGACAGCACGCAGCACAGCCCCTCGCGCATGTCGTCGCCGGTCACCTCGACCTTGGCCTTCTTGGCCAGCTCATGTTGCTCGATGTATTTGCCGATGACGCGCGTCATGGCCGCGCGCAGGCCCGTCAGGTGCGTGCCGCCGTCGCGCTGCGGGATGTTGTTGGTGAAGCACAGCACGTTCTCGTTGTAGCCGTCGTTCCACTGCATCGCCACCTCGACGCCGATCTCGGTGCCGGGGATGCCGCCGTAGTCGGCGGCGGGGCGGCTGCCGGTGGCGTGGAAGACGGTCGGGTGCAGCACCTTCTTGCCGGCGTTGATGAACTCGACGAAGCCTCTGACCCCGCCGGCGCCGGAAAAATCGTCGCTCTTGCCGCTGCGCTCGTCGATCAGCCGGATGCGCACGCCGTTGTTCAGAAAGCTCAGCTCGCGCAGCCGCTTGGCCAGGATCTCGTAGTGGAAGTCGTGGTTCTCGCGAAAGATCTCGGTGTCGGGCAGGAAGTGCACCTCGGTGCCGCGCTTGTCGGTGGCGCCCAGCACCCGCATCGGCGAGACGAGCACGCGGCTGCCGTCGGGCGCGGTGGCCTCCTCGACCAGGCGCCCCACCACTTCACCACGGGCGAATTCCAGATAGTGCACCTTGCCGTCGCGGCGCACCGTCAGGCGCAGCCAGCGCGACAGCGCGTTGACGCAGCTCACCCCCACGCCGTGCAGGCCGCCGGAGACCTTGTAGGCGTTCTGGTTGAACTTGCCGCCAGCGTGCAGCTCGGTCAGCGCGATCTCGGCGGCGCTGCGCCGGGGCTCATGGCGGTCGTCCCACTTGATGCCGGTGGGGATGCCGCGGCCGTTATCCAGCACGCTGATCGAGTTGTCGCTGTGGATGGTGACGACGATGTCGTCGCAGTGGCCGGCCAGCGCCTCGTCGATGGAGTTGTCCACCACTTCAAAAACCAGGTGGTGCAGACCGGTGCCATCGGAGGTGTCGCCGATATACATGCCGGGGCGCTTGCGCACCGCCTCCAGCCCCTCCAGGATCTGGATGGCCTCGGCACCGTAGCCCGCGCTCGGCGCGGTGGGGTGTTGCGATTCAGTCATGGATCCACTCAGATGCGCATCGGCATCACCACGTATTTGAAGTGTTCCTCACCGGGCACCGTGAGCAGCGCCGAGGCGTTGCCATCCTGCAGCTCGATGCGCACGTGTTCGGCGCCCAGCGCCGCCATCGCGCCCAGCACGTCGAGCAGATACTGCACGTTGAAGCCGATGTCGATGACCTCGCCGCTGTATTCCACATCGAGCTCATCGACCGCCTCTTCTTGCTCGGCATTGTTGGCCGCCACCTGCAACAGGCCCGGCTCCAGGTGCAGCCGCACGCCCTTGAACTTGTCGCTGGTCATGATGGCGGCGCGCTGCAGCGCCGCCAGCAGCGGCAGGCGGCCCAGCACCAGCACATTGCGGTGCGCGGTGGGGATGACGCGCTGGTAGTCCGGGAACTTGCCCTCCACCAGCTTGGTGACAAACTCCAGGGTTCCCAGCGTGAACTTGGCCTGGTTGCTCGCAAAGCGCAGCTCGATCGGGTCGTCGCGCTCCGCCAGCAGCCGCTGCAGCTCCAGCACCGTCTTGCGCGGCAGGATCACCTCTTGGCGCGGCACCTCCACCTCCAGCTCGGCGCTGGCCAGCGCCAGCCGGTGGCCGTCGGTGGCCACCAGCGTCAGCCGCCGCCCCTCGGCGACGAACAGGATGCCGTTGAGGTAATAGCGGATATCCTGCACCGCCATCGCAAACGACACCAGCCCGAGCAGGCGCTTGAGCACTTTCTGCGGCACCGCAAACGCCGGCCCGAACGCGGGCGCCTCCTGCACCAGCGGAAAGTCCTCCGCTGGCAGCGTCTGCAGCGTGAAGCGGCTCTTGCCGGCCTTGAGCACCACGCGCCCGCCGCTGGCGTCCAGCGTGACGGTCTGCTCCGCCGGCAGCGTGCGCAGGATGTCGATCAGCTTGCGCGCCCCCACCGTGGTGGCAAACGGCCCGGCGTCGCCGCCGAAGTCGGCGCTGGCGCGGATCTGGATTTCCAGGTCGGAGGTGGTGAACTGCACCGCGCCGCCGTCACGGCGGATCAGCACGTTGGCCAGGATCGGCACGGTGTGGCGGCGCTCGACGATGCCGCTGACGGACTGCAGCGCGGCCAGCAGCCGCTCTTGCGTCGCTTGCAGGACGATCATGCTCGGGTCACCCCTTCAAGGTCTGCTCCAGCACGTGGAGCTGCTGATTGAGTTCGCTGTCCACCTGGCGCTCGGCGGCGATCTTGCGCACGGCGTGCAGCACGGTGGTGTGGTCGCGCCCGCCAAAGAGCTCGCCGATCTCCGGCAGGCTCTTCTGCGTCAGCTCCTTGGCCAGGTACATCGCGATCTGGCGCGGCCGCGCGATCGCCGCCGGCCGCTTCTTGGAATACATGTCGGCGACCTTGATCTTGTAGAAGTCAGCCACCGTCTTCTGGATGTTTTCGACGCTGATCTGGCGGTTCTGGATGCTGAGCAGATCCTTGAGCGCCTCGCGCGCCACGGCGATCGAGACCTCGCGCTGGTTGAAGCGCGCATAGGCCAGGATCTTGCGCAGCGCGCCCTCCAGCTCGCGCACGTTGGAGCGCACGTTCTTGGCGACAAAGAACGCCACGTCCTCGGGCATCGCGGCGCCCTCGGCCTGCGCCTTGCTGATCAGGATGGCCACGCGCATCTCCAGCTCCGGCGGCTCGATGGCCACCGTCAGCCCGGAGTCGAAACGCGACACCAGCCGCTCGTGGATGTCCGTCAACCCCTTGGGATAGGTGTCGCTGGTCATCACGATGTGGCTCTTCTTGGCCAGCAGCGCCTCGAAGGCGTTGAAAAATTCCTCTTGCGTGCGGTCCTTGTTGGCGAAGAACTGCACGTCGTCGATCAGCAGCAGATCCAGGTTGTGGTAACGCTGCTTGAAAGCGTCAAAGGTCTTGCGCTGGTAGGACTTGACGACGTCCGAGACGAACTGCTCGGCGTGCACATACAGCACCTTGGCCTCGGGACGCTCGGCCAGCAGCTGGTTGCCGATCGCGTGCACCAGATGCGTCTTGCCCAGGCCCACGCCGCCGTAGATGAACAGCGGGTTGTAGAGCTGGCCGGGGCTGGCGGCTACGTGCATCGCCGCGGCGCGCGCCATGCGGTTGGCCGACCCCTCCACCAGCGTGGCAAACGTCAGGGCCGGGTTCAGGCGCGTGCGGTGCTCCGCGGGCGCCGGCTCGGGCGCCGGCGACTCGGCCAGCGGCGGCAGCGCGGACTCGCCGCGCAGCGGCAAGGCCGTGCGCGCCGCGCTTGCCCGCCCGGCAGGGCTGGCGGGCGCCTCGCGCGGGGCCAGCACCAGCTCCAGCGCCACCGGCTGGCCAGCCAGTTCTTGCAGCGCCGCACTGATACGCCCGGCGTACTGCGCGCGCACCCAATCGAGCTTGAAGCGATTGGCCACCGTCAACGTCACGCGCGAGCCATCGGCCGCCACCTGCGCAGCCAGCGGCTTGAGCCACGTGGTCACCTGCTGGGGCGGCATCTCCTGCGCCAACCGCTGCAGGCACGCCTCCCACAAATCCGCGCCTGGCCCCTGACCAGGCGCGGCAGCCGCATCCGAAACCGATCGCACCGAACTCATGACTGCGACCGATTGTAGCCGCCCAGCTCGAGTTATCCACAGCGCCAGCCGCCGCCTTCAACCGACCATCGGCTCGACCTGCACGCCGGGTTCTATGGGGGCTGGCAAGGATAAGCCCCCTCTGCCATAATAAAGGGTTTTGGTGCGACCTTGCTTTGCTGCAAGATCGAGCATCGCTTGCGTGAGGATCCCGTCCAAATGAAACGCACGTACCAACCTTCCAAAATTCGTCGCGCCCGCACGCATGGGTTTCTTGTGCGGATGAAAACGCGTGGCGGCCGCAAGGTCATCAACGCGCGCCGCGCCAAAGGCCGCAAACGCCTGGCGGTCTAACGGTTTTGCTTTCGTGGGCGCCGCTGCGGTCAGCCCGGCTCCGGCTTCTGGCGCCGTCCCACGGCTGCCATCGTTGCGCCGCCGGGCGCATTTCGAGCGGATCTTGGCCGCTGCCCCCCTGGCGCAAAGTGAGCATTTCGCGCTGCACGGCATCGCTTGGCCGTGGCCGCCTGAAGCCGAGACGTTGCCCCGTGGCCCCGGGCCGTGGCTGGGCTTGGTGGTGTCGCGCCGCGGCGCGCGCCGCGCGGTGACGCGCAATCTGATCAAGCGTCAAGCGCGCGCGGTGGCCGCTCTGCATCCGCCGCCGCCTGGTGCGTGGGTGTTAAGACTCAAGCGCGGCTGGCCGACGAGCGAATTCCCCAGCGCCGCCTCCCGCGCGCTGCGTCGGGCGGTGCGAGCCGAGCTGATGTGGCTTTTGCGCGATCGCCTGCCGCAACGCCTGGCTGGTCTGAAGGAGACCGATCGGTGAAGGTCTGGGCAGGACTGGCCCGATGGCCGCAGCGGCTGCTGATCGCCCTGGTGCAGGGCTATCGCTTGCTGCTTAGCCCGTGGGTGGGCTCTTCGTGTCGCTTCACCCCGAGCTGCTCGGCTTACGCTTTGGAAGCGCTGCAGCGTCACGGCGCTTTGTGCGGCAGCTACTTGGCGGCGCGGCGCGTTCTGCGTTGCCACCCTTGGTGCGCCGGCGGCCACGACCCGGTGCCGGCGCAAGCGCCGCGGCTGTTCAGCTGGGCGGCGCGCTCCTCCCCTTCCGATCCCCCGACCCCGTCATGAACGACATTCGGCGCTCCATCCTGTGGGTGATCTTTGGCTTTTCGCTGATCCTGTTGTGGGATCGCTGGCAGATCCATCGCGGGCATCCCGCCACGTTTTTTCCGTCCAGCACGCCAAGGCCCGCGGCCACGGCGCCGGCCGAAGGCGTCCCCTCAGGCGCCGCTGATGTGCCCCAACCCAGCGTTGGCAGCGCCGCGTCGCCCGGCGCCGTGCCGGCGACCGCCGCGCCGGCGGCGCGCCAGCGCTACGTCGTACGCACCGACGTGCTGGAGCTGACGTTTGACAGCGAAGGGGCGACGTTGGCCGGCGCACGGCTGCTCCGACACGCGGCGGAAACCGGCAAGGCGTTGCGCCAATCGTTCACGCCGCTGCAGCTGCTGGTGGATGATGGCCGGCGCGTGTATGTGGCGCAGTCCGGCCTGATCGGCGAAGGCGGGCGCCCCGCGCCGACGCACAAGACGCCGATGCGGCTCATCAGCCCCGCCGCCAGCGGCCCGATCGAGCTGGCCGACGGGCAAGAGCGGCTGGAACTGGTGTTCGAGTCCGACCCGGTGGAGGGGCTGGTGCTGCGCAAGCGCATCGCGCTGCAGCGTGGCAGCTACGTGCTCGACGTGCAGCACGAGGTCGTCAACCAGGGCGAGGCCGAGGCGCGCGTGCGCCCGTACCAGCAGCTGCTGCGCGATGGCCTGAAGGCCGGCAGCGAAACGCCGTTTTACTCCACGTTCACCGGCCCGGCGGTTTACAGCCACGAAGGCAAGTATCAAAAAATTGAATTCGCCGACCTTGACAAGGGCCGGGCGGACTTCCAACGCCAGGCCCGCGACGGCTGGGTGGCGATGGTGCAGCACTATTTCTTCAGCGCCTGGCTGCTGCCGGAAGGCGTGGAGCGCGAAAACTACGCGCGCAAGGTGGACAACCTGTACGCGGTCGGCCAGATCGGCCCGGAGCTGACGCTGGCCCCTGGGGCCACGCAGACGAGCGCTGCGCGCCTGGTGGTCGGCCCGCAGGAAGAGAAGGTGCTGGAGCGGCTGGCGCCGGGGCTGGAGCTGGTCAAGGACTACGGCTGGCTGACGATCCTGGCCAAGCCGCTGTATTGGCTGCTGGAAAAGATCCACGGCCTGGTTGGCAACTGGGGCTGGGCGATCGTGCTGCTGGTGGTGCTGATCAAGGCGGCGTTTTACTGGCTCAACGCCAGCGCCTACCGCAGCATGGCCAAGATGAAGGCCATCAGCCCCCGCCTGATGGAAATGCGCGAGCGCCTGAAAGACAAGCCCCAGTTGCTGCAGCAAGAAATGTTGCAGCTCTACCGCGAGGAAAAAGTCAACCCGCTGGGCGGCTGCCTGCCGATCCTGATCCAGATTCCGGTGTTCATTGCGCTGTATTGGGTGCTGCTGGCCAGCGTGGAGATGCGCAACGCGCCGTGGATCGGCTGGATCGACGATTTGTCGTCGCCCGACCCTTATTACGTGCTGCCACTGGTCATGACGCTGACCACCGTCGTGCAAACGGCGCTCAACCCCTTGCCGCCGGATCCCCTGCAGGCCAAGCTGATGTGGCTGATGCCGCTGGTGTTCAGCGTGATGTTCTTCTTCTTCCCGGCTGGTCTGGTGCTCTACTGGATCGTCAACAACGTGCTGACGATCGCGCAGCAGGCCTACATCAACCACACGATGGGCGTGCCGCTGAAGTTCAACCTGCCGAAGTTCAAGTGACGCCAGGCGATGCTGCCGCGCCATGACGAGCCGATCGTCGCCGTGGCCACCGCGCCGGGCCGCGGTGCGGTCGGCATCGTGCGCTTGAGCGGCCGGGGCCTGGAGGCGCTGCACGCGCCGCTGCTGGGGCGGCGGCTTGCGCCGCGCCACGCGCATTACGGGCCCTTCCGCGCCGCCGACGGCAGCGCGCTCGATCATGGCCTTGCCCTGTGGTTTCCGGCGCCGCACTCCTACACCGGCGAGGACGTGCTGGAGCTGCAGGCGCACGGCGGCCCGGTGCTGCTGCAGCTGCTGCTGCAGCGCTGCCTGGAGGCCGCCGCCGAGCCCGACCCGCAAAGCGGCCGGCCGCGCCTGCCGGGGCTGCGGCTGGCGCGGCCCGGCGAGTTCACCGAGCGCGCCTTCCTCAACGGCAAGCTGGACCTGGCGCAGGCCGAGGCGGTGGCCGACCTGATCGACGCCAGCACCGAGGCCGCCGCGCGCAGCGCCGCGCGCTCGCTGGCCGGTGCGTTCTCGCAGGCGGTGGGCGCGCTGCACGAGGCGCTGGTGCAGCTGCGGCTGCTGGTGGAGGCCACGCTCGATTTCCCCGAGGAGGAGATCGACGTCCTGCGCCAGGCGGATGCCGCGGGGCAGCTTGAGCGGCTGCAGGCGCAGCTGGCGGAGGTGCTGGCGCGCACGCGCCAGGGCGCGCTGCTGCGCGAGGGGCTGCACGTCGTCATCGCCGGCCAGCCCAACGCCGGCAAGAGTTCGCTGCTCAACGCGCTGGCGCAGGCCGAGGTGGCCATCGTCACGCCGATCGCCGGCACCACGCGCGACGTCGTGCAGCAGGCGATCCAGATCGAGGGCGTGCCGCTGCACGTGATCGACACCGCCGGGCTGCGCGACGGCGCGGAGGTGGATGAGGTCGAGCGCCTGGGCATCGAGCGCGCCTGGCAGCGCATCGCGCAGGCCGACGCGGTGCTGTTCGTGCACGACCTGACGCGCGCGCACGAGCCGGCCTACGCGCAGGCCGACGCCACCATCCGCGCCCGGCTGCCTGAGAAGGTGCCGGTGATCGAGGTCTGGAACAAGGCCGACGCCGCCGGCGTGGAGCCCGGCGAGGACGCCGACGGCGGCGTGCGCCTGTCGGCGCGCAGCGGCGCGGGGCTGCAGGCGCTGCGCCAGCGCCTGCTGCGGCTGGCCGGCTGGGACGGCGCCACCGCCGAGGGCCTCTACAGCGCGCGCCAGCGTCACGTCGAGGCGCTGCGGCGCGTGCAGGCGCACCTGCAGGCGGCCGAGCGGCTGCTGCACGGCCCGGCGCCGGCGCTGGAGCTGCTGGCCGAGGAGCTGCGGCTGGCGCAGGAGGCCCTCGGCACCCTCACCGGCGCCTTCGGCGCCGACGAGCTGCTCGGCGCGATCTTCGCGCGCTTCTGCATCGGCAAGTGACCCGCATGACGACCCCGACGACGCCCGCACCGACCGCGAGCCGCCGCGCCGAAGGCGTGGCGCCGTTCTGGGTGATGCAGGTAGCCCTCGAAGCCGCCGAGCTGGAACGGCAAAGCGCACCCGGCGCGCCGCGGCTGTTGCGCCTCAACATCGGCGAGCCCGACGTCGGCGCCCCGCCGGCGGTGCAGCAAGCCGCCGAACGCGCGATCCGCGCCGGGCAGACCGGCTACACGCCGGCGCTGGGCCTGCCGGCGCTGCGCGAGGCCATCGCCGCCTGGTACGGCACGCGCTGGGGCGTGGCGGTGGATCCGGCGCGTGTGGCGGTGACGGCCGGGGCGTCCGGCGCGCTGCAGCTGGCCAGCCTGCTGCTGTTCGACGCCGGCGACGAGGTGCTGCTGCCGGATCCGTGCTACCCGTGCAACCGGCAGATCCTGGCCAGCCTTGGCGTGCAGCCGCGGCTGGTGCCGACGCGGGCAGCCGGGCGCTTTCAACCCGAGCCGGCGGCGCTGCAGGCCGCCTGGGGCGCGCGCACGCGCGGGCTGATGCTGGCCAGTCCCGCCAACCCGACCGGCGCCTCGATCCCGGCGGCAACGCTGGCAGCCAGCCTCGCGCAGGTGCGCGCGCGCGGCGGGGCGCTGGTGGTCGATGAGATCTACCTGCCGCTGACGTTTGGCGAAGACGCCGCCACGGCGCTGGCGCTGGGCGAGGACATCGTCAGCGTCAACAGCTTTTCCAAGTACTGGGGCATGACCGGCTGGCGGCTCGGCTGGCTGGTGCTGCCGCCGCCGCTGGTGCCGGCGCTGGAGCGGCTGGCGCAGAACCACGCCATCTGCGCCAGCACCGTGGCGCAGCGGGCAGCACTGGCGGCCTTCGAGCCCGACACGCTGGCCGAGTGCGAGCGGCGCCGCGCCGAATACGCGCGGCGGGCGCGGCGCTTCGCCGCCGGGCTGCGGCAGCTTGGCTTTGCCGTGCCGGTGGCGCCGGACGGCGCGTTCTACGTCTGGGCCGACGCGAGCGCGCCGATGGCGCGCGTGGGCGTGGCCGACAGCCTGGCGTTCGTGCGCGCGATGATGCAAGGTGCGCGGGTGGTGGCCACGCCGAGCGCCGACTTCGGCGAGGCTGACGGCGGGCGCTTCGTGCGCTTCTCCGTCGCCACGACGCCAGACGATCTCGACGAGGCGTTGCAGCGCCTGCACCGCTGGCTCGGCTGACGCTGGGCCGCCCGCCGACCGGGTCAGAAGGTCTCCCAGTCGTCGGCGGCGGCGGGCTTGGCCGAGGGCGCTGGGCTGCCGGCGCCCTTGGCGGGCGCGCCACCCGCCGCCAGCGCCTTCGGCGCGGCGGCCAGGCGCGCCGGCTGGGCCTGCAGCAGCTGCGCCGACTTGGCTGCGCCCTGCACCGCCTGCTTAAGCTTTTGCAACGTATCCACCACCGCCCGACCCGCGCGGATGAACGGCGATTCGCCCATCAGCAGGCGGTTGGCCTCTTCGGCGCGACCGGCGTTGACCAGCTCCGCCACGCGGCCGGTCTCCTGGTGGAAGTGCTTGTGCTGCTCCACCAGCGTGGCAAACAGCGGCAGGTGGCCCCACTGCCGCCCGCCGGCGCCGTAGATCCACTTGCCCAAGATGCAGCAGTCGTCGCGGCGGATGGTGGCCACGTCGAGCTTTTCGCCCTTGAGGATGGCGTTGCGCAGCTTGATGCGCCACTGCTGATGCGCTTTGATCGCCGCATCGAAATCCAGCTGATCGGGATCGCCTTTGGCCGCCATGGCGCGGCGCAACGCCGCCGCATCTTCCTTGACCAGCAGCTTGTCTTGGTGCGTGAGGCGAAACACCCGGATCGTGCTGTGCACCGTTTGCACCTGCTCATCCAGCGACACCGACGCCGCGGCCAACTGCTCGACCATAGCAGCGTTTTGCTGCGTGATGGCATCGAGGTTGGCGATCGCCTCGGCAATTTGCGCCACGCCCTGCGTCTGCTCTTGCGCGGAGTGGTGCACATCCTCGAACATGCGCGCCACGCGCTCGACCGCCTCCATCACTGCGGTCATGCGCTCGTTGGCTTCAGTGGTGCGGGCATCGCCCGCCAACACCCGCTGGCGCGACTCGGTGATGAGCTGACGGATTTGCTTGGCCGCCTCGCCGGTGCGCTGGGCCAGGGCCCGCACTTCGCCGGCCACCACCGCAAAGCCGCGACCCGCTTCGCCGGCGCGCGCCGCCTCCACCGCGGCGTTGAGCGCCAGAATGTTGGTCTGAAACGCCACGCCCTCGATGACCTGAATGATGTCGGTGATGCGCTGCGACGAGTCGGTGATCTCGCGCATCGTGCCCGACAGCGCCGCCACCGCTTCGGTGCCGGCGCGCGCCAGCTCCAGCGTCTGGCGCGCCAACGCCACGCCCTGATCCGCCAGCCGCGCGGTCTCCTGCGTCGTGCCGTTGATCTCCTCCATCGACGCCGCGGTCTGCTGCAGGCTCGCGGCGGCGTTTTCGGTGCGGTGCGACAGGTCCTGGTTGCCGGCGGCGATCTCCTGCGTGCCGCCGCGCAGGTTGGCCACCTCGTGGCGGATGTCGCGCACCACCGTGCGCACGCCCACCTCCACCTGCTGCAGCGCGAGCTGGATGCGGCGCAGTTCGTCATCGGTGTCCACCACGATCGGCTCGACCAGATCACCGGCGGCCAGGTGCTCAGCCTGGCGCACAATGCGCCGCAGCGGCCGCATGAACTGTCGCTCGATCATCCAGGCGGCCAGCGCCACCAGCGCCGCGGTGCTGAGCGCATCGCCCCACCACGGCCAGCCGAGCAGATGCCCCGCCACCGGCACCAAGCCGGCCAGCGCCACCGCCAACAAGATGCGCCCACGCAAGCCGGGCTTGAGCCGACGCGCCAGCGCCGGCAGCCAGCCGCTGCGCACCACCTCGCCGCCCTGCAGCCGCGTGCGCAAGCGCCCCTGCTCGGCCTCGGCGCGCATGCGCGCATACAGCGCCTCAGCGGCGGCGATTTCCTCCGGGGTGGCTTTGGTGCGCACCGAAAGAAAGCCGACGATCTCGCGCCCTTCGCGCACCGGCGTGGCGTTGGCGCGCACCCAGTAGTGGTCGCCGTTTTTGCGCCGGTTTTTGACCACGCCGCTCCACGGGCGCCCTTCATGCAGGATGGTGTGCCACATGTCGCGGAAGGCTTCTTCCGGCATGTCGGGATGGCGCACGATGTTGTGCGGCTGGCCCAGCAGCTCCTCGCGGCTGTAGCCGCTGATGGCCACGAAATTGTTGTTGGCGTAGGTGATGCGGCCTTTGACGTCGGTGACCGAAATCAGCGTCTGGTCGGCCGGGAAATCGTAGAGCTTTTGGGTGACAGGCAGGTTCAGGCGCATGGGGATCGCACAGTTCAACCGACGACGGCGGACAGGGCGTTGGGGCGCATTCCGCCCTCACCTGCCCAACCCAGTGTAGCGCAAAGGCTGGCTGGCGCACCAGCGCCATCGACCGGGCGGAAGTGGCCGACGGCCAGCGCACCTGGAGCGCCGACCGACCGACTTTTTGACAACGGTCAAGCCGCAGCCGCGGGAAAACCCTAGATTGAAGAAACCCTTCCCACGTTGTGGGAATCGGAGGTTGACCTGCAAGGAGAGCACCATGAAAGCCATCCGGACGTCATTTCATCGTTGGCTCCCCAGCGCCGTGGCGCTGGCCGTTTGGGGCGCGGTGGCGCACGCCCAGACGCCGGCCACTCAAGCGCCTAAGCTGAAGCTGGAACAGATCCAGCCAACGCCGGTGGAGCAGCTGCCCGACGATCACCTCGGGCGGCTGATCCGCTACGGCAAGGAGCTGACCGAACGCACTTTCGCCTACATCGGCCCGGAAGTGAAAGACCCCGCGATGCGTTACGCCGGCAACAATCTGGCTTGCGCGTCGTGTCACCAAGCGGCAGCCACCAAAGAATACGCGATGCCGTGGCTTGGGGTGGCCGCGACCTTCCCGCAATACCGGGCGCGCGAGGACGACATCAGCACGCTGCAAGACCGTATCAACGGCTGCATGGAGCGCAGCATGAACGGCAAGCCGCTGCCGTGGGATTCGCGCGAAATGCGCGCTTTCGTCGCCTACATCACGCACCTCTCCAAAGGCGTGCCGATTGGCGCAGAGATTGAGGGCTTGGGCACGGTAACCACCCGCATGCCCAACCGCCGCGCCAACCCTGAAGCCGGCGCCAAGGTGTATGCCGCCAAGTGCGCCAGCTGCCATGGGGAAGACGGCCAGGGCCGCCGCGTCGGCCAGCCCGGTGACGCGCAGGGCTACCTGTTCCCGCCGTTGTGGGGGCCGGACAGCTTCAACACCGGCGCCGGCATGAACCGGCTGGCAATGGCCACCCGCTTTGTTTATGCCAACATGCCGCTGGGCGCCAGCCACGGCAATGTGCAACTGACGTTGGATGAGGCTTATGATGTGGCCGCCTACATGCTGTCGCAACCGCGCCCTGAAAAAGCCGGGCTAGAAAAGGACTTCCCGGCGCGCTGGAACAAACCCGTGGATGCGGCTTTCCCGCCGTATTTGCTGGCCAACCCCGATCAGCACAAATATGGGCCGTTCCCGCCGCTGGTGCAAAAACAGCAGCAAATGAAAGCGCAACTGATGGAGTATGCGCGGCGCGAGCAAGCCGCAAGCGGAGCGGCTGCGGCTGGGCGCTGAACGCGGTCAACCCCGGCACGCAACGGCGGGCCGCAGCGTCAGCCCTCACCGTCTGCGGCGTCGTCGGCCACTGCCACGCGCGGCACGGTGCGGCGCGCCACCTCCGGCGCGAAGCCGCGCGCCAGCAGGAAGCGCAGCTGGCGCGCGCGTTCGGCGGCATCGCGCGGCGCGGTGCCGAAGCGGCGCGCCCACGCGGCCTGCGCGCGCTCGGCCTCGGTGGCCGCCAGGCGCGCATCGGCCTCCTCCAGCAGCACCTCGTCGGCAAAGCCGCGCGCGCGCAGCTCGGCCTGCAGCCGGGCGCGCCCGCGCCCTGCGGCGCGGCGGTGCAGGTGCGCCTCCAGCGCGCGCGCCTCGTCCAGCCAGCCGCGCCGCGCGCACTCATCCAGCACCGCTTCCAACTCCGCGGCGTCGGCGGCGTGCGGCGCCAGCCGCTGCGCCAGCTCCTGGCGCGTATAGTCGCGCCGCGCCAGCAGCCGCAGCGCGCGCGCCTTCAGCGTCGGGGCCGCGGCGGCCATGGCGACGTCAGACCTCGTCCAGCGCCGAAAAATCGGGCTCCACTTCATCGTCTGGCGCCACCGACGGCAACGCCGCCACGCCCACGGCAGCGCGGATTTTGTTTTCGATTTCGCGCGCGAGATCCGGGTTTTCCTTCAGAAACTCGCGCGCGTTCTCGCGCCCCTGGCCGATTTTTTCGCCGTTGTAGGCGTACCAGGCGCCGGACTTCTCGATCACCTTGTATTGCACGCCCAAATCAACGATTTCACCCTCGCGGCTGATGCCTTCGCCGTAGAGAATGTCGAAGTCGGCGGTCTTGAACGGCGGGGCAACCTTGTTCTTGACGACCTTGACCTTGGTCTCGCTGCCGATGACCTCCTCGCCCTTCTTGATCGAGCCGGTGCGGCGGATGTCGATGCGCACCGAGGCGTAGAACTTGAGCGCATTGCCGCCGGTGGTGGTCTCGGGGCTGCCGAACATCACGCCGATCTTCATGCGGATCTGGTTGATGAAGATGACCATGCAGTTGGTCTTCTTGATCGTGGCGGTGAGCTTGCGCAGCGCCTGGCTCATCAGGCGCGCCTGCAAGCCCGGCAGCGCGTCGCCCATGTCGCCCTCCAGCTCGGCCTTCGGCGTCAGCGCCGCCACCGAGTCCACCACGATCAGATCGACCGCGCCGGAGCGCACCAGGCTGTCGACGATCTCCAGCGCCTGCTCGCCGGTGTCGGGCTGGCTGATCAGCAGGTTGGACAGATCGACGCCGAGTTTCTGCGCGTACTGCACGTCCAGCGCGTGCTCGGCATCGACGAAGGCGCAGATGCCGCCCTGCTTTTGCATCTGGGCGATGACCTGCAATGTCAGCGTCGTCTTGCCGGACGATTCCGGCCCGTAGATCTCGATGATGCGCCCGCGCGGCAGGCCGCCGACGCCCAGCGCCAGGTCCAGCCCGAGCGAGCCGGTGGAGACGACCTGGATGTCCTCGACCTTCTCGCCCTCGGCCAGGCGCATGATGGCGCCCTTGCCGAACTGCTTTTCGATCTGCGCCAAAGCGGCTTGCAGGGCCTTGGCCTTCTCGGGATCCGGGGTGCGGGTGGAGGTGGCGGTCATGCTTGGCTTCCTTTTCGCTGGGGCGTTGAACGGGGGTTCGCACCGCCCTCCCTGCGACGCCGGCGGCGTCCGCGCGGTCGATGCGTGGACGCAGTGTAGCGCGTTGTCCAAAAAATTTCTTTAATTTTTTAGTCAGTTTACCTTACTATTAAGACCATGACGGTTTTGGCGTATGGCCCCGAAGAACGCTGGCGCTTGACGCACCTGGGCCGCTTGCTCGGTCATGCGCGGCGCCGCTTTGACGCGCGCGTGCTGGAGCTGATGGCGCATTCGCCGCAGGCGCCGCTGGCGCTGTCGAACCTGGCCGCGCGCGCGCAGATCAGCGCCGCCATCGTGCACATCACGCGCCACCTGCCGCTGGCCGGCGCGCGGCTGGGTGAGCTGGCCGCCAGCGCCGGCATGACCAAGCAGGCCATGGGCGAGCTGGTCGATCAGTGCGCCGCCTGGGGCCTGGTGCGGCGCGAGCCGGATCCGCGCGACGCCCGCGCGCGGCGCATCGTCTTCACCCCCACCGGGCTGGATTGGCTGCAGGCGTTTCGCCGCGCGGTGGAGCAAGCTGAAGCGGAATTTCGCGCCACCGTCGGCCCCGAAGTGGCGGCGGTGGTGCTGCTGGGGCTGGAAGCGTATGCCGACGGCAACGACGAGGGCGTGCCCCCGCAGCGTGCCTACAATGTTCGCCATCGCGATCGTGCGCCCTAGACGCCGCCCTCTGCTGCCGCGCGCGCTGGCGCCGAGGAGACCCCCGATGCGCATCCTCATCGCCGAAGACGATCAGGTGCTGGCCGATGGGCTGCAACGCACGTTGCGCGCCGCCGGCGCCGCGGTGGATCACGTGGCCAGCGGCGAGGCCGCCGATGCTGCGCTGCTGGCGCACGCCAGCTTCGATTTGTTGATCTTGGATTTGGGCTTGCCGGGCCTTGGCGGGCTGGAGGTGCTCAAGCGCCTGCGCGCGCGCGGCTCGCGTCTGCCGGTTTTGATTTTGACGGCCGCCGACAGCGTGGAAGACCGCGTGCGCGGGCTCGATCTGGGAGCCGACGACTACATGGCCAAGCCGTTTGCGTTGGCCGAGCTGCAAGCGCGCGTGCGCGCGCTGGTGCGCCGCGGCAACGGGGCGGCCTCCAGCCTCATTCAACACGGCCCATTGACCTACGACCTGGCTGGCCGCGTGGTCACGCTGGAGGGCCGCATGGTGGAGCTGTCGGCGCGCGAGCTCAGCCTGCTGGAAGTGCTGCTGCAACGCGCTGGGCGGCTGGTCAGCAAAGAGCAGCTGGTCGAGCGCTTGTGCGAATGGGGCGAGGAGGTCAGCAACAACGCCATCGAGGTGTATATCCACCGTCTGCGCAAGAAGATCGAGCGCGGCCCGATCCGCATCGCCACCGTGCGCGGGCTGGGGTATTGCCTTGAAAAGATCCCCTCGTGAGCCGCGCGGCAGCTGGCGCGGGCTGTTGCAGCGCGAGCAGCCTAGCCTCTTTGGCGAGATCCTCGATTGGATGCTGACGCCGCTGCTGTTGCTGTGGCCGCTGTCGCTGGGGCTGACGTGGTATGTGGCGCAAGGCATCGCCAATCGGCCTTACGACCGCGCGTTGGAATTCACCTTGCAGGCGCTGACGCAGTTCGTCGCGGTGGAAGGCGGGCGGGTTACGTTTGCGCTGACGCCGCAGGCGCGTGAGCTGCTGCGCGCCGACGACACCGACCTGGTCTTCTATCAGGTGCGCGACGCCGCAGGGCGCTTGGTGGCCGGCGACCCAGCCTTTCCAACGCCGCAACGCGAGCCTTCAACCCGTCTGGGCAGCGTGCAGTTGCGCGACGATCGCGTGCGCGACGAAGAGGTGCGCGTGGCCTACATCTGGCTGGCGCCAAGCGGCAGCCGCGAGCCGCTGGCGCTGGTGCAGGTGGGCGAGACGCGCGGCAAGCGCTCCAAGCTCGCCACCGAGATCATCAAGGGTGTGATGGTGCCGCAGTTCATCATCCTGCCGCTGGCGGTGCTGCTGGTGTGGCTGGCGCTGGTGCGCGGCATCCGGCCGCTCAGCGAGCTGGAGCGACGCATCCGCTCGCGCCGCCCGGACGACCTCAGCCCAATCGATTTGCACCACGTGCCGCAGGAAGTGGCGCCGCTGGTCGGCTCGATCAACGAGCTGCTGCAGCGGCTGGCGGTCACGCTGTCCAACCAAAAGCGGTTTTTGGCCGATGCGGCGCACCAGCTGAAAACCCCGCTGGCGGGGCTGCGGCTGCAGGCGGAAATGGCGCAGCAGCAACTGCCGAGCGGCAGCGGCGATGAGATCGAGCGCACGCTGCGGCACATCGCCGCCTCCAGCGCGCGCGCCACCCACACCGTCAACCAGCTGCTGGCGCTGGCGCGCGCCGAAGCCGCCGGGCAGGCGCTGCCGCGCGAGCCGGTGGACCTGACCGCGGTGGCGCGCGAGGTGGTGGAAGACCTGGTGCCGCTGGCGCTGGACAAAGGCATCGACCTGGGCTTTGAGACGCTGCCGCCGCCGGCCACCCTGCGCGGCGCGCCGCCGCTGCGGCTGTGGGGCAACGCGGTGCTGCTGGCCGAGCTGGCGCGCAACCTGATCGACAACGCCCTGCGCTACACCCCTTCGGGCGGCGTGGTCACGGTGCGCGTGCTCAGCGACCCCTGGGGCGGCGTGCAGGTGCTGCAAATCGAAGACGATGGCCCCGGCATTGCGCCGCAGGAGCGCGAGCGGGTGCTGGCCCCGTTTTACCGCACGCTGGGCACCAACGTCGAGGGCTCCGGACTGGGGCTGGCCATCGTGCACGAAATCGTGCGCCAGCATGGCGCGACGCTGACGATGGAAGATGCCAACCCCGAGCGCCCAGAGCGCCCCGGCTTGCGAGTGGCGGTGCGCTTTCAAGCCGCATCGATGCGCGAGGTCTAAACGACGATGTCTCTTGCGGCGTCCCACCTTGCCACAGCCGTCGCGCCACCGCCTTGGCTGATGCGCGCCGAAGCGCACGCGCTGCCGCTTTTGCTGGATGACGCAGCGCTGGCCGCCGTGCTCGACCCTGAAACCGACGGCGCGGCGTTGGCCGCCCATCTGCATCGCGATCCTCCCCTTGGCTGGCGCTTGATCGCAGCGGCGCAGCGCTTGCTGCGCAGCGCGCAGCGCATCGAACATGTGGAGCACGCAATCGGGCTGCTCGGCGTCAGCCGCGCGCAAGCGCTGATTCGCCAGGCGGCGGCGCGGCGCTTGGATCCGCGCGCGCCGGGCCACCTCGCCTTTGCCGAGGCGGTGGCCACCAGCCTGCTGGCCGCACACTGGGCGCAGGCTTGCGCGCGCCAAGACCGGCGCGCCGATCACGCCAGCGTGTATTGGCGCACCGCGCGCTGCGGCTGCGCGCAGTGGTTTTGGGCCCTGGCCGAGCCCGCGCGCGCGCAAGCGTGGCTGGAGCGCACCGCCGCCGGCGAGCGCGGCGCGTGGCTGGAGCGCCGCTGGCTGGGGGCGCCGCTGGCGACATGGGATGAGGCGCTGGCGTGCCAGCTGGGCTGGGAAGACCCTGATCTGTTGCCGCGCGCCCCGAGCTGCCATCCCGGCTTGCTGCGCCGCGCCGCTCGGCTGGCCTGGATCGAGACGCACCCGCCCGCCCCCGACGCCGACTTGGGCCGCTGGCTGCACCAGCCCGCGTTGGCGCCGCGGCTGTGGTTCCTGCTGGCGCGCGAGGCGATGGCCGACTGGCACGGCCCGCGCACCGCGCTGCTGCTGCGCGTGCTGGCGACGCTGCGCGGCTGGCGGCTGGACGATACGATCGCCTTTGCGCACCGACACGCCGCCGAGGCCAGCCGCGGCCTGACGTGGGCGGCGTGGATCGGTGCGCCAGCCGCGCGGCTGTTTTGGGCGCGCCCCCCCGCGCGCCGACTGGCCGTCGCGCCACAAGAGGAGGCCGCCACGCCGGCCGCGGCAGCGCCCACGGAGGCGACCCGACCCAAGCCTTCCTCCGAGCTGGCGCCCGCGGCGCCCGCTGCGCCGGCTACAGCGCCGTTGCTGCCGCTGGCCGACTTCGTCGAAGCGTGCCAGACGCGGCGCTTTGCCACGCTGGCCGAGTTCTTACAGGCGTTTGCGCTGACGCTGCGACAGTCGCTCGGGCTGGCGCGCTTTGCGCTGTTGATGCGCACCACCGACCCCGGGCGGCTGGTCTGCATCGCCGCGCACGGTTTCGGCGCTGCGGTGCAGCCGCGCCGGCTGCAGGTGCCGCTGGCGCAGGCGCCGCTGCTGGCGCGGCTGATGGGGCAACCCGGCGCCTTCCTGCGCGTGGCGCCGGCGCAAGTGCCGACCGCGCGCGCCCAACTTCCCGGCCCGCTGGACAGCGAGCTGCCCGCTGGCGGCGTGGCGCTGGCTACGCTGACGGTGCGCGGGCGCGCCGCTGGCGTCCTGTGGGCCGATGCGGGAACCTGGGGGCAAGGGCTCACCGATGCGCAATACCAGGGCATCAAGCAGGTCACGCCACACTTCGCGCGCGAACTGACGCGGCTGCTGGTGCTGCAGCAGCGCCGCGCCAGCCAGCCCGCCGAAGGGCCGGCAGGCTAGCGCCGCCAGCCTAGCCGCGTCAGGTCGCCGCCAGCCTCCAGCAGCTTGAGCGCCTCGGTCTCGAATTGCGCTGCTGGGCCGGCCAAGTCGATCACGATTTCGACGCGCCGGTTGCGCGCGCGGTGCTCGGCGCTGTCGTTGGGCGCCAGCGGCTGGGTGTCGGCAAAGCCGGCCACGCGCAGCCGCTGCGGCTCCACCGCCTTCTGCTCCAGCAGCGCGTTGGCCACCGCGGCGGCGCGCGCCGCCGACAAATCCCAGTTGGACTGAAAGCGCGCGGTGCGGATCGGCACATCGTCGGTGTGGCCCTCCACCGCCACCTGGCCGGGGATGGCCGACAGCGCCTCGCCGATGCGGCGCAGCATGTCGCGAAACGCCGGCGTGACTTCAGCCGAGCCGGACGGAAACGAGCCCCGCTCCTCGATGCGGATGACCAGCCGCTTGTGGCCCTGCTCCAGCTGCAGCAGGCCCTTGCCGAGCTCTTGCTGCAGCGCCTGCGCCAGCTGCTGCGCGCTGCGCTCGATGAGCTGCTGCAGCGCTTGCTGCACCTGCTTGAGCGCCTCGGCGCTGTGGGTGGCCAGGCGCGGATCCTGCTGGCTGGTCTGCTGGTGCACCTCGTCCAGCACGGTCGGCTCTGGCTTGCCGGGCGAGAACTTGTCGAACACGGGGCTCGTGCCCATCGGGATCTGGTCGGCCGGCACCTGGCGCTGCACGCCAAAGGCTTTTTCCAACGACTTGGCGATCTGCTTGAACTTCGTCGCATCCATCTCCGCGAACGACAGCAGCAGCACGAAAAAGCACATCAGCAGCGACATCAGGTCGGCAAATGTGCCCATGTAGGCCGGCAGGCCCGGTTTGCACTCGTCGGCTTCGTCGTCCATCGCCTTGGCTCGGAGTTCGGGAGGGCGCGGGGTCGGGCGGCGTCAGGCCTCGGCCTTGCGCAGCTTGGGCGGCAGGTAGCTGTTGAGCAGCGTCTCCACCACGCGCGGGTTGACGCCGTTTTGGATGCTGGTGATGGCGTCCAGCAGCATGGCCTGCTGGCGCGCCTCCTCGGTCATGCGCAGGTTGAGCTTGTCGGCGATCGGGATGGCCACCATGTTGGCCAGGATCGCGCCGTAGAGCGTGGTCAGCAACGCCACCGCCATGGCCGGGCCGATGGCTTTGGGGTCATCCATGTTGGACAGCATTTGCACCAGGCCCACCAACGTGCCGACCATGCCCATCGCCGGCGCAACGTCGCCCAGCGCCGTGAAGACTTTGGCGCCCCACTTGTGGCGCTCCAGCGTCAGCAGCCGCTCGCGCTCCAGCACCGTGCGCACCACCTCCGGCGGATGGCCATCGACCATCATCTGGATGCCAAGCTTCAAAAACGGCGTGGAATAGTCGCGCCCGTCCAGCGCCAAAAAGCCTTCCTTGCGCGCGATGCGGGCGATCTCGGTGACCTCGTCGATCAGCGCCTGGGTGTCGGGCAGCCGAAATTTGAACGCCTTGGCCGCCACCCCAACCGCCGACAAAAACTGCTTGAGCGAGAACTTGATCAGCACCACAAAAAGCGAGCCGACCAGCACGATGAGGATCGAGGGCACGTCGATGAACATGCCAGCCGAGCCGCCAACCAAAATGGCCGCCAGCACGACCAGCAAGCCGCCGATCAGCCCCAAAAGGGTGGCAAGATCCACAAACCGCTCTCCTGCAAACGCTTTGGCTTCGCCAACCGCGCCGCGATGTTACCCAAGCCTCGTGACCGTGGGCGGCAGGTCGCCTCAGCCGGCTGGAGGCCGCGCCCGGCTGCGCGCCGCGCTGGCACGGCTAGGCGCGGCAGACGCGCGCGGCTCGAACTCAAAGCCCACTTTGCCGGCTTGGGCGTCCCAAACCAGGCGCGCCTTGAAGCGGCGCCGCGTGCGGTTGGAGACGAACCCCTCCAGCCAGTCGGTGCGGCCCTCGCGCAGCAGCTTTTCCATCTGCTCGGGCGCCACCGGCTGCTGCAGGATCGTGGTGGCGCTGCGGAAGTCGCACGTGGCCGGCTGCGCGCCCGGCGCGGCGCGGCTGCAGACATACTGGTTGCCCAGTTGCACCACCGGGCTGCCGCACTTCGGGCATGGGCCCAGCGAGGGCAGCGCGGCCACGTCCACCGGCGCGCCGCCCTCGTCCCGCGCCGGCTCGTCGCCGAAGTCGAACGCCAGCCGCCACTGGCCGTCCTCGGGCTTGAGACGCAGCTCGGCGGCGAACGGCCGCCCCATCTTGGAGCGGAAACCCTCCAGCGGCCCCAGGCGATGCTCGCGCAGCAGCCGCTCGGCCTCCTCGGGCGCCAAGATGCGCCCGCCGGGCGCCTTCGGCAGCGAAAAGCCGCAGCCCGCCCCCTGCCCATCGGCGCCGGCGCAGGCGTAGCGGTGGTAGTTTTCCTTGACCACGCCGCCGCACTGCGGGCACGGCGCCTGCAGCGTCGCGTAGTCGCCCGGCACGCTGTCGCGGTCGAACGCTTTGGCCTTGGCGACGATGCGCTCGGTCATCGCCGCGATCTCGCGCATGAACTCTTGCCGCGACAGCTGGCCACGCTCGATCTGCGCCAGCTTGTGCTCCCACTCGCCGGTCAGCTCGGGTCGCGAGAGCTCCTCCACGCCCAGCCCGCGCAGCAGCGTCATCAGCTGGAAGGCCTTGGGCGTCGGCACGAGTTCGCGCCCCTCGCGCACCAGGTATTTTTCCTCCAGCAGGCCCTCGATGATGGCCGCGCGCGTAGCGGGCGTCCCCAGCCCCTTGTCGGCCATCGCCAGGCGCAGCTCCTCGTCCTCCACCAGCTTGCCGGCGGCCTCCATCGCCGCCAGCAGCGTGGCTTCGGTGTAGCGCGCCGGCGGGCGCGTCTGGCGCGCCTCCAGCCGCGCCTCCTCGGTGCGCACGGTCTCGCCGGGCTGCACCGCCACCAGCGGCTGGCCCTTGTCGCCGGCCTGCGCGCCCTCGACGTCGGCGGCGGCCTCGCGCCCATAGACCGCCAGCCACCCCGGCTTGACCAGCACCCGGCCCTCGGTCTTGAAGTGGTGCACTTCGCCCTCGGCGCGCACGCGCGTGATGCGCGTGGTGACGAGGAACTCCGCCGGCGGGAAGAACACGGCGATGAAGCGGCGCACCACCAGGTCGTAGAGCTTCTGCTCCGCTTCGGTGAGGCCCTTGGGCAGCTGGCCGGTCGGGATGATGGCGAAGTGGTCGCTGACCTTGGCGTCGTCGAACACGCGCCGCGTTGGCCGCACCCAGCCTTCCTGCAGCGCCTGGCGCGCAAACGGCGCCAGGTGGGCCAGTTCGCTGCCGGCCAGCGCCTCCATCGCCTGCCGCACCGGCCCGAGGTAGTCGCCCGGCAGCGCGCGCGCATCCGTGCGCGGGTAGGTCAGCGCCTTGTGCTTCTCGTAGAGCGCTTGCGCCAGCGCCAGCGTCGTCTTGGCAGAAAAGCCGTAGCGCGCGTTGGCCTCGCGCTG
The DNA here is from genome assembly GCF_007556595.1 of Tepidimonas alkaliphilus. Lineage (GTDB taxonomy): Bacteria > Pseudomonadota > Gammaproteobacteria > Burkholderiales > Burkholderiaceae_C > Tepidimonas > Tepidimonas alkaliphila. The sequence continues at coordinate 253,099 of NZ_VJNB01000002.1, forward strand.
CAGCGTCGTCAGGTCATACAGCAGCCCGCAGGACTGCGTGGCCGGCTTGCTCTCTTCGCTGACCTCGCCGGGGCGGCCCTGCACCGCGGCGACGATGGCCTGGGCGCGCGCCTCGTCCCACAGCCGCTCGGCGCGCAGCTCGGCGTCGGCGCCTTCGCCCTGAGGCTTGCGAAACTCGGGGTCGAACCAGCGCCCAGGGTAGGCGCCGGCCTGCGCGGCGAACGTCGCATGCACCTCCCAGTAAGGCCGCGCGCGGAAGCGCCGAATCTGCTCCTCGCGCTCCACCACGATGGCCAGCGTCGGCGTCTGCACGCGCCCGACGGTGGTGAGGAAGAACCCCCCATCGCGGCTGTTGAAGGCCGTCATCGCGCGCGTGCCGTTGATGCCGACCAGCCAGTCGGCCTCCGAGCGGCTGCGCGCCGCATCCGCGAGCGGACGCATCTGCTCGTCGCTGCGCAGCTGCGCAAAGCCCTCGCGGATCGCCTGCGGCGTCATGGACTGCAGCCACAGCCGCTTGATCGGCTTGCCCAGCGGCTTGGGCTGGCCGTGCCGATCGGTGCCGGCGGCGTATTGCTCGATCAAGCGAAAGATCAGCTCGCCCTCGCGCCCGGCGTCGCAAGCGTTGACGATCTCGGCCACATCCTTGCGCCGCGCCAGCTTGACGATGGTTTGCAGCCGCCCCTTGGTCTTGTCCAGCGGCTTGAGGTCAAAGTAAGGTGGAATGACCGGCAGGTTGACCAGGCTCCATTTGCCACGCTTGACTTCGTAGGCTTCGGGCGCGGCGATTTCCAGCAAATGCCCGACGGCAGAGGTCACGATGTAGCGTTCGTTTTCGTGGTAGTCGTCGTGCGACGCAAACTTTCCCGAGACGGGCGCCAGCGCCCGCACGATGTCGAGCGCCACCGAGGGCTTTTCCGCGATCACCAGCGTTTTGCCGGCCATGGGGGGGCTATCCATGCTTGTTTCTACAATGCTTGCACAGTGGGGCGCGCGCCCGCCGTCGCATCGTCACGGCGGCAGCTCGCGCGCGACCTCACACCATAGCAAACTTTGATGCGCTCGCTCCGAATGATGCGGACTTCACCCCCCGCCCCCGACGACGTCGCCGCGCTGCAAGCCTTGCACGCGGGCGCAGTGCAGGCACAACAAACGCTCAGGACGCTGCTGCCAGACCTGCATGTTGAAACGGTGGCGCACATCGATTCCACCAACGCCGAGCTGCTGCGCCGCGCGCGCACAGGCCTTTGCCAACCGGCGTTGCTGGCGGCCCTGGCGCAAAGCGCGGGACGAGGCCGCCATGGCCGGCCTTGGGTCATGGTGCCGCAGGGATCGCTGGCGTTTTCGGTCGGGCTGCCGCTGCAGCCCGTCGAGTGGTCGGGCCTGTCCTTGGTGGCTGGCGTGGCCTTGGCGCGGGCGCTTCCCCCCGACGTGCGGCTGAAGTGGCCCAACGACCTCGTCTGGCATGCACGCAAGCTCGGCGGCATCCTGATCGAAACCGTCGCGGCGCCGGGCGTGGCTGCCCGCTACGCCGTCATCGGCGTCGGCCTTAACCTGGCCACGCCAGCGCTGCCGCCGCAAGCGCCGCTGGATGCGCTGCCCCCTGCCGGCCTGCACGAGGTCGCGCGCGCGTGCGGGCAACCGCCCGAGGACGCAGGAACCTGGCTGGCGCGGCTGGCGCCGGCGCTGGTGCAAGCGGTGCGCCGCTTTGAGACCGAAGGCTTTGCGCCGTGGCAGGCCAGCTATGGCGCGCTGGATGCGCTGGCCGGCCTGCGGGTGCGCATCAGCGATGGGCGTGAAGGCGTGGCCGACGGCGTGACCGCCGACGGTGCGCTGCGTCTGCGCACCGCCGATGGCCGCGTCGTGCCGGTGCAGGCCGGCGAGGTCAGCGTGCGGCCATGCTAAGGGCGCTGGTGCTCGTGCTGTTGCTGGCCAACGCCGCGCTGGCGGCTTGGCAAGCAGGCTGGCTCGATCCTTGGCTGAGCAGGCACGAACCTCGGCGCGAGCCCGAGCGCCTGGCTCAGCAACTCGAGCCGCAGCGGCTGCGGCTGCTCAATTCCCCTGGGGCGCCGACGCAGCCTCCTCCCACGCAGCAGGCCTCATCTCCTACGGCTGAGGGCCCGGTCGCCGCCGACGCAGACCCTGTTGACTCTGCGGAAGCGGCTTGGCCGTTGGCGCCCACGGCTGCAGCTGCCGGCGCCGCCTCCCGCGAACCGCGGCGTTGCTGGCAGCTGCCGGCGCTGCCGCCGGCGCAGGCGCAGGCGCTGCGCCGCGCCGCCGAAACGCAGGCGGGCCTGCAGGGTCGCCACACGGAAAGCGTCAGCCGCCAGCCATCGCGTTGGCTGGTTTACATTGGGCCGCTGGCCGACCCGGCGGCGCTGGCGGCGCGGCGCGCGGCGCTGCGCCAGGCAGGCTTGGATCAGCGCTTGGTGGAGGCGCCGGGCGTCGGCCCTGGGGTGGCGCTGGGCACCTACTCCACCGAGGAGGCGGCGCGCAAGGCGCTGGCCGAGGCCCAGCAGCGCGGCGTGCGCGACGCGCGCGTGGTGCGCGAGCGGCCGGCGAGCGAACTGCTGACGCTGCGCTGGCCGGATCTGACCGCCGCCGAGATCGCCGCGCTGCGCGAGGCGCTCGGCCCGGCGGCGCGTCAACTGGCGGCCTGCCCCTGAGGCTCGTCGGCGGCCGCCACCGGCTGCCACGGCGCCGGCCAGCGCTGCGGCAGCGGCCAGACGCGCCCGTCGGCCAGCACGGCGCGCGCCGCGTCCGCGCCCGCCGGCACCGCCCAGCCGCCGGTAAAGGCGCCGAACGCCGGCAGCACCAGCGCACCGCGCCGCAGCACGAAGCACGGCAGGCGCAGCCGCTCGTGCCCCGGCCCGCGCAGCACCGCCACCGGGTGCACGTGGCCGCACAGCACGGGGGCCGCATCCGGCTGGCTGCCTTGCGGCGGCGCGTGGCAGGCGCGCCACGGGCCGAGCGGCCACGGCTCGTCCACCGCATCGATGCCGAGCTCGGGCGGCGGGTCGCCGGCGCGGTCGTCGTGGTTGCCGCGCACCAGCACCATCCGCACGCCGGCGTGCGCCCGACGCCACGCCTGCAGCGCCGCCTGCAGCGCCGGGGTGCGGCCGGCGCGCGCGTGCAGCCAGTCGCCCAGCACCACCAGCCGGCGCGCGCGCAGGCCCTGCAGCAGCGCGCCAAGCCGCTGGAGGTCACCGGCGGAGCTGCCGCTGGGCACCGCCACGCCCACCGCGCGCAGCGCAGCGCCCTTGCCGAGGTGCACGTCGGCGACGAACAGCGTGGCCTCGTGCGGCCACCAGACGGCGCGCTGCGGCAGCAGCCACAGTTCCGCCGCCGGGTCGGGCGCGGCGCGCACGCGCAGCGCGCCGGCCGGCGCGTCGGCTTCGTATGGCTCAGCCACCGCGGCCCTCCGGCGCCCCTGACCGGGCACGGCGACGCGGGCGCGCCTCGGCGTCGGCGGCGCGCTCCAGCTGCGCCACCAGGCGCTGCAGGCGCGCGGCCAGCGTCTCGCTGGAGAGCCGCTCGCGCAGGCGCTCCACCACCAGCGGAAACGCCAGCGGCGTCGGCCGCGCGATCGGGCGCAGCTGCAGCCGCCAGCCGCGCAACCGCTGCAGGCAGGCGTGCAGGGCGTCCAGCGCCAGCTCCTGCGCCAGCACCTCGTCGCGCGCCTGGCGCAGCAGGCGGTTGTCCGGGTCGTGGCGCGTGAAAACCTGCCACAGCAGGCTGGCGCTGACCTGCAGGTCGCGCGCGCGACGCCGCTGCCCCGGCGCGTCCGGCTCCAGCAGCCCGGCCACGCGCGCAATCTCGCGAAAGCGCCGCTGCGCCAGCTCGGCGGCGTTGAGGCTGGCCAGCAGCTGCGCCGCCAACGCCGCCGGCGGCGGCGGCTCCAGCGCCGGCGGCAGCCAGGCGGCCCAGTCCACGGGCTGGCTGACCAGCAGCTCCAGCCCCCAGTCGTTGACCGCCAGCGCCACCGTGCACGGCTGGCGCTGCGTGAGCTGCCAGGCCAGCCAGCCGCCCAGCGCCAGGTGCACGTCGCGCCCGGCCAGTGGATAGAGGAACAGGTGGTGGCCGTCGCGGTCGCGCAGCGCCTCGGCCACCAGCCGCCCCGGCTGCGGCAGCGCCGACCAGCGCGCCTGCAGCGCCAGCAGCGGCTGGGCAGCGCGCAGCTCGGGGTCGTCGTCGGCGCGCCCCTGCGCGCAGGCGTGCAGACGCTCGAGCACCGCGTCGGCCAGCAGGGTGGACAGCGGCAGGCGCCCGCCTTGCCAGCGCGGAATGGCCGCGCGAGAAGCCGCCGCTGGCCGCACCCAGGCCACCAGGTCGCGCAAGCGCACCAGCTCCAGCGTGCGCCCGGCGAGCGTGAAGACGTCGCCGGGGCGCAGCCGTGCGACGAACCCCTCCTCGACGTGGCCGAGGCGCCGACCGTTGAGGAAGCGCACCTCCAGCTGCGCATCGCCGACGATGGTGCCGATTGACAAGCGGTGCCGCCGCGCCAGCCGCGCATCCGGCACGCGCCAGACGCCGTGCGCGTCCGGCTCCACGCGGCGATACTGCGGATACGCCTGCAGCGACGGCCCGCCGCGGCGCACGAAGTCCAGGCACCAGCGCCAGTCGTCGTCTGAAAGCGCCGCGTAGGCGTGGGTCGAGCGCACCTCGGCCAGCAGGTCGTCAGGCTCGAAGCCGCCGCCCAGCGCCACGGTCACCAGATGCTGCACCAGCACGTCCAGCGGCGCCTGCGGCGGACGGCGCGGCTCCACCTGGCCGGCGGCCGCTGCGTGCCGCGCCGCGGCGGCCTCCACCAGCTCCAGCCCGTGCGTCGGCACCAGCGTCAGGCGCGATGGCCGCCCCGGCGCGTGGCCGCTGCGCCCGGCGCGCTGCAACAGCCGTGCCACGCCCTTGGGCGAGCCGATCTGCAGCACGCGCTGCACCGGCGCAAAATCGACGCCCAAGTCGAGGCTGGAGGTGCACACCACGACGCGCACCGCGCCGCGCTTCAGCCCCTCCTCCACCCAGCGGCGCACGCCAGCGTCCAGCGAGCCGTGGTGCAGCGCGAGGCTGCCGGCCCAGTGCGGGCGCAGTTCCAGCAGCGCCTGATACCACCACTCGGTCTGTGCGCGGGTGTTCGTGAAGACGAGCGCGCTGCCGCAGCCGTCCAGCTCCGCGGCCACGAGCGGCGCCATCGCCGCGCCAAGGCGCCCGGCCCAGGCGAAGCGCTCCACCGCCGGCGGCAGCAGGGCATCGACGACGAGGGTCTTCGGCAGCGCCGCGCGCAACAGCGCGGCACTGGCGGCCTGCGCCTGGCCGACCAGCGCCGCCAGGGCTTCCTCCAGGTTGGCCAGCGTCGCCGACAGGCCCCAGACCTGCAGCGCCGGCTGCCAGCGCCGCAGCCGCGCCAGCGCCAGCTGCACCTGCACGCCGCGCTTGCCGCCGAGCAGCTCGTGCCACTCGTCCACCACCACCGCCTGCACGCCGGCCAGCCGCTGCCGCGCGTCGGCGTGCGCCAGCAGCAGCGACAGGCTCTCCGGCGTCGTCACCAGCGCCTCGGGGGAGCGGCGCTGCTGGCGCGCGCGCTCGGCGGTGGGCGTATCGCCGGTGCGCACGGCGAGGCGCCAGCCGGGCGCGAGCATGGCCAGCGGCGCCTGCAGCGCCTGCGCGGTGTCGGCCGCCAGCGCCCGCAGCGGCGTGATCCACAGCAGCCGCGGGCCGCTGGCTACCGGCGGCGGCGCCGCGCCGTGGCGCGCCAGCAGACCCAGCCACACCGCGTACGTCTTGCCGGCGCCGGTGCTGGCGTGCAGCAGGCCACTCTGCCCGGCGGCGATGGCGCGCCAGGCCGCGCGCTGGAAATCGAACGGCGCCCAGCCCTGCGCGCGCAGCCACGCCTCGGCGCGCGCCACCACGTCCTGCGCCCCGGCGTCGATGGCGTGCGCGCTCACGCCGCCTCCCCTGCGCCGTCGCCTGCGGCACCGTCCAGCAGCGCGTGCAGCGCCGCCAGCGTGTCGGCCTCCTCCACCGGCTTGTCGGTGCGCCAGCGCAGGATGCGCGGAAAGCGCACCGCCACGCCGCTCTTGTGGCGCGCGCTGCGCGCCAGCCCCTCGAAGCCGAGCTCGAACACCAGCGTCGGCTCCACCGCGCGCACCGGGCCGAAGCTGTCGCGCGTGGTGCGGCGGATGATGGCGTCCACCTGCCTCAGCTCCGCGTCGCTCAGGCCCGAATACGCCTTGGCAAACGGCACCAGCTGGCGGCGCGCATCGCCGGGCGGATGGCTCCACAGCGCGAACGTGTAGTCCGAGAATAGCCCGGCGCGCCGCCCGTGGCCGCGCTGCGCATAAACCAGCACCGCATCCACCGTCCACGGGTCGGCCTTCCACTTCCACCACAGGCCGCCGCGGCGCGTGCGCCCGACGCCGTAGGCGCCGTCGCGGCGCTTCAGCATCAGCCCCTCGGCGCCGACGGCGCGGGCGCGGCGGCGCTCGGCGTCGAACCACGCCCAGTCCGCCCCCGGCGGGGCCACCAGCTCCGGGCTCAGCGGCAGGCGCGGGTCGGCCAGCGCCTGCACCAGCGCCTGCAGGCGCGCGCGGCGTTCGTGCTGCGGGCGTGTGCGCAGGTCGGCGCCGTCCTGCTCCAGCAGGTCGTAGGCCAGCAGCGCCACCGGCAGCGCGCGCCGCAGCGCCGTGCCGACGCGCTGGCGGCCCAGCCGCCGCTGCAGCGCCGCAAACGGCTGCGGCGCGCCGTCGCGCCAGACGACGATCTCGCCGTCCAGCACGGTGCCGGGCGGCAGCCGCGCGCCGAGCTCGGCCAGCTCCGGGAAGCGGTCGGTGATCAGCTCCTCGCCGCGCGACCACAGCGCCACGCCGCCGCGGCGCACCAGCTGCGCGCGGATGCCGTCCCACTTCCATTCGACCAGCCAGTCCGGCACGGCCCCGAGCTGCGCCGCGGCGGCCTGCGCGTCCGCCGGCAGCGCGTGCGCAAGGAAGAACGGATACGGGTGCGCGTCCGGCACGCCGACGGCGAGGCCGGCCGGCGCCGCCGCCGGGGCCACCAGTGCGCGCCAGTCGTCCGCGCCGGGGCAGGCGTCGGCGCGCGTGTAGCCGATCAGCCGCTGCGCCACCAACGCCGCCGGCAAGCCGGCCAGCGCCGCCAGCGCCTGCGTCACCAGCAGGCGCGAGACGCCGACGCGCAACGCGCCGGTGATCAGCTTGCCGTGCAGCAGCCGCTGGTCCTGCGGCAGGCGCGCCCACTGCGCCTTCAGCCGGGCCGCGCGTTCTTCGGGCGGCAGCCCGCGCAGCGCGCGCACCTCGGCCATCCACGCCGCCAGCGGCTGCTGCAGCGGCTGCACCGGCGGTGGCAGCAGCAGCGCCACCGTCTCGGCCAGGTCGCCCACCGCCTGGTAGCACTCGTCGAACAGCCACTCGGGCAGCCCCGCCACCTCGCGCGCCAGCGCCTTCAACTCGCGCGTCGGCACCGCCTGGCGCGGCTTGCCGCCGGCCAGCAAATACACCGCCCAGGCGGCATCCGCCGCGTCGGCCTGCGCGAAGTAGGCCTGCAACGCCTGCAGCCGCGCCTGCGTCGAGGTGGTGGCGTCCAGCGCCGCGTAGAGGGCGGCGAAGTCGTTCATGCCGCCGCCTCCTCGGGCTTGCCGTCGAACGCTGGCGCCGGGGCAACCTCCGGGGCCAGCGCTGCCCCGTCGTCCCCGGCCTCGTCGCCGCCGAACTCGGTGGCCAGCGGCTGCGCCTCCAGGCCCTGCTCCTGCAGGTGGCGCACCAGCGGCATCACGTGGCCGTGCGTCACCCGCACGCACCCGGCGCCGCTGGCCTCAATCGCGCGCAGCAGCGCCGGCCAGTCGGCGTGGTCGGACAGCACGAAGCCCGCGTCCACCCCGCGGCGGCGGCGCTGGCCGCGCACCAGCATCCAGCCGCTGACGTGCGCGTCGGCCTGCTCGCCCAGGCGCCGCAGCGCGCGCCCGCCCTGCGCCGCCGGCGGCGCGAGCACCAGTGCCCCGGCGGCCTGCGCCCGGCCTGTGGCGGCGGTCAGCGGCTGCGTCGGCGCCAGCGCCACGCCCAGCGCCCGGTGCACGGCGTTGAGGGGCTCCACCGCCGGATGCACCAGGATCGGCCCCGGCAAGGCCGAGCCGGCGCGGGCCAGCGCCGCCAGCAGCCGCTGCGCCTTGCCCAGGCCGTAGGCATAGACGACGCTGACGCGCCCGGCCTCGGCGTGGCCCCGCCACCAGCTGAGCAGCCGCGCCAGCTCCTCATTCGGGTCGGGCCAGCGGTAGATCGGCAGCCCGAAGGTCGATTCGGTGATGAAGGTGTGGCAGCGCACCGGCTCGAACGGGGCGCTGACGCCGTCGGCGTCGAGCTTGTAGTCGCCGGAGACGACCCAGACCTCGCCGCGGTGCTCCAGCCGCACCTGCGCCGAGCCGAGCACGTGCCCGGCGGGGTGCAGCGAGACGCGCACCGCGCCGATCCTCAGCGCCTCGCCGTAGCGCAGCGGCTGCACCGCGAGGTCCTCGCCGAGCCGGGCGCGCAGCAGCGGCGCGCAGTGCTCGTGCGTCAGGTAGGCCGCATGGCCGCGGCGCGCGTGGTCGGCGTGCGCGTGCGTGATGACCGCGCGCGCCACGGGCCGCCAAGGATCGATGTAGAAGTCTCCCGCTGGGCAATAAAGCCCCTCGGGACGCACCGTCACCAACGCCTGCCGCTGCGTCATGGCCGCGCAGTGTAGAGGCCCAGCAGGCTGCCACCGCGGGCTGGGGTTACCCTTCTTCAGCGACAATATCAGTAACAAAGTTTCACACGCAAACGTCTGAGGTTACAGCCATGGGCATGGACGTCATCGATTACGAGATCCGCGGCGCGGAGATGCAGTTCGTCGAGATCGAGCTCGACCCCGGCGAGGCCGCCATCGGCGAGGCCGGCAGCCTGATGATGATGGACGACGGCATCGTCATGGACACCGTCTTCGGCGACGGCAGCGCGCAGCAGGGCGGTTTTTTTAGCAAACTGCTCGGCGCCGGCAAGCGCCTCATCACCGGCGAGTCGCTGTTCACCACGGTTTACACCAACCAGGCGGACGGCAAGCGCCGCGTGGCGTTCGCCGCGCCATACCCCGGCAAGATCCTGCCGATGGACCTGAAGGCGCTGGGCGGTGCGCTGATTTGCCAGAAAGACAGCTTTCTGTGCGCCGCGCGCGGCGTGAGCCTGGGTATCGCGCTGCAGCGCAAGCTGTCGGTCGGCTTCTTCGGCGGCGAGGGCTTCATCATGCAGCGCCTCGACGGCGACGGACTGGCGTTCGTGCACGCCGGCGGCACCGTGGTGCGGCGCGAGCTGGCCGCGGGGCAGATGCTGCGGGTGGACACCGGCTGCGTGGTCGCCTACACGCCGAGCATCGATTTCGACATTGAATACGTCGGCAAGATCAAGACCGCGCTGTTCGGCGGCGAGGGGCTGTTCCTGGCCACGCTGCGCGGCCCTGGCACCGTGTGGCTGCAGACGCTGCCGTTTTCGCGCCTGGCCTCGCGCGTGTTTGCCGCCGCGCCGCAGCTGGGCGGCCGGCGCGAGGAGGGCTCGCTGCTGGGCGGCTTTGCCGCCGGCGGACTGGCGGGCGGGCTGCTGGGCGGCGACGACGAGTGAGGCCGCGGCGGCAGCGCGGCCCTGCGGCGGGTCAGCGCGGCGTCACCTCAAAACCAGCGCCGCGCAGCGCCGCCAGCACCTCCTGCACGTGCTGGGCCCCGCGCGTCTGCAGCACGAGCTCGATCTCAACGTTCTGCGCCGCCAGCAACGTAAAAGCGCGCTGGTGATGCACCTGGTCGATGTTGGCGCCGGCCTCGGCCACCACCGCAGCGATGCGCGCCAGCTGCCCGGGCAGGTCGCGCGTGCTGACCACCAGCCGCACCAGCCGCCCGGCGCGCACCATGCCGCGCTCGATGATCGAGGCCAGCAGCAGCGGGTCGAGGTTGCCGCCGCACAGCACCAGCCCGACGCGCCGCCCGGCAAAGCGCTGCGGGTGCTTCAGCACCGCCGCCAAGCCGGCGGCGCCGGCGCCCTCCACCAGCGTCTTCTCGATGTCGAGCAGCAGCACGATGGCCTGCTCCAGATCCTCCTCCTCCACCACCAGCCAGTCGTCCACGTAGCGGCGGGCGAGTTCCAGCGTGTGCCGGCCCGGCGCCGCCACGGCGATGCCCTCGGCGATGGTGTTGCCGCCCACCGGCCAGTGGCTGCCAGTCAGCGCGTTGACCAAGGCCGCAAAGCGCCGCGTCTGCACCCCCACCACCTCGATGTCGGGCTTGAGCGCCTTGGCCGCCAGCGCCATGCCGCTGATCAGCCCGCCGCCGCCGGCGGCCACCACCAGCACCTCCAGCTGCGGCTGCGCGCGCAGCATCTCCAGCGCCACCGTGCCCTGCCCGGCAATCACCGCTTCGTCATCGTAGGGGTGCACGAACGTCAAGCCCTGCTCGGCGGCCAGCCAGTCGGCGTGCTCGCGCGCCTGCTCCAGCGTCTCGCCGTGCAGCACCACTTCCGCGCCCAGCGCGCGCGTGCGCTCAACCTTGACGCCCGGGGTGAAGCGCGGCATCACGATCACCGCCCGCATGCCGAGCCGCTGCGCGTGGTAGGCGACGCCTTGCGCGTGGTTGCCCGCCGACATCGCCACCACGCCGCGCGCGCGCTGCCCGGGGCTGAGCTGCGCCAGCCGGTTGCAGGCGCCGCGCTCCTTGAACGAGGCGGTGTACTGCAGGTTCTCGAACTTCAGAAACAGCTGCGCCCCGGTGATCTGCGACAGCGTGCGCGACTCCAGACACGGCGTCTCCAGCACCTGCCCGGCAATGCGCTGCGCCGCCGCCTGCACATCGGCCCATTGAACCATGATGAAATTTGCTCCTCTGCGTGCGCGCTTACGCCAACCGACCCTTCGATTGTGCGCCAGCGCGCCGCTGTGCCCCTGATTGGTGCCTGCGCCGCGCCGCTCCATGGCCCTTGCACGCAGGCGCGCGGCGCGCATACTGCGGGCCCACCGCCGTTGAGGAACACCCCGACTTTATGCATGCTCCCGCTCACCCGGACACCGCCCACGCCATCGAGCGCTGGCTCGACCAGCACCGCATCACGGAAGTGGAGTGCTTGATCCCGGACATGGCCGGGCAGGCGCGCGGCAAGATCGTGCCGCGCCACAAATACCGCCCGGCCGAAGGGCTGCGGCTGCCGATGGCGGTGCTGGAGATGACCGTCACCGGCGCCTACCCCGAAGAAGACTTCACTCCAGTGGCCGACCCCGACATGCGGCTGCTGCCCGACCCTGCGGCGCTGCGCTTGGTGCCGTGGGCCAAAGAGCCTACCGCGCAGATCATCCACGATTGCGTGCGCTTCGACGGCACGCCGGTGGAACTCTCCCCGCGCAACGTGCTGCGCCGCATCGTCGCGGAATACGAGCGCGAAGGCTTCAAGCCGATCGTTGCGCCGGAAATTGAGTTTTACCTGGTGCAGATCGAGCCGGATGAGGACATCCCGCTCAAACCCCCGGTCGGGCGCACGCAGCGCACCGAAGCCGGCATGCAGAGCTTTTCGATCGACGCCGTCAACGAATACGGCGACATCTTTGACGTCATTTACGACTGGTGCGAGGCGCAGGGTCTGCAACTCGACACCCTGATCCACGAGATGGGCACGGCGCAGATGGAGGTCAACCTCGATCACGGCGAGCCGCTGGCGCTGGCCGACCAGGTGTTCCTGTTCAAGCGCACCGTGCGCGAAGCCGCCATCCGCCATGGCATGTATGCCACGTTCATGGCCAAGCCGATGCAAGGCCAGCCCGGCAGCGCCATGCATATCCACCAAAGCGTCATCGACCTGGCCAGCGGCCGCAATGCGTTTTCCAACCCTGATGGCAGCCCCTCCCCGGCGTTTTTCCATTTCATCGGCGGGCTGCAAACCTACCTGCCGGCGGCGATGCCGTTTTTCGCGCCTTACATCAACAGCTACCGGCGCCTGAGCCGCTACACCGCCGCGCCGATCAACCTCAGCTGGGGCTACGACAACCGCACCTGCGGCCTGCGCGTGCCCAATGCGCCCCCCGAGGCGCGCCGCGTCGAGAACCGCCTGGCCGGGGTGGACGCCAACCCCTACCTGGTGATCGCCGCCAGCCTGGCCTGCGGGCTGCTGGGCATCCGCCAGCGCCTGCAGCCCACCGAGCCGCTGGACGGCAGCGCTTACGAGCAGCCGCACCAACTCCCGCGACACCTCGACGACGCGGTGGATCGGCTGATGCGCTGCGAACCGCTGGCGGAGCTGTTTGGCGCGCACTTCATTCGCACGTATGGGGCCATCAAAGCCGCGGAATACGCGCAATACTTTGACGTCATCAGCCCCTGGGAGCGGCGCTATCTGCTGCTCAACGTCTAACCTCATCGGCCCAGGGGCGCAGGGGCTTGCCAGACCGCGGCGGTTGCGCTACAACATCGAACAGGCTTGATTTGAAGCGCCAGGGTCACCCATGGAACTTACCTCCGCCTCGCTGATCAGCCAAGCGGCAACCACCAGCGCCGAGGCGCCCACCGCCGCGCAAACGTTGGTGTTGCGCAAGGCGCTGCAACTGCAGCGCGAGGCAGCGCAAGCGCTGCTGCAAACGTTGCCGCCAGCCTTGCCCGCCACAGAGCCCCAACCATTGGCCACGGAAGGCCCATTGGGCCGTCAAGTCAACGTTTGGGTTTGACGCTCTTGACCCAGTCAACCTGCTGTCGCTGCTGGATGGGGTTCAGATCGTCCGCGCGTTTCACAGCATGGCGCAACGAACTGGCGCGGCTGGCGGGGATCGAACCCACGACCTTCGGCTTCGGAGGCCGACACTCTATCCACTGAGCTACAGCCGCGCAGCTGTCACGCTTGCATTCTAACAGGCACGTCGGGCGTGCACACGCACTCCTATAATCAGTCGATCTTGTGGCGATCCGGCATGCGCCCGCTGCTTCGTGCTGAGCTCGGCCAGCCGGACTTCATGAAGGGGATAGCATGAGCGAGCACGCCCACGATGCGCACACCGGCCCGATCAAGACGCCTCGACAGCTTTGGTGGACGGCAGTGGCCGCCTTTGTGGTACCCGTGGCGCTGATCATGGGCCTGGCGGTGTTCGTCAGCCGCGAGCCGAAGCCGCAAGCCGGGGTGGACAATCCTGAGCTCGCCACGGCCATCCGCATCCAAAAGGTCGGCACCGTCGAGCTGCGCGACGCCAACCGTCCGCTGGCCGCCGGCGCCGACGTCTATAAGGCTCAGTGCGCCGCCTGCCACGAGGCCGGCTTGGTCGGCGCGCCCAAGTTCGGCGACAAAGCGGCTTGGGCGCCGCGACTCGGGCAAGGCTTTGACGCCTTGGTCAATTCGGCGCTGCATGGCAAAGGGGCCATGGGCCCGCAAGGGGGAGGGGCGTTTCGGGATCTGGAAATTGCGCGCGCCGTGGCCTACATGGCCAATGCGGGGGGCGGGCAATTCCCCGAACCCGAAACACCCGCCAACGGCCAATGAGTTCCACCGTTGTATGTGACGCGGCACCCGGCGCGCGGCCAGGTGTGCGGGTGTTGGTGCTCAACGGCCCCAATCTCAACCTGCTTGGCCAGCGCGAGCCCGGGGTCTATGGCTGCCTGACGCTGGCGGAACTGGAAGCGCGTTGTCGGTCGTATGGCGAAGCGCTAGGTTTGCAGGTGGAATGCGCCCAGAGCAACCATGAGGGCGTGTTGATCGATCACCTTCACGCTTGGGGAGCAGCTCACCGTTCCGGGCAAGCCCTCGGAGTGGTGTTCAACCCCGGCGCCTACACCCACACATCGATCGCGCTGCACGACGCCATCAAAGGAGTCGAGCCGTTGCCGGTGATCGAAGTGCATCTGTCCAACGTGCACGCGCGCGAGCCATTCCGCCACCATTCCTGGGTTGCGCCGGTGGCCGCGGGCTCGATCATCGGTTTGGGGGTGGAGGGTTATCTGTTGGCGCTGCAGGCGCTGGCCTGGCGCGCTGGGCTGCGCACGAAGCCGTAGCGCTGCGGCAGCTCATCGGCCTGCACCTGGTGCAGCGGCATCGCGCCCCAGCGTCCTTCCTCGAGGGCTTGGGCCGCCAGCGGCACGTCTTGGCTGTGCACCAAACCCAAGCCCAACGGGGTCGCCAGATACAGACGCCCCTGCTCATCGAGCAGCGCCTGCTGCGGCGTGCCGGCCGGCACCCCGGTATGCGTGTGCAACCGCCCATCCGGCTGCAAACGCCAGATCCAGGGTGTGGCGGCCAGCTCCACATAGACGCGTTGTGGGCCGTTCTGAAAGAACCATTGACCCTCGGCGTCGGCCTCGTAGTTGCGACCGATGAAGGCGATCAAGCCCTCATGACGCAACAGCGTGCCGCGGCTTTCGGGCGTGGCGCCCGAGCCGGCAAACGGGCCAGCCGCCTGCGCGGCGAGGTCGCGCATCCACCAGCGCCCCCGCTCATCCAGACCGAGCCAGCCGTAGCAATGCGGCACATTGGGCCATTTCGCCAGCGCGGCTTTAACGCTTTCATCCATCGCGCCCTCACGCTCCCCGGCTGTGCAACTCCGATACCTTTGCGGCGGCGTCCAACCAATCGAGCACACGCGTCCACAGGTCGGTCAGATCGCCCCGCCCATCCCAGCGACTGCGCCGCTGGGCAAAGCCGACATGCCCGCCGCGCGTCGGCTGCCAAAGCCGAACCCATCGTCCTGCCTCGTGAGGTTGCGGCAAACTGCGGGCAGGCACCAACGGATCGTTGCGGGCATTCAGAACCAACGTCGGCAGTTCGATACGCGCCAAATGCGCCCGACTGGATGCGCGGCGCCAGTAATCATCGACACCCGCAAATCCGTGCAGTGGCGCCGTAAACGCATCGTCGAACGCTCGCAACGTTGGGGCGCGGGCCGCTCGACGCCCATCGATCCATCCAGGGTGGCGCTGCGCGAACGCAGCCGCTTTGGCCCGCATGGTGCGTAAAAAATAACGCGCATACAACCAACGGTTGAACCCGCGGTCAATGGCCGCGCCGGCAGCTTGCAAATCCAACGGTGCCGAAATCGCTGCAGCCGCCTCGATGACAGCGCGCGCACGATGACCCTGCTCTTGCAACCACCGCAGCAACGCGTTGCCGCCGAGCGACACGCCCACCGCCCGCAAGCGCCCGTGCGGCCACAGGCGCCGCACCTGACGCAGCATCCAGTCGATCTCGTCGTGATCCCCGCTGTGGTAGGCGCGCGGCGCACGGTTGGGCTCTCCGGAACAGCCCCGGAAGTGCGGCACCACCACCGTCCAACCTCGGCGCTGGGCCACGGTCACCAACGCCTGGGCATAATGACTGCGGGAAGAGCCCTCCAAGCCATGAAACAGCACCACCACTGGGTCTTCTGGCGCACCCGCGTTGACCCAGAGGTCAGCGTCCACGAAGTCGCCGTCGGGCGTCGTCCAACGCTGACGTTGCGGCTGCGTCTTGGCTCCCCGGCCTCGCAAGCCCCACAAAGCCGCCGCGATCGTCTGCCCATGACCGCCCCAGTGCAGCCATGGCGCAGCGGGCCAATCCTCTTCGGCGGGCACGGGCGGCACCGCCCCTGGCGCGGCTGGTTCGGCCCGCCTCACGCTTAGCGTTTTTGACGGTATTTGCGCAACGCCGCAATCTGCGCGGCCATGATCGCCAGCTCCGACTGCGCTTTGGCGAAATCGACTTCGCTCTTGGCGTTCTTCAGCGCCTCTTCGGCGGCCTTGCGCGCCTCGGTGGCCTTGGCCTCGTCGAGATCCTTGCCGCGGATGGCAGTGTCGGACAGCACCGTCACCACCTTCGGCTGCACCTCCAGAATGCCGCCGGCCACGAAGACGAACTCCTCGTCGCCGTCCGGCTTCTCGATGCGCACCGCGCCGGGCTTGATGCGCGTGATCAGCGGCACGTGGCCGGGCAGGATGCCCAGCTCGCCGGCCTCGCCGGGCAGCGCCACGAAGCGAGCCGGGCCGCTGTAGATCGATTCTTCAGCGCTGACCACCTCAACCTGGATGGTGTTCATTTCGACTCCTGTCGTGTCCGGCGGCGGGCGCGGGCTTGGAGCCCGCACGGGGCGCCGCCGCGGGTCCGTTGGGGGATCAGCTGGCCAGCTTCTTGGCCTTCTCGAACGCGTCGTCGATCGTGCCGACCATGTAGAACGCCTGCTCCGGCAGGTGGTCGCACTCGCCGTTGACGATCATCTTGAAGCCGCGGATGGTCTCCTTCAGCGGCACGTACTTGCCGGGCTGACCGGTGAACACCTCGGCGACGTGGAACGGCTGGCTCAGGAAGCGCTGGATCTTGCGCGCGCGCGCCACGATCAGCTTGTCCTCCGGCGACAGCTCGTCCATGCCGAGGATCGCGATGATGTCGCGCAGCTCCTTGTAGCGCTGCAACACCGCTTGCACCGCGCGCGTGGTGTTGTAGTGCTCTTCGCCGACGATGTTGGGATCCACCTGGCGGCTGGTGGAATCCAGCGGATCCACCGCCGGGTAGATACCCAGCGCCGCGATGTCGCGCGACAGCACCACGGTGGCGTCCAGGTGCGCAAAAGTGGTGGCCGGTGACGGGTCGGTCAGGTCGTCGGCCGGCACGTACACGGCCTGGATCGAGGTGATCGAACCAACCTTGGTCGAGGTGATGCGCTCCTGCAGCTTGCCCATCTCTTCGGCCAGCGTCGGCTGGTAGCCCACCGCAGACGGCATGCGGCCCAGCAGCGCCGACACCTCGGTGCCGGCCAGCGTGTAGCGGTAGATGTTGTCCACGAAGAACAGCACGTCGCGGCCCTCGTCGCGGAACGACTCGGCGATCGTCAGGCCGGTCAGCGCCACGCGCAGGCGGTTGCCAGGCGGCTCGTTCATCTGGCCGTACACCATCGCGACCTTCGACTGGCTCAGGTCCTCGCTGACGACGACCTTGGACTCCATCATCTCGTGATAGAAGTCGTTGCCCTCGCGGGTGCGCTCACCGACGCCGGCGAACACCGACAGGCCCGAGTGCGCCTTGGCGATGTTGTTGATCAGCTCCATCATGTTGACGGTCTTGCCGACGCCCGCACCGCCAAAAAGGCCGACCTTGCCGCCCTTGGCGAACGGGCAAATCAGGTCGATCACCTTGATACCGGTCTCCAGCAGCTCGGTGGACGGCGACAGCTCGTCGTAGGCCGGGGCCTTGCGGTGGATCGAGCGGGTCAGCGACTGGTCGATCGGGCCGCGCTCGTCGATCGGGTTGCCCAGCACGTCCATGATGCGGCCCAGCGTCGCCTTGCCGACCGGCACGGTGATCGGCGCGCCGGTGTTGTAAACGGTCATGCCGCGGCGCAGGCCGTCGGAAGAGCCCAGCGCGATGGTGCGCACGACGCCGTCGCCAAGCTGCTGCTGCACTTCCAGCGTCAGCGGCGAGCCTTCCATCTTCAGCGCGTCATACACCTTGGGCATCTGGTCGCGCGGGAATTCCACATCCACCACCGCGCCGATGCACTGCACGATTTTGCCTTGAGCTTGAGCCATGATTTCAACCTTGGTCTGTTCGATTGCGACAATGACGAAAACCGCTGCGGCATCACACCGCGGCTGCGCCCGCGACGATTTCTGAAATTTCTTTGGTAATGGCCGCTTGCCGGGTCTTGTTGTAAACGAGCTTGAGCTCGCTGATCAGGTTGCCGGCGTTATCGGTGGCGGCCTTCATCGCCACCATGCGCGCCGACTGCTCCGAGGCCATGTTTTCGGCCACCGCCTGATAAACCAGCGCTTCCACGTAACGCACCAACAACTCGTCGATCACCGTCGGGGCATCCGGCTCGTAGATGTAATCCCAGTCGTAATCGGGCGCGCCGGTCTCCAGCTCTTTGGCCGACAGCGGCAGCAATTGCTGCACCACCGGTTCCTGCTTCATCGTGTTGATGAAGCGTGTGTAACACAGATAAACGGCGCTGAGCTTGCCCTCGGCGTAGGCGTCCAGCAGCACCTTGACCGGGCCGATCAGGCGCTCCAGATGCGGCGTATCCCCTAACCCGGTAACGTGAGAGACCACCTTGGCCCCGATGCGGTTGAGAAAACCCAGCCCCTTGTTGCCGATGGCCACCACCTGCGCGCTCTTGCCCTGGCCCTGCAGCTCGCGCAGCTGGTTGGTCACGGCGCGCAGCAGGTTGGTGTTCAAGCCGCCGCACAGTCCTTTGTCGGTGGTCACCACGATCAACCCGGCCGCAGGGGCCTGCGGGTGCTCCACCATGAAGGGGTGCACGTATTCAGGATTGGCACGGCTCAGGTTGGCCGCGATGGCGCGCACCTTCTCGCTGTAGGGCCGCGCCATGCGCATGCGCTCCTGCGCCTTGCGCATCTTGGAGGCGGCGACCATCTCCATGGCCTTGGTGATCTTCTTGGTGTTTTCCACCGACTTGATCTTGCCGCGTATTTCCTTGCCTGCTGCCATCGCCACTCCTTGGTATCAGGGTTGGGCCCGCGACGAGCCTCTCACCACGCGCCGGTCTGTTTGAAGGTTCGGATGGCGGCGTCGAGCTCGGCCTCGGCGTCTTTGTCCATCGCCTTTTGCGTCTCGAGCTTGTCCAACAGCGCGGCGTGCTTGTCCTTCAGGTAGGCGTGTAGCGCGGCCTCAAACGCCAGCACCTTCTTGACCTCGATGTCGTCCAGGTAGCCCTTGTTGGCGGCGTAGAGCGAAGCGGCCATCAGGCTGATCGGCAGCGGGCTGTATTGCGGCTGCTTCAGCAGCTCGGTCACGCGCGCGCCGCGGTCGAGCTGCTTGCGGGTAGCCTCGTCGAGGTCGGAGGCGAACTGCGCGAACGCCGCGAGTTCCCGGTACTGCGCGAGGTCGGTGCGGATGCCGCCTGACAGGCTCTTGATCAGCTTGGTCTGCGCCGCGCCGCCAACGCGCGACACCGAGATGCCCGCGTTGATGGCGGGACGGATGCCGGCGTTGAACAGGTTCGTTTCCAAGAAGATCTGGCCGTCGGTGATCGAAATGACGTTGGTCGGCACGAACGCCGAGACGTCACCGGCCTGGGTCTCGATGATCGGCAGCGCGGTCAGCGAGCCGGTCTTGCCCTTGACCTCACCTTTGGTGAAGGCCTCGACGTAGTCGGCGTTGACACGCGCGGCGCGCTCCAGCAGGCGGCTGTGCAGGTAGAAAATGTCACCCGGATACGCCTCGCGCCCCGGCGGACGGCGCAGCAGCAGCGAGACTTGGCGGTAGGCCACGGCCTGCTTGGACAGGTCGTCATACACGATCAGCGCATCCTGGCCGCGGTCGCGGAAGTATTCGCCCATCGTGCAGCCGGAATACGGCGCCAGGAACTGCATCGCCGCCGACTCGGAGGCCGAGGCCGCCACGACGATGGTGTAGTCCATCGCCCCGTGCTGCTCCAGGGCCCGCACCACGCTCTTGATCGACGACGCCTTCTGACCGATGGCGACGTAGATGCAGACCATGTTTTGGCCTTTTTGGTTGATGATGGTGTCGATGGCCACCGCCGTCTTGCCGGTCTGGCGGTCACCGATGATCAGCTCACGCTGACCGCGACCAATCGGCACCATCGCGTCGATGGCCTTGATGCCGGTCTGCACCGGCTGATCCACGCTCTTGCGCGCGATCACGCCCGGGGCGACCTTCTCGACCACGTCGGTCAGCTTGGCGTTGATCGGGCCCTTGCCGTCGATCGGGCGGCCCAGCGCGTCGACCACGCGGCCGATCAACTCGGGGCCCACCGGCACCTCCAGGATACGGCCGGTGCACTTGACCGTGTCGCCCTCCGAGATGTGCTCGTATTCCCCCAGAATCACCGCGCCAACCGAATCACGCTCCAGGTTCAGCGCCAGGCCGTAGGTCGGCTGCCCATCCTTGCCGGCAGGGAACTCCAGCATTTCACCCTGCATGGCCTCCGACAGGCCGTGGATGCGCACAATGCCGTCGGTCACCGACACCACCGTTCCCTGGGTGCGCAGATCGGCCGTCGGGGCCAAACCCTCGATGCGCGACTTGATCAATTCAGAAATTTCGGCAGGATTGAGTTGCATGACGCTTTCCTTTGCGCAAGGTTCGATTCCGGGGTGACGTCAGCCAGCGTCAAGCCAACAGCGCCACACGCATTTGTTCCAAACGAGCGGCGACCGAGGTGTCCAGCACCTGATCGCCCACCACCACGCGCACCCCGCCAATCAACTCAGGGCGCACCTGCACCTGCAGTCGCAGCGCGCGTCCAAAGCGCCGCTCCAGCACGCTCTGCAACGACGCCAGCTGCGCTTCATCGAGCGCAAAAGCGCTTTCCACGCGGGCGTCGGCCACGCCTTGCTGGGCGTTGAGCAACGCGCGAAACTGCCGCGCAATCTCCGGCAGCACGCGCAGGCGGTCATTGTCAATGACCGTGCGCAAAAAATTTTGTCCGATCGGCGGCAACGGCACTGACAACAGGCCAGCCACCAGATCGTAAACCTGCTGCGTGGTGACTTTCGGGTGGGCCGCAAAGTCCAACAGCTGCGGATGGGCGGCGACGGAGGCCAGCTCCTGCAGCCAGGCCGCCGCATCGGCTGCCCGCTCGCCAGCCGCTTTGAACAGCGCCTCCGCGTAAGGACGGGCCAAGGTGGCTACTTCAGCCATGGTGTTCTCTCTTGGTCAAGAAAAGCGCGCCGCACACACGCCACGCCATCGTCAAAGCTCGGCCTTCAGACGCTCCAGCATGTCGGCATGCGCACGGGCATCGACTTCGCGCCGCAAAATTTGCTCAGCGCCTTTGACGGCCAGCAAAGCCACCTGCTCGCGCAGCGCCTCCCGCGCTTGCACCACCTGTTGCTGTGCCTCCGCCTGAGCCGCCGCCACAATTCTGGCCGCCTCTTCCGCTGCCCGAGCTTTGGCTTCTTCGATGATGGCCTGCGCGCGCCGCTCGGCATCGGCCAGACGGGCGGCAGCTTCATTGCGCGATTGCGCCAACGCGTCTTCGATGCGCTTGCTCGCGACAGCCAACTCAGTTTTAGCCTTTTCAGCGGCGGCCAGGCCTTCGGCAATCTTTTGCGCCCGCTCGTCCAGCGCCTTGGTGATCGGCGGCCAGACAAACTTCATCGTAAACCAAACCAAGATGGCAAAAACGATGGCTTGCGCAAAGAGGGTTGCATTGATGTTCATCGCAACGCCTTTCGGACAGATTTGCGGAAAGAGGCTGGGTTTAGCGCTCGGAAGAGCAAGCACCCGGACACCGCAGCGCCCGGGCGCCCCTTCCTCGTCCCCAACGATCAGAGCGCGAACGGATTGGCAAACGCAAACAGCAGCGCGATCGCCACGCCAATCAGGAAGGCCGCATCGATCAGACCCGCCAGAATAAACATCTTCGTCTGCAGTTCGTTCATCAGCTCCGGCTGACGGGCGGAAGACTCCAGAAACTTACCTCCCATCAGAGCGATACCGATCGAGGCGCCAATAGCCCCAAGACCGACGATGATGCCGCAAGCCAGAGCAACGAGACCGAGGATGTTTTCCATGGTGAGATTTCCTTTGGTTTGAGAGGAAGGTTGGGGGAAAGGGAATCATCAGTGGGCGTCGTGCGCCTGACCCAGATAGATCAGCGCCAGCATCATAAAGATGAACGCCTGCAAGGTGATCACGAGGATGTGGAAGATCGCCCACACCGTGCCCGCGATCAAGTGTCCGACGAACAGCAGGCCGCCCGTGAACGACAGCGCGGCAAAGCCGCCGAGCAGCGCGATCAGCATGAAGACCAGCTCGCCCGCGAACATGTTGCCAAACAATCGCATGCCGTGGGAGACCGTCTTCGCCACGAACTCGATCATTTGCATGAGGAAATTCACCACGCCCAGCAGCAGTGCCCAGAGCGGATTGCGGCTGGTGCCAAACGGGGCGGTCACGAGCTCGTGCGCCCAGCCACCCAACCCCTTGATTTTGATGTTGTAGAACAAACAGAGCAACAACACCGAAACCGACAGCCCCAGCGTGGTGGACAAATCGGCCGTCGGCACCACCCGCAGGTAATCAGGGTAGCCCAACGCCGGCCCCACGGCATGCCAAATCGCCGGCAGCAGGTCAACCGGCAGCAAATCCATGAAATTCATGAAAAAGATCCAGACAAACACCGTCAACGCCATCGGCGCGATCAGCTTGCGGCTGGCGGCGTTGTGGATCACCCCTTTGGCCTGCGTCTCGACCAGCTCGACCAGGATTTCCACCGCAGCCTGAAACCGCCCCGGCACCCCGGCGGTGGCGCGCCGCGCCCCAAGCCACAGCAGAAAAACCCCAATCAGCCCGGTCAGCACCGAAAAGACCACCGAGTCGATGTTGATGACCGAAAAATCAACAATGAACTCTTGCTTTTTGTTGGTCAGATGAACCAGGTGATGACGGATGTATTCACCGGCAGTCGGAGCGTGTCCTTCAGCAGCCATCGGTTGTTCCTGCGATCTTGATCGTCGATGCGATTGCGCAGCGTCGGCGCGGCCACAGCGCCGCCACTGCATACCCTTTCAACACCACCACCAACCCGGCCAAAAGTCCGAGCCAGCTCAAATCCGGCACCACGCGCGGCGCCGCCGCCAACATGGCCAACGCCAACAGCACTTTAGCCCCCTCCCACACCAGCCAGCGCAACAACGCCTCGCGGGGTCGCGCCTGGCGCTGGCGCGCCCAAACACCGCCGCGCAACCCCCACGCCATCATCCACGACGGCAGCGCCGCGCAGGCCGCCCCCCAAGCCACGGACCCCACGATGAAGGACGACCCAACCTCGACCCAAGCCTGGATAACCCAAGCCACCGCGATAGCGACCGCTGCCAACGCCGACTGCGCCCACAACACCCTCTGGATCCATGGCTCGCCATGGCACACGCGCCACGCCTGGGCCTGCTGCGGACTGAGGGGCTTAAAAGGGCTGTCGGCGCCCTGATCTTGCTCCTCATCCCAGCGACGCCAGTGCGCAGCGCCAGCGGGCACCGCAGCCACAGAAGGCGGCTTGGGCATAGGCAAACTAGGGAACAAAGAGACTAAGGACTTTGGCCAAGCGCTGATTGGATCACGCCAGCTTTGCCGGCAGCCCAAGACAGCGCTTTGACAAAAAGCTCTTTATTATACGGATAAACCCGAGTTATTGAAAAGGGAACTCGCCCGATGACCGACCCAGCCCGCGCAAGTCTATTGAGCTTTCCTTGTCGCTTTCCCATCAAGGTCATGGGTGCCCAGACGGAAGGGTTTGCGACTGCCATGGCACGCGTGGCGCGTGCGTTTGACCCCGAGTTTGATGAAGCCACCATCGAAGTGCGCGCCAGCCGGCACGGTCGCTACATCGGCCTGACGCTGACCGTGCGCGTAACCTCGCGCGAGCAGCTGGATGAGCTGTATCGCACGCTGACCACGCACCCGATGGTGCGGGTGGTGTTGTAAGCCATGGAGCTGCGCTGGCTTGGTTTGGCGCCCTATCGGCCAACGGCGCAGGCGATGCGCGCCTTCACTGAGGCGCGCCAGCCCGACACGCCCGACCAGCTCTGGTTGTGCGAGCATCCGCCGGTGTTCACGCAAGGCCAGGCGGGGCGGCCCGAGCACGTGCTCGACCCCGGCGACATCCCGGTGGTGGCCGCCAACCGTGGCGGGCAGGTCACCTACCACGGGCCGGGCCAGGTGGTGGCCTACCCGCTGGTGGATTTGCGCCGGCTGGACTTGTGGGTCAAAGCCTACGTGCACCGGCTGGAAGAGGCGGTGCTGCGCACGCTGTCGGACTGGGGCGTCACCGGCCATCGGGTGCCCGGCGCCCCTGGCGTGTATGTGCGCCTGGATGACCCCTGCGGCCACGCTGCGCTGCGCGGCCTTCCACCCGGCGACAACCCTTGGGCGGGCCTGGGCAAAATCGCCGCCCTGGGCATCAAGGTGCAGCGCCACTGCGCCTACCATGGACTGGCGCTCAATGTGGCCATGGACTTGAGCCCCTTCTCCCGTATCCACCCATGCGGCTACGCCGGGCTGCGCACGGTGGATCTTGCTACGATCGGCGTCATGGCCGACATCGCCGAAGTGAGGGCGGCCTTGGCCAACCACCTGCGCTGCCTGCTGCAACCGCGGCAGTTGCAAGCCTAAACAACGCCCTGCGTTGGAAAGCGCCCCCATGAACCCTACGGTCACCGCGTCCGCTTACGACCCCGTCGTCAAACAAAAAAGCGCGGCCAAAACCGCACGCATTCCGATCAAGATCGAGCCGGCCCCGCCGCTGCGCAAGCCGCAGTGGATCCGCGTCAAGGCCGCCAGCCCCGGCTCGCGCTTCTACGAGATCAAGGACATCCTGCGCGCCAACCGGCTGGTGACGGTGTGCGAGGAGGCCTCCTGCCCCAACATCGGCGAATGCTTCGGCAAGGGTACCGCCACCTTCATGATCATGGGCGACAAGTGCACGCGGCGCTGCCCGTTCTGCGACGTCGGCCACGGCCGCCCGGATCCGCTCGACCCCGACGAGCCCGAGAACCTGGCGCGCACGATCGCGGCGCTGAAGCTGCGCTACGTCGTCATCACCAGCGTGGATCGTGACGACCTGCGCGACGGCGGTGCGGCACACTTCGTCGCCTGCATCCGGGCCGTGCGCGAACGCTCGCCCGGCACGACGATCGAGATCCTGACGCCGGACTTCCGCGGCCGCGACGAGCGGGCGCTGGCGATCCTGTCGGAGGCGCCGCCAGACGTCATGAACCACAACCTGGAGACGGTGCCGCGCCTGTACCGGCAGGCGCGCCCCGGCTCGGACTACGCGTTCAGCCTGAACCTGCTGCGCAAGTTCAAGGAGCGCTTCCCGCGCATCCCGACCAAGAGCGGGCTGATGGTCGGCCTCGGCGAAACCGACGAGGAGATCCTGCAGGTGATGCGCGACCTGCGCGCGCACGGGGTGGACATGCTCACGATTGGCCAGTATCTGGCCCCGAGCCCCCATCACCTGCCGGTGCGGCGCTACGTGGAGCCGGCCACCTTCGCAATGTTCGAGCGCGAGGCCTACGCGATGGGCTTCACGCACGCGGCGGTGGGCCCCTTGGTGCGCAGCAGCTACCACGCCGACCGACAGGCGCACGCCGCTGGCGTCTGGCACGATCAAGGCGCTTGAACCGCCTAATGCCTCAGGCGCAAAACCGCTCAGTCTTTTGCCGGTCGGGCGCTTAAGGCGCGCCGTGATGGGCGGCGTGCCAATCGTCGCGTCGCGCGTGTTGAAACAAGCGCTGCAGCAACCTCGGATAGCGGCGCAGATTGCGCCGGTGCCACAGCGTGATCAGCACCATCACCCCGGCCACCAGTAGCCCGAACGCGGTGATGGCGCCGAACGCCGACAGCCCCGCCCCGGTGGCGGCGCTGTAGAGAAAGCCCAGCCCGAGGATGCAGATCTGCTCGTTGAAGTTCTGCACCGCAATCGAGCGTCCCGCGCCCATCAGGTTGTGGCCGCGGTGCTGCAGCAGCGCGTTCATCGGCACCACGAGAAAGCCCCCCAGCGCCCCCAGCAGCATCAGAAATGGCGCGGCCACCCAGACGTCCCGAATCGCCACCATCAGCACCACCAGCAGCCCCATCGCCACCCCCAGCGGCATCACGCGCGGGGCCTGATCGATGCGCATGCGCATCGAGGCCAGCACCGCCCCCACGGCAGTGCCGATCGCCACCACGCCCACGAGGCTGGACGCCTGCGTCGTGTTGTAGCCCAAGGCCGCCGCCGCCCAGGCCAGCACGAGGTAGCGCAGATTGCCGCTCACCCCCCAAAACAGCGTGGTGGTGGCCAGCGAAATCTGACCGAGCGGATCGCGCCACAGCAAGCGGTTGCAGCGCGCAAAGTCCGGCAGCAATGCCATAGGGTTGCGCGCCAGCGGTCGCAGCGGCGCCCCAGTGCTTGGAATGCGCAAGTTAAATGCGGCGGCCAACCCGTACACGCCCACCAAGCCAACGATGGCCAACTCCGCCGCCGTGGGAAACCAGGCGCGCAGCCACGCCGCCTCGTGCGCCGCCAGCCAAGCCGCCACCGCGGGCGACACCAACTGTCCGCCCAACACCACGCCCAAAATGATGGAGGCAATCGTCAAGCCCTCGATCCAGCCGTTGGCCTTGACCAGCTGCGACGGCGGCAGCAGCTCAGTGAGAATGCCGTATTTGGCTGGCGAGTAAGCCGCGGCGCCCAGCCCTACCAAGCTGTAGGCCGCCAGTGGATGCACCGGCGTCCACATCAACACGCAGCCCGCCACTTTGACGGCGTTGCTGAAAAACATCACCTGGCCCTTGGGCCGCGAGTCCGCAAACGCCCCCACCCACGGCGCCAGCAGCACGTAAAAGAGCGCAAACATCGGCACCAGCGCGGCTTCCTGCCAAGCTGGCGCGCCCCGGCTGCGCAGCAACTCCACCGCCACCACGAACAACGCATTGTCGGCCAGCGAGCTGCAGAACTGCGCTGTCATGATGGTGTAGAAGCCGCGCTTCATGGCGAAAAAAATCAGCACGTCCGCGAGGGCGAGCCCCGCCTTGGCCACGCGGTGTGCGAAAGTCAGGGCTGGCCGTGAGTGCGCGGTTTATAGCACGCACCCGCCCCGTCTCAGCCAGCGCTGCGGCGGCGATCCTCGTTTGACTCCACCCATCCGCTTATGCCCCGTCCCATCCAGGCCATCGTGCACCTCCACGCCTTGCGCCACAACCTCACACGCTGTCGCGCCGCCGCTGGCGACGCGCGCGTGTGGGCGGTCGTCAAGGCCAACGCCTACGGCCACGGCATCGAGCGCGTCTGGCCGGCGCTGCGCGGCGCCGACGGCTTCGCGCTGCTGGATCTGGCCGAGGCCGAGCGGCTGCGCGCGCTAGGCTGGCGCGGCCCGATCCTGCTGCTGGAGGGCTGCTTCGAGCCGCGCGACCTTGAGGTCTGCTCGCGCCTGGACCTGTGGCACGTGGTGCACACCGAGGAGCAGATCGACTGGCTGGCCGCGCACAAGACGCAGCAGCCGCACCACGTGTTTCTGAAGATGAACTCCGGCATGAACCGGCTCGGCTTCCGGCCCGAGGCCTACCGGGCCGCGTGGGCGCGGCTGCAGGCGTTGCCGCAGGTCGGCGAGATCGGGCTGATGACGCACTTTTCCGACGCCGACGGGCTGCGCCGCGGGCGCGAGGGCGTGCTGCACCAGGTGGAGGCGTTCGTGCGCGCCACGCGCGACCTGCCGGGCGAGCGCAGCCTGTGCAACAGCGCCGCCACGCTGCGCCACGCGCTGCGGCTGCGCCTGGGCGACGATGGCGGAGCGCTGGCGGCGGACTGGGTGCGCGCCGGCATCGCCCTTTATGGCAGCGCGCCGGATCATCCAACGCACCGAGCCGCCGACTGGGACCTGCAGCCGACGATGACGCTGGCCAGCCGGCTGATCGCCATCCAGCCGGTGGCCGCCGGCGAGACGGTCGGCTACGGCTCGATTTACACTGCGCCGCGCGACATGCGCGTCGGCATCGTCGCCTGCGGCTACGCCGATGGCTACCCCCGCCACGCGAGCTTGTCGCAGGACCACGGCGCGCCGGTGCTGGTGCGCGGCGTGCGCACGCGGCTGGTGGGCCGCGTCAGCATGGACATGCTGGCGGTCGATCTCACCCCGGTGGAAGCCGCCGGCGGCCCCTGCCGCCCTGGCGACGAGGTGGTGCTATGGGGCCGCAGCACCAGCGGCGCGGTGCTGCCCGTGGATGACGTGGCGCAGGCGGCGGGCACCATCGCTTACGAGCTGCTGTGCGCGGTGGCGCCACGCGTACCTTTTGCCGTGGACGACCAACCTGCTGCCTAGCCGGCCCCAACAGCTCTTGCTACTCCCAGGGGTATCAAGATATACTGCGGACCAGTTGTAGGAGGATCGGATCATGGACGCTCGCCGCTTGCCTTTGCCTCTTTTGGCCCGTCGGCGCTGGCTCGGCGCGACCGCCGCCACCGCACTGCTGGCCAACTTAGCGCTGCTGCCCGCTTGGGCTCAAAACGACGCCGCCGGCCCGCGCGTGCCGGTGGCCGAGGTCGCCCGCCGCCCGGTGGGCCAATCGCTGTTGCTGGATGCCACCATCGAAGCGCAGCAGCAGGCAACCTTGGCAGCGCAGGCCAGCGGCCGGATTTTGCAGCTGCACGTCAAGGCCGGCGACCGCGTGCGCGCCGGCCAGGTGCTGGCGGTGATCGATGACCGCGAAACCAGCGCCGGCGTGCAGCGCGCCGGCGGCGCGGTGGCGCAAGCCGAGGCCGAGCTGCGCAACGCCGAGGCGCACGCCAAGCGCACGCGCGAGCTGCGCGAACAAGGCTTTATTTCGCAAGCGGCGCTCGATACCGCCGAGGCGCAGGCCGCCGCCGCGCGCGCCGCGCTGCAGCAGGCCAAGGCCGCGCAGTCGCAGGCCGCGCTGGCGCAGGGCTTCACGCGCCTGACCGCGCCGTTCGACGGCTTCGTGCTGGCCACGCACGCCGAGGCCGGCGATCTGGCCGCGCCGGGCCGTCCGGTGCTGACGGTGTACGCGCCGCAGCCGCTGCGCGCCACCGTGCACGTGCCGGCGTCGCAGTCGGCGCTCGCGGAGCGCGCGCAGCGCGTCGAGGTGCGCCTGCCCGACGGGCGCTGGGTCCAGCCCAGCGCCCGCAGCCGCCTGCCGGCGGCGGATCCGGTGGCGCAGACGGTGGAGTGGCGCCTGCCGCTCGTGGCCGCCGATGCGCAGGGCGTGCTGCCGGGCCAGGCGGTCAAGGTGCGCTTTGCCGCCGGCAGCGACGAGCGGCTGGTGGTGCCGGCCAGCGCCCTGCTGCGCCGCGGCGAGCTGACCGCGGTCTATGTGGCGGCGCCGGCCGGGGCGCCGGCGGGCTTCGTGCTGCGCGCGGTGCGCGTCGGCGCCGACCACGGCGAGGCGGGCATCGAGATCCTGTCGGGCCTGCAGCCGGGCGAGCGCGTGGCGCTCGATCCGGTGCGCGCCGGGCTGCGCGGTGCGCAGCCGGCCCAGTGATCGGCCATGATCCCTTTCCTCTTGAGGCAGGAGAACGGCCGATGAACGCCGAATCCCAAATTACCCCCACCGGTACCCAGACCGAACGGCTGGGCATCTCCGGCGTGATCGCGCGCGCCTTCCAGGCCAACGCCATCACGCCGCTGCTGGCGCTGGTGGCGCTGCTGCTGGGCGTCTTCGCGGTGCTGGTCACCCCGCGCGAGGAGGAGCCGCAGATCAACGTCACGATGGCCAACGTGCTGATCCCGTTCCCGGGCGCCTCCGCCGCGGACGTAGAGAAGATGGTGGCGCAGCCCGCCGAGCACGTGCTGTCGCAGATCCACGGCATCGAGCACACCTACAGCGTCTCGCGCCCCGGCGTGGCGGTGCTGACGGTGCAGTTCAAGGTCGGCGTGCCGCGCACCGAGGCGCTGGTGCGCCTCTATGACGTGCTCAACGCCAACCAGGACTGGCTGCCGCAGGGCCTGGGCGTGCTGCCGCCGATCGTCAAGCCCAAGGGCATCGACGACGTGCCGGTGCTGGCCGCCACACTGTGGAGCCCCGCGGGCAAGAGCGCGTGGGAAATCGAGCGCGTCGCGCACGCCATCGAAACCGAGCTCAAGCGCGTGCCCGGCACGCGCGAGGTGCAGACCATCGGCGGCCCCGGGCGCGCGATCCACGTCTGGATCGAGCCGGAGCGGCTGCGCGCCCGCGGTGTGCCGCTGCAGGCCATCCACCAGGCGATCGCCGCCGCCAACCAGGCCATGCCGTCCGGCACCGTGGCGCAGCCGCGCCAGCAGCCCGGCGAGCCGGGCCTGCTGACGGTGGAGACCGGCGAGTTCTTGAAGAGCGTGCAGGACGTCGGCGACATCGTGGTCGGCGTGCACCAGGGCCGCCCAGTGTACCTGCGCGAGGTGGCGCGCATCGAGGAAGGCGCGCAGCTGCCGCGCCGCTACGTCTGGCACACGCCGGGGCCGGCGGCCACCCTGCCGCAAGGAGCGCAAGTTGGGCAAGCTTACCCCGCCGTCACGGTCATCGTGACCAAGAAACCGGGCGAGAACGCCATGGACGTGGCGCGCGCCGCCACGCAGCAGCTCGAGCGCCTGCACAACACGCTGATCCCCGAGGGAGTGGAGGTGACGATCAGCCGCGACTACGGCGCCACCGCCGCCGACAAGGCCAACAAGCTGATCAGCAAACTCATCTTCGCCACTGGCAGCGTGATCGTGCTGGTGGGGCTCGCGCTGGGCCGGCGCGAGGCGGTCATCGTCGGCGTGGCGGTGATCCTGACGCTGACGGCCACGCTGTTCGCCTCGTGGGCGTGGGGCTTCACGCTCAACCGCGTGTCGCTGTTCGCGCTGATCTTCTCGATCGGCATCTTGGTTGACGACGCCATCGTCGTGGTGGAAAACATCCACCGCCACCGCCAGCTTACGCCGGAGGCGCCGCTGCTGGAGATCATCCCGCGCGCGGTCGATGAGGTCGGCGGGCCGACCATCCTGGCGACGTTGACGGTGATCGCGGCGCTGCTGCCGATGGCCTTCGTCACCGGCCTGATGGGCCCTTACATGAGCCCGATCCCGATCAACGCCAGCATGGGCATGGCGATCTCGCTGGCGGTGGCGTTCACCATCACGCCGTGGCTGGCGTGGAAGCTGATGGGTGCGCACGGCGCCGGCCACGCGGCGCACGGGCCGTCGAAGCTGACGCGCGGGCTGCAGACCTTCTTCACGCGCGTGCTGACGCCGCTCCTGGAAAGCGCCCGCCACCGCTGGCTGCTGGCGCTGGGCGTGGCCACGGGCCTGTTCCTGTCGGTGGGGCTGGCGGTGGTGCAGGCGGTGATCCTGAAAATGCTGCCGTTCGACAACAAGAGCGAGTTCCAGGTGGTGCTGGAAATGCCCGCCGGCACGGCGCTGGAAGACACCGCCGCCGCGCTGCAGGACATGACAGCGTTCCTGGCGCAGCAGCCGGAGGTCACGCACGTGCAGGGCTACGCCGGCACCTCAAGCCCCATCACCTTCAACGGGCTGGTGCGGCAGTATTACCTGCGCGCGGATGCCGAGCAGGGCGACCTGCAGGTCAACCTGATCGACGCCAAGCACCGCAAGGAGCAGAGCCACGCCATCGCGCAGCGCCTGCGCCCGGGGCTGGAGGCGATCGCGCGCGCGCACGGCGGGCGCATCAAGGTGGTGGAGGTGCCGCCGGGGCCGCCGGTGCTGTCGCCGATCGTCGCCGAGGTTTACGGCCCGGACGAGGCCGGTCGCGCCGAGTTGGCGCGCCGTGTCGCCAAGGCGTTTGCCGACACGCCCGACATCGTCGGCATCGACACCACGCTGAAGGAGGAGGCGCCGCGCGTGTTCCTGCGCATCGAGCGCGCGCGCGCCGAGGCTCTCGGCATCCCGGCGCAGGTGATCGCGCAGACGGTCTATACGGCGTTGTCGGGCAGCGACGCAGCCTACCTGCACGACGGCCATGCCAAGTTTGCGGTGCCGGTGCGGCTGCAGCTGCCGCGCGAGCGCCAGGTCGGGCTGGAGGCGCTGCTGGCGCTGCCGCTCAAAGCCGCCGACGGCCGCATGGTGCCGCTGTCGGAGCTGGTGCGCGTCGAGCGCGGCGTCATCGACCCGCCGCGCTTCACCAAGGACCTGCTGCCGGTGGTCTATGTGCTCGGCGACATGGCCGGCAAGACCGACTCGCCGCTCTATGGCATGTTCGCGATCCGCAGCCGGCTGGCCGAGGCCGCGCTGCCCGACACCGGCGGCCTGGGCGAATACTGGATCCGCCAGCCGGCCGACCCCTGGCGCGAGTATGCGATCAAATGGGACGGCGAGTGGCAGGTGACCTACGAGACCTTCCGCGACATGGGCGCGGCCTATGCGGTGGGGCTGGTGCTGATCTACCTGCTGGTGGTGGCGCAGTTCCGCAGCTACTTGACGCCGCTGATCATCATGGCGCCGATCCCGCTGACCATCATCGGCATCATGCCGGGCCACGCGCTACTGGGCGCGCAGTTCACCGCCACCAGCATGATCGGCATGATCGCGCTGGCCGGCATCATCGTGCGCAACTCGATCCTGCTGGTGGACTTCATCGAACTTGAGACCGCCAAGGGCATGCCGTTCAAGCAGGCCGTGATCCAGTCCGCTGCGGTGCGCGCGCAGCCGATCGCGCTCACCGCCCTGGCGGCGATGCTGGGGGCCTTCTTCATCCTGGACGACCCGATCTTCAACGGCCTGGCGGTGTCCTTGATCTTCGGCATCGCCGTCTCCACCTTGCTGACGCTGGTGGTGATCCCGGTGCTGTACTACGCCGTGTACCGGCGCCGCCACGAGGCGCCGGGCGCGCCGCGCCCGGCCTGAGCCCCGTTTTTCCCGCAACCCTGTCCCAACCCTAGCAAGTGAGGAGAGCATCATGACCGTCGAGCGCTGGATCCGTGTGATCGCGGGCCTGTTCGTGTTCCTATCGGTGGCGCTGGGCGCGCCGGCCAGCCCGCTGTTCGTCAGCGAATGGTTCCTGGCCTTCACGGCCTTCGTCGGGCTGAACCTGTTCCAGTTCGGCTTCACCAACTTCTGCCCGCTGGCCATCATCTTGAAGAAACTGGGCGTGCCCGAAAGCGCCGCGCCGTGCAAGGCGTGCTGATCCCGCAGACGGAGACAGCCATGGCGTCCTCCCCCCACGCAACCCCGCTGAAATTCCTGCACCCCGGCTGGTTCACGCTGGTCATGGGCTTGGCTGGCCTGGCCCTGGCTTGGCATGCCGCCGGCGGCGTGCTGGGCCCTTGGGCTGAAGGGGTGGCGCTGACGGTGGGCGCGCTGGCAGCCGCTGTGTGGTTGGCGTTGCTGCTGGCCTCGCTTTGGCGCTGGCAACGACACCCCGCGGCTGTGACGGAGGACTTGCGCCACCCCGTGCGGCACGGGTTCGTCGCGGCGATGCCGGTGGGGTTGCTGCTGCTGGCCACATGGCTGCAAGCTTTCGAGCTGATCCCGCCCGTGGCGCAAGCGCTGTGGTGGGCGGGCTCCATCGGCCAGCTCAGCGTCACGGTCTGGGTGTTGGGGCGGTGGCTCGCCCCCACCGTGCCGCATGCGCCGGATGCGCAGTCGCTGTGGAACGGCGTCACGCCGGTGCTCTACATCCCGGTGGTCGGCAATGTGGTGGCGCCGCTGGCCGGCGTCGGCTTCGGGCACGAGCTATGGTCGGCGGTGCACTTCGGCATCGGCATGTTCTTCTGGCCGGTGGTCTTTACCCTGTTGGTGGCGCGACGCTTGGCCCACGGCCCGATGCCGCCACGGCTGCAGCCCACGTGGTTCATCTCGCTGGCCCCGGCAGCGGTCGGGGGGTTGGGCGCGCTGCGCTTCGGCTGGCCGCTGGGCGTGGCGGCAGCCTTTTGGGGGCTGGGCCTGTTCATGCTGTTGTGGGTCGGCACGCAAGCGCGGCGCTACTTCAGCCAGCCATTCGCGCTGCCATTCTGGGCGGTGTCGTTCCCGCTGGCGGCGTTCACCAGCCTGACGTTCAAGCTGGCCGCCGCACTGGGGCACCCCGGGCTGCAACTCGCCGCGCTGGCGCTGCTGGCGCTGGCGTCGGTGGTGATCGTGACGTTGACGCTGGCCACCCTGAAAGGTCTGCGTGATGGCACGCTGCTGGCGCCGGAACCGGCAGCGCCGGTGGTCGCCGCCTCTCCCTGATCGCGGCCAGCGACAGCCCGCCGTGGCGTCAAAGCCGCGGCCCGCCAACGTCACCGCAGCGACCGCGATGCGGGAGGTTGGCTCGCGTCGGCCTGCTAGCATAGGCCGATGGATGGATTTTCGTGGGTCTGGCTGGCCGGCGCGGCGCTGGCCGCGGGCGCACTGAATGCCTTGGCGGGAGGAGGCAGCTTTCTCACCTTTCCCGCCCTGGTGTTCACCGGCGTGCCGCCGATCGTGGCCAACGCCACCAGCGCGCTGGCCGTCAGCCCCGGCTACTTCGGCAGCACGCTGGGCTTTCGGCGCGAACTGCAAACGCTGCCGGCGCGCCGCTTGCGGCTGGAGGCGGGCATCGCCGCCACAGGCGGCGTGCTGGGGGCGTTGTTGTTGCTGGTGACCCCGCCGCAAGCGTTTCGGGCCTTGGTGCCGTGGCTGCTGCTGTTGGCCACGGCCATCTTCATTCTGGGCCCAACCCTCACCCGGCGGCTGGGCCATGGCGCACAGAACCGCCCACGCTTGCGCGTCTGGGGGCTGCTGGCGGTGTCGATCTACGGCGGCTACTTCAACGGCGGGCTGGGCATTTTGCTGATGGCGCTTTACGCCGCCACCGGCGAAGACGACGTGCACCGGGCCAACGCGCTGAAAAACCTCAACTCGCTGGTGCTGTCGGTGCTGTCGGTGTTGACGTTTGCACTGGCGGGCACGATCGCATGGGGACCGGCCGCGCTGATGGCGGTGGCCGCCACCCTGGGGGGCTACCTGGGCGCGCGTGGAGCCCGGCGCCTGCCCGCCGCAGCGGTGCGGGCGGCGGTCATCGCCACCGGGCTGACGATGACGGCGGTGTTCATGTTCAGAGCTTGACGAAAGGCGTACACCAGGCGACCAACGGTTGGCCGCGCAGCGGCGCTTGTCTATCATGTGCAAACCGTTGGCCCAAGGAGCTGCCGTGATGGATGCCTTGCAAGCGCTGCGGGAACGCTACCTGCCTCAGATCCGCTACCCTCACATCCGTGAGCGCATCGAGCAGCTCTGGTTCAGCCCGCGTGCGGTGGCGGACTACCTCGATCAATTGTTGTTGGACACCCGCGACGGCCAGCGGCGCGGCTTTGATGCGGCCACCGCGGAGCTGCTGCTGCGCTTCCACATGGAGCTGCTGCAGTGCTTGGGATCCAGCCAAGTTGGCTCGCCGCTGAGCACCGATGGCGAATTTCGCGGCTCGGCGCTCAACACCGGCAGCGTGAAACTGCCCAAAGGTTGGTGATGCTAGGGTTTGCCCGCACTCGCAAGGGGTTGATGCGCCTCTAGAATGCGTCTGAGGTTGATCGGAGCAACTCATCGAGTTCCGAGGGCCTGAGGAGACGCGTCTAACACACAGCCTCACGTCAGCGAAGGCGGACGTGAGGTTGATTTTTTGGGCCGCGTTTCAGGCCCGGATGTCCAACCAGCTGCCCGCCATCCGATCGGCGGCTTTGAAGACTTGCAGATTGGCGGCAAAAGCCGTTATGGCCTTTTTTTGCTCGACGAGGTCGGTGGGCAGATCGACGCCAGGGGCAGGCAGGCGTTCAAGCTGTGAGCGCACCCCCCCGCTGGGCAACGGCTCAGCGCGCGCGACGATGCGCCGGTAGCCTTCGGTTGGCAGATTGGCCACGTTAGACGCCGCCGCCTGCAGGCTCACCTGCGCGGCGTTCATGCCAGAGGCGGCGATGGAAGCTACGTTGCCCAACATGGGCCTCAGTATAGCTTTGACCGCGCCCCCGTGCCAGCGGGGGGCGATCCAAGATGGGTTGCCCAGCGCAGTAGCCGTCGCAGCGCTTGGGCGCGCGTCACCGCGGGGCGCGCCCCTGCAGCAACGCGTGCAGCAGGATCGCGCCAAACGTGGCGGTGCCGATGCCGCCCAGCGCAAAGTCGCCGAACTTCAGCGTGAAGTCGCCGGTGCCCAGCACCAGCGTGATCGCCGCCACCAGCAGGTTGCGGTTGTCCGAAAAATCCACTTGGTTGTCGACCCAGATCTTGGCGCCGGCCACCGCGATCAGGCCAAAGACGACGATCGAGACGCCCCCCATCACCGCCAGCGGGATGGCCTGGATCAGCGCGCCGAACTTCGGGCTGAAGCCAAGCGCGATCGCCATCAGCCCGGCGACGACGAAGATGGCGGTGGAGTAGATCTTGGTGGCGGCCATCACGCCGATGTTCTCGGCGTAGGTGGTCACGCCGGTGCCGCCGGCGCTGCCGGCCACCATCGTGGCCAGGCCGTCGCCCATGAAGGCGCGGCCCATGTAGCGGTCGAGATCGCGCCCGGTCATCGCCGTCACCGCCTTGATGTGGCCGAGGTTTTCCGCCACCAGGATGATGGCCACCGGCGCGATCAGCACGATGGCCGGCGCACTGAACACCGGCGTGCTGAACTGCGGCAGCCCGAACCACGGCGCCGCGGCCACGCCCGACAGATCCAGCGGCTTGCCCAGCCCCAGCCCGTTGGCCAGCACCGCGTAGACGACGCTGGCCACGATCAGCCCCATCAGGATCAGCAACCGCTGCAACATGCCGCGCGTGAACACCGCCATCAGCCCGACGCAGACGAAGGTGACGGCCTGCATCCAGGCGTCGAACGGCGTCGGCGCCATGTTCTTCACCGGGATGTGGGCCAAATTCAAGCCGATGACCGCCACCACCGAGCCGGTCACCACCGGCGGCATCAGCCGCTCGATCCAGCCGGTGCCGACCGCGTGCACGACGGCGCCGATCAGGAAGTACAGCAGCCCGCAGGCGACGATGCCGCCCAGCGCCACGCCGAGGTTGGCGTTGGGCCCCTGGCCGGCGTAGCCGGTGGCGGCGATCACCACGCCGATGAAGGCAAAGCTCGAGCCGAGGTAGCTCGGCACCTGCCCCCTGGTCATCAGGAAGAAAATCAGCGTGCCAACGCCGCTCATCAGCACGGCCACGTTGGGGTCGAAGCCCATCAGGATCGGCGCCAGCACCGTCGCGCCGAACATCGCGATCAGGTGCTGCACGCCCAGCAACACCGTTTGCGGCCATGGCAGCCGTTCTTGCGGCCCCACCACGCCGCCGCGCAGCGCAGCGGCAGACTTTACAGCCCAAGCCCACATCGACGGTTCTCCTCACAACGTTGCTCAAATGGCCGCGATTGTGCCTGCGTGGCCGCACAGGCGGCAAGCCGGGCTGGCGCGGAGATCAGGCCGAGCGCGAGGCCATGATCTCAAACCGACCCGCGTGGTAGAGCAACGGGGCCGCTGCCGCATGATGCTGGCAGCGCAACACTTCTTCCACGAACAGCACGTGGTCGCCCTCAACGTAGCAGCGCCGCTGGCGGCACTCCAGCACCGCGGCGCAACCGTTCAGCAGCGGCGCGCCATGCGCACTGGGCGTCCAGTCCACCCCCGCCCAGCGATCCCCTTCGCGGCTGGCGAAGCGTTGCGCCAGGGCTTGCTGTCCGGCGGCCAACACATGAATCGCACGAAAGGCCGCTGTCTGAAAGATGCCGCGCGCCCTTGACGTCAGCGCCAAGCTCCACAGCACCAGCGGCGGCTGCAACGACAACGAATTGAACGAATTCACCGTCAGCCCCACCGGCGCTCCATCGGGAGCCTGTGTGGTCACGATCGTCACGCCGGTCGCAAACCGACCCAGAGCGGCCCGCAATGCGGCGGGGGTGGGCAGATCCATGGATGCGCATTGTGCCGCGGGGCTCGCCCCGGCTTCGATGGCCGCGCTCGCAGCCTCAAACCGTGCAAGGTTGGATACGGGGGAAACCGGTCGTCAAACCGCGGCCGAGGGCGCCGCAACCGACTGGGGCGCTGAGCTCGAGGCTTCGAAGCCGACAAAACGAAACGCCAGCGCCGGGCGCTGGCCGCTGAGCAGCTCCGCCAGCGCCCGGCCCGAACCGGCGCCGTGCGTCCAGCCCAGCGTGCCGTGGCCGGCGTTGATCCACAGGCGCTCGAGCGGCAGGCGCCCGATCAGCGGCACGTTGGTCGGGGTGGCGGGCCGCAGCCCGCACCAGAAGTTCGGCTCGCCGCCCTGCTCGGGCGTGCGCGTGTCGGCCACGCCGGGGAAGAGCTGCTCGATGCGCTGCAGCAGCATGCGGCAGCGCGCCTGCGCCACCGGGGTGTCCAGCCGCAGGTCGAAGCCGGCCAGCTCGATCGTGCCGGCCACGCGCAGCCGCTCGCCCAGGCGCGAGATGGCGATCTTGCGCGCGTCGTCGATCAGGCTGACCTGCGGCGCGCGCGCCGGATCGCGCAGCGGCAGCGTGGCGCTGTAGCCCTTGCCGGGGTAGATCGGCACGCGGATGCCGACGCTGGCCAGCAAGGGGGCCGAGTAAGAGCCGCACGCCACCACGTAGGCGTCGGCCTGCAGCGCGCGCGCCTGGCCGGTGGTGCGGCAGCGCAGGTGCACGCGCTGCACCGCGCCGCCGGCCACCTCCAGCCGCTCGATGTCATGACTGAACAGCAGCTGCGCGCCGCGGCGCGCGCAGTCGCGCGCCAGCGCCTGCGTGAACACACGCGCATCCCCGTGCTCGTCGGTGGGGGTGTAGGTGCCGCCGACGATGCGCTCGGCGCAGGCGCTCAGCGCCGGCTCGATGCGCAGCAGCTCGTCGCGCCCGATCACCTGCCGCTGCACGCCGTGGCGGCGCATCAGCTCGGCGGCGGCAGCCGCCTCGTCGAAGGCGCGCGCATCGCTGTAAACATGCGCGATGCCGCGCTGGCTGCGCGGGTAGTCGATGCCGGTGGCGGCCACCATCTCGTGCAGCGTGGCGTGGCTGTAGCGCCCCAGCGCCACCAGCTGCGCCACGTTGCGCTCGAACGCCCGGTCGGTGCACTGGCCAAGGAACTGCAGCAGCCAGCGCCACTGGCCCCAGTCCAGCTGCGGCCGCCACAGCAGCGGCGCGGTGGGGTCGAACATCCACTTCAGCGCCTTCCACGGCGCCTGCGGGTTGGCCCACGGCTCGCAGTAGCTCACCGAAATCTGCGCCGCGTTGGCAAAGCTCGTCTCCAGCGCCGCGTCGGGCTGGCGATCCACCAGCACCACCTCGTGCCCGCGCTGCAACAGATGCCATGCCGTGGACGCGCCAATGATGCCCGCGCCCAAAACCACCACTCGCATGGGCCTTCTCCTTGAACGAATCGACGCCCTGCCGCCGGGGGCAGAGTCATGTTGTTGGCAGGAAATTGCAGCGCGCAGTGTGGCTTACCCCGATGGCAAACAAAAGCCTTATTGACGAAACGCCTTCTTCATCAGAAAAACTTATAATCGAACGATGACGACGCCAATCTTTGACCCTGACGCCCTAGAGTGCCTGGCGGCCATTGTCGAAGAGGGCGGTTTTGAGCGCGCGGCGCAGCGGTTGTCGATCACGCAATCGGCGGTCTCGCAGCGCCTGCGCGCGCTGGAGGCGCAAGTGGGCACCGTGCTGCTGGTGCGCAGCCGGCCGGTGCGCCCGACGCCGGCCGGCCAGCGGCTGATCAAGCACGCCAAGATGATGCGGCTGCTGCGGGCTGATTTGGCGCGCGAGCTGCGCGAGCTGGATCCAACCTTGGCCCAAAGGGCGCGTGACGAAGGTCGGCTGTCCATTGCCGTCAACGCCGACAGCATCGCCACCTGGGTGCTGGACGCTTTAACGCCTTTGATCCACGACGGCGTGGCGCTGGAAATCATCCACGACGATCAGGATTTCACCCACGAATGGCTGCGTGAAGGTCAGGTGATGGGCTGCGTCACGTCGTTGGCGCAGGCTCTGCGCGGCTGCCGGCTGGAGCCGCTGGGTCGCATGCCCTACGTCGCCGTAGCCAGCCCCGCCCTGGCGCAGCAGCTGGGAGGCGAGCTCACCGCGCACAACTTCCACCGCGTGCCGTTCATCGCCTTCAACCGCAAAGACGATTTGCAGCGCGATTTCGTCTGCCATGCCTTCGGTCTGTCGCAGGTGGGGCTGCAGCAAACCTTCGTGCCGTCTTCAGAAGGCCAGGTGCGCGCGGCGCGCGCCGGTTGGGGGATTTCGGTGGTGCCGCGCGCTCTGGCCGAGCCGGGCTTGGCCGATGGCACGCTGGTGGATGTCGCCCCCCGCGTGCGCTACGGGGTAGCGCTACACTGGCATTGCTGGAGCCTGCCGTCGGAAGCGTTGGCGCGCGTCAGCGCCGCGTTGCGCGAGACTGCCCGCCAGCAGCTCGAGCCGCTGTCTGGCTAGCTCAAACGCCAGCAGCCTGGCGGCCCAAGCCGGGAATGCCGGACCAGATTTCGTCCAGATCAGGAATCTTCCACTGCGCAGGGTCTTCACGCTGCTCAATGGTCAGGCGACAGCCCGGAGCGGACAAATCGACGCGCTCAGGGATCAAGCGCTCGCCGCTGCGCAGCGACAGCACCGTCTTGACCACCGGCCGCAGCAGGTTGTGGGGGTTTTGCTCCACCACCACGGCCAACCGCAGGTTAGACAAGCGCACCAGGGAGCCGACCGGGTAAATGCCCAAGCTGCGCACAAACGCCTGAAAAATGCGCTCATCGAAATGGCCTTTCCAGGTGGCCATGCGCTTGAGCGACTCCGCCGGATCCCAGCCCGCCTTGTAGGGTCGGTTGGAGGTGATGGCGTCATACACATCGCACACCGCACCCATGCGCGCCATCAGCGAGATCGCCTCGCCGGCCAAGCCATCGGGGTAGCCGCCGCCGTCCATGCGCTCATGGTGGTGCAGGCACACATCCAGCGCGCTCTCGTCGTCGATGCCGGCGGCGCGCAGGCGCTGCCAGCCCCTGCGCGGGTGCTCGCGCACGATGGCAAACTCCTCCTCGGTCAGCCGACCCGGCTTGTTCAAAATCTGCAGCGGAATGTCTGCTTTGCCCACGTCATGCAGGAGTCCCGCAAACCCTGCGGCGCGCGCCTGCTCATCGGGCAGCCCAAGCTGGCGCGCCAAGGCCACCATCAGCGCGCACACCGCCACTGAGTGCAAGTAGGTGTATTCATCAGCGCTTTTGACGCGCACCAGACTGATGAGCGCACCGGCATGACGCTCGACGCTGGCGGCGATTTCTTCCGCAACCGCTTTCATCACCTGCCGATCGATAGCGCGGCCCATGCGCACATCTTGAAACATGTCCTGCACCGCCGCGCGCGCACTGGCCAACAGCCGCGCGGCCCGCTGCAACTCTTGCCAGTAGCGCGCGGAGGCGCTTGCCCCCGCTAAAGTGCGCGCCGCCTCGGCCTGCGCGGCGCAGACTTCAGGCTGCGGCTCGGCCTGCGTCGCCGCTTCAGCTTCTGCCTCAGGCGCTTCGACGGCTTCCGCTACAGCGACGCTGGCAGGCACATCCGCGCCGCGGCGCACGTCGATCCAAACCTCCCTGACCGCGCTGGAGCGGATGCGTTCGAGATCCGCAGGATCGTCAAGCAAAAAACGGTTACGCCAGAACGGGTGGTCAAACCACGATCCGGCAAACCCATGGATATACATGCCGAGCCGAACGTCTTCCACGCGGATCCGCTTGAGCATGACAGAAATGATAACGCCTGCCTAGGACCAGGCCAAGGTCACCACAGCCAGCGGATCGTGGCCGGCTTGCTCACCCTTGTCGGCGTAACCCAGCGGGTTGGCCACCACGCGGCAGCGCCCGGCGCGGTAGTCGTGGCGACAGTGCACGTGCCCGTGCAGCCACAGATCGGCGTGCGCCAGCAGCTCATCCAGCGCGTTGCAAAAGCCGGCGGTGCCGGGCTGCAGGCCGTAGCGCGGGTCGGCGCTACGCAGGCTGGGGGCGAAGTGCGTCACCACCACGGTGGGGCCGGCAAACGGCTCGGCCAGCGCGGCGGCCAGCCAGCGCTGGCACGCCAAGGCTTCCTCGCGCATCGCGGCGGCGTCAAACAACGCGCCATGGCGCCGCGTGGCCGCCTGCGCGAGGTAGTGGTTGGCGGCGCGAAAGGCGCGTTCGCGCTGGCGCTCGCGGTGGCGCGGTGCATCCGCAATCGGCCGCGCCTTGCCCTTGCGGCGCTCAGGCACATCGGCCAGCGCGTCGTAGTCGGCCCACAAGGTGGTGCCAATGAAGCGCACGCCGCGCAGCACGTGCTCGGCGCGCTCCAACCACACCAGCCCGTGGCGCGCGCAAGCTGCGCGCAGGCCGGCGTGCGCCTCATCCCAATCCAGCGCGTCGTATTCGTGGTTGCCGGGCACAAACAGCACCGGCACCGGCCAGCGGGCGAAGCGCGCCAGCCCCCAGTCCGGCTCGACCATTTTGACTTGGCCAGCCCGATCCCGTTGGTAAGACCCGATGTCGCCGGCCAGCACCAGCACGTCGGCGCCAGGGGCCGGCTGCGGCCGCCAGCCGGGGTGCGCCTCGAGGTGCAAGTCCGACAGCAGCTGAATGCGCAGCTCAGGCATCGCGCGCCTCCAGCCCCGTTGCGGCTACAGCTCGCTGCACCGCCTGACGCAGCCAGGCGTGCGCGGCGCTACCCTCGGTGCTCCGATGCCACAGCATGTCCACGTGCACCGGCGGCACGGACAGCGGCAGCGGCAACGTGGCCAGCGCCTCGGCGTGCCCGGTTGCGCTCAAAAAATGCTGCGGCAGCACCGTCAGCAGGTCGGAGCGGGCCACCACCTGCCCGGCGGTAAAAAACTGGTTAACCGTCAACACAACGCGCCGCCGCCGCGACAGCGCCGCCAGCGCTTCATCCACAAAGCCGAACGGTCGCCCGGAAAAGCTCACCAGCACATGCCTGGCCGCGCAATAGGCATCCAAGGTCAGCGGCGCCTGCGCCAGCGGATGCCCGCGGCGCATGGCCACCACATAGCGCCCTTGGTAGAGCCGCCGCCAAAAAAAACGGGGGGCTTGCTCTTGCAAATGGGTGGCGCCCAGCTCCGCCAGCACGCCCGGGAAGTAACCGATGGCCAGATCCACCCCGCCGCCGTCCAGCAAAGGGCGCGGGTCGCGCGTGGTCAGCGGCAACACGCGCAGCGTCACGCTAGGCGCTTGCGCATCCAAGATTGCCACCAAGCCAGGAATGACTTTGGAGGCGGTAGCATCCGCCATGGCCAGCACAAAAACGTCCTGTGCCTGCGACGGCTCAAACGGCCCGGGCGCCAGCGAGGCGCGCAGGCGTTGCAACGCCTCGCGCACGGCTGGCCATAGTTGCAGCGCGTAAGGCGTGGGTTCCACGCCGTAGCCGCTGCGACGCACCAGCTCGTCGCCCAGCAGCGTGCGCAGCCGCCTCAAGGCGTTGCTGACCGCCGGCTGCGACAGCGCCAGGTTGTACGCCGCGCGCGTCAGGCTGCGCTCAGCCATGACTTCATCGAAGACGCGCAGCAAGTTGAGATCCAGCGTGCGGAAATTGACCTTAGACATTCACGCTGTGAATGTAATTCATTGGTAATTCAAACTTGCCTTTGTCTAGGGTTTTCCCTAATCTTACGTTGTGCAGCGCATCATTAAGGGCACGACGATGAACCCTTCCACCGCTTTGGCTTCTTCGGGCAAGCTTTCGGATGCTTGGCCCGCCGCCGCTGGGTCCTCAGCCGTGGAGGCAGCACGGCGCGCCACTGCGCCGCGAGCGCTCAGCACCCTGCTGTTGGCCGCGGGCGTGGCCGCTTTGGCCGTGGCCGCGGATCGCTGGATCGGGCCGTGGTCGCAAGACGGCCTGGTGACCGCCTGGCTGTTGATGTGGGCCGTGGTGTTTTTCGGCAGCTTGGTGCTCGCTTCGCCGGCTCGGCATGCGGCGCGCCGCCTCACCTACGCTCTGGATGCCTGGGCGCGCAGTCACGCGCGGGCGCGCGCCCGACTGCGAGCCAAAGCCCTCGCGCAAGCCGGTCTTGCTCCGAATCCAACGGCGCCCCAGCCAACCAAATCGGTCGAGATGCCAGCCGGGCGACAATTCAACCTGTATTACATTTGAGATAAACCGCGCGCGACGCGCTGTGAGGGGCGCAGGGCATAACGGCACACGGGGCAGCGGTGCACGCAGCCCCGCAAGCCCGCGATCCGCTCGGCCAGCTCAGCCCATCATGACGGCGATAAAGGCCAGCAAAAACATCAAAATCGCACCAGCCAGCGGGATCAGCCACGGAATGACGTGCACAATCGATTCGGCGGCGTCGGGCTCGCGAACGCTGTCAGATGGATGGGCCATAGCGCTGCAACTCCTGCTTCAGTGAGCGACCCTATTGATTTTAGTCAAACTCCGAGATCGGCAGCATCGTCGTCATCCCTGCCGGCGCAAGCCATGGTGCTGGCGGCCGGACGCGGGCAACGGCTGCGCCCTCTCACCGATCACATGCCCAAGCCTTTGTTGCCGGTGCGCGGCCGGCCCCTGTTGATCTGGCATTTGCACGCGCTCGCCCGAGGCGGCGTGCGGCGGGTTTTGATCAACACGGCGTGGCTCGGCGCGCAAATTCCGGCGGCGCTGGGGGCCGTGCAGGATACCCCCTGGGGCGAGGTGGCGCTGGCCTATTCGATGGAGGGGGAGGACTTTGGCCACGCGCTGGAGACCGCCGGCGGCATCGCGCGCGCGTTGCCGCGGCTGGAGGATCCGTTCTGGCTGGTGGCCGGCGAC
This sequence comes from Tepidimonas alkaliphilus, assembly GCF_007556595.1. GTDB lineage: Bacteria > Pseudomonadota > Gammaproteobacteria > Burkholderiales > Burkholderiaceae_C > Tepidimonas > Tepidimonas alkaliphila. The sequence continues at coordinate 297,240 of NZ_VJNB01000002.1, forward strand.
GTGTACGCGCCGGACTTTGCGTTCGACGAGGCGCGCCGCGCCGCCTTCGCGCGCCGTGCCGACCTGGCGCATCTGTGGCTGGTGCCCAACCCTCCGCATCACCCAGCTGGCGACTTTGGCCTTGACGAAGGTCATGCACTCGACTTGCCAGCCGACGACCCGCGTCCGCGCTGGACCTACAGCACGATCGCGCTGCTGCGCCATGCGCTGTTTCGCCCGCCGTGGTGCGACATCCCGCCTGGCAACCCGAATGGCGCGGTGGCGCCGCTGGCCCCTGTGCTGCGCCGCGCGATGGCCGCCGGGCGCGTGAGCGCAGAAGTTTGGCCGGGCGCCTGGACAGATGTCGGCACGCCGCAGCGCCTGGCAGCCTTGCAAGCCCCTGCCACCTGACCGACGCTCCTGCGGCCACCGCGCCACACGTTAGGCGTATCGGTCAGCGACGCATCCTATGATAGGGTGCATGACCACGACCGACCCCTCGCTTTACCTTCATCGCCGCGCACGCTTAGCCCAACAGCTGGGCGAAGGCGGCATCGCCCTTGTGCCGACCGCGCCGGTGCGTCCGCGCAACCGCGACAACGAGTACCCCTACCGCTTCGACAGCTCCTTCTTCTACCTGACCGGCTTTGCCGAGCCGCAGGCGTGGCTGGTGCTGACCGCCGAGGGCCGCAGCATCCTGTTCTGCCAGCCCAAGGATCCCGAGCGAGAGATCTGGGACGGCTACCGCCTCGGGCCCGAGGCCGCGCCGGCCGCGCTCGGCGTCGACGAGGCGTATCCGGTCACCGAGCTCGACGCACGCCTGCCGCCCTTGCTGGAAAACCGTCGCAGCGTCTGGTGGCCGTTCGCCACCCACGAGGGGCTGCAGGCGCGCCTCGACGGCTGGCTGCAGCGCGTGCGCGCCCGCGTGCGCTACGGCGTGCTGTGCCCGGAAGCGCAGCGCGACTTGTGCAGCCTGCTGGACGAGATGCGCCTCGTCAAGGACGCGCACGAGCTCGACGTGATGCGCCGCGCCGCGCGCATCAGCGCCGGCGCCCACGTGCGCGCGATGCAGCGCTGCGCCGCCTGGCTGCGCGCCGGGCAGGAGGTACGCGAGTACCACCTGGAGGCCGAGCTGCTGCACGAATTCCGCCGCCACGGCGCCAGCGGCCCGGCCTACGGCAGCATCGTGGCCGCCGGGGCCAACGCCTGCGTGCTGCACTATCGTGCTGACACGGCCCCGGTGCGCCCCGGAGAGCTGGTGTTGATCGACGCCGGCTGCGAGCTCGAGGGCTACGCCAGCGACATCACGCGCACCTTCCCGGCCGACGGGCGCTTTCGCGGCCCGCAGCGCGCGCTCTACGAGCTGGTGCTGGCAGCGCAGCAGGCCGCGGTGGCGGCCACCCGCCCCGGCGCGCGCTTCACCGACGCGCACGAGGCCGCGGTGCGCGTGCTGACGCAGGGGCTGCTCGACGAGGGGCTGCTGAAGCGCGAACAGGTCGGCACGCTGGACGACGCGATCGAGCAGCGCGCCTACTTCCGCTTCTACATGCACCGCACCGGCCACTGGCTGGGTCTGGACGTGCACGACGTCGGCAGCTACGTCGAGCCGAGCGAGATCGGCCAGGCCAGCCCGCGGCGCGACCCGCTCAGCGGCGAGACCATCCTCGACCGCCCGGCGCGCATCCTGCGCCCCGGCATGGTGCTGACGATCGAGCCGGGCCTCTACGTACGCCCGGCCGAGGACGTGCCGCCGGCGTTCTGGAACATCGGCATCCGCATCGAGGACGACGCCGTCGTCACCGAGCACGGCTGCGAGCTGATCACGCGCGACGTGCCGGTGCAGCCCGACGCGATCGAGGCGCTGATGCGGGGGTGAGGGTCAACCCCCCGGCGTTGGACGCCCGCCACCTGATCAAGCCCGCTGCGGCAACACGAATCGGTCCACCTCCTGCGCCAGTGACTGCGCGAGCTGGCGCAAGGATGCCGTGGCGGCGGCGGTCTGCTCGACCAGGGCAGCATTCTGCTGCGTCATGCGGTCCAGCTCCTGCAGCGCCTGTCCCACCTGCGCAATGCCGGCATGCTGCTCCTGTGCGCCGTTCGCGACCTGCTCGAGCAGCCGGTCGACGCGCTCGGCCGACGTGACGATGTCGCGCATGGCTTGCCCGGCCTGAACCACCACCTGAGCACCCGCCCCGACTTGCGCCACGCTGGCGTCGATGAGGGCCTTGATCTCGCGCGCCGCGGCGGCACTGCGCTGCGCCAGGCTGCGCACCTCGCCAGCCACCACGGCAAAACCGCGGCCGTGCTCACCCGCCCGGGCAGCTTCCACTGCGGCATTGAGCGCCAGGATGTTGGTCTGAAACGCGATACCGTCGATCGTGCCGATGATTTCACCAATGCGCTGCGAGGACTGCCGAATGTCCGCCATGGTCCGCTCGACGTCCTGCATGACCCGCCCGCCAGCGATGGCGCCGCGTGCGCTGTCGCGGGCCGTCCGCGCAGCCTCGTCCAGCAAGGACGATCCACTTTGCACCGCCGCCACGATCTGCTCCATCGACGCGGCGGATTCCTCCAGATTGGAGGCGGTCGCCTCGGTACGCGCAGACAAGTCGTGCGCACCCGCGGCGATCTCGGCGCTGGCCTGAACGATCCGATCACTCGATGCCCGAACCTGCTCGACCATGTGGCGCAAGGCATCCTGCATGGCCCGCAAATCGAACAAGAGTTGCGCCGTCTCGTCACTCCCATGGGGTTGCGGCGTGCGCGTCAGGTCACCCCGGGCAATGGCCTGCAGATGTTCCCGCGTTTCGCGCAACCCGGAACTCATGACGCAGTAGAAACTGAAAAACAGATAGCCGGACACCAACAGCGCCAGCAGCGAAACACCCCCCACCCATTTCCAGCGCCGCCATTCGGACGCGCGCAGATCGTCGACATAGATGCCCGACCCGATGACCCAACCCCAAGGAGCAAATCCCTTCACGTAGGATAGCTTGTCAACGGGTTCGTCGCTGCCCGGACGCGGCCACTGATAGGCAACAAACCCCTCTCCCTCGCTTCGCACCTTATCGACGAAACCCCGGAAGAGAGCGAATCCATTCGGATCACGAATGTCGCCGGCCGGCTGACCGTCCAGCTTCGGATTGACTGGATGCATCACGACCCGGGGTTCCATGTCATTGATCCAGAAGTACTCCACCCTGTCGTAACGCAATGCCGCGACCGCGCGCTTGGCCAGATCCTGCGCCTCCGCCCGGCTCAATTGACCGGACTGCTCCAGGCCATGCGCCCATACCAGCACCCCATGCGCCACCTCGACATGCTGGCGCGTGGCATCCATGCGGGCCTGCCGAGCATCTCGGGCCTGAGTGACCAGCAAGCCGAGGATGAGCGCGATCATCGGCAGCATAAAGCTCAGCGAGATGACCAGCGCCTTGCCAGCAAAACGCAGACGCTGAAAGCACCGCACCCCAGGCGCCACGATCACCCGGAAAGCCCCGGACGGTGCCCATGCCGGCGACTGAACCACCCCGGCCAATCCCAGAGACTGCCCCAACGACGGCGTTGACATGCGATCCGCGAAAAAACAGGAAGGAGGAGATCGCTCGCAGAGACGAAAAATCGAGCTCGAAACTCGAGCGACAATGACAGCGAACATCTTGCCCGCTGCATCATCCGCATCCTTTGACCTACATCAAACCCTATCGCGCCAGCAGAACCTGGTACCGTGCCGGGTATTGCATGCAACCATCACTCTCGAGATCACCCCCCGACACAGCACGAGGGAAAACCCGAATATCAGCAAATGCGCACGGATTTTTACAATGGAGATCGGAGATTTGTCCGAAAGGAGTCTCCCATGCGCTGGATGCCTCGCTTGGCCGCCATTGCCGTGGCGGCCGTCTTGACTGCCTGTGGTGGCGGCTCGGACGTCACGGCCGTCAAGGTCGCGGGCGACAGTCTGGCCGACGCCGGCACGTTCGGCTTCAAGTTCACGGTGCAGGCCGCCAGCCGCAACGCCACCCGCATCTGGACCGACGTGGTGGCCGATGCCGCCGACGTCGCGCCGCTTTGCCCCCGCTACCGCGGCGATCCCTCCAGCGGCGCCATCGAACCCGACCCGGCGGGAGCGAGCTGCACCAGCCACGCGGTCGGAGGCGCGCGTCTCAACGTGCGTGGCAGCGCCGGCGATGCGACCCCCTACTCCGTGCTGCAGCAGCTGCGCACGCTGGGGGCCAGCGGCTACGCGGCGCAGGACATCCTGCTGGTGGACGGCGGCGGCAACGACCTGGCGGACCTGATCGGCGCCTATCTGTCCGCGACAGGCGACGGCGGGGCAGCCTACACCAGCCTGCTGGCGGAGCTGCTGCCGGCCGATCAGGTGGCGGCGGCAGCGGCGGGAGCCTCCGGCCTCGCGCAGGCCGGAGGCGCGTACATGGCGGCTCTGGCCGACCGGCTGGCCGACACGCTCGCCGCCGAGGCGCTGGCCAAAGGTGCGCGGCGCGTCGTGGTGCTCAACGCGCCAGACGTCGCGCGCACGCCGCGCTTCGCGGCGGTCTTGACCTCGGTGGCCGCAGGCGCTGGGGGCGGCCAGGCTGGCGCCGCCGCGGCGCAACAGGTGGTCACGATGGCACGCGCCTGGCTCGACGCCTTCAACGGTCGGCTGGCGCAACGCCTCGCCGGTGAAAGCCGCGTGGCGCTGGTGGACTTCCGCGCCGCGCTCGACCAGTGGCTGACCAACCCTGCCGCCTACGGGCTGACCAACACCACCACTCCGGCCTGCCCCGCCGCCGGCACCGACGCGCAGGGCCTGCCGAGCTACAACCTGGCCACCTGCACCGAGGCGCTGCTGGCCGCCAACCCGCCCGCCGGCGCCGGCGGCGCGTGGTGGAACGGCTACGTCTTCTCCGACAACTTCCACGGCACGCCGCACACCAACGCGCTGATGGGCCGGCTCGTGGTGCAGGCGCTGCGGGCGCGGGGGTGGGTGTGACGATCGCTCACCCCCGGGCGCGCCAGGCGCGCGGGCTGCCGGCGCGCAGGCAGGCGCGGCGGTAGGCGCGCAGCGTCTCGGCGGCGCGCGCCAGCACCGAGCCGGGGGCGTAGGCCGGCTGGCCGGCGGCATCCAGCGGCGCGGTGGCCGCGCGCGGGTCGGCCAGGCCGAACGGCACGCCGCTCAGCAGCGTCATGCCTTCGGCGACGTGGTCGATGGCCCAGACGTGGAACCGGCCGCGTTCGACGGCCTCGACGACCTCGTCGGCCAGCACCAGGTGGCGGCGGTTGCGCGCCGGGATGATGACGCCGTGCGTGCCGTCCAGCCCGGCGGCGGCGCAGACGCGGAAGAACCCCTCGATCTTCTCGTTGACGCCGCCGATCGGCAGCACTTCGCCGAAGGGGTTGAGGGCGCCGGTGACGGCGATCGACTGCTTCAGCGGCACGCCGGCCAGCGCCGACAGCAGCGCGAAGAACTCGGCGCAGGAGGCCGAGTCGCCCTCCACGCCGGCGTATTCCTGCTCGAAGACGATGGAGGCGGTCAGCGCCAGCGGCGCCAGCGGGGCGAACAGCGCCGACAGGTAGCTGTGCAGGATCAGCACCGCCTTGTCGTGGATCGGGCCGGAGAGCTCGACCTCGCGCTCGATGTTGAGCAGGCCGTCGTGGCCCGGCACGGTGCGCGCCGCCACGCGCATCGGCAGGCCGAAGGCGTAGTCGCCCAGGTCGAGCACCGACAGGCCGTTGAGCTGGCCGATGCGCGCGCCGCTTAAGTGCACGACGCGGTCGCCCTCGGCGATGGCGGCGCGCAGCCGCTGCTCGGGGCCGTCGTGGCGGCGGTTGCGCGCGGCGATGGCCTGCTCGACGTCGGCGCGCTCCACAAGGCGGGCCCCGCGCGCGCGGGCGTGCTGCGCGGCCTCGATCACCAGCGTCTCGGTGCGGGCGAAGACGGCGCTCTGGCGCGTGCGATCCTCGGCCTGGCGGTGGCTGTCCTCGATCAGGCGCGCCACCGCCGCGGCGTCGAACGGCGGCAGGCCGCGGCGCGCGGCGGTGTGGGCGACGAACACGCCGGTGGCGCGCCAGGTGTCGGGCCCGGCCACGAAGCTGTCGTCGAAATCCACCTTGACGCGGAAGTGGCGCGCGAATTCCGGGTCGCCTTCCTGCAGCGCGTAGTATTGCTTGTGCGTGCCGATCAGCACGATCTTGACGTCGATGTCCACCGCCTCCGGCTCCAGCGAGGTGGTGGCCAGCGCCGAGAACATCGTGCCCGGCTCCTCGATCTGCAGCCGGCCGCTGCGCAGCACGCGGCGCAGCTTTTCCCACACCAGTTCGTCGGCCAGCAGGTCGCGCAGGTGCAGCATCAGAAAGCCGCCGTGCGCGCGCAGCAGGCTGCCGGCGCGGATGCGGCTGAAGTCGGTCACCAGTACGTCGTTGTCGGTCTGGTACTCGATGCTGCCGAACAGCGGGCGGTACAGCGGGTTGTTCTCGACGATGACCGGCGCGCCTTGCGTGTCGGCGTTGTCCACGACGAGGTTGACGCGGTAGCGCTGCAGCCGCCGCTCCAGCGCCTCGCGCCGCTCGGTTTCGTCCTCGGCGTCGCCCGGCTCGAACAGATCCAGGTGATCGAGCACGTCGGCGGCGATGCCGTCGAGCCACTGGTTGAGCTTGCGCGCGTCCTTGAACTGCTTGCGCAGCGCCTGGCGCACGGCGCCGAGCTCGCGCTCCAGCAGCGGCTTGACGGCCTGCCGCCGCAGCGCCTGCACGCCCTCGCGCAGCGCGCGCTCCAGCGGCGCGGTCACTTCCAGGAAGCGCAGGATCTCGGCGCGCAGCTCGCGCTCGCCGTCGTCGTAGGCGCGCCGGCGCGCCTCGTCCAGCGCCGCCAGGCCCTCGGCCGACAGCGGCTCGCCGTCCTCGTCCAGCAGCGTGAAGATCAGCTGCCCGCCCTCGCGCCGCAGCGCGAAGTGGCGCTGGCGCGCAAAGGCTGCCAGCTCCGCGTACGCCTGCGCCTCGCGGTCGGCGTAGTTCTTCTCCAGCGCCGACAGCGCGGCCTTGAAGCCGGGCTCGCTCAGGCGCTTGGGGATGTCGGCCTGCAGCGTGCGCACGAACTCCTGCATGCGCTGGCGCAACACGCGCCCTTGCCCCGCCGGCAGGCGCAGCGCGCGCGGCTGCTGGGGGTTTTCAAAGTTGTGCAGATAGCAGAGATCGGGCGGCGCCGGACGCTTGGCGGCCACCGCCTGCATCTCCTGCTGCATCAGCGTGGCCCGCCCAGTGCCGACGGCGCCGAGCACGAACAGGTGATGGCGCGGTTGATCCAATTCCAACCCGAAGCGCGCCGCCGCTTGCGCGCGCGCCTGCCCGATCCACGGCAGCGGCTCGTGCGCCAGCTCGTCGGTGTCGGCAAAGCCGAGCTGCGCTGGGTCGATGCGCAGCCGCAGCGCGCTGGGGGGCAGCGGCGCGGGCGCGCCGGCGCCCGCCGCAGCGACGGGCACCGCGTTGTCAGGCCGTTCGTCGTTCATGCGCGGCAGTCTAGCGCCGTTCGTCGCCGCGGCCTGTAAGGCGGCTGCCGCGGCGTCGATAACGCAGGCATGCGCATCGAACACAGTCAACTCCATCTGGCGGCCCGGCACGAGCAGCGGGTGCGCCAGCACACTTCGATCACGCAGCGAATCGGTCGCGAGCAGCCTTCCCCTGACCCTGCGTCCGCGCGAGGGCTGCTGCGCCCAGCACCGCCGGCCCCGACGGCTCCATCCACGGGCACGCCCCCATCCCCGGATCGGGCGCGGGCCCAGGAACACGGCGCAGCCTGCGGCGCCGACGCGGTGCGCAACGAACCCTCCTTGCGCGAGCCGCGCCTGGCGGTGCTGGCGCGGCTGGTGGAGGCCATGACAGGCTTGCGCGTGCGCGTTGTGCGCGCCGAGGCCTTGCAAGCCGACCGATCCATCGAGACGCCCACCGCCACCCCTGCCACGCCGGCACTGGCGCTGGAAGTCACGCGCCTGCACGTGCGCCACGAGCAAAGCACGCTGCAAGTGTGGGCCCAAGGTCAAATCACGCTGACCGACGGACGCACGCTGGCGTTGGACTTGAAACTGGAGCTGCATCACGAGCGGCTCCAAGTGGAGGCGGTAACCGCGCGGGCGCAGCGCACCAAAGACCCGCTGATGATCGCGCTGGACACAAACCCGATCGGCCTGAGCAACTGGCGCTTTGCGTTCGACCTCGACGCCGACGGGCAGACCGAGGCGGTGCCGTTTGCGGCGCCGGGCGCCGGCTGGCTGGTGCTGGACCGCGACGGCAATGGCCGCATCGACGATGGCCGCGAGGTGCTCGGCGCGCTCAGCGGCGACGGCTTTGCAGACCTGGCGGCGCTGGATGAGGACGGCAACGGCTGGATCGACGAGGCCGACGCGGCGTTCGAAGCGCTGCGCGTGTGGGTGCGCACCGGCGCGCACGACCCGGGGCGGCTGCTGACGCTGCGCGAAGCGGGCGTAGGTGCGCTGCACACCGGCCGCGTGGCCAGCCCCTGGACGCTGCGCACCAACGACGGCGCGGTGGCGGGCCTGGTGCGCGCCAGCGGGCTGTATCTGGCCGAAACCGGCGCGGCGCGCCTTCTGCAACAGATCGATTTGGTGGCGTAAGGGGACGTTCGATTTACACTGCAGCGATGGACACGCCCCCGCCCCCCACCGCTGCGCTGGCGGACGACGACTTCGACACCCTCAACGACATCCTGCATGATCTGGCCACGCGCGCTGGCGAAGATGCGCAGGCGCCGGACGACTGGGAGTACTGCGACGGCTTTCTGACCGCGCTCTTGTGTTCGCGCCGGCTGATGATGCCAAGCGAATACTTTCCCGTGCTGTTCGGCGCCGAGCCGGGCTCGGGCCCGGGATTCGGCGCGGTGGAATTCCGTGACGAGGCGCAGCTGCAGACCTTCCTGCAGCTGTGGATGCGGCGCTGGAACGAGGTCGCGCACGCCCTGCAGCAGCCGGTGGAGACGCTGGACGACCCGCGCACGCTGCAGCCGTGCTGGCACGACCTGCGCGGCTGGGCCATGGGCCTCGGCGCCGACAAGCGGCAGCAGCTGCAGGACGCGCTCGGGCACCCGCTGGATGAGCTGCCGCCGATCGGGCAGTTGTGGGCCGTGGGCTTCCTCGACGTGGTGGCCGCGTGGCCGGACGACTGGAAACCGCCGCGCGAGCGCGAGCTGGCTCAGGCGTGGGAAGGGGCGCTGGCCGACATCGCGGCGTTGCTGGACGACGACACCGAAGCGCCGCTGCCGCCGGACGACGATGGCCAGCCGATCGGCTACTCCGAGGCGCGCCTCAACGCCCTTGGCGAGGCGATCTGGGCCGCCTACGCGCTGCACGACCTGGCGCGCGAGCTGGGCGCGCCGGTGCCGACCGTGCGCAAGGCCCCCGAGCCGGGCCGCAACGACCCCTGCCCGTGCGGCAGCGGCAAAAAATTCAAAAAATGCTGCGGCGCCGCCGCCTGAGCGCGCTGCGCTAGTCGGGCAGCCGCCGGCGCAGCCCGGCCAGCGCGTGCAGGGCGGCCTGCGCGCGCACCGCGGCGCGGTCGCCGTCGAAGCGCACGCACTCGGCGTGCACCTGGCCTCCCACGCACCAGGCGAACCACACCGTGCCAACCGGCTTGGCCGCCGAGCCGCCGCCCGGGCCGGCGATGCCGGTGACGGCCAGCGCCGCCGCCACCCCGGCGCGCGCCGCCGCGCCCGCCGCCATCGCGCGCGCCACCGGCTCGCTGACCGCGCCGTGCGCCTCGATCAGCGCCGCCGGCACGCCAAGTTCGGCGGTCTTGGCGGCGTTGGCGTAGGTCACCCAACCGCGCTCAAACCAGTCGCTGCTGCCGGCGCGCGCGGTGCAGGCCGAGGCCACCAGCCCGCCGGTGCAGCTCTCGGCGGTGGCCAGCCGCCAGCCGCGCGCCGGCAGCGCCTGCGCCAGCGCCTCCACCTCGGCCCACACCGCCGGCGGCAGCCACAGCGGCAACACCCCGCTCACGCCACCCCTCCCCACAGGAAACGCGCCAGCGCCACCACCAGCAGCGTGCAAAACGCCGCCACCAGGTCGTCGAACATGATGCCCCAGCCACCGCGCCAGCCCGGGCCTTTGAAAGCGCGGTCGGCCCACGCCACCGGGCCAAGCTTGGCAGCGTCGAACAGCCGAAACAGCGCAAAGCACAGCGCCTGCCCCAGCAGCGTGGCCGGCGCCGCGATCCACAGCACCAGCCAGATCGCAACGATTTCATCGATCACCACGAAACTGGGGTCGTCGATACCCGTGCGGCGGGCGGTGGCAGTGGCGGCCCACCAACCGACCAGCAATGCCCCGGCGACGATGCCAGCCCAGCCGACATCGCCCGGCGCGACCAGCCGCTCGATCAGCGCGTAGGCCGCCCAACCCCACAGCGTGCCCACCGTGCCCGGCGCCAGCCGCGCCAGTCCGGCCCCGAAGCCCAGCGCCACCAGATGCGACAGCCGGGCCCGCATGAAGCGCGCCGACGGCACCGGCCACGGCAGCCCTGCCGGCGCTCGGGTGGAATCGCTCATGCAAACCACTCCTCAAAGCCGCCGAACGGCTCGAAGCGCCCGCGCGCCAGGCGCAGCCGCGTCGGCCCGGGCAGCGCGCGCTCGCGCACCGGGTGCAACGGATCGCCGGGGTAGCACATCGCGCGCTCGCCATCCAACTCAAACAGCTGCGGCAGGATGCACGGCGGCACCCGCGCCGCCGCATCTTGCAGCGCCGCCGCCACGCTGGGGTAGCGCGCCAGCTGCGCCAACCCCATCAGCTGCGGCGGAATCAGCGCCATGGCGCCTTCCCAAGCACGACGCAGCGCCTCGCGCGGCGTCAGCCACAGCGCCGCGCTGACTTCGCGCGGATCCGGGCGCACCTCGGCCCCGTCGGGCAGCCGCGCGAGAAAGAAGCGCGTGTCAAAGCGCTGCGTGCCCACCGGCGGGTTGCACGGCGTGATCCAGCGCGACCACGGCACCAGCGCCGCGCCACTGTCCAACGCGATGCCGGCCTCCTCGCGCAGCTCGCGCGCGGCGGCCACCAGCAGCGCGCGCGCCTGCCCCGGTGTCAGGGCTGGCTCTCCCAACCGAGCAGGCAGCAGCTGCGCCGCAGCGCCAAGCCAATCCTGCCAGGCGGGGTCGGCGTCGGCGGCGTCCACCTTGCCGCCGGGAAACACAAACACGCCGCCCAGCTCTCGGCTGGCCGAGGGGCGCTGCAGCAACAGCGCCTCCAGACCCGCCGCGCCATCGCGCAGCAGCACGACGCTGGCGGCATCGCGCGGGGGCGGCTCGTCGGCGGGGGCGGCGCGGCGCGGTTCGGTCATGCCGCAATGGTAGCGAAGTGGTCGAAGCCGGCCAGCCGCACTCCCTCCGGCAGCGGGTATGGGCGCCCCTGGGTGTCGAGCAGGCGCACGCGGCCGGCGCCGTCGGCCAGCGGATGCTCGGCGGGCTCGCCTGGCACGATGCGCCCGATGCACGCCACCGGCGTGGCCGCGCGGGCGGCGGCGGCTTGCACGGCGTCGCGGCGCGCCGCTGGGGCGGTAAAGACGAGCTCGTAGTCGTCGCCGCCGGCCAGCACAAACGACAGGGCCAGCGCCGGCGGCAGATCGCGCACCGCCGGCGGCGTCGCCTCGCGCAGCAGCGCCTCCACGTCCAGTTCGGCAGCCACGCCGCTGGAGGCCAGGATATGCCCGAGGTCGGCCAGCAGCCCGTCGCTAACATCGGCGGCGGCGTGCGCCAGGCCCGCCAGCGCCTGCCCTAGCGCCACCCTCGGCGTCGGACGCAGCAGCTGCGCGCGCGCCGCCTCGGCCTGTGCCCCGGACATGGCCAGCTCCCCGCGCAGCAGCGCCAGCCCCAGCCGCGCCAGGCCCAGCGCGCCGCTGACCCAAACGTCGTCGCCGACGCGCGCCGCGTCGCGCCGCAGCGCCCGCTGCGGCGCGACCTCGCCGAACACCGTCAGCGCCAGCGTCAACGGGCCGGCGGTGGTGTCGCCGCCCACCAGCGCGCAGCCGTGCGCGTCGGCCAGCGTCAGCATCCCCTCGGCCAGCGCGCGCAGCCACGCCTCATCAACGCGCGGCAGCGCCAGCGCCAGCGTGAAGGCCAGCGGCCGCGCCCCCATGGCCGCCAGGTCGCTCAGGTTCACCGCCAGCGCCTTGTGGCCCAGCGCCTGCGGCTCGACGTCCGGCAAAAAGTGCCGCCCTTGCACCAGCATGTCGCTGCTGACCGCCAGCACGCAGCCTGGCGAGGACGCCAGCAGCGCCGCGTCGTCGCCGTTGCCCAGCCACACCCCAGGAGTTGCGCCGGTGGCGCGCCAAAACACGCGGCGGATGAGTTCAAATTCGCCCATGGGTGGATTGTGATGCCCGGCGCGGCGGCGCGCGCAAATCCAAAATGCATGACGCAAGATGCGCGGACGCACGTTTTGCCTGACAATACGGCGGATGTAACCCAGTTACGGCGCCGCTTGCGCGTCGCGTTCGTTGGCCACTTTCCCCACCGCCATGCCTCAGTATCGCATCGCCCCCTCCATTCTCTCGGCTGACTTTGCCCGCCTCGGCGAAGAAGTGCGCGCCGTCATCGCCGCCGGCGCCGACTGGATCCACTTCGACGTGATGGACAACCACTACGTGCCGAACCTGACGATCGGCCCGGCGGTGGCGCAGGCGCTCAAGCCGCATTGCAAGACGCCCGACGGGCGCCCGGTGCCGCTGGACGTGCACCTGATGGTGCAGCCGGTGGATGCGTTGGCGCAAATGTTCGCCGACGCCGGGGCCGACCTGATCAGCTTCCACCCGGATGCCAGCATCCATGTGCATCGCAGCATCCAGGCCATCAAGGCGCGCGGCTGCCAGGTGGGGCTGGTGTTCAACCCCGCCACGCCGCTGGACGTGCTGGACTGGGTGATCGACGACCTTGACCTCATTTTGATCATGAGCGTCAACCCGGGCTTCGGCGGGCAGTCGTTCATCGACAGCGCGCTGCGCAAGGTCGAGCAGGCGCGCCGCCGCATCGACGCCTGCGGCAAGGACATCCGGCTGGAAGTGGACGGCGGCATCAAGGCCGACAACATCCGCCGCGTGGCCGACGCCGGCGCCGATACCTTCGTCGCCGGCAGCGCCATCTTTGGCAAGCCCGACTACAAGGCTGTCATCGACCAAATGCGCGCGGCGTTAGCTTGAGGCGCCCAACCTGCGTTTCGTCACCGCCGTGACGCACGGTGGGGTTTTCTCGCGTGCGACGGGGGTGGACTTTGCCGATACTACGGGCATGCGCAAGGATGCCTTCTACCCAGCGGTGGCGTTGCTGCAGCGGCTGTCGATGCCCGCCAAGATGCTGGGTATGGCCGCCATGGTGGTGCTGCCGCTGCTGTTGGTGGCTTGGCTGCTGGTGGCGGACAACTGGCGCGCCTTGCAGGCCACCCGCGCCGCGCAGCAGGGGCTGGCAGCGATGCAAACGGTGCAGCAATTGGCCCACGCGCTGCAGGACTGGCGCGACGCCGCCGACGTGGCCGCTGCCGGGATTGCGGAGCGACAGGCCGAGCAGCAGCGCGCCGCCGCGCGCGTGCAAGAAGCGATCCGCACGCTGGAAACGCAACTGCAGCAACACCCGCAGTGGAACACGACCGGCATGTGGAATCCGCTGCGCGAGCAGCTTGCCGCCCTGCTGCAAGACGCGCAGCGCCCGCCGCCGGCGCGCCATGCCGCGGCTACGCAGGTGCTGGCGCGGCTGCAGCGCTTAAGCGGCTGGATCGGTGATGCCAGCGGGGTGCTGCGCGACCCCGATCCGCAAGTGGCCCACCGGGCTGCCTTGGCGCTGGAGGGGCTGCCGCCGCTGCGCGAGCTGGCCAGTTTGCTGCGCGGGCGCGCCAGCGCCATGCTGGCGCACCCGGATGCGATGACCGACTCGGTCATCATCTCCAACATGGTGCGGCAAGCTGCCGCGGCTGATCAAATCGAGGGGCTGCTGCCGGCGCTGCAAGAGCGCATCGAGGCGCTGCAGCGTCGCGGCGGGGCGGCGCCGCAAAACTGGGCCGACTTTCGCAGCGCCACCGACGAGCTGGTGCGCAGCACCGCCACGCACCTCAAAACCGCGGCCATGACCGTCACCAGCGCCGATTACTACGCCCAGGCCAGCCGCGCCATCGAGGCCACGGCGGCCCTGGAGCAGGAGCTGGCCGCAGCCATCGAGGCGAATTGGCTGCAGCGCCTGGCAGCCCTGCAAGGCGAAACAGCTCTGGTGGCCGCAGGCTGCGCGCTGGCGCTGGTGCTGCTGACCTACGGCATGGTGGCGTTTTACCGCGCCACCGTGGGGGGCTTACGGCACCTCAATGAGGCCATCGACCGCGCCGCCGAAGGCGACTTGACCACCGACGCGGTGTTGCCGGGGCGCGACGAAATGGCCGACATGAGCCAGCGCCTGCACCACATGCTGCAAGCGCTCTCAGAGCTGGTGGCCGACGTGCGCAGCGCCGCGGCGGTGCTGGGCCACGTTGGAGTGCAGTTGGTGCAAGACAGCCAGCAGCTGGCCGAGCGCACGCAGAGCCAGGCCGCCAGCCTGGAGCAGGCCACCAGCAACGTGCGCTCAGTGGCCGAGACGGTGCAAGCCAACGCGGAAAGCGCGCAGGACATCCGGCGCCTGACCAGCGAGCTCAACCGCGAAACCGAGCGCGCCAGCGAGCTGATGCAGCACACGGTGGGCGGGCTGGGCTCGCTGCAGGCCACCTCGCAGCGCATGACCGAGATCATCGGCACCATCGATGGCATCGCATTCCAGACCAACATCCTGGCGCTCAACGCCGCGGTGGAGGCTGCGCGCGCCGGCGAGGCCGGGCGGGGCTTTGCCGTCGTGGCCGCCGAGGTGCGCCGGCTGGCCCAGCGCAGCCAGGAGGCCGCCAACGAAGTGCGCCAGCTAATCGCCGAATCCGCCGAGCGCGTGCAAGGCACGGTGCAAGAAATCCGCAGCGTCAACGACGCGATGGACGTGCTGGTGCGCGGCATCCGCGATATCGCGGCGCGCATCGGCGAGATGGCCGACGCCAGCCGCCAGCAAAGCACGGCGTTGGCGGAGGTGGTGGCCGCGGTGGGCGACCTCGACAAAGTCACCAACGAAAACTCCGCCATGGTGGAGCGCACCACGCACCGCGCCAACCGGTTGATGGAGCGCACCCGCGACCTGGATGAGGCCGTGCACCACATGAAGCTGCGCCAAGGCACCGCCGATGAAGCCTACGAACTCGTGCAAAAGGCCTTGGCGCACCTGCAGGCGGTCGGCTACGAACGCGCCGCGGAGGATTTTCACGATAAAAGCGGCCCCTTCGTGGATCGGGATCTCTACATTTTCGTGTTGGACGAGGCGGGCACGTATCACGTCATGGGCCTGGATCGCGGCAAGGTTGGCACGCGCGTGCACGACGCCCCCGGCATCGACGCCGAAGCGTTTTTGGCCGATGTGCGTCACCGCGCCAGCCAGGGTGGCGGCTGGGTGGAATACAACATCGTCAACCCCGTCACGGGCCAGGTTCGCGCCAAAGCCTCCTACGTGGTGCCGATCGGCAACGGCTTGGTGCTGGGCTGCGGCGCCTATCGCAGCGCGCTCAAAAGCCGCGCCGACAGCGCAGGCATGGCAAAGGCTGCAGCTTAAACAAAACCGCAGCCCTTTCTGCTCCCGGTCAATTTCAGGCCATGACGGAGACCAGCGAGCGCTCGCGCAGGCCGATGGCGTCCAGCGCCTGCCGCAGGTGGCCGACGGTGCGCTCGATGTGCAAGAGCTTTTCCAGCCCGAACAGCCCGACGCGGAAGGTGCGGAAATCCGCCGGCTCGTCGCACATCAGCGGCACGCCGGCGGCGGTCTGCAGCCCGACGGCGGCGAATTTGCGGCCGCTGGCGATCTCCGCATCGTCGGTGTAGCTGACGACCACGCCCGGGGCCTGGAAGCCGGGCGCGGCCACGCTGCGCAGCCCGCGCGCCTCGAACAGCGCGCGCACGCGCCGGCCCAGCTCCGCCTGCGCCGCCTTCATCGCGGCGAAGCCCTGCTCGCGCGTCTCCTGCATCACGTCGCGCAGGCGCGCCAGCGCGTCGGTCGGCATGGTGGTGTGATAGACATGCCCGCCTTGCTCGTAGGTCTCCATCACCTGCAGCCACTTCTTCAGGTCGCAGGCAAAGCTCGAGCTGGCGGTGCCGTCGATGGCCTGGCGCGCCCGCGGCGACAGCATCACCATGGCGCAGCACGGCGAGCCGCTCCAGCCCTTCTGCGGCGCCGAGATCAGCACGTCCACGCCGCTTGAGCGCATGTCCACCCACATCGCGCCGGAGGCGATGCAGTCCAGCACGAACAGCCCGCCGACCGCGTGCACAGCCTCGGCCACGCCGCGCAGGTAGTCGTCCGGCAGCATCATGCCGGCGGCGGTCTCCACGTGCGGGGCGAACACCACCGCCGGGCGCAGCGCGTGGATCGTGCGCACCACCTCGTCCAGCGGCGCCGGCGCCCACGGCGCCTGCGGCTCCTCGGCCACGCGGCGGGCCTTGAGCACATGCGCCTCGGCCGGGATGCGGCCCATGTCGAAGATCTGCGTCCAGCGGTAGCTGAACCAGCCGTTGCGGATCACCAGCACGCGCCGGTCGGTAGCGAACTGGCGCGCCACCGCCTCCATGCCGAAGGTGCCGCTGCCCGGCACCAGCGCCACCGACTGCGCGCCGTACACCTCCTTGAGGATGCCGCCGATGTCGGTCATGACGCGCTGGAAGCGCCTGGACATGTGGTTGAGCGCGCGGTCGGTGTACACCACCGAAAACTCAAGCAAACCGTCGGGGTCAACGTGCGGCAGCAGGCCGGGCATGGCAGTCTCCTCGTGCTTCGGGTCGGTTGCGGGCTTGCCAAGGCCAGGCAGGCAAGCCAACTTTGCCATCTCAGCTTAGCACGCCCTCGCGCAGCGCGTCGGCGGCGGCGCGCACCACCGCTTGAATGCTGCCGGTGCGCGCATGCACCGTGCGCAGCTGGCGCGCGTGGTTGCCCAGCGATCCCGCCACCGCCTCCAGCTCCACGAGCGCCGCCGCGCTGCCCAGCGCCTGTGCGTGCGGCTCCAGCCGGCGCAGCGTGGCCAGGATATCCTCGCGGATCGACAGCGGCTCGCGCGTGCGCGGGTGCACCATCGTGCCCTCCAGCCCGAAGCGGCACGCCTGGAAGCGGTTGTAGGTGTAAACGAGGTAGTCGTCCTCTTCCGGGGGCGGCTCGCCGCCTTCCAGCAGGTGGCGGCACAGCGCCTGCAGGTAGCAGGCCAGCGCCGCGGCGCGCTCCACCGTCAGCGGCGTGTCGCAGACGCGCAGCTCGATCGTGCCGTATTCCGGCTTGGGGCGGATGTCCCAGTAGAAGTCCTTCATCGACTTCACGACCCCGGTGGACTCCATCTTGCGGAAGTAACCCTGCTCGAAGTCGTCCCAGCGCAGCACGAACGGCGCGCGGCCGCTGAGCGGAAAGGCGAACACCGAGTTCAGCCGCGCCGAATCGAACAGCGTGTCCACGCCCTGAAAGAACGGCGAAGAGGCCGACAGCGCGATGAAGTGCGGCACGTAGCGGTTGAGCGCATGCAGCAGGAACAGCGCCTCGTCCGCCGAGCGGCAGCCGATGTGCACGTGCTGCCCGAACACCGTGAACTGCTTGGCCAAGTAGCCATATAGGCCCGACAGCTGCTGAAAGCGCGGCTTGTCGAAGATGCGCTGCTCGAACCAGCGCTGAAACGGATGCGTGCCGCCGCCGGCCAGCTCGACGTTGAGCCGCTCCGCTGCCGCCAGCAGCGTGTCGCGGATCGCGCGCAGCTGCGCCAGCAGGGCATCGTATTGGGTGTGCACGCCGGTGGCGACCTCAATCATGCTTTGCGTCATCTCCGGCGTGACGCTGCCCGGAAACGGCGCGCGCTTGAGCAGCGCGAGCAGATCGTCGGCCCCCGGCGTCAAGTCCAGGTCGTAGGGGTGAACGATTTGCAGCTCCAGCTCCACGCCCATCGTGAGCGCGTCGGACTGCTTGAACGGCTCCAATGGCATGCCTCAATCCCCCCAACGCGCCGGGTTGCCGACAGCGGCTTCACGCGCCGCGCGCAGCGCCCACAAAGTCACCCACGGCCCCAACAGTTCGGCCCACAACAAAGCCGCCGCCAGCTGCTGCAACACCTGCGCCGCCGGCGCCACGCCCTGCGCCACGCTGCGCTCCAGCAACAGCAACGTCAGCGCCGACATCGGCACCAACGCTACGCCCGTCAGCACACCTTTGCGCAATGTCGTGGCCGCCGGCCAAGCCAGCGCGGCGTTGACCCCTACCGGCACCAAAAGCCGCGCCCCTAGCACCAGCGCGGCCATGGCCCACACCTGGGGCTGGGTCAGCGCCTCCCAAGTCATGCGCGAGCCCACATACACGAACAAAAACACGCCCAGCACCCAGCCCAGCGCGCCGAAATCGCGCTGCACCGCCGCCGCCAGCGTCTGGCGCTGCCGCAGCGCCATGCCCAAGCTCAAAGCGGCCAACAACGGCGACAGCTGCAGGGCGTCGGCCACCACCGTCAGCCAGATCAAGGCCAGGGCGTAGCCCACCGTGGGCACCACCGGCGAGGCAAACGGCCCCCGCACCAGCAAGCCCAGCACCACCGCCAGCGCCACCCCAAGGCCGACCGAAGCCACCAAGGCATAGACGCCGGTCAGCAGCGCCCGCTGCCAATCCCCCGCGGTGCTTGCCAACCAATACGCTGAGACGCCTTTGACCAGCAACACCGCCAACACCGACAGCAAAGCCGCCTGGTGCAGCACCCGCTCGGTTACTTGGCCGCCTGCCCGCGCGTCGTTGACCAGCCGCAGCAGCGCGGCGGGCGAGGCCGCCACCGCCACCGCCGCCAACAACCAGCGCTCCTCCTGCATGACGCCAAGCCAGGCGGCGCCCCAAGCCACGACGGCAAAAATCCCCAGCCCCTGCAACAGCGCCGCGGCGGTCACCCAGGGGTTGGCGCGCAACCACGCCAGACGGATGCGATGCCCCAGCTCAAACAGCACCAGCGCCAGCGCCAACTGCGCCAGCAAGGCCAACACGGCGCCATCCACCAGTGCGGGCGCGGGCGCCACCACGCTGGCCAACAGCCCCACGGCCACATACACGCTGACCCGCGGCACACCCCATGGCTGCGCGCGCTCCCCCAGCCACCACGCCAACCACAACAGAGCCGGCCACGTCACCCACAACTGCATTGACGGCTTACTCCTCTGGCGACAACCCACCTCCCTCAGTTGGGACGGCAAACCGAGCTTGGAGTTCCGACAGCCCCAGCTCATCCAGCATGCGCTGCAGCCGCAGCGCCGCGCTGCGCTTGCGCCGGCCGGTGCGCCGCGCCAGGATGAGTTCGTTTTTCAGCGAATGCTCCCAGCCCACCAGCTCCGTAACCGTGACGTCGTAGCCGGCGGCCTCCAAGCGCAAACAACGCAGCACGTTGGTAACCTGGCTGCCAAATTCGCGCGTATGCAGCGGGTGGCGCCACAGCTCCGCCAGCGGCGTGCGCGCCAGCTGCAGCGCCTTGCCGCGCCGCAGCGCGGCGGCCACTTCCGCCTGGCAGCACGGCACCACGACGATCGCGCCCGCCTGGCGCTGCAGCGCAAAATCCAGCGCGTCGTCGGTGGCGGTGTCGCAGGCGTGCAGCGCCGTCACCACGTCCGCCTGCGCCGGCAGCGCCGCCATCGCCTCGCGCACGGTGGCGGCGACAAAGTGCATGCGCGCAAAGCCCAGCCGCTGCGCCAGCGCCTGCGCGCGCGCCACCAGCTCAGGGCGCGCTTCCACGCTCCACACTGTGCCAGCCGCGCGCGCCGCCAGCACGCGGTCGTACAGCAGGAAGCCGAGGTAGGACTTGCCAGCCCCATGATCGACCACCGTGACGTCGCCGCGCGCGGCCAGCGCCTGCTCCAGCAGCGGCTCCACGAATTGCAGCAAGTGGTTGACCTGTTTGAGCTTGCGACGTGTATCCTGATTGAGTCGGCCTTCCCGCGTCAGGATATGCAGCTCCTTGAGCAGTTCTACCGATTGGCCCGGGCGCAGCGCGGCCTGCACGTCCGGCGGCAGAGCCCAAGACGTTGACGCGTTCATGCCGCCATGGTAGCCCAGCCCGCCTCGAACCGGATCGCCAGCCTATGGGTCCAAGCGGCGCAAGCATGCCCTCAACCGCCGCGCGAGACCGCGAGGGCCTGCGGTTGGCCAGCTTCAGCTTGCAACTCCAGACGCAGTTGCTGCGCCGCCGCCACCATATGTCGCAGCGCGGCCACCACCTCAGGCCAGTGACGCGTCTTGAGGCCGCAATCGGGGTTCACCCACAGGCGCGCCAGGGGCAGGCGGCGCAGCGCCTGCCGCAGCAGTTCGACCATTTGCTCGACCGTGGGAACGTTGGGGGAGTGAATGTCATACACGCCTGGGCCGATCGCGTTGGGGTAGGCGAAGCGATCGAAGACCTCCAGCAGCTCCATTCGAGAGCGCGCGCACTCCAACGTGATCACGTCGGCATCCAAGGCTGCGATGGCTTCGATGATGTCGTTGAATTCCGAGTAGCACATGTGGGTGTGGATCTGTGTCTCGTCGCGCACGCCGCTGCAGGCCACGCGAAAGCTCTCCACGGCCCATTGCAACGCCTGCGGCCACTGGGCCCGGCGCAGCGGCAAGCCTTCCCGTAAGGCCGGCTCGTCGATTTGGATGACGCGCACACCCGCACGCTCCAAATCCAACACCTCCTCGCGGATCGCCAGCGCCAGCTGCTTGCAGGTCACCGAGCGCGGCTGGTCGTCGCGCACGAATGACCAATTCAGCAGCGTCACCGGACCGGTCAGCATGCCTTTGACGGGCTTGGACGTCAGCGACTGGGCATAGGCGATCCATTCCACGGTCATCGGCTGCGCTCGGCGCACATCACCGAACAGAATCGGCGGCTTGACGCAACGCGAACCATACGACTGCACCCAGCCCGCCTCGGTGACCGCAAAACCCTCCAAGCGCTCGGCGAAAAATTCCACCATGTCGCTGCGCTCAGGTTCGCCATGCACCAGCACGTCCAGCCCCAGAGCTTCTTGCTCCCGCACGCAACGGGCGATTTCCGCCTGCATACCCGATCGGTAGGTGGCGGCATCGATCAACCCAGCTTTGAACTGACGCCGCACCTGTCGGATCTCGGGCGTTTGCGGAAAAGAACCAATCGTGGTGGTGGGCAATAGCGGCAGCCCCAGCGCCGCCGCCTGCCGGGCAGCGCGCTGGGCGTAGGGGCTGCGTTTGGCTATCCCTTTGGCCTGCAAAGCGGCCAGAGCCGCCTGCACCTGCGGATGACGCAACCGGCCTGAGGCGCGCCGCGCCTGCACCGCCGCAGCGTTGGCTTCCAACGCCGGACGCACAGCTGTGCGCCCTTGACGCAATGCTTGGCGCAGCACGCGCAACTCGTCGAGCTTTTGCACCGCAAACGCCAGCCACGCGCGCACCTCGGGGTCGAGCTGGCGCTCCGCGGTCAAATCCAGCGGCACGTGCAGCAGCGAGCATGTCGGCGCCAGCCACAACCGCGACCCCAATCGCTGCGCCAGCGGCTCCAGCCAGTCCAGCGTCGCCTGAAGGTCGGTTTTCCAGACGTTGCGACCATCGACCACACCCAGCGAAAGCACCTTGTGCGGGGGCATCAGGCCAAGCAGCGGCGCCACATCATCACGCCCTTCAATGGCATCGATGTGCAGCCCGGCCACGGGCAAATTCGCCGCGAGATAAGCATTGTCGAGCAGCCGCCCAAAATAGGTGGTTAGCAGCAGCTTGACGGGCGCGCTCTTGAGCGCGTGGTAAGCCACGTTGTAGGCATGCTGCCACTCGGCGCTCAGTTCGGTTACCAACAGCGGCTCATCGACCTGCACCCACTGCGCCCCCGCTGCCGCCAAGCTCTGCAGCAACTCGGCATAGACCGGCAGCAGCCGCGGCAGCAGCGTCAGGGGATCGGTTCCGTCGCAGGCTTTGCCCAGCGCCAAGTAGGTGATCGGGCCGATGATCACCGGTTTCGCGCGTATCCCTTGCGCCCTGGCCTCCGCCATTTGCGCCTCAAGCCGCGCCGCGTTCAGCTCAAATGTCGTGCCAGCATCAAATTCCGGCACGATGTAGTGGTAATTGGTATTAAACCACTTGGTCATTTCTGCCGCGGCAATTGGAGCACTCGCGCCCGGCGCCGACTGTCCACGCGCCAAGCAAAAAGATCGATCCAGATCATCGCCCCTCATCGCGCGCGCCCGCTCAGGCCAACAGCCCAACGTGACGCTCATGTCCAGCACATGGTCGTAAAACGAAAAATCCCCCACCGGCACCCAATCGAAATCAGCCTGATCGGCCCAGTGGCGCTGGCGCAACTCGGCGCCCACAGCCTCCAACTGCGCGCGCGAAATATCGCCTTTCCAGTAGCCCTCCAAAGCCCATTTCAGCTCCCGGCGAGCCCCCATGCGCGGATAACCCAGATTGTGTATGACAACCAATTTGCACCCTCCTGCATCACCAACAGGATACGCATGCTAAGACGAGGAATCGATGAAGTAAAATGGTTTTTTTGCAACCATCCATGAACACCGCTCATCGATGATCGAGCGCATCCACCTGGCCATCGTGCGCGAAGTGCAGCGCCGCGGCTCCCTCACCGCCGCGGCGCAAACGCTGTGCTTGACGCAGTCGGCACTGAGCCACAGCATCAAGAAATTGGAGGCCCAGCTGGGCACGGCCCTTTGGCAACGGGATGGTCGGCAGCTACGCCTGACGCAGGCTGGCCAAGCGTTGTTGGCGGTGGCCAACCGGGTGCTGCCGCTGCTGGCCTCCACTGAGCAGCAACTGCGCCAAATCGCCCGGGGCGAGCGCGGCATGCTGCGCATCGGCATGGAGTGCCACCCCTGCTACGCTTGGCTGCTGGGCGTCTTGCAACCCTTTTTGGCGGCATGGCCGCACGTCGATATCGACGTGCGGCAACAATTTAAGTTTGGCGGGCTTGGCGCTTTGCTAAACCACGACATCGACCTTTTGGTCACACCGGACCCCGTTTACAAAAAGGAGCTTATTTTTGAGCCCGTCTTTGACTATGAACAGGTTTTGGTCGTAAGCCGCCGCCACCCCTTAGCAGGCGCCGCATGGATCGACCCCCCTCAACTGGCTGAAGAAACACTGTTGACCTACCCAGTTGAAGCCGATCGGCTGGACATTTTTAAACTGTTTTTAACCCCGGCCGGCATCATCCCCAAACAGCACAAAACCGTCGAAACCACCGATATCCTGCTGCAACTGGTAGCCGCAAACCGGGGCGTGACAGCCCTGCCTAACTGGCTGGTCAACGAATACGCCAGCAAATTCGACATCGCGTCCATCCGGTTGGGGCCGCGGGGCATCGCGAAACAAATTTTTCTCGGCATCCGCGCTGTGGATCGCGGCGTTGCATACCTGGCTGCGTTTGTGCAGCAGGCGCGCTCGAGCCGTCCCGATAAACCCGGGGTATGATCGGCCCTGCCTCGGGGTTGCCGGCTGCGCGGCAGTCGGCATGAAAAGGGAATCCGGTGCGGGCCCCTGGCCCTAGTCCGGAACTGCCCCCGCAACTGTCATCGGCGAGTTGTCTGCCATCAGCGCCACTGGCTGCGGCTGGGAAGGCTGGCAGGCGGCGGTGACCCGAAAGTCAGGAGACCTGCCCCGAGAGCGTGTTCCTCAACGTTCGGGGCGGGGTGTCCCCGGCGAGAGCGACGCTGCGAGCCTGCCCTTCAAGGCAGGCGGCTTGCCGCTGCGCCCTCCGCGCAGCGGGCGTGTTTGCGTCCCGCGCCGGCCCCCGGCTCCGCTCTTTCGGTTTGGAGCCCTGCGATGTCCGAAGCCCCCTTACCGACGCTGTCGCTGGTGGACATGGTGCTGCCCGACCAGTGCAATCACCATGGCACGCTGTTTGGCGGCGCGGCGTTGGCGATGCTGGATAAACTGGCCTTCATCCTCGGCAGCCGGGTGTTGCGCGGCCCGCTGGTCACCGCGGCGGTGCGCGAGCTGCAGTTCCATCAGCCCGCGCCCGCCGGCTGGCTGACCGAGTGCATCGGTCGGGTCAGCCGAGTCGGACACCGCTCGGTGACCCTGGAAACGCAGCTGCACGCGGAGGATTTGCTCAGCGGCCAGCGTATTGCCTGCTTGACCGGGCAGTTTGTGATGGTGTCGCCCACGCCCGCGCGCGCCGAGGCCGATTGGCCGCCTCTCCAACCCGATTCGGTCTGCGTGGCGGAAATTGTCTTTCCGGGCCATGCCAACCACCGTGGCATTTTGCACGGCGGGCCCGCCATGGCCTGGTTGGCCAAGGCGGGGTTTGCCGCCGCCACCCGTCATGCAAGGCAGCCGGTGGTCATGGCCGGCAGCAAGGCTCTCGATTTTCAGGCCCCAGCTTACGTGGGCGAGGTGGTCGAAATTACCGCTCGGATCGTCCAAGTCGGACGCTCCTCCATGACGGCGGCGGCGCGCATGGAGGCTTATTCCCCCGCCAGCGGCCAGCGACGGTGCTGCACCGAAGCGCAGTTGGTGTTTGTAGCGATTGACGACAATGGCCGACCCGTGCCGGTGCGAACCACACCGTCAGCCCTTTGAAGCTCGCCATCGTAAAGCCCGTTGGTCCAGGCCCCTAGGGTCAACAGGGACTTGTGGCGCGGTCGCCACCGTAGCATGATCGGGCCATGAACGGTCTCGACTCGGGGAGCCCACCATGAGCACGCGCATCATTTACGTCGATCCGAGCGAAACCCGCTTGCGTCGCTACCCCACCAAGGTGATCAATATTCTGGGAGGGCCGGGCTGCGACAAATCGCTGTATGCCTCGGCGATCGTGCTCAAATTGCATTTGCTGCACAAGACGGTGGAGTGGGTGCCCGAGGTCGCCAAAGCCCACGTCTGGGCGGGCGACACCGAAGCCTTGCGCTACCAATTCGGGCTGGCTCAGCAGCAGTACCGCATGCTGACCGCCTTGGACGGCCAAGTTCAATACTTAGTGACCGAGGGCGGCTTGCCGCAACTGCTGTATTACAACGAGCGCTACCCCGACAACATTTGCGACGTGACCAAAACCAAGACGCAAATCCGGGCGTGGCTCAAGCGCTTTGACCACATCAACGTGTTTGCTCAGCGGCACGATGAAAAGCCCTACGTGCAAGCGGGCCGCCTGCAAGATGAGCAACAAGCGCGCGAAATCGATCTGGATATGCGCACTTTTTACAGCAGCGAAGGCATTCTCTACACCCTGCTACCACCCGATCACCGCGCGATTTTGGAGTGGGCGGGCACCTTGCCGTAGGACGACTCCACGCCTGCGCCAATCTGCCCGCGCCACGCGGCGCTGGGGCCTTGCCATCGTGAACAGCAGGGCCCGCCACGCGTCACGGCTTTTTAAACCAACAAGGCGCTGACGCGCTTGACATAGCCAGCCGGGTCCTCCGGCAGGCCGCCTTCGGCCAGCAGCGCCTGGTCGAACAGCACGTGCGCCAGGTCGTCGAAGTGCGGATGGCCGTCCAGCTTGCGCACCAGCGCATGCTCGGGGTTGAGCTCCAGGATCGGCTTGACCTCGGGCACCTTCTGCCCGGCTGCCTTCAGCAGCCGCGCCAGCTGCATCGAATATTCGCCGTCCTCCACCACCAGGCAGGCCGGCGAATCGACCAGCCGCGCCGAGACGCGCACGTCCTTGGCCTTGTCCTTGAGCACCTCCTTGAGCCGCTCCAGCAGCGGCTTGAGCGTTTCGGCGGCCTGCTCGGTCTTTTTCTTTTCCTCCTCATCCTGCAGCTTGCCCAGATCCACCGCGCCCTTGGCGACGCTGCGCAGCGGCGTGCCGTCGAAGTCGTGCAGGTACTGCAGCATCCACTCATCGACGCGGTCGGTCATGAACAGCACCTCGATGCCCTTCTTGCGGAACACCTCCAGCTGCGGGCTGTTCTTCGCCGCGGCCTGCGACTCGGCGGTCAGGTAGTAGATCGCCTCCTGGCCTTCCTTCATGCGCGCCTTGTAGTCCGCCAGGCTGACGCTCACGGCATCGCTGTGCGTGGAGGCAAAGCGCAGCAGGCGCGCCAGCCGCTCGCGGTTGGCGAAGTCCTCGCCCAGACCCTCCTTGAGCACCATGCCGAACTCGGCCCAGAAGCGGCTGTACTTGCCGGCGTCGGCCTCGGCTTGTTTCTTCTCGTCGTCGCTCAAGCGCTCCCACGCCTCGCCCTCGGGCTTGCGGTCCTTGGCCGCCAGGTCCTCCAGCATCGACAGCACACGGCGCGTGTTGCCTTCGCGGATCGCGCGCACGTCGCGGCTGTCCTGCAGCAGCTCGCGACTGACGTTGAGCGGCAGGTCGGCCGAATCGACCACGCCCTTGACCCAGCGCAGGTACACCGGCAGCAGCGCCTCGGCGTCGTCCATGATGAAGACGCGCTTGACGTAGAGCTTGACGCCGCCGCGCTTGTCGCGATTCCAGATGTCATACGGCGCCTTCGACGGGATGTAGAGCAGCTGCGTGTATTCCGTGGCACCCTCCACGCGGTGGTGCGCCCAGGCCAGCGGCGGCTCGTCGTCGTAGGCGAGGTTTTTGTAAAACTCGATGTATTGCTCATCGGTGATGTCTTTTTTGGCGCGCGTCCACAGGGCGCTGGCGGCGTTGACCTGCTCCCACTCCTGCAGCAGCACGTACTCGCCCTTGTCCTTGTCCCACTGCTCCTTGGGCATCAGGATCGGCAGGCTGATGTGGTCGGAGTACTTGCCGATGATGGACTTGAGCTTCCAGCGGCTCAGGTATTCGCTGGCGTCGTCGCGCAGGTGCAGGATGACGCTGGTGCCGCGCGCGGCGCGCGTGATCGTCTCGGTGGTGAACTGGCCGCTGCCGTCGCTCGTCCAGCGCACGCCCTGCTCGGGCGGCAGGCCGGCGCGGCGGCTCTCGACCACGATGCGATCGGCGACGATAAAGCCGGAGTAGAAGCCGACGCCGAACTGGCCGATCAACTGCGCGTCCTTCTTCTGGTCGCCGCTCAAGCGCTGCAGGAATTCGCGCGTGCCGCTCTTGGCGATCGTGCCGAGGTGGTCGATCGCCTCGGCCTCGCTCATGCCGATGCCGTTGTCGCTGATGGTGATCGTCCTGGCCGCCTTGTCGAAGGTGACGCGGATCTCGAGGTTGGGCTGATCTTCATACAGCGAGGCGTCGGCCAGCGCCTCGAAGCGCAGCTTGTCGCAGGCGTCGGAGGCGTTGGAGACCAGCTCGCGCAGGAAGATGTCGCGGTTGGAATACAGCGAATGGGTCACGAGGTGCAGCAGCTGCGCCACCTCGGCCTGGAAAGCATGGGTATGGGCACTCATGGGCTCTTAGAAAGCGGTCGAGCAACAATTCGGAAACGATGCAAAAGGGCTAAGCCGGGCCGCAGCCGACTCGCGCCCCGGCCTCAGTCATAGGGATGCGCGCGCGGTTTTTCAAGTCCGCGGCGGCGCGGATTCGTCCGCCCCGGCGCGACGCAGCGCTTGCAGATCCAACACGCGCAGACCGCCGTATTCCACCTGAATCGCGCCCGCGCGCTGCCAGCGCGCCAGCGCCAAATTGACGCGTTGGCGCGACAGCCCGACCAAATAGGCCAGCTCCTGCTGCGTGATGCGCAGCACCTGCCCGACCCCGGGGAACAACGTCGGGTGAAACAAGTTGGCCAGGCTGCGCGCCACGCGCACATCCGGATCGCCCAGGCGATCAATCTCGCGCGCGGCAATGAACTGCCCTAGCCGCTCGTTGAGCTGGTTCATCACGAAGCGGTTGAACGCAATTGAATGATCCAGCAGCCAGTGGAACATGTCCACCGGCAGCCCCGCCACGCGGCTGCGTCGCAGCGCCTGGATGTTGTAGCGGTAGGCTTCGCGCTTCAGCACCGTGCCCTCGCCAAACCAGCCACCCGGAGCCACACCGGCAAACGTCATCGCGGGGGCGCGCGAATCGTCGTTGCTCATCTTCAGCAGCCCGTCGATCAAGCCCAGCCAATACGTCACCGGACGCCCAATGCGGCAGATGTAGTCGCCCGGCTCCGCTTCGCTGACCATTAAGGCTTCGCGGGCGCGCACTTGCGCGTCGGGCTCCAGCCCGGCCAGCCAGGGGATGCTGTTGAGTTCGGATTCGGTAAGCGGGCGAGCACGCTGGCGCAGTCGATTGGCGGTCGGACTCACAGTTGCAGGCCCACGAACAAAACCATTCCAACGCGATCTTGATGCCCGCAGCCGCGAGATCACGGCACCCCCCGGGAAAATCCCCATGGGGGTCTCCCTTAAATTGTCTTTGGAAGGACAAAATAGCGTCAAATGCCGGCGTAGAGTGCGCAGCAACGGATCACGGCGGGAGCCAGCAAGCCAGTCCCCCTTGCATCCGGCTCGGGAGTCACGTCATGCGCACCACGTTTCCGCGCCTGCTGATGCGCCACGCCGCCGAGCGCCCCGACGCGGCGGCGATGCGCGAAAAAGAATTTGGCATCTGGCAGGTCACCACCTGGCGCCAAATGCTGCAGCGCGTGCAGCACATCGCCGCCGGCCTGCACCAGCTTGGCCTGCGCCGCGGCGAGCACCTGGTGGTGATCGGCCACAACCGCCCAAGCCTCTACGCCGCGATGCTGGCCACGCAGGCCATTGGCGGCATCCCGGTGCCGCTGTACCAGGACGCGGTGGCCGCCGAGTGCGTCTTTCCGATCCACAACGCCGAGGTGCGCTTCGCGGTCGTCGAGGACCAGGAGCAGGTGGACAAGATGCTGGAGATCCGGCCGCAGTGCCCGCAGCTGGAGCACATCCTGTTCGACGACCCGCGCGGCCTGCGCCACTACGACCACCCCGGCCTGGCGGGGCTCAAGGAAATCGAAGCCGCCGGCGCCGTGTTCTGCCAGGAGCATCCGCAGTGGTTCGCCGAACAGGTCGAGCAGGGCCAGCCGGACGACGTCGCGGCGATGTTCTTCACCTCCGGCACCACCGGCAACCCTAAGGGCGTGGTGCACACGCACTTCTCGCTGCTCAACCGCGCGGAGGTCGGCGCGAAGTTCGACCGGCTGACCGAGAAAGAGGAGGTGCTGGCCTACCTGCCGCCGGCGTGGATCGGGCAGAACATCTTCAGCTACGCGCAGTGGCTGGCGTGCGGCTACGTCGTCAACTGCCCGGAATCGCCCAGCACCGTGATGATCGACCTGAAGGAGATCGGGCCGACCTACTACTTCGCACCGCCGCGCATCTTCGAAGGCATGCTGACCAGCGTCATGATCCGCATGGAGGACGCCGGGCGGCTCAAGCGCGGGCTGTTTCGGCACTTCATCGAGGTGGCGCGCCGCATCGGCCCGCGGCTGATGGACGGCCAGCCGGTGGGGCTGCTGGAGCGGCTGCACTACGCGCTCGGCGACGTGCTGATCTATGGCCCGCTGCGCAACAACCTGGGCTTTTCGCGCCTGCGCGTGGCCTACACCGCCGGCGAAGCGATCGGCCCGGACCTGTTCACCTTCTACCGCTCGATCGGCATCAACCTCAAGCAGCTCTACGGCTCCACCGAGACGGCGGTGTTCGTCTGCCTGCAGCCCGACCACGAGGTCAAGCCCGACACGGTGGGCGTGCCGTGCGAGGGGGTGGAGATCAAGCTATCGGAGCGAGGCGAGATTCTGGTGCGCTCGCCCGGGCTGCTGAAGGAGTACTACAAAAACCCCAAGGCCACCGCCGAGGTGCTGGACGCCGACGGCTGGTACCACACCAGCGACGCCGGCTTCATCGACGCAAGCGGCCACCTCAAGATCATCGACCGCGTCAAAGACGTGGGGCGCTTGAAAGGCGGGCCACACGACGGCGCCATGTTTGCGCCGAAATACATCGAAAACAAGCTGAAGTTTTTCCCCACCATCAAGGAAGCGGTGGCCTTCGGCGACGGGCGCGACAAGGTCTGCGCGATGATCAACATCGACTTCGAGGCGGTGGGCAACTGGGCCGAGAAGCGCGGACTGCCCTACACCGGCTACACCGATCTGGCCGGCAAGCCCGAGGTTTATGCCCTGATCCAAGAGTGCGTCGAGAAAGTCAACGCCGACCTGAGCCGCGACGCGATGCTGGCTGGCTGCCAAATCCACCGCTTCCTGATCCTGCACAAGGAGCTCGACGCCGACGACGGGGAACTGACGCGCACCAACAAGGTCCGCCGCGGCTTCATCGCCGAAAAATACGCCGCGCTGGTGGAGGCGCTCTACAGCGGCAAGACCGAGCAGTACATCGAGACGCAGGTCAAGTTCGAGGACGGGCGCACCGGCACCATCCGCGCCACGCTGCGCATCGCCGACGCCAGGACCTTCGAGCCGCTGAAGGCGGCGGCCTGAGACCCCGCGCCCACCCCGAGGACCCACCCCATGGCCCAACGCAAGATCGGTGACGTCATCCTCGACGTGCGCAACATCTCGCTGCGCTTCGGCGGCGTCAAGGCGCTGACCGACATCAGCTTCGACGTGCGCGAGCACGAGATCCGCGCCATCATCGGCCCCAACGGCGCCGGCAAGAGCTCGATGCTGAACTGCATCAACGGCGTCTATACGCCGCAGGAGGGCTCCATCACCTTCCGCGGCCAAACCTTCAGCCACATGAACAGCCGCCAGGTGGCCGAGATGGGCATCGCGCGCACGTTCCAGAACCTGGCGCTGTTCAAGGGCATGAGCGTGCTCGACAACATCATGACCGGGCGCAACCTGCGCATCCGGAGCAACCTGTTCCTGCAGGCGCTGCGCATCGGCCCGGCCGAGCGCGAGGAGATCGAACACCGCGAGGTGGTCGAGCGCATCATCGACTTTCTCGAAATCCAGGCTTACCGCAAGACGCCGGTGGGCCAGCTGCCGTACGGGCTGCAGAAGCGCGTGGACCTGGGGCGCGCCTTGGCCATGGAGCCGCAGGTGCTGCTGCTGGACGAGCCGATGGCCGGCATGAACGTCGAGGAAAAGCAGGATATGTGCCGCTTCATCCTCGACGTCAACGACGAGTTCGGCACCACCATCGTGCTGATCGAGCACGACATGGGCGTGGTGATGGACATCAGCGACCGCGTCGTCGTGCTCGACTACGGCAAGAAGATCGGCGACGGCACGCCGGAGGAGGTGCGCACCAACCCGGACGTGATCCGCGCCTACCTCGGCGCCAGCCACTGAGACACAAGCGCCGCACGCAAGGAGACGACAGGTATGGCCTTCTTCATCGAAACGGTGTTCGGCGGCCTGATGGCCGGCATGCTGTATTCGCTCGTGGCGCTGGGCTTCGTGCTGATCTTCAAGGCCTCCGGCGTGTTCAACTTCGCGCAGGGCGCAATGGTGCTGTTTGCCGCGCTGGCGATGGCGCGCTTTGCGGAGTGGTACCCGCAGTGGTTCGGGTTCGACAGCCTGCTGCTGGCCAACGTCCTGGCGTTCCTCACCGCGGCGGCGCTGATGTTCGTCGTCGCCTGGCTGATCGAGGCGCTGGTGCTGCGCCACCTGGTCAACCAGGAAGGTGCCACGCTGCTGATGGCGACGTTGGGCATCACTTACTTCCTCGACGGCCTGGGCCAGACGCTGTTCGGCAGCGACATCTACCAGATCAACATCGGCATGCCCAAGGATCCGGTGTTCATCCTCGAAGGCACGTTCGAGGGCGGCATCCTGATCAACAAGGAAGACCTGATCGCCGCCGGCATCGCCGCGGCGCTGGTGGCGGCCCTGAGCCTGTTCTTCCAGAAGACCGCCACCGGCCGTGCGCTGCGCGCGGTGGCGGACGACCACCAGGCCGCGCAGTCGATCGGCATCCCGCTCAACCGCATCTGGGTGATCGTCTGGTGCGTGGCCGGCATCGTCGCGCTGGTGGCCGGCATGATCTGGGGCTCCAAACTTGGCGTGCAGTTTTCGCTGTCCACCGTGGCGCTGCGCGCGTTGCCGGTCATCATCCTCGGCGGCCTCACCTCGGTGCCGGGCGCCATCGTCGGCGGCCTCATCATCGGCGTGGGCGAAAAGCTCTCCGAGGTTTACCTCGGGCCGCTGGTCGGCGGCGGCATTGAAATCTGGTTCGCCTACGTGCTGGCGCTGGTGTTCCTGCTGGTGCGTCCACAGGGCCTGTTCGGCGAGAAGATCATCGACCGCGTCTGACGCCGCCCCGCGCCCCGGCCTTCCGTCCCCCTCACGCAGCCCTCTTCGACCGGAGACCTCTCGTGTTCTACCGCGAAAACGGCCAGTTCAAGACCAGCTACCGCGCCGACCAGCAGATCTTTCCGATCGCTCAGGACCGCTGGGCCATCCTCGCGCTGGTGGCGTTCGCCTTCGTCGGCGTGCCGCTGCTGGCGGACGAGTACCTGTTCCGCGCCATCCTGATCCCGTTCCTGATCCTGTCGCTGGCGGCCATCGGGGTCAACATCCTGGTCGGCTACTGCGGCCAGATCTCGCTGGGCTCAGGCGCCTTCATGGCGGTGGGCGCCTACATGGCCTACAACGCCTTCGTGCGCATCGAGGGCATGCCGCTCGTGGTCGCGCTGCTGATCGGCGGTCTGTGCGCGACGCTGGTGGGCATCATCTTCGGCATCCCGAGCCTGCGCGTCAAGGGGCTGTATCTCGCGGTGGCGACCTTGGCCGCGCAGTTTTTCGCCGATTGGGCGTTTCTGCGCATCAGTTGGTTCACTAACGACAGCCCATCGGGCTCGGTGTCGGTGTCCAATCTCAGCGTGTTCGGCTGGCGGCTCGACACCCCCGAAGAAAAATATTTGTTCTGCCTGGCAGTGGTGGCGCTGTTTGCGCTGCTGGCCAAAAACCTGGTGCGCTCGGCCATTGGGCGCGAGTGGATGGCGATCCGCGACATGGACGTGGCTGCCGCAGTCATTGGCATTCGGCCGGTGTATGCCAAGCTGTCGGCGTTTGCGGTCAGCTCTTTCATCGTCGGCGTGGCCGGCGCGCTGTGGGGCTTTATCCACCTCGGCTCGTGGGAGCCGGCGGCATTCTCGATCGACCGCTCGTTTCAGCTGCTGTTCATGGTCATCATTGGGGGGCTGGGCTCCATCATGGGCAGCTTCTTTGGCGCCGCTTTCATCGTCATTCTGCCGATTGCGCTCAACCAGTTGCTGCCGTGGCTTGGAGGCCTGGTAGGGCTGATGGTGTCCACCGCCACCGTCAGCCACGTCGAGCACATGATTTTTGGCGCGTTGATCGTTTGGTTTCTCATTGTCGAGCCCCATGGCTTGGCCAAGCTGTGGAGCATCGGCAAGCAAAAGCTGCGCATCTGGCCGTTTCCGCACTAACGGCCAGACCGCAGCCTGATTCGTCCCACCCCAACCGCAAAGGAGACTCCGCCATGATCCGACGCTCCACCCTGCTGGCCGCGGCTGCGGCGCTGTCGGCCTCGCTGCTCGGCGCCCACGCGCACGCACAGGCCAAAGAGCAATTTTTCCCCGTGCTGGTGTACCGCACCGGCGCGTACGCCCCCAACGGCACGCCATGGGCCAACGGCTTCATCGACTACCTGAAGCTGACCAACGCGCGCGGCGGCATCAACGGCGTCAAGATCATCTGGGAAGAGTGCGAATTCGGCTACGCCACCGATCGCGGCGTGGAATGTTACGAACGGCTCAAAGGCAAGCATGGCGGAGCCACAATGTTTCAGCCGCTTTCCACGGGCGTGACGTTTGCACTGACCGAAAAAGCCCCGATCGACAAGATTCCGGTCATCACCGTGGGCTACGGTCGCAGCGAAAGCCAGGACGGCGGCATCTTCAAATGGAACTTTCCGCTGGCCGGCACGTATTGGGTGGCCGCGGACGTGCTGATCCAGCACATCGCCAAGCAAGAGGGCGGCTTTGACAAGCTCAAGGGCAAGAAGATCGCCCTGGTCTATCACGACAGCCCGTTCGGCAAGGAGCCGATCCCGCTGCTGCAGGAGCGCGCCGCGATGCACGGCTTTCAGCTCAATTTGCTGCCGGTGGCGCACCCAGGGGTGGAGCAAAAATCCACCTGGCTGCAGATCCGCCAGCAGCGCCCTGACTATGTGTTGCTGTGGGGGTGGGGCGTGATGAACGCCACCGCGCTCAAAGAAGCGCAAGCCGTCGGCTACCCGCGCGAGAAAATGTACGGCGTCTGGTGGGCCGGCTCCGAGCCGGACGTCAAAGATGTGGGCATGGGCGCCAAGGGCTACAACGCCGTCGCCATGCAGCATGGCGCTGAGCCCAATGCGCCGTTCATCAAAGAAATCTTGGAAAAAGTGCACGCCAAGGGCCAGGGCACCGGCCCACGCGAGGAGGTGGGCTCCGTGCTGTATGTGCGCGGCGCCATCAGCGCGATGCTGGCGGTGGAGGGCGTGCGCGCCGCGCAGGAGCGCTTCGGCAAGGGCAAGGTCATGACCGGCGAGCAGGTGCGCTGGGGCCTGGAAAATCTCAACCTGACGCAGGCCAAGCTCGACGCCTTGGGCTTCAAAGGCGTGATGCGCCCCATCTCCACCTCATGCCAAGACCATATGGGGTCGGCCTGGGCGCGCATCCACACCTGGGATGGCACCAAATGGGTGTTCACCAGCGACTGGTATCAGGCCGACGAGCAAATCATTCGACCGATGGTGCGCGCCGCTGCCGATCGCTACGCCGCCGAGAAAAAGATTCAGCGTCGCACGCCGCAAGACTGCCAGTCGTGATGATCGGCTGAGGGGGGACGCGGGGCACGCACCATGGGGGACTGGTCCCCTGCCCGCGTCCTTCCTGGCGGTATCGACGGCGTCCAGCCTTCGGATCGAGCCGAGGCTGGGCGATCCCCCTCACCGATGGAACCTTGCCCATGACCATCCCCGCCCCCGTCCTCACCGTCAACGGCATCGAGGTCATCTACAACCACGTCATCCTCGTGCTCAAGGGCGTCTCGCTGCAGCTCGCCGAGGGCCAGATCGCCGCCATCCTGGGCGGCAACGGCGCCGGCAAGACCACCACCCTGCGCGCCATCTCCAACCTGCTCAAGGGCGAGCGCGGCGAGGTCACCAAGGGCTCGATCGAGCTGCGCGGCGAGCGCATCGACAACCTCACGCCCGCCGACCTCGTCAAGCGCGGCGTGGTGCAGGTGATGGAGGGGCGGCACTGCTTCGCCCACCTGACGATCGAGGAAAACCTGCTGACCGGCGCCTACACGCGCAAGGACAAGGGCGAGATCGCCGCCAACCTGGAGAAGGTCTACACCTACTTCCCGCGCCTGAAGACGCGCCGCAACAGTCAGGCCGCCTACACCTCCGGCGGCGAGCAGCAGATGTGCGCGATCGGCCGCGCGCTGATGGCCAACCCCAGCGTCGTGCTGCTGGACGAGCCCTCCATGGGCCTGGCGCCGCAGATCGTCGAGGAGGTGTTCGAGATCGTGCGCGAGCTCAACCAGAAAGAAAAGGTGAGCTTTTTGATCGCCGAACAAAACACCCACATGGCGCTGCGCTACGCCCACTACGGCTACATCATGGAGTCGGGCCGCATCGTGATGGACGGCGCCGCAGAGGAGCTGCGCAACAACGAGGACGTCAAGGAGTTCTACCTCGGCATGGGCGGCGGGCAGCGCAAGAGCTTCCGCGACGTCAAGAGCTACAAGCGCCGCAAGCGCTGGCTGGCTTGAACACCCCGCCCTTCCCCCCCAGTCCGCCGTTCAAAACCCGACGTTAAGCCCCATGCCCGCCCACCACGACGACCTGGAAACCCGCGACCCCGCCGCGCGCGAAGCCGCGCTGCTGGCGGCCCTGCCCGACCTGATCGCCCACGCGCAGCGCGCCGGCGGCTTCTGGGCCGCGCAGCTGGCCGGGCTCGATCCGGCCACGGTGACGACGCGCGCCGCGCTGGCGCGCCTGCCGGTGCTGCGCAAGCACGAGCTGATGGAGCGCCAGCACGCCAGTCGCGCCGCCGGCGGCGACCCGTTCGGGGGTCTGGCCACGGTTGGCTGGCGCGGCCTGCTGCACGCGCGCGGGGCTAAGCGCGTTTATCAATCCCCCGGCCCAATTTACGAGCCGGAGGGCGAGGCGCCTGACTACTGGCGCACTGCGCGCGCGCTCGTCGCCGCCGGCTTCGAGGCCGGCGACCTGATCCACAACGCCTTCAGCTACCACCTGACGCCCGGCGCCTGGATGATGGAGGCCGGCGCACAGGCGCTGGGCTGCACGGTCTTCCCCGGCGGCGTTGGGCACACCGAGCAGCAGCTGGCCGCGATCCTGGACCTGCAGCCGGTCGGCTACTGCGGCACGCCGAGCTTCCTGCGCATCCTGGTCGAGAAGGCCGAGGCGGCCGGCCAGCGCCTGCCGATCCGCAAAGCGCTCGTCTCTGGCGAGGCGTTTCCGCCCAGCCTGCGCGACTGGCTGCGCGAGCGCGGCATCGACGCCTACCAGGCCTACGCCACCGCCGACGCCGGGCTGATCGCCTACGAAACCCCGGCGCGCGAAGGCCTGGTGCTGGATGAGGGCGTGCTGCTGGAGATCGTGCGCCCCGGCACCGGCGACCCGGTGGCCGACGGCGAGGTCGGCGAGGTCGTCGTCACCGTCTTCAACCCGGCCTACCCGCTGATCCGCTTCGGCACCGGCGACCTGTCGGCGGTGCTGCCCGGTGCGTGCCCGACCGGGCGCACCAACGTGCGCATCCGTGGCTGGCTCGGCCGCGCCGACCAGACGACCAAGGTCAAGGGCATGTTCGTGCACCCGTCGCAGGTGGCTGAGGTCGTGCGCCGCCACCCGCAGGTGCGGCGCGCGCGGCTGGTGGTCAGCGGCCGCATGGCCGATGACCGCATGACGCTGCGCGCCGAGACCGCAGACCCAAGCGACGCCGCGCTGCGCACCGCGCTGGCCGAGACGCTGCGCGACGTCACCAAGCTGCGCGGCGAGGTCGAGCTGCTGCCGGAGGACACCCTGCCCAACGACGGCAAGGTGATCGAAGACGCGCGCACTTACGATTGAGCCCCATGCCAGCCCGCGCCAGAGCGATGGCCAAGCTGCGCTACCATCGGCGTGGTCTTTGACCCTACTTTTTTCATGGAGATGATGCTCATGGGCCACAAAACTGTCGTCTTCGCCGCCGCGCTGGCGCTGACCGTGGCGGAAACCGCCTTGGCGTTTCCGAACAAACCGATCACCTTCGTGGTGCCGTTTGCCGCCGGCGGCCCCACCGACACCGTGGCGCGTCAGCTGGCTGAGGCCATGCGCAAGCACTTGGACAACGCCACCATTGTGATCGACAACGCCGCCGGCGCTGGCGGCACGATCGGCGCCAACAAGGTGGCGCGCGCCCCTGCCGATGGTCACACGCTGCTGGTTTGGCACATCGGGATGGCCGCTACGCCCGCGCTTTATCGCAAGCTATCCTACAAGCCGCTCGAAGATTTTGAATACCTTGGCATCATCAACGATGTGCCGATGACGCTGGTCGGCAAGCCGCAGCTGCCGGCCAACACCTATCGCGATTTCGAAAACTATATCCGGGCCAACCAAGGCAAGCTCAACCTCGGCCACGCAGGCTTAGGCTCGGCTTCGCACATCTGCGGCTTGATGTGGCAATACGCCGTCAAGCTCGACAAATCGATGACCACCATCGCTTACCGCGGCACCGGCCCGGCGATGAACGACCTGATCGCCGGCACCATCGATGTGATGTGCGATCAGACCACCAACACCACGCAGCAGATCGAAGCCGGGCGCATCAAAGCGTTTGCGGTCACCACCGCCAAGCCGCTGTCTGATCATCCGCTGCTGAAGCACTACCCCACGCTGCAGGAAATGGGGCTAAAGGATTTCAACCTGACCATCTGGCACGGGCTGTATGCGCCGAAGGGCACGCCTGCGCCGGTGCTGCAAAAGCTCAATCAAGCCCTGCGCGCGGCGCTGAAGGATCCCGACTTCATCAAAAAACAAGCCGAACTGGGCGCCATTGTCGCCAGCGAACGCGACAAACGCGTCACGCCCGAGGGTCATAAAGCGTTTGTGGCCGCCGAAATAGCCAAGCTCAAAACCGTAATCGACGCCGCCGGCCAATACGCCGACTGACGTCGTAGAGCACGGCTGCGCGCCCTGCCCATGCGCAGGGCGTCTTGTGGCCGTCAGCGTTACTCCACCCCCCAGACGATTTCGCAGCCTGCACGCTCGCATCGTTGCAACATGTCCAGCAGCGGGGCAACGCGCATCCGCAGCGTCACGTCATCGCGCTCTTCATCGTGCGTCTGCGGCGGTTCGTCCTTTTGCGCAGCGGACGCTGCGCGCCACGCCTCCTCTTGAGCCACAGCCGCGCGCAGCGCCGCAATCGAAGCCGGAATCTGCTCCGGCAACACGATGCCGGGGCCATCCGGATCTTTTCCCAAGATTGCCAGCACCCGCCGGGCATGCTTGCCCAGCATCACCACGTCGCCAGTTGCCTTGGATCGAAACCGATACAGCATCGCCGCTGCGCCCTCCGCACCGAACAGGTCGCTCCAAGTCTGAGGCTTTCCGGGCGCTTTATGCCTGCGTATGCGCCCGCAACACGGTGTCCACCAAACGCCCGGCGATTTGCCCGACCGCCAACGCTGCTGGACACCCCGGTGTGTGCACCAACAAGAGCTGCCGTCGCATCACCGCTTCTTTGACCGCGGGATCGACCGGGATATCCCCCATATGCAACAAGCGCACCCCAGCGCCCTGCCCTGGGCTCACAAACCGATTCAGCACCGTCTGCAGCTGCTGCGTGATGACGCGTCCGTCACCGGGCCGCGCGGCCTGATTGACCACCAGCCGAATGCGATCCCGCTGCTGCTGCGTGGCCAGCACCTTGATGGTGGCGTAGGCATCGGTCAACGACGTCGGCTCCGGGGTGGCCACCAGCAGCACCTCGCTGGCCAACGACAACGCAAACAACACCACGTCTGAAATGCCAGCGCCCGTATCGAGCAACACCACGTCGTAACGCGGCACCACCTCTGCCATCAAGCGCAAAAACTCGTCGCGCACTTCTGGGGTCAGACGCGAGTACTCCACCATGCCCGAGCCGGCCAGCAACACACTAAAGCCCCCCGGAGCGGCCACGATCGCCTCCTGCAACGTGCATTTGCCGGTGAAGACGTCGTGCAGGGTCAGCTTCGGATAGAGGTTCAGCACCACATCCAGATTGGCCAATCCCAAATCAGCATCCAGCACCAACACCCGTAATCCGCGGCGGGTGAGCGCTGCGGCCAAATTGGCCGACAAAAAAGTCTTGCCGACTCCGCCCTTGCCGCTGGTGATGGCGATCACCTTGCCGCGGGCAGGGTGCAAGATGACACCACCGGCTTGGGGCTCAGTCGAGGTCACAGCGGTTTCAGTTGCGTTCATGTCAGATCGGGTTCGGCCTCAGCGGTGCCGGCGATGATACGGTCAACCCCCAACTCCGCCCCACCAAGCAGCCAGCGCTTTTCTTCCGCCGACACTTCGGTGTGCGGCACGGGTTCAAGGCACACGCGGTTGCGACCAGCGTTCTTGGCGGCGTAAAGCTGCCGATCCGCCCGTTCCAACCAATGCTGCCAAGTCGAGCGCACCCACGGCGCCGCCAAAGCCCCGCCAAGGCTGGCGGTCACGCCAAGCTGACCTCCCTGCGGCAACGGCACCCGCGCCTCGGCGACCGCCAACCGCACCCGTTCCGCCAGTTTGCCTGCGCGTGCCGGCACCACATGAGGCAGCAACACCGCAAATTCCTCACCCCCAAGCCGCGCCACGGTGTCCATCGGTCGCACGCTGCGCTGTAACGTCCGAGCCACTTCCTTCAACACAGCATCCCCCACCGCGTGGCCCTGCTGATCGTTGATGGCCTTGAAATGATCCAAATCCACCACCAACAACAACGCCATTTCGCCGGTGCGGCAGGCGCGATCCAGCTCTTGCTGCGCTCGCGCTTCAAAAGCTCGTCGGTTCGGCAGGCCGGTAAGCGGGTCTCGCTCACTCAGCAAGCACAAACCATCGATAATGGCTTGCAGTTCTTGCAGCGAAGGGGGGGTTTCAGCCGCGGGCAATGCAATCCCTTCCTGGCGCAACAGCGCACGGGCATGGTCGAGCTGCAAGCCTTGCGGCGACATGTCAGGGCATTCCGCAAACGTTGCGCCTCCTCCTGGGCTTGTTGGCCCAAAGAACAGAGAAAGCCGCTTCAGCGATTGTAACGGTCTGTTCAGTCGCGACCTTGCTGAACAGCCGCAGTGGCTTGTGCAGTGCCGCTTCTGCGAACGATGGCCGGTCGTCAAGCTGCGCCAGCGTACCCCCTCGGCCACGGGCGCGGCGCGCACCGCTGCACGGCGGCGCGGATTGCCTCGATGTGCTCAGGCGTCGTGCCACAACATCCGCCAATCACATTCACCCAACCTTCAGCGGCCATCGCATGCAGCAGGCGGGCGGTGTCTTCGGGCTTTTCGTCGAAACCGGTCTCACTCATCGGATTGGGCAAGCCCGCATTGGGGTAGCAACTGATGTAGGCATCGTCCACCACGCGTGCCAATTCCTGAATATAGGGCCTCATCAACGCCGCCCCGAGCGCACAATTCAACCCCACGATCAATGGGCGCGCATGCCGGATGCTTGCCCAGAATGCTGTCACCGTCTGTCCGCTCAACAAGCGTCCCGACGCGTCGGTGACCGTGCCGCTAACCATGATCGGCAAATGTTCCCCCGAATCGTCAAACGCTTGCTGGATGGCAAACAGCGCGGCTTTGGCGTTAAGGGTGTCAAACACCGTCTCCACCAGCATGAGATCCACGCCGCCTTCGATCAAACCGACGGCCTGCTCGTAATACGAAGCCGCCAACTCATCAAAAGTGACGTTGCGGGCGCCCGGATCGTTGACGTCGGGGCTGATGCTCGCCGTGCGCGGCGTTGGCCCCAGGGCGCCGGCGACAAAGCGCGGCGCTGCGGGACGGGTGAAGCGATCCGCCGCTTGCCGCGCCAGTCGCGCGGAAATCACATTCATTTCTTTCGCCCAAGCCTCAAGCTGATAATCGGCCTGGGCCAGACGCGTGGCGCCAAATGTGTTGGTTTCGATGATATCCGCGCCGGCCGCCAGATAACCTTCGTGGATTTGTTGAATCACATCGGGGCGCGTCAGCGAAAGCAGCTCGTTGTTGCCCTTCAAATCCACCGGATGCGCCGCGAAGCGCTCATCCATCACGTTTGGGTTATCCGTAGCGCCGCGATACTGAGCCTCGGTCAAGCGCAGGCGTTGAATCATGGTGCCCATCGCACCATCGATCAGCACAATGCGAGACTGCAAAAGCGGCAGCAACTCCGCCCCTCGGGTGTAGGCGCGTCTCATCCCCATCGATCGCCACGAACTTGGGTTTAACGTCTTGAAACCAACAAGCCCTGAAGGACAACACCTCCAGGGCTTAGATGAGATTTGAAGACTTGATTCAATCTGGGCGACCTTTCGCCGATCGCCCGATGGACACGCCAACTCGATCGGCACAACGCCACTTTTAGCTGAACTTATACAGCAGCACTGATGCTCACGAGCATCATAACGCCGTGCCCCTTTTTAGCCACTGTTGAAGCCGCTTGAAGACGTGCTTGGTGTTTTGCTTGCCTTTGCAAGCTGCAGCGCCTCGAAGAAGAGGGGGGAGGTGGGGCAGGCTCAGGCGCGCGCGGTCAGGTTTGCTGCAGCTGGCCGCCGCGCGGCTTTGCCTCCCACCCATGCCCTTTAAGCCTGGCGCGCATGCATCGCAGCCTGTGCAGCACTGCCGCGCACTGGCAGCTTGAAGGGCAACAGAAGCAGCCTGACGATGACCTACTTTCGCACGGGCAAGGCCGCACTATCATCGGCGCAGAGGCGTTTCACGGTCCTGTTCGGGATGGGAAGGGGTGGAGCCACCTCGCTATGGTCGTCAGGCATCAACCGGTCAGCACCCAAGGCGTAGCATGCAAGCGGCATCGGACTCATGGAGCCGAGGCTGGCTGCGCCCTGGATGCGCATGAAGTTGCTGGATCAAGAGGGCTGCTCACGCCAAGCAGCGCCACACACGTTTGTTGGCGCCACAAGCGCGCGCTCAACCATCCACGAAAGCAGCCTGCGCCGCCCATGCCAGCTGCGGCCGACATGGGCAAGCCCAGCGTCCATGCTCTGCCTTGCGGCAGCAAAGCTATAGGGTCAAGCCTCACGGGCGATTAGTACTGGTTAGCTCAAGGCATTGCTGCCCTTACACACCCAGCCTATCCACGTCGTGGTCTTCGACGACCCTTCAGGGGGGTCAAGCCCCCAGGCAGATCTCATCTTGGGACGAGTTTCCCGCTTAGATGCTTTCAGCGGTTATCTCTTCCGCACTTAGCTACCCGGCGATGCAACTGGCGTCACAACCGGTACACCAGAGGTGCGTCCACTCCGGTCCTCTCGTACTAGGAGCAGGCTCCCTCAAATCTGCAGCGCCCACGGAAGATAGGGACCAAACTGTCTCACGACGTTTTAAACCCAGCTCACGTACCTCTTTAAATGGCGAACAGCCATACCCTTGGGACCGGCTACAGCCCCAGGATGAGATGAGCCGACATCGAGGTGCCAAACACCGCCGTCGATATGAACTCTTGGGCGGTATCAGCCTGTTATCCCCAGAGTACCTTTTATCCGTTGAGCGATGGCCCTTCCATGCAGAACCACCGGATCACTTAGACCTGCTTTCGCACCTGCTCGACTTGTCAGTCTCGCAGTCAAGCACGCTTAAAGCCTATGCACTAACAGCACGATGTCCGACCGTGCCTAGCGTACCTTCGTGCTCCTCCGTTACGCTTTAGGAGGAGACCGCCCCAGTCAAACTGCCCACCATGCACTGTCCCCAGCCCCGCTTCAGGGGCCCAGGTTAGAACCTCAAACGCACCAGGGTGGTATTTCAACGTCGGCTCCACAGAACCTGGCGGCCC
Organism: Tepidimonas alkaliphilus; assembly: GCF_007556595.1. Classification (GTDB taxonomy): domain Bacteria; phylum Pseudomonadota; class Gammaproteobacteria; order Burkholderiales; family Burkholderiaceae_C; genus Tepidimonas; species Tepidimonas alkaliphila. The sequence goes on from NZ_VJNB01000002.1 coordinate 340,087, forward strand.
TGCTTCACAGCCTCCCACCTATCCTACACAGATCCGTTCAAAGTCCAATACAAAGCTGCAGTAAAGGTTCATGGGGTCTTTCCGTCTTTCCGCGGGGAGATTGCATCATCACAAACACTTCAACTTCGCTGAGTCTCGGCAGGAGACAGTGTGGCCATCGTTACGCCATTCGTGCAGGTCGGAACTTACCCGACAAGGAATTTCGCTACCTTAGGACCGTTATAGTTACGGCCGCCGTTTACCGGGACTTCGATCAAGAGCTCATCACCCCATCACTTAATCTTCCGGCACCGGGCAGGCGTCACACCCTATACGTCCACTTACCGTGTTCGCAGAGTGCTGTGTTTTTAGTAAACAGTCGCAGCCACCTATTTTTTGCAACCCATTCGCGCTTCGATGCTCTCTACACGCTACTAGGGCACACCTTATCCCGAAGTTACGGTGTCAATTTGCCGAGTTCCTTCTGCCGAGTTCTCTCAAGCGCCTGAGAATACTCATCTCGCGCACCAGTGTCGGTTTGCGGTACGGTCAGCTGCAAGCTGAAACGCTTAGTGGCTTTTCCTGGGACCCCATTCGGTCACTTCGCAAGCCTTGCTTGCTCGAGCGACGGCCTCGGTATGTGACACGCGGATTTGCCTACGTGTCGCCTACTTCCGCCTCAACCGGCCCTTCCAACCGCCGGCCTGACCTAGCTGGATCCGTCCCCACATCGCACTTGCAGCCGGTGCAGGAATGTTGACCTGCTTCCCATCAGCTACGCCTTTCGGCCTCGCCTTAGGGGCCGACTCACCCTACGCCGATGAACGTTGCGTAGGAAACCTTGCGCTTGCGGCGAGCAGGCTTTTCACCCGCTTTAACGCTACTCATGTCAGCATTCGCACTTCCGATACCTCCAGCAGGGTTCTCACCCCACCTTCAGCGGCCTACGGAACGCTCTCCTACCATGCGTGTTGCCACGCATCCGCAGCTTCGGTGCCCGGCTTGAGCCCCGTTACATCTTCCGCGCAGGACGACTCGATCAGTGAGCTATTACGCTTTCTTTAAATGATGGCTGCTTCTAAGCCAACATCCTGACTGTCTTAGCCTTCCCACCTCGTTTCCCACTTAGCCGGTCTTAGGGACCTTAGCTGGCGGTCTGGGTTGTTTCCCTCTCGTGTCCGGACGTTAGCACCCGGTGCACTGTCTCCCACGCTGCCACTCTTCGGTATTCGGAGTTTGCCTTGGTTTGGTAAGTCGCCATGACCCCCTAGCCAAAACAGTGCTCTACCCCCGAAGGTGATACGTGAGGCACTACCTAAATAGTTTTCGGAGAGAACCAGCTATTTCCAGGTTTGTTTAGCCTTTCACCCCTATCCACAGCTCATCCCCTGCTTTTGCAACAGCAGTGGGTTCGGCCCTCCAGTACCCGTTACGGCACCTTCAGCCTGGCCATGGATAGATCACCTGGTTTCGGGTCTACGCCCAGCGACTCAACTCGCCCTGTTCGGACTCGGTTTCCCTGCGCCTACCCTACTCGGTTAAGCTTGCCACTGAACGTAAGTCGCTGACCCATTATACAAAAGGTACGCCGTCACCCCAAAAGGGCTCCGACTGTTTGTAAGCACGCGGTTTCAGGTTCTGTTTCACTCCCCTCCCGGGGTTCTTTTCGCCTTTCCCTCACGGTACTGGTTCACTATCGGTCGATGACGAGTATTTAGCCTTGGAGGATGGTCCCCCCATCTTCAGACAGGATTTCTCGTGTCCCGCCCTACTTGTCGCACGCCTAGTTCCACCGCCGGCTTTTCCCATACGGGGCTGTCACCCTCTGTGGCCGGACTTTCCAGACCGTTCTGATAAGCCAGCGGCTACATCGTGCAGGCTGCTCCCATTTCGCTCGCCACTACTTTGGGAATCTCGGTTGATGTCTTTTCCTGCGGGTACTGAGATGTTTCAGTTCCCCGCGTTCGCCTCGACACCCTATGGATTCAGGTGCCGATACCCTCATCGGGTGGGTTGCCCCATTCGGAGACCCCCGGATCAACGCTTGCTTGCCAGCTCCCCGAGGCTTTTCGCAGGCTGCCACGTCCTTCATCGCCTGTCATCGCCAAGGCATCCACCACGTGCTCTTGTTCACTTGACCCTATAGCTTTGCCGCCAGCAAGCCGCCTCCAACAGCAGCCCGCCTGCGACCCCAGGTCAGTGAACGCTTGACTTTTAAAGCGCTTGCCGCTTTCGCTTCACAGCTGTGCGCGCGCGCCTGTTGCGCCCTCCAGCAAGAAAGCAGCGCCACCCTCACGGCAGCATCCCCTTCTTGCCAGACGTGTTTGCGCTTGACGTCAACCCTCTTGCGCTGTCTGCATGCGCAGCCGGCCCGCACACAAGGCTGCAGAGCGCTTTTCGCACCCCGCAAACCCGCGCACACCGACTGCCTTTGC